>JBCCPJ010000005.1:0-162437 GCA_039024895.1 Pseudomonadota bacterium | reverse complement strand
TTGAATTCCGTTAGATAGGTATGGCCAGTGGCAATCCCGGAAGCTAGGCTAGACTGTACGTTAATTTCGGAGAAGTCGATACGCTGCCGTGTCGGGTCAAAGGTAAAATACGCCTTTGCCGCTTCGAAAGCGACGGGTTCTGCTGTCTCGGTCGGGCGCAACGCACCCTCCGAGATATCGAGCGTACCGGCAAAACTGACAAGTGCGCCGGTTTCATCAAGTTCAGTCCGCACCGCACCCGAAATTGGCGCGTCGAGGATGCTCAACCACGAAAGAATGGGAGACTGAAGCGCGATATCCGCCGCAGGCATATTCCCGACCGTGACCCCAAGTTGGACGTGATCGGTGACCCGACTGCGGTTCAGTGACACTTGAAGCGAGGCAAGATTATCGGTGCCGTTGAACACGTCAGATGTGATCGAAAGGGACAAGCCGCCCGCAGTTTTCCGCAAGGTTGCGGAGGCGTTAGTCGCCTGCCAGATGCGTCCGCTGCGGGCATCTTCGAGGGTTAGGACGACGCCCGCGGCGACAATCTCATTTAGCGAAGAGACAGTGCCCGCGCTCATCTCCCTATCGATCAAAGCAAGAATTTCCGCGATTGACCGGTCGGATGTGCCGAGGGACGGACCGCTTGCAAGCACAAAACGACCGTCCGAGGTCCGACGAACGGTAATTTGCGCCCCCGTCAAGAAAATGCGTTCCGCAGCAAACTCCCCGCGCAACATACGCTCGAACGACAGTTCCGCCCCAAGCCAGTTCAATTGAGCAACTGCGCCGCCCGCCGCGTCCGCAATCTGCACATTGTTCATAAGGATTTGCGGCACACCTTGCCGGTCGACCCCAAATTCTGATCCACCAATCCGCAAAGGAGGCATATTCAATTGGGCATTCACCTGCGCCAGTATTCTGTCGTGAATAAATGTCGGCACAGCGACCGTGCGGCCCGTCAGCGCAAGGGACAGCACGAAGAAAACCAACCCCGCAACGCACAGACTGAAAAAGGAAGCAAAGCCAAAACGCCGACGTCGACGCTTGGGCGGCGTTGCGGCCTCAGTCTCTTTCGTTTCCGTCGGGGCTTTCTTTTCCATAGGACCGTCCTACAACACAGGGCGAATCATTGTCACCTCTGGAGATTGCCATGAGCCTTGTCGGCCAAGCCGCCCCCGATTTCACGCTGCCACGCGACGGTGGAGAAGACCTCACCTTGTCCGCGATGCGTCCCAAATCCGTGGTGCTATATTTTTACCCGAAGGACGACACCCCGGGTTGCACCAAGGAAGCGCTTGGATTTACCGAGAGCGTCGGTGATTTCGAAGCCGCCGGAGCGGTCGTCATCGGTGTCTCGAAAGACCCCGTGGCAAAACACGACAAATTCGTCGCAAAGCACGATCTCGGAATTGCGCTCGTCTCAGATGCGGAAAACGATGTTTGCGAACAGTTCGGTGTTTGGGTCGAAAAAAGCATGTATGGCAAAAAGTACATGGGCATCGAGCGGGCGACTTTCCTTATCGATGGGTCGGGCAACGTCGTTCAGGAGTGGCGGAAAGTGAAAGTGCCGGGTCATGTCGACGCGGTCTTGGAAGCGGTGAAATCGCTTTGATGACCGGCATTGCGATGCATTTGCCGCCCTGTGACCGATGGGGCTTTGCCCCCTCGAACACTCCCAAGGTACCTTGCGGCCAATGAAAACACGCTCTTTATCAGAAATGGCAGTAGATGTTTTGACCACCGCAGATGGCCGCGCAAAAACTGCCCTTAGCCGATCCTATGCAGCGCAATGGTTTGAGGCGCGCGAAGCGGGCGAGAATATCCCGGTGGGTACGGCATCACCACCTTTGCGACCAGCGCGGCCAGACCGGCCGGAACTCCTGGACCCGCGCGAAGTACCAAAGCGCAAGCCGGGCACTCCAGAGGGCCGTATCGCCCTTCTTCATGCGGTCGCGCATATCGAATTGAACGCCGTTGACTTGCACTGGGACATCATCGCGCGGTTCGGGCATATTGAGTTACCCGTCGGCTTTTATGACGACTGGGTAAAGGCGGCGGACGAAGAATCCAAGCATTTCAATTTGATGTCTGACTGTCTTGAGGCGAAGGGCAGCTTTTATGGCGCGCTTCCCGCCCATGCCGGTATGTGGCGCGCTGCGGAAGACACCCGGGACGATCTACTCGGAAGACTAGCTGTCGTGCCCATGGTCCTCGAGGCGCGGGGGCTTGATGTCACGCCGGGCATGATTGAGGTCTTTCGGAAGGCGGACGAAAACCACGCCGTCACCGCGCTCGAGACAATCTACACCGAGGAAGTGGGCCATGTCGCATATGGGTCGAAATGGTTTCATTTCCTTTGCGGTCGCGCGAACCGCGATCCGAAACCTGTCTTTCACGAACTAGTGCGCCGCTATTTCCACGGCGGTCTGAAACCGCCATTCAACGAAGAAAAACGAGCTGAGGCCGGTGTGCCGCCCGATTTCTACTGGCCGCTTACAGCTACAGGTTGAATTCGGCAGGAAATCGCTCATTAAGCGCGCTTATCAGGCTGAAGAGGCAGCATCCTTGCCTGAGTTTTCCGCGGAAGTTAACACTTTGAGCGCAGGTCGGGACAGGACTTGCTCGAGCATGCTTAGACGACCGGGGAATGGGACAGACCCTTGACAAGATCATTATTGGCTAAGGTCCACGGGGCCATTGAACGCACCTTTCCTGAACAACGGCTCTTTTTGCGGTCGGACACGGAAACAAGGTTCATACGGCTTTCACCGCTTACGCAATTCATCGGCGTAACAGGCAGCGCCATGCTCCTTGGCTGGACTATCGTGTCGTCGGCGATCCTGTTGATGCACTCCCTTGGCGCAGGTGATTTGCGCGAACAGGCGCTCCGGGAGCAAGCGATTTACGAAGCGCGCTTGAACGACCTTGCGGGAGAACGGGATGCACGGGCGCGGGAGGCTGCGGCGGCGCAAGAACGGTTTGCTGTCGCCCTTGAGGAAGTTTCGGCCATGCAGTCCCGGCTCCTCGCCTCCGAAAATCGCCGAAAAGAGCTCGAAACCGGTATCGATGTCATCGCCGGAACGCTGAGCGGTGTCATGCAGGAACGCGATCAGGCGCGCACAGAAGTAACGACACTTGTTGAGGAATTGGCCGAAACTGAAGCGGAGCAGCCGGAGGTCACGCGTCTTGAGGACCTTGAAACAACGCTCGATTTCATGACCGTGGCCTTGGGTGATTTGGCAGTACGGCGCGATGAAATGTCGGAATACGTTTCAGAAGCGGAACAATTCATGGACCGGGCTGCCATGGATCAAAAGCTCGAGGAACAACGAAACGAGCGCATTTTTAGTCAAATTGAAGAAGCGGTGACCACTTCGCTTTCACCGATCGACGAGATGTTCAGCGCCGTCGGTCTTCCGACGGATAGCATTATCGAACAAGTCCGGCGCAGCTATTCCGGCCAGGGTGGACCGATGACACCGATTGTGTTTTCCACAAGCGGAGATAGCACACCAGATCCGATGACCAAGCGCGCAAATGAGGTTTTGGGGCACTTGGATGCGCTCAACCTGTATCGGATTGCCACCGAAAAGCTTCCCTTCGGCTTTCCGGTGCGCGGGTCCTATCGATCCACAAGCGGGTTTGGCCCCCGATGGGGGCGCATGCACGAAGGCCATGATTGGGCCGGCCCCGTGGGTACGGCGATCCACGCAACAGCGGACGGTGTAGTGGTCCATGCGGGACGCCAGGGCGGATATGGTAACCTCATCAAGATTAAGCATGATTTTGGCTTTGAGACCCGATATGCACATCTGTCACGCATTCGGGTAAAAGTAGGCGAAAGAGTCTCGCGCGGCGAGCGGATCGGTGATATGGGCAACACGGGGCGATCCACCGGCAGCCACCTCCATTACGAGATTCGTATTGGCGGCGCTGCCATCAACCCGATGAAATACATCAAGGCAGCGAGAGATGTTTTCTAAGAGCAAAATCAATGAGCCGGGCCCGAAGACAGGACCCGAGGCAACAAAAGCGGCTAAAAAAGAGGAAAAGGCCCCCACCATGAGCGAACCCAGCACGCCCAGCACACCGAAGGCGAAACCGCCTGCGTCGGTTCTTTCCGCCGATCTTCAAATCACCGGCAATATCAAGACAACTGGTGATGTGAACATCGAAGGAAATGTAGAGGGCGACATCAGGGCGCATTTGCTGACAGTTGGCGAAGGCGCCACGGTCAAAGGGGAGTGCATGGCCGACGACGTGGTCGTAAATGGCCGTGTCGTGGGTAAAGTGCGCGGCTTGAAAGTGCGCCTGACGTCAACGGCGCGCGTCGAAGGTGACATTATCCACAAAACCATCGCCATTGAATCTGGCGCGCATTTTGAGGGTTCCGTCCAGCGGCAAGAAGACCCGCTGAATGCGAAGACGGGTGGTATGGCCGCGCCAAAACCAGCGGCAGCTACCGGTAGCTGAGTGCGTTTTAATGAATGATCAGGGGCGTCGCATAGCGGCGCCCTTTTTCGTAGACACCAGCCAATTGCGCGCCTTCGGCGCACGTGACTTGGCCGATTTGGGGCTCTGCCCCAAACCCCGAGGTATTTGGGAACCAGATGAAACAAACTGGCTTCACGGCGTGGGGTGAACAAGGGCGCGACGGTATATATGCCAAGTGGCGTGGCCGAGCACAGGAAGCACGATAAACAGGCCGAGAAACGCCGGTAACATTGCCAGGAACAGGCCAAAAGCGATAAAAGCCGCCCAAAGGGCGAATGTTACTCTGTTGGCATTGACGGTTTTGAGGCTCAGCAACATTGCGGACACAAAGTCGATTTCCTTATCGACGAGGAGCGGCAAAGAAACAGCTGTCAGGCCAAAGGTTAAAAAAGCAACTATACCACCGACAGCGGTTTGCACGGCCAACATGCTCCGCCCGTCAGCAGTTGTAAGAAACACCTCGAGCGAGGTGTTGCCGACCGAGGAGACGCCCAAGAAAAGCGCAACCATCATGTGGGCGAAAAAACTCCAAAACAAGAAGATCAACGCGAGAACAACGCCAATCCAAGGCAGTTGACGGCGCCGTTCGGACCAGATGACATTTAGGATCGCGCTTCGATCCAGCGGTTCTTCGGCTTCGAGGCGTCGACTGACTTCGTAGAACCCAACAGCAGCAAATGGGGCGACCAGAGGAAATCCGAGCGCCAGAACCAGGGTCCAAAGAAAAGTGCCGGCACCAACAAAGGTCAGGAGATTTCCGGTGACCGCGTAGAAGGCCGCGAAGGCAACGCCGTAAAACGGGGCGCGTTGGAAGTCCGAAAGCCCAGCATTCAGGGACATTCCAATGTCGTGAAGCGTCACCCTCCCGATTTCAGGTTTCGGCGACGCGTTTGCAACGGATGCAGAGGTCATGGGCGAATTTTGCGTGGTGTTCTTCCCGAAAGCAACTGTGCTTGAAGCGGCTGGGGCGCGTTGCTATCAGCTTGAAACACTTGATGCGGGAGAATTCCAATGCGCGCCGAGGCCGAGAACCTGGTGGCTCAAATTGACAAATCGCTAAGCCTACTCGCGCAGCGGTTGGATTGGGAGACGGCACCGCATCGCCTTGAGGAATTCAACGCGATGGTTGAGGATCCGAACCTTTGGGACAATCCCGACAAAGCGCAAAAACTCATGCGTGACAGACAGGTGCTCGTTGATGCGATGGACCGTTATAGCAGCATGAAACAGGAGATGTCCGACAATATTGAGTTGATCGAACTCGGTGAGTTGGAAGAGGACACCGAGGTGGTTGCTGAGGCTGAAACCGCGCTCCGAACCTTGGCCGAGCGGGCGGCGCAAGCTGAGATCGAGGCGCTCTTGGATGGGGAAGCGGACGGCAACGACACCTTCTTGGAGATCAACGCGGGTGCGGGCGGCACCGAAAGCTGCGATTGGGCGTCCATGTTGGCGCGCATGTATGTGAGGTGGGCCGAAAGCAAGGGCTATAAGGTTGAGCTGCAATCCGAGAGTGCGGGAGAAGAAGCGGGCATCAAGTCGGCAGCTTACAAGATCAGCGGCACCAATGCCTATGGCTGGCTAAAGTCTGAGTCGGGCGTGCATCGTCTAGTGCGGATCAGCCCCTATGACAGTTCGGCAAGGCGTCACACATCGTTTAGCTCGGTTTGGGTCTATCCAGTCGTAGATGATAATATCGAGATTGAAGTGAACCCGTCCGACATTCGCATCGACACGTATCGCTCCTCAGGGGCCGGCGGGCAGCACGTGAACACCACCGATTCTGCCGTTCGGATTACCCACATACCCACGGGGATCGTGGTGACGAGTTCTGAAAAATCCCAACATCAAAACCGCGACATTGCGATGAAAGCCCTGAAATCGCGGTTGTACCAGATGGAGCTCGACAAACGAAACGAGGCGATCAACGAGGCCCATGAGAGCAAGGGGGATGCGGGCTGGGGAAACCAGATTAGGTCCTATGTTCTCCAACCTTATCAGATGGTTAAAGACCTGCGGACTAATTTCGAGACGTCGGACACGTCGGGCGTGCTGGATGGGGATCTGGATGGGCTCATGGCTGCGACCTTGGCTCTGGGTGTTTCAGGCATGAAGCGTGGCGAGGCGCAGGCCGAGGACTGATCTTACTGCACCGAGCCCTATCGCGGCTCAGGCGACGTCTTTGCTTTTGCCAGAAGAACCGATCCTGCCCGGCAACATAAACTTCACGATCGCACCGCGCCCATTTTCGGTATGGGCCACGAGTAGCTCGCCGCCGCGGGTGTGAAGCAACCGGCGGACACCAAGTAAGCCAAAGCCACTACCAGTCTTGAGCTGTCCATCCTTCAGATATTTGAGGGCGCGCGCTGTAAAGCCGTTCCCGTTATCTTTAATGGAAAACGCGATCATATCGTTTCGATGTTGGTCGACCGAAACCTTCAGTACGAGGGGCGCGTAGGTTTCATCTGGCTCACAAGCAGCATACTTGATCGCATTATCGATAAGATTGCGAAGAATGATCTGCGTCGCCACGCGGTCCGTGTCCATCATGGCAGTTTCGTACCGAATGATGTGTTGGCGGCTCGGGTCGAGAAGCCCGATCACCTCTTCCATGAGCGCGCCGAAATCGAAGTTTTCTTCGGTTCTTGGCACCTCAGCGGCCTGTGCTTGGGACAGGACGTCGCCGATCAAGCCCATGGCGCTTTCGCCCAATTTCTCGAGCAGATCGATCAACTCGACCTTGCCATCCCCCATATCGACGAAATCTCGTCTGAGTAGGGCGGCGACTTGTTTCACCTGCTGCATGGGGGAGCGCAGGTCATGGGCGGCAAGGTTGATAAACTGCTCCATCTCTCCCGCGACCGTTTCGGCCGCAGATCGCATATTTCGAATAATCTGAGTGCCCGATAGGTTTGCGATACTCCCGATGAGTAGAGGAGTTTCATTCGGCGGTTTGTTGAGTGGTTTCAGGCTGATACGAACCAAGCAGTCGGCACCTTGGAGCGACAGCTCATGCTCTTCCACAGAGGTCACACCAGTTTCAAGCGTCTGCCCGAAAGTTGAATGCAGCGCCGTCCCGAGCATCCCCGGAAAGAGCGTTTCTGCCGTTTGTCCGACAACGTCATCCCGGCTGCGGCCCAACAAATGGCAAGCAGCTTCATTGATTTCGATGAAATACGGCACGCCATCCTGTTTCCTGACAGCGAAAACCGGATGATCGACGTAGTCCAAAACGGACAAGTCCAATGGTGCGTCACGGGGCGCCTGCATAGCCCTCTCATCGCAAATAGAACTTTCCGGGCAATTAAAGCGCTTTGCGTTTGTTCTGAATCGAAAGACGCTGCCTCTCCCTTCGGTCGAACGCGTCTTCCGATAAAATTGGCTCAGATAAAACGTAAAGCGCTGTAAGGAAAAGGAACACGATTTCCAGACGGAACACCTATTTCGCAACGCCAAGACTATGTCTACGACGGCGTCTATTCCAATCCGGCAAACCTCGTTAAAGTCACGCAAAATCAGGGAGGTCGCTCATGTCGAATTGGGAAGTTTTTGCCATCCGCTACGCGGATCAGACAAACCGGACACGGGCGCGCGCATTTCTGGGAGATGACAACCACAATGCGCCCTGCCCCATAGACTTCTATGTCTGGCTGTTGCGTCGTGGCGATGAGGTTATCCTGATCGATACCGGCTTCGACGGTGCTGAAGCACAGCAACGGGGATTTGAACTACGACAGGAGATTGGCCCCGCCCTGGCGCCGTTTGGAATTCAACCGGAAGAGATCACGAAACTGATCGTCACCCATTTGCATTTTGATCACGCGGGCGGGCTCCACCTGTTTCCGAATGCCACGCTCTATATGCAGGCCGCTGAAATGGCGTACGCCACCGGCCCTTGCATGTGCCACGATGTGCTGCGTGCACCCTATACCGGCGCGCATATCTGTGAAGCGGTAATGCGTCTCTACGCCGGCAAACTGATCTTCTTTGAAGGAGATGCCGAGATTGCCGACGGCGTGACCGTGCATGCCATCGGAGGTCACTCCAGGGGCCTGCAAGCGGTTCGGGTTCGGACGGATGCGGGGTTTCTTGTGCTCGCATCGGATGCGGCCCATTTCTACGAAAACTTCGAGCGCCGCGTGCCCTTCCCGCTCGTTGTAGATGTGGAAAAGATGCTCACCGGCTTTGACACACTTTACCGCCTTGCCTCGACGCCCGACTTGATTGTGCCCGGCCATGATCCGCTGGTCCGAAAGTACTTCCCAAATGACATCGGCGACGAGATCTGGCGGCTTGATCGCGGGCGCATCCCCACGGGTTGATTTCCAAAACCAAACGTCGGTATTTCGCCTTCACTTGGCCTCGCGCATAAGACAAGACTGAGGGTTACTGGCGGTCCCTTAGAAAGCCCGTCATCACTTTTATCAGATCATCGTGAACATCGGCGCGGGTGCGGTCGAAAGGGTCGCTACAAATCTCCTCGCTTCGACGCGACAGGAGACCAATGACAATGCGCCCGGCGGTCGAACATTCCGCAAGAAAGCTGAAATAACAGCTTTGCGCGACACCATGATAGCTGAATGGTTCTGATTTGCCTGGCCAATCATCGACAGCCATGGCTGAACCGATGGTTTCCGGGTGACCCATTACAGATGGAAGCCGACTACGCGCGCAGAGCGAGCCGCTGCGGAGGGATGACTTCAAAGAACAATGCAATTACTACGTCGGGATGAGACACGCCGATCATTGGATGGACAAACTCCAGCTCGACGAGGAACTGCCGTCACAATTCCGGCTGTCACGCTCAAAGATCATGTATATTGAGAGCAAAGCAGAAGGGCTTGAGGGTCCTGCTGTAATTGGGCGTGTCTATTTTTCGAAGTCGGGGAAGACGCTGTACTACAAGGGCCTGAAATTTCAGAGCCTGAAGGGTGCAGGCTTCAAAGCGAACTATTTCGAGACCGAGAGCGGCGATCACTACTGGATTTCTGGGCCTCGAAAAGACCAGCATGATCGACTATACGGCGGCAATAGCGGTGTGCAAATTGACGAAGACGTTCGTGAAGAATACGTCAGCCTCATCTCCTGATCCTACACCCGCAAGGCTCTTCATCACTGCGATATTTGAGGTCGCCGGGCTGCTAAGCCTTGCCAACGTCCCACGTCTTGGTGCCTCTTTTGATTTGCAAACCCAGTGACATCTCTACTTGGTTGCAACACATAGCTCCGGTCAGATACCAGAGACGGCTCGAACATGTACCTTCACGATGCCGGGCTGGCACGGATACCACCCGGTAGCCTTGGGCATCGGTGGGAGCAGCGCGCTCAGCGGGGCCGGGCAAAAGCAATGTGCCGACACCGACCGCCGCAATGGCGAGAAGCGCGAGAGCGGCCAACAGGACTTTCTTCACCTGTGCAATCTGCCTAGAATGTTGTGCGCTTCTTCACGATCTCTCCTTGCGAGCGAAGACAAACAGCGCTGCTTAATATTTTAGATTAACTTCAGACAGACCTAGTAGAGACCGCCGGAAGAGATCTCGTTGACCGTCGCTTGGCGCGGCACTTCGACCAGTTCGCCCTGCCCGTTTTCGACGATATTCGCGTCTCGCCCGAGTTCCGTATCTGTGAACATGGGCAAATTTGCCCCCATGGCAAACCCACCGTCAAAGGCAATGCCGAAGACCGGCTCTTCCCCTTCGCGGAAATACTCCGCTACGACTTGCTCCCCTTCGGCGTAGTCAGGAAGCCGCGAGCCGTTGTACCGGTTGATCTTGATAAATCGGCCGCCCGGCGGAATTGCAAAGCGCCCGCCGCCGTATTTTTCAACCGCCTTGGCCATGAATTTCTGGAAAACCGGCCCGCACATGCCGCCGCCGGATGCACCGCGCCCGAGGGATTTCGGCTGGTCGAAACCGATGTAGCAGCCCGCTGCGATTGTCGACGTAAAGCCGACGAACCACACATCGCGTGCGTCGTTTGTCGTGCCGGTCTTCCCAGCAACAGGCACCGACAGGTTTACCGTTTTCGACGCGGTGCCGCGATCCACGACACCCCGCATCATCGATGTCAACTGGTACGCCGTTATGGGGTTCATGACCCGCTTCCGGTCTGACGTGATCCGCGGCAATGCGCCGGGAAGAACTTCCCGCGTCGCCCCCTCTTCGAAGATACGCTGGTCATGTCGATATACGGTCGTGCCCCAACGGTCCTGCACACGGTCGATCAACGTGGGCTCAACCCGCTCGCCGCCATTGGCAAACATCGCATAGGCCGAAACCATACGATAGAGGGTAGTCTCCTGGCTCCCGAGTGAATTCGCAAGAAACGCATCCATGCGATCATACACCCCAAAACGTTCGGCGTATCCGGCGACGGTATACATGCCCACCTCTTCAGCCAAGCGGACCGTCATCAGGTTACGAGAGCGTTCAATCCCGGTGCGCAACGGCGTTGGGCCATAGAACTGGTTTGAGGCGTTCTTCGGACGCCACACTTCGCCGCCCGGCAGCGAGACCTCGATCGGCGCGTCGATGATAATGGTTGCTGGCGTGAACCCACTGTCGAGCGCTGCAGCGTAAACAAACGGCTTGAACGAGGACCCCGGCTGCCGGCGGCCCTGCGTCGCCCGGTTAAAGTTCGAAACTTGGTAAGAAAAGCCGCCCTGCATTGCCAATACGCGACCCGTATTCACATCCATGGCCATAAAGCCGCCTTGCACGCCTGGCACCTGCCGCAGCGAGAATATTGGGTCTGAGGCAGAGCCACCTTCGTGGCGCACATAGATCACGTCGCCCACGCTCAAAATATCGCCCGCGACCCGCGCACCATTAATCCACCCAACATCTTCGGGTGTGACCCAATGCCCATCCGCCCCGTCATCCCAGTTCTCGACCCCGATACGGGCCGATGAACTACCAACCTCTAGCACCACGGCCGGGAACCAATCGACCACATCGCGGGCCAGCTTTGGTGTTCGCCGAAGGGCGACCCGCCATGCGGCCTCGCCGTCTACTACACCTTGCAGGCTTTCAAGGTCTATAGTGGCCGCCGGTCCGCGCCACTCGCCTTGCGCGCGGTCATACTCTTCGAGCGCCTCACGCAAGGCCAGTGCTGCGATCGCCTGCATATCCTCATCCACGGTCGACCGCACCGTGAGGCCGCCGGACTTGAACGCTTCGTCCCCGAATTCGCGGACCACCTGACGCCGGATTTGATCGCTGACGTAGTCACGGTCCGGAAGTGCCGTGCGGAAGTTCTCATGATCGCCCGCTTGCACCGTCAACAAAGGTGCGACACGCGCCGTTTCGAAGGCATCCGCGTCGATGTAGCCGTTTTCGAACATCTCGCGCAGGACGAAATTTCGCCGTGCGATGGCACGCTCTTCCTGCCGCACCGGATGGTACTGCGACGGTGCCTTCGGCAAAACGGCGAGATAGGCAGCCTCTTCAAGCGTGAGTTGGCTCAATTGTTTGTTGAAGTAAGTCTGCGCCGCCGCCGCGACACCGTTGGAATTCTGGCCCAGGAAAATCTCATTCAGATAAATCTCTAGGATTTTCTCGCGACCGATCGTGTTCACCATCCGATTGGAAAGGATCACTTCTTTGATTTTACGTTCAACCGCGCGCTCACCGCCGGTGATTAGGTTTTTTGCGGTCTGCTGTGGGATCGTGGACGCGCCACGCACCGTCTCCCCGCGTGTCTCTATCGCCTCATAAATCGCCGCGCCAATGGCACGAAGATCGAAACCTGAGTGCTGATAGAAGTTCTTGTCCTCCGCCGAGATGAACGCGTCTTTCACAACCTCCGGGATCTCTTCGAACGGCACGTAAATCCGACGTTCTTCCCCGGCGAACTCATCCATGATGTCCCCTTCTGGCGCATAGATACGCGTCACGGTCTGGGGTTGATAATTTTCCAGATATGTCACGTCGGGCAGGTCTCGACCGTAGACATAGAAAATCGCACCCACACCGATGGCGGCCATGACGAGGCCAAGGGTGACAAGGGTGAAAATGCCGCCAAGGAAAGAGAATATGAACCGGGTCACTGGGTCGGCGCCTCCTGTTGGTCTTGTTATATGGGGTTACCGCGTCACGGTCAAAAGACAGCTCGAATGGCGAGCGCGAACTAGCCTACTGAAACTGCTCTTCCTCTGTCCAAAGAATAAGCCCGTTTCTGATGCCCCCCGCGGCCACACGTTGCCATTTTTTGGATGTCATGCGTTTCAAATCGGCTTCGGTCGACAAAAACCCGAGTTCAATCAGGAGCGACGGCATATCGGCCGCTTTCAGAACGGCAAAATTCTCCGTCCTTTCCGGGCGTGAATTGACCACAAGACCTTTGCCTTTGAGGGCTGAGAGCAACGCGGCGGACAGTGATTTTGTCCGCGGCACAGTGCGCTGACGGGCCAAATCGAGCAGGGTCAAGGTCACATCCTCCCCGGTTTGGCTAAAGTCCATACCGGTGATTTGATCATCGGGGCTGTGCCGTTCCAACAATCGCAGGTTTGCGGCGGCATGTGCGCTTTCGGCCAGTCGATAAAGCACAATCCCCGATGCCGCGTCAGCGTCGGCAAGAGCGTCGGCGTGGAGCGACAAAAGCACATCCGCACCAGCTTCACGGGCACGCGTCAATCGTTCATCAAGCGACAAGAAACTGTCATCGCTTCGGGTTAGCACGACATCAAACTTTCCGCTTGCCAACAACGTGTCGCGCAGACGGTGCGCGAACTCCAAGACAAGGTCTGCTTCGCGAATACCCGCAAACTCTGCACCTGGATCGCGCCCGCCATGGCCCGGGTCTATGGCAATCATCGGGCGATCCGAACGACGCGCCGCGACGCCATCCCCTTCTAGGTCGCTTTGGAATGCTTCGGCTGTCGTAGGTTGTAGTTGGACATGCAGTCTTGCCGTACCATCTTGCGCCCGCTTCATCTCCGCCGAGAGGATACTGAGGGGTTCACGCAAAACCGCATGAAGCTCCGTCCGCGTAGGCGCTGTTTCGATAACCTCAAAAGACTGAACAGATGTTGACTTCAACTCCGGCGTTTCGGTCCACTCCACATCGGAAAGCTCGACAACAATGCGCGGGGGGCCATCTTCCAACCAGAGCCGCCACCCCACAGGCCGGGTCAATTCGACGGTTAAGTCTACCTCGCCACCGTCATCAACAACGACAGCACCCTCACCAACAAGCGTCGAAGGGCGCTCCTCCGCGAAGGAAGGCGCCGACATCATCGCCGCGAGCGCGATGCACATCGCACAAAAATATCGTCCCATGGACCCTTTTACCCCAAGCACCACTAACATAACGGAAACATAGCAGAAACAAAGCGCTATTCCAAACTTTGCTCGTTTCTTAATCGTTTTTATTGCCGTGATGCGTCGCCATGAATTGGGCAAGCCGCGACAGGCCTTCCTTGATGTCAGCGGTTGCCCTTGCGTAAGAAAACCGCAATGTCTGATGCCCTCGCGCCTTGTCGAAGTCGAGACCGGGGGTCACGGCAACACCCGCCTCCGCCAGAATACGCGCTGCAAAGGCTCGACTATCATCGGTGAAATCACCGATATCGGCGTAGATGTAAAAGGCGCCGTCAGGTGGTGCGATTTTGCTAAAACCTGCCTTGGGCAAGCCCTCTAACATAAGCGCTCGGTTAGTCCGATAAACCTCCAAGTTGCCGATCAGCTCTTCATCGCAATCCATGGCTGCCAGGGCCGCAACCTGGCTGACGTGGGGGGCACAAATGAACATATTCTGCGCCAAGCGCTCGACAGTTCGAATATGGTCCTCGGGCACGACCATCCAGCCAACCCGCCACCCGGTCATTGAGTGATACTTGGAAAACGAATTGATGACATAGACGTCATCGGAGATTTCCAGCGCACTGATCGCTGGATGCTCATATTCAATGCCGTGGTAGATTTCGTCAGACACAAAGGCAGCGCCTCGGGCAGATGTCGCCCGAATGAGGTCCGCGAGAGCCGAACGACTAAGCATCGTGCCCGACGGATTGGCAGGCGATGCCACGATGAGACCCGCCATCTCATCTGGCAACCCGTCGGGTGTCGGCTGGTACCGATCCTCGATCCGCGTTGAAATATCAACGGGTTGGAGGCTGAGCGCAGCTAAAGTTTGCCGGTAGGACGGATATCCAGGCGCACCAAGGGCCACCCGGTCGCCCGCATCGAAAAGCGCGGTGAAAGCCAACAGAAACGCCCCCGAAGAACCATTGGTAATCACGATGCGGTCTGGTGATATTTCGAGCGCGTGCCTGTCCTTGTACCACCGCGCAATGCGCTTGCGCAGGGCTGGCAACCCCAAAGCCACCGTGTAGCCCATGGCATCTGTCGACATTGCCTCGGCCAAGACGCGTCGCGCGGTGGCAGGCGCCGGAGTGCTTGGCTGTCCGACTTCCATGTGAATGATATGTCGACCGGCCGCCTCGGCTTTGGCGGCCGCCTCCATGACATCCATCACGATGAACGGATCAACGTTTGAGCGGCGGGACTTGCGCATGGGTTTGTACTCGATTGACGTCCCACTCTCCCTGCCAAGGGGACCACCGAACGTCAATCCACACTTCCGCGTGAAGTGGTTGCGTTCTGCGCCCGTTCTGGCATCCTCGCGATACATCTCCGAGGAGTGTGAAATGATCCGCGCATTTGTAACTGCGACTGCCCTAAGTCTTGCCGCATCGACAGCCACAGCGTTCGACATCGACGCCATGTCCGAACCCGAGCGCGAGGCCTTCCGCGCCGAGATTCGCAGCTATCTCATGGAGAACCCGGAAGTGCTGATGGAAGCGATCGGCGTGCTCGAAGAACGACGCGCTGCCGAAGCTGCGGCGCAGGAACAGTTGCTTCTGGAGCAATACCGCGCGGCAATTTTCGAGGACGGTCATAGCTGGATCGGCGGCAATCCCGATGGCGATGTTACCATTGTGGAGTTCCTCGACTATCGCTGTGGCTTCTGTAAGCGCGCCCATCCGCAGGTGCAGACATTACTGGCTGGCGACACCAATATAAGGCTGATCGTAAAGGAATTTCCTATTCTCGGCCCGGAGAGCGAGCTAGCGTCCCGATTTGCGATTGCGACCAAAATGGTGAATGGCGACGAGAGCTATTCCGCCGTGCACGATGCCCTGATGGAGTGGCAAGGTCCGGTCAACCAGGGAATACTCGGACGGATTGCGGAACAAGCGGGCATCACCGATACGACAGCGATCCTTGCGAAAATGAACAGCGAGGCCGTCAGCACAATTATCCGCAACAACCGGGCACTTGGTCAGGCCCTACGGATTGCCGGGACGCCAAGCTTCATTATGGGCGATAACTTTGTGCGCGGGTACGTGGAGCTCGAACAGATGCAGAGCATCGTTGCGAGTATTCGTGAAACGCGCGGCTAGCAGCGCCCGCCCCGACTAGTCATTAAACAATCCTGTCTCAAAACCGTCGATCGTTTCCGTATTTTTGCGGCGCCAATAGTCTTTGACGCTATCGGGCCCCATATCTTCGTAAAATGGCAAAAGTTCATTATCGACGCGATCTTTATCGAAGCGCATGACCGGCACCCCGGTGCCGCAGGATGTTTGAACAGCCTCTATATTCACCTCGATGACTTGCCGACTGCCCGCCATGGTCGGGAAATCTGCAATCGCATCGGCCCATTCCGGGTCCCGCGGGTGCACCACAACGGCTTTGCCATAGACCCGCAGAATTAAGGCGTCCCCTTCAAAGGCGCAAAACATCAGAGTAATGCGGTTAACCTGCCTCAGATGCCCCGCTGTTTCGTTCCCACTGCCGGACAGGTTCAGCCACTTGAGCCGCGTATCGTCCACGATACGCAGACTGTCTGCCCCTTTTGGCGAACAGTTCACCCGGCCGTCATGGGCAGCGGTCGCGACAAAGAAAACCGGTTGGCGCTCGATGAACGCGCGCAAAGTGCCGTTGAGCTTTTTGCCCAGCGCCACGACCTATTCCGCCGCTTCTTGCGCGGAATCGATTTCTGCGGCCTTCGCTTCGACCTGCTCGACGATATGGTCAACCATCTCATCGTTCGACATCTTGTGGCTTTGCTTTCCCGCCAGATAGACCATGCCGTTCCCTGCCCCACCGCCGGTGAAGCCGACATCGGTCATCAAGGCCTCGCCCGGACCATTCACAACACAGCCAATGATCGACAGGCTCATGGGCGTCTTGATATGCTCCAGGCGCTTCTCGAGCGCCTCCACCGTCTTGATGACATCGAAGCCCTGGCGGGCACAGGACGGGCAAGAAATGATGTTCACACCCCGGTGCCGCAGACCGAGCGATTTCAGGATTTCGTAGCCGACTTTCACCTCTTCTACCGGATCAGCGCTGAGTGAAACCCGAATAGTGTCGCCAATACCCATCCAAAGCAGATTGCCAAGGCCAATCGCGCTTTTGATTGTACCTGAGGTCAGCCCGCCCGCTTCCGTTATGCCAAGATGAATTGGGGCGTCCGTCGCTTCGGCAAGCGCTTGATACGCCGCGGCGGCCATGAAGACATCGGAGGCTTTGCAGGAGATCTTGAATTCGTGAAAATCGTTATCCTGCAATATCTTGATATGGTCGAGACCGCTTTCCAGCATCGCATCGGGGCATGGCTCCCCATACTTGTCGAGCAGGTGCTTTTCCAATGACCCCGCGTTGACCCCGATCCGAATGGAACAATTGTGATCGCGCGCCGCTTTGATGACCTCGCGCACCCGTTTTTCATCACCTATATTTCCGGGGTTGATGCGAAGACAGGAAGCGCCTGCTTCCGCCGCTTCAATACCCCGTTGGTAGTGAAAGTGAATGTCAGCCACGATCGGCACGGGGCTCTCTCGGACGATCTCCTTCAAAGCGGCGGAACTGCCCTTGTCCGGCACACTGATGCGTACAATATCCGCGCCCGCCTCGGCCGCCGCCTGAACTTGCTCAATCGTTGCCTTGATATCCGTTGTGACCGTATTGGTCATGGTCTGGACGCTGATCGGCGCATCGCCCCCTACCGGCACCGAACCCACGTGGATTTGGCGGGACTTTCGACGGTAGATGTTACGCCATGGGCGCACATGGTTAAGCGACATCAGGTGGCTCGCGCAGGACTTGTTGTCCGATACATATGCTGGGGAAGCGCGGCTGGCAATGCGGCCTTATTGGTCCGATTGTGCCTCAGCAACGTTAATAAAACGGGCGAGATCGCGGTCATCAGCCGGGTCTGCGACAGAAAAATTCTCTTTGATCGGGTCGGCTGCCAGCAAAACGCCCTTCACAACCTCTGGCCCGGTCCCCATAGGGCCGTAGGTTTGATCTCCAATGGAGACGAACAACGCATTCGCATTGCCTGCGCGCAAGGTAGGCGGCTCCTCGGTGACGGGTACTTCGAAACGTTCGCCCGCATCGAGAATTTTCTCGAAAATGACGGTTCCGTCATTCGCGCGAACCCGAACCCAGGAGGGGCGCACTGCGAAGAGCGTGACGTTTGGATCAATAGTTTCAATCACCTGGACCGGCGGCGCTGGCGGTCCGAACACGGCCTCATCGGATGTCGCGGCAAGTGTTGTCTCACCGGGAATAGCAAAAGGTAGGTTGTCAGGCCGCGGTGTGCGCGCCGCGATGAACCCTTCCGTTCGGCTTGGCGCGAGCGTTCCGATTGTTTCAGGGTCAATCGCGGCAATCGGCCCATCACGCGCGATCATCACAGGAATATCGAGCGCCTCAGGTCGCGAAGCACGGCCAAGGCGATCGCCTGCGGGGGCGGCAAAACCACTGCCTTCTTCGATTGCTTCGGGCTCGGGGCGCAAGGCTTCCGCGAGGGGGTCCAGTTCCGCAAGGACTTCCGGTGTTTGCTCTACGGGCGTCAGGCGGACTTTCTGCACCTCTTGCAACACCGCCCAGGCTCCGTAACCGATCCCAGCGAGCAACGCCAAGAGGACAGCAATGGACGCCACAGCGCGCGGCTCAATGCTGGACAGCGCCGCGTCGCCTTTCGGCAGGTAGCTGACCGAGGGCTCCGTGAAAGGATCACGCAAATGGGCGGGTTTTTGTGTGGTCCGGCCGCTTTTCTTGACGCCTGGCGTGCGGTCAGACCGCACTCGGGCGTCGGGTGACATGCCATGCGCCACCTCGAAATTGCCTTCGTCACAAAAGGTCTTGAACGCCCATTCCGGATCGAGTCCAAGATAGCGCGCATAGGACCGAACATACCCCGCGACGAACCCTGGTGTATCAAATGCACTTGGGTCGGTATTTTCAATCGCTGAGATGTAAGTCGCTTTGATCTTCAATTCACGTTGCACATCAAGGAGGGATTTGCCCATCGTGGCGCGTTCGCCACGCATAATGTCACCGAGGGACAGCTCAAAGTCATCGAAACCCTTCAGGGCTTGATGTTCTTCCGAAGCATCCGGCGTCTCAGGACGGCCGATCATATGTCCTGCCCCTTGGCACTCATCTCGCTCCCCAAGTCAGGGCAACAGAATCGGCCCTGAGCATCGCTCGTTAACGTTTAACATACAGCTAAACAACGGTCACGATTGAGTTTAAGCAGAGAGGTCGGCGCGATTTAGGGCACAATGGGACCAAAGTGCGTCCATTGATTTCACAAGGTGATCAATTTCGCGCGGGCCATGTACCGGCGATGGCGTAAAGCGCAGCCGTTCCGTACCGCGCGGGACCGTCGGGAAGTTAATGGGCTGCACATAAACCCCATGCTGCTCAAGCAACATGTCCGACAGAATTTTGGTGTGCTTGGGATCGCCGACGATCACCGGAACGATATGACTGCCGTGATCGATCAACGGAAGTCCCATCGCCTTAAACCGCATTTTAAGTATTTTCGCTTGCGTCTGGTGCTGTTCGCGCCGGGTTTGATCCGATTTGAGCAGTTTTACGGACGTAAGCGCGCCCGCGGCGACGGCCGGTGGCAGCGACGTAGTAAAGATGAAACCTGGGGCATAGGACCTGATCGCGTCGCACATCTTTGCGGAAGCTGCGATATACCCCCCCATAACGCCATATGCTTTGGCGAGGGTGCCGTTAATGATATCAATGCGATGGGCAAGCCGCTGCCGTTCTGCCACGCCGCCACCCCGAGTACCGTACATGCCAACCGCATGCACCTCATCAAGATAGGTGAGGGCCCCGAACTCATCGGCGAGATCGCAAATCTCATTCAGTGGGGCGAAATCGCCATCCATGGAATAGATCGATTCAAACGCAATCAGCTTAGGCGCCGCCGGATCGTCACTGGCCATAAGTTCGCGCAGATGCGCCACATCGTTGTGGCGGAAGATACGCTTTGCACCGCCATTCCTGCGGATACCTTCAATCATCGAGGCGTGATTTAGCGCGTCGGAATATATGATTAGGCCGGGAAAGAGCTTTGGCAGAGTGGACAACGTCGCGTCATTGGCAATGTAAGCGGAGGTGAACAGCAGGGATGCCTCCTTGCCATGCAAATCGGCGAGTTCTTCCTCCAGAGCTTTGTGATAAACTGTGGTGCCGCTGATGTTGCGCGTGCCCCCCGACCCTGCACCGGTTGTGTGCAGCGCATCGGTCATCGCCGACAGCACCTCCGGGTGCTGACCCATGCCGAGGTAATCGTTTCCGCACCATACCGTTACCGGTTGCTCGGACCCATCGGGCCGCCGCCAAACAGCATGGGGGAATTGCCCCTGGGTTCGCACGATGTCGATGAAGGTCCGATAACGGCCCTCATCTTGCAGCTGCTGCAACGCGCGATCCAGATACTCAGTATGGTCCACTTTCCGGTCCTTTGTTCTCTCAAAGCCCTCGATAGAGCAATTTAAAACGTTTCTAAAGAGTGTACATCCACTGCCGCGTTGATATAGATCAAACTTCGCCGCTTCACATTGAATTCACACCTCTTTCCTCCTGTGCCAATTGTCGCAGGTGCGCACTGGACGCCCCGGGCACTGCTGATACTTTCAGGACAACATTGGAGGCATGACCCATGACACTCGATACCGTCCTCACCAAGATCGACGACGACCTAGACGCGGCACTCTCGCGGCTGGATGCACTGCTACGCATTCCCTCGATTTCTACCGATCCCGCCTATAAGGACGCCTGCCAAAGGGCCGCTGATTGGCTGGTGGAAGACCTCGGCTCAATGGGTGTCGCGACAGAAGCGCGCCAGACCCCAGGCCATCCCATGGTTGTCGGACATGTTGGCGAGGGCGCTCCCCATCTCCTGTTCTATGGCCATTATGACGTGCAACCCGTTGATCCGCTTGACCTTTGGTCACGGGACCCTTTCGATCCCGCTGTCGAGGAAACGCCCCAAGGCAAAGTCATCCGAGGCCGTGGGACAGCCGATGACAAAGGCCAACTTATGACGTTTGTCGAAGCCTGCCGCGCGTGGCAAGCAACGCACGGCAAATGGCCGTGCAAAATCACATTCCTCTTCGAGGGCGAAGAGGAATCGGGCTCGCCTTCGCTTGTTCCCTTTCTGGAAGACCACAAGAACGAACTCAGCCAACCGGACCTCGCGCTGATCTGTGATACATCGATGTTCAACAGACAAACGCCAGCAATCATGACATCGCTCCGGGGGCTCCTGGGCGAGGAAGTCATAATCGTAGGCGCCGACCGCGATTTGCACTCGGGCTATTACGGTGGCGCCGCAATCAACCCAATCCGCGTCTTGTCTCGCATCATTGCCGCGTTGCATGACGATACGGGCCGCGTCACCGTGCCGGGGTTCTACGATGGTGTGGCCGAGACGCCTGCCGATGTGCTGGCCCAATGGGAAGCGCTTGGCTTCGATCCGGAGGCGTTTCTGGGAAGTGTCGACTTGTCCGTTCCGGCGGGCGAGGACGGGCGGAGCGTCCTCGAGCAGGTGTGGGCAAGGCCCACATGCGAGGTCAATGGGATCGCCGGTGGATATGCAGGCGACGGCTTCAAAACAGTTCTACCGTCGAAAGCATCCGCCAAGATCAGTTTCCGGCTGGTTGGAACGCAAGACCCCCATGCCATCCGCAAGAATTTCCGCGCCATGGTTGAAGCCATGCTGCCGCCGGATTGCAAAGTCGAGTTTGCCGACCACGGCGCATCGCCCGCCTCCGTCATGTCGACGTCGAACCCGGCTTTTGAAGCGGCCCGGAAAGCCCTTTCCGATGAATGGCCAAACCCTGCCGCTTTCCTCGGCGGTGGTGGGTCCATTCCCATTGCCGGTCACTTCAAAGAAATTCTGGGCCTCGACTCGATGCTGATCGGTTTTGGTCTTGATGACGATGCCTTGCACGCCCCCAACGAAAAATACGACCTCGCATCGTTTCACAAGGGAGCGCGTTCCTGGGCGAGGGTCTTGGAGGCGATTACCTAAGGCGCAGCGGTCATCGCGGTAGATAAGCATGTGACGGATAGGAAAACGTGTGCCCATGGCGAAACGCCAAGAATGGCGCGTTACTGCCTTAGACGATCGATTAAATAGGAAGGAACCCCCGCAGCGCGACAGCCACCTCGCCGGGCGTTTGATCCACGAAAAAGTGCCCACCCGGCATGGCTTTGATCACTGGGGAGGCCAAGCGTTCCGACCACACGGCCCCCACATCGAAGTGTTTCGCCATCACCCCGCTCGCGCCGTAGAGCACAAGCGACGGCATGTTGAGTACCCGATCGGCCTCTGCCGCATCATGCGCAAGATCAACGCTAACGCCGGCGCGGTAGTCATGGCACATGCCGGCAATCGCTTCAGGCTGCCGCCATGCCGCGCGATACGCATCGATTGCAGGGAAATCCGACAGGCGCGCGCCGCCCCAACCCAACAGGCATGCCTCAAAAAAGTGATCGGGGTCCGCCTCGATCATATGCTCGGGAAAAGGCGCGGGCTGGGCAAGGAAGCTCCAGTGAAAATACGCTTTTGACACGGGGTACGCCCATGCCGCGACCAGCGCGTCCGTCGGCAGGATGTCCATAACGGTCAGACTCAAAGCCCGCTCGGGCGCATCCAACGCCATGCGATAGGCCACCCGGGCGCCGCGATCATGCCCAACCAGATGGAATTTCGGATGCCCAAGTGCATCCATGAGAGCGAACATATCGCCCCCCATGGCGCGAAAACTGTATTCAGCGTTGTCCCGACCAGGGTCTGGCTTCCAGGACGCACCATAGCCGCGCAGATCAGCCCAAACCGCCTCGACACCGTCCAATTCGGCAATCACAGGATCCCAAAGCGCTTTCGTCTGCGGAAACCCATGTAGGAAAAGCACCGGCGGACCAGAACCACACCGATCAAAGGCGATGTCGTTCATCGTATCGACGCGTTTGTCGCCCATTACTTCAAAGCTATCGGTTCGGTGGAAAAGTGGCGCGGTTGACGGGGCTCGAACCCGCGACCCCCGGCGTGACAGGCCGGTACTCTAACCAACTGAGCTACAACCGCGCGTGAGGCCGGGATGTAGCGAGTGGTCTGGGAAGCGTCAAGCGTCAAATGCCGTCTCCGTGTTACCATCGACCTCTAAACTGTGCCGCCCCGTGCTCGAATGGAACGTCGTCAGATACGCAGAAAGTGCATCGTATACCAACCGAACGCGAGGGTTCGTCTTCAACTCGCGCGGCGCAACCAGCCAGACAGGAAACTCAAAGTGAACCGCTTCGGGCAGCACCGGCACCATACTATCGGTCAGCGCGCCGATTTTCGACCCATTCAATCCAATGCCAACTCCCGCACGCGCCATTTCCCAATGCACCAGATGGTTTTCGGAACCTGCCACGAAATTTGCTGCCGTTACAGGCACTTGACGCTTGTGAAGCTCTTCGATGACACCGGAGGTCGAGGCGAAGCCGACAAAGGGTGCCGTCCGCAAGTCTTCGACGGATCGAAATGGGCCAAACTGTCGGACAAGATCGAGAGAGGCAAAGAGCCCACCGCTTTCGTCAAAAAGACGCCGCGCGATCATGTCGGGGTCTTTCGGGTCCGCATTTCGTATGGCGATGTCTGCTTCGCGCTGACGCAAGTCACTCAACGCGTTGGTGGCGACGACCTCAATCACTATGCCCGGGTGGCGCTTGCGCAGCGACGCCACAAAAGACGGGACGACCTGTGCGCCATACATCTCCGTTGCCGAGACTTTGACAGTTCCTTCCAGCGACTTCGACTGGCCGGTCGCCGAAAGTGAAATCGCCGTTGCCGCTTCGCCCATCTTTCGAACATGTTCGGCAATCTCGCGCGCTGCAGGTGTCGGCAAAAGATGTCGGCCAGACCTTTCAAAAAGTACGAGACCCAGCGCTTCTTCCAACGCGGCAACCTGGCGACCAAGGGTGGGTTGGGTCAAGTTCAACACCCGCGCGGCCGCTGAAAGTGAGCCTTCATCCACCGTCGCCAAAAGCGCCCGGGCCTGGTTCCAGTCAAAATTGATCGCTGCCCAATTCATGCGAAAACGTATGCGAGAAACGCAAAATTCCCTAATATCCCTTCAAACCCGTATGTGCGAACACGCTGCCCATGACAAGGAGAAACCAGATGACCGACAACGCTTTCTGGGACCGCATCGCCCCCAAATACGCTAAACAACCGATTTCCAACGTTGACGCTTACGAGACGACCCTCGCGCGCGTGAAAACCTACCTGGGATCAGAAACCACAGCATTGGAACTGGGTTGCGGGACCGGGTCCACCGCCCTCCGCCTTTGCGACGGGACAACACGCTATGTTGCGACCGATATCTCCCAAGGCATGATCGATATCGCCCGTGGCAAGACTGCCGCCGCAGAACCGACGCCGGAATTCCACCGGGCCGGCGTGGACGCCGCAGCCTTCGCGAAAGGTCCATTCAACACAGTACTTGCTTTCAACCTCCTGCACCTCCTCCCGGATATCGACGCCGCTCTCGGGATGATTCACGCAAAGCTCCCTAAAGACGGTGTGTTCATCTCAAAAACACCGGCAATTGGCGGAAAGTGGTATTACAGGCCCCTTGTAAAAACGCTGCAACTGTTAGGTAAAGCGCCCCATGTGAATTTTCTGACCGTGGATGAGCTTGACACTAAGGTAGCTGCCTCCGGCTTCCAGATCGTTGAAACCGGACTCTACCCGCCCTCGACCCCGAGCCGTTTCATCGTTGCCCGAAAAGTCTAAACCTTGGGCCAACCCAAACAATTCTTCTGTCGAAAATACTCCAGGAGCCCGGCGCCTTAGCGCCGGGCGGGCGGAGCCCAATCTATCATCGCGTGCGTGCGGAGCACGCGCCGTTTCGCAGCATCACCGATCAGGCAGCGGTATGAATTCCTGATCGTCGCCGGGCGGCAGTTGAAAACGCGGATTGGTCTCCCATTCCCCTTGTGCCCACGCTTCTTTGGCCTCTTCGATCCGCTCCTTTGAGGAGGCAACAAAGTTCCACCAAATGTAACGCGGGCCCTCCAAGGTTTCGCCGCCAAGCAACATGATACGCGCCCCAAGCGGTCCGGCTGTCATGGATACCCGGTCACCGGGGCGAAACACCATCATCTGTCCGGCCGCAAAGCTGTCGCCGGCAATTTCGACCGACCCTTCGACCACATAGGCGCCCCGGTCCTCGTGGTTGTCAGGCAGTGGCAGTTTAGCACCCGCCTGCAAAACGGCATCGACATAGAACATTTCCGACGCGGTATCCACGGGCGCCTTTTCCCCGTAGGCGTCACCGAGGATCAGCCGTAACTCTTTGCCTTCCCCTTCGAGAAGGGGCAGCGCTTCCTTTGGGGCGTGCTGAAATTCTGCCGCGCGATCTTCATGGTCCTTCGGCAAGGCGACCCAGGTCTGGATCCCAAAGAAGGGCATCGGATCAACCTGCGTCTCATCATCGATCCGCTCGGAATGGGTGATCCCTTGGCCAGCCACCATCCAGTTCACCGCGCCGGGCTCAATCCAGCTGTCAGTGCCGAGACTGTCACGGTGATGCATCCGACCCCGGTAGAGATAGGAAATCGTCGCAAGACCGATATGCGGGTGAGGTCTGACATCGAGCCCCTTGGTCGGCAGGAACTCCGCCGGTCCCATCTGATCGAAGAAGATGAAGGGGCCAACCATTTGACGCTTGGGCGCGGGTAAGGCACGGCGGACTTCAAATCCACCGAGATCGCGCGCGCGAGGTATAATGACGTGTTCAATGGCGCGGGCATCGTCGCCTGACGGGCAATCGGGGTCGAGCGCAGGGTTCCAACTCATGGCAATGTCTCCAGCTGTGTAAGTTGAGGACAAATCTAGCGCATTACAAAAAAGAACAGTACCCGACTAAATGATCAGCATATGTTTACAAGCGCACATACTGAGACTCCTAAGGCAGGTCATAAAGCAACCACATTTTTCGTGTCTCAACGCCTTGGGACATTGCTAGCACTTACAAAGGTTCGATGGTTCATACCGCTGCCCCTGAAAAACATGCGCGTGCGCGATGGATGCAGGTCATTTTTACCGCAACCATCTTTCTCAGCGCCGCACTGCTGTTCTTCGTACAACCTCTCTTTGCAAAGCTCGTGCTCCCGATAATCGGCGGATCACCGGCGGTCTGGGCAACTGCAATGCTTTTTTTCCAAACCGTGCTGCTTCTCGGCTATCTCTACGCGCATTTCTCATCGCAATACCTGACACCGCAAAAGCAAGTCATGGTGCATATCGCAATTTGGGGTGCTGCGTTGACCTTTCTGCCGCCTGCGATCCCCCCGGGTTGGCAGCTTGATCCAACCTCGGCGATTGCGTGGCAGACGCTTGGTCTCTTCGCGATCGGCGTCGGCGTACCTTTCGCCCTCCTGTCATCCAACGCCCCCCTGATCCAGGCATGGTATGCAAGGTCGGGTGGGTATTCCGCCGATGATCCGTATTTTCTCTACGGGGCGTCCAACATCGGCTCCCTGCTCGCGCTTATGGCTTTTCCCCTGATCGCCGAACCCCTTTTCGGCGCGGGCGACATATCCCGTGGGTTTGCCATCGGCTTCTTTGTCCTCGGCATCGGTCTTTTAGCGTGTGGGCTCAACGGCCTGTCCCCTGGCGAAACCAAACGGACCGAACGAAGAGCGACACCCGCGCCCCGTTTGGAGACCCGGGCCTACTGGCTCTTCCTCGCTTTCATCCCCTCGTCGTTGATGCTGGCGGTCACGTCGAAGATCACCACGGATATCGGCGCTGTGCCGTTGATCTGGGTGATACCGCTGGCCCTCTACTTGTTGAGTTTTGTGCTCGCGTTCCGAAGCACCACGCTTTTCACCGGGCTCTGGTTCACCCAATGCTGCCAGTTGATTGCCGTCGCAGGCATTTGCCTTTTCGCGGGCGTGGCGGGCGACCATCTTTCAACAATCGCCATGGGCTTTCTGATTTTCTGTTTCTTCGCCCTCGCCATCTGGGCGCATCGCGGATTGTACGAGACGCGACCCAGTGCAGAGCATTTGACCACGTTCTATGCGACAATGTCGGTCGGCGGCGCGCTCGGCGGCCTCTTCAACTCGATTCTAGCGCCTTACCTTTTCTCGGATCTCATCGAGGGCACAGTGACGATGAGCCTCGCCCTAATCGCCTTGTTCCGAGGCGTTTTGGGACTGACGCGGGAAAGCTTGCTCCGTGGTGGCGCACTCGGTCTTGCCATTGGCGGCACACTCACCGGTGTTGCCGCGTCCTTTGAGGCAGGCACCTTAGCTCTTGTCGCCCTTATGGTCCTTGGTATCGCGCTGGTCGCCCTGTCCCGGCCCGGCGTTCCTGTTTTCACCGTGGCAGCAGGGCTTGCCGTCGCGCTTCCGGCCTGGCTTGCAAGCCCCGATGACAGGCTCTTCGCCGACCGCAGTTTTTTTGGCCTGCACCAAATTTTGGAAGAAGACGGCGTCCGACTTTATTCAAACGGCACGACACTCCACGGCGCGCAACGCTTGGCCGATATGGCAGCACGGCGTCCGGTTCCAACCACTTATTACCATCCTGCGGGGCCCATGGGACAGGTGCTGCAATCGAACATCGGGCAGAACGCGGGCAGCATCGGCATTGTCGGGCTAGGCGTCGGTTCTCTGGCCTGCTACGCCGCGCGGGACCAGGACTGGCATTTCTACGAAATCGACGAGATGGTGGACCGTGTCGCGCGAACGCCGGAGCTTTTCACGTTTCTCTCCGCATGTACGCCAACCGCGCCGACCCATTTGGGTGATGCGCGCATTGTGCTTGAACAACAGTCCAACATCGGTTTCGACCTCCTGGTGATCGATGCCTATTCCTCCGATTCCGTGCCCGTACATTTGACGACGCTGGAAGCGATGGACCTTTATCTCCAACGGCTTAACCCCGGTGGTGTGCTGACGTTCCACATCTCGAACCGTTATTATGACATTGGACTGCCGCTCGCACGGTCGGCGGAGGCGCTTGGAGTCTCGGCCTGGCGCCAAAACCAGGCGCACCCCGCCTCCGATGACCCCGGTTACCGCATGAGCGATGTCATGATTATCGCGGCTGACCCAAAGGACGTGGCACGCGTTCTTACGAGCGGTCTCTGGACTGAGGTGCAGAGCGATGGCGGGCCCATATGGACCGATGACCGTGCCAACCCGTTATCCATCTTGAAGCCGGGCGCGTTGGGCCAATAGCGTTACCGCGCTCGATCAACTGCCCTACTTTAGCGGTCGTCCCGCACCTATCGAAGGCGAGTATGGTGGGCGATGAGAGACTCGAACTCCCGACATCTTCGGTGTAAACGAAGCGCTCTACCAACTGAGCTAATCGCCCGCCGGTTCTTGCTTTACCCGGTGATGTGCCGGGCAGCAAGAGCTTAGGCACGCTCCGCATTTTTGCCCGTCCACCGTCGCGGCCCGGGCCCGCTCCGACCGAGAAGATCATCGGCATTGTAAAGCGGGCAACTGTCGAGCGACAGGCAACCACAGCCGATACAAAACCCCATCTGGTCGCGCAACCGCTGCAAAAGCTCGATTTTCTCGTCAAGCATATCAGACCAGGGCTGTGCCGCCGACACCCAATCGGATTTGCTGACCGCCTTGCCGCGTGGCACCCGATCCAGCACCTCGCGCACTTCCTTGAGCGAGACACCTACCGTGAGAGCCACGCGGGCAATCGCGACGCGCCGAAGCTCGCGACGGTCATAACGGCGATGATTGGCGGGGGTGCGCCAACTTTCGATCAGCCCCTCCGCTTCGTAGTAATGAATTGTTGAAACCGGCACGCCGGAACGCGCCGCCATCTCCCCCACGCTCAGATCGTTGGGTCGCATCATACCTCCGCGAATAAAAAAGAGCTTTACCTCAAGTTCACTTGAGGTCGTAGCGTCTAGCGCACACTGAGTCGAGATAGGAGAATGAGATATGGCCCATCCCTTGCAGCGCGTGGCGAAAATGATCGACCGAGCGATAGCTAGCCACAGAACCCAACACGCGATAGAACGGCTCGAACGCGACGCGCAACTCTCCCACGACATCGGCATCCCATACCGCCCAAAACCGCAGCGGAGACCGGAGCTATGGTAATGCTGCGTCTCAAGCGGTTGGCCCGCCCGGCAAACCCAAACAGCTATCTGAAACGGGCTGTTGCGGAGGAAGTCACAAGTATCGGTCGTGAAAAGGCTTTGAGCGAGTATCTGTGCCGCAAACGCTCAACAACGCCGCGCCAAAAGAAACAACTTGGCTGCGCTTAACCGTCTAATGCGGGGTAAATGGTGGGTGATAAGAGATTTGAACTCCTGACATCTTCGATGTGAACGAAGCGCTCTACCACTGAGCTAATCACCCGCCAGCGCAGCCTGTTACCGCCCCTTGTGGTCTGGTGCAAGCCCTCTCAGGCGGCCGGAATGTCGAAATCCGGCGCTGCCAGTTCAAAGCCATCAAACGTGAACCCGGGCGAAACAGTACATCCCACCAAAGCCCACCCTTCGCCCGCCTCTGCGCTTTGCCAATGATCGGCGGGCACAATCACCTGCGGGGTCTGCCCAAGTGACAATTCCGGGCCAAGAACGCTTTGCGCGGCAGGTCCCCTCTCGGTTTCGGCCATCGAGAGAGTTAGGGGCGTACCCGCATAGAAGTGCCAAATCTCTGTCGCATCCACGCGGTGCCAGTGGCTCCGCTCCCCCGACTTCAGCAGGAAGTAAATACAGGTGCCGCTCGGGCGCGGTATTTCCTGAGCGATCCAGGTTTGGCGATACCATCCGCCTTCGGGATGCGGCGCCAAGCCAAGGCGCTCTATGATGTCATCCGCCCCCATGCGTCCGCCGCCCCTTGTGCAAATCATGCTTTACCGAAGAACGGATTTGCCCGCGTAAACGGCTGTCTCGTCGAGCGTTTCTTCGATCCGGATCAGTTGGTTATATTTCGCCAACCGGTCGGACCGCGCCAGCGATCCGGTTTTGATCTGACCGCAATTCGTCGCAACCGCGAGGTCAGCAATCGTGGCATCTTCCGTCTCGCCCGACCGGTGGCTCATCACCGCTGTCATGCGCGCACGATGCGCCATATCGACGGCCATCAGCGTTTCCGACAATGTGCCGATCTGGTTCACCTTGACCAGCAACGAATTGCCAGCTTTATCGGCAATGCCTCGCGACAGTCGCTCGGGGTTCGTCACGAAAAGGTCGTCGCCCACCAGCTGTACATTTTCGCCAAGGGCAGCGGTCAGGGCAGCCCACCCCTCCCAATCATCTTCGTCACAGCCGTCTTCAATCGACAGGATTGGGTAGTCCTGCACCAAAGCTTCCAGATAGGCCACGTTTTCGTCCGAAGACAGCGTTTTGCCCTCGCCCGCCATGACGTAAGAGCCATCCTTGTAATACTCGGTGGAGGCGCAATCGAGCGCCAGCATGATGTCGTCACCGGGCGCGTATCCCGCCTTTTCGACGGCTTTGAGAATAAAGTCCAAGGCGTCACGGGTCGAAGACAGGTTGGGCGCAAAGCCACCTTCGTCGCCGATACCTGTCGACAACCCGGCGGATGACAATTCCTTTTTCAGGGTATGAAAGATCTCCGAACCCATGCGCACCGCTTCGCGGATATTCTCCGCACTGATCGGCATGATCATGAACTCTTGGATATCAATCGGGTTATCCGCGTGTTCGCCGCCATTGATGATGTTCATCATCGGCACAGGCAAGACGCGGGCCGCGGTGCCGCCCACATACCGGAACAAGGGCTGCGACGTGTAATCCGCTGCCGCCTTCGCCGTGGCCAGCGACACGCCCAATATCGCGTTCGCACCGAGACGCCCCTTATTCGCCGTGCCATCCATTGCAATCATGGCGCTGTCGATGGCTTCCTGTTCGGTCGCATCGAACCCCACTAAACCCTCGGCAATCTCGCCATTCACGGCTTCCACCGCCTGGAGCACCCCTTTGCCCATATAACGCGCTTTATTGCCGTCCCGCATCTCAACCGCCTCATGGGCGCCGGTTGACGCACCCGAAGGCACCGCAGCGCGCCCCATCGTGCCGTCTTCCAGGGTGACATCCACTTCAACGGTGGGATTGCCGCGACTATCCAGGATTTCGCGGGCGTGAATATCGATAATCGTGCTCATGTTAGCGCTCCCATGGCTGGCGTTACGGCTGCTATAGCAAAGCTTTCCGCAAAGGCAACTCAGGCTACCGCCTTACGCCGCATTTCCCGCCAATAGGAATAGAGACCTGCGCCCACGATCAGCACCGCGCCCAGCCAAATCGTCGCGGCAGGCACTTCACCGAACAGGAGATAGGCCAAACCCAGCCCGAAGACGATGCGTGTATACCGCAACGGGGCGACCACGGACGCTTCGCCGGTGCGCATGGCAATCGTGATAAGCGCCATGCCAAGCGATGTCAGAATGACAAGGAGCCCCATCCAAAACCATCCTTGAGGTGGGATTGGGGGCCATCCGCCGTCATATAGCACCAACCCTGCGCTATAGAAGATAATGACGACCATCGCCCAAGACACCGCAAAGCTGGTCGACACACCGGGTGGGAGCACACGGCTGGCAAGATCGCGCATGCTGAGGCCCAATATTGCGGGGATCGTCCAGAAAAGCCCAGCATTTAGGCCCGAGAAGCCCGGACCCAAGATGATCAAGACGCCCATAAACCCAACGATTACCGCACTCCAGCGTCGCCACCCAACGGGCTCGGCAAGGAAAAGCGCGGCGCCAAGTACAACAACCAGAGGCTGCACCTGCATCACCGCCGTGACCGTTCCTAACCCGGCAGCGCGTAGCGCCTCCGTCAGCCCGAACCACGCCAGCAACTCACCGAGCGAGCGCACAATGACCGCGCGGTGCAAGACATGGCGGGAGAAAAATGCCTCACCATTGCGTTTGAGGAGCGGCAGGAAAATCAACAAACTGCCGATGGAGACCACCAGCAACAACTGGCCCGTCGTCGCAAACCGACCCGCCACCTTCACCGCCGCGTCGACGCAGGTAAACACCAGCATCGCCGCGATCATGTAGAGGATGGCTTTGGCGTTAGCGCTCAACCGTAACCGTTCTCATCACATCCGGTTCGCCGATGACGGCGCCGTTCGGTCCTTCCCCCAGCTTGATGGCATCCACCACCTCCATGCCTTCGATGACACGGCCAATGACGGTATATTGGCCGTTCAGGAAGTAGCCTTCCGCGAACATGATGAAAAACTGGCTGTTGGCGCTGTTCGGGTTCTGCGCCCGGGCCATGCCTACAATGCCGCGATCATAGGGCACTTCTGAAAACTCCGCTGGAATATCAGGCCGGGACGATCCACCGCGCCCGGCCATGCGCATGTCACCGCCGAGCTTGCCGAACTCCACATCGCCGGTTTGCGCCATGAAACCGTCGATCACCCGGTGAAAGACCACCTCGTTATAGGCACCCTCTTCAGCCAGTTCGGTGATCTGAGCCACATGCTGGGGCGCCACATCCTCCAGCATATCAATGACAATCCGACCATTCGCTTCGCCCTCAACCTCAATAACGAGGTTAGGCCCTGGCCCATCTTCCTGAGCAAGAGCGGGCGACGCCAGGAACAAAGCGAGCAAGAAAACCCTATGCATCGGACGCCACCTTCACGCTATGCATCCGGTCCGGGTTCATCGGCGGTTCGCCGCGCGCGATATTATCGACATGCTCCATCCCGGAGACGACGCGCCCATAGACCGTATACTGCCCATTGAGGAAGTGGTTGTCAGAAAAGTTGATGAAGAACTGACTGTTAGCACTGTTTGGGTTCTGGCTTCGCGCCGCGCCAAGCGTGCCGCGATCATGGGGTATCTTGGAGAACTCCGCCTTGACGTCCGGCAGGCTCGATCCCCCAGTACCTGCGCGCCGCAGATCAAACCCGTCAACGAAATCGCCATGCTCCACATCACCGGTCTGCGCCATGAAGCCGTCGATCACCCGGTGAAAGACAACGTTGTCATACTCGCCCGCCCGCGCCAGTTCCTTCATGCGCGCGCTGTGCTCCGGTGCCACATCCGGCAAAAGCTGAATGGCAACAGTGCCATCCTTCAGCTCAATCAGGATAGTGTTTTCTGGGTCATCATAGTCGGCCATGCGCCGCCCTCCATTGTCTGGTTTGTCAGGACCCTAGTTGGATGGCGCGCGAAGGAAAACCCATCTCCTTCACCGGTCCCAAAATACCTCGGAGGGGTCCGGGGAGGCCGCGCCTCCCCGGCGGATCGTCGCGCATCGCGCGGCGAAACCGCTCCTTGACCTTCGGCGCCGCAAACGGCATCCGAACGATGCGGGAATAAGGAGAGTGCACATGGCCTGGAAAACGCTCGATGACATGGAGCTCGAAGGCAAGGCGGTGCTGGTTCGCGTCGATCTCAACGTGCCAATGGACGGCGCGCGCGTCACCGACACCACCCGGATTGAGCGCATCAAACCAACGGTCGAGGACATCCTAGACAAGGGCGGCAAACCTGTTCTCTTGGCCCATTTTGGTCGCCCGAAAGGCACGCCAAACCCAGAGTTCTCACTCTCGCACATCAAGGACACTGTGGCATCCGTCCTCGCCCATCCGGTCGTCTTTGCCGAGGATTGCATTGGTGGCCCCGCCAAGAAAGCAGTGGCCGCCATGGCAGCCGGGGAAATCGTTCTATTGGAGAACACCCGTTTTCACCCCGGTGAAGAACAAAACGATGGCATCTTTGCCGCATCTCTGGCCGCCTTGGGCGAAATCTATGTGAATGATGCTTTTTCCGCCGCCCACCGCGCCCATGCCTCCACCGAAGCTCTCGCACGCCTCTTACCGGCGGCGGCCGGTCGTTTGATGGAAGCGGAACTGAAGGCCCTCGAAGGCGCCTTGACCGAACCCGACCGCCCCGTTGTTGCAATCGTGGGCGGGGCAAAAGTCTCGACCAAGCTCGACCTGCTTGGCAACCTTGTGCGTAAAGTAAACACGCTCGTGATCGGGGGCGGCATGGCGAACACCTTCCTCGCCGCCAATGGGATGGAGGTGGGCACCTCACTCGCTGAGCATGATATGGCCGACACCGCGCGCGAGATCATGGCAAAAGCAGAAGAGGCCGCGTGCGAAATCCTCCTTCCGGTCGATGTGGTGGCAGCAACCGAGTTTGCCGCCCATGCCGACAGCGTCACCGTTCAGGCGGATGCGTGCCCGACCGATCGCATGATCCTCGATGCCGGACCGGACACCGTCACCAAAATCTCAGAAGTTTTCGAGAACGCACGCACCATCATTTGGAACGGCCCCCTTGGCGCATTTGAGATCGACCCCTTTGATGCGGCAACGAATGCGGCGGCAAAGAAAGCCGCCGAACTTACCAAGGCAGGCGCGCTCGTTACGGTCGCAGGGGGCGGCGACACGGTTGCGGCGCTGAACAAAGCGGGCGTGGCAGAAGATTTCTCCTACATTTCAACCGCAGGCGGCGCCTTTCTTGAATGGATGGAAGGCAAGACACTGCCGGGCGTTGCCGCGTTGAACCAGGACTGACAGCCACCCAACCCTCTCGAAATGTTGCCGGGACAAACCACGTTTCGGGGAAAATCAACCTGTTACCGCTACCTGCGTTGACTTGGCCCGTCGCCTCACGCAGAGCACGGCAAATCATTTTTGAACGAGGTCCTCCATGTCACAAGTAGCTCAACAAACCGAACAGATGCGCACAGGCCGCGGCTTCATTGCAGCCCTCGACCAATCCGGCGGCTCAACACCAAAGGCCCTTGGGTTGTACGGGATCGGCGAAGACCGTTTCTCCTCCGAGGATGAGATGTTTGATCTTATCCATGAGATGCGCGCGCGAATTGTGCGCGCCCCTGCCTTCACGGGCGAAAAGGTCATCGGCGCCATCCTGTTCGAGAAAACCATGGGTCGTGAATTCGAAGGCATGTCGTCTGCCAGCTATCTTTGGGACAAGCGGGGGGTCGTTCCTTTCCTCAAATGTGACAAAGGGTTGGAAGCCGAAGCGGACGGCGTTCAAATGCTGAAAGACATGGGCGATCTCGATACGCTTCTGGCGCGCGCCAAGTCGCTCGGCGTTTTCGGCACCAAGATGCGTTCCGTCATCCAAAGCGCCAACCCGAAGGGTATCGCCGCAAACGTCGCACAACAGTTCGAGATTGGCAGCCAAATCCTCAGGCACGGTCTTGTTCCAATCCTCGAACCGGAAGTGAACATTACCATCGCCGACAAGGCCGAGGCCGAAGCCATCATGCGCGACGGACTTATCAAGGGGCTCGACGCGGTGGCCAGCCCGGTCATGCTAAAGCTATCGCTTCCGAGCGAAGCCAACTTCTTTAAGCCTTTGATTGATCACCCGAATTGCCTGCGCGTCGTGGCGCTATCCGGCGGCTATTCCCGCGAAAATGCCAATGCGAAACTGGCTGAAAACCATGGCATGATTGCCAGCTTCAGCCGTGCCCTGACGGAAGGGCTGAACGACGCGCAAAGCGACGATGCCTTTAATGGGATGATTGCCGAGACTATCGACAGCATCTACCGGGCATCGATCACCTGAAGCTAAGATGAAGGGCTACCGTTACATTACGGGACCGGACGATTCCGAGTTTTGCCACCGGATCACGCGCCTCCTGAACAACGGCTGGGACCTCGCTGGTCCGGCCACCCTCACCTTCGACCCTGTCAAAGGCCGGGTGATTTGCGGTCAGCCCATGGTGAAGGACAATCCGGACATCGCGTATAACCGGCATGTCGAACTCGACGACCTCTAGCGCGCCTCGCCGATACCGCATAGCCGAGGCCAGATCGCCCGTTGCATCAGGCGCTCTACAGCCCGATCAGCAATTTATTGCCTTAGGGGATTCACACGCGAATCACTTTGTGTCATGATCCACAAAGCGCTTCGGGAGAGAGCGCATGAAGGCAGAGCATGACAACCAGTTTAAACCGACCCGCCATCGGCATTGTCGTTTACTTTACCGCCATGTTCGCGTTGGGCGTGTACTTTATGTTTGCCAGCGTGCAGGGCGACTTTGGGCTTTTTCGGCGCGTGCAAATCGACGCCGAGCTTTTGACGCTCACGGCCGAACGCGACCGCTTGGCCGATGAGGTGCAGATCCTCGAAAACAAGACCAAGCGCCTGTCGGACGACTTTCTTGATCTCGATCTGCTGGATACCCAGGCGCGCGACATCCTTGGCCTCGTACGTCCGGACGAAATCGTCTTGCACTGATCACGGCCTGCCTGTTTCGCTCTTGCTGACCAACACCTCAATCAACGGAAAGCGATTCGAAGCCTGTGCTTTACCCGGAGGGCGCATCGCTCCTCTGCCTTGATGCGGCATTTCTCACCGACAACAAGTCGACCACTAGTGGCGTCGAGAGTGGCCCTTGGAAATTGCAAAAATAGATGATTATCAGGGCTGTGGCAGCAGGTTTGCGCAAGTAGCATAACGGGTTTGATGTCCCCGCGTCGTCTTAGTGCGTGCAAACCGTCATCAACTTGGATAGAAATAGTTTAACGGTGAACTACTTTTTCGACCGAGGGAGGAAAGACCCCATGGCCGCCAAACGTGCCACGAAATCGACGCGGAAATCCAACGCGTCGAAAGAAGACTTGCTCAAGTATTACAAAGATATGCTGCTGATCCGGCGCTTCGAAGAAAAGGCCGGACAGCTTTACGGAATGGGGCTGATCGGCGGCTTTTGTCACCTCTATATCGGGCAGGAAGCGGTGGTTGTCGGCCTCGAAGCCAACACCGAAGAAGGCGACAAGCGCATTACCACGTACCGCGACCACGGGCACATGCTCGCCTGTGGTATGGACCCTAAGGGCGTCATGGCAGAGCTGACGGGACGCGAAGGCGGGTTGTCCACCGCCAAGGGCGGCTCGATGCACCTGCTCTCGAAAGCCGCGCAAATTCACGGCTCGCACCGCATCGTCGGGGCAAACGTGCCATTGGGCGCGGGACTTGCCTTCGCCGACAAGTATCTTGGCAATGATCGTGTAACCTTCACCTATTTTGGTGACGGTGCGGCCAACCAGGGCCAGGTCTACGAGACCTACAATATGGCGCAACTCTGGGAACTGCCCGTCGTCTTCGTCATTGAGAATAACCGCTACGCCATGGGCACGAGCGTGCAACGCGCCACTAAATCGCCCAGCCTTTGGGAACGTGGTGCCGCCTACGGCATAGAGGGCGAAGAGGTGGACGGCATGGATGTGCTGGCCGTCAAGGCAGCCGGTGCCCGCGCGATCGAACACTGCCGCGCTGGCAAGGGGCCTTACATCCTCGAAGTGATGACCTATCGCTATCGCGGCCATTCCATGTCGGACCCCGCCAAGTATAGGACCCGCGACGAGGTGCAGAAAATGCGCGAAGAGCGCGACGCCATTGAGCAAGTGCGCAAACGGCTGCTCGATACGGGTGCGACCGAAGATGAGCTGAAAGCCATCGATAAGGAAATCAAGGACGTGGTCAACGAAGCGGCAGACTACGCCAAAGAAAGTCCAGAGCCTGCATTGGAAGAACTCTGGACCGATATCACGGTAGAAGCTTAATCGAGGGAGACCGGACAAATGGCTACTGAAATTCTCATGCCCGCCCTCTCACCCACGATGGAAGAAGGCACACTGGCCAAATGGCTCGTCAAGGAAGGCGACACCGTCTCCAGCGGCGACATTATGGCGGAGATTGAAACCGACAAGGCGACGATGGAATTCGAAGCCGTCGACGAAGGCGTGGTTGGCAAAATCCTGATCGCCGAAGGCGCTGAAGGCGTTAAAGTGAACACGCCGATTGCTGTGCTGGTCGAGGAAGGCGAAAGCGCCGATGACCTGTCAGCACCGGCGCCCGCTGCGGCACCGGCGGCAGCGCCAGCCGAAGACACTCCGGCACCAGCACCGACTGCGACCGCACCCGCCGCCGTTGCTTCTGTGGACCGCACCCCGGATTATCCCGAAGGCACCGAAATGGTCTCGACCACGGTACGCGAGGCACTCCGCGACGCGATGGCCGAAGAAATGCGCGCGGACGAAACCGTCATGCTGATGGGGGAGGAAGTCGCAGAATACCAGGGCGCCTATAAGGTGTCCCAAGGTCTTCTCGAAGAGTTTGGCGCGCGCCGCGTCGTTGACACACCAATCACCGAGCATGGCTTTACCGGCATTGGCGTCGGCGCCAGCTGGGGCGGTCTGAAGCCCGTTGTCGAGTTCATGACTTGGAACTTCGCAATGCAGGCCATTGACCACATCATCAACTCGGCCGCCAAGACACTCTACATGTCGGGTGGCCAAATGGGATCGCCCATCGTGTTCCGCGGCCCCAATGGTGCTGCCGCCCGCGTTGCTGCTCAGCACTCCCAAGACTACGCCGCCTGGTACGCCAGCGTGCCCGGACTGCGGGTCGTCCAGCCCTATTCGGCAGCAGACGCGAAAGGCCTGCTCAAACAGGCGATCCGCGACCCAAATCCGGTTGTTTTCCTGGAAAACGAAATTCTCTACGGTCAGTCCTTCGACGTGCCGAAACTGGACGATTTCACCATTCCTTTCGGCAAGGCGCGTATCTGGCGCGAGGGGAGCGACGTGACGCTTGTCTCCTGGGGTATTGGCATGAAACACGCCCTCGGCGCAGCTGACGAACTGGCCTCGGAAGGGATCAGTGCGGAGGTGATCGACCTGCGGACTCTGCGCCCCATCGACATGGGCACAGTCATCGAAAGCGTGAAGAAGACCAACCGCTGCGTCACCATCGAAGAAGCCTGGCCCGTGGCCTCCATGTCCGATTTCATCGGATCGGAGATCATGCGCGAAGCCTTCGACTACCTCGACGCGCCCGTGCTGAAATGCACCGGGAAAGACGTGCCGATGCCCTATGCGGCCAACCTCGAAAAGCTGGCGCTCACGTCGGTGAAAGAGGTGATCGACGCCGTCAAAGCCGTGACGTACCGGTAAGGAGAGACTGCGATGCCCACCGAAATTCTCATGCCCGCCCTCTCCCCCACGATGGAGGAAGGCACACTAGCCAAATGGCTCGTGAAGGAAGGCGATACCGTCTCCTCTGGCGACCTTTTGGCTGAGATCGAAACCGACAAGGCGACGATGGAATTCGAAGCCGTCGACGAAGGAGTTGTCGGCAAAATCCTCATCGCCGAAGGCACCGAAGCGGTGAAGGTCAATGCACCTATCGCAGTGCTGTTGGAAGACGGCGAAAGCGCGGATGACATTGGTGCGGCCTCTGCCCCGGCTCCCGCTGCACCCGCCGCTGCACCAAATGGCGGCGACAGTGTCGGCGGAGCCCCAGCGGTTCAAGCGGAAGCAGCTGCCGCACCTGCGCCTGCAGCCCCCAGCCATAACGGCGACCGTGTCTTTGCGTCCCCTCTGGCGCGCAGGATCGCCGCCGATAAGGGCCTCGACCTTAGCGCCATTAAAGGCTCAGGTCCCCATGGCCGCGTCATCAAGGCGGATGTCGAAAACGCGCAGCCCGGTGCCCAACCCGCGGCCTCGACCGCAACGGCCCCGGCCCCATCGGCTGCGCCCGTCGCCACCCCGCCGACCAGCCCCGGCGCCGACGCGATCAAAGCCATGTTCGAGGACCGGGAGTTCGAAGAAGTCTCCCTTGACGGGATGCGCAAGACAATTGCTGCCCGGCTCGGCGAAGCCAAGCAGACCATCCCGCATTTCTACCTACGCCGGGATATCGAACTTGATGCGTTGCTCAAGTTCCGTGCAACGCTGAACAAGCAACTGGAAGCGCGCGGCGTGAAGCTCTCGGTCAATGACTTCATCATCAAGGCGTCTGCCCTCGCGCTGCAATCAGTGCCCGATGCCAACGCCGTCTGGGCGGGGGATCGGATTTTGAGGCTCAACCCATCGGATGTGGCCGTTGCGGTCGCGATCGAGGGGGGGCTCTTCACGCCCGTGCTGCGCGATAGCCACATGAAGTCGCTGTCTGCGCTATCGGCGGAAATGAAGGACCTTGCAAGCCGCGCCCGTGACCGCAAACTCGCACCCCATGAATATCAAGGCGGGAGCTTCGCCATCTCAAACCTTGGCATGTTCGGCATCGACAATTTCGATGCGGTCATAAATCCGCCTCACGGGTCAATCCTTGCCGTCGGTGCTGGGGTAAAAAAACCGGTGGTGAAAGAAGACGGTACACTCGGCGTCGCAACGGTAATGTCTGTTACACTCTCAGTCGATCACCGGGTTATTGATGGCGCCCTTGGCGCGCAGTTCCTCAGCGCGATCAAGGAGAACCTCGAAAACCCCGTGGCAATGCTCGCATGAGAGCATCGATCCTCCTTCCCGCAATTGCAATGTTGGCCGCGTGCGGCGGCCAGCAAAACACAACTGAAACATATACTTGCGCAAATGGCCCCTTCCTGAGCGTGGCTTATTCCGACGAAGGTGCGCTGATCGTCTTTCCAACCGGGCGACGCGAAATCTTAGAGCCTACCGAAACACCCGAGCTTTATGCCAAGCCCGGCGTTGTTTGGGATGCGCGCCCCTTTCGGACAGCACGCCTGACCGACGGCGAACGGAGCCTTCAATGCGACCAGATGGAAGGCTAGACTTTGGCGGATGAGCCATATCTTCTGACCGCCGAGGACATCGCCCGAATGCAGGGCCTTAGGAAAACGCATTTTCTCAACGAGAATGCGCGTCGTGTAAACAAATCACTTGGCGATGCTACAGGTCTGACAGGGCTTGGCATTCATTTGATCGAGGTCGAGCCCGGCTGCGATACGACAGAGACCCATGTGCACTACTGCGAAGATGAGGCCGTCTTCGTGTTGTCGGGCACCGGGATGGCGCTGATCGGGGATACGTCTCAGGCCATAAAAGCCGGCGATTTCATCGGATATCGAAAATGTGGGCTACCGCATAACATTCGCGTCACCGGCGACGAGACGTTTCGCGCCTTGGTCATCGGCCAACGGCTCGACAATGACGTTGCCGATTATACCGAGCTTGGAAAGCGCATTTTCCGTAACAAGGGCTTGCCTTGGGATCTCGCGGACCTTGATACTTTGACCCACCCGCAGGCTGGCGCAAAAAAGTAAGCTCTTAACGCAATCCTCACAGTTCCTGCGCTACCGCTCAAAAGGTCGCAATAACTGCATGAGTAATGCCATGGGCGAGAAGAAATATTATTTATCCTCTGAAGCGATTTCCGAGCTTCCGAATAAACTACGCACACATTTTTTGAATGACCGCGCCCAGCGTCGGGAGCGCTCGCTCGGCAAAACGACCGGCATGGAAGAAATCGACTTCTCCATCATTGAAATCTATCCGGGCGATGAAAGTACGGAACATCACAAACACTACCACGAAGAAGAGTGTTTATATGTCCTTGATGGCAAGGGTACCGCGCTTGTCGGGCATGAAAGCATCCAGATCAAAGCCGGCGATTTCATCGGTTTTCGAAAGGGTGGCCTTGCGCACTCACTTGCGAACAGCGGCGATACGCTCTTGCGTTGCATCACTGTGCGCCAGCGCAAAAATCACGACGTTTCGGACTATCCGCGTCTGGGTAAACGCCTCTACCGGAACAAGGATTTAACCTGGAACATGGTCGATCTTACAGTAATCGACCGGCCCTTTGGTGCCAAAACCTAAGCAGCTTTGGCACCGTTCTTGGCTTTACATTTGATACCCGGATGTTGACTTGGACAGCGCCTGTTCTTCATCGGTCATATCCTCTGGAATGCCTTCGAACAGGGGGGTGGACAGATAGCGTTCACCGGTATCAGGCAACATACACAAGATGACCGATCCTTCCGGCGCGGTCTCGGCCAGCTTCATCGACACTGCGAATGTGGACCCACCGGAAATCCCGGTGAAGATGCCTTCCTCCGCCGCAAGTCGGCGCGACCACGCGATGCCATCAGCACCCGCCACGGGTAACAGCTCGTGGTAATAGGAGTTGTCCATCGCTTCTTGTAAAACCCAAGGGATGAAATCCGGTGTCCAGCCCTGGATCGGGTGCGGCTCAAAGTTCGGATGTCCTTCGGTCGGCTGGTGCTCTTCATTTCGGGTATTGATGTAACCCGACGCAATCAGCGCCGCATTTGCCGGTTCAGTCAGAACGATCTTGGTGTCGGGCCGTTCTTTGCGCAACACACGACCAACCCCAGAAACCGTGCCACCGGTTCCATATCCTGTGACGAGATAATCAAGGCGTTCCCCATTGAAATCGTTCACGATTTCCCGAGCAGTCGTATTTTCGTGCATATCGGCATTGTCCGAAGTCTCGAACTGGCTCGCCAGAAACCAGCCGTTTGCCTCCGCCAGTTCCTTCGCCTTCTGGTACATGCCAAAGCCCTTCGCTGCACGCGGCGTCAACACCACTTTGGCACCGAGAAAGCGCATCAATCGCCGCCGCTCTATCGAAAAGCTGTCGGCCATTGTGACGACCAAGGGATAGCCTTTCGCGGCACACACCATCGCAAGTCCGATCCCGGTGTTGCCAGATGTGGCCTCGACCACGGTCTGTCCCGGTTTCAGGTCTCCACGCCGCTCCGCCGCTTCGATGATGTTAAGGGCCAAACGATCCTTCACGGATCCTGCAGGATTAAATGCTTCGAACTTTACGTAAACCGTGACATTCTGCGGCGCGATCCGGTTGATTTTGACTACCGGCGTATTGCCCACCGTGTCCAGAATGCTGTCAAACCGGCCGCGACCCTCTGTCTGGCGAATACCCATCTTCGTGCTCCTAAAGTACTTGCCCACGCAGATTAACAGCTCGGACAGGAAATGCATCGCTCCACGAAAAGAAGAAACGTGTTGCGCGTTACACTATGGATTCGGGACACCGTTCAAAATTTGGTCCATGGTCAGGGACGGTTGATCACAACCAGCTTCGCCGACGATTTTGGCTGGAACACCCGCTACCGTTTTGCAGTCTGGCACGGCATCTAAAACAACGGAGCCCGCCGCAATCCTGCTACAGTTGCCGACGCGGATGTTGCCTAGAACCTTTGCCCCGGCGCCGATCAAAACGCCGTCTCCGATTTTCGGGTGGCGGTCATCGTCTTCCTTGCCAGTGCCGCCAAGCGTCACCGAATGCAACATGGAAACATTGTCCCCCACCACAGCCGTCTCACCGATGACGATTGAATGGGCATGGTCAATCATGAGCCCGCGTCCGATGACCGCGTTCGGGTGGATGTCGATCCCAAACACCTCGCTGACACGTGCCTGAAAGAAATACGCAAGGTCTTTTCGACCCTGCCGCCAAAGCCAATGACCAACGCGGTAGGCTTGGACAGCCTGATAGCCTTTGAAATATAGGAGTGGCTGCAGCAACGAGTGGCAGGCCGGGTCGCGCTCATACACCGCAACGATGTCAGCGCGCGCCGCCTCCGCAAGCGCCGGATCAGCCGCGTAGGCTTCCTCACAAAGCTCACGCAACAACTGGCCGGAGACTTCTGCTGACGAAAGTTTCGACGCAATCCGATAGGACAACGCGTTTTCAAGCGTCTTGTGATGGAGCACGGAGGCATGCGCCATGCCGCCGATCAATGGCTCAGATGCAACCGCGGCGCGGGCATCATCTTGAATTCGTTGCCAAACTGGGTCCAGCCGTGCCGGGCGTGGCTGTCTTTCGGCCATGTGCGACCTCCTTGCAATCTATGAGCTTTGTAGAACAGATAGGGAGGATCAACCAATGAAAAACCCTGACAGCGGCGATGAATGATGTTGAACGATCGGTCCCTCGCCAAGTTACACGCAGCGCTCCTGTAGGAACTGGAAGGTCCGACAGCCGACGACGGAGACGAATTCGACTGACGTCACCAGTGCTGGGAGTTAGGCACGAGGCAGGGTGAGTTCGGCAAAATGAACCGCGAACCGAATGCTCCCAGTTCCGGTGAAGTCCCCTCCCACGGCCGTCAGCAAAAGATCCGTGTCACTATAATAGGTCAAGGGCGTACCAGTTAACCCGCGCAACCACGCGCCCGAAACCGTTCCGATGCCAGAGCCATATCGATCGCCTGACCCGGCGACACCAATCTCAAGTGTGGTCGCTCCACCCACGTCCGAGAGAACGCGACCGGTAATACCATAGACGACGCTGTTTGCCGGAATGAACGACGCGACAAGCGACGTGCCACCGATTTGCACTGCGTGGTCGACCTCCACGGTTCGATGGACAAACCCGGCACCGTTCGCCGAAAGCGCGCCTGCGCCCACGACCCAGGCCGCACCATCAAACTGGACCCGCGCCCCGCCTGCCCAACCTTGCCAGCCGGCTTCCGGTGTCAAAAAGACCCAACCGCCATTGACAAACACGGCTAATGCACCGTCTTGCCCCGCCCATGCCTCCGTCGCCCCGACACCGACCGCATGCGCATCGCCTTCTGCCGGGGAGCCGGGCGGCACCGTTGCGCCGATTGACCCAAGCGAGAGCTGCACAAGCGCATCAAGGCGCGTCAGGCTCTCGTTGACTGTGACGTGTTTCTGCGCCTGTGCTGGGGCAACCAGGGGCAAGCCAAGTTTCGCTGTCTCAGACATCGATTAAAATCCTCGCTTCATGTCCAGGACCGTAAAGGTCCGATAACTGCGCAATTTCCACTGTAAAGGGCGCGGTAACACCGTCAGCGGCGCGCGCGGCCGCCTCATAGGTCCAGTGGGGCTCGGCGACCGTTTCTTCGCGCCTCAGAAGACCGCCTGCGATCACTTGGACGCGATACGCTTCATAGGCCTCCCCGACCGGCACATCAGCAAGCGCCCAACTATCGCCGCCGATGCGGGTGCGGCGGATCCAACTGATACGATGGCCACCAACCCCGTCTGGCGCCACTTTCAGATGAACCGGTGCAAAGGGTTTCAGGCCCGTTGCAAGCGATGCATGTGTAAGCTCAACATAGCTCGCGTCATCCACCGGTCGTGAAGCCGGACCAACACGATATCGCCGGGTGATGCCACGCAACGTTGACGACACGGGGATTTGCGTTAGCGCAGCATCCAACAACACGAAAGTTGAACCGGCAGGCCATACCGATTGCATAACGGCATCGGTTCCCTGTTGCCCCCGCAAGAGATGGCTCAAGCGCCAGGTCTCTTCTCCAATCAATGCCGCATCGCGATACTGCAGAACTTCCCAAAGCCCGGAGCCATCGCTCATTGCAGCGGCGTTGCCACCGGCGAAAAGCGCCGTGTCATCAATGGAACCCAAAGCGCCACCGGTGATCTTAACTTCAACCCCTGGACCACGCTGTGGAAGGCCAGGAACACCGCCATAAAGGGGGGTAAGTGTCTCGCCCATAACAGCGCGTCGGCTCAACTCCGTTTGGTAGCTCCAGGAATTGCCGTCGAGCGAGGCGTAGACGGCAACGGCGCCCGGCCATGGCTCCGCAGTCGCGGCGAGCCAAGGCGCTTCAGGCAGCTCGTCGCCGGTGAGAAGCGGGAGTTCCATCATTTCGGCCCAAACTGGCAACGGGACCGAAACCGGAGGAAGCGTTGGTACCGCTTCCTCGGTTAGATAACTCTGATACACGCCCCGCTCGACGCGCACCGCTTCCATGAGTTTGGCACCGCCCTCTTCGACGCGATCAATTCGAAACATGTCACCTTCGATCTCAACAACATCTCCGGCCGCAAGCAACGAGGAAGGCGGCACCGCGAAACCAGCACTGTCTCGCGCGACGCGGGCTTCGGCCAGCCATCGCTCAACGACGCCCCGCGCTTCGCCAGATGTCAGAGCAAGGGGCACTTCACTACGGGAAACACTCGTGGTCGCCTCGTCGGGAAAGACGCCCTCCGAACTGCGCGCTTCATAATCACCATCCGCCTCTACATAGGTCAATCGGACACGTCCAGAGCTTTCCGCTTCCGGCGCCCTCGTCCGCGTCAATACCGCCTCACCTTCCCCACGTGCCATCTCGGCTTGCTCAAGACTAGCGGTCGTTAGGCCATCACGATTGCGAAATACAAGCGCGCCGTTTTTCTCAATCGCATCGACCCCGAATGTCAAAAGCAAGGGCTGCAACGCCGCACGCGCCGTCTCGCTACCATCCAACGCATATCCGCGGACAAGACCGCGCACGGCGCCGACATCAACCGGACGACAACCCGCCTCTTCACATAGCTCGGCGATGACACTGCCCAGCGTTCGAGAGGTTACCCGTCCATTCAGCCAATGACCGCGCGCATAGTTGTCTCCATCGCTCCAAACCCCTGTATTGGAGGGGAAAAACGGATAAGGTCGGGCATCCCAGGCCCAAACATACATGCGATCTGGCGCAACCATGGAAGCGCCATACACCCCGGATGTTGGATTGTTGTCGGCATCCTCCCAAAACTCAACCATCGCGCGCAGATATTGCATCTGGATCAGATCATCGCGCGCACCGCTTGAATACTTAGGCAGCGAAGATTCCGAAGACTTCGGATCAAGAAACTTGTTTGGTTGGTTCGTGGCCTTGTCGATCGCCGCACAGCCGATCTCTGTAAACCAGATGGGCTTGCTTTCCGGCACCCAGGCGGTTTGATTGATCTGCCGAACCCCGCCCACACGCTCGTGATGGGGCGCTGACCACCAGTTTCTGACGTCCTTATAGCGATACACCCAGGGCTCGCCAAACGCACCATCGGTGATGGGCTTGCGCAATTGTTCCTCTTCAGCCTGGGGGGATGGATAGTACCAGTCGTACCCTTCACCCCCCGCTATGTTTGCTTTCAGGTATTCAATGTTATGCACCGACCCCCAATCGGCGTCGGCATGTTCATACCCATCCCGCCAATCCGAAAGCGGCATGTAATTGTCGATCCCAACGAAGTCGATTTCAGGCGCAGCCCAAAGGGGATCGAGGTGGAAAAAAACATCTCCCGTGCCGTCTTGCGGCTGATACCCGAAATACTCCGTCCAATCTGCCGCGTAGCCGATCTTTACATCTGGCCCCAAGATTAATCGGACTTCGGTGGCAAGGGCGCGCAGGGCGTCGACCGCCGGAAAGCTATTGTTCACGCCTCTGATCTGGGTGAGCCCACGCATCTCCGACCCGATGCAAAAAGCATCGACACCGCCCGCTAAGGCACAAAGATGCGCATAATGCAGAATGAACCGGCGATAGCTGAAACCATCAGAGCCGCCATAACTCACAGTGCCACCCGCCACGTTGAATTGACCAGCTGTCGCGGTGCCGAAGAATGACTGTACTTCCGCTTCCGCCGCGGCAGTTGCGTCCGGAGTGCCCGCCTGTCCAGGAGCGAGCGACGTCGTGATCCGCCCCCGCCAAGGCAAAACCGGCTGGTCCGGCGCGCCCGTCCAGGGGTCCGTCAACCCGTTACCTGCCATTTGCTCCATCAGAATGAACGGATAGAACATGACGCGCTGACCCGACGACTGCATGGCCGCAATGGCCTGCAAGACGGAGGCATCGGACGGCGTCCCACCGTAAACTGGACGTCCTTCCGCAACTGGAACGGCAGACGCTTGGCTCCTGCCGATACCGTTGACCCGCCACGGCACCGACCCGTCCCGGAGCTTTTGTTCGACGCGGGGCGCCACGTCGCACGACCCGCAGCGCAAATCCGTGCCGAACCACGATACAACCAACGAAACCGCGCGGGCGTTCGGCAATTCTTCCGACAACGCTTCCAGCGAGGTTTCGAAGTCTGTGCGTCCCGATGGCGTGTGAACATTTGCCGAGGACACACGACCGCCCCCATTGTTGAAATGTACCGGCGTCGTGGCGAGCGCATACTCGCCAGTCCCGGGGATCAAGGCGACAGCTTCGATAATGTCGGACAAATCGCCCTCGCCCGAGCGCATGACCTCAAAGCTGAAATTGGGCACGCGGTTTCCGAACCGCCCAAGTGGCAAATCTTCGAACACGACATAAGCCGTGCCGCGATACGCAGGCGCAAACTCAGCGCCCTCAACAGCCGAAATTTTCGGGTCGGGAAGTTGATCCTCCGACCCGGTATAAACGCGCATATTGAAATCGTATTTTGAGACCTCGTTCCCATCGGCCCAAACCCGGCCGACGCGCGTGATCTGACCTTTACACAGCGCGAGTGCGAGGCTCACGGAATAGCTGTATTCCGTCACTGTCGGCTCAGAGGGGCCGCCTTTGCCACCGCCACCGGATACCGATCTCTGTTCTAGGAAACGTGTTGCCCAGATCACCTGCCCGGAGACGCGGGCGCGCCCATGCACGTCGCCAATTGGCGCACCTTCGCTAGCACCCGCTAGTCGAAAGCGGTCCACTTTGCCGGTTTCAACGGCTGGAGAGCCAGCACCTAGAATACGAGAATCAATAATGCGCCCGAGCGTTGCCCCGGCTGCACGCCCCAAAACAGAAGCAGACAGTCCAAGGAAAGAGCCGCCAACCGAGCCACCGAGCGCCGCACCAGCAGCAGAAAGAAGTATCGTCGCCATTAGGCCCTCACCTTGCGTTCAGTTTCGGATCGGATTTGGAAATTGGAATGTCGCTGCGACCCGCCGCTGCCACGGCGCAGACAGTCGGCTCTCGACGACACCGTGTCCGCTATACGAATGAATAAAGCTGTCTGTGCCACTATATATGCCCAGATGTTTCGCAACCGCGCCGTGCCGCATCCGGAACAGGATCACATCGCCGATTGCAAGGGGCGCTTTCGACTTCTCCAACAGGAAATCGCGCGCTGCCTTGAGAAGCAGATCATCGCCCGCCACTTCGTCCCAATCCGGCGTGTAGGGCGGCACTGGCGGATCGCCCCCTTGCACCGCGCGCCAAACACCGCGCAGCAATCCAAGGCAGTCGCAACCGGCACCCCGCGTGGCGGCTTGATGCAGATACGGCGTCCCAAGCCACCGCCTTGCTTCTTCGACGACATCCGCCCGCATCAGGTCAGCTTTCCCCCGTCATTGACCCCGTTGCGCACGGGATATGAAACCAGCCAGTCCTCGCCGGGGATGTTTGGGAAACCTCTGAAGTTGTTCAGATTGTTGAACTTTCCACGACAAGTCGCCGCACGTTTATCGCAACCAGCCTCAATGCGGACATCATCGCCGGGCACAAGGCTCCCCGCCAAACTCTCCCAAAGTTCGATGACGCGGCCTTCGTCGGTTTCTCGGTCGCGCTTGACGACAGCAATCTGACCAGCGGCCTGCCCGGTCAAGACAGTCAACCGTCCCCGCAAAAACCACTCATTCTCGAAACCCGGTTGGCCCGGCACAATCACGACCGTTCTGCCCTCCATAGCCTGCACTGTGACTTCAACAAAATACCCGGGCGTCAACGTATTGAAACGGCAGCCGTCATCGCCCAAAACAGCGCCGCAAGGCTTCTGATACACACGACCCTGCGGTTGATTGATGGCTTCCGCCAAGCCTCTCAACTCAGCCCTGAACTGAACCCCTTGCCGCTCAACTTCGCCAAGCGTCCCGCGAAAAATCAAGGTCCGCGCTTCGACATCTGCCCAGTTCACGAGCCAGTTGCGCACCTCTGCCCCATCGAACAAACCTGCTCGCACATCCTCTTCGCGGATCGATGCGTGGCTCAACGCACCCAAAGCTTCCGAGTTATCAACGGCCAGCCCCGTCGTTTGCTCGACGGACCTTGCCGTCAATCCCGAGGACGCCGCAAAATCGATACCTTCAAAACTCAACGTGTTGTCATGGTCAGTGAACCCGAGGGTCACGCCGTCCTTACGCGTGACAGCCCAGGCTCGGCAAACGGTGGTGGTCCCCGTCGTCAGATGCGCGGCAAGGCTCATATCCGCACCTCCAAAATCGGTACGTTAGGTATTTCACCTGCGTTGAAGCTAGCGACGGAACTCTGAATGGTGTCCGTCCCAAAGCGTACCGGCACATCAAATTCGTAGCCCGCAGTGACGATCGCCCCGGCCGCCGGCGCTTCGGCAAAAGTCAAAACACCCGAGACGAGCGCAACCTCAAAATCGACACCCTCAGCTTTAACATCTCCCTGAACGCCAGCCAAAACAGTATCTTGCACGGGTTTCTGAATGCTTCGCGTGTAAGAAGCGCCACCGGAAGCATACGTCTTCGCCAACGAAAAAGTGGTTGTGACGCCATCGCCCGTGCCAATGACTTGATCGTCGAACGCGGGGTCGACCAAAGAGCCTGACGATCGGTAATCCGACCAATCCTTCCAGCGAAACCCGTAAAGCGCACCGCGACGGGCTTCGAAAAACGCAATCAACGTATCAATATCGGCAAGCGAACGCATACCAAAGCCAGCATCATAACGCCGCCGCGAATCTGCCCAGGGCGTGTTGCGCTCTTCGAACCCGTTGGCCAATGTGACAATCTCCGTCACCCGCTCCGGGCCGCCGACCGAGCCAAAACTCAGGCTTGTCGGAAACTGTACCTCATGAAACGAAATGAAAACTCCGTCCGTGGCCTTGGTTCCAGCGAACCGCAGCCCTTTTTTCTGCAGTGAAATGTTTGGCCCAACACGGACCAACGACATGTCCGTTCAGGTGTAGAAACTCATCCTTCTATCGGCGCATTGTATACGCGTACTACGGTCATCCGTTTCGCTGGCTTCGCGAAAGCGCGCGGCTCATCTGCCCGGCAATCTGACTTTGGCTGCGCTGAAAGCTCGCCGCATCCGGCGTCGAAATGTTCATAACGATTTGCACAGGGCGACCACCGCCTTCTGTCCGCACCCCCAACCGCCCGTCCGCGCCACGAGCCAAGGGCATGATGGCTTCGGGCCCCGCTTCGCCCATGAGCCCCATACCGTTGCGCATCGGGAAATAGGTGGGGCCAGAGACGACGCCGCCAGTGGCAAAGGGCATCACCCGGCCTTGGCTGAACGAGGCACCATCGGCGAACATGCCCGCAAAACCATCCGCCAACAGGCCGCCGAAGTGTTTTGCCACAGGTTTGATCGCCGCCGAATAGGCCGTGTTCACCACCGAGCGCGCCACCTGTTCCAGGGCATCCGAGGCGCGCATGCCGTCAAAAACCAAGCCGTCAAAGGCCGAGCGCAGTCCGCGCGACAAACCCTTCGACAACACTTTGCTTTCGGCTTCGGTCGCGGCCATTGCCCGCCCGGTCTCGTCCAGACCTTCCTTCAACGCACGCGCCATCTCGCCAGCCGAGGCCATAGTTCCCTCAAGCGCGGCAATCTGATCGTCGAACGCTTCAATGCGATCACTGTCTGCCATTTCTCAATCCCTTCATTTATCCGGAAACGCCGCCGCCAGTTCTTCCAATCGGGCGCGGCTCAAAGGCGCATCGCCCCCTTCCTTACCCAGCAAAAATGCCAGTTCCGCCGGCGTCAGCGCCCAGACGTCCCGCGGCGTCATCCCCAGACTGCACCCCGCGCGAAGCAAATCTGCCCAAGCAAACCGCGTCATTTGGGGAACGCAAAGGCGCGCGCCAAAAGCTGACCCGCCAGCCGCGCTGCTTCGACGGGACCACCTTCGATCTCCGCGGTCAGCAAATCGCGCACATCGCCGGACCACCCGCCACCGCGCAACCCAGCCACTATGACACCAAGCACATCGCGGGATGAAAACGCGCCACTTTCAAACCGCTCAACCATTGCGACCAGACTGTCCGCCTCCAACCCGGCTTCGAGTTCCGCCAGCGCTCCAAGCGTCAGACGCATCACATGCCGTTCGCTGTTCAGAAAAACCGGCACATCCCCCGTCCAAGGATTACCCATCAGAGCGCCGTAAAGCTGAGCAAACCGGCAGAAGCGAGCGCGAGTTCGTAGGTCGCCTCGCCATTGTGGCTGCCCGCGTACTCGATTGAGGTGACTTGAAACGGCCCCTCAACCACACCGAAATCCGGAATGATCACCTGGAAATTCGGCGTTGCGCCATCGAAGAATATCTGCCGCGCCCGCTCATCTGTTCCAGCATCGCGAAAGACACCGGAGCCCGAGATCGAAGCCGCTTTCACCCCGGCACCGCCAAGCAGTTGCCGCCATCCATCGCTTTCCAGCGATGTCACATCGATGCTCTCCGTATTGAACGAAAGCCGCGTGGCGCGTAGCCCCGCAATGGTCTCGAATTGCCCACCGCCCGTCATGTCGAGCTTGATCAACAGGTCTTTACCATTCTGTGCCGCCATCGGGTCCACTCCATTGATAGTCTTCAGTTATCTTCGACGATCGCGCGGAACGTCATGTCGATCCGGCGTGTTTGACCGGCACGCACCCGGCGTGCCCGCGCCTTTACAAAGGACAAATTCACCACCCGGCCCCGGCTCATGACCGGGGCAGCGTCAACCAAGGCGTCTGATACCGCCTCCGCCACAGCTTTCGCCGTTTGAAACCCTTCGGCGTCGCTGATGACCGCCACATCGAAACGGTGCTCAGCCAACCCACCGGTTACGTCGGACAAATCGCGCACTTCGCCTTCGCCCAGGCTTATGAACGTGCCACTCACTGGACCTGGTGGCACTTCGTCATGGATCGCTGATCCAACCAATGCCGTCAGAGCGACATCGGCGGTGAGCAGTTGATACACCGCCACCTGCAAAGCGGAAGACGCCCCATAGCTCATGATGCCACCTCCTCGTCTACGAAACATTCGAGGAACCGCACATCGCTGCTGTCACGCACGGTGCGTATCTCGAACAACCGCGCCCCGTCGCGAAATCGCTGACCGGGCTTCGGTCGCGCCTCGCTTGTAGGAGAGACGGCGCGCAGCGTGACGCGGTAGCTCGACCTGCTTCGCGCTTGGCCCTCGCCGCGTTCCAATCGACCAGCGGCAGGTTCCACCGCCCCCCAATGGGAGCCGAGTTGAACCCACTGGCCCGAAAATCCGCCTGCGCCATCGTCGCTGCGTAGCCGCGCTTCCAGGAATAGTTTGCGATTAAGCCGCTTCATATGCGCCGCGCCCCGACCAGCCGGATCGGTGTATACCGGCGACAAATACTGACCACGCCGAGAGGCAGGCTCGTGGCCCGGGCGACGCTTGCTGAGCGGTTCTCATAATACTGCGTCGCCAGTAAAAATACCGCCTGTTGCAAATCCGGTGGCACGTCGCTCCACGTACCGAAACCCGCCGTGAACAGGATATCCGCGGAACCACCGACAGGGATCGTCGGCAAGGAAAGCCCAATAGAGACCAGGGCAGGGGCATGCGTGTCGCGCCGCAAACGATAGGTGCTGGCGTCCGTCAACGTATCTTCGCCCTGTAGGTCCATGATTTTCATCGACTGGATCGCGACCACAGGGGCGATGGGAAAAACTTGCTGCCCTAAGGATCGCCACGCCGAGTTAACCAGCAGAAAGTCACGGGCAAGCAATGCTTTGCTTGTGCGACCTTCAATGGCAGCTATTGCGGCCTTGAGCTGCGACACCAACACGGCGTCCTGCAAGCCATCATCGGCAAACCCGCTGCCGAGTTGCAAATGCTCCCGAAACTCCGCGACCGGCAGATCCGTTTCAGGGACCTGGGTCTGCTCGATCAATATCATCTACCTGACCTCCGTAGCTCGCCCGCCAGGGGCAACGTGCACCGCCCGTCAAAGGGCGAAACCGGACGCGCACTTCCCCGCATCACTTGGACGGAGGGGAGCAGCAGAAACGCGAGGTGAAAACCGGTGCGCGTCCGGAAACCGGCCCATGTTCGGGCCGGCCTAATCCTCACAGGATTAGTTCTGCGAGAATCTCAGAAGGCGGATCGCCGCGAAATCGCTGACATCGCCCCCCACACGCTTTGTGGCGTAGAACAGAACATGAGGTTTCGCGGAGAAGGGATCGCGGAGAATGCGCAAGTCCGGCCGTTCCGCAATCGTATAACCGGCAGTGAAATCGCCGAAAGCAATAGAGTCCGAACCGTTCTCAATGTCCGGCATGTCTTCGCAGATCAGCACAGGATACCCGAGCAGACGCGCGGGCTCTCCAGCCGCCAAACCGTCGACCCAAAGGAACCGGCCCTCACCATCCTTGATCTGTCGGACAACTCCAGCCGTCTTCGAGTTCAACACGAACGTCGCGTTGGCCCGATACCGTGCACCCAGGCTGTAGACCATATTGACCAGACCTGCGCCCGGATTGTTCTGGTTGAACGCGCCGTCTGTACCCGTACGAATGTATCCAATGTTGCCCCACGTCCAGTTGGTATGCAGAACCTTCGGATGGTTCAGAATACCAAATGGCTTGTCGACACCATCGCCGTTTATGAACGCCCCCGCTTCCGAGCGCGAGAAACTGTCAGCGATCCGACCCGCCAACCATGTTTCGATGTCGAACGCACTGTCATCCAAAAGACGTTGGCTAATCTTTGGCAAAGCCGACAACTCGTGCAGAGGAATACTGATGCGCTCGATTGTGGGCGTCGCGGTTTCAGTTGCGTCGGCTGTCTCGGTCGCCCAACCGGCACCTGTCTCGGTCGAGTCAATCAAAACGTCGTAGGACGTCGCTTCCACATTCACGACATTCGCAACCTGACGAATGGAGGCTGCGCCGCGCAGGACGGACTGGATGGAAGCGCTCGTCTGTGGGTCGACAAGGAACCCGCCATCTCCCGCAACCGCCGCGCTCATGGCCTTGCCTTCCAGATCAAGTCCACGCAAATCAGCGTCTTCGCCGGTCCGCAAATAGGCGTTGAACGCCTTTTGGTGGGGCGCCTCATCTGTAACGCGCGTAGCCAGCGCCGGACGGCGCGATTGGGAAAGTGATTTGCGATCCAGCATGGTCAGTCGCTCTTCCTGTTTCTTGAGTTGATGGGTGATGTCACCGACGAGGCCCGCGAGTGCGGTCTTCACTTCCTCGGCAGCCGACTGGGGAGAAGACAAACCGTCCTCGCCCCGAGACGTCGTCTCGGGTGTGCTCATGTCAATTTTCCTCAAATGTATGGGCGGTTATGCGCCCTGAGCTAAGTTGCAACGGGCCTCATTTATGACCGCCGCAAGGTCGCGCATCAGGTCGTCCTCAGGGCTCTCCCCCTTGGCACCCACCCGCGCATCGGGAAGCATCGGAAAAGTCACAAGCGAGACCTCCCAAAGCTCCAGTTCCTTCAGGCGTCGCCGCCCTTTGTTGTCCTTTGTAGACCTCACGGTGCGATAGCCAATCGACAGCCCCTCGATGGCACCCGCCTCCAGCAGCGCCGCCGCTTCCCGCGCGCGCGCCACATCCGGAAGTAACCGTCCCTTCACATAGAGACCCTTTGCATCCTCTCGTACCTCATCCCACACGCCGATGGGCTGAGCGGGATCGTGTTGCCAGAGCATCCGCACCCGCCGCGTTGCCGCACCGAGCGACTTCAAAGATGCGGCATAGGCACCTGGCTCCACCACGTCGCCACCACGATCCACCGCGCCAAACAGCGAGGCATAGCCCTCGATCACCGACCCTTCCGTGACCGATAATTTGGTCTCGACCTGGCAAAACTTGCGTTCCAGTTCCATGGGCCTCACTCCTCAGCCAGCTTTGGCAAACCAAGAAGCGCGCGCTTCTCGGCTTCGGTCAAAAAATCGGCCGCCGCCACACGCTTCCACTGCGCTTCTCGCTCGGCAGACAGCGCGGGCACCTGGTCAAGGTCCGGCTTAAATGAGGCCGTGTCTCCGGTGAAACCGGCCAGCCAATGGGACAAGGCCCCGCAAACCTTTGACACCAGCGGCAATACCGTCAGGCGATAGAATGCCCGGTTCGCCTCCTGATAATTCGCGTAGGTCGCGTCCCCCGGAATACCCAGCAGCATCGGCGGCACGCCGTAAGCCACGGCGATCTCGCGTGCAGCCCCTTCCTTGGTCTTCAGGAATTCCATGTCAGAGGGGCTAAAGCCCATGGGCTTCCAGTCTAGACCGCCTTCCAGCAACATCGGGCGCCCGGCATTCCGCGCGCCCACATGGTACGCCTCCATCTCGTTGAGCACCCGATCATATTGCTCCGGCGTCATCACGTCGTGACCATCTGGGCCCTTGTAAACAATGGCTCCCGATGGCCTCGCTGCGTTGTCCAACAGCGCTTTCGACCAAGCCGACGCCGCATTATGCACGTCAATCGCGGACGCAGCCGCCTGCATCGGCGACAGCCCATAATGATCGTCCTGCGGATGCATCGCCTTGATATGACAAACCGTTGAAACGCCATCGGCAACCGCAAAGCGGTGCTTTTTCCCGCCGACCGCGTAGTCAAACGCGACCGGCCAACCGTCCGCTCCCGGCACGACGGACATGCGATCCGACCTTAGCACATGCAATTCAAACGGAGCGCTCGCGTCATCCAGAACTGCCTCGATATAGCCATCACCAGTCAATAATATCTGACCGTACAAGGCTTCCAACAGCTCCGCCTGCGCCTGACTGCCGTTCGGCCGCGTCAGCAGCGACAGCAAGGGGTGCTCTTCGAAACGTGTCTCGGCATCCTGAAGAACGAGCGGCAACGCAGCGGCGGCCTCCGCAATCAGCTTGACCGCACGAAACCCAATCGGGTTACCCGCAAACCCAGCCCGTGTGAGTGACCCTGCGTCTCGCGGCGACCAGGCAACGCGCCCCGAACCCGCATAGGCGATGACAGGTCCGGCCGCCGACGCTTTCGCCTCTGCTGGCGCTGCATCCCGTCGTCTCAAGAAATCAAATGCCATTTCAACTCCTTCCGCCCCGCAGGGCACAACCCATCAGCCAAGGCCGCGAATTTGTGGGCGGCCCTCAGGTGCCGGCTTGATCATCAAGTCGGTCAGCGCCCAGACGAGTGCGTCAACCCTGTCCGGAGACCCTCGCCCCGCAAAGCCGCTGCGCTGCATCAATAACATCTGCGCTTCCAACTCACCGAGCCCTCTCCGATGAGCGACCCGTTGCTGCTCATAAAGCGCGGCCACAGGTTCCGCTCGAATGACTTTGCCACGACGGGCGTGAACGGCGCGATAACTGACCGTACGCTCCACCTGCCGCACCATTTCCTCAACCAGATCACCGCCTTGATTCACCTCGGCGACAATCCGGTCGGCGTCGTACTTTTGATACATCTCGACCGCCCGCGTCGCCCATTCCAATGGCGTCGCCCGATCAAGGCTGGCGTCTTCCAAAACAACCCCGCGCCAGTCGCCTTTCGTTTCGTCCATCTTCACACCAGCCACCACAATCCCACAGGCGTCGGACGAGACTTTCGACGATACCGGCGGATCAACGGCCACCACGATGCGGTCTGGCTCGATCGCTTTCGCATCCCCGGCTGCCATCAGCATGGCACGGGTCCAAAGCGCTCCCTCCAATTCTTCAACCACCACACCTTCGAGCTCTTGTCGCCCCAATTGCGTGCCGCCAAACTGCCCCTCGACTTCTTCGAGGAAAGAAGCCGCAAGATTTGCTTCATTCTCGCGAGTGGCAGCTTGCGTCACTACCGTCGTTTCCGATGCCAAAACGCGCTTCAGGATTGGAATGTCGCGCGGCGTCGTGGTAATCACCTGTTGAGGGTTCTCCCCAAGGCGCAGCGCAAACTGCAACATGTCCCAGGCTTCTTCGGCCCTCGGCCATTTTGCGAGTTCGTCCACCCAGGCCGCATCGAATTGCGGTCCACGAAGCGCCTCATAATCGTTTGCCGAAAACACCTTGGCTTCCGCGCCATTTGGCCAGATCAGCTTTCGCCGGTCGGCAATCCATTTCGGGCGTCGGTCCTCGGGCGTACAGGCCAGTATCCCGCTTTCACCGTGCACCATAACGTCGCGCGCCTGATCGTATGTTTCGCCAACTAATGCGACGCGTTTTGCGACCCCGGTATCCTCCGGTCCCGAGCCTTCCACCTGCGAGCGTACCCACTCCGATCCTGCCCGTGTTTTACCGGCACCGCGCCCACCGAGGATAACCCAGGTTTTCCAAGCACCATCGGGCGGCAACTGATGCGGCATCGCCCAGAACTCGAAGAGGTATTTCAGTCCACGGATTTCTTCGGAACTAAGGTTCCTCAGAAATTCCTCTTGTTCGGAGGGCGTCGCGGATGCGATCAACCTTGCGCCCAATATCAGACCTGAGCTTGTCGAAATCGAGTGGGGCGTTGGCGACACGCTTTGATTGGAAGAGTAATCGGTCTTCATGTTTCCTCATGTCATCAGTCACACGCCCGCGGTGTTGGCTTATGTTCGTTAAAGCCTTAGCCACATCAGACGGGGGCACGGTTTCATCGGCTAAAAGCCGCTCTTTCAGGATCGCGAAGGCGAGCAAGGCCTCTTGCAAGGCCTCGTCACTCTGCTCAAGCAGTTCGCGAGATCTTTCAATGTCCGAAAAATCGGACGATTCATCCGCCATTCGACGCTCCACAACAACGGGATTACGGGGAAAGGAAACGCGGCAGCGGGTGTTCCCGCGCCGCGCTGTCACGTCTCCTAGCTTGCCCAAAGGTGTACGCCAGAAAGGACGCTCCGTCAAGAGCTAAGTTATTGATAGAAAACACAAATACCGTACTGTCGACTTAACAAAATCTTAACAGAGCGGGATTTTGCAATGCGCTAAATGACTTACTCCGCCGCCCGCTCCAGGGCACGATAGGCGGCAACGTTTTCATTATGTTCGTCCAACGTCACCGCAAAGTTATGTCCATCACGCGGGTCGAGCGTCTTGGCGACGAAAAAAATGTAGTCCGACTCGTCCGGATTTAGCGCCGCTTCGATGGACGCCTGTCCAGGGTTCGCAATGGGTGTCGGCGGCAAACCATCAATCACATACGTATTCCATGGCGTTTCGGCGCGCAGCTCACTGCGACGCAAACCCCGCCCCAAAACGCTCTTACCCTCCGTCACTCCGTATATCACTGTGGGGTCTGTTTGCAGTTTGATCCCCTGCTTCAGACGGTTGGTGAATACACTGGAGACCAGGGGCCGTTCTTCCGCCAAAGCGGTTTCCTTTTCGATAATCGAGGCGAGAATGAGCGCCTCCTCCGGCGTTTCAACGGCTGCGCTTTCGGAACGTGCCTCCCATGCCGCCGCCAGCCATTGCTCCTGCTGCACCGTCATCTCAGCCACCAACTCGCTGCGGTCATCGCCCGGCCGCACTGCAAACTCGCGCGGTGCGAGTGACCCCTCTGGAGGCACAACTGAAACCTCTCCCGTCAAAATCTCCGTCGCGTTAAGGCCCTCAATGACTTGCCAGCTTGTCACGCCCTCAACCACCACCAAACGATATTGCGTGGCGACATCCTCCAAGGCGGCCGTGTAAGCTTCGGGGACGTCTGCGTCAGCTTTCGGATCAAAAGCTGCCGTAACTTCAAATTCTTGCGTGTCCGGATCTAACTCACGAACCCGTTTCTCCTGCCCATTTACCGCGATGATGTAGAGAATTTCAGTCCCGCAGGTCGACCGACCATCGCCCGTCACCTGAGACACAATCTCCTGCATCGATGTCCCGGGTTCGATCAAAAATGACCCAGCTTTCAACGCAGGCGCCTTGCCCGTGTAATCCGCACCGAGCCGATAAATAGTCGCGTTTGAAATCGCACCTTGTGCCGCAAGATCATTAGCAACGCCGGTCATTGATCCACCTTGCGGCACTTGCAGGCAGATTGCGCGCTCCAAAGGCCCTTGCGCGACGTATTGCGACTGACCCCAACCGATCACGCCAGCGACCGCGATCAGGGCAACCACCAAAAGCGTCAGCATGTTTGAAGCAAGGTTACGCCACATCAGCGATCCATCCGTCCCATGATGAGCGACGCATTCGTCCCTCCAAATCCAAAGCTGTTGGAAAGAGCGATGCCAATCTCCCGCTTTCGCTTGGTATTTGGCGCCAGGTCGAGCACCGGCTCAACAGCCGGGTTCTCCAGGTTGATCGTCGGCGGCGCCATCTGGTCCCGCAGCGCGAGAATACAAAAAATGGACTCAACCGCACCCGCCGCCCCGAGCAAGTGACCAATCGAAGACTTCGTCGAACTCATCGTTGCACCGGCTGCGGCGTTCCCCATGACCCGCTCAACAGCCCCAAGCTCAATCGTATCCGCCATGGTCGACGTGCCGTGGGCGTTGATGTAATGGACATCCCCGCCGCTGAGACCCGCATTTCGCAAGGCGTTACGCATCGCCCGTTCACCGCCCTCGCCGTCCTCAGACGGGGCCGTGATATGGTAGGCGTCACCCGAAAGCCCGTAGCCCAGCACCTCCGCATAGATCTTTGCTCCGCGGGCTTTGGCATGCTCGTACTCTTCCAGTACAACCACGCCCGCGCCCTCTCCCATCACGAAGCCGTCGCGGTCAGCGTCATAGGGGCGCGAGGCCTTTGCGGGCTCGTCGCCACTTTTGGTCGACAGCGCTTTACAGGCGTTGAAACCAGCTACGCCGATTTCGCAGATCGGGCTCTCCGCCCCCCCTGCAATCATCACATCAGCATCTCCGAGCATTATAAGGCGTGAGGCATCCCCGATTGCATGCGCCCCAGTAGAACAAGCTGTCACGACGGCGTGGTTCGGCCCTTTGAAGCCAAATCGAATACTCACCTGGCCAGAAATCAAGTTGATCAAAGCCGACGGAATAAAGAAAGGGGAAACCCGGCGCGGACCACGCTCTTTGAGTAGGACTGCCGTCTCGGCGATGGTCTGCAAGCCACCAATGCCAGAGCCGATCATAACACCCGTCCGTTCGAGGCTCTCGATATCGTTCGGCATCCAACCGGCGTCTTTTACGGCTTGTTCGGCAGCGGCCATACCATACAAAATGAAGTCGTCTACTTTACGTTGCTCCTTGGGTTCCATCCAATCATCGGGATTGAATGTACCACCGGAACCATCACCGCGCGGAACTTCACAAGCATAGGTGGTCGCCAAATGACTCGCATCGAAGCGGGTAATCGTGTCAGCCGCCGACTGCCCGTCCAAAAGACGGTTCCAGGTGTCTTCAACGCCTGCCGCCAAGGGCGATACCATCCCAAGACCTGTGACTACGACACGACGCATGCTCTGCTCCTTATATTTCTTCCCGAAGACATACACGCGCCCCGAGAGGGGTGCAATCTGACGCGGTTCTCAACCAGCGTTAACAGGAGGAAAACCAAAAGCGGATATAGCCCGGAAAAGCCCAACACGTCTCGAACGATGCGACTGTTAATTTTTACTCTCTGCTTTTCGACCGCAATAGGTACGGCGGTCTCTGCCCGCTGCCACGGCGCTGTCGTGCTGAATGCGGTACAAGGAGCTTACGAAAGCGCGTTGAACGGAGCCGACTTTGAAGCCCGAACCAAGTCAGCGCGAACGTTGCTCGTTCTAATTGGCAGCCAGTCGGCCAATAGTCTGGGCACTCAAGTCGCAAGGTCCGGCGTCGTCGTGGACCACGCAAGGCTAGAAGAGGCAATTAAAGACGCCCAAGCTCTCGCGATGGCCGTTTTAACCGATGAAAGCGATCCAAAAACAGGCTTTGAGCATGGCCAGAACATCGCCTGGCTCGGCGCGTTGTATCGCTCAACGCAGTGTGCGGGAAGCTTGGCGCATACAAGTTACACCCCAACCCAAGATTCAACAGCACGCGCACATTTGCGATCCGTGGGTGAGACGGCGGATTCTTCCAGCAGCATGAAAGAACAACCGCCCTGGGTTTGGCTCGCGGTAGGGCTTGGGGCCATCGTCACAATTGCAGGGGGCTTTTGGCTGTCGCGCGCGCAATTTGTTCGCAAAAGCCAAGTCGAACGCATGTCGCGATTTCCAATATCCCTGCTGTTACCCATAACTTTCACAGACCCAAATGGTGAAATCCGCGAGGCGGAAGGGGAAGCGGTCGATATCTCGCAAGGGGGTCTGAAAGTGCGATGGGACGATCCGCCGCCGATCGGTACACTCGCGACACTCAGCTTATTGGGGATTAACCGCATCGGCCACGTGATTTGGGCAAACCCACACTTCGCAGGGGTGATGTTTGAGACTGTTTTGACCAAAAGCGAACTCAAATCGATAAAGGAAACGCACGCCCCTGGTGAGACCGCAAGGCCTTCGACAGGCTAAGCCGACCAATAGCAAAATCTGTAAAAAAGAAAAACGGCGCCCAACGGCGCCGTCCCAAAACCACTGGCCCGGTTATCAGGCGGCGTCTTTGATAAATTTCACGGCATCACCGAATGTCTGGATCGTCTCGGCAGCGTCGTCCGGGATTTCAATTCCGAACTCTTCTTCGAATGCCATGACCAGTTCAACGGTGTCCAAGCTGTCTGCGCCCAGATCATCGATGAAAGATGCATTCTCCGTCACCTTGCCTTCTTCAACGCCAAGATGCTCGACGACGATCTTTTTTGTTCGATCTTCGATGTCGCTCATATCAATTCCTCACGTGTTCTTTCGGGCCGAAGCCCGGACTTGTATTCGCCAATGCCTCGACGACGCCCGCTCTGGAGCTAAGATGAGGCGCGCCTAACCCATCGCGCTTTGAAACGCAAATACTAATGTCGCAGGCTTTAGCGCCTACAACATGGCCATTCCACCGTTGATATGCAACGTGGCGCCCGTCACATATCCGGCTTCTTCACTCGCCAGATAGACGACCGCTGCCGCAATCTCCGACGGCTCGCCCATGCGGCCCGCCGGGACTTGGGAGAGGATGCCGGTCTTCTGATCGTCCGTCAGCTTGTCGGTCATTGCCGTGGTAATAAAGCCGGGCGCCACCGCGTTCACAGTGATCCCGCGGCTCGCCACCTCGTAGGCTAGTGATTTCGACATACCCACGAGACCCGCCTTTGACGCGGCATAGTTGGCCTGACCCGGATTGCCGGTCGCCCCGACAATGGACGACACATTAACAATACGCCCCCAGCGAGCCTTCATCATCCCACGTATCACGCCTTTCGACAAAACCACTGCAGATCTGAGATTTACCGACAAAACTTCATCCCACTCATCCAAAGACATCCGCATGAAAAGGTTGTCGCGGGTGATGCCCGCATTGTTGACCAGGATATCAACGGCGCCCATCGCCTCGGCAGCTTGCTTTGGCAATGCTTCAACCGCCGCAGCGTCGCCCAGGTTGCAGGGCAGGACAAAACAGCGCTCGCCAAGTTCCGCCGCAAGCGCTTCGAGCGGCTCCATTCGAGTGCCGGACAGGCCAACGGCAGCGCCAGCGCCATGGAGCGCCCTTGCAATGTCCGCGCCGATGCCACCGGATGCACCGGTGACCAAAGCTGATTTTCCGGTCAGATCGAACATGCCCTCTCCTTCAAATTGACAAACGCATGGTTACAACTTTTCAACTTCTTAGGCTGATGGGCGCAATGCCGCTGCCGCTTCGGACACATCGCTTGCAGAGCCCACCGCGCGCGTCTCCGCGTCTCTCGCGATGCGCCGGATCATACCAGACAGTGCCTTCCCGGCGCCAAGCTCCCAAAAGGTATCCACGCCTGCGCCGGCCATCCACTCGACAGACGCGCGCCAGCGCACGCGCCCCGCCACCTGTTCGACGAGGAAACGCCGGATATCATCGGGCGAAGACACGGCTTCGGCGACCACGTTCGCGACTAACGGGACCGCTGGCGCTGTGATCGAGACCTCCGCCAAGGCCTCAGCCATCGCGTCCGCCGCGGGTTGCATCAAGGCACAGTGAAAGGGGGCGGAGACCGGCAAAGGAAGAGCCCGCTTCGCCCCTCGCTCCTTGGCCATGGATACCACACGGTCAATGGCCGATTTCGAACCAGAAACAACGGTTTGCGCCGGGTCGTTCTCGTTTGCGACCTCGCAGATATCGCCTTCAGCCGCGTCGGCGGCAAGCGCTTCGACCGCGTCGATGTCAAGGCCCAGCACTGCCGCCATCGCACCTTCGCCTACGGGCACGGCACTTTGCATCGCTTGTCCTCTCAAGCGCAATAACCGCGCAGTATCTGCAAGGCCGATCGAACCGGCTGCGCAAAGGGCCGAGTACTCGCCGAGGGAGTGACCGGCCACGTACGACGCCGACGTCACTGAAATCCCTTCAGCTTCCAAAGCGCGTACTGCAGCAAGTGATGTCGCCATCAAAGCGGGCTGCGCATTCTGCGTCAGCGTCAAAGTCTCTGCGTCGCCGTCCCAAATCAGGGTGGAGAGTTTTTCACCAAGCGCGTCATCTACTTCTTCGAAGACCAATTTTGCTGCCGGATATGCGTCAGCCAGGTCACGCCCCATACCAATGGTCTGCGCCCCTTGCCCGGGGAACACGAAGGACAAGCTCATGGGGTTCCTCCCTTACACATGGCGCCCGAAGCCCTATCAGGCGGTTACATCGACCACAACGCGGCCCCGAACCTGACCTTTGAGGATATCGGCTCCTAGCTTCGGCAAATCGGGTAAACTCGCTTCGACCACCATGGCTTCGAGTTTGTCCATCGGTAGATCGTTGGCAATCCGTGCCCAGGCGCGCACCCGGTTGTCATAGGGCTGCATGACGCTGTCGATCCCGAGAAGGTTCACGCCGCGCAACAAGAAGGGAATAACGGTCGCGGGCAATCCGGCACCGCCCGCCAGTCCGACCGCCGCAACAGAAGCACCGTATTTCATTTGACCAAGCACACGCGCCAGCATCGCGCCGCCAACCGCGTCGACACATCCCGCCCAGGCTTCGGCCTCCAACGGCCGCTTGACTGTCTCTGCCAATTCATCGCGCGGCACGACCTTTGTTGCTCCTAGCCCTGTCAGGTAATCCGCCGTTTCCGGCCGACCGGTCACTCCGGCAACCTCATATCCGAGGTTAGCGAGGATTGCCGTGGCCACGGACCCAACACCGCCAGCAGCACCGGTGACGAGAACTTCGCCTGCACTCGCCTTCATCCCGTGGTCTTCCAGCGCCATCACGGCCAACATGGCGGTGAAGCCCGCAGTGCCTACGGCCATCGCCTGCCGTGTGGTCATCGCGTCCGGCAGCGGCACCAGCCAATCGGCTTTCACCCGCGCCTTCTCGGCGTAACCGCCCCAATGCACTTCGCCGACACGCCAACCGGTCAACACCACCTTATCGCCTGGGCTGTATCGGTCATCGTCAGAGCTTTCGACAGTACCGGCGAAATCAATGCCGGGTACGTGTGGATAGTTTCGGACCAGCCCCCCGCCCGGCCCGATGCACAGACCGTCTTTATAATTGACGGTCGAGTATTCCACGGCAACAGTCACATCCCCCTCAGGCAAGCGGCTCACGTCAATCTCTTGCACGTCGGCGGCAGTTTTGCCCTCTTCATCTTTCTCAACGATCAATGCACGCATGGGGTCCCCTCACTGTGTTGCTAACGTAGCCTTAACCGCCTGTTTCAACGAAGGGAAGCGCCGATGGGTACAAGGCGACGTAGACGGTTTGGATACCATTCGCGCGTTATGAAGAACCCCTAACAACAAAGCCGTCCCGGGCAGAGCAGTTTGACGACCAATAGGCCAAATCATGCACATCAGGCTTTCGAGGTGGCCTGCCAGTTGCTTGCCGAAACGGACAGGCCACTCGCCCTTTTTGATGCGCAGGGCAGTATTTTGGCGCTTAACGCTGATTTTGAGCGTTTGATGGCCTGTGAGATCGGGCAAAAAATAGACAACCTTACCCCAACGCCCTCCGCATTGACGGCGTGGATGGCGCAAGATGACAAAGACCAATTCTTAGACCTCAACCTTGCGACGGACGACGATCTTGTGCCCTTTCAGGTCTCAAAGCTCAGGGTCGCGGGTCCGGAAGTCTACCTATTGGCCCCGCACTCCAAAGAGCCGGGCTCCCTCGGCCACAGGCGGATGATGGACCGGCTGGATGTTGGTTTTTGGGATCTCGACGTACCCACAAATGCCTTTCGGGCCACCGAAACATGGCGTCGTATCAGGGGTTTACCTGCGGATGCGGTCATCGATGTCAGCACGCCCGCTTGGACGGAAGCCATCCATGAGGATGACCGCCAGAATCTCATAGACCTCTATGAGGCCCAGCGGGTCGGAGATGTGAGCGTCGTCAATGTCCAGTACCGCCACGCGCATCCGGACAAAGGATGGGTCTGGGTGTTGTGTCGCGCCAGTGTTCTGGAGCGCGATAGCAAGGGTAACCCCGTTCGAATTATCGGCATCGACACGGAAATCTCTGACCTGAAAGCCCGGGAATCGGAATCGATAAATCTCGCGGAGAAATTACAGCTCGCCGTCGAAGCCTCCGGCCTCGGCGTGTTCGAGTTTGATCCCGGCACATTGACCACAATTTGGGACGACAGAATGCTTGAAATCTACGGTGTGGAAGACGGCATCAATAAACGTCCGAAAAATGACTGGGACACATTTTTGCATCCCGATGATCGCGAGAACATGTTGGCCTTGTCTGAGGAATGCGACCGGCTCGGGCTCGACCTTGCCAGTGATTATCGCATTGTCCGGCCCAGTGGCGAAGTCCGGTACATTCGCGCCCAGTCACGCAGGGTCCGGTCACCCGCCCTTGGGGAGCGGCTGATCGGCGTGAATATCGACATCACAGAAGACATGCGCCGCACCAAGGAGCTTGAAGAAGCGCGCAATCTGCTCAGGTACGAATCCCTCCATGACCCACTTACCGGGCTCGGCAATCGGCGCCACCTTGACCAAACCATGGCGACCTTTAGTGAGAAACTAGAAGCCTCCGACGGGTTTGTGGTTGTTGCCATCGACCTCGACTACTTCAAGGAGTTGAATGATCGTTTTGGCCATGCCGCAGGCGACGAAGGACTGTTGCGGGTCGCCCGCGTCTTGGACGACCTGATGCCCTCGGATGCGCAATCCTTCAGGGTGGGCGGGGACGAATTCATGACCCTCATTCGGTCAGCGCCGTCAGACGCCGCAATGGCCGCGCTTTGCACCACCCTGATTGAGCATATTTCAAAACCATTTCAATATGATGGCGATATGTGCCGTCTTGGTGCCAGTATCGGCTTCGCGCGCGGCTCCGGTCAGGCGGAAGACATCTCCAAGATTTTTGTGGAAGCTGATGCGGCACTTTACGCCGCCAAGAACGCCGGGCGCATGTGCTTTCGCGCCTTTGAGAGTATCGAGACTCCATCGCTGATCCGACGTCTGATTTCAGATCGTGAATTCTCCGAAGCGCTCGAAAACGGCGAAATCACCTGCATGTACCAGCCGCAATTCGACGCCCGCTCCCTTGCTCTGGTGGGTGCCGAGGCCCTGGTGCGTTGGAAATGTAGGGAGAGAGGGATCGTCTCGCCCGGCAACTTCCTAAGCCAGGCCGCCAAGGCCGGGTGTTTGCCGGAGATCGACCGTACTGTCTTTTGCCAAGTTCTCGAACAACAAAGCAAGTGGCATGCAGGCGGCATTCCCTATCCACGCATATCGGTCAACGTCTCAAAGGAACGGTTGTTCCACGAGACCTTCTGCCGGGATCTGAAGGATGTGCTTGCTCCCCATCACCAACTCTCTATCGAGCTGCTGGAAACCGCATTCTACGATCACATGACCGACGACCTTGCCTTTCGAACCGATGCCATCCGCGATGCGGGCATTCCGCTGGAGATCGATGATTTTGGCACAGGGCACGCATCCATCCTCGCCTTGCAGACCTTGCATCCTGACCGCATTAAATTCGACCGCGCCCTCGTAAAATCGGCGACCTCAACTGCTGCCGGGGAAGAGATTTTGAAGGCGCTGATCCGAGTGGCACGCCTGAAAAAGGCGGAGGTGCTGCTGGAAGGCATCGAAGACCACGCCGTGCTCGCCGCGGTGTCCCGCCTCGATTGCGATGCCTTGCAGGGATATCATTTGGGGCGTCCGATGCCCGCCGACGCATTCCAGCACCTGTTGCAAGACCAAAGGGTCACATCTGCATAACCCCTTTCAAAAAGGGCATCGACGCCTTATATGTTTGGTGTTCCGCAAGGGACTATGGACATAAACGCGCTCGTAATAAGCGGATCGGACCCGGGGGCGGTACCCGGCGGCTCCACCAACATCCTTCATTTGGGGATCATGGGGCCGAAATAGGATCGACGGACGTCTAAAGGGGATTGCTTTGTCTCGGCTGGAAGCCACCGTTATCGGCGCAAATAAGCTAGTTGCAAATGACAACAAAGCTCCGGTTGCACTCGCTGCGTAAGCAGTGCGTAACGCCGAAATTTAAGCCCCTTCGCCTAGCCGCGTAGGGCGGGGCCCGTCGGAGCCTGGCAACAGAATCCGACAACCTACTCCCCCTGCATCCACCCTATCTCAAGTGTTCGCGCGCCAGACCTTTCCACTTGCGGAGAAATGGCGCCAGAGGTAGCACTCATCTCAGGGGACCTGCGACCTCCCCAACAGGCGTTTGCCCAAGGTTCGCATCCTTTTTGATCTCGATACGAGAGGATGCTGCTATGCCGAACCCAAACGAAATTTCCGTCACAGAATTGAATGGCCTCATTGGTACGCCAACTTGCCCGGCGATCGTCGATATATCAATCGATGCCGATTTTCACGACGATCCGCACCTCATACCAACGGCTTTGCGCCATTCCCATACCGACGTCGCGGGCCTCCTGCGCGCGCTAAGCGGCAAACACGCCGTGATCGTCTGTCAAAAGGGTATGAAGCTGAGCCAGGGGATGGCCGCGTGGCTGCGCAGCGAAGGCATCAATGCGGCCTATCTGGAAGGTGGGAATTATGGCTGGCGGGAGGTGGATGAAACAACGCGCATCCCCGCAGCCAACATCCCCGCCAAGATTGAAGGGCAAACACGCTGGGTGACCGGCCATCGCCCGAAGACCGACCGCGTCGCCAGCCTTTGGCTTATTCGACGATTTGTTGATCCTTCGGCGAAGTTCCTTTTTGTGTCGCCGTCGGAAGTTCCTGCGGTCGCAGAACGCTACGGCGTCACCTCGCTGGATGAGACAGCCGCTACGCCAACGGGCCAGCCTGCCGTGAGCAGCTTCGATACAATGCTTGACACGTTCGAGTTGAGGACCGGTGCCCTTGACCGGATGGCAACGGTCATCCGTGCCGCCCATACCAACGCATGTGACCTTGCCCCGGAGGCGGCGGGTCTGGTTGCGCTTTCGGTAGGTCTGTCGCGACAATACCATGACGACATGTCATTGCTTGAGGCTGGTCTCACCCTTTGCGATGCCCTTTACCGTTGGGCGCGCGACGGCGATGGCGACGACGGCCGCAATCGGCTGGCCGGCCCCCTATGACCGAACTCTTTCATACGTTTGGGCGAATTGGCATTTACTCATTCGGCGGCCCCGCCGCTCAGATCGCGCTCATGCACCGCGTCCTCGTCGATGAGAAGAAGTGGCTTTCCGAACAGGAATTCCTCAATGCCCTGTCATTCTCAATGCTCTTGCCCGGACCTGAAGCGATGCAGCTTGCGACCTATACAGGGTGGCGTCAGGCCGGGGTGACGGGGGGGCTCATTGCTGGCGGGTTGTTCATTTTGCCGGGTGCGCTGGTGATGATGGCCCTCGCCATTACCTATGCGTTGTTTGGAAACCTGCCGCTGATTGATGCGCTGTTTCTTGGCATACAGGCGACGGTTATCGCCATTGTGCTTGAAGCGCTTTTGAAGGTTGCGAAAAAAGCCATCAAGCGACCTTCGGATTGGGTGATTTCAGCGCTGTCATTCGTCGCAATTTTCGCGTTCGCACTCCCGTTCCCTTTGATCATTGGGCTAGCCGCGCTTTGGGGCGCGTTTTCCACGGAGAGGATCGAAACGGTCCCCCCTAGCGCCAAAACACGCGAAGCGCCGAACACACTCACCACGGTTACAATATGGCTGGCGATTTGGTTTGCCCCGATCGCAGTGCTTTGGCTCGCCAATGCCACGCTGCTTGCGGAGATCGCGCTCTTCTTTTCCCGATTGGCCGTCGTGACCTTTGGCGGAGCTTATGCCGTCTTGGCCTATATGACCCAAACCGTGGTTGCGGACTTCGGCTGGATCACAACGGAAAACATGATGGACGGGCTTGGTTTGGCAGAAACAACGCCGGGGCCGCTGATTCTCGTCACGCAATTTGTCGGCTTTCTTGCAGGGTATCGCGAAGCGGGGCTTGGCCTTGGCGTTCTGGCCGCACTGGTGACGCTATGGGTGACTTTCGTGCCGTGCTTTCTTTGGATATTTACCGGTGCACCCTATGTTGAGCGACTGCTCCACATGCCCCGCCTTTCTGGCGCTTTGCGATCAATCACCGCTGCCGTGGTGGGTGTCATCCTGAACCTGTCGCTCTGGTTCGCGGCACATGTCATCTTTCGCCAGATCGACACCTTCGCCAGCGGTCCTGTCCAGATCATCAGACCTGAACTTGCCTCGCTCAACCTGCTCGCGACCCTCATCGCGTTCATCGCCACACTCTTGTTGTTGGTTTTTAAACTTGGCATCGGGCGGACACTTCTTGCCGGGGCGCTCTTGGGCATGATTTCGCTGTTATCTGGAGCTTGACTGCGTCGCTCACGGCTTTTCTTCCAGAGTGAATCCCCTATGCTATCCGAAGGACCACTCGGGATGACGCAATGACCGCATCGATCGACTACGGCAATCTGATGCACCGCGCGATGCGGGGGCTCATTCAGAATGTCTTGTCGGATGTCGCGAAAAACGGGCTACCCGGCCAGCACCATTTTTTCATCACCTTCGACACAATGCATCCGGATGTGGAAATTGCCGATTGGCTGTCTGACCGCTACCCGGAAGAAATGACCATTGTCATGCAGCACTGGTTTGAAAACCTTGATGTGACGGACGAAGGCTTCGCGGTCACCCTGAACTTCGGCGATGCACCGGAGCCACTTTACGTCCCTTACGAAGCTATTCGCACTTTCGTTGACCCCTCCGTTGAATTTGGCCTGCGCTTTGAGACCCAAGAAGACGAAGTCGAGGGCGATCCAGCACCAAAACCTGTCGAGGAGAAAGACGGTGAGGCGGCGGAACCAAACGGAAATGCGGAGATCGTCAGCCTGGATAAGTTCCGAAAGTAACGTCGTCCGGCAGCTTATGTGAGCGTTCCGTGAAACCCACGTGAAGCATCCAATTCGCCCGGTGACGCGCCTAATTCTGCGCCCTACGAAACCCACACGACGAAGACAATGTGTGACCTATGGTAGACGGGCAAACAATACAAATTTCTGCAAGTGAGGCCTTCGGCCTCTCCGGGGCAATTCTTTACTCAGTTGGTTACGTGCTCTCGGCTTATGACAAGCTGCCAAGCCAGTCGCCTATCTATTACGCTACCAAATTACTGGCCGCAGTACTTGTGTTGATCAGTCTTGTTCAAGATTTCAACCTGGCTTCCGCCGTCATTCAGGTGTTTTTCATCACCGTCTCATTGGTCGGCATCATTCGACACTTCAGCCCACAACGACGCGGGCAAGCCTATCGGACATCGCAGCATGCGCCTGGCGGCGGCGCGCCTGCATCAAGTGGATTTGCACCCGTTAACCGCCCCTTAGCGGGCGTCGTCAAAGCCCAACACCCCTACGCCCGGCCAGATCGATAAAATACTGCCACGCCACCCGCCCCGAACGCGCGCCGCGCGTGGCCTGCCATTCGATCGCCTCTGCCCTGAGTGTCTCGTCGTCAATTTCAATACCATGGGCATCGCAATAGCCGCGAACCATGGCGAGGTACTCATCCTGTGTGCAGGGGTGGAAACCGAGCCACAGACCGAAGCGATCCGAGAGGGAAACTTTTTCCTCGACAGCCTCGGAAGGATTTATGGAACTCTGACGCTCGTTCTCAATCATGTCGCGCGGCATCAAATGGCGGCGGTTGGATGTCGCGTAGAATATCACATTGTCCGGTCGCCCCTCGATCCCGCCATCCAGAACAGCTTTCAAGGACTTGTAGTGTTGGTCATCATGACTGAATGAAAGGTCGTCACAAAACAGCAGAAACCGCGCCTGCGCTGAACGGAGCATCTGCAACAAGCGACCGACGGAGGGCAGGTCTTCGCGCTGTATCTCAACGATCTTTATAGGCAAACCTTCCGCAAGCACCGCCGCATGGGCTGCCTTCACGAGGCTGGATTTTCCCATGCCCCGCGCGCCCCAAAGGAGTGCGTTGTTGGCGGGCAGCCCGCGCGCGAACTGGCGCGTGTTCTCGACCAACGTGTCGCGCGAACGGTTGATTCCGACGAGCAGGTCGATTTCAATCCGGTTTACCTTGGCAACGGGTTCCAGACGATCCGGGCTGACATGCCAAACGAAGGCATCCGCGACGGTAAAATTCGGCAAGGGCAACGGGGCGGGCGACATCCGCTCCAGCGCTTCGGCAATCCGTTCCATCGGATCATTGATCACGGCTTGGGGTCCGCTTCGGCTTCGCCCTCTTCATCTTCAAACTCAGAATAGAGGTCTTCGTCTTCGCCCAGAATGCCCTCCTCGCGCAGTTTCTGGACCTTCTTCTTCTCAACCATTTTGACGAGTTGGATCGAGATTTCGTAAAGCCCGTAAACCGCCGTGAACAGGATTAGCTGCGTGATGACATCGGGCGGCGTAACAAGTGCCGCCAGCACCAGAATGCCGACGCCCGCGTATTTCCGCATGGAAGCCAACCCGCGGGCCGAAACGAGGCCAGCTTTGCCCATCAAGGTTAGCAGGACCGGCAACTGGAAACAGAGCCCAAACGCCATGATGAACTTCAGCGTGATGTCGAGCGATTCATTCACCTTCCCGAAAAAGGTGATGCGCACCCCTTCTTGGGTCTCGGGTACGGCCAAACCGTCTGGCTCTATCAACACTGAGGATGGCGTCTCTGCCACCCGGCCCATCAGGTTTGCAAAGATCGACGAGACGTCCGCGAAGCCCAGGAAAAACGCCATCGCCAGAGGGGTGACGACAAAATGCGCAAACGCCGCGCCCAACAGAAACATGACCGGCGAGGCGATAATGAAAGGCAGAAACGCGTTCTTTTCTGTCCGGTAGAGACCGGGGGCCACAAAGCGCCAAAGTTGAAAGGCGATAACCGGAAACGCGAGGGCAAAGCCGAACACCATGGAGATGCGGAACAAGGTAAACAGATATTCCTGCGGACTGGTATATTGCAGCGTCGGGGACGGATCACCCAGATTTCGGAGCGTTTCCTCAATGGGAACCAGCAGAAACTGCAGGATCGGTTCGGCAACGGTGAAGGCCAGAACGATCCCGATGATAAAAGCGATGATGGAGCGGATGAGCCGCATGCGCAATTCGCGCAGATGCTCGATCAGCGGGGCGGAGCTGTCTTCGACATCGTCTGTCTGCGTCATGCGCCGTCTTTCGTGTCGGGCGCTTGTGTCGTGGCTTCTTCGGCCGCGGCTTTCTCAGCGGCTGCCTTCTCTGCCGCCAAACGCTCGTTCCCCTTCTGGGTGGAGTATTCACGTATCTTCCGGGCCGCCTCGGCCCGTTCTTCACTGAGCCGAGACGTCTCGGCGCCGACGGACTTTGCCCGCTCCGACGGCTTGGTAGGGTCCCATTTCTCAAACTTGTCGGCGGCTTCGCTCAGTTTGTTCAGTCCCATTTTTGACGGGTTGGCGGCATCCTTGAACGTATTGGCCGCTTCCTTGACGCCAGCCTCATCGGCCGCCTCTTCCATCGCGCGTGAAAACTCGCGCGCCATGCGACGTACCTTGCCGGTAAACCGGCCCATCTGACGGAACACGTTTGGCAGGTCATCCCCAAGGAAGACCAACGCGACAATGCCAATCAGAAGAAGCTCGCCGAAGCCGAAATCGAACATTTGGGTGTTCCCGAGATCAGGCCTTGTCTTTTTCTTCTTCCGGCGTCACGTCGCGCGCAACTTCGGAGGCTTCGTTCTCGATTTCCTTCTTGCCGTCATCCACGCCTTTCTTGAACGCGGTGATGCCTTTTCCGACCTCACCCATCAGGGACGAGATCTTACCGCGCCCAAACAAGACAAGAACGACTACAGCAATGAGCAGAAGGCCGGGAAGGCCGATATTGTTCAGCATGGCTTCATGCACTCCATTTCGAAATCCGGCTGTGTGTTTACGTTGGTTACCTTTGGTCGAAAAGCGCAAATCGCCGGGAAACGCGCACAACGGCCGTTTTGAGGGGTGCAAATGGACAACTGACATAATAATGTCAGTTGTACGCCGCTCTTATATTTGGCGGCATCCGAATCGGAGAGATACTTGCGTCGTACGGACCGGCTTTACGAACTGATCCAGATCTTACGGGATGGGCGGCTGCATCGGGGCACAGACCTCGCAGGTCGCCTCGGCATTTCGCTTCGCACGCTCTATCGCGATATGGAGGCGATCATTGCCTCCGGACTGCCCGTCGAGGGGGAGCGTGGGCTGGGCTACATGATGACCGCGCCAATTACCTTGCCGCCGTTGAACTTGACCCTGCCGGAGCTCGAAGCGCTGCACCTCGGGCTTGCCGTCGTCTCGAAAGCCGCGGACGAGGAAGTGCGTGCTGCGGCGGCGTCGCTTGCCGCAAAGGTTGACGCCGCGCTTCCAGAAGATCGCTCCCCACCCGCGTCGGGATGGGGGTTTTCGGTTTACCCTTTCGAAGAGCCGGCGCGCGGTTTCGTCCACATGGCCCCTTTGCGCGCCGCCATCCGGTCCCGCCGAAAAGTGGACATTACCTATGAGCCGGATGGCGTCCCTCGTGCCCCGCGACGTGTGCGCCCGCTTCAGATGGAATATTGGGGGCGGGTTTGGACTTTGACCGGCTGGTGCGAGCGAACGCATGACTTCGTTGTGTTCCGCGCCGACCGTATCAAGACGCTGGATATAAGTTTCGACACTTTTGAAGAGGAGCCAGGCAAGTCACTCGCGGACTTCATCGACCGGCGCGCTGCCGAGTAGCGCCTCTTGCCTAGTCTGCGGCGCTTTTCAAATGTTCCTTGCTAGGGAAATACAACGCTCACCTCAAGCATCCCCTGCGGCAAGCACCATACATCGTTTGCGCCGCAACGTTATCCATAGCACTTTGCCGGGCTTCGGCAGAAAGACCGACGGCACCGTCGCTTTCAGCATCGAGCCATCATAGTCCATCTGAAACTCAACAAGGCTCTCATATCCCATGAACCTCGCTCGACGGACAATGCCGCGCACCGGAACGCCGTCCTCCGCCGTGGGGTTCGGACCACGCCCATTTCGGTCAAAATCGATACCGACATGTTGCGGTCGGATAATGACATCGACCTCCCCGCCGTTCGGTAGGCCGGGGGCGGCAATTTCGCCGAATGGTGTCTTTACAACGCCGCTTTCTACTTTGCCCTGGATGGCGTTGATATCACTAAAAAATGCAGCGGCCATACGATCAACGGGTGCATTGTAAAGCGTGTAAGGCGCCCCTTGCTGTACAATTTGGCCGTTGCGCATCAAGGCGATCTCGTCGGCCATCCGCATCGCTTCTTCAGGCTCATGGGTGACTAGAATAACGGCAGTGCCTTCTTCCTTGAGGATATCCAATGTTTCGTCACGGATACCATCGCGAAGGCGATTATCGAGACCGGAAAAGGGCTCATCCATCAACATGACCCGTGGCTTTGGGGCAATCGACCGCGCGAGGGCGACACGCTGTTGCTCGCCACCAGATAGCTCGTGCGGAAAGGCGTCGGCAAAATCCGTGAGATGCACGCGCTCCAGAGTTTCCGCAACGCGAGCGGCACGTTCCGCCTTGGGGTCGCTCAGCCCAAACCCCACATTCTGCGCAACGTTGAAATGCGGAAATAGCGCAAAGTCCTGAAATATCAAGCCAATGCGCCTTTCTTCCGGGGGCAGATGGAGACGACCGTCGGACAATAGACGTCCGTCAAGCGATACCCTGCCCGCGTCTTGCTGCGTGACGCCCGCGATGATCCGTAGCGTGGTTGATTTGCCGCACCCCGACGGGCCAAGCAAGCATGTCACCTGCCCGGATCGCACGTCTAGGGAAATGCCAGAGACGATATCACGACCTTGGGCTGAAAAGCTCAGCCCTTCGACCTTTAACCCATCCGTTTCTTCGCTCACACCTGTTCTCACCGCAGGAACCCGAGTGTTTTACTCGGAAGTGCTGGCAGATACCAACCGGGCAGCTGGCGCGCAAGCGTCCTCAGAGCGTGGCGTTAACGGCTCCGCCGTCGAGGAGGATGTTCTGGCCGATCATAAAGCCCGCGTGCTGGGAGCACATGAAGGCGCAGGTCTGCCCGAACTCTTCCGCCGTACCATAGCGGCGGGCCGGGATTGTCTGTTCGCGGTTGTGGCGCGCCTCATCAATGGTGATGCCACCCGCCTCCGCCGCGCCGGTGTCGAGACCGATAGCGCGATCCGTCGCGTGGATGCCCGGCAGCAGGTTGTTGATGACGACGCCCGACGGCGCCACTTGCCGCGCCGTCCCTGCGACGTAACCGGTCAAGCCAGCGCGGGCCGAGTTGGACAAGCCCAGAACGGGGATCGGGGATTTTACCGATTGCGAAGTTATGTTCACAACGCGCCCCCAACCGCGCTCCATCATGCCAGGCAAAACAGCTTTCATAAGGGCGATGGGCGTCAACATATTCGCATCAAGCGCCTTGATGAAGTCATCACGCGTCCAGTCGCTCCACAGGCCCGGCGGCGGCCCGCCCGCATTATTGACGAGGATATCAATCGTACCGGCGGCGGCGAGGACCTCGGCCTGCCCATCGTCGCTTGTGATGTCTGCCGCCACCGCCGTGACCTTGACGCTGTGCTTGGTGCGGATGGCTTCCGCGGTGGCGTCCAACGCCTCCGCCCCGCGCGCGTTTAGGACAATATCAACGCCCGCTTCGGCCAGAGCCTCCGCACAGCCCCGCCCCAGACCTTTCGATGACGCGCAGACCAGAGCCCGTTTGCCTTTGATACCTAAATCCATGGAACGCCTCCCGTTTTGACGTGCCGTAGCACCTGAGAGTGGAAACGCGCTAGCCCAAAAGAACCACCAGAGCTCATTCGCGTTTCGAAACGGGAGGCTGTTTGCGTATTGGGCACGTCAGCCCATGGGCATCATCATGAAGGTTTCACGCGCAATCTTGCCGTTCTCCACCTCGTAGAGCGCGATTTCCTTGCCCTTCCAACGGTTGCCAGAGGATATTTCGGTGCTGTCCAACTCAAAGATGATGCTGAACTTGTCACCGTTGATGTAAGGGCCCTCCATCTGAACGTCGTGCACTTCGAATGAAGCACCCCACCAATCATGCTTGGCTTGGATGGCCTCGATACCCGTGCTCACCGGGTCCATTCCGGCGGGTGCCATGGGCTCAACCGAGACAGCGTCCGGCGCATAGAGCTCTTTAAGCCCTTCGGCCTCGGTTTGATTCTGGCAATGCTGATAGAGTTTTTGCGCAATTTCTTGAGTGTTCATCTGGGGTTCTCCCTGAGAGTTGAGATTGATCCCGCTCGAATTTTGTTCTTGTTACGTTCTCATATTAACCATTGCATATGTCAAAGCAACAACAATCCGCGTGCACATCGGCAGTTGCCGCATTATATCGCCGATCATGTTGGATCGAGCTTCAAATACCCCGGATCTGCCGCCGCAAATTGCGCGGCGCCGCACCTTCGCGATTATCTCGCACCCGGACGCCGGCAAAACCACTTTAACGGAGAAATTCCTGCTTTACGGCGGCGCTATCCAGATGGCGGGTCAGGTGCGCGCTAAGGGGGAAGCGCGGCGCACCCGGTCCGACTTCATGGCGATGGAAAAGGACCGGGGTATTTCCGTGAGTGCCTCGGCCATGTCCTTCGATTACCGCGACTTTCGGTTCAACTTGGTGGATACGCCCGGCCACTCGGACTTCTCGGAAGACACCTACCGCACGCTGACGGCTGTGGATGCGGCCATCATGGTGATCGATGGCGCCAAGGGCGTCGAAAGTCAGACGCAAAAACTGTTCGAAGTCTGTCGCATGCGCGATCTGCCGACCTTGACCTTTTGCAACAAAATGGACCGAGAGAGCCGCGAAACCTTCGAGATAATTGACGAGATCCAAGAAAGCCTTGCGATTGATGTGACGCCCGCCTCCTGGCCCATCGGCATGGGGCGCGATTTCCTGGGCTCGTACGACATGTTGAACGACCGGCTCGAACTTATGGAGCGGGCCGACCGGAACAAAGTTGCGGAATCCATTAAGATCGACGGTCTCGATGATCCGAAACTGGAACAGCACATCCCAGAGGCCCTTTTGGCGCAGCTTCGGGAAGAGGTTGAAATGGCGCGCGAATTGCTGCCGTCGTTTGACCGGCAGGCCTTTCTCGACGGAACGCTGACACCGATTTGGTTCGGCTCAGCGATTAACTCCTTTGGCGTGAAGGACCTCATGGACGGCATCGGCGACTACGGGCCCTTGCCACAACCGCAATCCGCGGAACCGCGTCAGGTCAGCCCGGAGGAGACAACGGTCGCCGGGTTCGTCTTCAAGGTGCAAGCCAATATGGACCCCAAACACCGCGACCGTGTGGCATTTGTGCGCATGGCCTCCGGACACTTCACACGGGGGATGAAGCTGCACCACGTGCGATCAAAGAAGCCCATGGCGATCTCCAACCCTGTGCTCTTTCTCGCGTCCGACCGGGAACTCGCGGAAGAGGCTTGGGCGGGCGACATCATCGGCATCCCCAACCATGGGCAATTGCGGATCGGTGATACCCTGACGGAGGGCGAAGCGCTCCGCGTTACCGGCATCCCGAGTTTTGCGCCCGAATTGTTGCGGGGCGTCCGCGCGGGCGACCCCATGAAAGCGAAGCATCTCGACAAGGCCCTGATGCAATTTGCCGAGGAAGGCGCGGCAAAGGTGTTCAAACCCTCCATCGGTTCCGGCTTTATCGTTGGGGTGGTCGGGCAATTACAATTCGAGGTTCTGGCGAGCCGTATCGAACTGGAATACGGGCTTCCTGTAAGGTTTGAGACGTCCCAATTTACGTCCGCCCGGTGGGTCAGCGGCCCCCAGGACAAGCTCGACGCTTTCGTCAACGCAAACAAACAGCACATTGCCCATGACAATGACGGTGACGTGGTGTTTCTGACGCGATTACAGTGGGATATCGACCGCATCGAACGCGATCATCCGGACCTGAGCTTGTCGGCTACGAAAGAAATGCAGGTCGTCTGAACTTAATTTCATTCCTAAGAGCTTATCTGCCGCTGTTCAGTATTTCTTAGGTTTTGATCCTCAGCCTTGCGGTTATGAGAGTATCTTTGGTTGCGATCTTGATCGCGCTCGCCGCGTGTTCTGCGGCGCCCGAAAAACACATCCCACATGGCGAGCGTCATGCGCCTACAGGCTTTGCGCCCGTCGCGCGATTACCCGATATCGTTTCCACCACGGCGGAGGTTGTGACCATACGCGGCCATGGGCCGGGACTTTTGACAGCCGTTCGGCGGCGCGATGGACGCTTTCCCGGCATTGCCCAAGCCTCGGCCAACGGTGCTACTCTTACCTATAAGCGCTTGGAAAGTGAGGAAGAACAGGGGCTTATAACAGAGCATGGGCTTCTAATCCTGTCAGAGCAATTGATCGCGGTCGGCAGACAAACGGGTTTGATCGTTTCCCTTTGCGGCTTAGAAACCTGTTATCAGATTAAACTCACGCCAGCGGCTTTCGAACATCTTTGACGTCAGGAAAACAGCGTGTGGATAACTTGGCCTTCTACGCAAAAGTTGCGGCGAAACGATAGGCTGTTGTACTCGGTCGCGTTCGCGAAAAAGCGCGAAGCATGTGGAAGACACCGTGAACTTATCGGCGAAAGATGCGCAGCATCGAAACAAAGTCACAAATTTCGTTGTTTTGTTCACAGGTTAGCCAAACAGATTGACGCCCAGGCTGCTTTCAATTAACCCACGGGCACTGCGGCGGCTTGTGGATAAGCCTGTGGTCATACGGACCTGCCGCGTAAGCCGACGGGCCGCGAAATTGGTCCGTGAAATATGGACCGATATGACAAAATTCTCTGATCTGGCACTATCGCCAAAAGTCTTGAAAGCCGTGGAAGCGGCTGGCTACGAAAGCCCAACTCCTATTCAGGCGGGCGCTATTCCCCCTGCCCTTGACGGTCGCGATGTTCTGGGGATTGCGCAGACGGGGACGGGGAAAACCGCGAGCTTCACTCTGCCGATGATTTCCATGCTTGCTCGGGGTCGTGCCCGCGCCCGCATGCCGCGTAGTCTGGTGTTATGCCCGACACGCGAGTTGGCCGCTCAAGTGGCGGAAAATTTCGACACCTACGCGCAGAACGTTAAGCTGACGAAGGCGCTTCTTATTGGCGGTGTGAGTTTCAAGGAACAAGACCTGCTGATCGACCGGGGTGTCGACGTGCTGATCGCAACGCCGGGACGCCTCCTTGATCATTTCGAGCGCGGAAAACTGTTGCTAACAGGCGTGCAGATCATGGTGGTAGATGAAGCCGATCGGATGCTCGATATGGGCTTTATCCCCGATATCGAACGTATCTTCTCTTTGACGCCCTTTACACGCCAAACGCTGTTCTTTAGCGCGACGATGGCGCCCGAGATTGAGCGGATCACGAATACCTTCCTTTCCAATCCTGAGCGCATCGAAGTCGCACGACAGGCAACGGCCTCTGAGACGATTGAGCAAGAGGTGGTTTTGATTAAACCCTCGCGTCGCGATCGCACGGCCAAGGAAAAGCGGGATTTGCTGCGGGCATTGATTGAGCGCGAGGGCGAGGCTTGTTCAAACGCTATTGTCTTTTGCAATCGCAAAGTTGATGTGGATATTGTCGCTAAGTCATTGAAAAAGCACGGTCTTGATGCAGCGGCGATCCACGGCGACCTCGATCAGTCGCAACGCACGAAGACGCTCGATTCTTTCCGCGATGGCGGGCTGCGTTTCCTCGTGGCATCCGACGTGGCCGCCCGCGGCCTCGATATCCCGAGCGTTAGCCACGTGTTCAATTACGATGTGCCGTCCCATTCCGAGGACTATGTGCACCGGATTGGCAGAACCGGACGCGCCGGGCGTGAGGGCAAGGCGGTCATGATTTCCGCCCCGTCCGACGACAAGAACCTCGCGGCCATCGAGAAGCTCATCAACAAAGAGATTACGCGCGCCGAAAACCCGGTCGCTGAAGTTGTGTCCGCCCCTGAGAAAACGGACGAAAAACCTAAGCGCACGCGCAGCCGTCAACGCAAAGAGGCTACGCCCAGTGTTGAGCCAGTTGAGGCACAACCCACCGAGCCCAGATCGCGGCGCGGAAATGATCGAAACACTGGCAAGAAGACAGTTGGTATGGGTGACCACATGCCAAGCTTCATTGCGATGAGTTTTGATGAGCGGAAAGCGAGCTAACCGCTTAGCGCGTCTTAGAGTGCGCCGTTCTGCTCCAGAGTTCCGATCAGATTATCGAAATGGTCAAAGGCAAAGTCATGGTGGATGTCTTTGATCGGGACGGTGCGTATGCCTTCGGTGAAAAGACCAAACGGCACCGCCGACGCGCGTGCGGTCTCTGCATCGATGGGCGTATCGCCGATATAGACGCAATTAACAGCGCCAAGTTCCGCCATGGCGTGGCGCAGCGGCGCTGCGTCCGGTTTTCGTGTAGGAAGATCATCGCCCGCCACTACAACGTCGAAAAACGAAGTGAGCTCTGCCGCTTCGAGCGTCGGCTGCATAGGAGCCCGGGGTTTGTTGGTCACAATCCCCATCTTCGCGCCCCGCGCCTTGAGGGCGCCCAAAGCGCGAGAGACACCGGGAAAACACCGCGTGTCTTGGGCCACGCGTTTATATTCTGAGATAAACTGTTGCATAATGGTGTCCCGATCCGTGGTCGGCAGATCGGTCGCCGCGATGAGACGGTCGACAAAGACTTCCTCCCCAAGCCCGACGAACGTGGCAACGACAGAAGGCGGCAGCGCGGGAAGATTACGCGCCTGCAGTATCACATTCGCCGCCTCCCCGATGTTCGGGAGGCTGTCAATCAACGTGCCATCCAGATCGAAGAGGACCGGTATCATCAGCTCAAGCGACTGATCACCACGGTGACTTCCGGTTTCTTGCCAATTTCATCGTCCGCGCTGCGCCGGACAGCCCGTCGAATATCTTCTTCAAGATCGTCGTCGTCGCTGCGCGTCTTGCGGCTGGCCCGCCCGATCATTTGGCTGAGGTCTTCTTCCAAAATATCGGAAAGTGCCGCGCCTGAAGTTCCGATTTCAGGCAAGCCCATCAAATCGACCCACGGCTCGCCGATCATCTCGTCATCTTCCAAAGCAACGGATACACACACGTGACCGTTCATCGCCATGCGGAGGCGATCGCGCACGATGCCGTCCAAAGCGCCGTATTTGACCTTGCCATCAAGGTAGGTGCGACCTGCTTCGATATACTCAACAATATCAGGGGCTTGACCAGTCATATCAACCATCGAACCGTTGACCGCGACCACCGAAGCTATCCCTTTTGCCCTGGCCAGTTTAGCGTGTTCCCGGAGGTGCCGATGCTCGCCATGCATGGGGATCACCATGCGCGGGCTCAATATATTATGCATCCGCTCCAAGTCCGGGCAGTTTGCGTGGCCGGAGACGTGGTAGAGGTTCGAGCTGTCATCGACCACGTCAACGCCCTTTTCAGATAGCGCATTGACGATACGGATCACGCCTTTCTCGTTCCCCGGGATGGTCTTTGACGAAAAGAGAAAGGTATCCCCTTCCGCCAATTCCAGCCCGAGATACTTTCCACGCGACAATGCGGCACTGGCAGCGCGGCGCTCCCCCTGGCTCCCTGTCACCAGGAGCATCAGATTTTGGCGGGGTATCTCCTCCGCCTCTTCGGGGGAAATAGTCGTGGGAAAATCTGTCACAACACCGGTCAGTACCGCGGCCTCGATCATGCGGCGCATGGCGCGCCCGAGCAGACAAACAGAGCGTCCCGCTTCGACGCCCGCATCCGCCAGTGTCTTTACCCGCGCCACGTTGGATGCGAAAGTCGTTGCCACGAACATGCCCGGAGCATTTTCCACGAGCTTGACGATTTCTGGACCCACCGTGGCTTCCGACCGCCCGGGCTGCGGCGACATGACATTGGTGCTATCGCAGACCAGCGCGTGGACACCTTCCTTCCCGATACCGCGCCAGAAACCTTCATTGAACGGCTCCCCAACAAGGGGCGTTTCATCTACTTTGAAGTCGCCCGTATGCACAATCCGCCCGGCGGGTGTATCGATGATGAGTGCGGAGCTTTCCGGGATGGAGTGGCTGATCGGCGCAAACCCGACCTTAAACGGCCCAGCCTCAACCTGTTCCGGCCAAGCGGGGGTAATGTTCACGCTTTCCGGGTCGTGGCCCTGTTCCTCCACCTTGCGCCGGGCGTGATGCCCGGTGAAGGCACGGGCGTAGATGAGTGCCTTCAACTCGGAAAAGAGATGGCCGACCGCGCCAACGTGGTCTTCATGGGCATGGGTGATAAAAATTCCTTCGATCCGCTCGGCGCGCTCGGCGAGCCATTCAATATCCGCCATGATCAGATCGACACCGGGCGAGCTATCCATATCCGGGAAAGTCACACCCAAATCTGCAAGTATAAGCCGTTCTTTGCCCGGCGCGCCCCAACCGTAGACATAGGTGTTCATGCCAATCTCGCCCGCGCCCCCGAACGGCAAGTAGATCAGTCGATCCTTACTCATTTGTTTTCCTTGTTATATTTATGGATGACCGTCAGACCATGCATGGTCAGGTCATTGTCGATATGATCAAAGGCGATGTCGCCTTGGGCAAAAAGCGGTGCCAACCCACCAGTCGCGATCACAGTGAGCTTCGTCCCGTATTCCGCTTGTATCCGTGCGACGATGCCCTCGATCAGCCCGCTATAGCCCCAAAAGACACCGGATTGTATGGCAGCCACCGTATTCGTGCCGATCACCTTTTCGGGCTGTGAGATATCCACGTGGGGCAAGGCGGCGGCCCCGGCCGCGAGCGCTTCGAGGGACAGGTTCACTCCCGGCGAAATCACGCCACCGATATATGCGCCATCCTCTGCGACCACATCGAAATTTGTTGCCGTTCCGAAGTCCACAACCACCCCGTTGCCGCCGTAGCGATCAAAGGCCGCCGCCGCATTGGCAAGGCGGTCAGGCCCGGGGCGCACGCCTTCATCCACACGATAGGGAACCGGCAGAAGGCATTCGGGTTTGCCAACCACCAAAGGCCGGCAATCGAAGTAGCGGTCGCAAAGAACCCTCAAATTGAAAACGACGCGTGGCACGGTTGACGAGATCACCACCTCGTCAATTGTCACGTCCTCCAGCCCTTCTGTCCGCATCAACGTGGTGAGCCAAACAAAATACTGGTCCGCCGTGCGCTGATGTTCGGTGGAGGCACGCCACGTGCCAACAAAAGATGCGCCGTCCCAAATGGAAAAGACAGTATTGGTATTTCCGGTATCGATGCAAAGGAGCATGGGAGCCTTCAGAAGTGGACGTCAGCGGCTGGTATCCGAACCTGCCCTTTTGTCGTCTGAAGTACAAGCTGCCCCGCCTCATCGATGGTCTCGAAAACACCAGTGATCTCCTCACGCGCAGTGCGAGCAGTGATCGTTTCCCCGAGGCGGGCCGCGCGGCGGAGCCAACGCTCGCGGATCGCCCCAAAGCCAAGCGTGTCGAAGACACGTTCTTGCGTTTCCATATTGGACGCGAGGAGCGACAGAAACTCGTCCGGGTCAGCCGGATCGCCGCCAACCGCCTCAAGTCCAACTGGCGGAAATGGCGCATCCTCCAAACCGGTGGGTGCGTCGATCAGGTTCACGCCGATACCGATCGCAAGCCAATCAACCGCATGTGCCGTGCCGACGCTTTCGAGCAGGATGCCCGCTACCTTGCCGCCATCCAATAAGACGTCGTTTGGCCATTTCAACGTCAGGCGGTCCCGGTCCACTTTGAGAGCAAGCGCTTCGTACACCGCATTTGCAGCAGAGAACGATCGAAGAGCCGCGGCCGACGCCGCTCCCACTGGGCGAAAGACATAGGTGGCGGCAAAATGACCCCGCGGGCTGGACCATGGACGCCCCCGCCGCCCCCGCCCTTCAGTTTGATGACGCGCCATAATCCAGGTCGGGCGCCGGAGGTCACGGCCAACGCGCGACGCCTCGGCCATGGTGCTGTCAAGTTCGCCAAAGATCATACGATCCGTTTTGTCGGGCCAAGGCAGTGGCTCGATCATGATCGCTCGCGGGAGATTTTTCGCGCGGACAAACGGCGGACATAGCGAGCGCGTATCGATTGTTCGTCAGTTGACAAGAGTTGCTGCCGCTGCCGCAGCAGCGCTTTCAACGCCGAAGAGATTGACGACACCGAGGACCATTGCTGCAGCGCTGGCGACCAAAAAGCCCCAGAGCACACCTGATCCACCCGTATCCAGTTCGCTTTCATCGGCGCCAAAATACATCAGATAGACGATACGTAGATAGTAAAACGCCCCAATGACGGACGCAATCACCCCAAGAACAGCGAGCCAGACCAGGCCCGCATCAACCGCAGCCAGCAACACGGCATATTTGCCAAAAAAGCCAACGAGGGGCGGCACACCTGCGAGAGAGAACAGCAGCACCATCATCGCCAGCGCCTTCATCGGTTCTCGGTTGGAGTAAAGCGACAAGGCGTCAATCTCCACCACCGGGGTCCCATCTTTCTCAAGCGACAGGATGAACGCGAAAGTGCCCACGTTCATGGTCACATAGATCGCCATATAGATGAGCATGCTTTCGACACCTTGGGCGGTACCCGCCGCCAAGCCCATCAACGCGTAGCCCATATGGGCAATGGAGGAATACGCCATCAGACGTTTGATATTGCGCTGGCCAATCGCGGCTATGGCTCCAAGGAACATGGACGCAACGGAGAGTGCCGCGAGGATCTGTTGCCAATCGCCGACGACACCGCCGAAGGCATCATGGACAACGCGCGCGAATAGGCCCATCGCCGCCACTTTCGGGGCGGTTGCGAAAAACGCCGTCACCGGCGTCGGTGAGCCCTCGTAGACATCGGGAGTCCACATATGGAACGGGGCCGCGCTGATTTTGAACGCCAGCCCTGCGCAAATAAATGCAAGCCCGAAGAGCAGGCCAAGCGGCGTTTCGCCCTGTGCCGCCTCGATGATCCCTGCAAACTGCGTGGTACCAGCAAAGCCATAGACCAGCGAGGCACCATAGAGCAGCAGGCCCGAGGACAACGCCCCAAGGACGAAGTATTTCAGGCCCGCCTCGGTCGACTTGACGCTGTCACGACGCAGCGCCGCCACCACGTAAAGCGAGAGCGATTGCAACTCCAGCCCCATGTATAGCGCGATCAAATCACCGGCGGAGACCATGACCATCATGCCAATACTCGCCAGCACGATCAGTAGCGGATACTCGAAGCGCAACAAATTGCGGCGTGCCATGTAGCCTTCGCTCATCAACAGGATTGAAGCGGCGGCGAGCAGGATGGTCACCTTGGCAAAGCGGGCGAACCCGTCGTCGACGAACATGCCACCGAATGCCCGTGCCGTGCCGTCGCCCTGAAATCCGATCCAGGCGGCAACGGCGATAAGGACCGCGCTCGTCACCCAGACGAACATCGGCGCCCAAGCATCCTTTTGGCCATAGGCGCCAACCAAAAGGCCGACCATGGCGAAAACGGCCAGAAACATCTCCGGCAGGATGATGTTCAGATCGGCACCCATCAGTTGCCCCCCGCATCTGCAACCTGGTTGGTCGCGTTGAATTCGGACACGGCGATCTCATACCCGCTGAGCAAATTGCCGACCGATGGCCCGATCACATCCGTAATCAAGCTCGGATAGACGCCGAGAAGAATGGTCATGACGATGAGCGGTGCGAAAATCGCCCGCTCGCGTCGGGTCATATCGGTGATCGATTTCAGGCTTTCCTTGATTAGGTCGCCCATCACCACCCGTCGGTAGAGCCAAAGCGCATAGGCCGCCGAAAGGATCACTCCGGTCGCTGCGACGGCGGCCACCCATGTATTGGCCTGGAACATGCCCATCAGTGTCAGGAATTCACCCACGAAACCGGAGGTGCCCGGCAAGCCGACATTGGCCATGGTGAAGAGCATGAAAACAACGGCGTAAGCGGGCATCCGGTTGACGAGGCCACCATAGGCGTCGATTTCGCGGGTGTGCATCCGGTCGTAAATCACGCCGACGCAGAGGAAAAGCGCGCCGGAGATAAAGCCGTGGCTGATCATCTGGAAAATCGCGCCATCCACGCCCTGTTGGTTGGCCGCAAAGATCCCCGCCGTCACGTATCCCATATGCGCAACGGAGGAATAGGCGATCAGCTTTTTCATGTCCTCCTGCATTAGCGCCACCAACGAGGTGTAGACGATAGCAATGGCGCTCAACCACAGAACAAAATCGGATAGCAGGTCAGACGCGACCGGGAACATCGGTAGATTAAAGCGCAAAAACCCGTAGCCGCCGAGCTTCAGCAGGATCGCCGCCAGCACCACAGACCCCGCCGTGGGCGCCTGCACGTGAGCATCGGGCAACCAGGTATGGACCGGCCACATCGGCATTTTCACCGCGAAACTGGCGAAGAAGGCCAGCCACAAAAGCGTTTGCAGCCCACCGATCACCTGAAAGCCCATCACCTCCATCGTCTCGGAACCGAAGTTATGGTTGAGGAGCGCCGTGATGTCGGTGGTTTGTGCGTCCACATACATGGCCACCATGGCAACGAGCATCAGGACGGACCCGAAGAAGGTGTAGAGGAAGAACTTGAAGCTCGCATAGATGCGGTTTGCGCCGCCCCAGATACCGATGATGAGGAACATCGGGATGAGGCCGCCTTCGAAGAACAGATAGAACAGGACAAGATCCAGGGCACAGAACACCCCAAGCATCAGAGTTTCGAGCACCAGGAACGCGATCATGTATTCCTTAACCCGATGCGTCACATCCCAACAGGCCAGGATCGTAATGGGCATCAGGAATGTCGTCAGCATGACGAACAGAACCGAAATGCCGTCCACCCCTAGCTTGTATGTCAGCCCGAGGATCCACTCGCCCTCTTCAACGAATTGAAATCCGGTGTCGTCGGGATCGAAGCCCGCGAGGAGGAAAAGCGACGCGAGAAGCGAGGCCAGTGTTGCGGCAAGGGCAACGTATTTCGCATTGCTCTGGGCCGCCTCGTCATCTCCCCGCAAAAAAAGGCCAAGAATGGTCGCCGCAATCAGCGGTATGAAGATGATGATGGAGAGGAGATTATCGAGAAACATCTCAATTCCCTCCCGCCAACGTCATCCAGGTTACCAGCACCAGAAGTCCCAGAACCATCGCGAAGGCGTACGTAAAGATATAACCTGACTGCGCCCGTCCAGCGAGGCGCGTGAAGAAGGGGACGATGCCCATGGCCAACCCGTTCAATCCACCGTCGATTGTCGCGCCATCCCCTTGTTTCCAAAGGAAGCGGCCCACAGCCATGGAAGGCTTCACAAAGAGGAAATCGTAGATTTCGTCTACATACCACTTGTTGAGGAGGAAGTTGTAGAGATAGGGCTGGTTCTCCGCCAGCGTCACATTGGCCCCAAAGCGGGTCACGTAGAGCAGGCCACCGAACGCAGCTCCCACGGCGATGGCAACCCACCACGGCGCGGCCGCAACGAACAGGACAACGGTTATCGCTGCACCAAGGCCAAGCTTCGCCCAAGCTGGCACGGCCTGAATATACATCGACAGCGCCAAGCCAAAGCCCATGAGCATCGCGATGAAGGGTGCGACTTTCACCCATTTCGGCACGAGATGCGCCTCGTGCAACACGTGGTTTTCATCGGCGATGTAGAGCGCGCCTTTGCCTGGTTCCGTATGACGCTCGGCATGTCCCTCGCCGTGATCATCGCTTTCCGTCGCCGCATGGGCCGCGCCGACCATGAGGACCGCCTGCTTTTCCTCGCCTTTCACCATGCCGAAATACTTATCGACACTCTCCTGGCTTCCGAAAAATGGTTTGTACCAGACCATGCCAGCAAGAACCGCGCCCACCGCGAGGACACCGAGGGGGGCGACCATGATGGCCGGGCTTTCATGGGCATGTTCGTGGGTATGGTGGTTGCCGCGCGCCTCGCCATAGAACGTCAGGAACATCAACCGCCAGCTGTAGAAACTGGTGAACAAGGCCGCGATCACAAGGGCCCAGAACGCAACCATGGACGCGTTCGTGCCGCCTGCGAAGGCGCTTTCGATGATCGCATCTTTGGAAATGAACCCGGCAAACCCAATCGGGAAGCCCACATAGACAAGGGGAATACCGACGCCTGTGATGGCGAGCGTGCCGATCATCATCGCCCAGAAGGTATAGGGCAGTTTATCTTTCAGCCCACCGTAGTTCCGCATGTCTTGTTCGTGGTGCATCCCGTGGATCACGGAACCAGCGCCAAGGAACAACATCGCCTTGAAGAAGGCGTGGGTCAGCAGGTGGAACATCGCGACGGAGTAAACGCCAACACCGGCGGCGACGAACATGTAGCCCAGTTGCGAACAGGTCGAATAGGCGATCACGCGTTTAATGTCGTTTTGCACAAGGCCCACCGTGGCGGCGAAGAACGCGGTGATAAGACCGACCCAGACGATCATGCTTTGGACCCAATCGGCGTATTCCATGAGCGGTGACATCCGGCAGACCAGGAACACCCCTGCTGTCACCATGGTCGCTGCGTGGATGAGCGCCGAGACGGGCGTCGGCCCCTCCATGGCGTCGGGCAACCATGTGTGCAGAATGAACTGCGCAGACTTGCCCATGGCGCCGATGAACAGAAGGAAGCAAATCAGTTCAACCGCCGGCCATGTGGTCCAGAGAAAGTTGATTTCCGCCTCCGCAATAGCGGGTGCCGTGGCGAAGATGTCCTCAAAGTTCAGAGAGCCCCAGCCGTTGAGTTCTTTGGTCACCATGAAGATCGCAAAGAGCCCAAGGGCCAACCCGAAATCGCCCACCCGGTTGACCACAAAGGCTTTAATCGCGGCCGCATTGGCGGATGGCTTCCGAAAGTAGAACCCAATCAACAAGTAAGAGGCGAGGCCGACGCCTTCCCATCCAAAGAAGAGTTGGATCAGGTTGTCCGCTGTGACCAGCATCAACATGGCAAAGGTAAAAAACGACAGATAGGCGAAAAAGCGGGGCCGGTAGCTTTCCGCTTCCTCGTTGAAATTGTCGTCATGCGCCATGTAGCCGAAACTATAAAGGTGGACGAGAGCGGACACCGTCGTGATGACGATCAACATGATCGCCGTCAGCCGATCCATGCGGATACCCCAACTTGTGGAGAGCGATCCGCTTTCGATCCAGGTCAGCACTGGCACGGTATACGCGCCCGTATCATACGCAAAAGGGTCAAACGTGAGGAAAACGACCCAGCTTAGAAACGCTGCGAGGCACAGAAAGCCTGTTGCCGTCCACTGGGCCGCTTTCTCACCAATGATCCGCCACCCGAAGCCACAGATCAGAGCGCCGACAAGGGGGGCAAAGAGGATGATCGTTTCCATCAGATGCGCGCCTTCTTCATCTCTTCAAGAATACCCAAGCCCTACCCCTTCATCACATTGATGTCTTCGACATCGATGGTGCCGCGATTGCGGAAGAAACAGACGAGGATGGCCAGGCCGATTGCGGCCTCTGCCGCTGCAACCGTCAGGACAAAGAGCGTGAAAATCTGGCCTGTGAGGTCTTGCAGGTAGGCCGAGAATGCCACCAGGTTTATGTTCACTGCGAGCAACATCAGCTCTATGCTCATCAACAGGATGATCACGTTCTTCCGGTTTAGAAAAATCCCGAAGATACCAATCACGAACAGTGTGGCAGCGACAGTAAGATAATGTTCCAGTCCGATCATGTCGCCTGTTCCTTCGCTACCCTTTGCATGGGTTTTGCCCCCACGGTTGCCCAGAGGCCCCGGGTCGTACCCGGGTCGCGGCAGGTGTCAGAAAGTCGGGTCATTGCGTCACCTCATAGGGTGTCTTCTCACCCCGAAGGTCCGGGTAAGCCGCCGCACAGGCACAAGCCTCTGTAGACCGCACGGCCAATTCTATGTCCTTGCCCTTGGGATGGATCGCATCTCGCAGACGTGTGAAACTGAAGAGAGCGGGCGCTGCCTGCAACTCAGTTTCGATGATATGCTGCACCATATCTGTCCGGTCGAAGGGTGCCCGATCCGACATCCGCTCCTCCCGGACGCGCGTGCGCAGAAACTCCCCCGACTTGCAATCGGCGATGGTGATGTCGGTGAAAACGCCTTCCTGGCTCCACCAATCCACCCATCCGACACGGCCTGCCCCCAGATCGCGATGCGCCGCAACCCCGCCATGGGAGATATGCGTGACGCGCTCGCACTCAGCCAAGGTGAGCGCGGCGGCGGGCGAGGCCAGCAAGAGGGCCATGATTGCGGACCGGATCAACAGGACGCACTCCCAAGCTCGCAGACTGTCACAGAGGCTGGTGCGGCAAAAGACCCGGCACCTGGCCCAAGCGCATGCTCGGGTATGGCACGGGCACCAACAGCACCGGCAAGGGCAAGACCGACGCCTATAATCACGAGCCGTTTCACAGACCTTGCCCCGGTTTGACGTCTTTCAGTTCCATCGCCGTGGCAGGGTCGCGGTACATCTGAGCCAGCACATTCTGACGTTTAACGTCAGAGCGGTGGCGCAGCGTCAGGACAATCGCGCCGACCATGGCGACCAAGAGGATCAGGCCTGAGAGTTGGAACAGCAGGAAATATTCATCATAGAGCACCCGGCCAATGGCGTCGGTGTTGTGGTCGCCCCCACCGGCCACCGCATCGGGCACCGCTGCGACTTCAACGCCTTCCGCTGTTGTCCAGACACCGAACGCGAGGGCCAGTTGCATCAGGATCACGACGCCGATGAGCAGGGCAAGCGGCATATAGCGCGCCATTTCCGCCTTAAGCTCTGCAAAATCCACGTCGAGCATCATCACCACAAACAGGAACAAAACGGCGACCGCGCCCACATAGACAATCACCAGAAGCATCGCCACGAACTCCGCGCCCAACAGCACGAACAGTCCCGCGGCCGAAAGAAACGCGAGTATCAGCCATAGAACCGAATGCACCGGGTTGCGGCTGATCACGGTAAACAGCCCGCCCGCAATGCAGGAAATGGCAAAGAGGTAAAAGGCTACGACTATTGGCGTCATTCGCTATCCTCCTCGGGGGCGTCGTAGGGCATTGCCCGCGCCTCCATCACTTCACTGGCGAGTTCCATTGCCTTGGACATGGCTGGCACACCGCCGAACACACCCATCATCGCGATGGCTTCGGCAATTTCCTGTTGCGTTGCACCGGCTTCCAGCGCGTGGCGCACCGTGAGCCGGATTTGCGCTTCAGCCTGGGCGCCGAGGATCGTCAGCGCGCCCAGCGTCAGCAAAAGCCGGGTTTTGGCGTCGAGACCCTCGGGATTGAAGGTTTTGCCGATCATGGTTTCCATGAGATCGCGCGGCATCGTTGGCCACATGGCCTCAAAACCTTGGGGCGTGAAAGTTTGCAACGCCGGATTGATCGCCCTGGCCCAATCCTGACCCATCGCCATCATCGCGGCAAAAGGGTTGTTCGGATCGGTCATGCTTTGTTGGCCTCGGGAGGTAGCTCACCTCTCAACCGCGCAACTTCCTCCTCCAGCTGGTCGATCCGTTTCAACGCATCTTCCAGCGCATCCCGAAGGCTATTATTGTCTTTCGGAAGACGCTCAATCATCGGATCGCGTTTGAAGGGGGTGACTTTCAAGTTCATCGGTACGGCGCATCCATTTCAAGGTTGCGGGCGATTTCTGCTTCCCACCGCTCACCATTCGCCAAGAGCTTGTCCTTGTCATAAAATAGCTCTTCGCGCGTTTCGGTCGAAAACTCGAAATTCGGGCCTTCGACGATGGCATCAACCGGGCACGCCTCCTGACAGAAACCGCAATAGATGCACTTTGTCATGTCGATGTCGTATCGCGTTGTGCGCCGCGAGCCGTCTTCGCGCGGCTCGGCATCGATGGTGATCGCCTGTGCGGGGCACACGGCTTCGCAAAGCTTGCAGGCAATGCAGCGCTCTTCACCATTTGGATAGCGTCGGAGCGCGTGCTCCCCCCGAAAACGGGGAGAGAGTGGACCCTTTTCGTGCGGGTAATTCACGGTCGCCTTGGGCGAGAAGAAATACCGCAAACCAAGGCCCAGCCCTTTGAACATATCCATCAGCAGGAAGTACTTGCCTGCCCGGTTCCAGTCGATTTGGGTCATACGATTACCCTCCCATCGCCCAGCGCGCATAGGCGCCACCGAAGAATTCAAACTTGGCCGCGAAGGCCACCCAAACCACCCAGATCAGCGAGAGCGGCAGGAACACTTTCCAACCGAGGCGCATTAACTGGTCATAGCGGTAGCGCGGCACAACGGCCTTCACCATCGCGAAGAGGAAGAAGAAGAATGCCATCTTCGCCAACATCCAAAGCGGGCTGTCCGGGATGAACGGTATCGGGGACAGCCATCCACCAAAGAACAGCAGGCTAATGAGCGCGCACATCAGGAAGATCGCGATGTATTCGCCGGCCATGAACAAAAGGAAGGGCGTTGACGAGTATTCGACCTGATAGCCTGCCACGAGTTCTGATTCCGCTTCCGGCAAGTCGAAGGGCGGGCGGTTCGTCTCCGCCAACGTGCTAATGAAGAACAAAAATACCATCGGCAAATGCGGCAGCCAATACCAGCTGAAGAGGCCATAGCCACCATCTTGCGCGGCGACGATCTGCCCGAAATTCAGCGAGCCTGTCGAGATAATCACGCCGATAATGATGAGGCCAATGGAGACCTCGTAGGAGATCATTTGCGCGGCGGACCGGAGCGAGCCGAGGAACGGGTATTTCGAATTCGAGGCCCAGCCGCCCATAATCACGCCGTAAACCTCAAGGGAAGAGACGGCAAAGACGAAAAGGATGGCCACATTGATATTGGCGAGGACCCAGATGGTATCTTGCCCGGCGTAGAACGGGATGACCGACCACGCCAATAGCGCCAGCACGAAAGAAATCAGGGGCGCCATAATGAACACCGCACGGTCCGCGCCAGCAGGAATGACGTTCTCTTTGACGATGTATTTCAGCGCGTCGGCCACAGTTTGCAGCAGGCCCCATGGACCAACCACATTAGGGCCGCGGCGCATCTGGACAGCTGCCCAGATTTTCCGGTCGCCATAGACGAGGAAAAGAAGCGAGACCATCACGAACGCAACCACCAGAAGGGTCTGCGCGGCAACAAGCACCACGATGCCAAGCGGAGTCGTCAGAAAGTCAGCCATCTAACCTCTTGTTCCCATAAGTAGAGTGAGGGTTTCTGCCCGCACTCCGTAAACCGTATTTCGTAGCTTATTGCCAGTCACAATGCCGCTTCGTTACCCTATGTTTACTCTGCCGCGAGCTTACCCGCTTGCTGATTTCGCGCCGCCGATTGCAGTTCCGCCATGAGACTTGAAGCCCGCAATATGGGGTTCGTCAGATAGTGGGCTTCCACAGTCGCCGTAAAGGTATCGGAGCCGTCATCACTGGCTTCGATTCCCTGCCACTCATTCGCCGGAACCGTATCGATTGCCTTAAGGTGCGGCACGTCTTGCACTATTTTTTGTCTCAACGCGGCCAGGCTATCGTAAGGCAGCGTTGCAGCCATCTCACCCGAGAGCGCGCGCAGGATGGCCCAATTCTCCTTCGCCTCACCGGGCGGGAAACTCGCGCGCATGGCGAGTTGCGGGCGACCCTCGGTATTGACGAATAGCCCGTTCTCCTCGGTCCAGGCCGCAGCAGGGAGAATGATATCAGCGCGATGCGCCCCGCGGTCGCCATGGCTGCCCTGGTAAATCACTGTCGGACCTTCTGGAATATCGACCTCATCCGCACCGAGGTTGTAAACGACGCTCGCACCGTCCAAAGCGCCCTCGACGCCGCCGTCGCTCACGGCGCCCACATCAAGCGCGCCAACCCGGCTTGCTGCGGTGTGCAACACGAGAAACTTCGACTGCGTCGCATCTGCGTAGCGCATAGCATCGGCCAATGCGCCTTCCCCGCCGGAACCCGTAAGCGCGCCCTGCCCGATGATCACCAGCGTTTCCTTCCCATGGGCATTTTTGGGCTCCATTTCGAAGAGCTTGCGAAGGTCATCACGGCCCGTGCCGAGATGGGCGTAGTCGTAGGTTAGGTCAGAGGCCGGACCAACCAGTCCGATATTCGCACCACGGGTCCAAGCCTTGCGAATGCGCGCGTTGAGTACTGGCGCTTCCTGGCGTGGATTGGTGCCGATCAGCATAATGGCTTCGGCGTTTTCGATGTCTTCCACACAAGCCGTGCCCACATAGGCCGACCGGTTGTTCGCTGGTAGCTTTGTGCCGTCGAGGCGGCATTCGACCGCACCGTTCTCGCCGACAAGCTCTTTCAACGCGTAGATCGCTTCGACCGGTGCCAAATCGCCAACCAGACCGGCGATCTTGCCGCTTTTCATCGCAGCGGCGGCCTTACCGAGCGCCTCGCCCCAACTTGCCGCACGCAACTTGCCGTTCTCGCGGATATACGGCTTGTCCAGGCGCTGGCGCCGCAAACCGTCCCAGGCGAAGCGTGACTTGTCGCTGAGCCACTCTTCGTTCACTCCGTCGTGGTTACGCGGCATGATCCGCATAACTTCGCGGCCTTTGGTATCGATCCGAATGTTGGAGCCAAGCGCATCCATCACATCGATACTTTCGGTTTTGGTGAGTTCCCAAGGGCGTGCCGTAAAGGCGTAAGGTTTGGACGTAAGCGCGCCAACCGGGCAAAGATCGACAATGTTGCCCTGCATTTCGCTGCCCAGCGTCTGGCCGAGATAGGACGTGATTTCGGCATCCTCACCACGGCCCGTTTGCCCAAGCTCCGGCATCCCCGCGACTTCCGTGATGAAGCGCACACAGCGGGTGCATGAGATGCACCGGGTCATGGCCGTTCCAACGAGCGGGCCCAAATCCATGTTGTCGACAGCGCGTTTGGGTTCACGAAAACGGCTGAAATCCACACCATAGGCCATGGCCTGGTCTTGCAGATCGCATTCGCCGCCCTGGTCGCATATCGGACAATCGAGCGGATGGTTAATGAGGAGAAACTCCATCACGCCTTCGCGCGCCTTTTTCACCATCGGGGAATTGGTCTTTACGACGGGCGGCTGGCCTTCGGGACCGGGGCGCAAATCGCGCACCTGCATCGCACAGGACGCGGCGGGCTTAGGCGGACCGCCCACCACTTCCACCAAGCACATGCGGCAGTTCCCAGCGATGGAAAGCCGTTCGTGGTAACAAAACCGGGGGATTTCAATCCCGACCTGTTCACAGGCTTGGATCAGCGTCAGTGCCGGATCAACCTCAACTTCGACGTCGTCGATAATGAGCTTGCGCAGGTCGGACATGGGCAACGGTCCTCATGGTCTCTCTCAAGCCGCGAGAACCCAAGGGATTACTTCGACTTCAGAAGGCGTCCCGCAGCGCTATCCTTGGCTATTTCTTCCCGCCCGACAGTGCAATAGCCTTCGGGTGTTTGCGGTGTCGCACCACGTCTTGCCAAATCGCGGTTGATCCGCGCCTTCAATTTCTCTTTCTCGGCCTTATTATCCTGAAGTTTATCAATGTCTTCAGAGGTATACCCGGCATTGCGCGCATAGCGCTCAAGCGAACGCAGGTAGCCTATTGCCCGAAAAATGCGTGGCTCGATGCTGTTGCAACGCTTCCTAATCTCATCGGCGAAGCCAATTACATAGAATCCGTTCAACACCCGCATGTCCTCATGCAACGGCTGGAGTGCCGCGGCGGGGGACGAAAGCCCGATGAAAACCAAAGCTGAAAATGTCTTCCACATCTTTTTGGCTCTTTCCTTTGCGCAGCTTGGGACCCGCTCCCCGTCCTGCCTGACGATATATAGGCATATAGGCGCGGTTTGCGGCGACCATCAGGTCAAAAAACCGACTTCGGCGCAACCTACGCAGATAATCGCCAAAAAATCAGCCAGGCCGTTGAATTCATTTCAAAATATGAAATTCACAGTTTGTGAGAACTGTTACCGCTATTCAATAGCAGCCCTACCGGCGACGTTCTCGCAAGGGGTGAACCCCCCGCCCGGCTTTTCGCAGGAACGAAAGCACCATCACGAGACCTGCGGCACTAAGCAAAACCAACGGGCCCCATCCCCAAACCGGCAAAAGTTCGGCACGCAAAGCCAAAAAGGCACCCCAGACCGGGACACCGATGACGATCAATGCGACAAGGGCTGCAAAAGCACTGAGAATACCGTCGAAGACCTGTCTCACCGGGCCACGCAACGGCCTTCAAAGATCATGTCCTGACCGTCCCGCGAAAACGCCCAGTCGCCCGTCGCCGGATCAAGGGCCCAAAGCGTGTCCGCGCCACCAAAAGTGGTGAGGCAATAGCGCGTTGCGGCGAAACGCACACTTTCACGGACGTCCGAAACCGCGACACCACCCGCACGCACGCGCACGGCAATATCGCGGCGATCTTCGCCTTTCGTGAGGTTTGTACGAAAAGGCAAGGCGCGATCAGATTGACCACCGCCGCCAAACACTCTTTCCCTCACTCCGGCGCAGCCGCTCGCCAAAAGCAGGATGGACCCAAGAATGATGCAGTTTTTCAAAGGCATGGCCCCTCCCGAATTGAGCGCGACGCTACACCTTAACGGTCGAAGGATCAACTGACCTGCTGGTATTCCCGCGCTCGTGCGCAACCGCCACGAAAGGGTGCGCCCTTCGGGTCAAGAGCAAGCAAACGTTACTCTGCGGCGATTGTTGCGCCGCGCTTGTGCTTGATCCGATCTTCGATCTCGCCGCGAAAGTGGCGAATGAGGCCCTGAATTGGCCAAGCCGCCGCATCGCCAAGCGCGCAAATCGTATGGCCCTCAACCTGCTTGGTCACATCGAGCAGCATGTCGATTTCTTCGACTTCAGCCTCGCCTTTGACCAGACGTTCCATCACCCGCATCATCCAGCCCGTGCCTTCACGGCAAGGCGTACATTGGCCGCAGCTTTCGTGTTTATAAAATTTCGACAGCCTCCAAATCGCCTTGATGATATCGGTGGAGTTGTCCATGACGATGATCGCTGCCGTGCCGAGACCAGATTTCTGCTCACGCAGCCAATCAAAATCCATGATCGCTTCATTTTTCATGATCGCGCCCGGGAGACACGGCACAGAGGAACCGCCGGGAATAACCGCTTTCAAGTTGGACCAACCGCCCCGGATGCCACCACAATGACGGTCAATCAGTTCTTCAAAGGAAATCGACATCTCCTCTTCCACGACACAGGGGTTATTCACGTGGCCTGAAATCGCGAAAAGTTTGGTGCCAGCATTGTTGGGTCGGCCGAACCCGGCAAACCATTCCGGACCACGTCGCAGGATCGTTGGGACAACGGCGATGGATTCCACGTTGTTAACCGTCGTCGGGCAGCCATAAAGCCCCGCACCTGCGGGAAATGGCGGCTTCATACGCGGCATGCCCTTCTTGCCTTCGAGGCTTTCGAGCAGCGCGGTTTCCTCACCACAGATGTAGGCACCGGCCCCGTGATGCAGGTACAAATCGAAGTCCCAGCCGGAACCCGCAGCGTTCTTTCCGAGAAGGCCAGCGTCATAGGCCTCATCGATGGCGATCTGGAGCGCCTCTTTCTCGCGAATGTACTCGCCCCGGATATAGATGTAGCAGGCATGGGCGTTCATGGCGAAGCTTGCGATCAAGCAACCCTCAATCAGCGTATGAGGATCGTGCCGCATGATTTCGCGATCCTTGCAGGTGCCGGGCTCCGACTCGTCGGCATTCACCACCAGATAGGAGGGCCGACCGTCGCTTTCCTTCGGCATAAACGACCACTTCAACCCTGTGGGAAACCCGGCGCCGCCGCGGCCACGCAGTCCGCTCGCCTTCATCTGGTCCACGATCCAATCGCGGCCCTTTTTTATGATATCCGAAGTACCATCCCAATGGCCCCGGCCCCGCGCGCCGGACAGGGTGCGGTCGTGCATGCCATAAAGATTCGTAAAGATGCGATCCTTATCGTCGAGCATCGTTTGTTCCCATTTTCGTCGCTCTCACCTGGAGCGCTGGCCGCCTCAATCTTTATCCAACTCTCGACGCTTGCGCCAGAGCTGTCGTGTCACGATCAGCGCCCAGAGGAAACCGGCCAAGGCAAACAAATCGAATAGGAAAACATATGCGCTCGGCAATCCGAGTTCAGCGCCAACCCACTGAGCAAGCATCCACAATATCATCGTTCCGGCGATGACAATCGAGATAAGACGCCCCAGACGGGCGAGTTCTTTTTCGCGTTCGTAGCGTTCGTCCATTGCCGTTCCACAACTTAGACGCACAGGCCATCCCAAGCAGCTCGTAGATAAAGTCTGCTCCTTCCAAGGCCCCTGCGGTTTGGCCCATAGAAGTAAAAAATACTCTTAACGCCGCAGTACTAGATAAGATTTCTTTCTAGCTTAGTAAACGTCTCCGTCTTCAACACGTTTTGAGAATTCCGTTTCGCCACCGGAGGCGAGAATCCCCGCTTGTTCAACCCAACGGTCGCGTGTCACTCGACCCTTGAAACCTTCCAGATTGGCATCGACCCAGGCAACTTCGTTCGATGACCACGCTGCTATCTGATCAAAATGCCAGAAACCGAGCCGGTTGCAAAGCTTTTCGAGCTTGGGCCCGATACCTTTGATTTCCTTAAGATTATCCCCCTGACCATCGCGTGGCGCGTCCAAACCTGCCGGACGTGTCCCTTCGTCTGTGCCCTCCAGCTTGCCGTCGCCGTCATAGTCTGGAATGCCATGATCATTGGCGGCAGTCGACGGCGCTGCTGATGCCGCGGCCTCGGTGGCTTCTTCCTCGGTCTTCACGCGCGCTGCCTCCGCAGCCTCCTCCTCGGCACTTTTGCGTGCCGCTTCGTCCTCAGCCTTCACGCGCGCTTCTTCCTCCGCGCGGCGCTTTGCGGAGGCTGCTGCAGCCTCGGCAGCCGCCTCCTCTGCGGCCTTCATACGCGCCGCTTCTTCTTGGAATGCGGCAGCCTTTTCAGCGGCTGCGGTTTCCTCCGCCGACGGGGCAGATGGTTCTTCAACCGGTTCGGGGTCCGGTATGGGTGCTGGGCTTGGTGGGGCGGCGCTAGGGACAGGGGCTTCGGCCGTATCAGCCTGAACCGGGGCTGCTGCGCGTGCGACCATCGTCGCCGGTTGATTGGTCGACGCCCCAAATCCAAGGAAGAGTACAATCCCCGCAAGCAGCGCTATCAGGGATGCCAGGAAAAGAGACGATATCCATGTGTAATCTGCGACCGTAAGGAACGCCGTTAAAGCGATGATAAAGAACATCCCTGCCAGGACTGCCGCCGCCAAGAATGTGTTCATAGAATGTTTTTGTGCCATAAGCTTCGGCCTCCCACGTCTTTGTCACAGACTCTGCACACCGGAGGCTGTCAATCAAGGGGAACTATGCGAGAGCCCGCTTCATCTTTGGTAAAAGAACGCAGAATTTTGCTTGTATATTAGTAATCTGCCGCCGCTTGCTTACCCGCGCAGGCGTCCGCTAGGCAGGTTTCGTCAATAGACGTCGCCCTCGTCGACTTTCGATGAAAACGCTGTCGAACCACCCGCCGCGAGTACTTTGGCCTGCGCGACCCAATCGTCCCGCGTGACACGGCCTTTGAAGCCTTCGAGATTTTCGTCGACCCATGCAATTTCAGCTTCCGTCCAACCGGCGACCTGGTCGAAGTGAAAAAACCCAAGCGTGTGGAGCAGTTTCTCAAGCTTTGGACCGATGCCTTTGATCTTTTTCAGGTCGTCTGGTTGCCCCCCGCGCGCTTCGGAAAGCCCTTTCGGTTGCGCGGCTTCGCTGAGCCCGACACCGGTCGATACTGGTACCGTTTTTTCCGCAGACGGAGGTTGGTCGGCGCTCTCCGCTGGCGACGGCTCTGAAGCCGGAGCCGAAGAACCGGGTGTTTGGCTCTCCGTCCCGGTAGCGCGGCCAAGCCATGGGGTGGTCAACGGGACCTCCGCGCCATCGATCCGTTTGACCGTTTCGCCAATGTCCACGGCAAGCTGGGCGCTGGCATTGTAGCGTGCCTTGCCCGCATCATACTGCGCCAAACTGGTCAATCCAGATTTCGGTTCAGCGGCGTAGCGCCCGTTTTGCGGACCCGGAACAGGCACTTTCCCGTCGGCCAGTTCGTCCAAAATCTCCGCAAAACGGTCGGTCGTCAGGTCTTCGTAATAGTCCTTACCGATCTGGGCCATCGGTGCATTCGCGCATGCGCCGAGGCACTCGACCTCTTCCCAGGTAAATTTGCCGTCCTCAGAGAGCGTGTGCGGTTTGGCGGCGATCTTTTCCTTACAAACCGCAACGAGGTCTTCTGCGCCGCAGATCATGCAGGATGTTGTGCCACATACCTGGATATTGGCAATCGACCCCGTAGGTTGCAGCTGGAACATGAAGTAGAAGCTCGCCACTTCCAAAACTCGGATATAGGCCATGTCGAGCATGGCCGCGACATATTCGATGACGGGCTTGGTGACCCAGCCCTCCTGCTCCTGTGCGCGCCAAAGGAGCGGGATCACAGCGCTGGCTTGCCGACCCTCAGGATATTTGGTGATCTGCGCCTCTGCCCAAGCCTGATTGGCGGGCGTAAACGCGAAGGTCTGGGGTTGTTCAGGGTGAAGTCTGCGAAGCATGCGTCCCTCAAGGTTTCGATGTGACGACGCTCAGGCCGTAAAAGAAAAACACCACGATAGCACCGATACCGGCGTAAAGATGAAGATCGGTTTCCTTGGTTGCCTGTCCATAGACATAGGCATCCCAAAATGCGAGCCCCGCAAACGCAGCGAGCATCGACAAAATCATCCAAGGCAATCCGGAGAGAAGCGCGCATCCAAAGGCAAACGCCATAAAGGCATAGCGCCCCGCCATGACGGCGTCGAACTGATCGGCGTGATGACCTTGCGCTTCTGCGCCTTGGACAAATGTCCGATACGCCACGAGGATCAAAATCCCAAGCGTCGCATAGATCAAAAAGGTCGCGATCGACGTCACCGATCCACCTCGCCGAACACGACATCCATCGTCCCGATGATAGCAGAAACGTCCGCCAATTGATGGCCCTTGGCCACGTGGTCCATCGCCTGCAAATGCGGATAGCCCGGGGCGCGCAACTTGGCGCGGTAGGGTTTGTTGGTGCCATCCGCCACGAGATAGACGCCAAACTCGCCTTTGGGCGCTTCGACGGCGGCATAAACCTCGCCCGCCGGCACGTGGAACCCCTCCGTATAGAGTTTGAAGTGGTGGATCAGCGCCTCCATTGAGGTTTTCATGTCCGAGCGCGACGGCGGCGTGATCTTGCCCCGCGCCAGAACGTCGCCCTGACCTTCGGGCGCGCGAAGTTTCTCAATCGCCTGGTGAATAATCTTCAACGATTCCCGCATTTCCTGCATCCGGCAGAGATAACGGTCATAACAGTCGCCATTCTTTCCAATGGGGATTTGGAACTCGAATTCGTCATAACACTCGTAGGGCTGCGCACGCCGGAGGTCCCACGCCATCCCGGACCCGCGCACCATCACCCCGGAAAACGCCCATTCAAGCGCTTCCTGCTCGGAAACCACGCAAATATCCACGTTGCGCTGCTTGAAGATGCGGTTCTCCGTCAACAGGCCGTCAATATCGTCAAGAACAGCCGGAAACTCGTTCGCCCATGTCTCAATATCGTCGATGAGATCGGGCGGCAGGTCCTGATGCACACCACCGGGACGGAAATAGGCGGCGTGCAAACGGGCACCACAGGCGCGTTCGTAGAACACCATCAGCTTCTCGCGCTCCTCGAACCCCCAGAGCGGCGGCGTCAACGCGCCCACATCCATGGCCTGAGTGGTCACGTTCAGGATGTGGTTCAGGATCCGACCGATCTCGCAATAGAGGACGCGAATGAGCGAGGCGCGGCGCGGCACTTCCACGCCTGTCAGCTTTTCGATGGCGAGGCACCAGGCATGTTCCTGGTTCATCGGGGCGACGTAATCGAGCCGGTCGAAATAGGGCAGGTTTTGCAGGTAAGTCCTGCTTTCCATCAACTTCTCTGTGCCACGGTGCAACAGCCCGATATGCGGGTCGCACCGTTCAACAATCTCGCCATCCAACTCCAGAACAAGGCGCAAAACGCCGTGGGCAGCGGGATGCTGTGGCCCGAAATTAATATTGAAATTCCGGATTTTCTGTTCGCCGGTAAGAGCGTCTTCAAAATTCCCGTCTTTCATGAGCTACCTCCTTGGCCCCGACCGTCAAGACGACGGCGCAGAGCTGCTTCGGCCACCGCGTATTGCGGGGCACGGCATTGGGTTGCGAGTTTGTTTTGTGCTGGTGACGCCGCGAGCATCTGGTGCAGCCAACGGGCGCCAGCTTCTGCGGCGGCCAAACAGAGCCAAACAGCGCTCACGTGCGGCCACCTTCAATGTCATCCTTGAACGCCATGATCCACAGCATCACCAAAGCGATTGCGGGCAAAACAGCAAGGAACGCGAAGTACTTCGAGATGCCGTACCGGGGCAGAAGCTTCCAAAATGGCACAACGATTAGGACGCCGATCACAAGAAACCAAAGGACGTTACCACCGAGCATTACTTGGCCGCCTCTTCCGCTTTGTCATCGCCCGGCAAGACGTATTCCGCGCCTTCCCAAGGGCTCATAAAATCGAATTGGCGATATTCTTGCACCAAGCTCACTGGCTCATAGACAACGCGCTTTTGCTCATCGTCATACCGGACCTCGGTATAGCCGGTCGTCGGAAAGTCTTTCCGGAGCGGATACCCGCGGAAACCATAATCGGTCAAAATGCGCCGCAGATCGGGATGACCGGCGAAGATGATGCCGAACATGTCGAATACTTCGCGCTCAAACCAGTTGGCGGATGGGTGCACCGAAACGATAGAGGGGACGATCTCATCTTCGCGAACTGACGCCTTCAGACGAATGCGATGGTTCCGGTACATCGATAGAAAGTGATACACGACATCGAACCGCGCTTCGCGGGACGGGTTATCAACGCCCGTGATGTCGATCAGCGTTGAAAACAGGCAATTTCCGTCGGCTTTCAAGAAATCGACAAAACTCAGCATCGACGACAGCGACACGTGCAAGGTCAACTCGCCATGGGCAATCTCGGACGACAGCACGCAATCAGGCCGTTTCGCCTCAATGTGGTCTGCAAGCTCTTTCAGGGCTTCGGACATAGGCTTTCCTCAGCGCGTAATAGTGCCGGTGCGGCGGATTTTACGTTGCAATTGCAGGATACCGTACAGCAGGGCTTCAGCCGTGGGCGGGCAGCCGGGCACATAGACATCGACCGGCACGATCCGATCGCAGCCGCGCACCACGGAATAGCTGTAGTGGTAGTACCCGCCGCCATTGGCGCAGGACCCCATGGAGATCACGTAACGCGGCTCGGGCATCTGGTCGTACACCTTGCGCAGCGCAGGGGCCATTTTATTGGTCAGCGTGCCCGCCACGATCATCAGGTCAGACTGGCGCGGCGACGCGCGCGGCGCTGTCCCGAAACGCTCAAGATCATAACGCGGCATAGCCGTATGCATCATCTCAACCGCGCAACAGGCCAATCCAAAGGTCATCCAGTGGAGCGAGCCTGTCCGAGCCCAGTTAATGATGTCGTCCGTCGAAGTGACGAGGAAACCTTTATCCTGCAACTCCGCATTCAACGCACGGGTCGTGACCTCTTGGTCAGCGCCCGCAGTATTGGCACTTGTGGCAACGCCCATAGGGTCTTAGCCTCCTGCGTGTTCGCTTGAAAGATGACCTACCCCTCCGCGCTGCCGGGGTCAATTGGATCGAGTGTCTCAGGGCGCGGCATAAAGTCTGGCTTCGAGGGGCATTTGCATAAAGATTTTGGCGCTTACCGGGCGATAAGGCGAGGACCTGTCGCCATCCCGGGAAAACGAATACACAGTTGGTTTCCTCTTGGCCCACTTGTCCCATTGTTCAGACAACATCAAACCGCGAAAAATCCCTGCGTTACCGATATGTTACGACGCAAGCATTGTGGAGTAGGTTTTCAGCGGATAAAAGAAAGGTCGGCACTTAAGGCATTGCGAATAAACGCAATAAGCGTGTCACTCCCATTCCATCGCACCTTTTTTCCACTCATAAGCAAACCCGGCCGCCAACACGGTCAGGAAAACCATCATGGACCAGAAGGCGACATCGCTGAGATCACCAAACGCGACCGCCCAAGGGAATAAGAATGCAATCTCAAGGTCAAAGATGATGAACAGGATCGAAACGAGGTAAAATCTTACGTCAAATTTCATCCGGGCATCGTCAAATGCGTTGAACCCGCATTCGTAGGCCGAGAGTTTTTCGGGATCGGCATCCTTGGGAGCCACAATTACCGCGGCCAAAATCAGCACAAGACCCAAAGCGACTGCGATTCCGAGGAAGACCAGGATAGGCAGATATTCACGTAGCAGGTCTTCCAAGGCCATTTCTCCCGGACTCGTGGCTCGGCATTTCACGTGTTGGATGTGCTACTGCACCGCCGGTAGCAGGTCAACGCGTGGAGGCCTTTTTCAGCAAGGGGAGACCATACGACGCGGGCGAGTTAGGTGCCGGTTTGTCCTTCGAGGATACGCTCGTTCGCTTCCAACCAGCGCGCCCGATAGGCAAATTGCGCCGCATCGGCGACATCTTTTTGGAATGCCGCATTGACACCAGCGGCCACAGCGGCGCCGATCACAGGCGCAAGCTGCGCCATTTTTCGGGTCGAAAGGTTCACTCCAAGTACCGCGGCAACGCGCTTTGTCGCCGCAACGGATCCCGTTGTTTGTCCAGCGAGGCGCGCAATCTTCTGCCAGTCCTTGTTTTCCATTGCGGCCCGACCACGGGCCAAACGATCAATCGCGTCCGCGCGCTGCTCGCGACTATTGGCACCGGCCAGTTGTAGCACATCGAGGATGTAGACGCGTTCTGCTTCCGTCGCCGCGCCGAAGCCGTAGCTGAGACCGATGAGCCGCGTTGTACGCAGGGCAAGGGCAACGGTCGCGGGAACGTCAACCATCAACCCCAATGCCCCAAAGACACCCGCAGCACCGCCCCCCGTCACCGCATAGCCCATGGCCCAACGGCGCACATCGGCGACCGCCGCTTCACAAGCCTCAAGATCTGAAAAATCGTGGTCTATTGCCGCATTCCGAATAGTGCTGCTTGCCGCCCAATCGGCGCTGCGAATGGCCATTTCGATCACTTCCGGCGGGATCAGGCTATGGGTCAGCTTTTCCATTGGCCCTGCGACGGCGCGAAAAGTGCGCGGCAACAGGGCGGGGGGCGCGACGCGATAGGCGTCTTGTGCCTCAAGGACAGCCTTTACCGTTGGTGTCACGACAATTTCCGTCATTGCATCTCACTCCCGACGTTTTTCAGCATCAAGATACGCGCCGCCGTCATATCGAGTTGGCACGCACTGGCCGCAATATTGCGCATCGAGCCAGAGCCCCATAGCGCATAGGCAAGCCCGCATTCGGCGTCTCGAAAGCTGATCCACGCGCGCTGCGCGTCCCGCAAACTGTCTGCGCGGTTGGCGAACTCGGGAAAATGCACCGCCTCGTCTTTGTCCATATCGCGCAAACCTTCGAGGGCGGATCGGTACTCGACATTCAGATAGTGGTCCCACGCCCGGGTTTCGGCCATTGTACAAGTGACCATGCCAAGGGTGGACCAGCCACCCTCTTCGCCATTCTTGCACGCCTCCGCCATCTGACCTTTGCAATGGGCGATGTCCTCTCCCGCACCGGCCTTCTCATAGCAAGTCTTTAGAATATTTTGATATTTCGCCAGCTCATCATCGGTGGCGAATGCTACACTCGGGATCAAAACACCGAGCGCCAAGATACAAGGTCGTATGTACATCTGTTGCAGATATAGTGCTTTGGTGCCCGATTTTTAAGAAGTCCTTTGCGCAAATTTTGCACTGTGCTAAGTCGGCCATCCTTCAAGATGAAAGGGAGGCGTACCCCATGTGTTGCGTCCCGAGAAACCGATGGACTTCGTCCAAGAAAGGCTGACCCGGCGCATTTAGTGCCGTCTCATCTCATGTTTCATCGTAAAGAAGGGCCGCCGTGGCGAGGGGCGGCAGGTTCCCATGTATATCCGCTTCGCGCAAACCCGTCGCGACTCGGCTTGCCGTGTTGCGCCCGGGTTGTTCCAAGCGTCCCACCGTTTGCCGCCCTTCGATGTCACCGATTGGCGGCATCACGAAATCCGCCGGTTGTACGGCTGGTTCAACGGCAACCTCGCCGTGCCAGATCGTCTGTCCGCAAAAGTCGGGCGCCATGGCGCGCGGCGCGGTGTGTGTTGGATTGCCGATGATGCCGCCCGCATGGTATCGGAAGCGCGGTACTTGGCGTGGCTCCTCGAGGATATCGGTATCCCGATCAACGAGTTGCGCTCGCACCGCCCGGGTGTACCGATCTTTGCGGACACGCACCAAATCGTCGTGATCCCGGAGGCAAACGCGCCAGTGACGTTGCATTAAAGCGTGCCGCCATTGACCTAAAACAAAAGTATCGCTTTTCGCGTTGGAGGCGAAGCCGACAGGCAGCGAAAAGCGATGCAAGCATTAGGCGGGATGCCTTAAGAAGGGGTCGGGCTTTCGAGCCCGGCCCTTACTCGGACGCCGCGCGCGCTTTCAGGTCTTTCCGAATAACCTTGCCTGTGACGGTCATCGGCAACGCATCGAGAAAGCTGATCTCTCGGGGATAGGAATAGGCGGCCAAACGGGTTTTCACCCAGTCCTGTAATTCCTGTTCCGACGCGGCTGACCCCCTCTTCAGTACGACATAGGCCTTAACGATCTCGGTCCGAAGCGCGTCCGGCTTTCCCACCACACCGACTGTTGCCACAGCGGGATGTGTCAGGATGCAATCCTCGATCTCCGCCGGACCGATCCGGTATCCACCGCTGGTGATGACGTCATCCTCGCGGCCAACGAAGCGAATAAACCCGTCTTCGATGACGCCGCGATCCCCGGTGATGAGCCATTCGCCACGGAACTTCGCTTGCGTCTCCGCCGGTTTGTTCCAGTATTCGAGCATCATGGAGGCGGCACCTCGGCGCACGGCAATATCACCTTCGCCTATCGTTTCATTTCCGGCCTCGTCGATCACCGCAACACGGAATCCCGGCACAGGTTTTCCGATCGCACCCGGGCGCGGATCAAAAAGCGCGTCGCAGGAACTGGCCACCATGTTGCACTCGGTTTGCCCGTAGAACTCGTTGATCGTCACGCCGAGCGCATCACGGCCCCAGGCCAACATCTCCGCCCCGAGCGGCTCACCGCCGCTGGCAACCGACCGCAGCCCCTCGAACCTGAAATCCGCCGCCTTCAATATGCGAAGCGCCGTCGGTGGGAAAAACACGTTGCGTACCGCGCCCCGCTGCAGAATTTCGCGGCATGCCTCTGGTGTGAACTTTTCCATCCGCGCGGCAACAACCGGGACACCAAGTGCAAGACCTGGCATCAAGACATCGAACAAGCCGCCAATCCATGCCCAATCCGCTGGCGTCCAAAGGACGTCGTTCGGCTGACCCAATAAATCATGACTCATCTCGACCCCGGGCAGATGGCCATGCAACATCCGATGGCCGTGCAACGCCCCCTTTGGCGCACCGGTGGTGCCCGAGGTAAAGATCAAGCAGGCAGGCGTTTCGGGGCCCGTGTCAGCAAATGTATAGACAGGTTCGCCCGATAGACCGGCCTCAGGCAAAATTGGCGTCGCTAGATTGCCCAAAAGCTCCACGCCAAGTTCGTCCGTCACCACAAAGCTGCACACCGCATCTTCGATCCGTGTCTTAAGCGCGGCGCTTTGAAAAAGCTTGAAGAGCGGGACGGAGACAGCACCGATCCGCCAGATCGCCAAATGTGCCGCCGCGCACCAGATATCCTGGCTACGCAAAACACCAACCCGGTCTCCAGCCACGACGCCGGCTTCCAAAAGCCCGCCTGCAAGGCACGCCGACATCGCGTTTAGGTCGCGGGTGGTTATGGTCTTTTGGGTCGGCTCGCTTAGATCGAGAATGGCGATGCGATCCGATGGCCCGGCCAAACATTGCGCAGCCATGTTCACGTGCTTGGGCAAATCCCAGCGGAACTTCGTGAAAAGATCGTCGTAGTTCTTTGAGTTTTTGAGGCTTGAGATCACTCGTCTCGCAATTGGCAATACGCTTCCGTAGACCGGCCCGTGAGACAGGCCTCCATTTCGTTTGTCAGCAGCGCGTATTCCGAAATCTGACAGCCGAGATCTGCCGCTTCCCGGCTGATATTTGCGCGCGCTTCTCCCACCGCATTGCACTTGTCTTCTACATATTCCGGCCAGGCCAACATCAGGCCGGAGAGTTCGGCCATCCCGTCTTCTGTCAGACGCGCGATCACATCCTTTTCAACATCAAGCTTCGCAGCGCGCCAATTTGCGCGTTCCTCGGTGAGGCAAACAAGGTGCCCTTCGCTGCCCACATCCTGATCGGCGCATGGCGAAAACATAATATTGAGGCACTGGTTCCACTCGGTTTCGGCATCGATTCCCTCAAAACAGGTCAATACATCCTGACGCGAGGTCTCGGCGCGCACAATTGTTGCAAAGACAATTGCCGAGACAACAAGCACGACCCAGGTCCATAGACGCGCCACCGTCATACGTCCGGCCCCGCTTGCTTGAGGAGCCTGCCCTTCCGGTCAAACGCATATCGCCGCTTGGTTTCTTCCATACCGCAGGTCACCTCCAGCCAGACCTCGCCGGTTCCCGCAATGGCGACACAGGATGTGAGGTCGCGTATTCCGGTTTCCGAACTCCAACGGGCCGCTGCCGCCGTGATGACGTCACTCTCCGAGAGAGTAGCGTTGCGATACCCAAGCCAAAGGCCCAGCCCACCTGCGACAAGACACAAGATGGCGGTTACGATCAAGACCTGACGTGGCACTAACTTGTTGCACCCACCAATTCGCGCCCGATCAACATCCGCCGTATCTCGGATGTACCCGCGCCGATTTCCATCAGCTTGGCGTCGCGAAATAGGCGCGAAACCGGGTGATCGCTCATGAACCCGGCGCCGCCCATCGCCTGCACAGCCTGATGCGCCTGCGTCATGGCAACTTCAGACGCGTAAAGACAGCACGCCGCGGCGTCTTGACGGGTGACATCGCCCCGGTCGCAGGCTTTGGCAACTTCGTAGACATAGGCTCGCGCCGAGTTCATTGCGGTATACATATCCGCGATCTTGCCCTGCATCAGTTGGAACGACCCGATAGGTTGGCCAAACTGTTTGCGTTCCGACATATACGGCATGATTTCATCCATGCAGGCGGCAATGATGCCCGGGCCAATAGCGGCCAGCACCACCCGTTCGTAATCAAGCCCCGACATCAAAACAGCGACACCCCGCCCCTCTTCGCCGAGCACGTTGTCGAAGGGCACCTCAACATCTTCAAAGATCAGTTCTGCCGTGTTCGAACCTCGCATCCCTAGCTTGTCGAAATGGGGCGACGTGCTGAAACCAGTCATATCCTTTTCGATCAGAAACGCGGTTATGCCCTTTGAGCCTGCCTCCGGGTCGGTCTTTGCGTAGACAACAAGCGTGTCAGCATCGGGCCCGTTGGTGATCCAGTATTTGGTGCCGTTCAGGCGATAGTGGTCGTTGCGTTTCTCGGCCTTGAGCTTCATCGAAACCACATCCGAGCCAGACCCAGCCTCACTCATGGCGAGGGCACCCACATGCTCCCCCGAAACCAGTTTCGGCAGGTATTTGGCCTTTTGTTCCGCCGTGCCGTTCAACTTGATCTGGTTCACGCACAGGTTGGAATGCGCCCCATAGGACAGGCTGACCGACGCGCTGGCCCGCGCGATTTCTTCGACCGCCACAGCGTGCGCAAGATAGCCCATCCCTGCTCCGCCATAGGTTTCATCGATTGTGATCCCCAGAAGTCCAAGACCACCCATTTCCTGCCATAGCTCGGCGGGAAACGCGTTTTTGCTATCGATTTCCGACGCCATGGGCCGCACGCGGTCCTGCGCCCAACGATGCACCATCTCGCGCAGCGCCTCGATATCTTCGCCCAAATCAAACCGCATGGATGCGCTGAACATGAGGGCTCCTTCCCGTAAGTGAACACTCGTTCACTTTCTAGGGCGAGGCCGCAAAAGCGTCAACGGTTTACCATGAGCAGGGGGACGTTACTCGGCCGGCTGCGCTTCGGTTTCTTCTACCGGCGCATCCTCTGGCAGGAGCAGCGACAAAATAATTGCCGAAAGACCGGCCAGCGTTATGGGCGTGGCAACCACCTGCTTCAAGAAATCCGGCATGTGCTGCGTTGCATCGGGGACGAGCGTCACGCCAAGTCCAAGACCGAAGGAGATCGCCATGATGTAAACCTGGCGTCGTGTCATCTCCTGGGTGGCAAGAATACGTATCCCCGCGACAGCAATCGTTCCAAAAAGAACCAGAGTTGCACCACCCAAAACAGGCTTGGGAACCAGAAGGAAGGCGGAACCAATAATTGGAAAGAAACCGAGGACCACGAGAATGCCGGCGATATAAAGTCCAACATGGCGGCTCGCCACACCGGTCATTTGAATAACACCGTTGTTCTGCGAAAACGTCGTATTTGGAAATGTGTTGAAGAGTGCTGCAATGCCGGAATTGATCCCATCCCCCAGGATACCGCCCTTGATCCTTTTCATATAAACCGGACCCTTCACAGGTTGGTTCGCGATAATTGAATTCGCGGTCAAGTCACCCGATGTTTCGATCGCTGTCACAAGAAAGATGAACGCAATGGGTATGAAGAGAAAGAAATCGAAGCTCAGCCCATATTGAAGCGGCATTGGCACGGCAAACATTGGCGCGTTTCCGAAGCTCGAAAAATCGACCTGGCCGAAGACCAGCGCAACGATGAAGCCCACCACCAAACCAATCATAATTGCCGAAATACGGACCATTGGGCTGCCGTAGAAAGTGAATGCAAGGATAGTGACGACGACAATCGAACCTAGGAATAGATTGATCGGCAGTCCGAGGTTTTCGCCAGCACCAACGCCGCCCGCAAAGTCGGTAAAACCGACTTTGACGAGGCTCAATCCAATAACCGTTATGACAATTCCCGTTACAGTTGGCGTGATGATTTTTCCAAGCTTGTCAATAAATTGACTTAAAACGATTTCCACCAGGCATCCTGCGAGGCAAAGACCAAACAGCATGGCGAGAATATCCTCGGGCGTGCCACCCGCGCCCTTGACGGCAAAACCTGCCGCGAGCAGTGCACCGAGGAAAGCGAAGCTGGTCCCTTGCAAGCTGAGCAATCCCGAGCCAATGGGACCAATCGTCTTGCATTGAATAAAGGTCGACACGCCCGATACGAAAAAGGCCATGGCAATCAGATACGGGATTAGATCGCCGAGCCCCAACACGCCGCCAATAATCAACGTTGGCGTCACAATTCCGACAATCGACGCCAAGATATGTTGGACAGCGGCGAGGAAACTGGCCGGGGGTGGCGGAACATCGTCCAGACCGTAAATGAGTGTATGAGAGGTTTGGTCTGTCATATTCGTCCTTTCCAGTTATGCCGGTCCTCTAAGCGTCGACCGCAATAGGAAACACTTTCCAAGAATGCTGTGATGCCATCCGAACAAAACGCCACGGGCGTCACAGAAGGTGAATACTGCCGCGCGTAAATTGCCGAAAAATCTGGCGTAAATGGCGAGTAAGTCCGAAAACTGAACAGAGTGCAAACTTGCGTCGGGGACAACGTCCTCAGAAATCGTAATAATTTAAGCCGCAAAGGGCGGTCGAGCGCTGTACAATATTGAAAAAACCGGCGCCATTCCCGAAGTCAGTTCTCTGTCCCGCGTATCAGACAAGCGCCGCTTCTTCTGCAATTATCTGCGCAATCACGGCGCAATCTTCTACGGTGAAAGTCAAAGGCAAGCGCATATCCAGTAAACCCGCCAATACCCGATCCGTCCGCGGCAAGTTCGCCCGCCCGGCATAGGACCAGTTTCGGTGGGAAGAGGTGAAACCTTGCGCGCGAGCGGCCCCAAACCATTTGAGTTCCACGCCACGTGCAGCACAACGCGTTACAAATTCTGCAATCCAGTCTTCCCGCTTTTCCGGCATCACAAACTGAAAAGATGACCCGACGCGTTCGAGGCCCGGATCGCGTGCAATCAACTGGACCCCGGGTACATGTCGAAGCCCATCCTCCATCGCGTCGTGGAGTTTAGCCCAACGCGCGACGCGATCTTGCAAGAGGCCCAGTTGCGGACGCAGGATTGCGGCTCTTAGATTATCCATGCGGCCCGAGATATTGGGCACGGCGTCGCGCAGCGGCTCAAACGTCTCCAAGTCCGGACCGGCGCCGTGGCGCGGGTAAAGCATGTAACTGCCAGACAGAAGCGTGGCGCGTGCGGCAATCTCCGCATCATCGGTAATCAGAAAACCACCTTCGCCAGAGTTGATGTGCTTATAGGTCTGGGATGAAAAACACCCGACCGCACCGTGGCGTCCGGACATGACATTACCCGACCGACCGCCCATGGTATGGGCGCAATCTTCGATCACCGTCAGCCCGTGCGTGTCCGCAATCGACATGAGCGCCGCCATGTCCGGTTGATGCCCCCGCATGTGGCTGAGCATTAGGATCCGCGCCCCGGTCTTTGCTGCCTTTTCCGCGAGGTCGTCGAGGTCGATGACCAGGGCCTCGGTGGTTTCGACAAAAACGGCAGACGCCCCCACCGCTGCCACTGATCCGGGAACAGGGGCCAAGGTGAAGGCATTTGTCAGCACTTTCGCCCCCGACTCGACGCCCACAGCGCGCAAGGCGGTCGCGAGCGCGTACCCGCCCGAGGTAACGGCGAGGGCGAATTTAGCACCCGTATATTCAGCGAACTCCCGTTCAAGGGCAGCGGTTTCGCCAAGTTCGTCACCAACGGTGTTGTAGCGGTGCAGGCGACCATGCTCCATGATCGCTGTTGCCGCCGCGATCCCTTCCGGCGGAATAGGCTCTTGCTGCGTAAAGTTCCCCTCGAACCGCATGTGTCACCCAATCAGTGTTTTCACGACTTTGCCAAGCTGATCATACCCCATCAAGAGGGCGTCTGGCACCAATCTTGCAATCCCTGTCCCCTCGGGACCAAACCCCACTAGGACAATAGGCACGCCCGCCGCTTGTGCCGTCTTCACATCCGTTTCCGTGTCCCCGATCAGAACTGACTGCGCCGGATCACCGCCCGCACGCGTGACGGCCTCCAGGTACGGTTGCGGATTGGGCTTGCTGACCGACAAACTATCCGCGCCGATCATCGATCCGAAAAGGTCGCGGATACCAAGCTTTTGCAGCAAGCTTTCGGCAAGCGCGCTCGGCTTATTCGTACAGACGCCTAGCGCATAACCTTCTGCGCGCAAACCTTCTAACGCCTCAACAACACCAAGATAAAGCACTGTTTTTACGTTGATATTCTCGGCGTAATGCTCCAGAAGCGACAGATATTGCGCATCGACTGCGGTTTCATCTTCGATGCCAACGCGCGAAAACCCGAGCCGCAACATGGCGCGCCCCCCGCGAAACGCTGTCGCCGCATCCGCATGCTCATCCAAAAGCGCGCCATAACCCTCCGCGATAAAACACGCATTTGCGGCGGCAATCAGGTCTCCGCTCGTATCCGCGAGCGTCCCGTCGAGATCGCAAATCACTGTCTTCATTTAAACGCCTCGGCAAGAACACGCTGTTATTGTAGTTTTTGGCAACACAAGTTGATGCAGCCATACCTTTGCGACATGTGACCTGCCGTTTAAAAGGGGGCAAGAAAAAACGACCATGGCAGAGCAGATGCCCACCCACTTGATCCTCCTCGCCGCTGGCGAAGGCACGCGCATACAGTCCGACACGCCGAAGGTGTTGCACCATATTGCCCATGCACCTTTGTTCCAGCACGCGTTGAATTCAGCCGCCGCGTTGGACGGGCGACGCGTTGTCGTGGTGGGACATGGCAGCGATGCGGTGGCCGAGGCCGCGCGTGCTTCTGATCCCGAGATTCTGATCGCTGAACAAAAAGAACAGCTCGGCACCGCCCACGCCGTGGCGCAGGCAGCGGAGGTGCTGGAGGGGGCAGGTGGCGACACGCTGATCCTTTACGGCGATACGCCTTTTATTCAGCCCGAAACGCTGGCGCGTATGCAGACCTTGCGCGCTGATGGGGCCGATATTGTTTTCCTTGGCTTTCAGACTGACGACCCGGGCCGCTATGGGCGTATGGTGATGGACGGTGACACATTGCGCCGCATCGTGGAATACAACGATGCAAGCGAGGATGAGCGGGCCATCAAACTCTGCAATTCCGGCGTCGTCCTCGCACGCACCGAAACTCTTCTGCGCCTCGCCGCCTCGGTGGGCAATGATAACGCAGCGGGCGAGTATTACTTGACGGATATTCCTGCCCTTGGCGCTGCCGAAGGTTTGGTCACCAAAGTTGCGACTTGTGACGAGGCGGAAACGCTCGGCATCAACTCACGTGCCGATCTTGCTGCGGCGGAAGCGGTGTTCCAGTCCCGTGCCCGCGCCGCTGCATTGGGAAATGGTGTGACCTTACAAGCACCGGAAACGGTTTACTTCGCTGCGGACACCGTCATCGGCCGCGACGCAATTATCGAACCCCACGTAATCTTCGGTCCCGGTGTTACAATCGAAAGCCACGCACGCATCCGTGCCTTCTCCCACATCGAAGGCGCGCATGTGGGCGCTCGGGCGATTGTCGGACCTTACGCCCGTCTTCGACCTGGCGCAGAGCTATCTAACGACACTCGGATCGGTAATTTTGTTGAAGTGAAGAACGCGAGTATCGCCGATGGCGCCAAGGTCAATCATCTCAGCTATATCGGCGACGCAAGTGTGGGTGAGCGGACCAACATCGGCGCGGGCACCATCACCTGCAACTATGATGGCGTTTTCAAACACCGGACGGAGATTGGTGACGATGTCTTCATCGGCTCTAACACAATGCTCGTGGCGCCCGTCAGCATTGGGGATGAGGCGATGACCGCAACCGGCGGCGTCGTCACAGTGGATGTCCCGGCCGGTGATCTCGCCCTTGCACGGGCACGCCAAACCAACAAACCGGGCCTCGCCCGTAGACTTTTCGCCCGCTTGCGCGCGGCAAAAGCAGCTCAGAAAGGCTGAAACATGTGCGGCATCGTCGGAATTCTCAGTGATCACGAAGCGGCCCCAACGCTGGTAGAGGCGTTAAAACGCCTCGAGTATCGCGGCTATGACAGTGCGGGGATTGCAACCGTCAATTAGGGCAAACTCGACCGTCGCCGGGCCGTGGGCAAGCTGGTGAACCTTGCTGACCTTTTGGTACATGAGCCCCTGCCCGGCCGCGCCGGGATTGGCCACACCCGGTGGGCAACCCACGGCGCGCCCTCTGTCAGCAACGCCCATCCCCACCGATCGGGACCCGTTGCCGTGGTGCATAACGGGATCATCGAGAACTATAAATCGCTACGCGAAGGTCTGGCTGAAGCGGGGTATGTGACAGAAACGGAGACTGACACGGAAACGATCTCCCTTCTTGCGCAAAGCTATCTTGATCAAGGTCTTGCGCCCCGCGATGCCGCGGAGCAGACCATAGCGCGGCTCGAAGGCGCGTTTGCCATCGCGTTCCTCTTCGATGGTGAAAGCGATTTGATCATCGCAGCGCGCAAGGGCTCGCCCCTTGCCATTGGCTGGGGCGAAGGGGAGATGTTTCTTGGTTCCGACGCCATTGCGCTGTCCCCCCTCACGGACCGGATCACCTACCTTGAGGAAGGCGACCGCACCGTACTGACGCGCGCCGGGGCGGAAATCTGGGATGCCGCCGGCCGGCCGGCGAACCGTGAAATTCGTAAGATCGAAATCGACACCGCGCGGATCAGCAAGGAAGGCCACAAGCACTTCATGGCGAAGGAGATTGCGGAACAGCCCGTCGTCCTCTCCGAAGCACTAGCCCACTATCTCGACGACGACGGCCTCGTGCTTCCCGAAACCATGCCCGATTTCAGCGATGTTGAGCGTGTCGTTATGGTGGCCTGTGGCACGGCGTTTTACGCCTGTATGACAGCGAAGTACTGGATCGAACGGCTGGCCGGGATTCCGGTCGAAATCGATGTGGCCTCCGAATTCCGGTATCGCAGCCCACCTATTGGCAAAAATACTCTGTCGATCTTCGTCAGCCAATCCGGTGAGACCGCCGATACATTGGCTGCCTTGCGCCATGTCGCCACCAAAAGCCAAATACTCTCCGTGGTGAATGTGCCCGAAAGTTCGATTGCCCGGGAAAGCGACATCGTGCTGCCGATTTACGCGGGCGCCGAGATCGGTGTTGCGTCCACCAAGGCCTTCACCTGTCAATTGCTTGTCCTTATGGTCGTGGCACTTCGTGCGGCGCGCGACCGTGGCCAAATGGATGATGCAACGTTCAAGGAAAACTGCGACGCCTTGCGCGCCGTGCCTGGGTTGGTCAGCCAGGCGCTTGCCACAACCGGCGCCTTTGAGGCCACCGGCGAAAAGCTGGCGGAAGCGCAGGACATCCTGTTCCTCGGGCGCGGCCAGATGTTCCCGCTCGCGCTCGAAGGCGCATTAAAGCTTAAAGAAATCAGCTATATACATGCCGAAGGTTATGCGAGCGGCGAGCTAAAGCACGGTCCCATCGCCCTGATTGATCGCAATGTGCCAGTCATTGTTATGGCGCCGCAGGACGGGCTTTTCGACAAGACAGTTTCGAATATGCAAGAGGTGATGGCGCGTGGCGGCAAGATCGTTCTGATCTCAGACAGAGCGGGGGCAGAGGCGGCCGGTGAAGGCGCATGGCGGGTTATCGAGATGCCAATGACCCCAGACCTAATTGCCCCCCTGGTCTATGCCATCCCGGCCCAGCTCTTGGCTTATTACACTGCCGTCGCGAAAGGCACAGATGTTGACCAGCCACGCAATCTCGCAAAATCTGTGACCGTAGAATGAGAGGGCGCGCCCATGGGCACACGTTTCGAAGCTTTAGAGCCAGCACATCAAAAATTCATTGAGAAACAGCCCGTGTTTTTTGTGGGTTCTGCAGCGCGCGAAGGGCGGATCAACGTCTCCCCCAAGGGTATGGATAGCCTCCGTGTCCTTGGCCCGAACCGTATTCTCTGGCGCAATATGACGGGCAGCGGCAACGAGACGGCGACCCATCTTGAGGACAATGCGCGCATGACGCTGATGTGGTGCGCCTTTTCTGGTCCCCCGATGATCCTCCGCGCCTACGGCACTGCCCGCGCGATCCATCGGCTAGACCCGGAGTGGGCTACCTTTGATGCAGAGTTTTCGCCCGACCCTGCAGCCCGGCAACTATTCGATCTCACCATAGATTTGGTCCAGAAGAGCTGCGGCTACGCGGTCCCGGAGATGAGCTATAATAAGGATCGCGACGTGCTGAAGAACTGGGCCAAAGACAAGGGTCAGGACGGTATTCGCGACTATTGGCGGAACCGCAACACAGAAACCCTCGATGGGGTTCCGACGCAAATTATTGAAAAGAACATAGGGCCTTAGGGCACTTTCGTTTGCCCGCGCAGGCGCGGGTCGTTCGCCTTCGCTCCAAAGATGCGTTGCGGCGCTTGGTTAGCGCCGCAGTTAGTCTGATCGCTGCAAGAATGCCTCAGGCGTTCTGACAACTTACCGTGCTGCGGATGTAGTGACAATTGAACGTCCGGCTGCCGATCTTTGCCCGATACTTTGTGCCGAGCAATGTCTGCTCGAAAGAGCCCACCCGTACGTTACGGCTGGTGGTGGAGAAGTATTTGGCAGTTTCCGCTTGGACTTTGGCAGGCGTGGCATCCGAGTTCACGGCATCGGTAGCTTGTCCGCAGGCCGCAAGGGCAAGAACGAATACCATCATGATGAGCTTGCGCATGGGGCTTTCCTTCATTTGAAGCCCCCGCAGGTCTGTATCTAAGTCAGGGAAAGAAGGCCTGATGATGTCCAAAAGGTGGGTTTCTTAGCCGCCGGTATGGCTCATATGCCGTGAAACCTGGCCGTCGGCGCGCTGGCGCGAGTAATCAAAGTCATGGCCTTTGGGCTTGCGCGCGATAGCGGCACGAATGGCGTGTTCTAGCTGCTCATCCGCCTCCGAGGCGCGAAGCGGTGTGCGCAAATCGGCATTGTCCTCCTGGCCGAGGCACATAAACAGCTCGCCCGTACAGGTCAGTCGAACCCGGTTGCAGCTTTCGCAAAAATTATGGGTAAGTGGTGTAATGAAACCCACCTGCTGACCGGTTTCTTCGAAGCGAACATATCGGGCCGGGCCACCGGTACGATGCGCCAAATCGGTGAGCGTAAAGCGCTCTGCCAGTTGTCGGCGCAAGTCCTTGAGGGACCAATACTGTCCGATGCGATCTTCCCCGCCAAGATCACCCATCGGCATCACTTCGATAAAGGTGAGGTCCATGTCGCGATCCGCGCACCACTGGGTAAGCTCGAACAGTTCTTCTTCGTTGAAATCCTTAAGCGCCACCGTGTTGATCTTGACCCGCAAGCCAGCCCGTTGCGCCGCATCAATGCCCTTCAAGACCTGAGGCAAACGACCCCAACGGGTCACTCGCGCGAACTTTTCTTCGTCCAATGTGTCGAGGGACACATTTATCCGCCGCACACCTGCCGCATAGAGCTCATCCGCAAATCGCGCCAATTGCGACCCATTCGTAGTAACGGTCAATTCCTTCAACGCGCCGCTTTCCAAATGCCGGGTCATGGAGTGAAAGAACGTCATGATATCGCGGCGTACCAACGGTTCACCGCCCGTGATCCGAAGCTTTTCGACCCCCATACGGATAAAGGCCGAACACATGCGATCAAGCTCTTCGAGGGTTAAAAGCTCCTTTTTGGGAAGGAACGTCATGTTTTCAGCCATGCAATAGACACAGCGAAAGTCGCAACGATCGGTCACCGACACGCGAAGGTAACTGATGGGGCGCGCAAACGGGTCTATCAAGGGTTCAGCAAGCATGACGAAAAAGCTAGTGCGCGCAAAGTCGTGCCGCAAGTCTGATCTGCGGTTGAGACCGTGCAAGACGCAGGTTAGTCTGAAATATGCGTATTACATTCCTCTCGATCTTGGTTTTGCTGGCTGGCTGCGCTCAGATCCCCGACTTCCGGCCCGCGCCACCCCCGGCACCCGCGCCGAATATCGACCCCTCTACAGGCCTCGCCTTGCCTGACGACAATGCCGTCACGGTAGAAGATTTCGATACAACGACAGATGAACAGCGCGAAGAGGCAACCGTTGCCCCATCGACGGGTGGCGACAGCCTTGGCACAACGGTTGCCTCGCTTGGCGACGCGGCAATCCCCGGATTCTGGCTCGAAACACCGCTCGTCACAGTGCCGACGGTTGGCCGGGTGCGCAATCCAGACACCGGTCGCATCGTGCAGGTGGACCTCCGACCGATAACTGGCGGCTCTAGCCGCATATCGCTCGCGGCGCTGCGATTGCTCGAAGCGCCTTTGACCGGGTTGGTGACACTCGAAGTCTTCCTGAACACATGAGCCAACCGACATTTGTGCTCGTTCGCCCGCAAATGGGCGAAAACATCGGCGCGGCCGCGCGGGCAATGTGGAACTTCGGATTGGACCGTTTGGCAATTGTTGCGCCGCGCGACGGCTGGCCAAACCAAAAGGCAGTTGCCATGGCAAGCGGCGCCGGGCGGTTGCTCGACGAGGCACAGGTCCACGGCACAACGGCAGACGCCCTTGGTCCCGCACGTTTTGTGTTTGCCACGACAGCGCGCACCCGCGACCTGACGAAGGACGTCTACGCACCCGAAGCCGCCATGGTGGAGGCGCGGGCCCGGATCGCCCAAGGGCAAAACGTCGCCGTGCTCTTCGGGCCGGAACGCGCAGGGCTTGAAAACGACGATATTGCCAAGGCCAACGCTATCATCTCCGTGCCGGTGAACCCAGATTTTCCCTCGCTGAACCTCGCGCAATGCGTGTTGCTCACCGCCTATGAGTGGCGGCGCGCGACGGCAGAAATCGAGACAATGACGATGGGTTTCGCTGGTACTGAACCCGCAAGCGTCGTCGAGATCGAGAAACTCGCCGAACATTACGAGGACCGGTTGGAAACTGCCGGGTTTTTCTTTCCTGAGGAGAAAGCGGCGGGCATGAAAATTGTGCTCCGCAATCTTTGGAGCCGCATGCCGCTCACCCGTGCTGATGTGCAAATGCTACATGGTGTTCTTCGACAGATGGTGCGTTGGAAGGAACGTGGCGGGGAGCGCGAGCGCTGAAAGCCATTTTACCCTTGAAGGTGCGTCCTGCGGCGACTTGCACCAATAGACACCCTAGACCCTTGCCCCTCCCAACCCTAAGTTCACCCACGACGGAGGGACGTACCGGCATGGCGGAAAAACGCAGTATTTTCGAAGAAGTGGGCGATGTTCAGGCACCCCAACCCGCCGCCACGGCAGGGGTGATCGAGAAAACCGCCAATCGTGGCGCGCGCGGCGCAATCCGCGGCTGGTTGATGCTTCTTTTTGCCCTGGTCGTTCTCATGATCGCTGTTGGTGGCCTGACACGTCTGACCGACAGTGGGCTCTCGATCACCGAATGGCGCCCCGTCACCGGTGCTATGCCGCCATTGACAGCCGAAGACTGGGCAAGCGAGTTCGACAAATATCGCGCCATCCCTGAATACCAGTTGCAAAACAAAGGGATGAGCCTGGAGGAGTTCAAGGTCATCTACTGGTGGGAATGGGGCCACCGGCAGCTTGGTCGCGTCATCGGCCTTGTTTGGGCGGTCGGCTTCTTGTTCTTCTTCTTGACCCGAAAGATCCCCGCAGGTTGGACCGCGCGTTTACTCATTCCGGGTCTCTTGGGCGGTCTGCAAGGGGCGATAGGCTGGTGGATGGTTGCGTCCGGCCTGACGGGGACGATGCTGGATGTAGCGTCTTACCGGCTCGCAATCCACTTGGGCCTCGCTTTTGTCATTCTTGGTCTTCTGGCGTGGTACATCTTCAAACTCGGGCGGCGCGAGGCCGATCTCTTGCAGGCCCGCCGCGCACGCGATGCGAAGCTTTTTTCAATGAGCACCGGCTTGCTTCATTTTAGCTTTCTGCAAATCCTGCTCGGCGCTCTGGTGGCCGGGATCGACGCCGGGCGCAGCTATAACGACTGGCCATTGATGAGCGGCTATGTGTTTCCCCCTGATCCGTTTACGCTCACGCCAGTTTGGCGGAACTTCTTCGAGGACGCGGGCCTAGTGCAGTTCATGCACCGCACTGCCGGGTATCTTCTGTTCATATTCGGGGTGGTCGTCTGGCTGCGCGCACGCAGGTCTGCGAACACGACAACACGGGCCGCCTTTAACGCGGTCATTGCGATGATGGTGCTTCAGATGCTTCTTGGGATTGCCACCGTGCTTTACGTGGCGCCTTGGCAACTCGCGATCTTGCATCAGTTTGGCGCTGTTCTGCTGATCGCATTGATCCTGCGCGCACGCTTCCTCGCGCAATATCCCCTCGCCCAATCCGTAAGAGGTGTCGCATGACAGCATATGGCGCGTTGATGGCCTTTCAACGGGAGACGGAAGCGTTAAGCCAGATCATGGGCCGTCTCGGGTGGGACCAGGAAACAGTCATGCCGAGCGGTGCCGCCGAACAACGGGCCGAGGAGATGGCGGCACTTGATGGCGTCCTTCACGCCCGCCGAACCGACCCTCGGATCGGGGAGTGGTTGGCTGCCATTGACCCAGAGGATGAGACAAGCGCGCGACAAGTGCATAAGATCAGACGAAGCTATGAGCGGACCCAAAGAGTGCCCGCCGATCTTTCGGCTGCATTGGCGCGCACCACATCTCTCGCCCACCGCGCCTGGGCCGAAGCCCGGACCAACAATGATTTCAAAAGCTTCGCGCCGAAACTGACGGAAGTCGTCAATCTCGCACGCGAAAAGGCGTCGGCGCTGGCAAACGGCGGCAACTTGTATGACGCGCTTGCAGACGACTACGAACCGGGCGCGACCGAAGCCGAACTGGCAGCGCTTTTCGACGCGCTCCGTCCGCGCCTTGTCCAACTGCGGGAGCATGTAATGGGGTCCACGCGTTGGGTCCCTGCCCTGACCGGCACCTTCGGGGAAGACGGACAACTGGCGATCTCAACGGAACTTGCAGAGGTCTTTGGGTATGACTTGTCCCACGGACGGATCGACAAGGCGGTTCACCCATTTTCTTCCGGTTCCGGCCTCGATGTGCGGATCACCACCCGCACGATGCCCGACGATCCGTTCAACTGCTTTTACTCCACAATCCACGAAGTGGGGCATGGCAGCTATGAACAAGCGATTGATCCGGCGTACCGCCTGACACCGCTCGGACGCGGCGTCTCAATGGGCGTTCACGAAAGCCAAAGCCGGATTTACGAGAACCAGTTGGGCCGGAGCCGGGCCTTTACCGGTTGGCTATTCGAAAAAATGCGCGCGACCTTTGGCGACTTCGGCATAGACACGCCGGACGATTTCTACGCCACGGTGAACCGCTGCGCGCCCGGCTACATCCGGACAGAAGCCGATGAAGTCCACTACAACCTGCACGTCGCTCTGCGCTTCGATCTGGAGCGGGACCTAATCGCTGGCCGCTTGGAGGTGCCAGACTTACCTGACGCCTGGAATACGCGGTTCGAAGCAGATTTCGGCCTGAAGGTCGAAGAACCCGCAAGCGGCTTCCTTCAAGATGTCCATTGGTCCGAAGCGTTGTTCGGTTACTTTCCGACCTACACGCTTGGAAATGTATATGCGGGATGTTTGCATGACGCCCTACGAAAGGACGTGCCAGACCTCGACGCGCATTTGGCGGAAGGCGATACAGCCCCTGCAACCGGGTGGCTTCGCGAAAAGCTGCAAATCCACGGTGGCCTCTACGAGCCGCGCGATCTCATCACGCGCGCGACCGGCGCGGAACCAAGCGTTGATCCGCTATTGGATTACCTCTATGCCAAATTCGAGGCGATCTACGGGTTTTGAACCGCTTAGCGGTTCTTCCTACGTCGCTTCGATTTTTGCCGTCTTCGACAAGTCGGCCAAGCCCGCCTTGATCAGGTCGCACAGTGCCGCGTCGTCGACGGCGTCTAGGCTCTTGATGTACCAACAACTTTTGCCGCGCTTGTGCGGTCCAAGCCGAGCGGCAATTTCGGCATATTCCTGATAGCCTGGAAGAATGTGTAGCGCGATATCGCGGGTTCTGAAGTTAAAGCCGGTGGCAAAAAACTCGTATTCTCTCGGATCACCCTTGCGGTGGTATCGGTAGAGACCATACCCGATCATCTTGCCCCAAAGACGCGGCGCCCAGCCGGTTATGTCGCGGAAAACCGCATCGAGGCGCTCTGCTTCGGCGCGGCGGTCTTCTACGATGGTCTGAAGCGGATCGGGCATTGCAGCGCTCCTTCTGACACGGCAAGGATAGCACCATGACTAAAGCGACGCATCCCATACTCGACATTCCGGCGCTCCATGACTTCTTGCAGCGTGCTTTTCCACAAGTTGCCGCAGATTTCGAAGTTCTGGACGTGGCGCCGTCGCATCTCAGTCTGCGTCTTGTTCCGGGCGAGCAGCATCTGCGCCCGGGCGGCACCGTATCGGGGCCAAGCCTGTTTGCTATGGCGGACTGCGCCGTTTACCTCGCCATTATTGCCCATGTCGGGGAAGAGGCGCTCGCGGTTACAACAAACGCATCCATGGATTTCATGCGCAGACCCGCAGCGGACAAAGACCTGCGGGCCGATGTAACATTATTGAAAATGGGACGGAGCCTTGTCGTCGGCGATGTTGCCATTCGGAACGCCAACGAGGATGCCCTCGTCGCACGCGCCACGCTGACCTATTCCAGACCGCCGTCGTGAATTCAGGCTGGCTTGTTTGCCGCCAAGCATCGCTGGGCGGTGCGCACACGACGAAAATCGCGCAACGATTCCAGTGATTTCCGTTTGAGGTCTTTTTCCAAATCCCTCCGCGGCTCACGCTGCGTAACCCGAAGGAGCTCTTGGCGAATTTTTTGCATGACACACTCACTCACACGCATACCCAATGAGAAATTTTTACGATACCAATATGACGAAAATGAGGCAGACCCTGAAGATTTTGTGCAGCCATCGCGGGCTACCCACATGAACTGACTGGTTCTTAATCCCGTAAGCAGCTAGATTAATTGGTAAAATTCCGGCCCTTCGGGCGCGCAATGATAGTGAAGCGAAACATTTCAATTCAAAGGCCGAATGCCACAAGCCCGTCATTTTGAACACCTTTTCGAACGTAGGGGAACGCGATATAGCGACGAAGTGGAAAGAAAGGACATGCTATGGCGAGCTCAGATCAACCACAGATCTACTTGCTGACACCTCCGGATTTCGAGTTGTCTTCCTTTCCAGATCGGTTGGCGCAGGTTCTTGATGGTCATGAGATAGCCTGCCTCCGGCTTGCCCTTGCCAGCCAGGACGAGGATCGCTTGTCGCGCGCGGCGGATACAGTTCGCGACGTTGCCCATGCCCGTGACGTTGCGGTGGTTATCGATACCCATTTCAGCCTCGCCGAGCGGCTTGGTTTGGACGGTGTTCATTTGTTGGATGGCGCGCGCAATGTGCGTGCGGCGCGTAAATCGCTTGGACGCGATGCTATTGTCGGCGCCTATAGCGGGACTTCCAAACATGACGGCATGAAGGCTGGTGAGGCCGGAGCTGACTATGTCGCTTTCGGCCCCGTCGGTGCCAGTACCCTTGGCGACGGCAATCGCGCCCCACAAGATTTGTTCGCCTGGTGGTCGGAAATGATCGAAGTTCCCGTCGTTGCAGAAGGGCATATCGATAGCGACTCTGTCGAGGCCCTCGCGCCCATCACCGATTTCATTGCTGTGGGCGAAGAGGTTTGGCGCGAAGATGATACGGTCGGCGCGCTCGGCAGGCTACTTGTCTCACTCGGGTGAAGCGCCGTCAGCATGGGCGCGCCGCACGCATGTTTCCGCCTCGCGCGCCAGCGTTTTGCGATCCGCGAAGTCGCTGACCACAAGCGGTTCATGCCATGTCACGATTACACACCCTCCGCGCGGTGCGGCGAGTATCTGAAGCAGATGTGGCCCGAACGCCATATCGCCCCACCAAGCATGAAATCGTCGGTCGCGCCTATTCGGTGCCCTGTAGATTACGCTGACGGGTTGCACATGGACGTGCCGCGTCCCCTCAGAGAATAACGCTGCGAACAAGGTCGGCTTAAACGGCAAAACCTGACGCCCGTCCGTGGATGTGCCTTCTGGAAAAATGGTGAGCCGGTGTCCCGCTGTAATCCGCGCTTCCAAGAGCGCTTTCTGTGCTGCGGCTTCTTGGCGCGCCCGACGCACAAAGACGGTTCCCGTCAAACGCGCCAAAAGGCCGATCCCTGGCCAAGTTGCGACTTCTGCCTTTGACACGAAATACATCGGGGCACATGCGTTCAACGTGAAGATGTCCAACCAGGAACTGTGATTGGCCACGTAAACCCCGTTCTGACGCATCGGCGAACCGGTGGTTTTTCGCGCCACACCCATCAGTCGAAGCCCAATGCGACAAACGGCAACGGTAATCCAGCCAGACCAAGGGCGACGCATGCCGTGCAAGGGGCGTTCAATTATTCGAAGGCATAAAGTTAGAAACACGCCCGTGAGCAAGACTAGACAGAGTACGCCCCCACGGAGAAAAACCTTGATCCAGTCGGCGATGTTCAGGGGCGCAAAGGCCGGTGCGTCCGTTGACCGCCAAGTTGGTGTCATACGGCGACACCATCGACAAACCGTGCGGTTGCAGCCGCATTCATCCGGGCGGTATCCATCACAAGGCAGACATCCGTGGTGTTGAACGCATGATCGACAAAGGCTCCATCGCCGACAAACCCACCGAGCCGTAAGTATGATTTTATGAGTGGCGGCACCATCCGCATGGCAGCCACCCGGTCAATCTGGTCCTCGGCAATCAGGTCCATCGCCTGATACGCTTCTTCTACGGCACGAACACGCAGATCGGGAGGCGCAAGAAACACATGGTGAAGATGCGCCAAAGCAGGGGCCAGCGCCTGGACGTCGGTACCGTGTAAGCTGGCGACGCCGAAGAGGATCTCGATATCTCGCGCTCTCACGTAATTTGAGAGCCCTGACCAAAGAAGATGCAGTCCGAGACCCCGACGATATTCCGGGGACAGGCAGGACCGGCCCAATTCCAACAAAGAACGCCCAGAGGCTCTCAGGGGGCTCAAATCGTATTCACCCTCGGAGTAAAATCGTCCGGTTGCCGCTGCTTTCTCCCCGGACAATAGCCGGTAAACCCCGACCACATGGTCCAGATGCGCGTCGGACCGTATTCTATTGACCAGCACCAGATGGTCGTAATGGGGATCAAAACTATCCTTTTCGAACCGCCCCTCGTGATCCACAAGCGGCCCGTCACCACCTAATTCTTCGACGAATACCTCGTATCTCAAACGTTCAGCCGCCCGAAGGTCCGCCTCCGTTCGCGCCAATCTTACTTCCAAATGACCGTTTTCGAGGTTCATGCGTGTCCCTCATCGAGCGCAATCCGTACCTTCTTTTGACATCTAGGAAAACCCGAAGCCACAGTTCTAACATAGCTGGTATAGAGCAATTGTTTACGCGCTATGGTTGTGTTATCCACATCCTGTGAAGGATTAATTGTCGAAGGCCGGAATAAGTTCGACGCGGTTAAGATCGATCACCACCTTGCCCTCATGGGGGAAGTTCACAGTGATCCGTCCATCCACGTTGCTCTGCACTTGTCCGATCCCCCAATCGGGTTGATCGGGATGGGAAACAAGTGTGCCGGGCGTGAAAAGGGATGAGAGCGGTGTCATAGGTATGGCGTCAGTGTTCTCGGATATCTAGTGAAGGAATGGGACATGACAAGTACAAGTAACACTTTGTTGTTAAACGACTTAATAGGTTCACGAATTTGCCACGACTTGATTTCTCCGCTTGGGGCTATTGGAAACGGCGTTGAGCTCCTGTCCATGTCCGGCGTTTCAGCGGTGCCGGAGATCACTTTAATTGCAGAATCTGTTGAAAACGCCAATGCGCGGATAAGGTTCTTCCGTATTGCATTTGGTGCCGCGAGCCACGACGCCATCATCGGCAACAGCGAAGTCCGGCGCGTCTTGAGCGATCTGTATCGCGGCAACCGGATTAGCGTCGATTGGCGTCTGGTAGAAGACACCCGTCGCATTGAAGCAAAGTTGGCCTTTCTGATCCTCCAGTGCTTCGAAAGCGCGTTACCTTGGGGCGGCAAAGTCGCCGTTACGCGCAACGGAGAGACCTGGAGCATCTTTGGCACAAGCGAGCGTCTTAAGGTCGAAAACGAGCTTTGGGACCTGTTGCCCAAGTCACCGCGAATGCCGGACGTGAGCCCCTCGAACGTGCATTTTGCCCTCGTCGCCCCCACGGCTGAAATTGCCGGTCGACAGGTCCGGACGTCCTTCAACGGAAACGCCATCTCCGTCAGCTTCTAATCGCCCCGTCACCGGTAACAAGGTATTTAAAACTGGTGAGCTGCGCTGCGCCTACTGGACCGCGGGCGTGCAGCTTTCCGGTTGCAATGCCGATCTCCGCGCCCATGCCGAATTCGCCGCCATCGGCGAACTGGGTCGAGGCGTTGCGCATCAGAATAGCACTTTCCAGATGCTGGAAGAACTGCGCGGCCACGGCGTCGTCCTCGGTCACGATACAATCGGTGTGCTGCGATCCGAAAGACCGAATGTGCCGTACCGCGCCGTCCACGTCATCCACAACGCGGGCCGCGATAATCATGTCGAGAAACTCGTAGCCCCAATCCTCATCGGAGGCCGCAATCACGCCCTCAATGTCCTGAAGCGTCTCGTCACCGCGCACCTCGACACCTCTATCGATCAAAGCACGGATCACCGCTTGTCCGACCGATGGCACGAGATCGCGGTGGATCAGCAAACATTCGGCGGCGCCACAAATGCCGGTGCGCCGTGTCTTTGCGTTAAGGACGATCTTCAGCGCTTTTTCAGGGTCGGCCGCCGCATCCAGATACACATGCACGATGCCTTCGAGATGCGCGAAAACCGGGACGCGCGCCTCGCGCTGCACCAGACCCACAAGACCTTTGCCACCACGGGGTACGATCACGTCAATATGGTCCACCAACGTCAGCATCTCTGAAACCGCCGCGCGATCACGGGTGGGGACCCGTTGCACCGCATCATCGGGCAAATCTGCAGCCCTCAGCCCGCGCTTGAGGCACTCAAGAATGGCGCCCGAAGAATGGAAGCTCTCCGATCCACCCCGCAAGATCACAGCATTCCCCGCCTTAAGGCAAAGGGCGCCGGCATCGGCCGTAACATTGGGACGGCTCTCATAGATTACACCGATTACGCCGATTGGGGTCCTCACCCGCTGGATATTTAGGCCGGAGGGCTGATCCCAGTCGGCAATCACTTCTCCCACCGGATCGGTCTGCGCCGCAACGCTCCTCAGGCTTTCACAGATGCCCTCAATCCGCGCCTCATCGAGCATGAGCCTATCGAGCATGGCCGCCGAGAGCCCTTTCTCACGCCCAAAGGCCATATCCTCTGCATTGGCTGCGAGAACCTCGTCCCGGCGGGCCCAAAGCGTGTCGGCGGCGACGGTCAGCGCTTTCGTCTTGGCTTCTGGCGACGCGAAAGCAAGCTCCGCAGACGCGGCCTTCGCGCGCGCGCCGATTTCCTGCATCATTGCGGGGATGTCCATGCCGTCTTTCATCGCAGTCTCCCTTGATTAAACCGGAACTCGTACGCTCGTCTTTGAAACAAATGCTTTGGGTGTCCGAGGGTCAAACCCCCAGCGGATTGGCGCTGCAGACATGCAGCAAAATCCGAATGACTAAGCTTCATCATATCGCCATATCGTCCCGATGCACCAGTGCTGCCCGTCCAGGATAGCCTAAAACCTCTTCAATCCGGTCGGAGCGTTGTCCGCGGATGGCTTCTGCCTCTTTGGAAGTATACCGCACCAAGCCGATCGCGATTTTCGCACCATCGGCGGCAACAATCTGCACCGGATCGCCACGCCCAAAGTGGCCACCGACACGGGAAACACCCGCCGGCAGTAAGGACCGCCCCTCCGATAGCGCGCGCGCGGCCCCGGCGTCCACATGCAAAAACCCCTTGGGCTTCATCGAGGCAATCCAGCGTTTGCGCGCGACCTGCGGGTCGGTTTCCGGGTTGAACCACGTCGCAGTGCCGCCCTCTTCTAGTGCCGCAAGCGGGTTCATCTTGGCGCCCTGCGTGATCGCCATGGCCGCACCACCCGCCGTGGCGGTTTTCGCGGCCATTAACTTGGTCACCATACCGCCCTTCGACAAACCGATGCCGACATCACTGGCCATGGCTTCGATCTCTGGCGTGATCGCTTCAACGACATCAAGCCGCTGCGCCTCGGGGTCAAGTTTCGGGTTCCCAGAATAAAGCCCGTCCACATCGGACAACAGCACAAGAACATCAGCACCAACGGTCACCGCGATCTGAGCCGCGAGCCGGTCGTTGTCACCAAACCGGATCTCATCGGTTGCAATCGTGTCGTTCTCATTGACGATGGGGACGACACTAAGGGACAAGAGTTGCTCCAAGGTCGCGCGACTGTTCAGATACCGGCGTCTATCCGTACTGTCTTCAAGCGTCACCAAGACCTGTGCCGTTTTGATCCCATGGGGTTCTAACGCTTCCTCATAGGCCCGCGCCAATCTAATTTGACCGACTGCCGCCGCCGCCTGCGACTTTTCAAGCGGCAACGCCCCGGGCGCCATGTTCAGAACCCCGCGCCCCAGGGCAATCGAGCCAGAAGACACAAGTATCACGTCTTGCCCCCGCGTCCGCGCGCGCGCCACGTCACTGGCGAGGGACGCAAGCCAGGCCGCATTTAAGTCGCCGCCGGAAACCAGCAGTGCCGAACCGATCTTGACGACAATACGTTTGGCGTTCTTTAGGGCTGCCACGGTTGCTCCTCCTCGCGGGGGGCCTCTCGTTTTCTTTGGGCATCCACTTGGCGGCGCACAGCACGCAAAACATCGGTCACACCCTCCCGGCTGACACCCGACATCAGAAAGACATGCCCGGCCACCTCCGAAAGCGCGGCGCGCTTTTCTTCGCGTTCCTCATCATCCAGCGCATCAATTTTGTTCAGTACGGTCAGACGCGGTTTTTCCGCCAACGCGCCACCATATGCCTCAAGCTCACCAATGATGGTCTTCCAATCGACCGCCACATCCTCCGATGTGCCGTCCACAAGGTGCAACAGCATCGCCGACCGCTCGACATGGCCAAGAAACCGGTCGCCAATCCCACGCCCCTCGTGCGCGCCTTCGATGAGGCCCGGGATATCGGCAACCACAAACTCGACCTCATCGACACCCACGACGCCAAGGTTCGGATGCAAGGTCGTGAAAGGATAGTCGGCAATCTTGGGCCGGGCGTTAGACGTTGCTGCGAGGAAGGTTGATTTCCCTGCATTAGGCAGGCCCAGAAGCCCCACATCCGCAATGAGTTTCAGCCGCAGCCAGACCTGCCGCTCCACCCCCGCTTGACCAGGATTGGCGTGGCGCGGGGCGCGGTTGGTCGACGATGTGAAGTGTAGATTTCCGAACCCGCCATTGCCACCCGCCGCAAGGCGGACACGCTGACCCACTTCCGTTAAATCGAACAACACCGTTTCTTCGTCCTCATCGAGGATTTCAGTGCCCACGGGCACCCGGAGCACGATATCGTCGCCCTTCTTGCCCGTGCGCTGGCGTCCGGCGCCGCCCTGGCCGCTCTTCGCAAAAAAATGCTGCTGGTAGCGGAAATCAATGAGCGTGTTCAGCCCATCAACCGCCTCCGCCCATACGTCACCGCCGCGCCCACCATCCCCGCCATCGGGACCGCCGTATTCGATATATTTCTCACGCCGGAAGCTAATGCATCCGTTCCCGCCCGAGCCGGAGCGGATCGTCACGCGAGCGATGTCTAGAAACTTCACGGGCGTTCCCTCAGATTATCCCGCGTCAGGGCGTAGGTGATAACAGGCGCAGGCTCAAGCCTTCCAGCCGATGTACCCATCTCTTGGCCCGTCTGTTCAAAACCGAGCTTTTCGAGAACACGCCCACTGGCCGGATTATCAACAAACCGATCAGCGCGGATATGCCCAATGGGAAAGCGCTGAAAAACATCGTTCAGGAACGCAACCGCCGCTTCCGAGATCAAGCCAAGCCCCCAGTGATCAGGGTGTAGCGCGTAATACAGTTCAACGCTGCCGACACTTCCCGTCGCAATATACCCGATCGGCCGTCCCTTCCGCTCAAGTGTGAGCGCATACCCGGGCACGCCACACCAGGCTCGCTCGCGCGCAAAGATCCGAGCTTCCTCAAGGTCCAGATGTGTTTTCAGTCGAAATAGCATCCGGGTCACTTCCGGGCGCGCGAGGTCCGTCAAGAACGGCGCATCATCTTCGACCATTGGGCGGAGCCGAAGACGCTTTGTGCGGATATCGATCACCTGCTGCGCCTCCCAAGCCGGGCGCGACAAAGACATAAGATGACAGGTCACGTCCTGGTTCAGTGAACGCGCATGGCGTGTTTCAAACCCATTTTCCTCAAAACCGAGTGCCTTCAGAACGGCTTGCGAGCGGTAATTCCCGTCGAAATAGCCGCTTGTGAGGTCAGTGTTTTCGCTGTCGTCAAACCACCAACGCACCGCAGCATGCGCTGCTTCAAACCCGTAGCCCTTGCGCCAGGCGGGACGCGCTAACCAATAGCCAAGCTCATTGACCAGACCAGCCGTTCCCACCAGGCCGGAAGCGTCGCAAATCGCCCAAACCGGACCGCCCGCTTCGATCTGGCGCGCGATGAACGCTTCGGCATCCGCGCGAGCATAGGGATAGGGCACAACACCCAACCATCTGGACACGTCATAGTTGCCGACGCCATCAACGATGGCATCCGCATCATCTGGTGTCAGGGGCCGGAGGTTAAGCCGCGGCGTCCTGAGTGTTGGAAGCGCCGCGTATGTCATTAATTCACCGGTACTTCTTTAGATATGTCCAGGTTGGCACAGTCGCGCCGCGGGCAACAGAGTAGCCTTCGGCATCACCAAGATAGGCAAAGCCGTTATTCGTCAAAACGCGGGCCGAAGCCGGGTTGTCCTGAAACACGCTCGCAAAGATGGCTTGATTATTAAGCGGGTTCGCTTCCAGCAGGCCTCGCACCGCTTCTTGGGCAAGACCGGTGTTCCAAAACGCGGGCGCGACCCAATAGCCAATCTCAGATTGCTCACGATCCATTCGCTCCAACGCAATGAGCCCGACGAGCCCCGCGCGATCATCGCGGGAGGCATCCATCACCCACACATCCTCTTCCCGATCTTCGGCGAGCGAGCGTTGAATAAACGCGTCCGTCGCGCCAGGTGGCAAGGGATGCGGGATCGACCGGGTCATTCGCGCGACCCGTTCGTCGGCACCATACATCTCCAGAAGCCCACGGTCCGAACGCCGCAAAGGGCGCAGGGTTAGCCGTTCTGTTTCGACAACGGGTTGGTTCACAATCGTGTCTATTTTCACTGGGGCCTCTCCTCTTGGCCTCATGCTGGTCTGGTCGCGCTGCTATCGCACCAGCTGCATGTCACATGGGTATGGCGGGTTTGTGACGCAACCGGTCCCCGGAAAGCTTAAGGGGCCGGTTTTTACGCCGACCCCCCTAAAACTTGATTTACGCGGATCGGTTATTCTGCGGCCATCGCCTCCGGAAGGACCGAGATAAAGGTGCGGCCCTTGAGACCTTTGTGGAAGGTCACGCGGCCATCGACGGTTGCAAAAATTGTGTGGTCTTTGCCCATACCGACGCCCTCGCCTGGCCACCATTTGGTGCCGCGCTGGCGCACGATGATGTTCCCCGGAATTACTTCCTGACCACCGAACTTCTTCACGCCAAGGCGACGACCGGCTGAATCGCGGCCGTTACGGCTGGAACCACCTGCTTTTTTGTGTGCCATTGGGTTTTACTCCTTTTCAGCGTCGAACTGGGCGGCTTGTTCAAGCCAGTTATCCCGTTCGATCCGACCTTTGAACGACAACTTGTCGTCAAAATCTGCGATATCCTCAGGCGACCACGCGGCAATCTGCGCAAACGTGGTAATGCCGAGATCGTGCAACTTCTTCTCGAGCGCCGGGCCAACGCCCGAAATCCGCTTGAGATCGTCCACTCCGGCTGCCGCTTTCTTGGGCGCGGCCTTCTTCGGAGCTTCTTTCTGGGCTTCAGCCTTAGGAGCGTCTTCCTTCTTCGGCGCTGCCTTCTTTAGCGGCTTTGCCGTCGCAACCGCTGCCACAGCAACCGAACCGGCACCAACGGCAGCCTTCACACCAGATTTGTCACCACCTTTCTCAAGGATATCAGTGACCTTCAGCAGCGTCAGTTGCTGGCGATGCCCCTTGGTGCGTTTGGACGAGTGCTTCCGGCGGCGGCGCACAAAATTGATGACCTTGTCACCCTTGATCTGATCGACCACATCGGCCTGTACTGCGGCACCCTCGACGAGGGGCGTACCAATCGTGGAGCCCACCATCAAAATCTCGTTGAATTGCACTCTCTCACCGGCATCAGCTGCAAGCTTCTCGACACGGAGCACATCTCCCGCCTGAACCCGATACTGTTTGCCGCCGGTCTTCAGAACCGCAAACATCTTGTTTCCTTCCATTTTCCCGCGTCCTTCGGCCCCGGTGTTCCGGTGTTTCGGCAAATTGCCGCCTCAAACAGCGCGCCCCGGTTGGGCATTTGTTCGATATGAAAAAGCGGACGGAACCCGCCGAAGCCCGGCTTATCGACAGAATGCCGTTTCAAGTCAAGGGCGAAGATCGGCTCCATCCTGACCGTCCGACATCAGCACAAGCCAACCTGGCTTCATCAAATACGCGTTCCACAGGGAATTGGCGCGTACTGCGGGCTGACGGTTGCCTTCCCTGTCCCCGAAAGCGCTTGGCGCCCCCCCCCAAAAACGCGCGCCTCGTATGTCTTTCACCACGCTATACAGCGTCTTTTCGCCCGCCTTTTTCTTCATTTCAGGTTTTTTCGATCCGACATCGAACCGCCGCAATATCGCCCCGGTTTCGCTCAAGTCCTTACGTTTTGATAACCTCAAGGTTTTTAACATGCAGGCACGCTAAGGAGTTCGAACAATGGCAGACGCAATTAAAGTCGCGCAGAACCGGCGCGAAGAATACAAGAAAGACATTTCCAAGAAAGAAGCTGAGATTGAAGAGCTGAAGGAACTGATCAGCGATCTCGATAGCTTCATCGAGTTTGGGGAGGCGCTTGTCAGCGATGACGACGTTCCGACCGACGCCGCATCGAAGACGAAAACCGAAACGACACCAGATCGCGTTCAATCTAAGCCGGTCGTCTCTAAGCCCGTGGTCTCGAAGCCATCACCGCAAGCGGCTCCGCAGCCGATTGCCATGAACCCGGCAGATGACGAGTGGGGCACGGATGATGACGCGAAAGGCGGCATTGCGCGCGTGCTGGCCGCTCGTAACGGCTAATCGCCAAGCCAATTCGAAAAAGAAGGCGTCGGAGCACATCCGGCGCCTTTTCCATTTCAAAGCTCATCACCCGATGAAAAATCCGCCGCAGCTGCACCGAGCGCGAAGGACACGTCTGCAAAGATCGCATCGAAACCGGCAAAGAGTGCCCTGTTAAGGTCACGCCCCGCGCGGGTCGCTGTCACGTCGACATAGGTCCGCAACTCGTCATCGCTGAGCGGTTCATAGGCGAACGCCATAAACCCATAAATCCACTCCGTGGTGTCGTCGCGAATTCCTTCTTCTTGTGACCAGACATCGCTCAGCATGCTCGCCTCGTCCATCTCGAAACCGTCACCGGAAGCGAGGCCCCGGTAAAAGGCGAGGTTCGCATTCAACGCGCCAGCAACATTACGGTCGACCAGCCCATTTATCTCTGCAAATTCATCTAGCAGCGCTTCGCGTGCGCTGCCGCTACCGGCGATCTCTTGGTAGGCGGCAATGGCCGCTTCCTCCACCTCGTCGGACATGATCGCCCGGCGGGCGCTGACTTCGAGAGTGGCAACCTGCGCGCCGGTATCACCTTGGTAAAAGGTCAAAAGCTCGCCCACGTCATCTGTTTCCAGTTCCTTATCGAAGGCGGACCGAAAAAGGGCACCCAAACGCTCTGGCGCATAAATGCGCTCAACCGTTGCCGTCCACCCAATCCCGCCGCGCCCCGGGAACATGTCGTCGCGCAGAGCCTCCGACTGCATCAGGCCCTCTTCCGAGAGAATATCCATCAACTCATCGGTTTGTAGGATATCGTGCAGACGGGCGACCTCGCCCGGGCTCGCGGCCCACGCGCCGAACGGTAAGCACAAGGTAACGATCAAGATGCGCAACATGGACAGTCCTCCTACGCCATACCTAGGCACCACCCCTTTGATTTCAAAGCGCATAGGCGCTTGGAGCGACGAAAAAACCTTGCGCAACATGTGGACCTCACGTATCCCGCCGGCTCAGACCCCCGCGGAGAGGTGCCGGAGTGGTCGAACGGGGCGGTCTCGAAAACCGTTGTGGGTGCAAGCCTACCCAGGGTTCGAATCCCTGTCTCTCCGCCACTACCCATTGAACTTCTTTCAATCTTGTAATCGGGACACCATAAAGGACACCGACATACGGCATGGTTGGCGGGGCCTTATGTTGGGCGGGTTCATTGGTTTTCGTGTTAAAGCAGTTTCAAGCGGCCTCATACACGAACTTCTGCTAACGGCGGCATACCGGTCATTGATGCCCTGTGCAGCGGATGCATGCTTTGAGCCAACACCGCAGCTTTGCCGAGTTGTTCGTGGCTAGTATATACTGATTTCCGAAGCCACTGACGCTTTTGCCGGCGTAACAACGACTTCTACGGGTTTCCGGCTTCCAAAGAATGCAAGGCTACCAAAAACGCTCTGCGCGCGCATCTCGGAGGGGACTGCGCGTCGGCGGCGCAAAGTGATCTTGGTTTTCGACCCATCATCGAAGCGAACTTCAAGCCGGAAGTGCTGATGGCGAGGGTCTGCGGACACAATCTCGATTCCCGACAAATGTGTCCCGTTGGCAACCTTGATCGCGGTGGCACCTGTGCCCTGATCGACACCGATCGACTGCACCGGTTTGGTCTGGCGTTCGATTGCTCCGAGCAACTGGCGCAGGAACGAGCTCGAGTTAAAGCGTTCAGTGTACGGCAGCTCCCAGATGACGAGTGCATGCTCGCGACGGTCAAGGGCCCCGGATAGAACATAGGCTTCGATAGCGCCGATTGGGCCGCCGCCCGAGACTGAGTAGTTCTCGACGTCCGCGTCAAACGCCCGCGCCAGTGCTTCTCCGAAGCGGTAGTGGTCGCGCTTGTAGCGGTTCGAAAAGCTGCTGCCGACCAGGGCAATCGCGCGACTGTCAGCTGCGTTGCCAAGGAGTCCGCTCGCGCGGGTCAGGTCGAACGCCTGAGCGGTCTCGACACCGAGCGATGTGCCGCAAACCTCGCGCACGATCTTAGCGAGTGAGCCTTCCTCCTCGATGAGATCGAGGGGTTTGAGATCGGCGTTGGAGAAGGTGCCGTCATTCGGGAAGAAATCCGGGGCTGCAGTGTTCACTGCTTGAGCCAGCGCAATGGCGCTCACGGCCGATCCGGTAGTGGTCCAATGAGTGTCCCGGCGAAAATAGAAGGCGCCGCGGATCGCATCGTTGACCAAGGCGACATCTGAGAGGTTTGGAACGATGGCGCCGGTACTGGCCAAGCCCGCGACGAGTTCGTCAAACGAGGCCCGTGCGGCCTTCAGATCATAACGGGCATCTCCCATCGCCGCATCGAGCCGGGTTTGGCCCGCAACGATGGGTCGGGGTGGTGCGACCACGATGGCCAATTGAACGCCCCGTCGGGCAAATTCTTTCGAGATGGTCTGGACCATCGTTTGGGCGGACCTGTCCATGTCGTAGCGGTCTTTCAACTGGTCTTTCGTGAAGACCCAACCACTTGACGCGTCACTGTATATTGGTGCGGTCTTGGCATATCTCTCCGGCAACGCGCCCTTGTTCGTCAGGTCGGCGCAATATGGCTCGGCTTTTGCGATTGAGGCTGCAAAGAGGGCTGCTGCAAGCGTGGTAATACCTTTCATGTCAGGATCTCCTACTCGTTAAGTTTCAGGTATCGTTCGGGAATCTCCCAGATCACAAGGGAGGGCGGAGACGCGAAATGCTCGATGTCCGACAGGAACTTGTTCATCGGCGCGAATGGGCCCTGTCCGATCTGGCTGGCATTCAGCACATCTGCCTGAAGTGCCTGCTTGAGAAAGCCTTCAAAATGGAACGCCGGCTTGGCCGAGAAGCTTGTCCCGACAAGGGCAACCGGGACGGGGACGTCCCCCAACAGTCCACCGGTGTTCCCGACCTGCGTTTCGTAGACCGGAATGGTGTCTAGGGCCGGGCCGATGTATGGTCGCAAAGCACCGGTGGCCACAAAAGACAGCAGATCGCCTTCAAGCTCACGCGCGCCAGTCAACCGGGTTTCGACCGTTGCGCGGGGAAACTCGTAAGCCACCAGTTGTTTCGCAATTGCCTCGGCCGCGGCGCGAGCGCCCTCCGGGCTCCAATGCGTGTCTGTACGCATATAACTGGTGTCGAACTCCAGCGCGGTGCGCAGGTCGATAACGGGAAAACCGGCTTCCGCGATCACGCGCAAAGCATGGTCATAGCGCGTCTCGAAGCTGGAAGAGCGGCCTCGCGCGAGGTGACTAGCCTGCATCCGTGCCTTGTCGGGCACGATCACTGGAACCAGGCGAATGCCTTTGCCTTGCAGATGATCCGCCGCGCGATAAAGCTCAGCCAGAAAAGATCGGGAGTCTTTCGGCCTAGAGAACTCCTCTGCCGAGAAAAGCCACCCTTCGCGCCCGGCGACCGCGCCAGCCGCAGGTTCCCTGAACACGCCCCAGCGAATGGCGCTCCAAAACGCCACCGATGGTTCGTGGGCCGGCAACGACCGCTCGAAACGGGTCTCGTACCCGCGCTGAAAAGTGCCATCGGTCCAGCCGGTTGTCGGATTGCCTGGGTCGGTCCGCGCGAATCCCGTGACCGAGAGGCCCGCCACTACAGTTGCGGCACAAAGGGTGAATGCGGTATCAAGTGCGCTTGGCATGACAAACCCTCAGAACTGGAAGTAGAGAAACGGGCTTTCGGTCCGCGCCTGCAACAAGACGAAGCAGGTGGCGGAGAGCGCGGCGGTCTGAAGTGCGGGCGACCAGGTGAAGCTCGGTAGTGAGAAACGCGGTCGGGTCGCAAGCACTATACCAGCAGCCAGGAACAGGACCTCCGTAGGCGTGGTGAGCGTGACCAGTTCGGGTCGCAGGCCAAGCCCATTGACGCCGACCATCCCCGCATACATGTCGATTGCTGCATCAAGAGTTTCGGCGCGGAACACGACCCACCCGAGGATGACAAAAATCATGGTGAGCAACCATGCAATGGATTTCGGCCAGACCGTAACGCGACGCTTGGCTCCTAAAGCGCGTTCCACCGCCATCAGGCCTCCATGAAAGGCACCCCAGACGATAAACGTCCAGTTGGCGCCATGCCAGAACCCACCTAGGAGCATCGTCAGAAGTAGGTTACGATAGGTCTTGAGCTCGCTGCCGCGATTGCCGCCGAGCGGCACATAGAGATAGTCGCGAAGCCAGCGCGATAGGCTTACATGCCAACGGCGCCAGAACTCAGTGATGGACCGACTTCTGTAGGGTGCTATGAAGTTTTCAGGGAAGCGGAACCCGATCATCGTGCCGAGCCCGATTGCCATGGCGGAGTATCCGGCGAAATCGAAGAATAGCTGAATGGAATAGGCCACGCCGCCAAGCCAAGCTTCGGCCATCGTGGGGTCGGGCAATGAGAATATGCGGTCCACAAGCGGGGCCACGCTGTCGGCCACAAGAAGCTTCATGGCAAGCCCCTCAATGAACCGTCTCAAACCGCGTCCGAAGAGCTCCAGCGAATGCGCGCGCGCGTCAAACTGGTTTGCAAGGTCCTTGTAACGCAGAACTGGTCCCGCAATCAGTTGCGGGAAAAGCGAAGAGAACGCGAGAAAGTCAGAGAGCTTTTTCGCAGGCGGCGCATCTCCCCTGGCGACGTCGATGATGTAGCTGATAGACTGGAACGCGAGGAACGAGAGGCCGATGGGAAGGATGATCTCAGGCACGGTCAGGGCGTCGCCGCCCATCGCTGTGTTGAGGTTTCCAAGAAGGAATGTCGTGTATTTGAACCAGCCGAGTATGGCGAGGTTGACGGCGACGCCAAGGCGGACAGCCCATGTCTTGACCCGCTCACGCTTGGTCCGCGTGGCGACCAGTCCGGCGAGGTAGCTGCCACCCGCAATGGCATAGAGCACAATCAGCGCGTCTGCGCGCCACCATGCATAAAACAGGGTCGAGGCGAGCAGGATCAGCCAGTTCCGCGCGGCCTTGGGCAGCGTGTAATATGCAGCCAGAAAGATCGGCAGAAAGCCGAACACAAACATGGGTGTCGAGAAAACCATTGGCTCAGCCTTCGAGGTTCGGACCGAAGCGGTTTTCGATGAGCGCGGCCCCATCGGGGCGTGCGACGAAGGTCACGTTCTGACCGCGACGCAACTTGACGTCGAAGGACCCGAGCGTGGCGTTGTCTTGGGTTACGATGGTCAGCGTGGCGGCCACAGGATTGACCGCGCGAGCACCGGCGTCGTTGGCAGGCGTCGTTTCTATGACATCGACGTTCTGTTCGGCCAGCACAAGACGCACGGGTACGTCGGTAAGGTTCAGAAGCGTCAGAAGAACTTTTGATCGATCTGCCCGCGCCGGCTCCTCAATCACCACGACGGCTCCATCAGCAGCGCGCGCAGCGGTGTAAAAGACCCCGGCTTCTGCGCCGTCAGTGAGGGACGCGGACACAGGGTGAAACACATCACCTTCAGCACCAAGGCTTGCAACGCCGAAGACTTCGGGCGCCTGGCCTAGTTCAATCCAGCGCAGGAAAGCTGCGTCATCAGGGGGTGGCGCGGCATACAACTCATTATCGGCGGCCTGGACAGTGTTGGCTGTCAGTATGATGCCAAGGGCGGCGATACTCGTGAATTCGGTAAGCGACATTTGGTGGCTCCTTTTAAGAGCCTGATAAAGAAGCGTGATCGTTTTGGGGGTGCTCGAAAGTATAATTTTGGGTCTCTTAGGAGTATGGCGCTCGACTATAGTGTCCCACGAAATAGCGCCGCCCGGATATCCGTACAGCGCTGATTTCGGTTGATTTTTTAGACTTAGGCGGCCGCGGAGATAGCCTTTGCAACCTCACTGACGCGCTTCTTTAACAGCGCTGGGTTCCCCAGTGTTTCGACGTTCAGCCTGAGGAGTGGCTCGGTGTTCGATGCGCGCACATTGAAGCGCCAGTCATCGAATTCCATGCTGAGCCCGTCGAGCCCGTCGATATTGACAGCCTTGCCGCGATAGCGCTTCTCAAGGCGATCCGTGACGGCCTTGGCGCTTGAGACACGGAAGTTGATTTCGCCCGAGGACGGATGGCGCTCGCGCATGTCGGCGACGAGGGCGGACAGGCTCTGCCCGCTGCGGGAAATGCGTTCGAGCATCAACAGCCACGGGATCATGCCGCTGTCGCAGAACATGAAATCGCGGAAGTAGTGATGCGCGGACATCTCGCCGCCGTAGAGCGCATCAGTTCTGCGCATAGTGTCCTTGACCAAGACGTGGCCGGTCTTGGACTTGATTGCGCGACCACCCGCGTCGCGGACCACACGCTCGGTGTTCCACACCACGCGTGGGTCATAGACGATTCCCGCGCCGGGGTTGGCTTCGAGAACGGCTTCGGCAAGAAGGCCGACGACGAACTCACCGGCGATGAACGCGCCTTTCTCGTCGAAGAAGAAGCAACGGTCGAAATCGCCGTCCCAGGCAACGCCGAGGTCCGCATGGGCATCGAATACCGCCTGTGAGGTTGCGGGCTGGTTTTCGGGCAGAAGCGGGTTCGGGATGCCGTTGGGGAATGTCGGGTCGGCCTGATGATGCATGCGCGTGACCTTGATCCGGGCGCCGCGAGAGGCGAGTTCCTCGATCACGGCATCGAACGTCGGACCCGCCGCGCCGTTGCCTGCATTTGCGACCAGATGGATGGGACCAATAGCCTTGGCATCGACGAAGGAACACACCCGCTCGACGTATGCCGCGCTCTGGAAAGCCTGTTCGTGGGCACCGCGTTGCAGGGCCAGATCAGCGAAGTCGCTCTCTGCCGCCTTTCGCTCAATGGTGCCGAAGTCCTCATCGCTCAAAGGACGCGCGCCGCGCCCGACGATCTTGAACCCGTTGTAGTCGATCGGGTTGTGCGAGGCCGTGACCATCACGCCCGCACAAGCGCCGAAGTAGTCGGTCGAGAAATAGACCTCTTCGGTGCCGCAGAGGCCAATATCGATCACCTTGGCGCCCTTGTCGCGAATGCCTTCGGCGAGCGACATTAGAAAAACGGGTGAGCTTTTGCGCACGTCGCGGCCAATGACGACCGTGGCGGTCGACAGAACCTCGGCCAATGCCCGGCCCGTCCGGTAGGCGATGTCAGCGGTCAGTGTGTCGTCGACACGTCCGCGCACATCGTAGGTTTTGAAACAGTCTAGGGTACTCACGGGGTCACACTCCTTGCGAATTGCCCTACGGCATAAGGGCCACAAACCCCTTCTGAGAAGCGTTTTTCGTACCTCCTATCCGCATTCCCCGGCACTATACTTTTGAGACATCAGGGTATACGAGCGCTCGTCCCAGACCTGCATTTCAGGCTTTAAAAGCTTCGCAATTCTAATTGTCGAGGCTGTACGCCCATGAAAATTCGTCACGAACGACCCATGTCCGATTTGTCGTTCCAGGTCCGTGCCCCGCTGGGGCTAGAACTGGCGACGGGTGACGTGGTGAGCGTGGCGAGCTGGTCGCTAAGTAGCATCGAGTTCCCCCACGATACCGACGTTCTTCCAACCCAAGGCATCCTGTCGATCCCATTCCAGGGCGTCGACATCCGCTTTCCGGTTCGCTTCGCCCCTGGCGACGACCCGCGCGAACTGGTCTTTGAAGGCCTGACCGGGCGGCAGCGCGAGACGCTCGCCGTCTTCTATCGCTCGATCCTGTCGGGCAAGATGGCCAGCACCGAGGACATCATCACTAGCCTCGACACCCCTGTCGATCTCGTCCCCATGGAAGAGACCGAAGATGAGAAAGCCGAGGGCACAAAGGGCAAGACGCCGCGGATCCTCCGCGTCCTCTGGTGTCTTTCGATCTATGCTCTGATCGGCGCGGTCGTTTTTGGAATGCTGGGCCAGCAAATTTGGTCGCGCCTAAGCATCATCTCCGTCGGTCAGGCAAGGGTGGTCGCCGAACTGGTCGAGCATCGTGCGCCGGTCGGGGCTTATGTTGAGAGGGTCCTCGTCGCAGAAGGGGATCCGGTGGAACAGGGCGACACGCTCATCGTTCTGACCAGCCCAGGCCACAACGGAACGCTGACCGAGATCCGCGCTGACATCAAACGCGCGGAGGCGGATGTGCGGCAGGCGCGGCGCGCGCTTGAATTGCATCTTGAAGGACTTGAAGACGCCCGCCGCCCGTTTGTCGAAGCGTTGGAACAAGCCATTGCCGCACGAAGACTTCGCGATTTTCTGGCCGATTACGGTCTGGACGAGGTGCGGCGGGCCCTGCGCACACTCGCGCTTTTTGACGCCGAAGTGTCCCATGCGGACGGTGACTTCCATGCACGGCGCGCCTTCCTCATGGATATCCTACGCCAACGAAAGGATGAGCTCAGCCAACTGAAACGCGAGCTCAGCGCCGAAAAGAGCGTTGGGGGTGCCGCCAATATCGTTGCGATGGAAGACGGCGTGATCACCGAACTTCCCGTTTTCGAAGACCAGTTTCTGTCGCGTGGCGATATCGCCCTGACGCTTGAGGTCGATGGTCCACGCCACGTCGTCGGGTGGCTCGATGAATTTATGGCTGCCGCGGTCTTCCCGGGCATGACCGCGAACATGGTCGTCAACAACGGTGGCAAGACCCGTCAGATCAAAGGCGAGGTCGTTGAGGTCGTTGCGATGGCCAACCCAGATCGCACCGGAACCTTTGGCCTACGCGTCCTTATCCTTCCCGCAGAGAGGGTCGCGCGGGACGCGCCAGATCTCTTGCGCCCAGACGCGCCCATGGAGCTGTCGCTTGAACGCAGCCGGCCATGGCTCAACAAAATCCGGGAGCTTATCCATGTACGCTCCTGAGTCCGAATACGCCTTTGACAAGGACCTGACAGAACGTCTTCGCACCTATCGCGCCCCCGTGAAGAAGGGACTGCGCAAATGGTCGGCGGGGCAGTTGTTCATGTTGGTCGTAGCGATGGTCGTTTTGACCTATCTACTCGTCACCACCAACAACCGCTTTTTCCAACCCGACGTGCTGCATGTGACCTTCGTCATCGGCTCGCTCGGCATCTGGCGTTTTGGCTGGTGGTTCACGCATGCGGTGCGGGCCGAGATCTATCGCAAGTTCAAATGGCCCGGCATGCGCGCTCGCGCCAATGCAATCTGGCAGTCGGGCTGGCGTCCCCGCCGCCTCCATATCCAGATGACGACCTATTACGAGGAACCGGCGATCACCAAGCGCGTCATCGGCTCGATCCTTGCCCAAATCCGGCGCGAGAAAATCCCGACAACGCTCTATATCGGCACGGGGTCATCCTATGACGAGTTGATCATCCGGTCCTTCGTCGAGACCCATGCGCAAGACATTCCCGACGATCTCGCCGAGCTCGTTTTCATCCGCCAGAACCAGCCGGGTAAGCGGATGGCAATTGGCCTGATCCTGCGCGCGATCAACCGCTTTGGCGTCAATCCGGATGACCTCGTGATCTTCATGGATGGCGATGCGCTTTATGGTCACGACGTGCTCGAGAAGACATTGTCGATGTTCGGAGCGGATCCGTATCTGCAAGCGCTGACCACGGATGAAGAGGTCATCTGCTACGGCCCGAAATGGATCGCCAACTGGCTCGATATGCGGTTCGCCCAACGCCGCCTTGCGATGCAAAGCCATGCGATGTCGGGCAAGGTTCTGACTCTGACCGGGCGCATGAGCGTGTTCCGCGCCCAGCACATGTTGAGCGAAAAGTTCATCCGCACGATTGAGGCCGATCATCTGGACCACTGGCTTTGGGGCCGCTTCCGGTTCCTCTCAGGCGACGACAAGTCAACGTGGTACCACATGCTGACCCGCAAATCGAAGATGACTTATGTGCCAGATGCGACCGTCTACACAATTGAAGTCATAAAGGAAAATGGGCTGGAGCGGATGATCCAGAACTTTCGGCGCTGGTCGGGCAATATGCTGCGAAACGGCAGTCGCGCGATTGCGTTGGGGCCGCGCACGGTTAAGCCGTTCATCTGGTGGTGCATCGTCGATCAGCGCATCGCAATGTGGACAATGATGGTGAGCCCGACACTCGCCATACTCGCGGCCTTCGTCGATCCGGGATACCTCTGGAGCGCGCTGATCTGGGTGATGTTTTCGCGCATGGTGCTCTGCCTATTTCTCTACCGCTATAGCCGGACGGTCGATCTAAGCTGGCCATTCATCTTGTACTTCAACCAAGTCATCAACGCATCCGTGAAGATCTTCATGATCTTCCACCTTTCAAAGCAGAAGTGGTCTAATCGTGGGAACCAATCCTCAGTTGGCGGCGGCGGATTGGTCGCAAAGGCCCAGAATTGGACGGCAAAGGCGCAGCTCATTACGGCTGTCGCAACCTTCGTCACACTCCTGGCCATCTACATCGAAGCGCTGCCGGCGCCGACCTGGTTCTGACCCTATTCCAAAGGATAGTGGCGGGCTCTTTTTCGCCCCTCGGTTCTTCTCCCGGACAGGCGATTGAAGTGGTTCCGTAGGGTAGAGACTGGTCCGACAACAGCACCCAAGGAGTTGAGTTATGATTTTACCTGTTATCCTCGCCGGCGGCTCCGGCACCCGTCTTTGGCCCGCATCGCGCAAGGGCTACCCAAAACAGTTCACCGATCTTGTTGGCGACCGGAGCCTCTTTCAGGACACTGCCCTGCGCCTGAATGATTTCGTTTTTTCCGCACCAACGATCGTGACCGGAGCGGACTATCGGTTCATCACTGCGGAACAACTGGACGATGTGGGCGTGACCGAGGCCACGATTGTCCTTGAGCCCGTTGGTCGGAACACTGCCCCGGCCATCCTGGCCGCAGCCCTTCTTCATGAAGACGAGCCCGATACGGTGATGCTGGTCTCACCATCGGACCACCAGATCACGGATCACGACGCCTTTGTATCGGCCGTTATTGAGGGAAAGAAAGCTGCCTCCGAAGGCAATATCGTGACCTTCGGTATTAAGCCTGACGCGCCAGAAACGGGCTATGGATATCTTGAATGCGACGCGCCGCCTGAGTTTGGCACGCCGCAGATCCTGAAATCCTTCGTTGAAAAACCCTCAGCCGAAGTTGCGGCAGAGCTCTTGGCAGGCGGTCGGCACATGTGGAACGCAGGCATCTTCATGTTCCGTGTCGGCACAATCATCGATGCGTTTGAAATGCTGGCACCAACGCTCGTTCTGCCGGTGCGGGCGGCCGTCGCCGCGGGCCACGAGGATTTGTGTTTTTTCCGTTTGGGCGAAGAGGCCTATGCGAAGGCCACCGATATCTCCATCGACTATGCCGTCATGGAAGAGGCCGACTGGCTGACGGTCGTACCCGTCGATTGTGGTTGGAGCGATCTTGGATCCTGGCGTTCGGTCCACGGCGTGACACCTCAGGACGATGCGGGCAACGCGCTGGACGGCAACGCGATGCAGATCGATTGTAAGAACACGATGCTGAAAACGACCGCTGACGGCACCAAGCTTGTCGGGCTGGGTCTTGAGAACATCGCCGCTATCGCCACCGAGGACGCAATCATGGTCGCCAATCTTGATGACAGTGAGCGCGTAAAAGAAGTCGTCGCTGAACTTAAGATTCAGGAAGCGCCGCAAGCCGAAGGTTTCCGCCGCTGCCACCGCCCATGGGGCTACTATGAGACGCTCTCCTTGGGCCAACGCTTCCAGGTCAAAAGGATCATGGTCAAGCCGGGTGCGGCACTCAGCCTGCAAAGCCACGTCCACCGGGCCGAGCATTGGGTCGTCGTTGAAGGCAGCGCGCATGTCACTGTGGAAGACGACGTGTCACTGCTGAGCGAGAACGAGTCGATCTACATCCCGCTCGGGGCGATCCACCGTCTGGAGAACCGCGGGATGCTTCCCTTGAATCTAATTGAGGTTCAATCGGGCGCCTATCTTGGGGAGGACGACATCATCCGATACGAAGATGTCTACGACCGAGTAGGCGACACAAAAGCCGCGTAAACCCACCACTCATGTGAACTTGCGGCTGCCCGCGATGCCAAACGTCCCCGGTATCGCGGGTTTTCTTGTGCCAGTACGAATTGACTCAAATGCCACATATCCGAAAGGACAGTCGGCCCCTGCTTTTGGAAAGAGCATTAGCCTTTCGCACGAAAGTATGCAGCGTTTCAGAGGGTTAGACAACATCCAACGACCCATTCAGTTCCCTTGAAAGGTACATCATATGTTGGATCTCAGCCCTCTCGACATCTCGCCGGCGAATATCGAGGCCGTCTTTCCTGAAACTCAGAAAGCCGCGATTTCGGTCGTCGGCCTTGGTTATGTCGGTGCGGTCTCGACCGCCTGCCTTTCCAGCCTCGGGCACCGCGTGGTCGGCGTGGACATCGACATGAACAAAGTCGAAGACATTGCTGCAGGCCGCTCGCCCATCCATGAAAAAGATCTCGGCAATCTTCTAAGCGAGGGCGTTGACGCCGGTCTGATTTCGGCAACCGATGATCTGGCCTTCGCCGTCCGCGACACCGACGTGACATTTGTTTCGGTCGGCACACCGACGGCTCCCGCCGGCGGTTGCGACTACCGCTTTATCGAATCCGCCGCGCGTTCGATGGCCGTGGGTCTCGCACAAAAAACGGACTTCCACGTCTTTGTAATGCGCTGTTCGATCCCGCCGGGGACGACGATGAGAGTCATGGCGCCGATCCTTGAGAACGTCTCGGGCAAGAAACTGGGCGTTGATTTCGGCGTGGCCTTTAACCCCGAATTCCTGCGCGAAGGTGTGGCCGTGGCCGACTTCTACGCGCCGCCGAAGACGGTGATTGGCGCGACCTGCGATCGGACCGCAGACATCCTGAACGAGATCTATCTGCCGGTGGACGCCAACCCGATCACAACCTCGATCGCGACCGCCGAGATGGTCAAATATGTCGACAACGTCTGGCACGCGACCAAGGTCTGCTTTGCCAACGAGGTGGGTCGGTTGTCCAAATCGCTCGACGTCGACAGCCATGATGTCATGGACATCTTCTGCCAGGACACCAAGCTGAATCTGTCGCCCTACTACCTGAAGCCTGGTTTCGCCTATGGCGGCTCCTGCCTGCCCAAAGAGGTACGCGCGGTGGCCCATATCGCCCAGAAACGGGGTGTTTCGCTGCCGCTGATCGAGAACCTCGGCGTGTCTAATCGTGAGCAAATCGAAAGCGCCGCGCGCATGGCCGTTCAAACCGGCGCGAAGCGTGTCGGGATCCTTGGGCTCGCCTTCAAACCGGGCACCGATGACTTGCGCGAAAGCCCAACCCTTGAGGTCATCGCGGATCTTCGTGAGCAGGGTGTTGAGATCGTCGCGCATGATCCTGCAATCACCTGCGAGACGGCCATCGAAAGCCAGCTTGGCTACGTCAAGCACGGCAGCCCCGGTCTCGCCGCACTCGCAGGTGAGTTGCGCGACTTCCTCGTCGACACCCCCGAAGAGGTCGCGCGGAGCGCCGACGCGATCATCGTGACCCAGCGCAACGTGATCTATTCCGACGTCGTCCAAATGGCCGTCGAGCAGTTCGAGACGCCCATCATCGACGTGGTGCGCCTCTATGATGAGTGCCCGAAAGCCAACGCTTATCAAGGCATTGGCTGGTGATTTCTTGAGTAAAGGAGTGAGAGGAACCCCATGCCCGACACGAACATAAATCGGACCGAGATGATTGGGACGAACCAAACGGAATCCCTTGTCGGCACCTCCGGTGCCGACATGATCCTCGGCCTCGCCGGGGACGATGTTATCAAAAGCGCTGGTGGCCAAGATGTCATCTATGGAGACTTCATCGGCGAGAACCTTCTCGACGGCGTCGATACTGCGACCAGCTTTGCCCAGTACGGCGAGACGGGCGCATGGACGATCCGCGATGAAGGCAATGGCCACACCTCCATGAGCCAATCGATCGATACGATCGCAGGCGCACAATACGAAATCAGCTTCGAGCTCGCCGCCAACTATGGCGCGCACTCGCTCTCGGGCGCGGTCGAATTGCTCTGGAATGGCGAAGTCATCAGCACCTTCGACACCAACAGTGCGATCTTCCAAGACCAGATGGTCGCCTTCACCGGCAACGGTGGCGCAGGGGAACTGACGTTCCGCTCCATCGACTCCGAGGTCGAACCCGAGGGGCCCGAGATCTTCACGGATCAGCCAGTCTTCTATTACGAGACATCAAAGGTCGTGAACGGTGAAGAGGTGACGGTCAAAGCAATCGCTGAGGGACAGTCGCACATCTATCAGGTGCTGAACGGCAAGCTGCATGTCTTTGACCCGGTTGCGGAGGAATACACGCCTGCCGGTGCAGACGCGACGGTGGTGGTGAATGCCATTGGCTTTAATCAGGAAGACAACCTGATCTACGGGATTGCAGTAAAGGACGGGATAGACTCGCTCGGCAACGCCGTCTCGAAAAGCGATCTAGTGATGTATGACGCTGAGGGCGACGCCTACCGGATGGGCGAGACGCCCTACCGCAGTTGGACCGCCGATATCGACGACAACGGCGACCTCTGGGCGTTTCATTCCAGCATGGACCGCGTCACGCGGATCGATCTCGATCACTTTGATGGAAACGGCAACCCGGTGACCGAGACCTTCAAGTTTCCCCAAGAAATGGTCACGGATCAGGTCTGGGATGTGGGCTTTGATTCCCGCACCGACACGTTCTATGGCATTGTGCGCCCCTCGCGCGCCGGTGAGGAAGCCAAGCTCTTCGAGATCGACATCTCGCAAGTGGCCGAAGGCGGCGAGCCGGAGTTTTCGACCGCGCCCATCGTCGGCACCTATGTTGGCGATACGTTGATCGAGGGCGTGCCTGCCATCACTTTCGGCGCCTTCGTCGTCGACGGTGACGGCAACCTCTATGCCGGTGGCAACGGCGGTGACCACGACATGAACCCGGTAACAGCGACGTCAGGAGGCATATACGAGGTGATCTTTGACGAGGAAACCGGGCAGATCGCCCTCGACCTCGTTGCGGATGCGCCCAAAGCCTACTCGAACGACGGCGCTGTCGATCCCCGGACGATGGACCCGTTCACCGAGAAGGACACCTATGCCAACGTCCTCATCCGCTCACCCAAAGTGGTCGAGATGCCCGATCCCGAAACGACCTATGACGACACGATCCATTCCGGAGCCGATATCGACATGGTGGACGGCGGATATGGCGAGGACTTGATCGTCGGCGCTGGTCGGGGCGACACGCTGATCGGTGGTGAGGCCAACGACGCCATCTACGGCGGCGCAGGGCCGGAGAGCACGGCGACGTTCGTCTCAACCTATGACGACGAAGGTGTCCGCTATGACCCGTTTGGCAACGTCCTGCCTGAGGATGATGACACCCTCTTCGGCGGCGAAGGGGATGATTACCTCAGCGGCTCTGCCGGGCATGATACAATGCACGGCGGCACAGGACAGGATAAGCTTGATGGCGGAACCGGCTTCGACAACCTCTTTGGCGAAGACGGCGATGACGTCATGAACGGCGGATCTGATCAGGATAGTCTTTGGGGCGGCGCCGGGAATGACACAATGAATGGCGGGTCCGGTCAGGATACGCTTCATGGTGGTCTCGGCGACGACAGCATGATCGCGGGCAGTGGCGACGATGCGCTCCACGGTGGTGAAGGCGTCGACACGATCAAGGGCGGCTCCGGCTTGGATACGCTCTATGGCGATGCTGGCGACGACTACCTTGATGGGGGATCCGATGATGATGTGATCTCTGGCGGTGACGGCAACGACTACATCAAAGGCGGGTCCGGCCATGACGACATGTCGGGCGGCGACGGCGACGACCGTCTCACCGGCTACACCGGCGATGACGTGCTCGATGGCGGTGCTGGCAAAGACACGCTTTATCTCGGCGCGGGCTTCGATATCGCAACGGGCGGCGTTGACAGCGACCGGTTTGTTTTCCGCTTCAATGATCTGGACGGTAGCACCGACCGCATTACCGACTTCCGGAGATCGGACGGCGAAAGCGACCGACTGGACCTTCGCGGTTTGGACCTTCTTTCGGGTGGCATGACGACTGAGGAATGGATCGCGGCGTTCGTGTTCAAGGAAGACGATAACAGCGTGTCGGTCGATCTGGGCGAATGCACCATCATCTTCGACGCACGCGACAACGATCCGAACGAACTCCTTTATCAGGAGATCTGCGACGGATTCTTGTTCTGATACCCTTGGGGCGGGCCTTAGAAGAGGCCCGCCTCTTTCGCGATCATGGCCGCATGCGTCCGGTTTTTGGCTTCGATCTTGCGGCACAGCGTTTTAACATGGAGCTTGATCGTCACCTCCTGGAGATCCAAGTCGCGAGCGATTTCTTTGTTGGACAGGCCCTGGCAAAGACCGCCCAGCACCTGCAACTCTCGCTCGGTAAGTTGCTTGGCCAGTGGGATGTCGGCCTCTTCTTCCACCGCATTCAGAAAGTCGAGCGGCACATAGGTTTCTTCCATCGCCATGAACTTCACGGCGTTGACCATGGATTTTGCCGCCATCGTCTTGGGCAGGAACCCTATAGCGCCAGCATCAATCGCCTCTTGCGCGATGGTTTTAGACGCCGTCCCCGACATCAGAGCGACCGGCCGCCCGAACGAAGCCTCAATAGCCTTCTTCAACCCCTCCAGCCCGTTCATACCGGGCATGGTGTAGTCGAGAAGGACCAGGTCGTAGGCGATGTCATTGCTGATCTTTTCAACGGCCGCATCGAGCGAGCCGCAGGTCTCCACATCGAAATCGCCTTCCGATTTCAGGAAGGATGCAAGCGTCTCAAGGACAAGGTCATGGTCATCGGCAAGCAGTACGCGCATGTGTCATCCTTTGGTTCGCTCGCGATGATAGTCGGAAAGAAGCGAAGATAAATGGTTTAGGTTTGTGGGCTTGGGCAAAACCGCGTCGATGTTGCCGTCATTGATCCGCGGATCGGTGAGACGCCGGGCCAGAGCCGTTACCAAAATGACTGGGATGTCCGGTCGGATTCTCTTCACCCATTCAGCTAAATCGCCGCCGGTCATCTCCGGCATATCGTAGTCCGTGATCACCGCGGACCACGCCTCGGGGTCTTCTTCCACGGCTTCTATTGCATCGCGGGGATCAATCGAGACGGCGACCTCGGCACCTTGCGCCTCGAGATACTTCGCCGCGACCGTGGCCACATCGGCGTCGTCGTCGACGACAATGATCGTCTGACCGGAGAGGTCATGCGCCCCGGACTGCGAGCCGGGATCATCACGCGACTCCAAATCTGCGATGGGCCAATAGACAGAAATGGTGGTGCCATGGCCTTCGGTAGAGGCAATTCCAACAGCGCCGCCAACCCCCTGCACCTGAAGGGAAACCATGGCGAGGCCGAGCCCCGTCCCCTTGTGCCCCTTGGTCGAGAAATAGGGCTCGAAAACCGTTTCGAGGCTGTCCGCAGGAATACCGACGCCTGTGTCTGTTACATCAATGCGAACGTAAGCCTGCGACGACAGGAGCTCGCCTACGGAAGCGCGTTCCTTCGACCGACTGATGGCGTGTTCAGTTGAGACCGCGATCTGACCATCGTTTTCGCCAATGGCATCACGGGCGTTCAGAACAAGATTGACGATCACCTGCGCAAGCTCGCCGGGATTTCCCTTGAGCGCGATAGCTTCGCCCATGGAAGCCATCTCAAGGGCAACGTTGTCCGGAAGGCTTGGTTCGACGAGGGACGGGATATCCGAAAGCGCGGATCCAAGGTCGAAAACGCCTTGTTCGTCGTTATGAGTCCACACATCGAGCAAACGGTTGACCAAACGCGCCGCTTGGTTCCCAGCCGTCGCTATCCGATCAACATGGGGTTTCAGCCCATCGGTGAGGTCTTCTTCCAGCCCGATCAGAGTGGCCGATCCGTTGATCGCCGAAAGAAGGTTGTTGAAATCGTGGGCGATACCCGCCGTCAGCTGCGCCGTCGCCTCCTGACGCTGAAGCTGCTGCAGACCGGCCTTCAGCTCGGCTTCGCGGGTCTCGTAGGCCAAGCGATCTGTGATGTCGCGGAACTGAAGGACAAAACCTCCGCTCTCAAGTTCCGTGGCCGTGACATCGTGCGTTTTGGTCCGGCCTTCCTCGACACGCTCCAGCGTTTCCGTGAATGCGCGTTGCCGGTCCCGACGCTCGGTCCCAGCGTATTGCACGTACCACATCTTGCCAAGACCTTTGGCCGGGGACCTGAACCCGAGCATCGCTGACGCCGCCCCGTTGAGATAGGTCAATCGTCCAGTATCATCGGTGATTGCAATCCCGTCTTCAGCCGCTTCGATTGCAGCAAGGCGTTGCGCCAGAAGGCGCTGAGCGGCTTTCATTGGAGTGACGTCAGTCGCCGACATGACCATGCCGCCATCCTGCATGGCCGAGGCGCGGACAAGCACGGTTCGCCCGTCCGGCAAGTCAATTTCTCGCCCGCTTGGCAAGTCGCAAAGACCGTGAAGATCAGGTTGGGCAAGGAGCGCCGTGACTCGTCCGGGCAAATCCATTGCGCCTACGATATAGGCATGCCAGTTCTCCGAGAAGGTTGTGCCGGGCGCCCAATCATGCCCCGGCGTCGGAAAGACATCTCGGGTCGCATCGTTGGCAAAAGCAACGAGCTGTCCTTCTTCCAGAACGAGATATGCGTCCTCCGTAGCGGTCAGAGCGCGCGCCATTTGCGCCCGAGTCCGGTCGCGCTCACCTGCGGCTTCTACCCGAGTCGTCACATCGTTTTGCGTTGCGACCAGACTGACGACTTGGCCTGCTTCGTTCTCGACTGGAAAAAGTGTCAACTCGTTCCAGAATAGCGTCCCGTCCTTCTTTCGATTACGGAGCAGGAATTGACCGGGCGCGTTTGCCGACACAGCACTGCGAACGCGCAGGCGTTCTTCGGACTCATCGGCTTCCGCGGACAGAAACCGGCAGTTAATCCCCAGAACCTCCGATGCGTCATAGCCTGAAATCTGTTCGAACGCCTCATTCACATAGATGAGCGGACGCTCCTCCTTGGTTGCGTCGGCAATGGCAAACCCGGAAGACGAACCGTGTATCGCCGCAGCTAGAAGCTTGTTCTCGCTCGCGATCTTGCTGCCCTGCAACGCGCGGAGGGCAAGGCCCGCCAGGCGCTCGACCAGACGCAGGCTGCCCGTCTCGGAAGACTGCAGGCCGGCCTTGAAAACGAGAAGCGCATAGGTGTCGCCGTCTGCCAAGACGGGCACGCATTGCAGTGCGTTGAACCGAGTGGCGTCAAAGGCACCTTGCCACGTACCGAGTGTCTTGAGATCGACGATATTCCTCGACCGCGCTGCAAGGTCGAAAGGCGGGACGATGGATTGGCTCGCAAGGAGTGGACCGTCGCTTCCTAGAACCGTGAAGGCGCCGTCACCTTCGATCTTCCCTAGTAGGGAGACGTCAGCGCCGATGGTATTCCGCAGGGATATAAAGATGCTGCTCAGCGCTTCGCCAGGCGTCGTGGCGCTAGAATAGGCCTCAAGGCATTCGAGTAGAGTGCGGGTCTCATCCAGAGACTGGGCTTCTCTTTTGCGCAGGAGCTGCAGTTCGAGCAGCGCCTCGCGCAAACGCTCATCATCGGCCATTTACGGGCTGCCTCGGTTCAGGTCAGCTGAATACTATGCAGGAGATCATCAGATTTCCATGCCGGTTTCCCGCACCCACGATCTGGCCTTGTTCGCCGAAGGTAAATGTCCCAAGAAACGGTGCTCCGCCCAGTGCGCTCGAGACGCCATTGACGACATCGTCAAGCCTGTCACGCACCGACAGCATGCAGCCGCCGCAATAAACCATCAGTGCACCAGCAATCGGTTCGTGTTCCATGCGGCCTGCCGCGCGCGCCAGCGTCGCCACACGTCCCGCGCGATTGACCAGTCCGGACTCCGTCCCCGTCATTTGGGTCAGAACTTCTCCTTCCTGGACCGTGGCAAAGAGGTCTATCGACCCGTCGCCATGCGCCACGGCGGGGTGGGTCAGAAGATAGGACGAAACGCCATCGAGTTCCGACATTTTCCGCCCCAAAGGCCATAGCGTGCTGTCTGAGAGTATGGATTGGCATTCACCCATGCCGGGGGCGGCCGTGACCGAGGCTTCGGTCCACTCACGGTACACGTCCAACGCAGGCCGGTTGTCGATTTCCAGAATGCTCCGACCGCTTAGCCGCGTCACGGTTCCGCTTCGGGACGATGGCGCGTAGCCGTTGTGATAGGCGAACGATACCGGACGCGAGGGGAACATCACTGTGACGATGACACCCGATTCAATCTGTCTCGCTTGGTCGAATACAAACCACTCCCCGCTGACCGAATTGTCGGCCGCGCTGCCGCCGATAATGGGCACACTGGGCCCGGATACAGATTCGATCCCTTCGAGAACAGCTTCTTCAAATCCGGGTGTGCTTGCGACCAGGATCAGTTCCGGTGCTTCGCCAATCCGGTCAGCGGCTTGCAGAGCTGCGAGCGTTGCCGCCCGTGCAGCGTCTTTCGGTTTGTCGCCAAACGCCTCCATCGACGTGCCAAAGGCGCCCGATGGATCTTCAATGGCGAAGAAGCTTACGGCCTCTGTCACACCGGAAGCTGTCATCGCCCCAAGACAAGACGTGGCACCATGGACCTGGCTGCGCAACCGGTCGAGCCCCAATGTCTCAGGCCGGACTGTGCAATTCCCGTGGATCGCCACGAAATCGGCGTTTTCGAAGAGTTCGATTGAAAAGCCGCTGTCCGAGCTTGAGAGTGCCGTAATTTTCATGGATCTACCGTGTTTACAACTTACTTAGGGTAGCCGAAAGCAAATGCGGCAAGGTTTTCCAATCGGTATAGCCACCTATACTAATGGATAGCTTAGGTGCCGTACGCGGCAGCGATCATCGCCTGTGAAAGCTCGCCATAGACTTCGGCCCACGTCATCCTGTCTTCGTCTGAAAAGTCCTTGCCAAGGAGTTGATCTAGAGTCTTGATGAGCGCTTCGCCAACGGACGCGTACTGATCCGCGGACACACCATACCCAACATGACGGACCGCAAGTGCTTCGGCGGCCGGGACAAGTATTTCGGGCTCGTCAAGGTGGTCGACGATGAACCCGAGTGTCTGCATCAGCTTGCGCCCCTGAAGGTCGAGGTCCCCGACAAAGAGCTGCTTGGTGGTCGCGTCCAGTCGAAAAAGATTACTGTAGAAGACCTTGGAGGTTTCCGATGAGATCGCCGCTGCCTGCGCCCAGGTTCGCCGGATTCGGTCATGGTTAGATGCATGCATGTAGGGCGCCTTGGTTTGGACTAAGCGGTCACCAAGACATGCATCAAATGCCTGTTAAGGCCAAGCGGCTTGGACCAAGAACGCGATTGCAATGGGGAGCGCAAGCAACGAGATTTGAAGAACTGCTGACCTAAGACAATGGCCCGAAAAGTTGCGCATCTGGGTGCTAGCAATGCGGCTCAAGCCCAGGTTTACTTGCTTTGTTCGCCTGCACTGACCTCACGAGATGTTATACTTTCGAGACCGCTCCTATGCCGAATCTCGCTCCGTAGAAAGGCGTGCGCATTCTAATATGCGAAGAGGTTCAAAGCAGGAGCGAAACCATGGATCATGTGCGTGCTATTGCAGTCTTATTTGTCGTTTGTTCGGCTTTTTTTCCTCAACCGGCCAATGCGAATGAAGCTGAACTAAAGCTAAAACAACGTTTCTCCCAGGCCATGGCGATCATGACCAAGCAGCCGGAAGACGCAGCCATCATTATGCAGGGCCTGGCGAGCGACGGGTATGGCCGCGCAATGGATCGCCTTGGCTTTTTCTATCTTAAGGGCATTGGAGTTACCGAGGACTTGAAGCTTTCCATTGCTTACTACAACCAGGCAGTTGCCGCCGGAAATGCCAAATCGTTGGTGTCACTCGGCAAAGCTTACATGATATTGGGTGACGCCGAGAGGGCGATCTCAGCTTTTACCAGGGGCATTGACGCAGGTGTACCGAAAGCTGGCGTAACGCTCGCTTGGGCTCATGCCACCGGTAGATTGGGTGCATTATCGAAACCCGCAATAGGCATCCTTGAGCTAACCGAGCGCGCCGAAGAAGGTGATTGCGACGCACAGGTTCTTCTACTAGCTGCCCAGATTGCGCACCCATCGAAGCGGTTCGTGCACGATGGGTTCCTTGATCGACTTCATGAGCGGGTGCTTAACGGTGACTCCAAGGCTGCTGAGGGCTTACTTCGGTACTACCGAATCTTCAACCACGAGCGTGGCACTGTCGAGGTTCGTGCGGCTCTACTTAAGACACCAGGACTACGTGCAAAGGCTTCGGTCGAAGAGGGGCTCTACCTAGCGTCGGAACTCGAGCCACAACGCTTTTGGATCAAGTCCGAGGAGCTTGTCCGAACCGCGCCAAACGATGTATTCGCACGAGCGCTGGTGGTTACTGCGAAGATCAACAAGAACGCGTATGTGCGTATTGTCCAAAAGGAACTCCATGCTCTCGGATATCGGGTCGGTCGCCTGAGCCCTTATCTACACAAAGCGCAAATTAGGGCTATCAATCGGTTTTGCCATGACCAAGAGATTTCCGTGGACTGCAGGTTTGGTCCATTGAAGTCGACGACGGCAAAAGCGCTGGCAGCAAAACTGGCGGACGTCAGAAACCCGAATGACTGAACATGGAAGTCAAGTTTCTTGAGCTCAACTGCGGCATGCTCGTAGGTGAGGTTTAGTTCTCCGGTTCTGTCATATGACCTTGGGTTGAGATGGGGACCTGGAGCCTTCGGAAGGCAGCTTCGTTCGCCAAAGCAGTCTTTGGCTCAAAAGGCAACGAACGAACGCTTTCCACCCTTCGCGGCGCATTCAGCCCGATGATTGCCTAAACAAAACGCTGTTCAGCTCACTGACCCCGGTCTCAAGTACGCTGGAGGCGTGCCAGGAGGACTACAACAACCCAAGACCTGAACCCCGGCCGGAAATCTGACACCGAAGGAACTTACAGAGAAAGCAAACATGGACAAACTGGCCGCTTAAAGCCATCGATCCGATACTCAGAGCTCTCGACACTGCAGAGGAAACTGCTGGTTCAGGTCAAGAGTAAGCATAGGCTGCATCAGTTGGAATTGCCGAGCGCTTTGGCTTTCGCACTGCGGCTCAACGACCGTTGTAGTGTACTACGGTTTATGCCGAGGATCTCCGCCATAGCAGACACGGTTTCGCCCTTTGTCTTGATCATGAACTTCGCGTGCGCGATTTGCGCTTGCGACAGTATCGGCGGACGGCCAAGTCTCTTGCCGCGCTTTCTGGCTGCTCGTAATCCGGCTCGGGTGCGCTCTTGAATGAGATCGCGTTCGAACTCTGCGAGTGCCCCCATGATGTGGAACACAAGTCGCCCACCCGCAGTCGTCGTATCTATCCCGTCAGTTAGGCTACGAAACTCAATGCCACGCTCGCGAAAGACGCCGAGAAGATGGATAAGGTCCGCAATGGAGCGGCCTACTCTGTCGAGTTTCCATACTACAAGCAAATTGCCATCAACCAGAGTGTTCATGACTTCGACGAAACCAGGCCGGGATTCGGCTGCTTTGGCCCCACTCTGAGCCTGATCTGTGAAGATACGGTCGCAGCCCGCTGCGTTGAGGGCCTCGATTTGCAAGTCGAGGGTTTGCTCGTCTGTAGATACTCTTGCATATCCTATCTTCATGGTAGCTTTTTGCACTAGGTTTTTGCGGCAGTCGAGGATGAAAGAAATCAATGGCTTGAATACACACCGCAAGCTGCCGCAAAAAGGGTCCTTTTTGCCGCAAACATGATGTGGCAATCAGCGATGCGGGATTGTCAATTATGCCAGACTTTGACCGCCGCTTCGTCACCAAGGGCGGAAAGCGGAAGTTCGCTGCGGTTACACACAAAACATTAGTAATCTGCAAGAGCGGACATTCAAAGTTGAAAATTTGGCGTTCAATCCCTTCAGCAACTTTGGAAATCCAACCTCCTGTCTTGCGTAATTATCGGATTGCAGTGCGAACTATCACGTTTGTGAGACATAATGTTTGAGCTATCTTCTGAACTCGCGAAAAGGTTGCGTCACGACTTCCGTGGTGAACCTACTTCGAGTATATATCGTCTTCATAGAAGAAGAGGTTTTGAGGTAAGTTTTTTGGCTGACAGATGGGTAGGAATTGTCGTCTCGGGAAAACAGGCAACACTGGTCGATGCAGAGGTCGTGGATGGGCAACCTCCAAGACTGCAAAATGATCTTCATATGAAGCTACAAAGCGGAGACCGCGCAGAAGCGCTTGCAGTTATGTCCCAACAAATCACGAATTATCTCAGGGAAAACGGAATCGAGCGTGTCGTTGTCAAGGGAAGTTCAGCGGGAAAAACGGCAATGAAACTTTCCCACCTTGAAAGTGCCGAACTACGGGGAGTTGTAATTTCGTCTGCAGCTTCAGTTTGCGATACTTCGATCAAGAAGACGGGTGTTATCAGTCGAACCTACGGCAGCCGAAAGGCTAATGAATACATAGAAGACGATGAACATTGGAATACTCATTTTGATGGTGACGCGTTGAAAAAGGGAAGTCGCGAAGCCGCACTTTTGCTTCTTGCGGAGCGCGAAGACTGATGTCCAAGTTCAAGTCAAACCTCGCCATAGGAAAAAAGATCGACAACGGGCACTTTGGCGAGGTGCACATGGCCGATGACGATGTACATGGCCAGGTCGCTGTAAAAATCATCAGGAGAGATCCCAACGAAGACGATGCCACCTGGCAGAATATGAAAAAAGAATTCATGAGCGAAGCGCAACTTTTAGCGAAGGCTGCGCATCCAAATATCGTCCCCGTATATCATCTTGTAGAGAGCAACGACGGGCAGAGCATCCAATATTGCATGGAATACTGCTCAGGCGGCTCGCTGAAATCTATTTACGAAGCAAGGCCTCAATCTATCAGCGAGGTACGAAAAATCGCCAACGATGTCTTACTTGGTTTGGATGCACTGCATGCAAGGGGCATGATCCACCGTGACATAAAACCTGGAAACATCCTGCTTGACGGGAACGGGACCGCTCGCATCGCCGATTTTGGGCTAGTCACTGACAGGATCGTTCTGGGTTACGCCTCCCAGCAAGGATACAAAGACCACGTGGCGTACGAAGTTTGGCATGGCAAAGGAACCAGCGTGCGCAGTGACATCTGGGCACTGGGTATGACGCTCTACCGGTTGTTGCATGGAGAGGCATGGTACACAGAAACTGATTTGCCCCGCTATCATATCCGCGACGGTAACTTCTGTGACAGACTGAAGTGGCTACCGCATATTCCAAAGCAATGGCGACGTATGATCCGCGCAATGATGTACGATGATACAGACAGACGGCTCCAAAGCGTTGGCCAAGTCCAGAATGCACTTTCAAGACTTCCGGTAAGCCCGGATTGGGCGTGTGAAGTTCGACGCGCAGAAGTCGAATGGTCGCGGCAATCCGGCAATCGTGTTGTTTGGGTTTTGTTGAACAGACACAGCAGTCGGAAACATGAATGGAGGTCTTGGAGCGAACCTCTCACAACCGGAAGAAGCAAGACTCTTGCCCGATCTGAAGGAGTTATTAGTGCTTCACAGGCCAAAAAAGAGCTAGAAGCACACTTGCTACCCTAGCTAGCTCGACGAACTTTGCGGTTAATAAACGACCCAACGTTATCGCCTGCCCTTAAGGGGCGTAAGTTCAATTCACTCGCCGCCAAGGTTCTGCGTTCGCTCTTGCATTCTGAGCAATACTCGCGAGTAGCCGTCACACTCTCTTGAGGATGCCAGTTGCGGCCACAGAACCGACACTTTGGCAAACATAGAGCTTTCATGGCTACACCCTTGCGTTCTATGACTTACAAGAGAACATATAGAGAACAATTTGAAACTCAACTGCTTTGTTGAGTTGCTAGAAGGCGTTCAAAAGAAGCCTGCGGATTGGAAGGCCATTTAACTTTTCGGGACCAAAGACAGTCCACTAGATCATATGCTGCAATGCCTTCTGCGCCTTGATCACAAGTTTTGTGGTGTGAGGAGCGACTGGGAGGTTAGCCGCTCCCCACGATGTCACCGGGGAGTGCACGTCATACCGTTGCGACGAGCATTTGAAATGCAGTCTGCCTTGTTGACGTATCCTTCTGAAGAAGCACCGACAATCCGGCCGTTTGATGCCGTACGACGCCACCGCCAATCAGCAGCGTTGTCTTTGTAGACTTCCCAGGTGTCGCCTCCGGCGACGCATGTATCAGCCATTTCGGCCTCCATTATTGCACTACATATATATAGCTATCGCTATACTTGAGTTTGGTACATCGATCGCTATACTTTAGTCAAGCGTTAAATTTCCGAAGGTTCAAATGTCAAAAAAATTCGGTGAAAAACTTCGTCATGTACGAACCAGCCAAAGACGTACCTTGGAAGAGTTGGCGGAGGCTGTCGGAAGCTCGAAGGCCTACGTATGGCAGTTAGAAAACAAAAAAAACGCAAAGCCATCGGCCGAGCTGCTTCTCAAAATTGCGAACTTCCTCGGCGAGTCACCGGACTATTTTCTTGATGACACTTCTGACGAGCGCACTGCACCACAACGAGATGACGCGCTCTTTCGCAAATACCGCCGGCTATCGGAGGACGACAAACGTTACATAGATAGAATTGTCTCGGGACTGGATGCCGAAGACAAAGAGTGATCCAAGAGGCAGAGCAATCCAACTGACCAAATTTTGGCAAGAATTGGGTCCGAACACCTATCCGCTCGATATCGAGAACCTCATTGAGGGAACGATCCAGCGTAGTGGATTTTCAGACCAACTAGCGATCAAAGAAAGGCCATTTGATAACTTCGAAGGAGCTTTGGTGCGGACAGAGGGCGTACGAAAGTGGACAATTCTCTTAAACACAGGCATCGAAAACGCGAGGCGGCGCAGGTTCACGTTTGCGCACGAGCTTGGGCACTTCATGTGTCACCGCGATATTCGGAACAGATTTGAAGACACAAAAGAAGATTTAAACGACTTTCGTGACACTCTGGAGGCTGAGGCGAACCTGTTTGCCTCATGGCTTCTCATGCCCGCCAATCTGGTTCGAGATGAGTTCTTGGATGGAGTATGGAACGCCGAAAAACTTCGGAAAATCGGAACTCGCTTTGAATGCTCACTCCAGGCTAGCGCACTGTCCGTCGTCAGGGATTTTGGGACAGATGGCCGCCTGAGCTAAGAGAGGATCTGGTTCATCTGTTTGGTTTGATTATGCGGCGGATTTGCGGTGAAGCAAGCGGCGCGTTTCGATGGTCCTGTGTTTGGTCCTTTCTCG
>JBCCPJ010000004.1:0-177060 GCA_039024895.1 Pseudomonadota bacterium | reverse complement strand
GCGCTTCGCGCGTAGGTAACGCCAAGCGATCAAAAATTCATACCGCGAGAATGGCGCTGGACTGGCCATGACTGCTCCGATTTTTCTTCTTAACTGGCCTTACCAGCAGGTTGGGTCAATGCAGAAAACGGTCGAGGAGCGCCGCGCCCCAAATCAAGATAACGAGGCCGGTCGCTACCAGAACCGCCAGCGAGCCCAAGTCTTTGGCCATGCGAGAGAGTTCATGCCGTTCGGGACCGATGCGATCCACGACCGCTTCAATGGCGGAGTTCAGGATTTCAACCGTGATCAAGATCAAGATGGTGCCGATCAGTATGGCCGTTTGAAAGTAGTCTTTTGCGAGCCAAAAAGCGATGGGGACCCCTACCAGAAGAATTATAACTTCAAGCCTGAAGGCTTCTTCGCCGCGCCAAATATCGCGCGCACCCTGGCGGGAATTCAGAAAGGCCGCCTTAAGCCGCTCAATGCCCTTTAACGGTTGGTTTGCCATGCCTCAGTCCCTTTTCCTCTGCATGGCGTGCCTGACCCACTGGGTCAAGGGCTGGGCGAAATCCCGATCTGTAACAATATTCACGGGGCGCCGTTTCGAACTTCACATGGGTGTCAGCGCTCTTTCAAGCTGCGAACTACTTGGCCATCTGGGTATGGACACCGCACCAATGAGAGAGACAGACCCATGCTGACCCGTCGTTCCTTCCTTGCCACCGCTGCCGCTGTGCCAGCGGCCGTAGCCTTTACACCAGCCGCGCAGGCGGCGGAACCGCCGGTTTATGCGACAAGTGGTGTTGCCATTAACGGCTATGATCCGGTCGCGTATTTCACCGAAAGCAAGCCGGTTCTTGGTTCGCCCGAAAACACGTCAGAATGGGACGGCGCAACACTCCAATTTGCGAGTGCTGCAAACAAAGCGATGTTCGATGCCGATCCCGAGAAACTCGCCCCCAAATATGGCGGTTACTGCGCCTACGCCGTGTCGAAGGGTTATACGGCCAGCACGGACCCTGGGGCGTGGAGCATCCACGAAGATCGCCTCTATCTGAATTATTCGAAGTCGGTGCGGGCGCTTTGGTCGGCACGGAAACGTCACCACATCGCTCAGGCGGACGCTAATTGGCCAGCCGTTCTAAGCGCGTAAGCTACTCTGCGGCTTTCAGTTGCAGACCCTGCTCCGATTGATCCGTCAATGGGATCGGATAGTTGCCAGTAAAGACAGCGTCATAAAAGGCGGGCGCGTTCGGATTGCGCCCGTTCTTTTCTCCGGCGGCCCGATAGAGGCCATCGATTGAGACGAACTTCAGCGAAGACACCCCGAGGTAGTCGCACATTTCGCTTTCGGACATGTTGGCGGCCAACAATTCCTCACGCGTCGGCATATCAACGCCAAAGAAACAGGGCCAAACGGTTGGCGGGCTTGCAATCCTGTAATGCACTTCGGCGGCTCCAGCTTCGAGGATCATATCCTTAAGCTTCCGGCTCGTGGTGCCGCGGACAATCGAGTCGTCGACCAAGATCACCCGTTTGCCATTCATCAATGCGCGATTGACGTTGAGCTTTAGGCGGACGCCCATGCTGCGAATTTGCTCGGTCGGTTCGATGAAGGTGCGCCCCACATACTGGTTGCGCACAATGCCCATTTCAAAAGGAATGCCCGACGCTTGGCTGTAGCCGATAGCCGCCGGTGTGCCCCCGTCGGGTACCGGACAAACCATGTCCGCTTCCACCGGTGCTTCCTTAGCCAGCTCTGCGCCGATTTGTCGACGCACCTCGTACACAGAGCGCCCCCCGATCACGGAATCGGGTCTACTAAAATAGACCAGCTCAAAAATGCATGGCTGCGGGTTGGCTGGCTCGAAAGGGCGATAGCTGGCGACGTGACCTGCTGAAATCACGACCATTTCGCCGGGTTCGATCTCCCGCACAAAATCGGCGCCAATGATGTCAAGGGCACAGGTTTCTGAGGCCAGAACCATGCCATCGTCCCCAACTTTACCCAAGACAAGCGGGCGTATGCCGAGGGGGTCGCGTACGCCGATCAGCTTTGAGCGCGTCATGGCTACGATCGAAAACGCCCCTTCCACTTGGCGCAGCGCCTCCTTCATGCGGTCCGGGATCGTTCGCCCCATGGAGCGCGCCATAAGATGCACGATGCACTCGGTGTCCGAGGATGATTGAAAGATTGCCCCGCGCTGGATCAAATCGCGGCGGAGAGAAAGAGCGTTGGTCAGGTTGCCATTATGAGCAAGTGCAGCGCCCCCCATGGCGAACTCACCGAAAAAGGGCTGGACGTCCCGAATTTGTGTGTGACCTTTCGAACCTGCGGTAGAATATCTTACATGCCCGACGCCGATTGAACCGGGCAAGGTTTCAATAATGGACTTGCTCGTGAAGTTGTCCCTGACAAGTCCAAAGCGTCGCGCAGAGTTGAACCCTGTCTCATCATGATATGTGATTATCCCGCCGGCTTCCTGACCTCTATGCTGAAGCGCGTGTAGGCCTAGAGCGACGAAACTGGCGGCATCTGCAACGCCAATGGCGCCAAATACCCCACACTCATCACGGATTTTATCGTCATCGTCGTACGGTTTGCTGGTCAACGCGTGCGGTAGATTTGACATGTAAGCGAGCTCTGATTGTAGCAGCTAATGCTGTGTAGCGTCTTGTTATGTTCCTGTCACGTAGAAGGCTGGAAAAAAGCCGAAGGGCCCGGCGATTTCTTCGCGGGCCCTTGCACTTCGTTTACCTGACAGGCAGCACTTGTAACTCTTGGGCGAACTCGCAACTCAAGCACTCAATAATCGCCAGACCAAAAAGGCGCCGGGAGCCAAAACGGCTACACCGACGCCCAACTCACTCACTCACTACGCGGACCGTTGGAACCACTCGCAGGCCCGCTTCACATGAAAAGGTATGCCTGTGGCAATGGGCAGCAGTTGGGCGAGATTCAATCGCTTCAAGGCCAGTTTGTGGACAGCGTTGCCCTATAAAGGTGGCACAAATGGTCTGAAATCCCGAAATGGGAAACAATGACGCTGTATCAGTCGCTCTGCATCGACATTTGCAATACTTATGCGACCTTACGTTCGCTGATACGAAACAATAAGCGCGCTAAATTCGCACCAGTGTTATGGCAGGATTGCCATAATCCAGATTGTTTCTGAAACGAAAACGGTGCGTTTTCGGAGTAGCAACCGTTTTATGGCGAGCTTGCTTACTGCGCTTGATTGATCAAGTCGTCGTAGCGCTCGGCAATCCAGCCCGGCACGTCTTGTGGCAACTGTTCGTCGAGCTGTTCCGACAATTGGGCGAAGACAACGGCTGTTCGGCTGTCATCTACCATCGGGATCGGATCGGACACGATCACGCGTTCATAAATCAAAAACGCGATCGCAACGAGCACCGCACCGCGCAAAACGCCAAAGAGGAAGCCAAGCCCACGATCTATGCCGCCGAGCGCCGAGCGTTGTACGGCACCCGAAAACAGTGGCGTGATGATCGAGAAGACAATCAAGCCTGCCGCAAAGACAGCGGCGAAGGCGGCAATCATTGCCAACTCGCCTGATTCTCCAAGAAAGTCTTTTAAAACAGGAATTTCTTTCATCAAAGGTTGTACCGAAGGCGCAAAGACATAGGCCACCACAGCAGCCAAGGCCCATCCACCAATCGAGAGGGCTTCCCGCACGAACCCGCGCGAATACGCGAGGACAGCCGATAGAATGATGACCACAGCTACGATGCCGTCGATGATGGTGAAACCTTCCATATCTTGTCCTGTCCTGCCTTAACCAGCGCCAAATACTTGGCCAACCAGTGTTGCCAGATCAGGTATCTTTTGTACCTGCAATCCGGCGGTTGTTCCCATTTTGCTCCGCTCGGGCAAAATGGCCGCTTTAAAGCCGAGTTTTTCGGCTTCTTTCAATCGGGGTTCCGTTTGCCCTACGGGTCTCACGCTACCTGATAGGCTGATTTCGCCGAAAACGACAGTGCGACGCGGCACGGGGGTGTCTTCGCGTGCGGAAAGTAGCGCCGCGGCCACAGCCAGATCTGCAGCCGGTTCGCTAATTCTAAGGCCCCCTGCAACGTTGAGATATACATCAAGCCCGGCAAACGGAATGCCGCACCTGCTTTCGAGCACGGCCAGGATCATGGCGAGGCGCCCCCCGTCCCATCCGACAACAGAACGGCGCGCTTGTCCGGCTGGGGCAGGGGAGATGAGCGCCTGAAACTCGCACAGGACCGGCCGTGTGCCTTCTATACCCGCAAAAACTGCGCTGCCAGGCGGTTGAGTTTCTTGATCGGAGAGGAACAGTGCGGAGGGATTGTCGACTTCCGCCAGCCCTTCGCCTGTCATTTCAAATACGCCGATCTCATCGGCCGGGCCGAACCGGTTCTTCACGGCACGCAGAATGCGAAACTGATGTCCGCGCTCCCCTTCGAAATAGAGAACAGTGTCGACCATGTGCTCCACGACCCGCGGCCCCGCGATCTGCCCTTCCTTGGTGACGTGGCCCACCAATATAACGCTGATGCCGTTGCGTTTTGCAAAACTGGTCAATTCATGGGCGGCCGCGCGCACCTGGCTGACACTTCCGGGGGCACTCTCGACAGTATCGAGCCACATGGTTTGGATGGAATCGATGATTGCCAGGTCCGGCTTTTCCTGCTCCAAAGTTGTCAGGATATTGCGGAGATTGGTTTCGGCTGCGAGTTGAACAGGTGCCGTGCGCAAGCCGAGCCGACCGGCCCGCATGCGCACCTGATTGGTGGCTTCTTCGCCGGAGACATAAATCGCCTTCAAACCGTTTTTGGCGAAGGCTGCCGCCGCTTGAAGTAATAAAGTCGATTTCCCGATGCCGGGATCGCCGCCGACAAGGACGGCGCTTGCCGGGACAAGGCCGCCACCGAGGACACGATCCAGTTCCTTCAGTGCAGAGATGCTGCGAGGGCGCGGCGTTTCGTCGGCCGCGAGGTCGGTTAGCGCAATACCTTTGCCGCGTGCCGCGCCTAGGCCCTTGCCCTTCGGACCTGCGGCCAACGGCACATCTTCCGCAATCGTGTTCCATGATCCGCATTCGTCGCAACGCCCAGACCATTTCGAATAGACTGCGCCGCAGCTCGAACAGGTGAAACTCGCCGCCTTTGCCATGGCCTGTATCTGCCCGGTGTGGCACCGGCGAGCAAGGGCCAATCAAAGGTTGCTGCGATGCTCGCGGATAAAGGGCAGGGCGTTTGTCTTGGGGGCAGGGAGGAGCTTTGTGCGGCGCCGTTCCGAGGAGGCGTTTCCACGAATATCGCGTGCCAGTTTCAAGATCGTCTTGGTCGCCTTTGAGCGGCTCGGCCGGACGGGTTCAAGCTTCGGCTTCGGGCGATGTCGAAAGACCAATATTTGCTTCTCTTCCGGTTCTGGCTTTCCAAGGATCAGGGGCGAGAGCTTGGGCGCTGTTTTATGCGCCACGGTGCGCGCGGTCGTGAATAACGGATCCGGATGGTAGTGCGAGACGCGGGACATGTCGCAGACAAAGACGGCCGCAATCCAGATGACCGGGCAGAACAGGGCGAGAAAGAGCAAGACCCAGTTAAGGCTGGTCAGGCCCAGACCCCACGGTAAGATACCGGCTGCCGTGACAGCTGAGAAAAGGCACACGCCTGCGTATATCCAGGCATTGGCACTTTTCGACAATGCCAAACGCCGGAAGGCCAACCAGCCCACGGTTAAGGGAAAAAGGACCACAAGGCTTTTCACAACCAAGTGAAAAAATGGGCTCACGACGTCCATTAGCAGCTCCGTCCATCATGCCACCCCAGCGACATCTATCAACTATTTGATTAAAAACTCGTTAGTCCGAGTCTTGCTTTGGATTGTTTCGAAAATGGAACCAATTTGTTGCACTTGTGCAATTCACACAGCAGAAATGTGACCCGCTTTCAAGCGATTGAGCGTTGATAGCTCAGCGCATAAAATCTTGTAAGTAAAAGATTTTATAGGATGGAAGCACGTTTAACGCCGATAGAAATGTCAGCGTACTGTTTCGATCGGCCCTTCTGCGCAGCCAAAGATAAACTGCGCCACATAAGGGTCGCCGCTCGCGTCCATGTCGCCAACAGGTCCGGTCCAGCGAATCTTGCCGCCATGGAGCATAGCCACGTTGTCGGCGATAGCACGCACGCTGGTCATGTCGTGGGTGATGGTCATGGCAGTTGCCCCCATCTCAACTACGATCTCCCGGATTAGCTCATTGATAACACCTGACATGATCGGGTCGAGGCCGGTTGTCGGTTCGTCAAAAAAGATAATCTCCGGTTCCGCCGCAATCGCTCGGGCAAGCCCGACCCGCTTTTGCATGCCACCGGACAGTTCGGCCGGAAACAAATCAGCCACGTCTGGTGTCAGGCCCACGCGGCGCAGTTTCTCTATCGCGATCTCGCGCGCTTCTTCTTTTGGGCGCTTCAACGATCCGCGTAACAAGCGGAAGGCAACATTTTGCCAGACAGTCAACGAGTCGAAGAGAGCGCCGCCTTGGAACAGCATGCCGAAGCGTGCAAGAAATGCGTCGCGCTCGGCTGAGCCTTGCCGGAGCTTGGTCACATCCTGACCATCAACGGTCACAAGCCCTTTGTCTGCTGCAATCAGTCCCAGGACACATTTAAGCGTCACCGATTTGCCCGTACCGGAGCCGCCTATGATGACCATGCTTTTGCCCCGGGCAATCTCTAAATCAACGCCCCGCAACACATGCTTGGCGCCAAAGGACTTATGAACGTCTCTGAGCTCAATCATGCGGCGAAAAACATCTCTGTCAGAATGAAATTGGCGGCGAGAATCAAGACGCTCGCGGCCACAACGGCACTTTTCGTTGCACTGCCGACGCCTTGTGCCCCGCGCCCCGAGCGCATCCCGAAATAGCACCCCATCAGGGCTGCGAGAAAGCCAAAGACGGCACCCTTGGCAAGTGACGTCATAATGTCGGAGGGTTCGAGGAAATCGATCGTATTGCGGAGGTACGTCCCCGCGTTGAACCCCAATCTGTTCACCCCGACAAGAAAGCCGCCCATGATCCCGATAACGTTGCCCACAGCGACGAGGACGGGCATGACCAGCGTCGCGGCCAGAACGCGCGGCAGGGTTAGGTACTTCATCGGGTTGGTCGAAAGGGTCACGAGTGCGTCGATTTGCTCCGTCACCTTCATGGTCGCGATCTCCGCCGCAATGGAGGAAGTGACGCGCGCGGCTATCATCAGACCGACGAGCACGGGGCCAAGTTCCCGAACCATGCCGATAGCGACAATTTGGGGCACAACGGCCTCCGCCGAAAACCGAGCGCCGCCCGCGTATATTTGCAAGGCCAGGGCGCCGCCGGTGAAGATCGTCGTCAAACCCACGACCGGAAGTGAGAAGTAGCCGATTTGCATCAGCGCTTGAGCCACTTCGCGCGGATAATAGGGCGGGCGAAAGAGGTGGCTCACAGTTTCGAAACCGAAGAGCGCGACACGGCCGATGGCGGCCAGAAAGCCCAAAACCAATCGCCCGATCGAGGCCGGAAGTCTCACTGATAAGTCCTTTCGTACCGTGCACCGAGCGATGTCAAAATCTCATAGCCGATGGTGCCAGCGCTTTCTGCCACGCTGTCGACGCCTTGCATCGCACCGAGCATCGTGAGGTGATCCGGCACATGCTCGAGATGCGTTACATCGACAGTAATTAGGTCCATCGACACCCGTCCCACAACGGGACACTCAGTGTCGCCCGCAAACATATGTGCCGTTGGCCCCATCGCGCGGATAAGCCCATCGGCATAGCCAGCCGATACAGTGGCAATGCAGCTTTCAACGGTCGCTTGCCAGGTGTTGCCGTAGCCAACTGTTTCAAACGGGCGCACGATACGCGTCTGAACCACCGGCAAATCAAGGGTTACGACGGCGGTCGCTTCTGCGAAGGGCAGTCCGCCATATAGGCCAATACCCGGTCGCGTCATATCAAAGTGATACTCTGGTCCAAGGAGTGTCCCTCCTGTCGCTGCCAAAGAGCGTCGATGCGCGATGCCGTCCGTCATCTCCCGGAAATTCCGAAGCTGTTGGGCATTCATCGGGTGGTCCGGCTCGTCCGCACAGGCCAGATGGCTCATCACCAGTCGTGGCCCCGCGATCATCAATTCGCTCGACAACGCATGCCAATCACCGGCTTCCATGCCGAGGCGGTTCATCCCCGTATCCAACTGCACGCCAAAAGGACGACCGGGAAGCTTGGAGAAATGCCGTGTGACTTGCTCAGGCGAGTTCAGCAATGGGATCAAGCCCGCGTTTTCTATCGCATTGCTGTCGCCGTCCATATGACCGGAGAAAACGAAGATGTCCGCGTCCCCGACGACACCTCGCAAGGCATGCCCTTCGCCAACGGTAGCCACGAAAAAACTTCGGACACCCACAGCGCAAAATCGTGGACCGACGTGACGCGCCGATAACCCGTAGGCGTCGGCTTTGATGACCGCTGCAGTCTCGACGTTGTCGCTCGACATGGCGTCAAGAGCGGCCCAATTTGCGGCAATCGCGTCGAGATCAATCGTTAGATGTCCGGCACCCATGACGGACGGTGTCCTCCAAGCCCGCTTGCGGGTCAAGGGCGGATCGATTGTGTAGGGGAAACACCGCCGTTTCGGCGATTGGCTTCCTGCGCCGAATGCTTTAGCCCGGCTGGATAACGGAGAAAGACATGGGCGAAATTTTTCTGGTCCGGCATGGCCAAGCCAACAGCGTTGCGACTACCGAAGAGGAGTATGACCGTCTGAGTGACATGGGGCACCAACAGGCCCGATGGCTTGGGGATTGGTTTCGGGAGAACGCTCATGGCTTCGAACATATCGTTTCCGGTACCATGCGGCGCCATCGGGAAACGGTCTCGGGACTCGGGTTGACGGCCGAAGAAGACGCGCGGCTCAACGAGATCAACTACTACGCCCTGTCCGACGCGCTGCATCGGGTGAAGGGAGAACCCCTGCCCACAGGCGAAACCTTCGCGGTTCATATGCCAAAGGTTTTTGCCGCGTGGAAAGCGGCGGAGATCGAGGGCACAGAGAGCTATTTCGCCTTCGAGACCCGTGTGGCTGAGCTATTGAAGGATGCGATACAACCCGGGCGACGCGTACTTTGCGTGACGTCTGGCGGCGTCATCGGGATGATCCTGCGGCACATCCTTGACTTGGATATTCTTAAGATGAGCGACGTCATGCTTCCGATTTATAACAGCTCACTCCACCGATTGACGGTACGAGACGGGGTTGCCTATCTCGCCGGTTTTAACGCCATCCCGCATCTGGATCCGCCTGACCGCGCCCATGCGCGCACGCATTACTGAAGGAACAGTGCCATGTTGAAGCTATACTGCGCCCCCAAAACGATCTCGGTCGCTGTCGTGGTGGCTCTGAACGAAGGAGTTCACTGGGAACCGGTTCGCGTTGATATGGCGGGGGGTGAGCAAACGAAGCCCAAGTATCACAAGATCAATCCAAAAGGTCGTGTGCCCGCGCTCATTACGCCCGAAGGCCCGCTTACGGAAACCGGTGCCATCCTTGAGTATATTGGCGAAACTGCCGTCCCAAAGCTGGTGCCGTCCGATCCGCTTGCCCGGGCGAGGATGCGGGAAATGATGTATTATCTCGCCTCGACCATGCATGTGAACCACGCCCACAAGATGCGCGGTTATCGTTGGGCCACTCAGCAAAGCTCTTTCGATGACATGCTTGCCAAGGTGCCGGAGACAATGACGGAAAGCTGCGCATATCTAGAACCGCAAATCGTTGGCCCTTATCTTTTCGGCGCTGAGCCGACGCTTGCGGACTGCTATCTATTTGCCATTGTTTGCTGGTGCGAAGGGGATGGCGTGGTCCTAGGCGATTTTCCCAATCTCTCCACCTGGAAAGCAACGATGGAGACACGCTTGTCCGTGCAAAAAGCAAAAACTGACGGGTTTATTGATTAGGTTCCCGGTAGGCCGTGTGACAAGACTTGCAGTTCGCTGCGAGCTTCTGAAGGCCGGGGGCCAAATCATCTAGTGACGTTACGGACGATGCAAGGTTGCTAGCGATCGTCTCAAGCTCAATTGCCTTATTGGTGAAATCCTCGAAATCCTCCCAGATTGCTGGCAGCGCTTCCGATTTTGGATCATCTTCCGGGGCCTCGAACAATGTAGGCGCTTCTCCTGCATGGCGCGCCATGGAGACTAAAGCTGTTTTCGCCGTGGTCTGATCGAAGGCAGTAGCGCCATTCGCCATTCGGCCCAGGACTTTGAGCTCTTTCGCGATATCCTTCATCCCATGCATGCGCGCCATAACCGCCGGGTTTTTCACCCCTTCATGGGCGAAAGCGGCACTGGTTGTCACGGCCACGCTTGCGGCGATACAATATGCAATTCGAAAAAACGTCGGCTTCATGGTGTCTGGGCTTCCTTCGCAGTGTGGGTCGCAACGCTGACGCTTTCGTTCATAACTGTGACTTCCCGCTGAGGGAACGGTATCGATATGCCATTTTCTTGAAATGTGTCCCAGAGGGCGAGAAACACGTTACCGCGGATATTGGTCAAGCCGCCGCTCGGGTCCGTGATCCAAAATCTCAGGATGTAGTCCACAGAGCTGTCGCCGAATCCAACGATGTGACACACGGGCGGACGAGCCGTAAGGACACGCTCGACACTAGAGGCGGCTTCAATTGCCAGCTTGCGCACTATATGCGGATCATCATGGTAGGCCGTGCCAAAATGTATATCGAGCCGGACAAAGTCGTTGGAATGCGACCAGTTCACCACCTGCCCGGTGATGAGGTCCTCGTTTGGGATCAGGTATTCGGTGCCGTTGCGCGTCGTTATGGAAACGTAGCGGGCGCCGAGGGCATTGATCCAGCCGAACGTGTCGCCAATGGATATCACGTCACCAGGTTTGATTGACTTGTCGAGCAGGATGATGATGCCCGACACGAGGTTCGACACCACCTTTTGCAATCCGAAGCCAAGGCCAACACCAATGGCGCCGGACAAAACGGCAAGCCCGGTGAGGTCCACGCCCACCATCTTGAGCCCGATAAAGAAGGCCGCGCCGAAGGCCAGAACCTGAAGCACTTTGACCGCCAGCACCTGCATCGACGGCGAGATGTCGTCGTTGTTCTTGATGCTCGCTGCTGCCGCTGTAGTAACTAGGCGCGCCAAGGTGACGAGCGCACCGATGGACACAACGGCCTTTAACAGCGTGAGTACCGATAGGTTAAAGTCGCCGATACTGATGCCGAGACTGTCTAGGAAAGCGGCTGTTTCCTCCAAAACACCCAAGTAATAGAGCGTGATCGTAATCCAAAGCGCCCACGTCACTACCGATTGCAGAAACTTGTTTCGGACCAGCCGTACCGCAAATCCCACCAACAGGATCGCGATGGTGATCGTGCCCACCAGTTCAAGTAAAAACCTGCGTGACGGGAACGGCGTGATTTCTGCCATGACGCGTGCTGCAAGCCAGACGACGAGAGCAAAGATAATCAAAAACAGACGCTTGTGGACGTTAAGAAGTGTCCTTAGCTGCCACTTTGGCCGCCCCTCCAGCGTCCGCATCCATTCGCGCATCCGCGGTGAGGCCCAGCGGTGAATGCCAAAGGCCAGTGCAATACACAGGGCCAGGATACCGATTTGATAAAGGCGCGAGGGAAGCAGCATAAGCTGCGCTTGCGTCAGCGCCTGCTGCCACAATTCTGTGAGCCGAGTGGGAAGATCGCCGTCCATAGCAGCAACCATGCGGGCCGGGCAGCAACTGTGCAAGTCGTATCACTCCCGCGTGAGGAGGACTAGTCGCCTTCGTCAACCTGCGCCACGTTGGATCCTAAAGATCAGGAGTTTGCGCCCATGCTATTCAGACGCCTTGCATTCGCTGCCGGTTTCACCTTCACGGTCGGCTTCGCGCATGCCGATCCGTCGTTCTGGAAATTCGAGTGGCCGAATACTGATTTCGAGACCACCACAATCGGCAATTGGGTTGAAATCATGTCTGGTGGTCCACCAAAGGATGGGATCCCCGCGATCGATGAGCCGCGCTTTATCCCCGTTTCAGATGAAGCGGGGCTACAGGGTGCAGAAGCGGTGGTTGCCGTTGAACTCAAGGGCGAACGGCCCCGTGCGTATCCTGTCCGCTATCTGATGTGGCACGAAATCGTAAACGACCAGATCGGCGCGACGCCCGTTTCGGTTACATATTGTCCTCTCTGCAATTCCTTTATGGTTTTCGATACGCGCGTCGGCGACCGCGTTTTAACCTTCGGTGTCTCCGGCAAGCTTCGGAACTCTGATATGGTGATGTATGACCGGCAGACCGAAAGCTGGTGGCAACAAGCCATTGGGGCAGGCATCGTCGGCGAAATGACGGGAACCGAACTTACGCTTTTGCCAACTTGGATGGAAAGCTGGCAAGAGTTCTCCGTGCGCAATCCCGACGGCCTCGTCATGGCGCAGCCCGAGTTCCCCCGGCGCTACGGCGCAAACCCTTATCTCGGTTATGACACGTCGAGCCGACCATTCCTATATAACGGTGAAATGCCACCCCATGACATCCCGCCTCTGATGCGCGTCATCCGTGTCGGCGACAAGGCCTGGACCATGGCGCGTTTGCGCGAGGCCGGCGAACTTACCGAGGCTGGTGTGACGATCTCTTGGGCGGCCGGAAAGGCGTCATCGTTGGATCAACAAAACGTAGCTGAGGGCCGAGATGTCGGCTCGATCCGCGTCCGAGATAGTGCAGGCAACGATGTACCCCACGACGTACTCTTTGCCTTTGCCTTCCACGCGTTCTGGCCCGACGGAACATGGATGTTGGGCGGGTAGCAGCGGTATTGATACTCAGCCTAGGCCAGCTATCCGCCGCTTTCACGATCGCCGCATGTTAGTCGAAGAAAGGTGTGGTGCCCCAAAATTGCGCTTGTGCACTGCTTATACTTTGGAATGCTCGGCCTTTGGTTCAAGGCGAGCTGGTAAGTCGAGCGCGCAGAAACCGCTTGTGGCGAAACCCCTGTGCCTGCTACACCCGCCAGCGGAGACGTGGCCGAGTGGTCGAAGGCGCTCCCCTGCTAAGGGAGTAGGCGGGAAACCGTCTCGAGGGTTCGAATCCCTTCGTCTCCGCCACTAAATACCAGCAAAATCAAAATGTTAATCCAGCTCCCTTTTTAATCGTGATCTGCGGCAAATGACCCTCTAATAGGTGCTGGGGTACGCACTGGGGTGGAGTTTCTGTGATATTGTTTGCACGCCCAGGGCGGGTGCGATTCTGATGGTATCTCTGCCGATATGCGGGGGTAGCTCAATAGTAGCAGCGCATCATGCGAATTAGCGGGTCCGCGCGAGAATGGCTCACGAAACCAAAGAGTTTGAGGCACAGGAGAAGAACTAATAGGACCATAGTGGAGTCCTTAAAGCCCCTGTAGCTCAGCTGGCAGAGCGCGTCATTCGTAATGATGGGATCGGGGTTCGAGTCCCTTCAGCCACACCAGGCAACATATTAAAAACAATGACTTAAGTGGATAATAGTCTACTGGGTTTCCCGATGTGCGAGCTCATTTCTAGCAAGTCTCAGAATGCCCTCGACGCACTCATAGCGCTTGGTTTCAAACCATATACCGGTAAGGCCCAGTCGCGCGAGGAAAGCATTTCGATCTAGTAGCTCTTCAAGGCTTTCCGGACATGACTCGATCACGAAGTGCTGCGGTAGGTCATCACCGTGGTGGCTTGCTCTGATGGCGTCAAATACCTGAATTGTACGATCGTTGTGTAGGCTACATCCGAGAAACAGGAGGCTGTTGTTTCGAAAGTAGTAGTCGAGCAGTTTCGGGATTGGCAGCGAAAGATCTATCTCGTTTTCGCCGTAGGCAGCGTCGTACTGGTCCTTGCTCAGAATGCAATGCCCCGGGCGACGGATATCTCCATGCAACTTCACAACCGTCGTTTTCTCGGAGGCTGGAAACTCTGTCGCGTTTTCAGCGGTTATGATCTGAACAGGGCCAGGTTCGCCGGTCTCAAAGGCTTGCTCGATCAATCGATCGTAATTCGTTGTGACGATGGTGTCAGAAAAGATCTCTGCGAGACGAAACACGGCCTCGGGTATAGTGCCGTTCCTATCGAATTCGTCGCGTATATCTTGGACAAACACCTCACGCCCGCGAAGGTCCACGATCTGTTCGATAACGGTCTCGTACTGCCCGTCAGTTAGAAGGCGCTCCGTCTCTTCGGCATCCAGTCCCGCCGTACGTCCTTGGTGTCGAAGATGGTCTTCCCAAGATGAGAAGCCGCCAGGCACTGAGAGCCCTGCTCCCACAAACGGGAGCGTGTCCTTCGTTTCCAAGCGGTTTAGAAGCTGATCGAAGCGACGAAGATTTAGCTCGAACCAGTGGTTGTCCTCACCCTCGGCAGGAAAGGTATCGGTGAAGAACTGCTCGCATAGGACTTCGTGCCGCCTTTCCTTTCTGTATTCCCGGAACGCTTGATCATAAGCTTCGCGGTCCCCGGCGAAGAACGCCTTGCTGGGATCGGTAAGCTTGGCAAGCCCGAACTCGTCCGGGATTTTTTCTCCGTACTCGCTGTTCAGCCACTCGTTGAAGTCCGCGAATTTTTCGAAGTGCCCGTGGTGGTCTTCGTCGCACCAACTCATCTTTTGAATAGTCATGCGCGCGCCCTTTCGCAGCGTTGCGCAGTGTCTTCACAACCCAGGGGATCGGTAGGAGACCCCATCATCAAGCAGCACTTTCGACAAGGGTATCTGCTAGAGCGGTCCGAAGCCCAAGTTCGGTTCGAACTCTTGCCCGCAGTTCCCTGCAAAGATCCGAAAGCTTGTGCGCTCGGTCGACAATTCTTGCCTGCTCGTTCATCGGAGGAATCGGAATTGGATAAGCGCGCACTACTGTCATGTTTACCCGAGGTGCGGCCCCACCGGTGGTCTTTTCCGCAGCAAAGCGTCGTGTCCAATGGGAGTTAATGACTAGTTCCAGAAAATCTGCCCGGACTGGTCCGCCAGCGCGGATTAGCATTAGACGCTGCCCCATGCAGATTTTCGTGTTTGGTGGTATGCGCGATCCGACTCCGAGAATGCCGCCTTCACGTTTGTACAGAATGTCGTCCGATTGGGGCGTCAGCCTTTCTATTCTTTCGATATATGTCTCATGAGAAACGAATTTTGGCTTCGACAAATCGATCTTACCTGCAAAGATCTGCTCTGACTTGACGCAAAGCTCTCCCTCCTCTGTCCACTTAGGCGTCGTATGTGGGCAATCGACTATGTGTGAAGACACCCTGCTGAGTGGTTCGATTGTCCAGCCATCTGGAAGATGAAACAGTTTTGATCGCGCTTCGTATGCCGTGAGGTCGAACTTCTCAGCGGATGCATCGGGACGTAGCAGGGACTGGTTCGCTCTGTCCTCACTGGGGTCTTGTTCAACGAGCACACCTGCCACTGCCAATTCCTGCACAGCATCCTCGAGCAGTTGGATACTTTCTTCAGTCGTGAAAAGAGCGTCGAAGTTGGTTTCTAGGCGGGCCCAGTTCTGGGCGAGGTCTTCGGGGGTCTGGCTGTTTGTGAGGGCCGCAAGGCAGGTTTCCACGAGGGTCTGATGCGCCTTGAGGCCGTCTTCGGCCTGTGCCTCCAACGTATCGCAAAGCCCCATCAGCTCATCAACCTTGGCCAAAATGCGGTGTTGTTCAGCAGTTGGAGGAAGAGCAATTGGGGTGTCAGCGAAATACCACCTCGGAACACGCTTTTGACCGGCCGAGCCGGTCATCACGGCCTTTCCATTCTCCAAGAAGGACGGGGCTTTCAGATGTAGCAGGATTAACCCAGGAACGATCTCTTTAGAATAGGGTCTGGCCACATGAAGTTCGGTCGTGCCTGCTCCGACACCGTTGTACAGGTTCGAGAATACTGCCGCTTTGCTATTTTCAAAACAGGGCGTGATCTTTGCCAGGGCGATATCGCCGTCAGCAAAGTGCGTGTATGACTTCTTGATCTCTCCCCAGCGCCGTTCGGAATGGTGATGTTCGCCGGTGTGGCTTGTCTGGATATCTGGCATCGGCACAAATGATACGACGGTACTGTCTTCAACATCGTTGCGCGGACTGATTTCGGCCATAGCGCTGAGACGAGTCCACGCCCACCCATTTGGCAGCAAGAACCGAAATTCTTCCTCTGCGACTGGTGAGCTGACCTTTTTATTTTTGACTTTCTTCTGCTTCACAAGGTCTCGGCGTGACTGCTCGATGGTTTCGAGCAGATCATTCGAATTACCTTCTGTAGGATCTTGGGGAACCAGTTTGCCTTGCACGGCAAGTTCCAAGATCAGCTCCCGCAACTTCTTAATGCCATAAAGGCTGATTGGCCCACTATTCCCACGCCCGGTACCGGATTTCTTCTCGATGGCTGAGGACCAGATATCCAAATGATCGGTGATCAGCTGGCTTGCGTCCGTCATTGCCGCGCCCCACTGAGTGCGTCAGACAAGATCGTCTTCAGTTGCTCGCGTAGCGCCTGGATTTCATTTTGAGTGATGGCATAGCTGTCGAGCAATTCGTCCGGATCATGATCAACTACGTCGCCGACATGCGGGTTCTTTAGGTCGAAGTTGTAGCCGCGCTCAGCCAGTTCTTCCGCGCTGACTTTCCAAGCCTGTTCCGTTTCAACTCGCGACTTAAAGCCGTCCGCTTCATCACCCCACCAGGCGATTTCGGTTTCGAACTCCTCAAACTTCATCGGCTTGGTTTTGTTGTAGCTGGTCACGCCTTCTGGATAAGGGTGCTCGTAGAACCAGACATTCTTGGTCGGCGTGCCTTTGGTGAAGAACAGGATGTTGGTCTTGAGTGTCTAACGTCAGCACCAATGGGACAGTTTAGGTCTGCTCATTAGCGTTTGCAGCTGATCGGAAAGCTTAATTTCGTAGAACTTTTCGCCGCTAGCTCGCGTGCCGATGCAATGAACCAACAAAACGCCATCTAACAACCAACGGTCAGGTGTTTCAGGAAACTGCATAAGTGAAAACATGTAGCGACGGTTGAAATTATTTCGGCTCGGGAACCACTCTTGCCAGCATTGCCACTCTTTAAAACTGCGCACGAATATATGTAGCGGTTGGTCGTATCCATTCCATCGAGCGAAGTGGACTTTGCACGCCTGGATTTCCTTTTGTTTTTAAAGCTCGGAAAGATGAAATGCAGGCTTTGTGATTATGTTTTCGCTAAAACTGAGTTGAACTGCACACGCCGCTTTCTCGTTTCACCGACAGAAACCGTTCCGCGCGCTAGATTTGCAAACCGAATCATGAGCTGGATATTTCCCTCCGCGTAGCCAATTGAATTGTCGGTGCGGTCGATAGACATGTGGTCGTCCGTGATCCCGCCGTCGTCATCCGTTCGTAACTCGAACTGCGACCCGGTAAGCGCGCAGCGCTCGTGCTGCTCTGTCCACAAGTGGCGAACCAGGGCGGAAAATTCTGCGCGACAATTACCCGTAACCGGGGTAAGCCGTTTTCAACGGAAGTGCTTTCTCTGCCTTCCCCCAGAGCACGATCGATTGCATTGCCCGTGACGTCGCCCCCTGATCCGGGCCGTTCAGGTGTAGAATCCGTTCTTGTTGCTTTCTGTTGATTTGGTTGCGGTCAAGACCGGCTGAGCGGAGCCATTGCGGAGCTCAAGCGAAGCTGGTCGGTTGGAATGTAGCCGTTTAGCGAACTCGGTTGGAGTTTGCCCTTCGAGCGATGCGTGTGGTCTGTTGACGTTGTAATCGATCCTCCATGCTTCGATGATCTGGCGCGCTTCAGCGAGGTTGCCGAACAGGTTTTCATTGAGACACTCGTCGCGCAGCCGCCAATTGAAAAACTCGACGAACGCGTTCTGCATCGGTTTGCCTGGCGCGATGTAGTGCCACACGACACCCGTGTCCTGGCACCACCACCGGACGGCGTGAGAAATCATATCCGTTCGATTATCGCTGACAGTCACATCAGGCGTGCCGCGCCTTTGGATCACTGCGCCCAGTTCTCGGGTCATACGCCGCCCGGACATGGATCGATCCACGGCGGTCGCCAATGCTCCGCGGGTAAAAACATCCACGATGCACAGGGCACGGAACCGCTGGCCGTCTGAAAAGGCGTCAGAGTCGCAGTCCAGCGACGACCGCTGGTTCGCCCTGTCAGGCACCACGATCAGCCGCCGCGTGCCCAGGGCGCGCCTGCGACCGCCTCGTTTACGGATCGTTATTCACTCTCCGCGGTAGAGCCGGAACAGCTTCTTGTAGTTCACTTCGATACCTTCGCGTTGAAGCAGGATGTGCAGGCGACGATAGCCAAACCGCCGCCGCCGCTCATTGGCCAACTCGCGCAGCCGTTTTCGCAGAGCGACATCATCTGTCTCTTGCTTTTGATACTGGAAGACAGACCTGTGCACGTCTGCGAGTTCGCACGCCCGACGCTCGCTCAAGCCGTGCCGGTCCATAACATCGGCAACAGCCCTGCGCTTCACATCAGGCGTTAGTAATTTTTTGTCGCAAGGTCTTTCATCGCCGCATTATAGAGCATCGCATCTGCCAACATCCGCTTCAGCCGATTGTTCTCGTCTTCCAGCGCTCGAAGCTTCTTGGCGTCCGAGACATTCATGCCGCAGAACCGCGCCTTGTATTTCTAAAAGGTCGCATCACTGATCCCATACTTCCGGCACACCGCTTGCGCCTTGGCTCCCGCCTCGTACTCCTTGATCATGCCAATGATCTGTTTGTCTGAAAATCTGCATTTCATGGGCCTTCCTTTGCTTGGACAGATCGCTAAAACTTCAATGGCCTGATTTCAGGGGCAACGTCACTTCTAACGCCCCAACGGCTTCACGCGGTTGGGGCGCTATTTGGGGCTAGCAGGCCGTTCCATAATCCTCGTTCAGTTTCGCCAGATCAGCAAGCTGGCAAATCTGCACCTGAGGCGACGGGACAAAGCCCGGGCGCCTCGTCACACAGCTCTTCCATGTAAATGCTCACGCCCGAGCAATATCCATTGTCAATCTGTGTGTCGGCGAAGCTTTCCATGATCGCCACAAGTTGTTCGAAGGCCTCATCACTGAAAAACTCATCGATATTCAGCGCTTCGCCCGCGTGGATGTTGAAATTGAGAAACTCAACCTCGCCGCTCGGCATCTCCACGATCAATCGCCGCGCAGGTGGAGGTCCACCGGTGCTGTCTTGGGTAATCGGGAAAAAGAACTGCCACGGCTCATTATCCTGGGCGCAGCCACCGATGGGCCCCGTGATATCGATGCCGCCCAAGCGGAACGGCTCCAAAGGCTGACCGCCGATCTGACCGTTCATGTCTGGGAGATGGTTGTAGGGGAAATTCTCGTCCAGTGCCCCAGCGCTCGTTTCCCAAATCACCTCGGAAGTGTCGATCAATCGCAACCCGCAGAAGTTGTCAGGCAATACCGGATCACCGTTATCATTGCGCGGCAGCGTGTCGGGAAGAAGCTCAACCGGCAAGGTCATGCGGAACCCAGCCTCCCCCACCGGTGTGGTGAAATCAACGATGACCTCGTGATTTGTTGTCAGTTCGAGCCAATCTGGCAGGCGCGGCAGTTCAGCTGTGCTTCCGCCGCTGCCCGTGCTTGGTCCTCGGCCAGGGTCTGGCGCTGGATCGGGATCACTGCTGCCGGTGTTCAGCCTCGGAACAAATTCAAAGTCCCGAGTGTGACGGTCGTTATTGAACTGGTCCTGCGCAAAGATAAAGAACGGCCCGAAGTCACGCGGAATAGACAAGCGGCTACGCCCATCACCCGAAGACCAAACCCCGACAAAGCGGTTTTGGCCGTCGATACGAACCCGTTCCACATCCGTCAGTTCCAACCCATCGGCGACCATTTGATTGCGCCGCTGGATAAAGGCCGGTCGGCTGAGCGGTGTCGTGATCAGGTTGGATCCGCTGCCAGAGCGGAAGAGGCCGCTATAAAGCAATCGCCCGTTGCGCCTTTCGACCTCAACATCGACAAGCCGCAAACCCTCCGCTGTTAGTTCTTCGCCTCGGGCCAAGAACCGCGTTTGGTTTAAGGGGCGCGTCAGGACCTCACGCCCGGTGCCGTTGCGCCAAACACCGATATAGCGGCGCTCACCATTTGGGGTCCGAAAGATTTCAAAGTCCACCAAGCGCAGCCCCTGATCGCGGCGATCTGCACGCAGGGTGCGAAACCTTTGCGGGCGCAGAGGACCAGAGAACAGGTTCGCGCCGCTGCCCTGGGTCCAAAGCCCCGCATAGACGCGCCGCCCGTTCATAACTGTAGTTTCAACATCAATCAGACGCAGGCCCGACTCGGCCAAGGACTGCCCCGTCTCAAGAAAGTTAGAGCGTGAAAGCGGCGCCGTGGTGAGGCTTGTGGTTTGGCCTTGATGCCAGACCGCCTCGTAACGCGGTGCCTGTTGGGCATTGCTCGCCGCGCAAAGTGCGACCAACCCCACCGCCGCAAGGGGCGATAAGAAAATCCGTTTCATTGTAATATCCAATCTTTGAAATGTAGATGCGCCGCCAAGGCGAACCCTGGCGGCACCCTGAGGTCGGTTTAGCTTTCGGCTTGGGTCAAAACCGGGTCAATCGACGGATTGCCGGTCAGCGGTCTTTCCCGCCATTGCACCATCACATTGGCCACCCGGAAGCGATCGACGGCCCGGCGGCGGATCGTGAGTCGATTGGTGCCACGCACCAGAAAGTCTTCGGGGATACGGTCCATCCACAGGTTCCAGCCCTCGCGGTCGACCATGTCAAAGCTGGGCAGGTGCCGACCATTGATCAGCAGGCGGTGGGTGATCGCATCCCCCTCTTCCGTCGAACTATTTCCAACATCTTGCGCTTGGATGAGCAAAAACCCCTCTGCGCGAATATTGGCAGTTCGGCGCGAGGCCGAATTGGGCTCATCATCGATCACGAAGCTCCGCGTTGCTTCCTGGTTTGGCCGAGTGAACTCGGTGTCAAAGTTAAGCCATGCAAAGTCAGCTTGTAGCATAACAAATTCCTTTCTGAAATTAGCGCCTAGGACGCCGTTGAAATCCGTTCCGATATTCGGACCGGTGATGAAAGGAAACATGGAGGCGTACATGCAGGCGTTATGTCACCGTTATGCGGCGCGGGCTCATGCGCGCGGGGCGTCTATGATCTGATTTTCGACAGTGCCCAGGGTAACCCGTTCTCCAACGCGTGCGGACCGCTGGTCTTCGGGCGTCGGATCGGGCACGCCCGGCAGCGTGCCGGCGGCGTCCACCGCGATGCGCAAAGCCTGGGGCGCTGCAACACTGCTCCCATTGAGCGCGACGCGAGAGCCTGGTCTGGTTCCTGCCGCCACAACGCCCATCCGCAGAGGTGACCGTTCGGCAGGGGCCGAGAGATCCACCTTCTCCCGCGTCGTGCTTTGTGGCGCAAGCGGCGTGGCCGAATAGGGAACGGCCTTTGGCGCGCTTGTTGCCAGCCCCGAGGCCGTATGGCCGAACACGCCGCCGACAACGGTAGGCACTGCGGATGTGGCCAGAGCATTCAAACTCCCCGCCCGCAGCAATCCTTGGTCAGCGCCGTCAGGGTCTTCAACAATCCGTTGTCCCGCCCGGTCCCATTTCTTGTAATCGTGATCTACAAAGTAGCTCTGCCGTCCCGTTTCTCGGTAGCCAGGCGGGGTGTCATCGCGCAGGATCCACGCGTCCATGCGTATAGGCACGGAATCAATCAGAGTGATCTTCAGGCCCCATCCGCCCGGTGGCAGGGCCGGTTTTCCCGAAAGCCCTGGGTCGCTTGGACCCAATGCGACGGAGAGATTAAACAGAAGCACGTCTTGTGACCGACCTTCACTGCGCAGGAAAGCACGGCCCAGATCGCCTCCATCTTGTCGCAAAATATGGGCCTGCCCGGGACGGTCGAATTCGACGTCAACAGGTGTAGCCGTACCGGGAGGGGTCAGCGACAGGTGCAAGCGAAAGCCGGGTGGGCCGGACGGAGTTTCAATCTCAATACGGATGTCGGCGTGGTTCGCGCTGGTGTCACCGGGTTGGATTTGCCAGATGGTCTCCAGCGTCGGACTGCCCGTGGATGCCACATGCCCCTGGGCCAAGTTGCGATTGCCTGCGGGCAGGAACACGTTCACTTTTGTCTGGGAAAATTCGGCCGCGACCTGAGCCTGATGACGGGCAATGCTCCGCCGGATGGCACGCTCAAGAAAATGGCGCCCGCGGCGCATTCCCCCCGTAAGCCCGAAGCTGAAATTCACATAGACGGGGATCTGGGTGCCGACCTCAGCCATGATGCTGCGCGCTCGCTTCAAAATGTAGTCAAAGCCTTGCACAAAGAAGAGCCCAAGTACCGAGCCTGTGGTCTCGCGCGCAACTTCGGGGGGAAGATTGACCGCAATTATCGGCAGATCGCGACCACCCATTCGGTCCGGCTCCATCCCTGCCGCGAGGTCCAGCACGTGGGTGCCATGGGCCGTTCGCAGCGCCAGCGGGTGAAACCCTGGGTTTGTGAAATCTGCATCCAACGCACGCAAGAGCGCATCGTGATCGCCTTCTAAGCGGAGCGCCTCGCCGATCTCATCGCGGGTCCATTCACGCCCGAAGGGCACCGGATCGAACCCATCTTCCGCCTCTTGAAACATCCCGCCTTGCATCCAGGAATAGGCGACCCGGCTTTCTTCACCGGCTTCGAACTGAAACCGATGATGAAAGATATTGATTGCATGGTCGATGATCCCGACGATGGCACGTGGCGGGCGCCCCGACGACAGCCAGGGCACAATATCGCGTGGTGCGCTCACTACTCGATCCACCGTTCCATCGGCCTGCTGCCCCATCGATCTTGGATGGAGAGGCAGAAGGAAGATCCGCGGATCGTTGATATCAACCCGCGCCGCAGGATTGCGATCGGCGTTCAAATCCTCCAGCGCTGCGTTGACTTGATCCTCGGACAAGGCGGTGCGTGCACGACCCTTCGTGTCGAGTACAACAATCGTTTCGCCAACAGCACCGTTGCTGGGTTGGAGATCGATGATACCCGCATGGCGCGGTGTATCAGACGCGGCACCACCCGGTCCCGCCACCGGCGCCCCTTGCCGGATCAGCCAAGCGCTGACCGGATCCACGCCCCTATGTGGCCGGGTCTCGTGGCTTTCAGCTTCCCATGTGAGGGCCATCTTATACCCCCCATTCGGCTGCTGCTTCTTGCCATGTCCATTGGGCGGTCGGCGATAAATCCACTGGCGACGCGTTGCCTTGCAGCGACAATCCGGGACCGTCAAAACTCCAATCCGTATCGGACCAGACTTGGGCGGTGAAGAAATCCGCGTTTCCGATCCCGGTACCGTCAAAGCTGACCGCGCGCGGGTTGTCGACGATCCCAGCCCGGGTCGCAATTAATTCAACAACGGCAAAGCCCAAAACGGCGCCCGCAAAACTATCTGCCGGGTAATGCACCCCGGCCACCGTCCGGTTGACTGCAATGCGCGCCGCCATTTGGATAAGCAAAGGCCCAGCCTGCGGCGCCACCACACCCAAAGTCAAACGCCGCAAGGTTTCAGCAAGTGCAAACGCCTCGGTCGCATGGCCACTGGGAAGCGCACCATGGCCGGGCGTAGGGATTATGGGTTGGATTTGCGCCGAGAGAGCATGGGGCCGAGGGCAGAGTAAAATGTGCTTACAAGCCTGCGCTGCGAACCCAGCGATTTGTTCAACCAAAGCCAAAAGATCCATCGTGCGCGGCATCCGCGCTGGATCGAACGGAAGCAGGTTGGTTAAATATCCAGTCGATCCAGCCACTTGATCGGTGATCTCTGCCAAGCGGTCGCTGCGCAGATCGGCGTAGTCATGCACAAGTCTGGCCTGCTGGGCAAAGTCCTCGGCGCTTGGACGTGTGATACTGGCAATTGGACCGCCCGAGTGCAGCACTAACTCGGCTGTTTCGCCATCCAACGAGGGCCGAACGGCCATGATGGATAGAATTTCTCCGATCAAGACGAAAAGACGGCTGGAGGCTTGCCAATCACCCAACCTCTCGGCTGCTGCAGAGGGAAACGGTTGTGGGTCGGGCTGTTGCCAAACGCCACCAATCCCATCGCGCGCCACCAAAAGCCCGTGGCTCGAGGCGCTGAGAGTGCCCTCTGCGACTTGGGCAGCCTGTGCAGCCTGCGCGGCTTGGGCAGCTTGTGCAGCCTGCGCTGCTTGCGCCGCCTGCGAGAGTGACAGGATTGGCATTTCAATTCCCCCTTTTTCGTTCAATTCATTCGTACGCCCGCTTCACCGAGAGCGCGCGCCCAATCCTGACCAACCGGCGTCTCCGCCGCCGGATGATCACGTAGATAGGCCGACACGGTAAAATCTGGATAGCTTTCCATTAGGTGGCGCGCCGCGATAGCAGCCGCTTCCCCCTGCTCGCTGCGTTGCAGGGCAATCACGCGGCACCGTAAGGCCGACACATGACCTGGATTCATCCGAAGCGAAACTTCCGTTTCTTCGATCGCCTCGGCCCAACGCCCCGCAACCAGATAAGACGCGGCGCCAATGCCCGCAAAAAACGCCCGGCGCGGGTCACGGGGGGCCAGGCTACGCGCCCGCTCTGTTAGCGTCACGGCTTCTTCGCCCTTGCCCTCGAAACAGGACAGCACGGCAGCAAGCTGGCTGATCATCGCACTTGATGGGTTGACCGCTTGCGCCGCAGCAAACCGCTGCGCGGCAGCTGAAAAATCACTATCCAAAACGTTCAACAGATTGCCATCAATGGCCAAAGACAACTCACAATTTGGGTTCAGATCCAACGCCCGGCCCGTTGTTTGTGCCGCGGTAAGGCGCGTTTTGGCCGGATCTTCAGACCACCCCTGATAGACCGAAAGCAGATGCCACTGCGCCAGCCAAGCCAATGGTAGAGTGCTGGTTGGACTGCGGGCTACGACCTCCTCCAATGCCAAACCTGCCTGCGCGAAACGCGCCTTATCAAAACTGTGCATCTCCACGATGCCGTTCATCAAAAGCACATGAGCCGGTGCCGCGCCAAGCGGGCGGATTACGGACAATTGCCCTGACTGTTTAGCGATCAGCCATAAAATCTGTCCTGCGATCTGATCGACGAAGTCACTTTCGCCTGCCACCAGATCAGCCGTCTTTGGACGAAATCGCTCGCCCCAAAGCACGGATCCGTCTCGGGCCGCCTCCAGCTTTGCATAAACCACGACATTGTCCCCGTCGCCATGGCACCGGCCTGTTATCCAGAAATCGATCTCTGGTATGGCCTCTTCGGGCTTACCGATCATCTGACGGCACGAATGGTGAGAGATTGCGTCGGCCAAGCCCGACCTGGCTATGGCAACCGAAAGTTGATGAGAGAGCATGTCTCCAATACCCGCCTGGATATCTGTTCCGGCCTCTGCGAAAGGTGCTACAGCGATACGGTAATGGCTCCTTTCTAGGGGGATTTCGTGGATTTCGGCCGTTGGGGTGGCTGCAAGCGGTACGTCCAATTGGCGCTGTTCGCGCAGCCACTCTTCGAAGCCTTCCTCTGGAAGATCGAAACCTTCCAAGAACTCACCATCGGAGGGGTCTCCTAAGATCTCAATATTTTGCCTCGTCAGGTAGACAAGATCGCCCATGGTTTCGATTATGTCGCCCTCAGCAAGGAGTGCACGCAATCCGTGTAGCAGCTGGCGCAAATTGCGCCGGCCTTGAGCCTCGTCGTTTTCGGACCAGAGCTGCGCGATCAACCACGCCCGAGAGCGCGCATATTCCGGCGAAGCGGCCAACATCGCCAAAAGGGCCTGTTGCTTCTTACCCGCAATTTTGCAGGTCCGCTGGTCAGACCAGAAAGCCATAAATGGACCATATAGTCGCAGACATAACTTCATTTTGGAGCACCCTGAAGAGGTCCAGAGTCTTTGCCATCGCGTCGGGCTAATCTGCCACTGACGAGCATGTAATGGTGAGTAAACCTCTTTCTAGCCCAACCGTCTATATTGAATGTCTCGGAAGCGACACTGCGCGTGTCAAAGCGCAAACGGCCCTCGTGGCAACAATCCGGTTACTTGGGTAGCGTCAGAGCTTACCTGCTAAAGAACTTAAAGGCACCCTTAATGGACATCGCCTCTGCAGCGCCGCAAGTCAGGTTTGAGTGTACTGCGGTCTTTCGAGATTGAGACACTTGGATGCTAGTTCTTCAGGACGCTCGGCGGCCAAAGTCGCTGCTAGGCCTAAAGCCCGGATCTTTTCCTGATAGTGTTGAGCTGTTGTTTCAAGGAGGCTTCAACGCGCAGAAAGCGGCTGCTGGGAACGGGAATTGAAATGGCGACAATCTCGCTATTGGGACCGGTTACAGCAAAACCGAGGGCGCTGACGCCTTCGGTGTGCTCATCTCGGTCGCTTGCCAATCGTCCACTGCGCGCCTGCGCGATCTCAGGCAACAGCGTTTCCAATTGAACATTATGCTCGGGCATCTCGGCAAGTTCGGCCATGATCAGTTTCTCGGCCTCTTGAGGCGCAAGCGCGCCAAGCGCGGCCTTGCCATTCGCCGTGGTCGTCAGTGGAAAAGTCTCACCAATGCTCGAAACCGTCCGCAGCCTTTGGTTTCCGACGATTTGATCAATAAACCGCATTCTACGGCCTTCAAGCACCGCGAGGTCGACCGTCTCTCTGGTTGCGTCCGCGATCTCTTGAAGAAGTGGGCGAAAATGTGCCTTTAGATCGAAGGCGGATGACTGTGCAAGGGTTCGGATTTCCGGGCCTAACCTGATTCCCCCCTGGCCGCCGTCAGTTGATGCAAAGCCCTCAGCGATGAGCGTATTTACGATACGCTGTACCGTAGAGCGGGGCAGTTGGACTTGTTTCGCGATCTGCCCAAGGCTTAATCCGTTACCGTCGCCGCCCAAAATGCGCAGGATGCGTGCCGCCCTAGAAATGACCTGAATGCCTTGAACTTTATTCATTTATTGGATTTCTACCCTCGCTACTTCACGCCGATCTGACTGGGCTTAACGAACAATAGCCTAGTAATCTCGCTATCGTAAATCAACAATTGACCATGATACAATACGTTCTGCACCATATTGCGAAGCAAGACTAAACGCTCCGGGGAGGAACAGATGAGTGTAACGATCCGTGGAATTGAGTTTCAGGCCAACGACAACAACGACATGGGGTTGGAGTTTGTGAACCTCAGTCATCGGTTTGGCTATCAGTGTCCAAACTGGCCCTATTTCAAAGACGTCGCGATAGAACGAAAGCACTACATGGCGAAATCCGGGGTGCTGAGCCAGACAATCACGACAACCATGCACGTCACCACTCACATCGACGCGCCGGCGCATGTGGTTCAGGGCACCCCCTTCATTGACGAGGTGCCGTTGCCGCATTTCTTTGGCAGCGGCATTGTCGTTTCGGTCCCCAAGAAGAAATGGGAGCAGATCACCGGCGACGATCTGGAAAAGGCCTGCGGCCATGCCATTCGCAAAGGGGATGTGCTGATCATTAACACTGGTTGGCACAAGCAATACGAGGATGGAGACTACTTCGCCTATTGCCCCGGGCTGGTGCCTTCTGCTGCGGATTGGATGGTTGAGAAGGGTGTGAAAGTCGTGGGCCACGACACCCAGGCCAATGACCACCCTCTGGCAACCGCAATCGGCCCGCAGAGAAACGGCCCGATCTTACCGCATCTGGAAAAAGAATACTTGGAATGGTCTGGCGGCACGCCATGGGACGTTGATTTCCCCGAATGGGAGCCGGTGCACAACAAACTCTTCTCAAACGGGATTTTGGGCATTGAGAACGTCGGCGGCGATCTCGACAGTGTGACCGGCAAGCGCGTGACCTTTGCTTTCTTCCCCTGGAACTGGGATCGCGGCGATGGCTGCATCATCCGTCTGGTTGCCATCACGGATAAGGATCAGGCTTATCGCATCGAAGCTGGGGAAGCTTTCTGATGCACCTCAAGCGCTTTTCTGACGCCGAGACTTACGACGCCCCAAACCATTGGGGTGTCGCTGGGTTACGGCTGCAGGGATTTGAAGATGGTGGCCCGGAAAACCAATGGGTCGGGTTTTCGCAGTTCCTGCCCGGTGGAGGCGCGGGGCCGGACAGCACCCCGTTTGAGAAAGTCTATGTCGTCCTCGAAGGGGAAATGACCGTGGAGGTGGACGGAACCGAAACGGTTCTGGGTGCCATGGACAGTTGCACGATCCCGCCGAGCGAAGTGCGCCGGATCGAAAACAAAACCAACCACATCTGCAAAATGCTTGTCGTGATCCCGTATCCCGGCGGCAAAAGATCGGGGTAGCATCATGTCTTTGGAAGACCCGCTTTCGATGTTTGACGTTAAGGGCAAAGTGGCCTTGATCACCGGCGCTTCTGGGGCATTTGGTGCTGTTGCAGCGCAATGCCTGTCGGGCGCAGGTTGCAAGGTTGTTCTGGCCGCTGGCAACGCAAGCGCAATGGCGGAAGTCGCCGAGAAATGCGCTGGTGGGACCGCCCAAATCAATGCAAGGCCCGACAGCGAAGAGACATGCAAAGCGATTATCGCCGATACCATCGCCGCCTTTGGTCGGCTTGATATCCTTGTCGTCGCCTCGGGTATGAACAAGGTAGCCAAGATTGAAGAGATGGAACCGGCGACCTTTGACGGGGTCATGGATGCCAATGTAACGCAATCCTGGCTGATCGCGCGGGCCGCAACGGCCCAAATGAAAGCGCAGGGAGACGGCGGGAAAATCGTCTTTGTGTCTTCGGCACGCGGCCTTTTGGGGCACCCGGCAGGCTACACAGCATATTGCGCGTCAAAGGCGGCGGTCGATGGGTTGACCAAATCGCTCGGGTGCGAATTGGGGCCAACGGGCATCACGGTGAATGCCATTGCGCCCACCGTTTTTCGCTCGCCTCTGACCGCATGGATGTTTGAGGAGACTGATAACGCGACCGCTGTTCGAAATGGATTTCTGGCGCGCGTACCAAAGGGGCGGCTGGGCGAACCAGAGGATTTGGCGGGCCCGCTGTTGTTCCTGTCGTCTGCGGCGTCGGATTTCTACACCGGTCACATCCTGTACGCCGATGGGGGATACACGGCAGGATGAAGATTGCGAAGAACCAGCAGATCGCAGTGATCGGTGCCGGGTTGATGGGGCATGGGATCGCGCTGACCTTTGCGCGGGCCGGTCAGTACGTTGCCTTGTATGACCCTTCAAAGGAAATGCTGGGCAGCGCGCAGCGCCGCATGTCGGAGAGTATGCAGCTTTTGGGGGCAACGGAAGTCGAGGTGGCGAAGGCGCTGAACAAGATCGAACTGCATAGTTCCGTTGGCTCGGCGGTCGAAAGCGCGGCGTTTGTTTTTGAGGCCGCTCCCGAAAAGCTGGCTCTAAAGAAATCGATTTTCGCCGAGATCGAGGCGCATGCGCCCAATGATGCGATCCTGGCGTCAAACACCTCGGTCATACCGATCACGGACATCATGAGCGACCTTGCACGACCCGACCGTGCAATTGGCACGCATTGGTGGAATCCGCCGCATATCATTCCATTGGTCGAAGTCGTCAAAACCGAATGGACCCTTCCGCTTGCGGCGGACCGAATGCACGATCTCCTAGCGGATGCCGGGAAGACCCCGGTTATGGTTGAAAAGGACGTGCCCGGCTTCATCGGGAACCGCCTGCAACACGCGTTGTGGCGCGAGGCGATCTCGCTGGTTGAAAATGGCATTTGCAGCGCAGAAGCGGTGGATGATGTTGTGAAAGCCAGCTTTGGGCGTCGCTTGGCGGTTCTTGGGCCATTGGAGAACGCCGATCTGGTTGGACTTGAACTCACGCAGGACATCCACCGGCAGGTTCTCTTTGATCTGAGCAAGCGCGGCGAGCCTTCGCCGTATCTGCAAGAACTGCGGGACAAGGGGCGTGAAGGCATGTCCGCTGGCGCGGGGTTTCGCGATTGGAAAGAAGGCGACCTTGAAACCACCAAGGCGCGCGTCGCCAATCACTTGAGGAAACTAGAGGCAATATTGCCCGAATGAACAATGGCTTTGGGAGGAGTTAAAATGACGACATTCGCCAATAGACGATCCGTATTGAAAGGGCTCGCCGCCACAGTGGCCGCTCCAGCAATTCTGACAAGCACACGGGCATATGCGCAGGCGCCCACCATCAAAGTTGGTCATATCAGCCCGCGTACGGGCCCGCTTGCGGGCTTCGCCGAAGCCGACGACTACGTGCTCGAAGGCATCAGAGCGGCGCTGGCTGGCGGGGTCGAGAACAACGGCAAAGCCTACAACATCGAGATCATCTCGAAGGACAGCCAATCCAACCCAAACCGTGCCGCAGAAGTGGCAGCGGACCTGATTTTGGGAGACGAGGTTGACATCATTGTTGCGGCATCGACCCCCGATACGACGAATCCGGTGTCGGATCAGGCTGAGATCAACGAAGTGCCCTGCATCACCACCGACTGCCCCTGGCAGCCCTATTTCTTTGGCCGCAACGGCAACCCGGCGGAAGGATTTGAATATACGTATCATTTCTTCTGGGGGCTGGAAGATGTCATCGGTAACTTCTTGGACCTCTGGGCGAGCTCTGGTGCGGCGAATAACATTGGTGGTTTGTTCCCAAATGATGCTGACGGCAACGCCTGGGGCCATCCCGAGCTTGGGTTTCCCAAGCCTTTGGCCGAGGCGGGTTTCGCGCTCACCGATCCCGGTCGCTATCAGCCGCTGAACGACGACTTTTCGAACTACATCTCGGCCTTCAAGGACGCGGGATGCGAGATCATCACCGGCAACATGATCCCGCCCGACTTTGCAACCTTCTGGGCGCAGGCCGCGCAGCAGGATTTCCGCCCGAAGGTGGTGACCATCGGCAAGGCGCTGCTCTTCCCCTCCGTCATCGAGAGCCTCGGCGAGCGCGGCGATGGCCTGACATCGGAAATCTGGTGGAGCCCGAACCATCCTTTCAACTCGTCCCTGACTGGCGCCAGCGCCAAGGACCTGGCCGATGGCTATACCTCTGCCAGCGGACGTCCGTGGACGCAGCCAATCGGGTTCAAGCATGCTCTGTTCGAGGTTGTGCGGGATGTGGTGTCCCGTGCGGCCGATCTTGATGATCCGGCTGCAATCGTGGACGCTATCAAAGGCACGAACATGTCGACGATCGTGGGTGATGTGAACTTTGGCAACGGGCCGGTGCCCAATGTGACAAAGACCCCGCTGGTCGCCGGGCAATGGCAGAAGTCGGGCGATGCGATGGAGCTTGTCATCACCAACAACGCGGCCGCGCCAAATATCCCGCTAGGCGGCGAATTGAAGCTCTTGGTCTAAGGTACTGATCTTGTCTGCCATCCTTTCCGTAAACGAACTGCAAAAGGCATTCGGGGCGGTTGTCGTCGCCGATGCCAGCAGTTTCGACGTGGCCCAAGGAGACGCCGTTGGTATCCTTGGGCCCAACGGGGCGGGCAAGACATCACTTTTCAACCTGATCACCGGGGCGCTGAGACCTGACGGCGGATCAATTCATTTCGAGGGGCGCGACATCACGCAGACCTCTGCTGCGGCGCGCTGTAAGATGGGCGTTGCCAGATCGTTCCAGATCCCGCAACCTTTTGGCGGCATGACGGTGTTCGAGAACGCCTTGGTCGGTGCAACCCAAGGGGCCGGGCTGTCTGGTGCGGCGGCGGAAACCCATGCGCTAGACGTGCTTGAGGAAACTGGGCTGATCGCAAAAGCGAATACGCGCGCCGGGTCGCTGTCACTGCTTGAACGGAAACGGCTAGAGCTTGCCCGCGCCTTGTCGGTCAAACCCAAGCTTCTGCTGCTGGACGAGATCGCGGGCGGTCTTACCGATGCGGAATGTGGCGCCTTGATCGACACGATCAAGCGCATCCACGCCAATGGCACGACCATTATCTGGATCGAACACGTCGTTCACGCCCTTCTGGCCGTGGTTGAGCGTCTTATCGTGATCGACTTCGGTCGGAAAATTGCAGAAGGCGAACCCAAAGAGATTATGAGCAGCCCCGAAGTTAGAGAAATATATCTTGGGATCGACGCGGATGGCTGATCCCATGCTCAGCCTTCGCTCGCTCGAAGCCCACTACGGCGACTTCCAGGCCCTGTTCGGGGTGGATATGTCCATCGACACCGGGGAGGTGGTGGCGATCATAGGCGCGAACGGAGCTGGCAAAACCACGTTGATGCGTTCCATTTCCGGGCTTTTGAAAAACGCGCCGGAACAGATCAAGTTCCAGGGCAAACCCATTGGGTCCTTGCGTGCGGATCAGGTCGCGTATCATGGTGTGGCGCTGGTGCCAGAGGGGCGGCAACTTTTCCCGTCGCTCTCCGTCGAAGAAAACCTTCTTATCGGCGCACAGGTTGGCCGCAGCGGGCCGTGGTCGCTGCAAAAGGTTTATTCTCTTTTTCCGATACTGGACGAGCGAAAGCACCAGGCCTCGACAACGCTGTCCGGCGGGCAACAGCAGATGGTGGCCATTGGGCGCGCTTTGATGGCAAATCCCGATTTGATCTTGTTCGATGAGATTAGCCTTGGGCTTGCCCCGGTTATTATCAAATCAATTTACGAGGCCCTGCCCGGTATCGTTGGCGACGGCATGACGGCGATGATTGTAGAGCAGGATATCTCCAAAGCTCTCTCTGTGTCTTCACGCGTCTATTGCCTGCAAGAGGGTCGCGTGTCTCTGTCGGGCGAAACCAGAGCGATCAGCCGTGAAGAGATCACCCGCGCCTATTTCGGAGTCGAGGCATAATGGATTGGGTCTCTGCAATCATACAAGGCACGTTGCTGGGAGGTCTTTATGCACTTTTTGCGGCAGGCCTGTCGCTGATTTTCGGGGTCATGCGATTGGTCAACATCGCGCATGGCGACCTGATCATTCTGGCGGCCTATCTGGGGCTGTCTACGACAATCATGCTTGGTGTTCACCCGTTCATGGCGTTGCTTCTCGTAATGGCGCTGATGGCGGCAATAGGTTATGTCTTGCAACGTGGCATCCTGAATCAGACGCTGGGTGACGACATCTTGCCGCCCTTGCTGGTGACGTTTGGCCTGTCTGTTATACTTCAAAATGCGCTGCTAGAGGGCTACTCAGCCGATCCGCAAAAGATGAATGCCGGAGCCATCGAGACAGCCAGTCTCTCGGCAGGGGGGGTGTCGATTGGCGTCTTGCCGCTGATGACATTTGCAATCGCCGTTGCGGTGATCGCCGGGCTTCAGTTTATCTTCTACCGCACCAGCGTCGGCCGGGCTTTTCGGGCGGTTTCCGACAATTCCGACATCGCGCAACTTATGGGATTGAACAAGGCGCATGTGTTTGGCTTGGCCATGGCGCTTGCCTTGGCTGTCACGGCGATTGCAGGGGTCTTGCTAGGGGTGCGCACCAGCTTTGACCCGTCTGTAGGTGGTGCCCGGTTGATTTTCGGGTTCGAAGCCGTCATCATCGGGGGCCTGGGTAATTTGTGGGGCACCCTTGCGGGTGGGGTAATTCTTGGCGTCGCTCAAACGCTTGGCGCCAAGATCGATCCGGGCTGGCAACTTCTTGCCGGGCACGTCGCGTTTCTGATTGTTCTTGCTGTTCGCCCGAACGGCCTGTTCCCGAGAGTATCGCATTGAGCCGGCCTGTGACGCGCATGACCCCGGCCGCACTCGCCGCGATGGTCATTGCTGCACTCGGGTTGCTGGTGCTTACCGCCGCCCCATGGTGGGCAGGCCGCGCCGATCTGCGGTTGCTTGGCGAGATTTATCTCTACCTATCACTCGCTGTGCTTTGGAATCTGATGGCAGGATATGCGGGCCTCGTCTCGGTTGGACAGCAAGCCTATGTGGGTTTTGGCGGCTACATGCTGTTCGCGCTTACCATGTTTGGCGGGCTGCATCCCGTGGCCGCGATCCTTATTGCGGGGCTTCTGGCGGCGGTCCTATCCGTTCCCGTGGCGGCCTTGATCTTTCGTCTGAAGGGCGCCTATTTCGCCATTGGAACCTGGGTAATTGCCGAGGTTTTCCGCCTGAGCTTCGCGCAAGTTTCTGCGCTCGGCGGCGGCTCTGGTTCTTCGCTGCCAGTCAACGTTGTCAGGTCATTGGCTTCCAGCCGATCGGGACGTGAAGCGCTCAGTTACTGGCTGGCTCTTGGTGCAGTCGTCGTCGTGATTGCCTCGGTCTATTTATTCCTCAGATCGCGCCGGGGCCTGGCCCTCACAGCCATTCGTGACAGCGAATTGGCCGCCGCCGGGCTTGGCATAAACATCTGGCGCACCAAGATGGAGGTCTACGTTGTCACCTCCGCCTTTACTGCCATCATCGGCGCGCTGATCTTCCTGCAAAAGCTGCGCATTTCCCCTGATGCTGCGTTTTCAGTGAACGACTGGACAGCATTTGTGATCTTTATCGTCGTCATAGGCGGGATTGGCACATTGGAAGGGCCGATCATCGGAACAATCCTCTTCTTCTTGTTGCGCGAAACCCTGGCCGATCTTGGCACCATCTACCTGATCGTTCTCGGTGTCGTAGCGATTGTCATCATGTTGAAGGCACCAAAGGGGGTTTGGGGGTTAGTCCGCGCGCGCTATGACCTTGAACTTTTCCCACTCAGCTACCGGGTCAACGCCAAGGCCGAGAAATAAGGAGCCGGACACGTGGCCAAGCAGAAGAAAACCATCATCACATGCGCAGTCACCGGGGCAATCCACACGCCGACCATGTCTGATGCACTACCCTATACCTATGACGAGATCGCCCAGCAGGCAATCGAGGCCGCAGAAGCCGGAGCGTCGATCCTGCACCTTCATGCCCGCAACAATGAAACGGGTGCGCCATCGGTAGACCCAGATGACTTCGCGCCGTTTCTGCCACGCATCAAACAGGCTACCGATGCCGTGGTGAATATCTCGACCGGAGGCTCATTGACGCTGTCCATTCAGGATCGGATCACGCCCGCGAAAACGTTTAGCCCAGAGATGTGTTCGATGAATATGGGATCGATGAACTTCTCTTTTCACCCCCTTGCGGATCGGTATGATGACTGGAAGTTTGATTGGGAACGCGACTACGTTTCGGGTTCTGACGGCAATATCTTCCGCAATACCTTTCGCGACATCAAAGAAGCCGCCGAGACGCTGGCGCCTCATAACATCAAGTTCGAGCACGAATGCTACGATGTCGGCCATCTCTACAACCTGAAATTCTGCATGGAAATCAGTCTATTCAAGGCTCCAGTTTTCATCCAGTTTATCTTTGGCATTCTGGGCGGGATTGGCCCGGACGTTGAAAATCTAGTCTTTATGAAGCGGACCGCCGACAAGCTGTTTGGGGACGATTATCGGTGGTCCGTCCTTGGCGCGGGAGGCGCACAAATGGGCTTGGCGAGCACTGCGACGCAAATGGGAGGAAACGTCCGTGTCGGGCTGGAAGACAGCCTTTTGATCGCGCGTGGCGAACTGGCGCAATCCAACGCCGAACAAGTGGCCAAGATACGCAGGATTGTCGAGGAGCTTGGAACTGAAGTTGCCACATCGGATGAGGCGCGAGAAATTCTGGACCTTAAAGGCGGCGATAAGGTGGCGTTCTAAGTGTTGCAACTGTGCTTTCGGTCGCTTGTTTGAACTCCCGAATTCAACGCCGCCACAACTGCGGCAAAAAAATTGTGCCAAGAAAGACTATTTTTGCAGAAATGAATTGGTATTCCTATTGCAAATACTGTGAGCCGCACTTGGCAACTCGCTGATTTAAGTTTGTACAACGAAAGTTTTATTACGATTTCGTATGTCGGTGCGCAACGCACTACCAATTCAACATAATTAGCTCAGATTGGACCTGTCGTGGCGCGTTGGGCCAATACTTAACCCGGATGAGAGGTCAGCGGGACATTGCCGCCATCATTGATGATCGCTTGAATGCCAGCTCATTTGACCGTGAAGCTGAGTTGTTCGTTATGATCAGTGTTTAGCGAGGTTTGCAATTTAGCTGTTTAAGGGCGACCGAGGCCACACGCTTTTGGCCTCGGTACGTCTGTCCTTTCGGCTTCCTTTTCCTCTGATGACAAATGCACTTTGCACCCTATCCGCATATCCTATTTGGTTGATTAATGATTGTAGCGCTCGCGCGCCGAAGGCGGAAACGTTAGATGGCTTTGTCATTCGAACGCCAGGTCGCGGCGTCCAAAAACTTTCGTCTTTGGCGAACGTTTGGCCCGATTGTCCGTAAGGCTAGGCAATTTTGAACTCACTGATGTGAGCACTGATTATTTGGCGGGTACAACCAATGGTTAGCTTTAAATACGCTAAGTCGAGTGACCGAAGCCACCGTCTTCTAAGAAGCGCTTAGTAGAGGACTAGCTTCCTCTCTGTGTTCCTCGGAAGTAGAGAACCGAGAAATCGTTGAACTCAGCACTTTGGACTGATCGCGCATGGTTAAGACGACTGCACTCGTTTCTTCAAACATTGCCGCGTTCTGCTGTGTTGTTTGCTCCATTTCCGTGATAGCTCGATTTATCTCACCAATGCCGGACGATTGCTCGGCGGCGGCCTCGACCATTGACAAGAACTCTCCCGTCATGGCGCGGACCGATTTTTGAATGTCTTCGAGTGTAGTACGGCTGGCGGAGACAATTTCTACCCCCTGCGCGACCTGGACTTCGCTATGTGAAATCAACTCATTGATATCTTTGGCGGCCTGCGCTGCACGTTGAGCGAGTACACGTACCTCAGAGGCAACGACGGCGAAACCCTTTCCGGCGTCACCCGCCCGTGCGGCTTCCACCCCTGCATTCAGGGCCAAGAGATTTGTTTGGAACGATATGTCATCGATAACGTCTGTAATCTTTGATATTTCGGAAGAAGACGATGCAATGCTCTCGATTGCGGCCACCATTTTTGCCGCCGCCTCGGTCGCGACTTTGGTTTCTTGTTCTGTGGATTGCGCAGTCTGTCCAATCTTTCGGGCACCCTCAGCCGTCGAGCTAACAGAGGCTGTCAATTGCTCTATTGCGGCGGACGTTTGAACAAGGGCCGCAGCATTTCGTTCGGTTCGTAGAGCAAGGTCATCTGCAGAAGATTTAAGCTCCGCTGCGGAAGACTGCACGATGCCAGCACCATCAGCAATTTGAGCCACAAGATCGTTCAACGAGTGTGCAGTCTCATCCAGTCGTTCACAGATTTCGGCAAATATCCCCTCATGCTTACCGGAACTGCGCTTTGACAGGTCTCCATGTGCGATCGCTTCCAGGACATCTGTCACCTCGGATAGCCCGGCCTCTGTCACTTCTCCTATGCGATTTACGCCTTCGCATAGCTCGGCAAAAACACCTTCCTTATCGTCTGTTCGTAGGCGCTGAGAGAAGTCGCCACGGATGCAGGACGAAACAACTTCTCGCAGTTCCGCTATCGCGGCTTGCCCGGCCTCGGCGATTGCAGTCTGGTGCTCGAGAGCATGCTTGTCTCGCTCTCGCTGATCTTGCACAGTTTTTTCTGCCACTGACATGATTGTGTTCAAGCCGTCTCCCAAAACCTTGGAAGCCCCCTGAAGATCGCGAAGCCTAATGCGAGAAGAGAAATCCCCTCTTGCCACATCTTCGGAAACGCGTTTAATTCCTGCGGCCGAACTCAACTCGAGTTTATTCTGTCGTTCCCTTTCCGAATTAAGTTCAAGCTCTTTTTCACGAAAGACCGCCAGGGCGGTTGTAATTCTACTCAGGTCAGATGGCGCAACATCAGGGACTTCGGACGCGATGTCACCGTCCGCCAAAGCAACAATCCGGTTAGTTGTTTTCTTAATTGCACTGACGATGCGCATCGCGAAGAAAACGGTCAGCGAGCCAACCGCCAGGAACAGCACAATCAACAGCGCTAGTGTATCGAAAATTTTAGATGTTGATAATTCAAGCGCCTCTTCAGTCTCGTCAACAAGCTCTTGAGCGCCGAGGGTTTCGATCTGCTTTAGGAGCCCCATTTTTCTTGTGATTTCTTCAAACCATTCTTCGGGAGAAATGGCGAGTATTTGCGAGGGGTCAGCGGACTCCAAAATTTGCCGCAAGCCTGAGACTGATTTTGCAGCGTCGGAGGAAGCCAGTACTGCGAGTGCGCTTTGCAGCTCGTCTGACGCAATCTGACTATAGATTTCGAAAAGCACTTCTTGCTCTCTAATCAAGCCCTGAAACCTACCGAGTGTTAATGTCGGAACCACACCTTCGGCACTAGAGGCGATGGCAAAAGCAGTCGCACCAGTCGCTCGCTCAAGACCTGCTATGTCTTTTGCCGTCATGAGAATCGAATGTCGTTGAACAGCACGAGCGGCATCGGCGTAGCTAATCTCCTGCCCAATTTCCGGCAGAAGACCAATGGCAGCGCGATTCAACGCGGTGATTTGCCCGACCGCCTCCAGCACTCCAACCGAAAGGCTGTCCACCTGACGTCTCAGTGCCGGAACTTTTGCGAGCTGTGACAGAACACTTTCGATCTTATCCCGCAGTTCAGAGGTATCAGCAATTTCCGAAAGAGCGATTTCCGAGGAGGCCAGAAATGCTTGGATAACACCATCGCTGAGAGTTCTTTGTGCTGGAAGCTCAACAGCAAAATTGTTGCCTTGGCTGGAAATGAACCCTGCACTTGCACCTCGCTCTTTTTGAAGCTCGTGCGTCAATTCGCCAACTGAAAACGCGAGTTGGGTAAGATTTGCGTCGGTCTGAAGTTTCCTATGCGTTTGTCCAAGGTCCCGCAACTGCGGACCCGCAAAAACAAGGGCAACGAAAAAACCGGAAACCGTTAAGATGATCAGTGTCTTCGTCACTGAAAGTCGGCCAAGAAATGTCACGAGCGGCACCATAGGTTCTAAGATGGCACAGTCGATAACCATAGAGCTTTAACACGCGCCTAATGCAAAAAATCGCGACGAAGTTGTCAATAAATGATAATGCTATGTATCCTTTGCCTTTGAGTTGTCGAAGGTCATTTAAGGATCGGTATCGCCCATTTAAAATAGGGCGGTTCGCCAATACTGGTAAACCTTGGATGGTGATGTCCTTGCGTCCCAAGCGGCGCAGAACAGCGGTCATGCTCATGTGGGAGATCGGCTTGCCGCGTTTCGCCTCGCCGTCGAGTGCCAGCTTGTCGTTGCCGTGTCTGTTGCTAAAGAGCGCGAGCGCCTCCTTTGAAAGCGGAAATGGTGTTCCTTGCCCGCTTTCGGGCGGCTCGCTGGAATACGTCCAGACCTTTGCGTCAAGGTCGGATCGGGCCGAATTGCGCCGTTTGTTTCGCCCAACTGAGCCGCTGTTAGGATCATAAAGCCTAGCGTTCTTGAATGGACCTGAACTCCTGGATCTCCGCCAGCTTCGTGTGGAGGCCGCCCAGCCAAAGGACGAGAAAATCAAGCCTAGATTCGCCGACGAACAGATTATTCAGGTGATTAAGGGACAAGAAGTTGGCGAGAAGACAGTGGATGTGGGCAAGCGCTACGGGATATGCCAGGGCACTTTCTATAAATATAAAAGCAAGTACGAGGCTATAGGGCTCATTTGCTGTCGCAAACCGACGATAGCTTCGATAGGAGTTAAAGTCCCTTGGATTGGGCCCTATGATCCTGTGCCTCATCCGTACCGGACTTATTTCGCAAATCGGGGTTTGCCTGACTATCCGTTTTGCTTAGCGGGCCTTATCGGACAGTCCGTTCATTGGGTATACGAAGTGCAGCGCAAGGGTCGAGAACGGTGCTAAGGTCTTTGGACATATGCTATTGCCTGATGAACGCCTGCGCCACAAGGAGTTGCCCCGATAGTTTGACAAAATACGCCCGTCTTCTGACATGGCTCTCGCCATACCCGCGACGCCTGTCGGTTATTGTCAAGAAGTTTGCTCTCTGGGCAACCCAAATTTAATTCAATTCAGTCATATGCGCCCCCGACATCACCACAACGGGCCTCATTCTTTTGTTTACGCGCGTATCTCTGTCGCTCTGTTTCCTTTGCGGGCTCGTCCAAGTTGCGTTAGCGAGGGAGAGCGTGGCGCCGCAGCTGGGCTTTTATGGGATGCCGGGTATTCTCGACATGCCGACGGCCAGCGCGCTGCCGGACGGCGAGTTCGCCACGACACTGGGCCATTTCAACGGCAATACGCGGATAACCTTGGCCTTCCAGATGGCACCGCGTCTAACTGGCTCATTTCGATACGCCGCAATTGCCGACCTAGACGACACTGGTTTGGGAGGTGCGCTCTTTGATCGGAGCTTTGATTTGCATTGGTCGGTCTGGGATGAGAGCGGCTGGCGGCCGGCACTTGCCATTGGACTGCGCGACATTGTGGGAACGGGTGTTTATTCCTCGGAGTACATTGTCGTTAGCAAGACATTCGCTGAACGTTTTCGCGGTACGATTGGCTTAGGTTGGGGGCGGTTGGCGGGTCGCGGTAGTTTCGGAAACCCTATTGGCAGGTGGGCCATTCGTCCGGACGTGGACCTCGGCTCGGGCGGCACTTTTGCAGCAAATCAGTGGTTTCGTGGAGATATGGCGGTATTCGGAGGGCTTGAATATCAAGCGACGGAAAGGCTCTCACTACAAGTTGAGTATTCCCCAGACCTTTATGTGCGGGAACGTGACGGCACGTTCAGTTTAAATTCACCCTTTAATTTCGCCCTAACCTATCGCTTCAACAAAACGGCCTCGGTACAGGCGGCTTATATGTATGGGAACAGCCTCGGCGTATCGTTGAACCTTGCGTTCAACCCGAAACGCGGGCCTTTTGGTTCTGGCACCGAGCGAGCACCGCCCGCTGTGGTAGCCCGGCCGGACCGTCAAAATCGACCTGATTTATGGACACCTGTTTGGGCGGATGTCGCAGAGTTTCGCGCCAAGATTGAAGCGGATGTGGCCGAACTGCTTGAAAAACAAGATCTGACGCTCGTTGGATTTGAGATCTCTGCTCAACATGTGCGGGTCAGCTTTCGAAACGACCGTTATCGACAAACTGCGCAAGCTATCGGGCGCGTGGCGCGAGTTCTGTCAGCGCGAATGCCTGCCTCGGTGCAGACCTTTGAAATACTTCCTCTTGCCGATGATGTGTCTACGTCGGTGATTAAAATGGATCGATCGGATATCGAGCATCTAGAATACGCTTTCGATGGGACTGATGGTATGCGCCGGGCGGCTGATATTTCCGACGCAGGCCAAGTGGACATGCCACGTCCGATCGCGGGTGCTTACCCCCGCTTCACATGGCGTTTGGCACCCTACAACCGAGTCTCGCTTTTCGATCCCAGCAATCCATTGATCTATGATGTTGGCATACAATTGTCAGGCACCTACCGGCTCGCCCCAGGGCTTTCGGTTTACGGCGCGGTTCGTCAAAAGCTCACTGGCAACTTGAACAAATCGCGCTTGGTCAGGCCTTATCCGCAAGGAGCGCCACCGATCGTGCGTTCCGACAGCTACGAATTCAACCAGTTCAGCGACCTCACCATTGAACGACTGACCGCGAATTATCTCTTTCGCCCTGGTGAGAACCTGTATGGTCGCATATCAGTTGGCCTTTTGGAGCGCATGTATGGTGGCGTTTCAACAGAGCTGCTTTGGAAAGTGCCCGGGCGCCGTTGGGCCTTAGGCGTGGATGTGAACCATGTCAAAAAACGCGCCTATGAGCAGAATTTGGATTTGCAGGATTACGAGGTCACGACCGGCCACCTGTCGGCTTACTTCGATCTGCCGAAGGGGTATCAGTTTCAGGTAGATGCCGGTCGCTTCTTGGCAGCGGATATAGGAGCACGCTTTACGGTCGCGCGGGAATTCCGGAATGGGTGGCGTATCGGCGCGTTTGCGACGCTCACGAACGTCGGATTCGAGGAGTTTGGGGAGGGTTCCTTCGACAAGGGCGTCATTCTGTCTGTGCCGCTGGATTGGTTGCGTGGAAAACCGACACGGCGGAACGTTGTGCGAACGCTGCGTCCGATTTTGCGCGATGGCGGTGCGAGACTTAACGTGCGAAATCGCCTGTATCCGCTTGTTCGCGGTCGTTCAGATCCGAAGCTAACCGAAGGATGGGGGCGATTCTGGCAATGAGATTCCTCACGATCATTATGTTCATGGGCGCAAGCATTCTTGCCGGATGTGATAACGGCACGGTGGAGAATCCGCTGCCGAACAACTTTGCGATTATCAAAGCGCTTGTCTCCCAGTCCGATGTCCCTTTGGACCCCCGAACGACCCTCACTGTCGAACAGATAGAAGCGGTTGAAGTTCCGATTTTGCTGATCCACGCTATGGATACGACCGGCATCTACATTCTGATGGACCGCGTCACCACTGGCCGCTTTACGCGTTGGGGCGAATTGGGGGGTGGCGAAGTCATTTTTGACCGCAATCTTCCGTTTAGGACGCATGCTTTCGGCGCCGATCTACTCTCGGTGGAAGCGAGTGGAACAATTGCAGCCCTAACCAAAAGAGAGCCAGCAACGGTAACGCGTATGCAGACATTCCTGGATAGCGAAAATCAAGAAGTTACAATTCGATTCAATTGCAGCGTACAGTCTGTAGGGGAAACCTCAATCCACTCACTGGGCCGCAATATTCCTACCTTCCTGATGCGTGAGCATTGTATGTCAGAAGATCACGACGTGACTAATTCTTATTGGATTAACAGAAAGGGAAACATGGCGCGCCAACGTGTATGGATTAATCCAAGGATCGGTCGCCTTGAGTTCGAATTTTTATCAGATCAATAAAATTGATAATTGAGATTTGACGTCCTCTTAATTTCCCCACTGTATGGCTTCTCTTGACATATCATTGTGAAAAATAGAGTGGGTACCATGAAAGCCTTTCTGACATTATCAACGGCCGTTCTTTTCTTAGCAAGTGCACCACTGCACGTTAATGCTCAGGCCGCTTCCGCCGCCGGTGCTGGTGGCTCTGGCGCCGGTGCAGGTGCTGGTGCTGGTGCTGGTGCAGGGGCTAGCGCCGGGGCAGGTGCCGGAGCTGGTGCGGGCGCAGCAGGTGCCGGGGCAGCAGGCGGTGCAGCGGGTGCCGCAGCCGCTGGCGGTGCAGCAGCGGCTGCCGGTGGGGCAACTGCGTTTGGTCTGACCGGCGTTGTTGCTGCCGCAGCAGGTGCAACCGTTGCCGTCGGTGCAGCGGTTTCTGTTGGCGGCGGTGGTGATGACGATGGTGCGACCGACGGTACAGACGGCACCAACGGTACGAACTAGAACGACACGCTTTCTCAAAATGACAAGTTATTCGGATAAACTCACGAAGACCTTTGTCATTATTCGAAATTAAGAAAGGCGCGCGTTTCGCTTCGCGCGCTTTTCTCTCAGGCGCAAAATCCAGCTGCTCTGCCTCTTGTAAGGCTTATGCACACTTCCTGTAACCGAGAGATAAAAAGTAGTCTCCGGTTAGGTACGCCATTTTGGTCGTTGAATGGCGCGCTTCGTTCAAGAACCAGCTGCGAACGGGTTCCGGGTAAAATGTCGACATAGTAATCGAAAGGTTCTCGAACTTTGCCTTACTCAAAGGCAATACGCCATAGAGGCTTGGGCCGTGGAAGCCAAACCTGACATCAGGTGAGATGCAAACGTTGTCCAATCCTAAGTACAGCGTGCAAGACGACTCACACCGCGGTCCGACGATGCGCACCTCACGTCCCGAACGGTAAAGCGAATCGATTTGCAAATAGCGCGTCTTCAAAGAGCCGCCCCGATCATTCGCGATAATTAGTGGCGATTGAGAATGCGCCTCAAAGTTCGTAACCCCCAACACCGCTGCGGTTGTGAGCCCAAGGATGATTGAACGCCTTAGGAATGAACTTAAGCTTCTGCGCATCTTTAACCCTATTTATAAAAAATTTTACCGATTAACCCGACTAAGTGACTAAATGCCTACTCGTCCGTTCTCGTCAGAGAAGAGACACTATTTTGTCATACTTAGACAACCGAAATGTTCAGACATTGTTAACGTCTGTGAATAATTGGTTAACATATACGCGAGTGAAGCCTCTCGCTTCAGATTCCAACCTTGTTCCGATCGTAAAAGACGTCGGAAAGCGCAGACCGCCCAAAACGGATCTTCCGTTGTGTGGCTCTCCTAGTCGGCCCGGTGTCGCAAAAAATGGGTGTAATCACTCAGGCTGCACGGTTCAGAGCGCGAAAACGCGGTGTAACCATCAACGTCGGCTGATGAAACAGATCCGTATTCTCAGTGTCAGAATTCGTAAGGTCGAGGAGCAGTAGTGCATATTGCTCTTCCTCCTTGTTATTAACACTGCTGCTTGAACGATGATGCCCAAGCTCGCTACCAAGGCCGATGGAATCGCCGACTGCGCCTAGACTCCACTCAACGGGGGCTGCCGCCGCCTGATGATGGAGAGCCTAAAATACCTTGGCCGTTTTCTGCTTCGCGTCCCAGTCCTCGGCCGTCTCGCAAAAATGAGCCTAAATTGCCTCAACTGACTCTCAAAACTAGGGTGTTGAGCAAAGACATTTATGATCAAGTGAGAATATTTGTGAAGCACTTTTCCAAAGCGAGTATAGTCTATGGCCTGCAAGTATTACTGGCCCCGAACTTCCGAAATTGTCGTCTCGCTCAATCGCGCAATTAAACTCTGTTCGATTTCTTGCATCACGCTGGTGACACGCCGATGTAATGCATGCTCGACAGAACACTCACAGGGCACATCATCAGGCTCAGACGTAACAAGGCTTTCGTCGAGAGCAACGTAGACATCCGCGAGCGTGATTGTCTCAGGTTGCCGCGCAAGACGCCAGCCCCCGGCGTGACCCTTTTCTGATAGCAATAACCCCGCCTCGCGCAGACGTCCCAGGACGCGACGAACAACAACAGGGTTCGTTCCAGCATGGTCCGCTATGTCTGCCGATGTTCTCACGCGCGCAGGATCGCCGGCCATATGGCTGAGCGTATGCAGGGCAAGGGACAGGCGGCTATTGCGCTTCATGTACGGTCTTTCTAACAGAGGCTGATACAAGTAACCATTTCAGTTGCATTCGTCTAGTAACTGCGTAAGTTACGAGACTCTCTGCGCAGCTATTTGAGGTCAGCCATGCAAGATAATCGCCTTCCTGTCACGGTCCTTTCTGGTTTTCTCGGGGCCGGCAAAACAACACTGTTGAACCGCGTCCTGAATAACCGCGAAGGGCGTCGTGTCGCCGTGATCGTCAATGATATGTCCGAAGTGAATATCGACGCAGACCTCGTGCGCGCCGATACTGAGCTGAGCCGTACGGACGAAACTCTTGTTGAGATGTCCAATGGGTGTATTTGCTGTACGCTCAGGGATGATCTTTTGGAGGAGGTACGCCGCCTCGCGGCAGAAGATCGTTTTGATTATCTTTTGATTGAATCCACAGGCATATCCGAACCTCTTCCTGTTGCAGCCACGTTCGATTTTCGTGATGAGTTCGGCGACAGCCTTTCGGATGTGGCCAGGATCGACACGATGGTCACGGTGGTGGACGCCGTGAACCTGCTGAATGACTACACGTCTTTTGACTTTCTCAAGGATCGCGGCGAGACCTTGGGAGAGGATGACGAGCGCACCCTGGTGAATTTGTTGACAGAGCAAATTGAGTTTGCGGATGTTGTCATTTTGAACAAGGTGGCCGACGCAAGTCCGGAGAAGATTGAAATGGCCCGCAAGATCATTCGCAGCTTGAATGCGGATGCGGAGATTATAGAGACCAACCATTCTGCGGTCCCTGGCGACAAAATCCTCGATACCGGGCTGTTTGATTTCCAGAAGGCTCACGAACACCCGATGTGGGCCAAAGAACTATATGGTTTCGCAGATCACGTTCCGGAGACCGAGGAATATGGCGTTACGTCAAGAGTTTACAGAGCGCGGCGTCCCTTCGTACCGGAGAAAATTCATGCTGTTCTGCAAGATATGCTTCCAAATGTGATCCGGGCAAAAGGACATTTCTGGATTTCGACGCGTCCGGAGTGGGTCATTGAGTTCTCACTGGCGGGCGCACTGTCGAGCATCAAACCGCTCGGGAACTGGTGGGCGATGGTACCCAAAGACCGGTGGCCGAATGATGCCTACGCTGCGTCGTATATGCAGGCCCATTGGGAAGAGCCATGGGGGGACCGCCGCCAAGAGCTTGTGTTTATTGGAGCAGGATTTGATTGGTCGGCGCTAAAGGACCGGCTCGACGCATGTCTTGTCCCTGCTGAGGATACTACTGGTCCTTACGATGTACCTGATTACCCCGATCCATTTCCGGCTTGGCGTCGAACGGAGGCCGCATGAACGGTTTAAGAAATCTTCGGAAGGCGATGAATGACGCGTAACCTTGGCCAAACCAGCTTGCGTCGAAAACGGCGGTCCGTTGATCCAATGGCCGCCTATGACGGATTGCCGTCACCGCTGCGCCGCTGGCTTTCTCAGGCGGCATTGCCCTGGTCACCAACATCGGTTAGGCGGATCTGGACCAAGTCACAGGCGAAAGGGCTTACGCCCGAAGAAACACTAGAGTCGCTCAGCCAAGCCGAAGCAAGAACACTCGCTCGTGACAAGCAATCGAACACATCAAAATTCTACTCTTAATTCTGAAGGAAATGCCCATGTCATTCTTCTCACGGATTGCTGCTGCCGCGTTGATCGTGGTCGGTACAACCCTGCCAACGGTCGCTCAAGAGGGCAGCCTGACCATCTCCGTTGGATTTGGTCCAACCGCAGAGATTCCGGACCCTAGGGCGGGGTACCACGGTTGGATGTCCAATCAGACCGGCGTGACCGAAACGCTTATGGGGATTGACTATGATCTAAGTCTCTATCCTCGTTTGGCTGAGAGCATTGAGCAGTCTTCGCCGACAACATGGCGCGTTACGTTGCGCGATGGGCTGGCTTTTCATGATAGTTCGCCAGTGACGTCGCAGGCGGTGATTGACTCGATTGTGGCGATTTCAGACGAAAACCACGTTGGCCATAATGCGCGTGTGGCCAAGCTCCTAGACCTTGCGGGCATGTCGAGCGACGGCGATAGCGTGGTGGTATTCGAAACGAACAGCCCGAACGCGGCTTTTCCCTGGACACTTTCGGAGCCTGGAATTGCAATCTTGGGTGCGCCATCTGAGGCGTTTCCGATCAACGCAACAGGGCCTTATGTATTTATGGAAGCAATTCCGGAACAGCTTTACCGTGTTGAGGCTAACACCAACTACCGGCTGGGCACGCCTGGTTTGGAAGAGATTCGGGTTGTTGTCTCAGGCGACCCGGCCTCTGCCGCGCTGGCCTTTGAGGCTGGCGAAGTTGATATGGTGATAAACTACCCCGAAACAGACTTTGCGCGCATTCAGGAGACCGGAGCGCTTGGGTTCTCGGCTCCGACTGCGCGCCTCTATTTCTACACGGTCAACGCTAAAAGTGGACCGATGTCTAACCCCCTGATCCGTCAAGCGGTTTCCATGGCAATTGATCGCCAAGGTGTGGTCGATGCTGTGCTTTCTGGCGTTGGTGGTGTCCCCGCCGAAACAGTTTTCCCCGAGGGCAAGGGTTGGGCAGCTGACATATCCGTGGCTTACGATCCCGCCAAAGCCGAAGAACTTCTGGCCGAGGCTGGAGCGGTCAAAGAGGGCGGTCGCTGGATGCTCGATGGTGAGCCGCTTGAAATCGACATTGTAACCTATTCGTCCCGCGCCGCGCTGCCGCCAACCGCTGAACTGACGCAAGCCTTCTTGGCGGCGATCGGTGTTACAGCCAACATTCAGGTTGGGGAATGGGGTGCGTCGAATGACCTTATGGCTGCAGGCGAAGCCGATCTGTTCCTGCAAGCCTGGGTGACAACACCGCAAGGCGATCCGGGTGCTGTGCTGGAGACGCTATTGAAATCCGATGGTGGTTCCAACTCGGGCGGCTATTCGAACGCGGAACTCGACAAACTCCTGGCCGATGGTCGTTTGACCTTTGAGCAGGAAAAGCGCGAAGCGATCTATGATGACGTTCAAGAAATCATCGCCGCCGAGGCCGCCATGATCCCAGTCTTCCATGTGGCACAGACAAACGTCGCAAAGCCTGGCCTCACGGGCTACGCTGTCCATCCAACGGAAACCTACTGGATCACCCATGAGACGAAGTTCACGGAATGACACTACGCGTGTCCGGCCTGAGCGCCATCCGCTCTGGCCGGACCATTCTTTACCCCACATCGCTTGAGATCGAGCCCGGTGATCGTATCGGACTTGTCGGCAGTTCAGGCTCAGGCAAATCCACCCTTGGGCACGCCCTGATCGACGATCTTCGTGCGCAAGGGTTTAGCGTGGCTCACGTACCCCAAAGCCCGGACGAAGCGCTCGATCCCCTGCGCAGCATGGAGTTTCACTGGCGAGAAGCCGAGCGCGCACTTGGCATGACGGCGGGTACGGCAGACCAGAAGATGCTCTTCTCTGCATTGAAAATTGCGGGAGGAGACTTGAAGAAGCGCCCTTGGGGCTGGAGCCGAGGGATGCAACAGAGATTTGTGATCGCCATGGCTCTCATCGGTGCACCGGATTTGATTGTATTGGATGAGCCGACATCCGCCCTCGACCCGGTTGTCGCTGCGGCGACAATGGATTTACTCGAGAGGCATCTTGAGGGCCGCCAGACGGCAATGATGCTGATTACGCATGATCTTGGCCTGGCGGCCCGTCGCGTTTCCAAGCTTATTGTGTTGCAGGACGGTCGGATCGTCGAGCGCGCGGCGACCCAAGATATTCTTGAACGTCCACAATCATCCGCAGCTCAGTCCTTATCGGCGCACCGAAACTGGATGGCGCTTTCGTGCTGAAGTTGGATGAGGTCTCCGCTCATCGCGGTAAGCTATTGTTACTTCGAAATATTTCGATCTCCGTTCCCGTTGGTAAGACATTAGCGGTCGTCGGAGAAAGTGGCGCCGGAAAGTCCACGTTAATTGCGACCATCTTAGGGCTTCTTCGTCCGTCTGAAGGAACAATCACTTGGGACGGCGCGCCGGCCACCGCGTGCCGCCCGGCCCTCGTCATGCAAGAGCCTCGGTCAGCGTTCAACCCAGCCCAGACATTGCGTCATTCCGTCATGGAACCATTGATTGCGCAGAAATTGTCGCTGCCGCCGGAAAAGCTAGGGCGGCTTTGCGACGGACTGGAGATCTCCCCGGAAATCTTAGACAGACGTCCAAGCGAGGTTTCGATTGGGCAGGCTCAGAGGGTGGGTATCCTTCGGGCGCTTATCGCTGCACCACCGCTTGTGTTATTCGATGAACCGCTATCGGCGCTTGATGCCGTTACCCAAAAGCACACCGCGAAACTTATCGCCGAACTGCAAAAGGAAGAAGGCTTCGCCGCCCTGATTGTCACCCATGACCTTGGTTACGCCGTCGCTTATTCCGATGAGATCGCTGTATTGAAGTCCGGCAAGATTGAAGAGATTGCCCACCCCAAGGAGTTTTTGAAGGCCCCTAAATCCGCATATAGCGAAACGCTAAGGGACGCGGCGATCTCTCTCGGCGCGCTGGAGACCATTTGATGACTGCAAATATTTTTGGTCTCCTCCTTCGATCGATTGTCGTGTTGTTTGGCACGGCACTTATTACATTCGCCTTGCTCTGGCACGCACCCGGTGATCCGGCACAGGCCATCGCGATGGCACGCTTTGACGCGCTTCTCACCGAAGATGTCATCGACCAAGTTCGTGAGGAGGTTGGTCTGAACACCAACTTTTGGGCGGCCTTCTTCGATTGGATCGGGCCTATTTTGGTATTCGACTTCGGTAATTCGGCTGTCACCGGGCGACCGGTGGGGCCCGATCTCTGGGCTGCGATTTCCTACACCTTTCCGTTGGCCTTAGTGGCGCTTCTCATAGGTCTCGCGATGTCCGTGCCCCTTGCCATCCTGGCTGCCAAAAGTCCTGGCAGCTTCGTCGATCGGTTTGCGGTTGCCTTGGCCTCATTGGGAACCGCGATCCCGGCTTTTTGGCTTGGACTTTTGCTCATTCTTCTTTTTGCAGTCCAACTAAACTGGCTTCCCGCTATGGGCGCTCGAACATCTGCCCATGCGATCTTGCCGGCCATGACACTAGGCCTTGGTAGTGCGGCGGGGCTTACGCGCATTATCAGGTCTGGTATTCTGGAGGCGCAAGGACAGCCATTCCTCCCTGCGATCCGGCGCCGCGGGGTTTCGGAGCAAGCCATCGGACGCGATCATATCGCCCCCCACGCGGCGGTCCCGGTGGTAACTGTTGTCGGCTTGGAATTGGCCTTTCTTCTGGAAGGTCTCGTGGTCGTCGAAGTTATCTTTGGACGCCCGGGCCTTGGCACTTTTTTGACGTCAGCAATCGTGGCGCGCGACTTCCCCCAGGTGCAGGCCGTTGTGGTGCTCGTCGCACTTGTCTTTGTGACGGTTAACTTGGCTATCGATCTGATCTACCGGCATATTGATCCTCGGATCGGAGAAGGCGATGCGTAGTGTCACGTATTTGGCGGCGTTGTTTGTCTTCCTCGCTGTGGTGGGACCGCTTTTGGCACCTTACGATCCCGCAGCCATCAATATCCCGAACCGCCTGTCGCCACCTAGTACTGAGTTTCTGCTTGGGACGGACGCACTGGGGCGCGACATTTTATCCCGCATGTTGTACGGCGCGAGGTGGTCGTTGGGATTGGCGTTTCTGATTTCTCTCATAACCCTCGTTATCGGCACGCTCATAGGACTTGCGGCAGCGCTCGGCGGTAAAGTGGCGGACTGGGCGATTATGCGCACGACCGACAGCTTCCTTGCCTTCCCGGAACTCGTGGCAGCCGTTGTGATCGCGGGGCTTATGGGGGCTGGGACCTGGAGCCTAATATTCGCACTCAGCGTGACAGGATGGATGCGCTATGCGCGCGTTGCCCGCGCCATTGGCTTATCGTTGCAGACACGGGGATATGTGATCCAAGCCAAGCTCGCAGGACTGTCCCCGATGGCCGTCGCCCGCTGGCATTATCTGCCATCACTGTTGCCGTCTCTAACGGTTGTGTGGACCGGTATGTTTGCGCGGGCGATCATTGGCATCTCAACCCTGAGTTTTCTTGGCTTTGGTGTGCAGCCGCCGACCCCGGAATGGGGAGCCATGCTGCTCGATGCGCGTATTCACATGCGCTCGACACCGCTGCAAATGATCTGGCCTGGGCTGGCTGTCGTCATGAGCGTTTTGGCAATCAATATAGCAGGTGACGCTTTGCGCGACGCCTTGGCTAAGACCGACCAACCGGCATGAGCCACATAGATCGACCGAGCTTTGGCATCCTACTGCGAATATTGTCGGGTGCCCTTATGGGTGTCATGTTTGTGTGTGTCAAAGCGGTGGCCGACGATGTGCCCTTGGGGCAAGTCGTTTTCTTCCGGTCGTTTTTTGCGATTGTGCCGCTGATCTTGTTTCTTTGGGTTCGGCGGGAGTTCCCCAACGGCCTTGCGACAAAGCGACCGGGCGCGCATTTTCTTAGGGCAAGCTTTGGGGCGCTCGCCCTTTTCGGGTCGTTTGCCGCTATTGCAAGGTTAAACCTCGCCGAAGCCATACTAATCGCCCAACTCGCGCCGATCCTGACGGCTATCGCAGCGGCCGCTTTCTTCTCAGAACGACTAACCGTGTGGCGGGTTGGCGGATTGGTCCTAGGATTTGTTGGCGTCATCGTCCTTGTTTGGCCTGAACTAGAAGGCAGTTCGGGAAGTACGCAAAGGTTGGTCGGATTTGTAATCGGTTTAGGGTCAGCCATGCTCACCGCCCTTGCGTTAAATTTGGTTCGTAGCCTTAACCGGACGGAAAGCCCCGGCGCGATAGCGCTTTATTTTGTTCTTGCATCGATGCTGGGTGCGCTCCTGACACTCCCCTTGGGGTGGATCATGCCGGAACCGAAAACGCTGGTCCTCTTGATGGCGGCTGGTTTCTTTGGTGGATTTGCCCATATCGCGATGACGCTGGCCTTTCGCTATGCCGAAGCCTCGCGGCTTGCGCCTTTTGAATACATTGCACTGGTTTGGCCCGTCCTGGCGGACGTTTTCATTTTCAATCTCCAACTCTCGACAACGTTTCTTCTTGCGGCACCTCTGATTTTAATTGGGGCTGTTTTGGCTGCTGCTGAAGGTACGTCGCGATCCGCCAGGAAATCTTAGCGCGATGCGGCCCGTTTCCCGTCGCATCGGGTGCATGTACCCCGAAAACGAACCTGATCTACGCGAAGTCAGGCGCTGTCGATCAAGTCCGCGTCCTCGCATAACCCTTGGTCTGCGAGGAACCGAACGAATAGGAGGGTGAGGCTCTCGCGACGGGACTTATCCGGCCATACGGCGAAAATACCGAGCTCGCGCAGCTTCCAATCTGGCAACAGATGGACGAGATTGCCCGCCTCTTTCCCGCGTTCCGCTAGATAAGAGGGCAGGATGGTCACGCCCATATTTTGGCGGGAGAGGTGGTAGAGTGCGTCGATACTGTCGACCTCTACTTGCGCGCGCCCGGTTACCTTTTCTGTCTCACCGTCGGGGCCGGTGAACTCGGTTGTGTCAGCACGGTTGCGATATCGTATCCAATCCCAATCCTCCAAATCAGCAGGTCTCTTCGGATCAGAACGTTTTGAGGCATAGTCCCTCCCAGCGACTAGCACTCGCTGACCAACGGCGAGCTTTCGTGACATCATTGAGCTATCATCCAGCCATCCGACGCGGACATTCAGATCAAAGCCATCATCAATCAGACCAACCTCATTGTCAGTGTAGCTCACAGATAGCGCGACATTTGGGTGCAGTTTCGCAAAGTCCGCAACGGCTGTGCAAAGGGAGCCAGACGACATGAAGGCCGGGATTGAAATCCTGATCGCGCCCACAGGTTCGACGGACAAAGCGCTGATATCGTTGAGCCCGGCTTCCGCGCTCCGCATCATCTCGACCACGCGACCGTAAAAGATGCGCCCTTCATTTGTCAGAGCAATCTTGCGCGTTGTACGATAAAGCAGTGTCACACCCAAATAGTCTTCAAGGTCTGAAACGGTTTCGCTAACCCTTGAAGGGGAAAGCCCCACTTCCTTGGCGGCGGCGCGAAAAGAGCCTTCGTCGACGACGCGTGCGAACACCGCCATTTGCCTGAGATGATCGATCATTGTTCGGCTCTGCCAAATAAAGTCCTCGAGAATTGATGAATAGTCGAACTTTTTGATGCTGCCTAGACTTGTATCAAGGATGGCGGATCAAGCGCACAATCGGGTGTCGCTCTCAAATCGCAGCCAGACGGAAACGGCGCGAGCCATAAATTCAGCAAAAGGGAGACTATCATGAAGAGTGTGACACTGGCTGTGCAGGCAGCTTTGTTGGCGGCAACCAGTCTGGCGGGCGCGGCGGTCGCGCAAGACACCAATCTGGATTTGCAGTTTGCGGGCGCGCTTGAGTTCACGGACGACGGGACCCTGTTTGTCGGCGACAATTATCAAGGGGCCATTTACGCGTTCGATATGAGCGATGCAGTCGCACCTGCGCAGGTCGCACCTGTCAATATCGGAGATATCGACGTCAAAATCGCCGACGTGCTCGGGGTTCCGAAAAGCGCGCTTGCGATAAACGACATGGCAGTCCATCCGATCTCTGCCGAAATTCTCGTTTCCGTGACGCGGATCGGCAACTTCGAATCCGCACCGGCAGTAGTCAGCATCAATCAGGGCGGTGCAATAAGCATCCTCGACCTAGCCTCTTTTGCGTCTCAAAAACAGATGCTTGACCATTTTCCAGATCAGGAAACGACATTCCGTCCGCGCGGTCTTGGTCAAATGCCACCCCTGGTGCGCGATGAGGCCAAGGGAAATATCAAACTCGCGTCGCTCGCCATAATGGATATGGAGTTCCATGGGGGCGAACTTTTCGTGTCCGGCGTTGCGTTTGATAATTTTCTCTCCACGCTTCGGCGCATTTCTTATCCGTTTGACGGCACGCAAGAGGCCGCAAATGTGGAGATGTACCATATCTCGCACGATCAGTATGAAACGCGGGCCCCAATTCGCGCCATGTCCATCCATGAAATCGATGGAAAACCGCAACTCGTTGCGGCCTATACTTGTAGTCCCATTGTCTTGATTGACCTTGAAGAGATTGTGGATGGCGCAAAGATATCGGCGCGCACGCTTATGGATTACGGCAATGGCCAACCGCTCGATATGGTGTCCTACACGCTGAATGGGGAAGAGACGCTCTTCTTGACGTCCAATAGCCGATCCCCACACGTCATCCCAGTCGCTAGTCTGAACGGGGCGAAGGCATATATGCCAGAGGACTTTCCCCGCGGAGGGAAGTCTGATCTCTCACCGATGATGCCGGTTGGTGACACCGGCAAGGCGGTGATGTTTGATGGCATGTCGATGCATATTGCTCCCCTTGGCGAAAACCTTTTCGTCTCGCTCACCCGCGATATGTACACCGGAAGTCTCAACATGGACTCCAACTTCAACGGCTTTCCAAATCGGCTTCACAACCTGGTGGCCGAGTTCGACTTTCCGCAATACTGGGCCGACAAGTAAGGGCCGGGTATGCGCCTCCTAAAGGAAAGCCTCTTTGCGCTGGCGTGCTGGACTGTGTTTCTCGCATCGCCAGCGCTTGCCACGGGGGGGCAGTTAAATCTGCCGATAACCACATCCGACCGGGTCAGCTTTGTGCTGGGAGAGCGATCACATGATCTTTCTCCCCAAGCCGTTTTGCAGGTCTATGTTGGCGCATCGAGCCTCTGTTGCGATGACAAGACGCCAATGTCAGGCACGTACGGTAGTGAAGACGGGGTTGTTACCTTTGAGCCGTCTTTCGAGTTTCTTGAAGGACAACCATACACTGTAAAAACACTGGGGCGCGAAATGACAGAGTTTGTCATTGCGCCCGACCACACACCAAATCCGCCGGAAATTCTCGCCATATATCCCAGTGGCGACATGATACCCGAGAACACATTGCGGTTTTACGTTCAGTTTTCGGCTCCTATGGCACCACATCTTTCGGAAAAGTTCATCGCGCTCGTGGGTGCCGACGGCACGCCTGATCACGAGGCATTCATGAGTTTCAAGCAGGAGCTTTGGAATGCTGACCGAACGCGCTTAACCTTGCTGATGGACCCTGGCCGCATTAAACGCGGTGTTGCCCAGAATGTGAGGCTCGGACCTGCGCTGATCCAAACGGAAAGCTATTCCTTGATGGTGAAGGAGGGGTGGCCCTCGGCGCGCGGGCCGATGAATGCTTCAGGTTTTGAGAAGACCTTCACCGCTACACTGCCACTTCGCACCCGACCAACGGTCGATGCGTGGGATGTTGCGCTCCCTGGCCGAGGGACCCTCGATCCTATTTCTGTTACCTTTGACCGCTCTTTCGACAGGTTCCAAACATTGCGAAGCATCTCGGTCAAACTGCCCGATGGAACACCGGTTGAAGGCGAAGCGATGCTTGAAAAAAGTGAAACAGTTTGGCGTTTTGTCCCTGATCAGGCCTGGGATGCTGCGGCGCTGGAACTCGTTGTAGATTCCCGGCTCGAAGATGTGGCGGGCAACAACTTTCGCGAGACACTGGATCACACCGTCGGGACAGATACCCCTATGCCCGCGCATATCGTGATCCCGCTTCTTTTGGATGAACAGTAGTCTGCATTAATCGGGTCGACCGAACGGTCAAATCAGAAATGAGACAATAATCATCCCGGGTTTCCGCGCGTAGAGTCCTTATCAAATGCTTAAGGATCGTTCCCGTGAAAGCCTTCGCTGTTCTCAAAACTGACCAGGCGCCGCACCACCTCAACGCCATGTGCCACCATTTCGGCTGTAATGTGGAAGCGACCTGCAACAAACGCGATGCGCAAATTGTCTTCGCCTTCGGTAGGTGCGATCTGACAGCAAGCAAGGATCGCCTGGAACTCTGTGCGGAGGCCGATGACCAAGGCTGTCTGGATCAGGTCGTCGAAGTGATGAGCCGTCACGTCGAGCGCTTTGCTTTTCGCGAAAACCCAAACTTGGAATGGCGTCCCGCTTCAAGCGTGCCGCCCTCGCAGTAGACACACCTCAAATCAGGAGATTCCCATGTCTGTCCGAACACTAATAGCAGCCACCACCGCTGCAACGCTTATCCCGTTCACAGCTTTCGCTGATAGCGCGGCGAGTAAAGCTCTTGTGCTCGAAGCGCTCGAAAACACTCTACTTTCCGGTAATGCCGATGCCGTCGCACAGTACTATGCCGAGGACTATATCCAGCATAACCCCGATTTCCCCGATGGGATCGAAGGACAGAAAGCAGTGGTCGCCGCAGTTGGCGGCGCGCCCGGCTTCAAGGCCGAGTATGTGCGCGTCATTGCCGACGATGATATTGTCGCTGTTCACGCGCGGTACGAAGGGTTTGGTCCCAAAGCAATTATCGGCTTCGACGTCTTTCGTGTCGAAGATGGTAAAATAGCCGAGCACTGGGACAACCTCATACCTGAGGCAGAGCCAAACCCGTCGGGCCGGACCCAGATTGATGGCGCGACAGAAATCGCGGATCTCGACAAGACCGAAGCAAACAAGGCGAAAGTCGAAGAGTTTCTCGTGCGCTCGATGATCCGCCACGAAGATGTGGACATCACCCAGTATATCAGCCCGGTCACCTACATTCAGCACAACCCGATGGTGGCTGATGGGCTCGAAGGCTTCGGCGTTTTCATGTCTGACATGGCCGAACAGGGGATCACCATGGAATATACACAGGTCCACAAGATTATCGGTGAGGGCAATTTCGTACTGGCGATGTCCGAAGGGTCGTTCGGTGGCGAGCCGCAGGCTTTCTACGATCTCTTCCGCCTCGAAGACGGGCTCATCGTTGAGCACTGGGATGTGATCGCCCCGATGCCCGGTCCGGATGCACAACACAACGCTTCGGGAAAATTCTAACTAACCTAAATCGATTGGAGACCCGAAATGGAACGCAGGACCGTTCTGAAAACTACCTTGGCGAGCGCGCTCGCCGTCATTCTCGCACAACACGCAGGAGCACAAACAATGGACGAGACATCCCAGGCATCAATCGACACTGTCATGGCCTTTATGGGCGCTATGGGCGGAGGCGATATGGAGAAAATGTCCGAACTTATGGCGGACGATATGGTTTGGCACAACGAAGGCGACACATCATTGCCTTGGATTGGCGAGACAAAAGGGAAAGAGGCGATCTTCGAATTTCTCGGCGTCTTTTCCTCGAACTTGCAGACCACGAAATGGGAAAACACCGATGCCTTCGCGAACGGTGATACCGTCGCGGTCTTTGGTGTCATGAACGGTGTGACAACAAAATCCGGTCAAGAGACTGGTGACTTCAGCTTCGCCCTCCGCGCCAAAGTTCGCGGCGGACAAGTGGTGCTTTGGCATTGGTTCGAAGACAGCTTTGCCCTGAGCCAAGCGTACCACGGTCGTTCTTGATCGCGCTCAGGCGACGTAAACAACGTGTGGCCGGTGTTTTAACTGACATCGGCCGCAGACTCGTTTGCTCTCGACAGACGCAAGTTTGCGCGCAGCACTTGGGGGGAAAGCAGACCACATGTGGCAAATAAGGTCGAGAAACCTAGCGCATTGGCTGATCTTTGTTGAGGGTTTTTCTCTTGAGCCGCAACAACTCTATTCGTTGATCTTCGGGCGATGAGTCCTTGGGCTTTTGAGTTTGACGTCAGGCTGGCGGAGGTTTTTGCCACCATCAAAGACAGTCCAAACTTTGCCAATCGGTTTCCCGCCCATCGACCAAACGGGCGTAGATTGAGTTTTCGGGAGTCGTAGAAAGAGCCGCAACCATGTGCTTCCGGCCAAAGTTTATGGCGCGGCTTTCTATCGAACATGTGGATAACGTCACCGTCTTAGAGGTTGGGATGATGGACAGACCAATAAAACCTTTGCCCTGCAAAGAGCCAGACATTCCGTTTTTTGACCTGAAACGAGAGAGAGAGCTCTCGCGTGACTGGTAAGGGTTTCGAGCTGACGCGTTCCCCTCTGTTGTCAGTTTAAAGTACACAAGCTTTTCGGCCGAGGAGGGGAGATGTTTGCCTGATAGGGCTGTCTAATCACGGCAAGTCAATGTTTCTATGTCCCATCGACCACTTACGCAAACCTTTGGCAGGCCTGACCCGCACTCCAGGTGTCAGCTAGGCGGCCACATCCGTATTCATCACGTCTGCAAAGGACTTGAAGAACTTCGACGCAAGCTTCTTGGCGGTACTTTGGATAAGGCGACTGCCAAGTTGCGCGAGCTTTCCGCCTATCTCTGCCTTCGCTTCGTAACGCAGGATAGTGTTACCTTCATCATCCTCGGTGAGTGTCACATCCGCCCCGCCTTTCGCATGACCGGCTGTTCCGCCATTCCCTTGACCTGACAGAGAGAACGCATCCGGTGCGCCGGTCTGATCCAGCACAACATTGCCGCCGAACCGCGCCTTGACCGGCCCGACTTTGAGGACAACCTTCGCCTCAAGATCCGTTTCCGAGTGCTTGATGAGTTCTTCACAACCGGGAATGCACTGTTGCAAAACCTCTGGGTCGTTCAGCGCTGCATACACGCGTTCTTTCGGTGCATGGATCGTGATTTCATCGGCCAATTCCATGGGCGTATCCTTTTCAGCAACAGGGGAATTTGATCTTGGCGAGCTGGTCTGCTTGTTCTTGCGTCATTGACCAGCGTTTTAGAAGGCGACGAAGCAGTAAAGCGCACGTCGTGAAAAATGGATAGCGGCCACGTGGTTGACTTTGGGCCTCCCGATTGGCCCGCGCTACGGTATCACCCATTTTCGCTCCTTAACCGCCGGCGGCGGAGTTGAACCAGCTCCGCCAAGATCGAAAGGGCAATTTCCTCTGGCGTGACAGCATTAATATCAAGACCGGCGGGCGCTTTGATCGCCGCGACGCGTGAGGTGGATATCCCGTCTGAAACAAGTTTCTCTGACAGGGCTGCGAACTTTCGCTTGCTTCCCACAAAACTGATGTAAACCGCGTCACCGGCCAGCGTCGCCTTCAGGGCAGCAAGATCGCCGACCCCCTGTGACGCGACCACAATATATCTTTGCCGATTTGTGGCTGCCAGCGCTGCGTCATCGGTGGTTTGGGTAACCGACCAATGAAACTGTGGCGCAAGATCGGAAAGGGCGCGGGCTACCGGAGATTCGCCAAATATGACGAGTTCCGGCATCGGCAGGCACGGCTCGATGAATATGTCCACCGTGCCCTTCGATGGACACCCGTTGCGGGCATAGGTCACCCCATCTTCGGTATCACCAGATGTAAGACCTCTCTCCGCCAGAAATTCCTCCGGCGTGACGGAAACCAATTGTGGCTGACCGCTCGCGAAGGCCTCAACCGTGGCGCGTTTGACTGCGCCGCGCGCGCAGCCACCTCCGAGCCAGCCTTCGACAATCGTGCCATCGGCGGACAGAATCGCCTTGGCGCCCGGCTTGGCCGCAGTGGCGCCGGCGGTGCGCACAATGGTAGCAAAGGCAAATGGTTCGTCGCGCGCTCTTAGTGCTTGCGCGGCCTCGGCCAAATCGGTGTCAAGAAGCTCGGCGGGGCTCATAAGGCACCGAGCTCTTTTTCCAACGCAACCAGATCATCTAACTTGTTGGCTGCCGCAAAAAGATCGAGATGCGGCAAAGCTGCCGCCATCCCGTCTGCAACTGGCGCGTAGTCCTTCCAACCCTTGAGCGGGTTGAGCCAGATGATGCGGCAACCGCGCTTTTTGAGTTTTCCAAGCGCCGCGCCGATTTGGTTTGCTGGGGCCGTATCATAGCCGTCAGAGAGGATCATGACGACGCTCCGCCCATCGACGAAGTGCCGCGCATAGCTGTCTGTAAAAAGTTGCAAGCAAGACCCTATCTTTGAGCCGCCACCGAAGCCGTCTGCCATCAACGACATGCGTCCGATGGCGCGCAAGGCATCCTTGTCCCGCAAGGCCTCGGTAATGCGCACAAGTCGCGTGTGGAACAGATAGGCATCTGCCTTCGGGTCAGCCCGCATCAGGCCTGCGATAAACGAGAGGTAAACTTGCGCGTAAACACCCATGGAGCCCGACACATCGCAAAGCGCCACGATCTTTCTTGTGCGATCTGGCCTTTGCTTTTTGATCAGCCGCAGAGGTTCACCGCCGGTTGCGAGGCTGGCGCGGATGATTTTTCGGAAATGCAACCGGTCGCCCCGCCGCGCTGCCTTGCGCCGTCGCGACCGGCGATCCCGCAATGCAGCCCCGAGGCGTCGCGCCACGTCTTCGGCTTCGGCAATGTCCTCTGGCCGTACCAATTCCCGTAGGTCCTTGCGTGCAAGGTTGCGCGTCTTGCTTGCGATCAACTCTCCCGTCCCGTCGCTCTCGGCGTCACCTTCGCCTGCATCGGGCGTTACTGCGTCGCCCGATTGCCCCGCGTCCCGACCTTTTGCGTCGCGGGAAGAGCGAACAGTGTCGCCCGCATTGGATGGTGCGCTTTGAACGACCTTTTGTTTCACCCGGCCCGCATCCGCCCAAAAGCTATCGAACAGTTCATCGAAGCGTTCGGCTTCCGCTTTGCACCCGGTGCACACAGCCCTCAGGGCCGCGCGGGCGGTAGCAAGCGTCGGGCTGTCAAGCGCCACAATCGCCCGTAAGGCAAGCTCTGCCTCAGTGATGCCGACACGCAAACCGTTCTCTCGCAAATGTACGACGAAGCCTGCAATCCGCGCCGCTGGCCCGGGATCGCGCGCCGCAAATCGTGTCACGCGGCTCATGCGGCGCGCCCTGCAATCCGGCTTGCAACCTCCGCGGTGATTTGCGCCTGGTCGCTTTGCGTCTTCAAAAGCGTGGTCAAGGTCGCATGCAGAACCGCAGGATCGGAGGTGAGATCGGCAATTCCGAGCCCCATCAATGCGGCCGCAAAGTCTAGCATTTCAGCGATGCCTGGCGTCTTCTCCAGCGGCTCTTCTCTCAGCTTTTGAACAAATCCGATCACCTGATCTGCCAAGCGCGCTTCAATGGCAGGGCATCGTGTCTTCAGAATGGCAAGTTCTGTCGCGCGATCTGGATACTCCACATAGGTATAAAGGCAGCGGCGGCGAAGCGCATCGGACAGGTCGCGCGTGCCGTTGGATGTCAGCACAACGATAGGACACGTGGTTGCGGATATCGTTCCAAGTTCCGGGATAGATACCTGATAGTCCGACAGTATCTCCAAGAGAAAGGCTTCGAACTCCTCATCCGCCCGATCAATTTCGTCGATGAGCAGAACCGGCGACACGTCCTGCGTTATCGCCGCAAGAAGGGGACGCTCCAGTAGAAACTCGCGTGAGAAAATTCGGCTTTCCACCTCTTTACCGGTTTCGCCGTGTTCGGCGGCTGCACGGATGGTCAAGAGTTGTCGCTGATAGTTCCACTCGTATATCGCTTGCGCCGCATCCAGCCCTTCGTAGCACTGCAGTCGAATGAGCTTGGTGTCTCGTGCCGAAGCGACCGCGCGCGCCAGTTCGGTTTTGCCAACCCCGGCTGCGCCTTCTAGAAGCAGCGGGCGCTCCAAGGATGTGGCCAGTTGCAATGCGATGGCCAATTCGTCCGATGCAACGTACCCCTTTGCCGCCAATTCCGATTGCAACGACGCCCAAGTCACGCGAACAGCTCCCGCTTCTTCTGTCGAAAATACTCTGGGAGGGGATCGGGGAGGGTGAAACCCTCCCCGAAACGGCGCATGCCGTAATCCGGGACAGTTAACATCTTACGCGTGCAAGCCGAGGTCGTTCGCCGTTTTCCAAATCCGCCAATGGTCATGGGGCATATTGGTGTGGCGCAGCCCAAATGCGCGAAAGGCATCTTGCACAGCGTTGGAGAAGCAGGGCACCCCCCCAACATGGGGGCTTTCGCCGACGCCCTTTGCGCCGATTGGGTGGTGCGGGGAGGGCGTGACCGTGTAGTCGGTCTCGTAGTTCGGCACTTCCCATGCTGTGGGCAGAAAGAAGTCCATCAACGTGCCGGTTTTGACATTGCCCATCTCATCATAGGCAATCTCCTGCCCCAGAGCGACGGCCAGCGCTTCGGTCAAGCCACCATGAACCTGGCCTTCGATCACCATCGGGTTGATCCGTGTCCCGCAATCATCGAGCGCATAGAACCGGCGAATATCCGTGACGCCCGTGTCCACATCGATATCCATCACACAGACATAAGCCCCAAACGGATAGGTCATGTTGGGCGGATCGTAGTAGCTGACGGCCTCCAACCCCGGTTCAATACCAGGGATCGCCTGGTTATAGGCGGCGAAGGCAATCTCTTTCATTGTCTTGAAACGCTCCGGCGCCCCTTTGACCACAAACCGATCCACGTCGAACTCCACATCGTCATCGTGAACCTCGAGAAGGTAAGCCGCGATCATCTGGGCTTTTGCGCGAATTTTGCGACCCGCCATGGCAGTTGCCGCGCCCGCGACCGGGGTTGAGCGGGACCCATAGGTGCCAAGACCATAGGGGGCCGTGTCGGTATCACCTTCTTCGATGGTGATACTGTCCGCTGGCAAGCCGATTTCAGAAGCGAGTATTTGCGCGAAGGTCGTGGCATGACCTTGACCTTGCGAGATTGTTCCCAAACGCGCGATCGCCGAGCCGGTAGGGTGGATACGAATTTCGCAGCTATCAAACATGCCAAGGCCAAGGATATCGCAATTCTTCACGGGGCCTGCGCCAACGATCTCGGTGAAGAAGGAAAGCCCGATGCCCATGAGCGATCGGGTCTTTCCCGCCTTGAAATCTTCAATGCGTTGCCCCTGCTCGGCGCGAAGCCCCTCATAGTCCACCGTTTTCAGGGCTTTGTCCCAGGCGGTGTGATAGTCACCCGAATCGTACTCCCACCCCAAAGCGGCGGTGTAGGGGAATTGTTCCTTTTTGATGAAGTTGAGGCGCCGGAGTTCGGCGGCATCCATGTCGAGTTCAATCGCCAGCACCTCGATCATGCGTTCGATGAAGTACACGGCCTCAGTTACGCGGAACGAGCAGCGGTAGCTGACCCCACCCGGTGCCTTGTTGGTGTAAACGCCGTCCACCTCAAGATACGCAGTCGGTATGTCGTAGGACCCGGTACAGATATTCATAAAGCCCGCCGGAAACTTCGTCGGGTCAGCACAGGCGTCGAAGCCACCATGATCGGCTGTTACATGACAATGCAGCCCGGTGATCTTGCCTTCCTTCGTCGCGCTAATGCGACCCGTCATGTGGTAGTCGCGGGCGAAGGCCGTGGTCATCAGATTATCCATCCGATCCTCGATCCACTTCACTGGCTTGCCAGTGACAATGGAAGCGACGACGGAGCATACATAACCCGGATATGCACCGACCTTGTTGCCAAAGCCGCCGCCGATATCCGGTGAAATGACCCGGATGTTGTGCTCCTCGATGCCGGAGATGAGGCTGACGACAGTTCGGATGGCGTGGGGGGCTTGAAAAGTTCCGTACAGCGTCAGCTTGCCATTGATCTTGTCCATCGAGGCCACGCAGCCGCAGGTCTCCAGCGGGCAGGGGTGCGTGCGATGGTAATACATTGTCTCTTCTGCCACGACCTCGGCCGCGTCGATGACCTCGAAAGTCGGGTCCTTGTCGCCCGCTTCCCAGGTGAAAATGTGGTTGTGATGTTTGCGCGGCCCGTGAGCGCCGTCCGGCAAACTGCCATCTTCGCCCACCAGGTCCTCCCGCAGGACCACGTCCGACTCCATTGCGTCAAACGGGTCAACGAGCACTGGAAGTTCTTCGTAATCGACGTCCACGGCCTCGATACCATCTGCGGCCGCGAAACGGTCTTCGGCAACAACAAAGGCAACTTCCTGGCCCTGAAACAGTACCTTGCCATCGGCAAGCACCATTTGCTTGTCACCGGCAAGCGTGGGCATCCAGTGAAGGCCGAGCGGTTCCAGGTCTGCCGCTGTCAAGACAGCGAGCACGCCGGGCACCTCAAGTGCTGCGCTGGTATCGATACTCTTGATACGCGCATGGGCATAGGGCGACCTGACAAAGTCGCCAAAGATCATGCCGTCGAGTTTGATGTCATCGACATAATTTCCCTTGCCTTGCGTGAAGCGCGCGTCTTCAACACGCTTGCGGGAACATCCAAGGCCTTTCAGGTTGTCGACCCGTTCCTCGCGGCTTGTCACTTCGTCTTTCATTCTGCCGCCTCCCGCATTGACTGCATCTCGACCGAGGCAGCTTTGATTGCCTTCACGATGTTCTGGTATCCCGTGCAGCGGCAAAGGTTGCCAGCCATGCCGAAGCGGATTTCTTCCTCCGTTGGCGACGGGTTTTCTTCAAGAAGCTTTGCGGCTCGCGTGATCATACCGGGCGTGCAATAGCCGCACTGGAGGCCGTGATGTTCCTTGAACGCCTCTTGCAGCGGGTGGAGGTTATCTGGCCCACCAATCCCCTCGATTGTCGTGACGTCCTTACCGTCGGCTTGGGCGACAAACATCGTGCAAGCCTTCACGGACTTACCGTCGATGGTCACTGTGCAAGCGCCGCAATGGGAGGTTTCACAGCCGATGTGTGGCCCGGTTATATTGAGCCGCTCCCGGAGCGTGTAGATCAGTAACTCACGCGGTTCGGCGAGAAACTCTTCTTCCTTGCCATTCACGGTGATGGTGTAATGTTGCTTCTTTGACATGGTATTCTCCCTCAGGCCCGCGACCACGCGCGCTCGATCGCGCGGGTCAAAATCACGCCTGCGACGTGTTTCTTGAATGCAATGGGTCCACGATTGTCTTCGCTCGGGTCAATATCGTCGAGCATTGCCGCCACAGCGGTTTTGATCGCGGCAGGTTCCACTTCGGTCAGTAGCAGCGCCCGTCCTGCGGCATCGGACCAAACGGGCGTATCGCTGAGATTGGTCATCGCAATGGAAGCTTCCGCGCAGGCCGTCCCTTGCTTTTTCAGGACTACGGCTGCTGCTGCCGTTGCATAGTCACCGATCTTGCGTTTTTGCTTTTCGTAAGCATAGCCACCGCCGGTAACCGGGATGGTGACTACGGTTAGCACCTCTTCATCTTCCCGGGCGGTCATGTAGGCGGCTTCATAGAATTCGCGCGCTGGCACATCCCGCTCGCCGTCCTGACCAACGAGTGTAAACACAGCATTGAGGCATTGCATGAGGCCAGGCATGTCATTGCCCGGGTCGCCATTGGCAACGTTACCGCCGACGGTACCCATGTAACGCACCTGGGGGTCGGCGATTTGCAAGGCCGCTTCGCGCAGGATCGGCAAACTGTCTTGGAGTTGTGGGTGATCGATAATATCGGCTTGAGTCACCATTGCACCGAGGCGCACGGTGTCGGCACTGACGTCGATGTCCGACAAGCCGCCCACATCCTGAAGGTCGATCAGGTGGGGCACCTCCGCCATCCGCAGTTTCATCATGGGAATGAGACTGTGACCGCCCGCCATGACGCGCGCATCATCGCCATGCTCCTCTAGGATCGACAGCACGCCGTCCATATCCTTGGGGCGATAATATTCGAATGCCGCTGGAATCATCGGCTCTCCTCCTTAAAAGCAAATGTTCTGGCTTGCGTGGGAACAAGGCACATGAGGGATCGGCAAGGCTTCAGAAAATCAATGAAAAACGGCTATTTTGCACGAAATGCGCGCTAGCCTGCACGAACTGCGCCGGGTTGCGCCGCCAGAGCATCCTGAATCGATTTCAACTTGGAGCGACTCACTGGCGCAGGTGGAAGATTTTCACCCTCGAAATAGCAGCGCCCCTTGTCCTTCATGCGCTCAAACCGCGCTACGTGATCCGGATTTACCAGATAACTGCGGTGAGTTTGTAGAAATCCGCTGGGCAACAACCTCTTCGACGCTTCTGTCACGGGCCACACACAAAACAATCGTTCGTTCTGCGTGTAGACCTGGGTATAATGCCCATCGGCGCGAACAAATTGGACATCTCTGACCGGGACAAAAACCTTGCTGCCATCTCTTTCGCAGGGGATTTGAAGTCGTGCCGGCTGCGAGATGTTGCGCGCTCCTCTATCGTCTTCCGGCACATCCGACGGGCGGACCAGATAGGTAACGCTCACCCATAGGCAGGCGCCAAAGATAACAAAGCTAAAAAAGATGACGCCGAGGGCGAGGGTTTCATTGCTCATGCTCGGACCGAACTCGCTTGCTCCTGGGACCGCGACAAATAGCGTTCCGGCCATGGCAAGGAAGTGGACCGAAAACACAGCGCCCGCGAAACAAAATGTGCCCAAGACAATGTTCTTATTCGTCCGCTGCCCGTAGGCCACCCAAATGGCGATCACACACAGTCCGATTGCCACAATGGAGGAAACGAGAAGCCCAATGGGGCTATAGACGGCGCGGCAAAGCTCCAATCCTGCCATGCCAATATAGTGCATGACCAGAATGCCCACACCCATTACCGCGCCAGCAGTTGTGATGATCGTGGGTGTCCGCTCCGTAAAGTGCAGCAGGATCAGTGCAAAGCCGACAATAAGGATCGCGGACAACGCGGATACCAACGTAATCGCGGCGTCGTAGTAAAACAGGATTGGCAGTTGCAGTCCAAGCATGCCAATAAAATGCATAGCCCATATTCCACCGCCCAAAGCGACTGCGGCCAATGCAACCGATAGCTTTTTGTCAAAGACCGGCTTCGCTGATAGATCGCGCGTCAAGGACAAACCGGTAAACGCAGCCACCACGGCTACCACACACGCCATGATCACGAGAAAGGCGTCATGAGAGAATGGCAAAGGCTCCATGATCGTAAGATGCCTAACGAATAGGCCACTTGTAAACGCCAGATGCCAAGTTAGCGGCAAGTTTGGTCGTTAGATGACCCTTGGGCGCGGCAAAATCATTTTGGTCCGTTGAACTTTCTGATCTCGACCGCAAAGGTCAGCGTCGTCACGGCAAACCCCAAAATAGCCGTCAGCGCCAACAATAGTGGATCGCGCAAGGCTCGATCGATCCAACTCGGGGTCACGACAATTTCTCGCGCACCAAAGCTCTCCACTGCAAGCCGCGCCCGCGTTGGGTCGAACCCGTTGGAAATCACAATGCCGATACCGCGCGCATTCGCGTCGAAGAGCGGCGCAAAAAACCCGGTCAGGAGCTTTTTCTCTGGCTCCAACGTGTTGGTGAAGGCGATCCGATCTCCCCGGTAAAGATTGTCGGAAACAACCGTCGTCGCGTTTGCTTTGGCGTTGCCCCAAGGCCGGTACTGTCGGAGGAAAAGCTCTCGGACTTCGTAACGACCATCGATCAAGTACCCGTTCGCACCTGAGCCCGCTTCCTCCCCCACAACAACGTCGCCCGCAAACTCAAGAAGCGTCACCGTGGTCCAATCGACAGGTTTTATCTTGAGGACGGAACCTTCGGTCCACACTTCGCTATCCGTCAGTCGGACAGTTGGCTTGTCCTCTATGAAGCGATCCTCAAGTCGTTGGAAAAGAATGCTGCCATCGGGTTGATACTGGATGAGGATTTGCACCCCCTTTGGGATCCGTATTTCGGTGCTAGGCAGGCTCACCTCGCGAAATAGACCGGGATTGCATCCTGTGCCTTGATAACTGGCCGCCTTCGAAAGGTCGCGCGCCTCCCCCAAGTCCTCGCAAAACTGTGCCTTGGGCAGTTTCCAGAACACATCCGGGTCCAGAACTGTAATGCGCGCGCTCAATGTGCGCGCTTCGACCACGTAGTTTTGCGCGAGTGGAAACGAATAGAGCAGGATCACAAGAAAGGGCGTACCGATCAGCACCGCCAGAAATCGCGTGTTTCCTTGGACAGCGCGAAAGAGCTTGGACGCACGTCTCAGGGAAACGCGAGAGCCCGGCCCGTCATAACCGCTCTCACTCATTCCCAACCGACAATGTTGATCGCAACTTCGGGATCAAGGGAGGTGCCCCGCGTCCTGTAAAGCGCAATCCGCGCGCCCGATTTAATGTCCGCGATGGAGAGCGGGCAGCTAAAGTCGTAGGCGGCCCGTTCGCCGCCCTCAATGGGCTCGCAATCAACTTGATTACTATCGCCAACAATCAAAAAAGCGGTCGATGCGCGGAACGAATTCACCAACAGATTGGCTTTGGCACCAAGATCCGCAAGCTCGTCACTACCCCAGGATGCGACAACAACTTCGTCAAGACTGGCTTCTTTCTCGCAGGGAAAGGCGAGCACAGCGATGTTCTGGTCTTCATAAACCGACAAATCGCCATCCTTAGGTATGTAAGGCAGCAACGTAAGACTGCTCGTGGCCACTCCGTTATCCTTGTAGCGCGCGTTGCCGTTGTAGAGCCCATCTTCGGTCGTTATCCGCACACAAACCTCGCCTGTACGAAGGTCCGGCGGGAAAGCAGCAAGAATTGTCTCTTCGGTGGGCGCCCGATCCTCTCGCCGCGGCCAGACCAAACCAACAAATACCGCTTCCGCCGTGACGCGTGGCTCGGATAGCATTTTGTCTTCGAGGGAGACCAAATCGAGCCGGTCTGCGCTTATTGCGACCCCCGAACCGAAAGCCCAGCCCAAAACCGCCAAAAGTAATCTCACATTGACCATGTGAACGCACCCCAGTTACCGTCTCACGAAGCTTAGCGAATTGAGTAAAGCATGTCATTGCCTCGTCTTTTTGTCTTCTTCCTTTTTTGGTCGGGTCTTACGGCGCAAGCCGAACCGGTCGCCTTAAAGGATGGTCTTGGGCAGGGCCTGCTGTTCACCTACCGCTCAAATTGCTACGTCGTCTTTCCCGCGCATGTGCATCCCGAAGGACCAGTCGTAAACCTCTTCACAGCTGCGCCCCAGGCCTCCGGCACCGCCGCCATTTATTTTCGGCGCACCGAAGCGGATATCGCCATTGGTTTGGTGCGGGGTAGTGCGCGCGACCGCTGCGATACCCCATTCTCCAAGCTTACCAAGGATGTGTCTCGGGTGTTGAACAGGACACGCAGCGCCACACTGGAGCGGATCAACCCGCAAGGCACGTTGGAAAGGTTGGCCATGCGGATAGATCGCACACCTTGGCTCGCCGCGGATGAAAGGACGCAAAGCGGACTTTACCACTACGTTCTGGCCAGCACGGACCAAGCCAGCGGAGAAAGCCGCGAAGTTTATCAGGGAACAAGCGGCGCGATCCTTTATGTTGAAGACACGCCCGTCGCCATGGTCGTTTCGGCACCCGATGCGACATCCGTGCGTGCGTTGAGGATGGAGGAAATTCTGACCCCCGTCGCGCGCTGGTTGCGAAGCGGCAGTTTTGGCAGTCAGGCCGAGGGGACCTCGACGGATAGCTCCGCGCCTGAGGGCATGCCGTTCAGTGTGACAGAATGGTCAGGGCAACTTGTTGATCCGAACGTGCCGCCTACGGGGCTTGCCAATGGCACAGCGCCGTTTCGCGTGGCGGCGCAGGCGGGGCGCGTGTCTTTCACCCTCCAGCTTTCCGAAAGCGCTCCGGTGCGTGTGCGGGAACTCTTGCTGACCGGCGCCGCCGATACCACAAGCGCCGCAACTCCCCGCGCAATCACGATTGACATCGATCGAGGTCGCCCCGGTGCCGCCAATTTCACGCCTTTCGCGTCAGCGGACATGACACCGGACGAGCCGCTCTCGATCCCTATCAACAGTTTCTCGCGCCAGTTGCGTGTGACGATCAGTTCTACATGGGCGCCCGGACTGCCGGTCGAGGTCTCATCCGTACGTGTTATTCCTGCGAATTGAACCCTACCTCAGGGGTATTTCGACAGGAAACTCCAGCTTCATGCGCGTATTCCGAAAAATGCCGCGCAACGCGCCGTCGCCCTCAAGCTTCAAAGTGCCATCAAGGTTCTGATTTGCATAAACAAACGTCACTCTGGTGCCATTTACAGTGAGGTTATACCCGCCAACGCATTCCTCTTTGACGTAGTAAAGGTTCACGCAGTTTAAGTCCTTCAGCGCGTTCCCAACCTGAAAATTCATCCGACCTTGATAAGCGTTTTGCAGTGCTTTCTGTGTGTCATCGGCCGTCTTGCCCTCGGGATCGATCAAAATCGCCATCGTTCGCATCCGGGTCAGTATTTCCCAAAGTGCGCGAGACCGGACCACTTCGTCCACGTCGGCAATCCCCATGGAGGTGGCGATTTCATAAAGCGATGGATCGCCATGGGCGACCATCGCGTCAAAAGCAGCGAGGCGCAGATTGGCGTCCTGATCCCGCATCAACGCGCGAAGCTCGGCAAATTCATCCGCCGCGCTCGCGGCTTGTTGCTTGATGGCGTCGATATCCAGCTTCTGCGCCTCAGCAATGCCTGCATGAAGCCCCAGAACAAGACCTAAAACCAATACTGTCTTCACGATAGTTCCCTCTCTAACCAACGCGCACATGCTTTCGAAAAAGTTGCGCGCTTACAAATCAATATCGGCGGCATTGTCGATCAGTGTCTGAGACCCTTCGTCCCCATCCGCCTTGGTCGCCAGATCAGGCATTTGTGCGACCTCGTTCATGATACTCAGGTCCAGGCTCCAGACAATCATACGCAGTTGCTTTTGCGAATCTTCACCGACAATCGCCCACACCGTTGGGCCGCAGCCCTCAAACATCATCTGAGCCTGATCGGTGTATTGCAATTGCGGTGCCCGAAATTGCCGCGCGGTATTGGACAAGACCTGATATTCCGGCAACCCTGATTTATCGTTCAGGGAGGGGCGAATTTCGTCATCCATGCGGGGCAAACATCCAGTGCGTGCGCCCCAGGTAAGGGTCTGCGCCGGACGTGGCCCGTAGAAGCGACCGTCTTCCCCAATCACTGGGTCCTTGCCATATTTGCGCAGAAGCGCCCCGATCAATGCATCGGGACTGGTCGTTGTCGCATCGAACGTCCGGTAGCTGCCGACACCGATCAACCTGTCCGGGTCTCTCTCATTCTCACGCAGCAGGGCAATCGCCTCGTTCTTAGTGACGTCAATCAGGAAATGCCCGTTGCGAAGCGCCTGAAACTGCTGTTCTTCGCCGAAAACGGTATTTTGGGTGATAACGCGCAAGCCCGAAGGCGGACCGTTTTCTTCCAACACGATGGCTTCCGGCAATCGCGAGGCAGCTTTGGCCCGCGCGGAACTCCAGTCTTCGCCCGGTGCGATGTCGAAAATGTCAAGCGCTTCAGGTGGGAGCGGCAGGCTTTCACTGGTGAGCGCTTCCTGCAAGGTCAGCGCGGTGCCCGGGTTGCTTTCCGTTACCGCGAAAACCGATGACCGCGTGACGTCAAATCTCAGCTTCAGGCCACGCGCATCTGCGCTTTCGACGCTCACCGTTCCAAAGTCCCGGAAAATCAGGCGAGGCTCGCGCGGCAATGGCTTCCGAATGGCGTTTCGAACCTCAATCAAGGCATTTTGATGTATGGCACCGTCCAGCGTGAGCGGTTGCCGTTGGTTGCGCGTCTGTCGTCCGCAGGCGCTGTTTGCACTGTCGGTAGCGGCAGTTCGCGTGACGCTAAGTGAGGGGGTGCCGACGATGACCCGGTAGTCAAGCGGCCAGACCTGCATACCTTGCCCACTATTCCGGGAGAAGGCGTTCAACATGATGGAATGCCTGTTATAGCCCTCAACTGTGAGGTTACCCGGCAAGCCGCTCGGAAACGCCTGTTCCAAAATATTGGGTTGCAGTCTGACCGCCGTAAAGCAGGACAGGTTTCCAGGCCCAGAAAGACCGGGTGACTGAAGATAAACGGTTTCGGGCAACGCTGCGGCCCGCGCCGCTGTCCAGTCCTTGAAACGAGCAAGCTCTGAGCGTTCCTGCACTGGGTTCATCTGCGCGGTCGGATTGGTGAAAAACCAACCCCATTCGAGCGGCATCCCAAGATCGCGTGCGCGGGCTTCGCGGAGCCGGCGATCATGCATCATCCGGAGATACGTAGTTTCACTGATGGTGTCTGGCGTATCGCGCACCATCAGCAAGTCTAGATAGTCAGAGTCCAACGCAACCTCGGAGGGCGCGCCCGTCGCGACGGAGGCTGCGGCGTCACCGGGCTGGGCGGCTTCCTGCATTGCCGGTTTCAAATCAATGTAGGCAGGGGGATACCCGGTGCCATCATCACCGCCCGCGCGGAGGACAATGCGGCTCGGGGAGATGAAGAGCTGCACGTTGCGCCCGTCATAGGATGCAAGGTCGGGCCGCGCCCAAACGGTCATCCCAGCCGATATGGTCTGGTATCGCTCCGCCGCAAAAAACAGGGCGGCGGTCGATTGGTCCGCTTCGATCCGAGCCAATATGGAAGGGTCAGATAGGACGATCCTTGGTGGATAAGACCATTGCTCCCCCTGCGGTGCGCGGAAGGAAAACCCATCGACGAGGAATGTCCCGGTCTGCTGGTCGTATCCAGCAAACTGGATCTCTCCTTCAAGCTTGAGCGATTTCGGCTTCGGGGCCGTTTCCAACTGGGCCAGCACGCTTTGGATTGCCGTCGGTTTTTCGAAATCATTCACGCGCCGCACCTGGACGGCCTCTTCGGCAAGCTTGTTGGCAACGCCGCTGCCATCTGCCACGCCCATGGCGGCATAGGCGAGATCGTCCATGGTGCTAGACGACGTGGCAAAGACTCCCTCCCAAAAGGCAACGCGCGACGGATCAGCGACGGGCCGCTCTGGCCCGCGAAACACGGCCAGATCGAAATCCATGATTTTTTGGGCAAGCGGCGACTGCCCGGGCTCCAGGTTTTTGTACCCGTGCAAGGAGAGCGCGATCGGTTCAATCGTTGGTGCGGTGTCTTGCTGACGCCCTCTGTTTTGAGCCCATTCCACTCGGTCCACATTGGTAATCCGATATTGGAACACCATCGCCAGCCGCCGATCCGTCGGTTGGCCGATACTCTCCATATACGCCACCAGTTGTCGTGCGTCCTCGATGCTTACGGGGAGAAAGTCAGGAATTTCGCGCAATGCAGGGAAACGGCCCTGCCGTGCAATATTAAACGCGCCTCCGCTAACCTGAAGCGGGAAACCCCCAAGCGACCGGTCATACTCGCCCACATAGACCTGTCGCGTGGCAATCACATCGATTGGCACATTGGGCAGCCGTTGGCGGACGACCGGCCAAAGGGTATTGTCCACAGCGTCAATCAGCTCGGCGCGTTCAAACTCGTCGACGGAGCGATCAAAGGCAAAGTTCTTGTCACGGCTGCTCGCGAGATAAACGGGGTCGATCACCGCGTCGCGCTCGCGCTGTGTTGCAAGGGTGAAAAACGCGAGCCGCCGCAACTCATCTGTCAGTACATCCGGCGTTTTTTGCCGCAGCGCCGCCCAACTGACCAAGGTGTTGACCTTACCAGCCGCACCGGAGCCGCTCTGCGTGCTTCCATTATCAAAAACCTTTCCGTCCAGCAGCGGGATGTCGAGCACTTCGGCCGCACCGACAAGACCGGTGGCTGGCGCGGCCTCTGTCTCATTGGCAAAGATGGCCAATAAGGATTGCGGATTGAAGGGTACGTTGTTCTTTTGCGATCGCTCGAAAATTCCGGCAAATCGCACCTGCGCCCTCGCCACAAACCCGGCGGCGCCATACTGCTGCCCAAAGCCCGAGACCTCATCAATCTGATAGACGACACCCATTTGCAGCATATTGCTGCGGCTGTTCATATAGTCGGCTTGTTGTTTCGTGGCGGGCAGTTGGCGGGTGTTTAGCTGCGAACGGGCGCGGATCTCGATTTGACCAACGCCGGAGAGTTGGACACCCAAGCGGCGCACCTGTGCATCGATGTTGTTGTTCACCGTGAACAGACCGTTTTCGTAGCTGTTGTTGCGCAACGGGCTATTCAACAGATGCCCGATTAGGAACGGCCCCGGCGGATTAGCTTCGATTGAGCGGATGAGATGCGAACGCGCAACTTGGTCCCAGCCCGCTTGCGAACCATTTTGGTCAAGGGCAAGGCGTGCCCAGTTTCGGAGTATGTTCTGGTCTTCCGTAAGCGATGAATTGGACCGCACGGCCTCCAGGATCAGTTTGATCTGTACCTGCTTCTGGTTCCAAATCACCGACGACAACTGCGCCGGTTGCAACGGTGTGATCGGCGCGCCCAACACGGGCAGGGGGGCAGGCTCCGGTTTGGCGGCGATGGCCGTCGACGCGGGTGCTGGTGGTTTCTCTTGCGGGGGCTGAAGTCGGGCCAATCGCGCTTTGGTTGCAGTCTCGATACAGGCGGCGTCATTGCTGCAATTCTCACGAAACGACGTCCATCCGGCCTGTTCAGAGCGAAGCGCCTTCGCGGCCCTTTCGTCAAGGCTTGAAAGCTGTGCGACAAGTGCCTCTGACATCGCGCGTTCCAACGATGTGAGTGCTTCCAAGCTACAAATCGTCTGTGCGGTGGCCGTGTCCGGGTTTTCGCAGATCGACAGCGTCGAAACCACCTGCGGCGCGGTGGCCTCAGTGTCTTCTGTGGCGCACCATTTTGTGAGCTCAGCAAGCGCCGCCTCAAGCCCTGCCATGGGAAAGGACGCAGGTGTTTCTCCGATAGACAGGACGAGCGTTTCGGCGTTTTGCATGGCATCGAGCAACGGCAGGTTACGCGGCAGGCTTGTCGAAAATTGGTCATCTGCATTTTTCAGGAAGGGCCCCTCGCCAAGGGCAGCGCCATCAAGCGTCAGACCAATGTTCACAACTTCTCCGGTAGCAGCAGGAACAGCATCGACGACGGCATCACCGCTGACTTCCCAAGTAAAAGCGGAAGGATCGTGGTTCTGCGCCCCTACCTTGAAGCAAGAAAATGCCATCTCCGCATCCGGCGATCCCACGCGTATCTCGCCACGCTGATCTGTCGTCGTACTAAATTGCCAGGCAAATGCGGGCGTAACTGAAACCGACGCGCAAAAGGCCGCTAAACATATGTGACCACGCATGTTTTACTCATCCCCCTGTTGGCTAAATGGTCATGATTCCCGCCGCACCTGTCAACGGCGTTATTGGACGCTTAAGGATCGCTTCAAGCTGTTAAAAACTGCGATGGCGCTTTTGCGGCGGAAATAAACACTACGTATCCGGGCGTAGGCATACGAGTTCGGAACCCATGAATATGCGCAGTGCATTTGCCTTAAACCTGCAGCTTACCTGCCAACGGTCTAGAGTTTTTGGTTCCAAAACGCTTTGTAAGCGCTAGACTTTTCACGATATGACAGTGGACGACGCCTTTTTTCAGCAATTTTTGAAAAGCATACTGCGAAAGGATTTAAGTGAAATCGCGCGGGTGGTTGCCATCCCGTTGATTGTTTACTCGCGTGAAAGTGTCGTCGTCATTCAATCTTTCCCGGAAGCTTTGACATGGCTAGCCGAGGACACGTCCTTTCTCGGACGTTTAGAGATCGAAACCGCGTCGGCGAGCATTATTGACAGGTCCGACGTGTCTACGTCGATGTCATCATTCCTGGTAAAGCAGCATTATTGGGCGCAGAAAAACACGCCCATCGGCTTTGTATCGTGTCGCTACTTTATCCGAACCAGCGAACGAGGTGTTCTAATTGAGATGGTTGAGCGGCTCTAGGACTGCGCTTCAACTTCGCCGTCGAAAAATTCGTGTGGTCGTTTGTTCATCGCCGCGCAAATGGCCCATAGCTCGGAGGCGGTAATCCGGCGCTCGCCTTGCTCGAAGAGGTGAATGTTGTCTGATGTTTGCCCTACGCGTGCGGCAAGATCGGTTTGTGTCATCCCAACCGCTTCACGCAACGCGCGCAGTCGTTCTCCGTTGTGCCGTTGGGTCTCTTCAGGGGATGGTTTTTTCAATGCCGGGTCCTGTCTTTCATATGCGCCCAGGAAGCGTGTGCATGCCGCTTCGAGATCGCTCAAGACGTGTATGGCAGACCGATTGAAATTAGAAAATTGACCGTTTATCAGACGTCTATGTTGCAATTATTGTGCAAAGTTGAATGATAAATTTAACGCGCCCATGAGTCGGGGTTTATTTTGAGCCGCGCACCGAAAAGCACATTCGTGACCTTTGACATGTTGCGGGCTTTTGTGAGCATGGCGCAGACCCTGAATTTATCTGAGACAGCCGCGTCATTGGGCCTCACGCGTCAGACTGTGCGTCGGCATATTAACGATCTTGAGGAGTTCCGTGGCGGCTCTCTCTTTTTGCTTCATAAACAGTCATATAAGCTCACCGATCTGGGTGAAGCTTCCCTAATGGGAGCACGCTCAATGCTTCGTCAGGCGGAAAGCTGGGCGCAGGGCGACACAAAAAAACCAACGCGTTCCCAGCATCTGGAAGCGGCGCGGCATATCAATGCGGCGAAGGAAAAGTATCTTTCGCAACAGCACCCGGTCAGCAGCGTTGCATTTCTTGGCACCCCTCTCGTTCAGCGCGCACTTAAAGCCTGGGGTGCCGGAATGGCTCGGATCGAATCGCCCGAGATGTCCGATGCGCGCCCCTATCTGGCAATTTACCGCCGAAGCGTCGCCGGATGGGTCTGCGTCGAAATTGGCGACCAGTCGACATATGCGCGCTGGTTCGGCTGGACATGGGCGAAAAGTGCCGTCGGTCGTTTGTCCGACGAAGACCGGGCCGGGGCAGAATATAACCGCTTCATCTCTGAAGCTTATGATCGCATACATGGGGAGGGCGGTGTTCGATTTGACCACATTTTCGGGTACTTACCGAGGGAATCCAGTGAACGGCCTGTGCCTGTCACGTTCCAAAGGCTCCTGATGGGATGCGTCTTTCCCGATGGCACTCCAGCGCTCGCCGTTTTGACCTCGGTGACGTCGCAGGTGGATATCGACGGGTTGAGTGCTGAGGATAAAATGCAAGTTTCCCAGAACTTGTTGGAGGAATTCGAGGGAATTCTGACGGATTAGCTCGACTCAGGACGAAGAGGCGCAGATGATTCAACTCATGATTGCGTCCAACGTTAGGAGCGACAGATATGACTGCACTCAACTTGTTCACCATGATTTCAAACGTGTCCACCCTTGTAAACGAACTCAAAGAAGCCGGCATTTTCATTGAAATTGGTGGTGACTTTGCAGCCTTTCGGAGACTCCGCAGCAGCCAGACTGACCGGTCAGCCGTATTTCCGATGTTCGATGTTGCCAGTTCTTATGTGGATGACACCAATGCATTCTGGATTTGTGGATTTGACGAAAATAAAGAACTTATTCATACGCAAGCTATCCGTGTTTTGGAATTGGGCGACGCGACCTTGTCCTGCCATCTCCGCGATCACAGGCACAAGTATATCACGCCAGGGTCGACCCCCGACGCCGATCGCACGTTTTTTTCAGCCTTACCGTCACTGGACCGCATTTCCGGTCGCGTCGGGTATCACGGCGAGTTCTGGATCAAGGGCGGCACCATCGGGCGTCGAAATCAGGGTTTGACCGGCGTGCTGTCTCGGATTGCCTTTGAGATGACCATGAAGCTTTGGTCGCCTGACTATATGTTCGCGTTTGTGCCGACGCCGCTTGCGTCACGCGGTGTCACGGTGCGCTACGGTTATCCCCATTGTGAGATGGGCGCCTGGTACGGTCCCGAACAAGAGGTGACGTCAGAAGAATTCCTCGTCTGGATGAGCAACGGCGATATGGAAACGCTTCTTTCGGCAACGCCGCGCTCTCTTTCGGATGGGATTGCGGTGCCAGAGCGTGAAAGGGTCGTCCGCCCGGTCGACATGGTCGCATGATGCGCTATCACATGTCGGGGGCTTGGGCTCCCGACGTTTTTTGAAGGCTTTTTAATGACCTACTTTCGCCTACTGGGATTTTTGAATTCACGGGAAACCCTTGTCACTGTCGGCACCATCGCGGCAAGCATCGCGTTTGTAATGGAGCTGACTTTGCTCCCATTGCTGTTGTCCGAAATTCAACGCGATCTTGTGTTAAATGTCGGTGAGCTTGCTTGGGTGTTCAACGCCTATGCCATCGCCGTGGCAATTGCCGTATTATCGAGCGGTCTGGTTGGCGACATTGTTGACAGACAGAAGTTATTTGCCGTTGGCGTTGTCCTTTTTGTGTCAGGCTCGGTACTTTCCGCGTTCTCCAGCTCGTTACTTGATCTCATTCTGAGCCGCATGCTCCAGGGGTTTGGCGGCGGTTTGTTTTCGCCGCTTGTCCCGATCCTTCTGACCCAAGCGAGCGCTGCGCGTTCTGGCAAGATACTCATGATATGGGGTGGCTTGGTTGGGGTTGCGGCGGCGCTGCTTCCCGCATTTGGCAACGTGATCCTGACGGCATTTGGTTGGCGTGCCATGTTCGTGGTCTTTGCACTCGTCGCAACGGCGGGCCTCACTTGCCTGATCGGTGCCAACTCAACGCTCAAATCGGAAGGGAAACGCCGTCCGAACTACGGGGCTCTGTTATCTCATCCGCGGTATTGGCGATTGCTTGTTTACATCTTTCTCACCTATGGGTGTTTCACGTTCTACTTGTTCCATTGCTCCATTGGATGGCCAAAAAATGGTTTCAGCAGTCAAATGGTCTCGATTTTTCTCACCTGTGTATGGGTGTCTTTCGCGCTTTTGAATTTCGTTTTGAGAGATCGTATCGACGGCAAAGGTCTTGGCGTCTGCCTTTTCCTCGCACCAATACTCATTGCTGCAAGCTATGGACTTGCGGTCACCAACAAAGCCGATGTTGTCATGCAAATAACGGCGGCCGTCTTGGCAGGAGCGGCGCTCGCCTGTAGCAACTCGCCAACCACACATTTGCTGCTTCGCCTCGCGCCACAAGACTTGCGGGCGTTCTCCTCGAGCCTAGACATTATCTTCGCGCGCTGCGGCAGCGTCGCTATGGTCGCGCTCTTGTCACCGTTCCAAGGGCCAACTGTAGCGCTTGCGATCCTAGGTTTTTCCATTGGTGCGCTTTGGTGTTTCAAAGGTGTTGGCTCTCAGCCGAAGCCGTCCGGCTGAAGCATGAAGGTGAAACTTGGCCAACCCTTAATGCCTCTTTCACCAAACCCGTCGGACATAGCCTTGTTCGAATGCGTTTGCACACCATCTCCGGACGTAAGATAAGACCTGAAAACGAGAAGGGCCAGAACGGTGTCACTTTTCATCATTGTTGCTTTGCCATTTCTTGGTGCGGTGCTGCCCGGCATTATGAATGCTGCGGGACGCTCTGCGGTGGGTGGCGTGACATTCACAGTGACGCTAGCAGCTTTCATTGGATTGCTCACAAACTTGCCAGCGGTGCTTGCGGGCGAGGTTGTAACAGCGCGCGTCGATTGGATGCCGACGCTCGGCCTCAACTTCACATTAATGCTTGATGCGCTTGGGTTCTTCTTCGCTTTCCTAATTCTTGGCATAGGCCTGCTGATCATCACATACGGCCGGTATTACCTCAGCCGAAATGATAATATGGGGCAGTTTTTCACCTATCTGCTGCTGTTCCAGGGCGCGATGGTTGGCATCGTTCTCAGCGACAATATTCTTCTTTTGTTGGTATTTTGGGAGCTGACTTCACTTTCTTCTTTCCTGCTGATTGGGTACTGGAAGCATCTTCCCGAAGGCCGCCAGGGCGCGCGTATGGCGCTCACCGTTACCGGTATGGGCGGGCTCGCGATGATCGGGGGTATGCTCATTCTGGGTCAAATCGCGGGCAGCTATGATCTTTCGGTCATCCTGCAAAATCGCGAGGCGATTCAGGCCGACCCGCTCTATACGCCAGCTTTGATCCTGATCCTGCTGGGTTGCTTCACGAAATCGGCACAGTTTCCGTTCCACTTCTGGTTGCCGCACGCCATGGCGGCCCCAACGCCCGTGTCCGCCTATCTGCACTCGGCGACGATGGTGAAAGCGGGCATCTTCCTGATGGCCCGCCTCTGGCCGGTGCTTTCCGGCACGCCGGAGTGGTTTGTGATCGTGACGACCGCGGGCCTTATCACAATGGTCCTCGGCGCCGTAATTGCTCTCTTCAAGCATGATCTGAAGGCATTGCTCGCGTTCTCAACGGTCAGCCATCTTGGTCTTATTACCATGCTGCTTGGTACCGGGACTGCCTTTGGAGTGATGGCAGCCGTTTTCCATATCCTGAACCACGCGACTTTCAAGGCGGCGCTGTTTATGTCGGCGGGCATTGTCGACCACGAGGCCAAAACACGCGATATCCGGCTTCTTGGTGGCTTGCGCACGCTTATGCCGATTACCTTCATCATCGCGTCCATTGCCGCCCTGTCCATGGCGGGCATCCCTTTCCTTAACGGGTTCCTTTCGAAAGAGATGATGCTGGAGGAAACGACGAAGACTGTCCTGTTCAACACTTGGTGGCTGGTGCCGGCGCTGGCGACCTTTGGGTCGCTAATGTCCGCTGCCTATTGCTTCCGGTTCATCGGCCACACCTTTTTGGGGCCCGTTCGGGACGACTACCCGGCAAAGCCCCATGACCCCGGCTTCGGCATGTGGGGGCCGCCCGCCGTGCTTGTCGTGTTGGTTGTGGTCATCGGCTGCGCACCATTCCTCGCCGAGCCTTTCGTGAAGCTCATTACCGGAGCGGTCCTTGGGGTCGCTGCGGAAGTCCCGGACAAGCACATCAAGATATGGCACGGCTGGATTCCGGCGCTTTACATGTCGATCGTGGCAGTAGTTGGTGGCTTGGCGGTCATGCTGATCTACAAGCCGCTCCAAAAGCTCTGGGACGTGACCCCGCGGCCGGAGGCCAAAGTCATTTTCGAAGCGATCATCGAGGCGGCTGCCAAAACGGCCGAAGCCTTTACGTTCTGGCTTCATAACGGCGCCTTCAGTCGGTACGCCATGATCGCCTTGGTCACAATCGTCGGCGCTGGCTATCACGCCTGGACGACCGGCACGGTGGGCGTTGCAACGCGCGCGCTACAGGAAACCGGTCCCGTCGCAATTGCTGGCTGGGCCATGTTGGTCGCGGCCACCTGCGCATTGGTGCTCCTACACCGTAACCGCTTCCTCTCGCTAATTCTGATCGGCATCGTGGGGCTAATGGTCTCTGTCGGTTTCGTCTATCTGAGCGCGCCCGACCTTGCGATGACGCAGTTCACCGTAGAAGTGGTGACGATCATTCTGCTCCTCCTTGCGCTGAACTTCCTGCCCAACCGTACACCGGTGGAAAGCTCGCCGCTTCGCCGCATCCGCGATAGTGGCGTCGCTATCGCCGCTGGCCTTGCGGCTTTTGTGATGGCTTACCACTATATGCTGCGCGATGCGGTCACGACGCCCATTTCCGAGTTCCACCTGGCAAACTCGTATAAGGGCGGCGGCGGCACGAACGTCGTGAACGTGATCCTCGTCGACTTCCGGGGTTTTGATACCTACGGGGAGATCATTGTCCTCGGCATCGCGGCACTCCTGATCTACGCCCTGACCGAAACGCTCTTGAATGGGCCCGTGCGTGCGCGACTTCTGAACCGAGTGCCGGATCAACCGCGTGCGGGCGATATGCACCCGATGATGATGGTGGTGCTCACACGCGTGATGATGCCTGTTGTGCTACTGGTGGGTTTCTACATCTTCCTGCGCGGCCATAACGAGCCGGGCGGCGGGTTCATTTCCGGCCTTGTCGTTTCCATCGCCGTGGTCATGCAATATATGGCGAGCGGGTTTAACTGGGCGTCTGACCGACTGCGCTACCCATACCACGGCGTGATTGGCGCGGGTGTGCTGGTAGCCGGATTGACCGGTGTCGGTTCATGGTTTGTCGCCAAACCGTTCCTGACATCCGACTTCACCTATGTTCGCATACCGCCTTTTAACGAGTTTGAACTGGCCACCGCTGCGCTGTTCGATCTTGGCGTTTTCCTGGCCGTCGTGGGCGCGGTCATGTTGTCGCTTGAGAGTTTCTCCCGCCTTGCACGCCGCCAGGACACCCAGGAAAGCAAGTTCGCAATGGATATCAACCCTTCCCGGGATGACCCGCCCGTCGGCGACCCGGGAGCGGAGCTGAAATAAGATGGAATTCCTCGTCGCCTCCGCCATTGGCCTCCTTACAGCTGCAGGGGTCTACCTTGTCCTGCGCCTCCGGACGTTCCCGGTTATCCTCGGCATCTCACTGCTGACCTATGCGGTAAATGTCTTTCTCTTCACCTCCGGGCGCCTCCGCGTCGGCGCGCCGCCCGTGTTGCGCGATACCGTTCAAGTTTATACCGACCCACTGCCGCAAGCGCTGGTCCTGACGGCGATTGTGATCTCCTTCGGTATGACGGCGGTGGTGGTCATGATTGGCCTGGGCGCATTCCTTGGGTCAAACGACGACCACGTGGACGACCAGGACGAGGAAAACGCGACGGAGGGTCAGTCATGACCCACTGGATTATCGCACCCGTTATACTGCCGGCACTCCTGGCCCCGTTCATAGTTCTCGCCGCGCGCTACCACCTTGGCATCCAACGTGCCTTTGCGGTTACCGGCACATTCGCACTGGTCGTGGTTGCGGCAGGTTTGGCCTGGCAGACATCAGATGGGAGCGTCTTGCTCTACCGGCTCGGCGATTGGGCTGCGCCGTTCGGCATCGTGCTTGTTGGCGACAAATTGTCGACGATGATGGTGCTGTTGACGTCGGTTTTGGCGCTCTTCGTCTTGCTTTACGCGATTGGTTCGGGATGGGATTCGCGTGGCCGCCACTTCCATGCGCTATTCCAGTTTCAGCTCATGGGCATACTCGGTGCCTTCCTCACCGGCGACCTATTCAACCTTTTCGTGTTTTTTGAGGTCCTGCTCATCGCCTCCTACGGGCTGATGATCCACGCGGGCGGTAATGACCGGCTAAGGGCAGGGGTGCAGTATGTCCTTTTCAACCTGATCGGCTCGACACTTTTCTTGTTCGCCCTCGGTGCAATTTACGCCGAAACGGGCACGCTCAATATGGCGGATCTGGCGGAACGCGTCACGCTGATCGAGCCGTCGGAGACGGTTGGCATCCGCATCGCAGCCGTCCTGCTCCTGCTGGTTTTCGCGATCAAGGCCGCCGTGGTGCCGCTGCACTTCTGGTTGCCTTCCAGCTATGCCGAGGCGCCCGCGCCGGTTGCGGCGCTCTTTGCGATCATGACCAAGGTTGGCGCCTACGCGATCATCCGCGTGTACACGATGATCTTTCACCCCGAACTTGACGTGACGAGCGGGCTTCACAGCTTGTGGCTTCTTCCTGCCGCGCTGATCTCAGTGGCCATCGGCATGGTCGGTGTCCTTGCCGCGCGGAAGCTCGACCGGCTCGTCACCTTCTCGGTCATAGGGTCGATGGGCATGGTCATGGTCGCCATTGCCATGTTCACGCCGGAAGGCATCGCTGCTGCGCTCTATTACATCATCCACTCGACGCTGGCGGCCGCTGTGCTGTTCCTCGTGGCGGACCTGGTGCGGACCGGGCGCGCCAATCTCAGTCTCACGCCCCAACCCCCTGTCGCGGGGGCGGCGCTGACAGCCGGTATGTTCTTTGCCGGTGCCATCGCCATGGCGGGGCTTCCGCCGCTTTCCGGGTTCCTCGGCAAACTGCTCGTTCTCGATGCCGGGTGGTCTTCACCGTTGATCGTCTGGGTTTGGGCGGTCGTATTAACTTCTAGCCTCATCAGCATTCTTGGCTTTGCCCGCGCGGGCAGCGTCGTCTTCTGGAAGGCACATGCGACAAAGCACATCCCGGACGAAGAACCTCTCGCGCCGCCAACGACTTTGGCCTACGCCGCCGTCGGCGGTCTGTTCGCGCTGCTTATTGCGCATACCGTTTTTGCGGGCCAAGTCCACGGGTATACGACGCGCATGGCCGCCGAGCTTTTCCAACCGGATGCCTACATAACCACCGTGCTTGAGACACCCGGCAAATTGAGCAAACCAACGGAGGATAAGTGATATGACGCGCGCCATCCGCTGGCTCATGCCCCATCCGCTACTGACATTGATTCTCGCCGTGGTCTGGGTCCTCCTACAAAACCAAGTCAGCGCAGGCATGGTTGTGTTCGGGATCATCCTCGGCATTCTTATTCCCTGGGCGACATCGGTCTGGTGGCCGAACACGCCGCGCGGTTTCCGCATGGGCAAAATGATCGCCTACAGTTTCGTGGTGATTTGGGACATCATCGTTGCCAATATCCAGGTCGCGTGGATTGTTTTGACGGTACCGAACGCCAAACTGAAACCTGCCTGGATCGCCGTTCCGCTTGAACTGAAGCAACCTGAAGCAATCACACTTCTCGCTGGTACGATCACCCTCACGCCCGGAACAGTTTCGGCCGATTTGTCAAGCGAGGGGCATAGCATCCTCGTCCACGTCTTGCATACGGATGATCCCGATGGTGTGCGCGACGAGATCAAAACGCGCTACGAGCGCCGTTTGCTGGAGATTTTCGCATGAGCAGTATCGCCAGTTTCCTCGATATCAGTATTATCATTGCCTTTTGCGCGCTGGCATTGGGGCAGATCATGGCTATGGTGCGCCTGATACTCGGGCCCACATCCGGTGATCGCATCCTCGCACTCGATACGATGGTCGTGAATGCGATTGGGATCATTATCGTCCTTGGCATCCATCAAGGCGTCGAAATCTATTTCGAAGTGTCGCTTCTTGTCGCAATGCTCGGATTTGTGTCGACAGTCGCCCTCGCACGTTTCCTCCTGAGGGGAGATATCATCGAATGACACTTGACGTTGTTTTTGCACTTCTCGCCGGTCTTTCCCTTCTGATTGGGTCTGCCTTCGCGCTCATCGGTGCCATTGGGTTGATGAAATTCAACGATCCGATGACCCGCCTCCACGCCCCGACAAAAGTCGGCACGGTTGGTATCGGCATGCTGCTTCTGGCAGCCATTTTCGCCGCACTAGCCGAAGGCGGGGGATCGATCCACGAGTTGCTTATTATGGCGTTCCTGTTTGTGACAGCGCCGATCTCCGCACATTTTATTGCCAAGGTCATCATCCATCAGCGAACTTGCGATACCCCTCCACCGCCACCAATCGACGATACATGGGCAACCTTGGCATCGCCGGACGCGGAAAAAACCGCCGACGCCGTCGCGGCCGAGTAATCCTCAATCTCGCAGCATGCGGTGGGCAATATCGGTCAGCATCGCAACGAGCTGCGTATCGCCACCCATTTCCTTCAACTTCTTGTCGTACAAGAGGAAAGATAGCCCGTGCACAAAGCTCCACAGCAGAAAGCCGCGGCGACGGACGTCGTCGGTTATCTCCGTCTCATTGCGGCAGGCCGCCACTTCGCGCAACACAATGCCAAAGGTCCCTTCGCCCGCCTCCTGTAGCCGCGGATCATCCAGCCGATCGGTAAATCCGCCAAATTTCAGACGAAACACGCCATGTTCGGTGAGCGCAAATTTCACATATTCATGCCCAAGCGCCGTGATCCGATCGGGCGAACCTTCGGGGATGCCTTCCAAAGCAGCCAGCATATTGTCGCGGTGACGGATCATTCCCTCCATCACCATGGCCACCAGCATTTCGTTTTTGTCTTTGAAATGCTTGTAAGGCGCCGCTGTTGAAACGCCGGCAAGCCGGCACGCATCGGACACTGAAAATCCGTCCGGTCCTTTTTCCTCAACCAACCGACGGGTGGCCTCGATCAGCCCCGCGCGCAGGTCGCCATGGTGATAGCGCGACTTTTTCAATGCGGCGCTTTCTGCCTCGGCGCCGTCAGCTTCGACGATTTTTTGCTCACTATTCATGATCCAACTTCTCGCAAATCACGTACCTCTTGTCAAAGTAAGAACTTCTAACATATGTTAGAGACGCTAACATTGCGAGGATTCGAAGATGGACCACACGGACGCGCAGGTAAAATCATCAAAATTCAAACGTGCCGCCACATACACGGCCCGAGCAGTCATCCGCACCACACTCACCCTCGCGGTGCTCGCGGTCGCAGCGGTTGCGGTCCAATATGGCAGCGCAGAGCTGACGCGCCGTGCCGAAGCGGCGCCATCGCCTGATCCTGCGCCGGCGATACCGGTGTCAGTTACCCCTCTCAGTCTCCAGACCGGCTACGATGTTCAACGCGCTTTCATCGGTCAGGTCGAAGCGGCCAAGACCGTTTCCGTCTCTTTCGAACTGACCGGACAGCTCCAGAGTATACGCGTCGATGAGGGTGACACCGTTTCCGCCGGGCAGGTGCTTGCGACACAGGACACGTCGCTTCTTCTGGCTGAACGTCGCCAACTCAATGCCTCGCGGTCCGCCACGATGGCGCAATTGACCTTTGCCGAGCAAACCGTTGCGCGAAATACCGAACTCCAAAGCCGCGGCGCGGTCTCGCAAGCGATGTTGGACGAAGCCATTTCACGGCGCGACGAGTTAACGGCGCGCATCATTGAAGTCGATGCGGGGCTGGCAAATGTCGACATTCGCCTCGCTAAGTCGCAAGTTACCGCGCCTTTTGATGGCCGCGTCACATCGCGCCAAGTGGACGGCGGCGAAACGCTGGCGGCGGGTCAGCCCATTCTCGGCCTAGTCGAGTTGCGTGCGCCGCAAGTGCGGGTAGGGGTGCCGCTCGACTTCGATGCAAGCACGCTGGAAAACGCGCGCATTGAACTCGATGGGCAAAACATAAACGCCACGCTGACATCACTTCGCCCGGATATTGACCCGGTCACACGCACGCGCGTCGCGATCTTTGAGATTTCCGACGATCTCACCCCCGCTTTTGGTCAAACGGCGCGCCTGCTGGTGACAGAGCGGGTGGAGAAGGACGGGTTCTGGGTGCCGATCACAAGCCTGAAGGAGGGCGTTCGCGGCCAGTGGACCCTCCTGACCGTAGACGGCGAAAGCACAGTGCGCGCCGCGCAGGTGGAACTCTTGCACGCCGAAGCCGACCGGGTTTTTGCGAGGGCAGGGTTCCCCGATGGTACACCGCTTGTCGATGCTGGTCCGCAACGGGTCACCGTTGGCCAACGCGTTGATGTGACCCCGAGCAGATAGAGCAGTCCCATGGAAACCCTCACATTTCGTCAGCCCCGCCTCGTTGCCCTGATTGTCCTCGTGCTTATCTCAGCCGGGCTGTCCTCCTTCTTGTCGCTTGGACGACAGGAGGACCCGACAATCACCAATCTCTTCGCGACCGTCACAACGCAGTTCCCCGGCGCCGATCCAGAACGCGTGGAGGCATTGGTCACGGCTGAAATCGAAGACGAACTTCGCAGCATCGCCGAAATCGATCAGGTCTCATCCGTTTCGCGGTCAGGGGTCTCCGTGGTTTCTATCGATCTCATCGAAACACTGGACGAAACCACAATCGAGCAGGTTTGGACCGAAGCGCGCGACGCGGTCGAAAATGCGCGCCGGAACTTCCCGCCCGGTGTTCTGGCGCCCAACTTCAACGCTGAAGGTATTTCGGCCTATTCCGCCGTGATCTCCGTCACCGCGACCGGCACCGCCCCTCTGACGCTGCTTTCGCGTCACGCCGAAGCGCTTGGCGACCGGTTGCGCGCAATTCCGCAAACGCGCGCCGTTGACTACTTCGGGACGCCGGAAGAAGAAGTCGTCGTCTCCGTCGACCCCACCAAAGCCGCTGCTCTCGGATTGACCGCCGCAGAGATCGCCGGGCGCATCGCTGAGGCGGACGGCAAAGTGCAAGCGGGACGCCTCCAAGGAGATGTTGACCTTACAATCAACGTTACGGGTGAAATCCAGTCGCTGGAAAGGGTGCGCCAGGTCGTCCTGCGGGAAGGTGCGACTGGCAGCACTGTAACGCTAGGCGACATTGCCACCGTTGACCGAGGCCCGCGCGCCCCGGCTTCAGAATATGCCATCGCCAATGGCAAACCGGCCATTCTGATCGGCGTGTTGGCGCAGGACGGCGTGCAGATTGACCGCTGGATGAGCTTTGTCCGCGACGAGCTTGCCGCCGGGGCCGATTTCATTCCGTTTGGCATCGAAGAGACGCTGCTTTTTGACCAGAGTACCTACACCGTCGAGCGGCTTGCTGACGTGGCGACCAATATGGCCATTGGTGTCGCGCTCGTCATTGGCGTGCTTTTCCTGACGCTTGGTCCGCGCGCCGCCGCAATCGTTGCCCTCGTTCTGCCTATCGTGTCGCTGGCTACGTTGGCGTCGATGAATTTCCTTGGTTTGCCGATCCACCAAATGTCCGTCACCGGGCTGATCGTGGCGCTTGGGCTTTTGGTCGACGCGGCTATCGTAATGGCAGATGAAGTTCGCCGCCGTCTGATCCAGGGGATGGAGCGCGTGGATGCCGTGCGCGACGCCGTGCGACGTCTGGCGGCGCCGCTTCTTGCATCGACGGTGACCACGACACTGGCCTTCACGCCGATGATCCTGTTGCCGGGACCGGCGGGGGATTTCGTCGGCTCCATCGCCATCGCCGTGGTCCTGATGCTCATCTGGTCGCTCTTTATCGCCCTGACTGTCACACCGGCCATTGCGGGGTGGGTTTTGCCACGTGCCTCGACAGGCAGGTTCTCTAACGGCATCTCAATCCCGTTCCTCGGCCGCGTTTTCGAGGCCTCCATTCGTCTCGCGCTCAACAATCCGATCCGGGCCATCGCGCTCTCGCTAATTCTGCCTGTGCTGGGCTTCGCGGCCTTTCCGACGCTGACTGCACAGTTCTTCCCAGGGGTCGAGCGCAACCAATTTTACATCGAAGTTGACCTGCCACCAGGCACCGCAATCAGCGATACGGCCGCAACGGTTGCAGAGATGGATACTTTGATCCGAGATGATGCCGAAACGCGCTCGGTCTATTGGACAATCGGTGCCTCCGGTCCTGCCTTCTATTACAATATTGTCGGCAACCGGTCGCAGGAACCGGGCTATGCCCAAGCCATGGTCACCACCGAAACCGATGCCGCTGCTGCTCGCCTCGTGGCTGAGTTGCAAGTGAGCTTCGACGCGGCCTTCCCAGACGCGCAAGTCATTGTGCGCAGCATCGTCCAGGGCCCGCCTGTGGATGCGCCTGTTGAGATGTCCATCAAAGGCCAGGACATTGGTACGCTGCGCGCCCTTGGCGACGAGGTTCGCACAATCATGGCCGATCTCGATCTCGTCACCCAGGCGCGGGCTGGCATCAACGGCGGCGCGCCTCAGGTCCGCTTCCAGATCGATGAGGTGAAGGCGCGGCTACTCGGCCTTGATGTCACCGATATCGCGGCCCAACTCAACGCAGCACTTGTTGGCGTTACAGGGGGGTCCCTCGTCGAAGGCACCGAGCAACTTCCGGTTCGGGTTCGCCTCGGCGACGGTGTGCGCGCGAATTTGCAAGCCATTGCCGACATCCCAATTCTGCTCCCCAATGCGCCTGCCGTTTCTGCCGGTGGTGCCTTCCCCGGTGTGCCACTTTCTGAACTCGCTACTTTGGTGGTGGAACCCGCCGAAAGCGTAATCACCCGTACCGACGGGTTGCGCGAAAATACGGTGCAGGCCTTCCTCGTCCCGGATGTTCTGCCGGAGGAAGCCCTGCAACAAGTCCTCCTGGAACTCGAAAGCCGCGGCTTTGATCTACCGGCGGGGTACACGCTTGCCCTCGGCGGAGACAGCGATGCCCGTTCGAACACGGTCGGCAATCTGATGGCGTCCGTCGGTTTGATTGTGACGTTGACCATTGCCACCATTGCGCTGACGTTTAACTCGTTCCGCCTGACAGTGGTGGCGCTCGTTGTCTGCGTCTTGTCGGCGGGCCTCTCCATGTTGTCGCTTGCGATCATGCAATACCCGTTTGGCATCGTGGCAATCATCGGTGTGATTGGTTCAATTGGCGTCTCAATCAACGCGGCCATCATCATCCTGACAGGTCTTCATCAGGACGAAGCGGCAAGCGCCGGGGATATCGGTGCGATGGTGCGTGTTGTCACCGGCTCCAGCCGTCATATCGTCTCGACAACGATTACGACATTCGGTGGGTTCCTACCGCTGATCCTTGACGGCGGCGCCTTTTGGCCACCCTTCGCGGTTGCCATCGCGGGCGGTGTGCTTCTCTCAACGGTGGTCTCGTTCTATTTCACGCCACCGGTTTACGCGCTGATCCGGCGACGGGTCGAACGCCGCGCCAAAAAAGTAGAGACTGCCCCCGAGATCGTGCCACTTGCGCCCGCCCCGGCCCACGGGATGGCAGCGGAATAGAGCGCGCTGCGTGCGATTTAAGGCGTCTGCCGTCGATGGTGAGCGGAAGGATTTACGAAGAGGCGGACGATGGCCCGTTACAGCGTGCCGTGGATAACTTTGGAACGCGGCACCGGGTCGACAAAACGGGCGGCCATGACTTGCGCACGTAACCAGGCATTCCGCCCTGAATGCTCATAGCGACGGTGCCAAACAAGATGGTACTCCACGCTCGGCAAAACAAAAGGCGGCTCGGTATAGGCCAAGTTGGCATACGCCGCAGTAGCAAGACGTGAGGGCATCGTCGCAACGATGTCTGTACCCTGAACCAGATCGCCAAGCATGGACGCAGTTGGTGCGACAACCGAAATGCGCCGTTTCAAACCCAACTCGTTTAGCGCTCGTTCGACAACACTCTTGTTCGCGCCGCCAAAATTCACCGCACCGTGCCGGGCTTTGGCGTAGTCCTCCGCTGTTTTTATGGGCCCGCGCTGCGCCTCATCATAAAAAATCACAAAATGGTCTTCACCATAGTGGCAATGGTTCAAAGTGGCAGAATAGCGAAAGCCTGCCACGGTGATCGCAAGGTCTGCCTCATCTTCGGACAGTAGACGAGTGACCATTTCGCGTGGTGCCATACGGCGGAGTTCGAACTCGCTGTCCGGGTCAACCGCCAGAAGATTGGCATGCAATGCCTTCATCTCCGGCAGCAAAGCCGGCGTGGGAATAGCAAGCACAAACGGCCGGATATCACGGGATGCGTCGTATTTCTCCGGGGCTACCAGCCCCTCGATATCGGTGAGAATTTTCTGGACCCGTGGCAGAATGGCGAGAGCCTTCTCGCTCGGTGTGATGCCTCGGCCAGACTTTACAAACAACGGATCGCCCACTGCGGCGCGCATCTTGTCCAGGGTATGGCTGATCGTGGATTGATTGACGTCGAACAATTCGGCCGTGCGGCTGACCGAGCCAGTTTCGCACACAGAGGCGAAGACCCGCAAGCTATGGCCATCCAGCCGAAATAGATCGAAATTCTGCATACATATTCTCCAACCGTTCGATTGATTGCATCTAGAGTTTTTTGCATGTTCGACAAACCCAAAACAGCGCACAGGGATGAACGTCACGAAGAGATCGTTCTCAGGAGATTTAGAGGGGTTAGGGTTGAAGCTGAATCAGGCTCCCGGCGCGTCATACTGGCGTGGATGGGACATGCCCGTAGCGCAATGTGACGGAAGCCAGGGTCAGCGCAGCCAGTCGCTCACACATGCTCCTAATTCGAAAAGTGGACGAACGACGATCTGACGAAAATGCTGCGCGAACCGGGTCGCATAGACCTGAACTTACAGTGGCGCCGGGACGGACCACGCACGGGCAGGGGAGGCTACTCTCCTGCCCTTTTTCCTTTTAAAAGCAGCAATGTTTGCATCGGCGGCTGAGCGGAAGACATTGTGCGTGATCCGGATAAGCGGGCGGTGGCTGCATTCTCAAACTCCTCCCTGAGAACGCAGCCACCGCGTGAAGCGTGCCTTCGCACGCAGGGTTTCGCTGAGCGCTTTCGCTGATCCATCAGTCGCGAGTTACCTCGCGCTTGTTTCCCTTCAACGATGGCGCAAGCACGAAACCTATACCACGCGTAAGTGTGAGTGGTTGCGGACGCAAGGTCAAGCAACTTACCGTTTGGCGCCTGATGCGCTTTCGAAATTTGCTGTGTTGGGCGCTCGTGCGTCTTCGCTCTTTACAGTTCTTGCCACGGCGGCCCATGAAGGGTCGGTCGCTGAGAATGCGCAAAGCTGGTGTTGGAGATTACCGCCATAGCACGAAGGCACATGGTCCCGTAAGAAAGTCACGCCAGCCACCTCACAATACTCAAAATGTCAACGGCACGTCATGCCGTCCGCTAAGTCTGTTGTGGCCTTCGCTACGACCCGATGCTCAACCTTGCTCGGATTGCGTGAGAACGTCCATGAACGTGTCGAGCGGGAGTGGGCGGTGAAACAGGTAGCCCTGCGCCTGGTTACATTGCGTGCCCGAAAGCCAGGCGGCTTGTTCCGTAGTTTCGATACCCTCCGCCACGGTCTGCGCACCAATTTGTTTGGCAAGGGCGAGGATGAGGCTTACGATGGGGCCCGATTGCGGGAGGCGGCTGATGAAGGCGCGGTCGATCTTCAGGCAGTCCGCCGGGAACGTTGAAACATAGGATAGGTTGGAATACCCCACGCCAAAATCGTCGATTGCGATCCGGAAACCCAAGGCGGAAATCTCGCGAAGCTGTTCGGCCAGTCTGTTCATATCGCCGATCAGGACATTTTCGGTGACCTCAAGTTCGACCTTATGGGCCGGAAACGCGGGGTCGGCGGCGAAGGCGCTGAGCGTGTCGATCAGCTCCGGCGTTTCAAACTGAAGCGGCGAGATGTTGATCGACAGCTCAATGTCGATGCCCGCTTGCGTCCACGCCGCCATCTGGCGAAGACCGATCCCAAGCACGATCTGGCCAACTTCTTGGATCAACCCGGTCTCTTCGCACACCGGGATAAACTCGTTCGGCATGACAAGTCCGCGCGTCGGATGTTGCCAGCGCACGAGCGCTTCGGCGGAGACGATCTTGCGCGTGGCGATATCGATACGTGGTTGATAGTATAGGACGAATTCTTGGCGTTCGGTTGCTGCCTTTAGGTCGATCTCAATCTGGTCCCGTGCCCGGGCTGCGGCACCAAGGGTCTCACAAAAGACGGTAAGTCTGTTTCGCCCTTCGACCTTCGAAGAGTACAGCGCGATATCCGCTTCGCTCATGGCATTCGTCAGGCTCTGATCGCCTGGCCTGAAAAAGGTAAGACCCATACTGACGGTGGGGGAAAGGCGGATGGCGTTTTCGGTAAAGGGCTGTTGTAGCTTCTCAAGCAAACGCTCTGTTCGTTCAATTACAGTCTTTTCATCATCGATGTCGCGAAAGAGTATGACAAACTCGTCGCCGCCGATCCGGACGAGTATGTCCAGTGGGGAGAGTATCTCCTGAGCACGCCGCGCAAGTATTTTAAGAACACTGTCGCCAGCCTCATGTCCGAAGCGGTCATTGATCTGTTTGAAACGGTCCACATCGAAAAAAAGCAGGCCGCACTGTTGCGGTTGGAAATGGGAAAGGTCGTTGATGATCTGCTTTAGATAGGTGCGATTGAAGCATCCCGTCAGTTGATCGCGATGGGCCAGGAAGCGGGCCTTGTCGCGCGCCTCCTTCAAATCGGTCACGTCGTTCGCAGTCACGAGGATCGACGGCGCTCCCGTTGCGGCGTCCATACACACCCGTGCGGAGAGTTTGTGCCATCGCAGGCCGCCCTCGGTGTAAACCTTGGCAACGAGAGTGCTGAGCCCTTTGCGATCTAGATCGAACATGACCCGATCAAAGTCCCGGCGATCGACGAACAGGTCCGAAAAGCGTTGGTCGCTCACAAGGGCGGATGTCCGCGCAGCCGGATTCAAATAGAGGGGTGGACCTTCCCGCTTGAACAGCGAGATCATCACATCGGTATGCAAAAGCGCCTCTGCGGAGCGCAAATTCTCCGGCGTTAGGTCTTTCGGGACGCTCGCTTCGCAAAGCATGGCATAACGCCCGTCCTGCAGCACGAAGCCACTATATTTGACATCAAGGCTTATGGGCTCGCCCTTTGGATACAGCGTCCAAACCTCATTGAACGTGGCACCTTTCGAAAAATCGGCTTGATACTGTTTGAGGCGCGCCGCCACGGTTGGCGACATGCCTTCAGACAGATCGCGGGCTTGCAAATCCGCTTCGCTATGGGCCTGCCACGCTCGGCAGGCCGCGGCATTTGCGAATAGGATGCGCGATGCGTCTATGTCAAAAAGCCAAACGGGCGTCTCAAGCCGATAGGCGCAAGCAAACGCGGATTGGTTCGCGTCCTTCGGCTCCGGAATGTTCGACGTGAGCGTCGTATCCGGCTGAGTAACCCCTTGGTTCATATCGTCCCGTGTTTTCGAGTGCCGTTATGCGACACGCGCCTCCTGTGCGCCGAGCAGGCTCAATGGCTGGAAATGCTCGGTTGCCGACACCTGATCGATCCAGCGTGCGACGGCCGGATAGTCCGCCAGGCGCAACCCGGCTTCCTCCAGCACATGCCCATATCCGAATAGGGCAATGTCCGCGACCGAGTAGCCGCAGTCCAAGATGAACTGACGGCCTGCCAGATGGGCATCGAGACGCGCCAACCCGGTATCGGCCTTGAGTTGCCACTGCTTGATCTCAATCGCTTTCGCTTCCTTTTCGCCGGGCAGGATCGTTGTGAAAAAACGTGCTGGCGAAATAAACGGCTCCAGTTTGGACTGTTCAAAGAACATCCATTGCAACGCCTCTGCTCGCGCTGCCGGGGTCATCGGCATGAGATGCGTCCCCTCCGCGAGATACCAGAGCATCGCATTGCTTTCGCCAATGCCTTGGCCTGTATCGGTGACAAGATAGGGAACAACGCCGAGCGGGTTGATTTGCAGATATTCTGGTGTCTTTTGCTCCCCGGTAAGAACGTTGACCAACGACAGTTCAAACGGCGTGCCGAGTTGTGTCATCGCCAACCATGGTTTGAAGCAGTTCCCCGATCCGAGACAAGCGAAGAGTTTAATCATTGTGAATGACCCTCAAATAGAACAGTCGCACCCTATGCGCGCGTCATGAACACGGTCTTAAGCTTATCCTGTTGGTTCCCGACAGAACGATGAAAATTGAAATCATTAACTAAGTTGACCCAAACATTAGCATAGGTTAAGGCGCTAATTATAAATGATATTTTTCTTTGCTTCGGTTTGGTGAACATGAAAACTATCGGCGCATCGCGCAGTTAATTTTTGGTTAACTATGCGAACGACCGAGGGGGTTTACATGTTGTTGAATAAAATCATACCGAACACGGAAACGCATTTCGACCAGGCGATTGCGGAGCAAATTTGGCGCCAGAAATACCAGTATTTTTCCGCAGGTCGGATCATGGATTCCTCAGTTGAGCACACCTGGCGACGGGTTGCTAACGCCCTCGCCGCCACTGAGCCTGCCGGGCTTAGAGCCAATGTCGCGCAGACCTTTTACGAGGCCATGGCGGGCTTCCGTCTTTTGCCCGCCGGGCGGATCCTGTCCGGTTCGGGAACGACCCGAAGCGTCACGCTGTTCAATACATTTGTCATGGGCACTGTCGAGGACTCGCTCGACGGGATCATCCAGACAATGGGAGAGGCAGCGCGCACCATGAAGATGGGCGGCGGGATCGGTTTCGATTTCTCGACAATTCGTCCCCACGGCACGCCCGTAAAAGGCCTCGATTGCCCGGCGGCCGGTCCCGTGGCCGTCATGGAAATCGCCGACGCCATTTGCAAGATGGTCGCCTCGGGTATGGGGCGCGGGGCCATGATGGGCACGCTCGCGTGCGACCATCCCGATATCGAGGAATTCGTCGCTGCCAAATCCCAGGGTGCGCGGCTCAACCGCTTTAACCTGTCGGTGTTGATCTCCGACAGTTTCATGCAGGCGGTTGAAAGCGACGCCGCTTGGCCACTGGTATGGCAAGGAACCGAAATTCGGCGCATTGGGGCGCGCGAGCTTTGGCACAAGATCATGCAGCATACCTATAATGCGGCAGAGCCCGGCGTGCTCTTCATCGACCGTATCAACGACGGCAATCCGCTCAGCTATATTGAAACGGTAGCCGCCACAAACTCCTGCGCCGAACAACCGCTCCCGCCCAACGGGGCCTGCCCCTTGGCCTCGATAAATCTGGCGCGCCTCGTGCAAGAGCCATTCACGCCGAAAGCAGCCATGGACCTTGAGGCGCTCGCCGATCTCGTTGCAACGGCGGTGCGCCTCCTCGACAATGCCATCGACGTCAGCCATTTCCCGACGACGGCCCAGCACTGGGAAGCCCGCAATAAACGCCGGATCGGTGTTGGGCTAACTGGCGTAGGCAATGCGCTCATCATGTGCGACGCGCGCTATGGGTCTAAGAAAGCCGTTGGTCTCCTCGATAGCTGGATGCGCTGCTTCAAGAACGCGGCCTACCGCGCCTCTGCCGATCTTGCCGCCGAGCGGGGGCCGTTCCCGATGTTCCATGCGGCACAGCACATGGCGCAACCCGTCCTGCGCAACCTCGACGATGAGGTGCGCAGCAAAATCGCGGCTTTCGGCCTGCGGAACGGCGTGCTCACCACGCTGGCACCCACGGGTACGATTTCTATGTTTGCGGGCAATGTCTCATCCGGGATCGAGCCTGTTTTCTCGACCGCTTTCAATCGACAAATCACAGCCCCAGATGGCGCGAAAACGTCCGAGCGGGTGGAAGACTACGCCGCGCTGCTCCACCGTCGCCTGTTCGGCCCGAACGCGCCCCTGCCCAATAACTTCGTCACCGTCGCCGACCTTTCGCCGCGCGATCACGTTGTTATGCAGGCGACCGCGCAACGCTGGATCGACAGCGGCATTTCGAAAACGGTCAATTGCCCGGAGGATATTCCTTTCGAAGACTTTGAACAGGTGTACCTCGACGCTTACCGGCAGGGCTGTAAGGGCTGCACGACCTATCGGCCTAACGACATTCTCGGTTCAGTCCTGACGATATGAACGCCCCCTGGCAACCAACTCATCGGCATAGAAACGGCGGCCTCTACCGCGTATTGGGGGAGGCGATCTGGGAGCCGGATCGAAGCCCCGCCGTCATCTATGATGATGCCGATGGCCAGGTCTGGGTGCGGCCGCTTTCGTCCTTTGGCGATGGCCGATTCACACAGCTCGACCCGGGTGACCCGAGCGGCGGGTAATTTCTATCGAAGAAACAATCCAAACCGCCAAAAATCCGTCCGCCGCTCAAAAAAGGCCGAAAAGCGACCGCCTATACGCGTCCAAGGCCGCCAGCAAATCAAGGCCATGTTCCCGACAGCCCCGCGCTATTCCCATAAAGCGCCAAGCTATGACCACAAAAATGTCGTAAACCAATCGTTTACCAAGACGGCACAAAGCATTGAATCACGCGATGGGGGCGTAGAATGCACAGCAACGAAGTCGTCGACCTGCAAAAGTTTCGGTCCACCGACACCGCACCAGATGTGACCAAAGAGGACGGGGACCGATCTCTGCCCGCAGGCACAACATTGTTGGTCGGCCAGTATATCATCGACGGCTATCTGAATTGCGGCGGGTTCGGCATCACCTACACGGCCCGCGACAGCCTCGGGCGCAAGGTCGTCCTCAAAGAATGCTTCCCCGCGGAAATGGTCTATCGCAACGGCAAGGCAATGGCCTGCCGCAGCCCCAAATATCTCAAGGAACTCAAGTCCATCGTCCGCAACTTCGTGACGGAAGCCCATAGCCTTGCCAACGTCCGGCACGACAACATTGTCCACGTGCACCAAATTTTCGAAGAAAATGGTACGGCCTATCTCGCCATGGACTTCGTGGATGGCCCTGACTTGCTCGACATGTTGGACAGCTCAAAAACGCTCGAACCCCGGCAGGTCGAAACGGTGACGCGGCAAATCCTCGACGCTGTCTTGTACCTGCACCGGATTGGCATGCTCCATCGCGATATCTCCCCCGATAACATTTTGATGCAGCAGGATGGGACACCGGTTCTCATCGACTTTGGCGCCGCTCGGCACATATCGCCTGACGACACATCCACGGCGGCGATGAAGTTTGTGAAGGATGGCTACTCGCCGCTCGAATTCTATCTGGCGGGCAGCCCCCAAGGACGGTTCAGCGATCTCTACGCCTTGGCGGCCACGCTTTATCATGTGATAACCGGTGCCGCGCCCGTCGATGCACAGACGAGAGATGCCGCGCGCGCCGCCTCCAAACCCGACCCATATGTGCCGCTCACGGGCCAAGTCTCCGGCTACCCGATCCGCTTTCTAAAGGCGATTGATGCGGCTCTTATCCTGGCGCCGGAGGATCGCTTGCAAACGGCGCAGAACTGGCTCGACCTGATTGGGCGAAAAACAACCATCCCGGGTGCCGGGTTCTTTACCCCGGTCACAGCAGTTCTTGAAAGCTTGCCGTCCTTTGACAACTCTCCGCATGGGCCCGCCAACGGTAAAGCGAAAGACCGGCGAAAACTGGCCTTGGCGGCGGGGGCGGCGACCGTCGCGCTCGTGGTTGGCGGTATCACCGTAGCGACGCAGCTTGAACGACCGACGGATATTGCGGCAACGGCTGTGCTGGTCGAACCAACACCGCGGGAACTCAGAACCCTGGCCAGCCTGCCCGAACCGACGCCCCTTGATTCTGTGTGGCCGGACGGGTTTGCGGCGCTCCGCAACGCGCCGACCCTTGATCCCGTCATCGGCACCAAAAATGGGGCGCAACCTTCTCTTGCCAGCGGCGACACCACTTTAGCCGCGACACGAAGCGTCGATATTGCCGCCACGCCAACTGCATTGGCACCACCGGCACCCACACTGAGCATCTCACCCGTCGCGGCCGCTGACACGACCCTGGCACTTCACTTGCCGGTTCGCGATCCGGCTACGCGACCGGGCGCGCTCGCACCCACAGCACGAAAGACCGCCTTTGGCACGACCCAAGGCCCGGATGGCAACCAACTTCAGACATCGACGTCCCGCGTGGACATGACCTCCATCGCGCCGGTCTCACTCGTCGGCGAAGTGGCGTCTTTGCCAGAGGCCCCAACCGCACCGCGCTTGGTGCTTGACACCGCAGCGCCACGCTACACGCCCCTCGAAACGATAGAACCCACCTCGCTCAGCGGATCCTACTGGGACGTGGAGCTTCCATTTTCGTCGCGACCACAGCGCATCGGCGACGGCAACGCTCTCGTCATTACCGAGGTTGATCCCAACGCTGACCTTGCTCTCTTCGGCGACTGGATCACCGAGGGCTTGATCCTCGTAGGTCTGAACGGCGCGCCCCTCCGCGATGATCTCTCGCTCAAGAGCCAAATCTTGGATGGATTGACCATGGACGAGGACGGGTATGCGCGCGCCAGCCTGTACTACCGCGCCCCTCGCGAGGATGTGCTCGATCAGGCGGCCATCACACTGCCGATCATCCGGCGGACAACCCTTGCCGATGGGACCCGCCTTGAAACGCGCAAGCTTGGTCAAAGCTGGATTACGTCCGTCAACGCTCTCGGCACGGCCACCACCGATTTACAGGTCGGCGATATCATTGTGGGCAGCGGGACCAATGCAGTGCGCTTCACAGATCGCCAATCGGTTGAGACGACGATGACCGCGCTTGTCCAAGGTGATTTCACCTCTGCACGCTTTTCCGTCCTGCGCAAAGGTCAGCGGGAAAACGCATCTTGGCGGTACGACCACGCCAGCAGCCGAACAGCAGAGAGCCGCTAAGCCCGCCGCGCGCCCTCCGCCAGCGTTTCAAGCTTTGCGTAGGCGATATCGGAGTCAATTGCACCAAATCCGGCAAACGTGCCGAAGCCGCAATCGCTGCCCGCAATCACCCGCTCGCTGCCCACGATCTCCACAAACCGACGCACCCGTTCGGCCACCAAGTCGGGATGCTCCACGAAATTCGTCGTCGTATCCACAACGCCCGGCACCAAGACCTTGTCCTCCGGAATGTCACCCGCCCGATCCCGGAAGACCGTCCATTCGTGACCATGTCGGGGGTTTGACGTCTCGAACAGAACATAGCGCGCCTTTGTGGCCATCAGCGTATCGAACATCTTCGACATGGGGATATCGCAGACATGCGGCCCCTCGTAATTGCCCCAGCAGATATGTACCCGCACCTTCTCGGCAGGCACATCAGATAGGGCATGGTTCAGGGCTTCCACATGGGCGTTCGCTACTTTCAGGAACTCTTCATCGGACAGGTCCGTAAAAAGCATGTGCCGTGAGAGGGCAAGGTCCGGGCAATCCAACTGCAAATCGAGCCCGGCAGCCACGATTGTCTCATATTCCTCTTTCATCGCATCGGCCAAAGCCGCCAAATAGGCGTCCCGGCTCGGATAGTAGTCGTTCTGCAAAAAAAGCGAGATCACACCCGGCGATGCTGCATTCATGAAGCCCCGTTCCACGCCATGGGCCGCCATGGCCGCTTGCAGATTTGCGATATCCTTCTGCAATTCGCCTTGGCTCTTTGACTTGACCTCGCTGACACACATGGGCCGGGCGTATTTCGGCGTGCCACCATCATTTGCCAATCGTTCCAGGAATTTCGGAAACAGTTTTAAATCAGCCGGTGCGTTGCGCGGGCTGTCGCCATCGAACCCCGTATAACGATCCTTCACATAGGTCGCGTAGGATATCTTCGATGTTTCCCCATCTGACACGATATCAACGCCAGCGTCCTTCTGCTTGCCGACGGTGTCCATCACCGCGTCCGCCATAGCCGCATCGAATTCCGTTTCGGAATACGCCTCCCCGTTCTCGCGCGCGAAAATGAAGTCGACCACATTCTGGGTCCGGGGCAGGGAGCCCACATGCGTTGTCTTGATACCTGTCACCGACCTATTCCTCCCGTTTGTCCCAGCGTCCGCCTTCGTCCGCCGCGCCATAAATCAGAAGATTGCCCTCCGGATCAACCGTGTGTGCTTCGATCATCCCCCAGGGCTTTGCCTCGGGCGCGACATAACGTGGACACCCTGCGCTCGGCAGATCGAGCTTTGCCCCTGACGCGGCAAAGCGCGCCATGTTCAGCACCCGGACATAGGCCGCGCTCATATTGGTCTTGGGGTCGATTGGCGTCGCCCAAAGGTTGAAATGTAACTCGGTTCCGTCGCTACGTAGGATTAAGTACCCTTGATCGTAACGCGCGACCTCCCGGAATCCGAAAGGGGCATAGAACGCGCATGTGCGGTCGAAATCCCGTGAGGCAAACAGAGGCGCGACACTCATCAATTGACTTGTTGTCATTGTTCACCCGCCTTTTTCGCCATCACCAAGCTCGTTCCCCGGCACGCCGGGTCCTCGGCCACGAAATTGGTCATCGTGAGCCCGCAGTCTTCCAAGGCAACGGCATATTCGGCGGGCGAAAGCGACGCGTGATAAACCGTTTCGCCACCCACCGTTCCCGTAACTTCGCCAGCGCGCGGCCCGACCGTCACCAGAAGCCGACCGTCCGGCGCAAGATGATCCGCAATCCGGGGCAAAGTCTGCCGCTGTTCCGCAGGGGTCAGATGGAAGAAACTGTGCCAGGCGATGATGCCGTCGAACCGGTCCTCAAGTGCCAGGTCCCGCATATCGCCCTCGCGCCAATCAACCTCGGGCCACCGCCTGCGGGCAATCTCCAACATCTTTGACGAGAAATCGATCCCGGTCAGTTGAAACCCTTCGTTGATGAGCCAGGCCGCAACCGGCTCTCCCGTCCCGCACCCAAGATCGAGGACCCGGCCCCCCCGAGGCAACCCATCACCAAAGCGTGCCAGCCAACGCGCCTCAAAAAAGGCACGGCTGCGTTCGGCGTCAAACGCCTCCGCTTGTCGGTCATAGATATCCCGCGTCGCGTCGCTTAGCTTGTTCATAGTGTTTCAATCCTCAGCCCGATACTGCCACCGGGCACGCGCTTGGGAAAGCCGGTCTCTCAGGTGGTTTAGTTTGGCATGTTAAACCGCACCGTTGGTCCGCGCGTGATCTTCAACGTTTGCGACCACCTACCCGTATCTTGCCGACCACGACCTCTTTGACTGCGCCTGATCTGTTCATGTTTTCCTATGTCGAGTTAGCACAAGGAAAGATTGCAATTTCCAGATCTGACAGATCGCTGCCGGGAAAAACGCAACGGCCTGGGGCCTTCATCGTCGGTTGTGCCATTGTGTCGAACCGTGTCGAGCCAACGAACTCCCCCTCGTTTGGTATCGCCATCCCACCGCCCTCCGAATTCACGTTGTCCACCGCGTCGCGAGAGAAACATCCTGTCCGACACACCGCGACCGGACAATATCGCTCATCCCGTCCAGGTGAGCCCCGCCTCATCGCCGGTGCCGATGACACTGTAAAGCGCCGCCTCGCCGGTCATCGCCGGGACAACACTATGGGCGAGATCGGCCGGAACGCTCATCGTGTCGCCGGGGGCGAGAGCGGCGACGTCGCTCGCCCATGTGACCCGCCAGTGACCGGTCACCGGCATAAGCACCCGCGGGCGCCCAAAGGAAACCGGCGCGTCAGAGGCAGAAGCCCGGGTCATGAAATCCACTTCAAAACCTGGCTTGTCGCGAATGATCCCGGTTTCGCCAATCACCTTGCATGGGGTTTTGTCGGCGATGGCAACCATATCCCAATAGCGCCGTACATAGCCGCCAACGACGTCCTTGGCGGACGGTTCGGGAAACGCGTTCGCCTCCGCCTCCGACAGTTTTGCCATGGGCGCGACCCCGTCCGGCAGAGCTTCACCCCGCTTGGTGTCGTAGAGCTTGCCCGTTTCCGCGAGGACCAGACCGTGGGCCGATGCATCCTCGATCACTTGCGGTGCCCAGACAACACCGCCCCCCGCATCGTCCCCCCCAAGGATGGCCATAATCATCCCGTAATCGTCACCGATGTTTTCAAACCCTCGGAACATGCCCGTAGGAATATTGAAGATATCGCCCGCTTCCAACACCACCTCTCCGGACGTGCCCCAACGCCCCCAGAAGAAACGCCACCGCCCCGAGAGTACGAAAAACACTTCAGCTGTCCGGTGGGAGTGGAGCGAATTGCGGCACCTCGGCGGTTGCCCCGCCGCCCCGATATTGAACCCGTGCGGCAAAGCGATATGCACATGCTGATCGGCGCTTTCGGAGACGCCACCCCCGATAATGGTGAAGTTCTCCTTCAGATCCGAGCCGGGGGTATGGGCGTCAATGAACGCCGTTCGGCAGGGTTGTAGCTCGCCATAGCGCACAATGCGGTCTGACAGATCGGTCATGGTTTGGGGTCCTTCATCAGGGGTGCGGGGTCTTCGCCAAGGGCTGCGAGGCGGTCGGACAGGCGTTGGATTGCCCGGTCACGCGCAGAGAGGTGCGGCGCAACCAGCGCATTGACCTCATCGACATCGTAGCGCGGCGTAATGAACTGCGGACAGTTCCAGTCAAAAGCGATAACGCGGATTGTCACGACCCGCTCGATGCGACCGGCACCTTCCACCGCGAGGCGCCCAACGAGGTCAGGCGCGTCATCGGCTTGTTGCATGCGCGCATGCCCCTGGAGCTTCAGCCGCGTTTGTTGCGCATAGTCCATCGCGAAAAGCGACACCCGGTCGTCCCGCGCCAGATTGCCCTGGCTGATGAACTGACGGTTCCCGCGATAGTCCGCAAAGCCAAGCGTCTCGCCATCCAGAACTTTCAAAAACCCCGCAGGCCCGCCCCGGTGCTGCACATAGGGCCAGCCGGTTTCTGAGACGCTCGCCATGTATATCGTGCGCCGGCTCTCCAGGTAGGATGTCTCCTCCGCTCCCAAGGCTGCCTTGGTTCGCTCGGGGTATTTCGCCGCGTAAAGCGCCCGCGTCCCGGCTTCATCCTGAAGCGACTGCACCGTCTCCGTGAACATTAGATCCGCATAATTTTCCATCACATCCGGCTTTTCATTGGCCCAAAAATACCTCGGGGGAATTGGCCGCAAACCAAGGGCGCAGCGCCCCGAATGCCTCGCCTTGATTGGCCAAGCGACGTCTCATCCCTTGTGCAACGCAATCTGCTTCCAGACCGCCGTCTCGTCGAACAAGGTCCACTCCCGCCGGAGCGTTGGCGACGCGGTCCCCAGACTGCCAAACTCGGCATGGGTAATCCCAAGAACGAACACTTCGGCGCCGCTCGGCCTGCCGAACGCGCCCCATCCGTCATGGCGACCATGGAGGCTCCAACGAATAGCCGCGCGGGGCGGCATGGTCGGGTCTTCGCGTCCAATCTGGTGGTGAATGGTGAAGACTGCCGAAGGAAAGGCGGCGCGCAGCCCCATCCAGAACCGATCCGCCGGGTCCCAGCCGTGGCCGGTCACGTGGCCCGGATAGCAAAGATGCGCCGCGCGATCATAGAGCCCGGGAATGGCTGCCATATCGGCCCCCATCATCCGGGTCAGCAGATCACCGAGTGCCGCGCCCCATTCGTTATCGTTGCCGTTGCCTTGGTAGGGGCCTGCCAAATCATTCTCCGGCGACATTGGTTTGACGCAGGCGTCCGGGCCGCCCTCGCGGTCGATCAGGTCCCGCGCATAAGCCTCCGGCTCCCATCCCAACTGGCGGACAATGGCCCCTTGATCGCGGATCAACCACTCATCGTCGATCACATTGTCCTTCGCGTGGCAGTCGGCAAGGATGCGGTAGACCAGCCGCGTGCCGGTCGCCGCCCCATAGACCCCGTCGCCGTGATGGGTGGCTGTCGACAGAATGCGATGGGACGACAGCATGCCCGTCTCCGGACTGCCGGACCAGATCACATCTTCCCCCAGGAGCTGGCGGTCCGGGAACTCAGCGAGCGTTGCCATGGTCGCGTTGATCACGCCAATATTGCCGGTCACCACCGAGCCCGGTGAACGCACGATAATGTCGGGCGCGTAATACTCGTGTAGTGTGGCGATCCCGCGATCTTCCCAGATTTCCCGCGTGATGCCGAGAATGTAGTCAGGGAAATCCGTGAACCGGTTCGAAAAGCCCTTCATGGGGCCACTCCTTCTTTCTGGTGAACGGACCCTCTCAGGATCAATCGCCCTTCGATTTCAATCTTTTGAGCTGGCGACAACCCTGTCTCGATCTGTTTCAGCATCAGGGCGACGGTTGCCTCCACCATCCGGTTCACCGGCTGGCGATAGGTCGTCAGATCATAGGCTCCCCAGGCCGCTTGCGGCACATCGTCAAACCCGATTACCGAGATATCGCGCCCGGGCTCCAGACCTTTGGCGCGGATTTCGTCGAGCACCGCAAAGGCCATGTGGTCGTTTCCAACGAAGATGGCATCCGGTCTCGTGCCCGCCAGCAACTGGCGCGTACACTCCGCTGCGACCCCGCGCCGATACATCCCGTCGACCATGGCGAAAGGGGTCATATTGGCGGCCTTCAACGCCATCTCGAACCCTCGGGCGCGCGCCTGGCCTGTCTGGCTGCCTTGCCACCCCGTAATATGCGCGATCCGACGGTGGCCGGTCCGGATCAAATGCTCGGCGATGGCGCGTCCACCGGCAACATTGGTTGATGTCACGCTGGAGAAACGCCCGCCTTCCTGACCTCGATTGAACAACACGACGGGCACACCTGCCGCCCGGGCGCGCTTCGCCAGCGGCGAAGAGAGGGAAACACTGGCCGCAATGATCCCATCGACCTGATAGTCCATCAGGTCTTCGATCACCTGATCGACCCCGTCCGTCGAATTTGGTGCGGTGAAGATCAACAGGTGATAGCCCCGCTTTTGTAAGGCGTTCGACAGAAGCTCCAGCGCCACCGGGTAGAACTGGTTTTCGAGATAGGCGACCACCAGCCCTATGATCCGGCTCTTGCCGCTCACCATGGCGCGGGCCAGGACATTCGGCCGATATCCCAGCTCTTCTGCCGCGCGCTTCACTTTTTCGACCGTCTTCGCGCTGGCTGAAGCACCCGGCGTAAACACGCGCGAGACCGCCGATTGGCTCACCCCGGCGCGCCGCGCCACTTCGAGCGATGTCACCTTAGACATCGCGTGGCGCCTTCCTCGGTGTCCTAAGGCGCAAGGCCTTATTCCGGACAGCCGGTCTCAGCCGCCCTTGGGACATATGTGCTAGCGCTCTGATCAAAGCCCACTCTCCATCTGGATCGGGGCGAGCGACCGGGCCTTGTTGAACTCGCCCATGCGCGCCAACACATCGACCCCGATTTGCCGATAGAGATCGAGCAGGTCGACCAAGACCCAGTTCTCGCGGATAAGCCCATCTTCCAGCCGCCAGAAATCGAGGCTCCGCAAGGTGACCTCTTTGTCCGATGGCGCGATCCCCATCCACCCGTCTCCGGTGATGGTGAGCCGCATATTCGGCCAGCCGGTTTCGGCCACATAGGCACCTTCAGCAATCCAGTGGCTCATCAAATCGCCCATGGCATCGAGTTTGCGGTCGGGCATGGCGCGCAGAAACGGGATTTGGTGCCATTGCCGGAACCCGGCAATGCCGCGCGCGGTCCCAATGCCCGCAGGCCCGTACCAGTTGAAACGCGGATGCCAATAACGGTCGAGCCGCATGATTTCCGGTCCGCCTTCCGCCGGGTGACGGCACAAGTCGGTTAGCATGGCGATCACGTGATCCATCGCGCTTTGCCCATTGCCGCCGGTCGCTAACCCGTCTTGGCTCATCGGGGCAGGGGTGCAGAGATACGCGCCAAGTTGCGGCGCCATGGGCCAGGCCCCCGCCTGCATCATCAACTCCGGAATGTCCCAAATGATCTGGGCCTCTGTTACCCGGTTGTCTTCGATGCGGAAGAACTCGTGATAGCGCATATGCGCCAGCCGTCCGGTAGGCGGAATATCGAGGAAGGGCGCAAGGAAAGTGCCGATATAATTGCCCATGCAGCCGACCCAGCTCTGGCCTTCGGGCGTGGTCCCCGCCGTAACAATCATGTCCCGGCGTTCAAGGTCCGGCATCGCCCTGTGGAGGCCGCGCAAAACCGCACCAAGATGCCCGCCACCGCTTCCATCGCCAAAAGGGTGGCACATGTGGATCGGAGCCGTCTCCGCCACCAAACTTACCAGCTGCGCATCCACCGGTTCCAAATCATAAGTCGCGGCGGCCGAGCGATACCCGGCCAAAACCGATTTGATGGCAGCCTTGTCTGTCACTCAGCCGCCGTCCCATAGGCCACGTTCTTCCCACCATACCGGCGCACACGGATGTTGCACTGTTCGGCATGGCCGACAAAGCCTTCAAGCATGCAGAGCCGCGAGCCATATTCGCCGATCATCGCCGCGGCCTCATCGGTCAGAACCTTCTGATAACTGTGCGTTTTCAAAAACTTGCCGACCCAAAGTCCGCCCGTGTACCGCCCGGCCTTCTTTGTGGGCAGGGTGTGGTTGGTGCCGATCACCTTGTCGCCATTGGCCACATTGGTGCGGGGGCCAAGGAACAGCGCGCCATAGCTTTGCATGTTTTCTAGATACCAGTCATCTCGGTCTGTCATGACCTGCACATGCTCATAGGCCGTGTCATTCGCGAGTTGCAGCATTTCCTCATGGGTGTCGCAAAGGAAGATGTCGCCGTAGTCGCGCCAGGACGCCGACGCGGTTTCCGTCGTCGGCAGGATTTGCAGAATGCGCTCGATCTCGACCTGCGTTTCCTCCGCCAGTCTGCGGCTTTTGGTGATGAGCATCGCGGGGGAGTTATACCCGTGCTCCGCCTGACCAAGCAGGTCCGTCGCCACCAGTTCGGCATCCACCGTGTCGTCGGCAATCACCTGCGTCTCGGTCGGCCCAGCAAAAAGGTCGATACCGACCCGCCCGTAAAGCTGCCGCTTCGCTTCGGCCACAAAGGCGTTGCCGGGTCCCACGAGCATATGCACGGGCTCGATGCTCTCGGTTCCGAGCGCCATCGCGCCAACGGCCTGAATGCCACCCAACACGTATATCTCATGGGCGCCGCCCATATGCATCGCCGCGACGATGGCAGGGTGGGGCGCGCCGTCCACGGGAGGGGCCGAGGCGATAATGCGCGGCACACCCGCCACGCTTGCCGTCAGCACGGACATATGGGCCGATGCAACCATCGGGAACTTACCGCCGGGCACATAGCAGCCGACAGAGGAGACGGGGATGTTCTTGTGCCCCAGGATCACGCCCGGCAGTGTTTCGACTTCCACATCCGTCATGCTCGCGCGCTGCGCTTCGGCAAAACGCCGGATCTGGGTTTGCGCGAATTTGATGTCCTCCATGTCCCGGGTGGAGACCTTTTGTAGCGCGGCTTCGATCTCGCTTTCCGACAACCGGAATTGCGCGGGAGCGTAACTGTCGAACTTTTGGCTCAACTCGCGCACCGCTGCGTCGCCGCGCGTTTCGATATCTGCGAGCGTGGCTTCCACGGTGGCACGGACTTTCGCATCCTCTTCCCGCTTTTCGGCATCGGGCTTTGACTGTTTCAGATGTTCGATGGCCATGGGGTCTATCCTCCTCTCCCGGCAGTGGGGCCAGGCAGTTGGTCAAAAACATAGGGCAAGGCCCGTGCATCCATAGATGCCAAATCGGCTTTGCGATCCGCGCGGCCCAAGGCACGCGCTTCGTAGACCGCGCCCTGTGCTTCCAACGTGCATACGTATGCAACTGGGTCAAATTCGCCGGGTTGCCGATCAATCCTCGGGGTCATCCCTTGACGGCTCCCGCTGTCAACCCGCTGACAATCTGGCGTTGGAAGAACATGACAAGCACAAAGAGGGGCGCTGTCGCCGAAACCACGGCGGCCACGGCAAACATCACATTGCCCTCGGTGTAGGTCGTGCCGAGGAAGGCGGCAATCTCGGGAACCATGGTCCGATTGCTTTCCGACAAAAGGAGCGATGTGACGATGAAGTCGTTATAGGCCAACAGGAAACTGAACAGCCCCGTCGTGATCACGCCAGGCCACATCACCGGTATGATCACGTGTCGGAACGCCTGGAACTGCGTGCACCCGTCAACTTTGGCGCTTTCGTCCAGTTCCTTTGGGATGTTCTGGAAAAAGCTGTGCAGCATCCAAAGCGTGAAAGGCTGGTTCATCGCCACGAGGACGATGATCGCCGTCGGTAGTATGCCCCAAACGTTCCATTCGAAGAACGGGAGCATATAGCCCGCAACCAAGGTAACTTGCGGTAGCGCCCGGAAGATCAGCGCGATAATCAAAAGCCAGATCACGTAGCGAAAGCCGGACCGGCTCAGCGCATAGCCCCCAAGCGTTCCAATCGTCAGGGAGGTAGTCACCACGAAGATGCAGACGATAAATGTGTTGATCACATTACGCCAGAACTCGTTCTGGACCCATGCCCCCTCATAGCCCACGCCGGTGACGGGTGAACCATAGGCAGCTTGGGTGTTGCGTCCCACAAGCGCGTTGGTCCAGTCGGCTATGGAGAAGAAATCAAGCTCGACCTTGAAGCTGCCCCAGAACGTCCAGAAGAACGGGAACGCCGCGATGATCAGCCACAGAAAGATAAATCCGGTGGTCGCAATCCGGAGCCCGGCGGGCATGCGCTGTGCTTTGGACGCCATCGCTCAGTGCCCCCCAGACTTGAAATCGCGCCACGTGCGCATCAATACCGGTGACAACAGGATCGCGACGCCAAGGATCGTCAACACACTCGTCGTGGCCGCGGCTGAGAGCTGCCGCGTTTCGCCGCCAAGGTCATTCACGATGATCCAGGACAATGACGTGGCATGGGCCTGCGCCTGAAAACCAATGATCGGTTCCAGCACCTTAAAATTGTCCATGATCTGGATCAGCGCCACGAAGGTGACCAGCGGCATCAGATGCGGGATCACCACGAAGCGCACTTGCTCCCATCGGGACGCGCCATCGATCTGTGCCGCTTCGATTTGATCTTGGGGCAGGGTCTGCAACCCGGCATAGAATACCACGAAGGCAAACGGGGCCGACGACCAAATCCCATAGATAATCAGCGATATCCACATCAACGGCGTCGACGCTTTCAACGACAGGTCGGGATCATCCGCGAGATATGAGATGAAGTTGCCGAGGATACCTCGACTGTCGATCATCCAGAACAGGATCAACGACCCGATCAGCGGTGTCACGATCATCGGCAGCAGCGAAAAGAAGATCGCCAGGCCCTTGAGATGCCGGTGGAGCGAGTTGACCGCCAGCGCGATCATCAGCCCAAGGATGATGAGCATCGGCGTACAAACGAAAGTATAGGTCAGCGTGAAGGTCAGTGCGCGATAGAAGGGCAGGTTGAACAGAAAGTCGCGGAACTCGCCAAGGTTTTCCGACGCGGCCCAGGCTTCCCTGATCTCGGCAACCGCAAGGTGCCCCCGGTCCAAGTAGATATCGAGGCCCACAAACCGCCCCAAGGGCTGCGCCTCGCGCACGGCCGCGGTCGCCTCCTGGTCGATGGTTGTCTCGGTGGTGCAGCCAAAGGGACCGCAATTCTCCACCTCGATTATCACCGCCTCATGGGGGGCATAGACAGACTGGATCACCACCGACACGATGGGGAGCGCGATGAAAAGAAACATCGCCAGCCCCGTCGGCAGGAAGAACCAGAAGAACGTCTTGTGTTTCATTTCGGACTTGGCCCCATTTTGTCCCGAGCATAGGTCGGCACGGCATATCAACGCCGAGGCGGAGGCCCCGGGTCAGGCCCGGGGCAGCGCTCTGCCGCCCCGGACGTTTGGTTTCAGAGGAAACCTTTTTCTTTGGCAGCCGCGATGTAGGCGGCTTCCACATCCTGCAATGCTTGCTCAGCGGATTCCTTGCCCTGCATGAAATCGGCCAGCTCATTGCCAAGCGCGGTGTGCAACAGCCCCATGTAAGGCAGCATCGGATACGGGATCGTCTTCGCCTTGGCGGCTTCAAACACGCCCACAGCGGCGTCGGTCGGCTGATAGCCGTCGATCAGCCAGACCGCTTGCTTTGACACTTCGTCATCCTCCAGGATGGCCGGTCGGATCGCGTGCTTCATCGCCAGGAAAGTGGCTTCCGCTTCTGCGTCAGAGATGTTCTTGGCCACGGTCCAGCCGTCCCACCACAGGGTCGAGGCCGGAGTAGACCCGCCGCCGACTGTCATCGGACCGGCAATGGCAAAGCCGTCGATGACCTCTTGCGGCACACCGTCTGCTTCGGTGAGCGTCGCTGCGCGAGAGCCCCACATGTTCATGAGCGCCACATTGCCCGCACGATACTCCGCGTTGGTGGCGTTCGAATCATGGGTGAGGAAGTCGGGGTTCATGTAGGCCGACAGCGCCTTCATCATTTCGAGCGTCTTGACGCCGGCTTCGGTCGCAACATTCGGCTCCGCAGAACCATCCTTGAAATGCGTGCCGCCCATGCCGAGGAACATGTTGTTGAATTCCTGCGCCAGGTTCCAGCCAGCGGCATAGGCACCACCCACCGGGTTTTCAAGAATGCCTTGCGAGCGAATCGCTTCCGCGGCGGCCAACATTTCCTCATAGGTCGTCGGAGCCTCGACGCCCGCTTGCTCCAGAATGTCGGAACGATATACGAGGTGTTGCGCGTTCGCCATGAAAGCAACCGCCATCACCTGACCATTGATCGTGATCAACTGGTTCTGGCTCAGCCCGTCGCCATGGGCGGCCACAAGATCGTCGAGTGGACGGATCACATCATCGTTCATCAACGCAACAATAGAAGAGTTGGCGATGATCGCGGTTGTGTATTCTGCCGGATTGCCCTGCATGCCGGGCAAGTTGATCTTCTGGTGATCTGCCGTGAGGTTCGTCGACACCTCACCGCCTGCACATTCCTGCGCACCCGCACCAACGGTTTGGATCGCGGGGAATTCGTTGCCGACAATCGACACGCGCGCGCCGATCTCACAGGCCGCATGGCTGCCGGCAAACGCCGTTGAGCCCATCAGCGACACTGCGCCGGCAAGAGCTATCTTTTTAAAGTACATCAGTTTTTTCTCCCTGACTGACGGATGTGCCTTGCAATCGTACATCCTTTTTTTGTCCCAGCATGGCGGCCGGGGGTCTGACGGGGGTTACCCCCCGATCCGTGCACCTGTCTGGCCATCAAACAGGTGACAAATCTCGTTTGGTATCTGGATCGAAATCTCTTCGTCGATTTCGGCGCGATAGGTTTTGTCGGCCTTACAGCTGATCAATTGTCCGCCGATCCGCACGCTCACCATCGTCGCATCGCCCAGAAGTTCCATCGTGTAGATCGGCGCATTGATCTGGCCGCCAGACGCAACCACATGGGCATCTTCGGCCCTAAAGCCGAGCGTGATGTTCCCGTCCGGCGCATCAAGGCCGCTGATCTCCGTGCCCGTCGCTCGGAAAACACCGCCCGCCATCTTGCCTTCGATCAGGTTCATCGCCGGGTTGCCGATAAAGCTCGCAACGAAGGTGTTCGCGGGCCGGTCATAGATTTCCGTCGGCGAGCCAACCTGCTGGACGATGCCCTTTTCCATCACGACAACCCGGTCGGCGAGCGTCATCGCTTCAATCTGGTCGTGGGTCACATAGATCGTCGTTACTGCCAGCTCGTGGCTCAGGTTCTTGATCTGCGCCCGCGTGCTCACACGCAACTTGGCATCTAAGTTCGATAGCGGCTCATCCATCAGGAAGACATTTGGCTCGCGGACAATCGCACGGGCCAGCGCCACCCGTTGCCGTTGGCCACCTGACAGCGCTGCCGGTTTGCGATGCAGGAAATCGTCTAATTCCACCATCGCCGAGGCGCGGCGCACTTTCTCGTCATGGGTCGCAGGATCAATCCCGCGCACCTTCAGCGGAAACCGAATGTTCTCGTAGACGTCCATATTCGGGTAGAGCGCGTAGGACTGGAACACCATCGCCACATCGCGGTCTTTCGGTTCCAGATCGTTGACAACCTTGCCGCCGATCAAGACCTCCCCATCGGTCGGGTCTTCCAGGCCCGCGATCATTCGCATCGTGGTTGTCTTGCCGCAGCCTGATGGCCCGAGGAGCACCAGAAATTCGCGGTCGGGTATGTCCAGATCGAACTCCTGGACGCCGATAAAATCACCCCAACGCTTAGATATCTTGCGAAGCTGAATATCGGCCATGATCCCCCCGGATACACATCTCTTGCATACGCTTGCAATGAGCCTAGACTCGGCGACGCTGTTTTGGCAAGGTTCTTTTTGCAAGCGTATGCAGCTTTCAAACTTGCCCGGTAAACAATGGAATTCCAAAAAGAAAAGACTGTCGCCCGCACGTACCATCACGCTTTGGATGCGCAGAACTGGCATGCGGCGATGCAGCATGTCGCGCCCATGTGCACGTGGCGCGGGTATCATCCGTTCAACGAGCTGACAGGGCCCGAAGCGCCGATGGAGGCGTTTTGGCAGCCGCTCCACACCAGCCTCGCCCATCTCCAGCGTCGGGAAGATGTGTTCTTCGCCGGGCGCAATGAAATCGATGGCTTCACCTCCGTTTGGGTGGTCTCCATGGGGCATCTCGTCGGGCTTTTCGACGCGCCGTTTCTCGGCATCCCGGCCAACGGCCGCATGGCGTTTCTGCGCTACGCAACCTTTCTGCGCATCGATGGCGAACAGATCACCGACATCGCCATGTATACCGATTTCCCGCAACTCATGGTGCAGGCGGGCCTCACGCCCTTTCCGCAACAGTTGGGCGCCGATGTTGTGCAGCCAGGGCCCCACGGCCTTGGCGGCTTGCTCTATGATCCGCAACCATCGGAAGACGCGGAAACGACACTAGCCACCATCAACGCGATGATCGCCGATCTCGGTACGTGGCAAAGTGGTCTGCCGCTGGAAGAGGAGCTTGCCCGTACTTGGGTCGACGACATGCAATGGTGGGGCCCAACTGGGATTGGCGCGACCTACACAATCGCGCGCTACGCCCAACAACACGCGGGGCCCTTCCGCGCCGCCTTTACCGAGCGCGCGAAAACCAAGCATGTCGCCCGCGTCGCCGAGGGGCATGTCGGTGGTTTCTTCGGCTGGCCGAATTTCACAGCACGCCTCGTGACGGACTATCAAGGACTGCCCACCGCCGGGCAGGTTGGTGCGTTCCGGGTGATTGATATCTATCGAAGGTTTGGAAGCAAGCTGGCCGAAAACTGGGTTTTCATCGACCTCCCCCATTTCTGGCTGAGCCAAGGCGTCGCGATCTTGCCGTGCGACCGCGAAAAACGGAGAGCGCCCGTCGCGACGCCCCGTTAGGCGTCCATCATGACCTCCGCCAGGTCTGACGCCGCTTCGGCGAGCACAGGCGCAAAACTCTCCGCCGTCTTCGCCGAGTACCGCTGTACCGGCCCGTGCACACCAATCGACGCCATGTAACGCCCGTTATGGTCGCGCACCGGCACCGCAATGGCGGCCATCCCTTCGATGAACTCCTCATTGTCGAGCGCGTAGCCCTTTCGCGAAATCGACCGAAGTTCAGACAGGAGCTGGTCGGGGTCGGTGGTCGTGTTCTTCGTCTGGGGGACCAGCGCGCGCGCCTCCAAAATCCGCAACCGGTCCCGCTTTCGCAGCGAGGCAAGGTAGGTCTTGCCGCTGGCAGTGCAATGAAACGGCACGTGGCTGCCAACGGGGAGCTGCACCCGGAACGGCCAATCCGTCTCGACCCGGTCTTTGTAGCTCATCCCATCGGCTTCCGGGACGACGAAGTTCACCGTCTCCCCGATCTCCTCCGCCAATCGCCGCAAGATCTGGTGGCGTGCAATGTGGCTGGTGGAGGCATGGAGCGCGCCCATCGCCATGATGCGCATCCGGCGCCCGGGTCGCAGCCCGCCGGTGTCCTGCACCAAGAAGCCCTCCTCGGTGAGCATGTTGCACAGCCGGTGAATGGTCTGCTTGGGCAATCCGAGCGCGCGCCCTATCTCTGCCGCCGTCATCGGGGCGTTGCCCTGACCGACAAGCTCAAGGATCAACAGCGTGCGCAGGTTTGTCGGTATCCGTCCCCCATCCGTGCCGTCCATCGTTTCCATCCCTCCCCATTCATAAAGCTTGCACGACAAAAGGAATCATGCTGCACTTAAAACTGAGACGAAAAGTCTCATTTTTTGACCAACGCGTCAAATGGGAGGAAAAACTTGGAATTTGACTACGTCATCATTGGCGCAGGCTCCGCTGGTTGTGTGCTGGCGAACCGGCTTTCGGATGGCGGAAAATACCAGGTGGCTCTTTTGGAAGCGGGGGGAAGGACAGCTCCCCGTGGATTCATGTGCCGGTCGGATATTTCAAAACAATGGGGAACCCCAAAACCGACTGGGGCTATGTAACCGAACCCGATCCGGGGCTGAACGGGCGCACGCTCAAATGGCCCCGCGGTCGGGTGCTCGGCGGCTCAAGCTCGATCAACGGGCTATTATATGTGCGCGGACAAGCAGCGGATTACGACCACTGGCGGCAATTGGGGAATGCTGGCTGGGGGTGGGAGGACGTACTCCCCTTGTTCAAGCGCGCAGAGAGCTATGCCGGCGGGGACCCGGAGATCCGAGGGCGGCACGGCCCGCTCTCGGTCTCCGACAGCGCCGTGTCGCGGGAATGCGTGGACCGGTACCTCGAAGCTGCCATCAATCTTGGGTTCCCACGGAACGAGGATTACAATGGCGCCCATCAAGAAGGCGTCGGTCACTTTCAACTGACGATGCGCAACGGGCGGCGCTGTTCGTCCGCTGTTGCCTATCTCGGACCAGCCAAGCGTCGCAGCAACCTGACTATCCTGGCCGATTGCCCGGCGGAAAAACTGATCTTCGATGGCCGCCGCGCCACGGGCGTGCGCGTTCTCCATAACGGGGCGCAAAAAACCATCCGGGCGCGAAAAGAAATTGTCCTCTCCGCCGGGGCCATTGGCTCTCCTCAGCTTCTCATGGTCTCCGGTATAGGCGCAGGGGGCGAGCTTGCCAAACACGGCATCGACGTGGTGAATGAACTGCGCGGTGTTGGTCAAAACCTGCAGGATCACCTCCAGGCGCGGCCCGTCTACAAAACTACGCTGTCCACCATCAACACGGAGATCAACAGCCTCGTAAAACAGGGTCTGATCGCGCTCCACTACGCCGCGACACGCACCGGCCCCATGACCATGGCCGCGAGCCTCGGCACGGCTTTTCTCAAAACGCGCCCTGATCTCGCCGAGCCCGATATCCAGTTCCATGTCCAACCCTTCAGTGCGAGCCAGAAGATCAATAAACCCCACGAGTTCAACGCTTTCACGGCCAGTGTGCTGCAAATGCGCCCTGAAAGCACGGGGCATTTGGAACTCCGTTCGCCCCAAATGAAAGACCACCCCGCGATCCATCCCAACTATCTCGCGACCAAAACCGATCAGGACACCATTGTGGAGGGTATCCGGATTGCGCGGCGCATTGCCCGGACCGAGCCTGTCGCGTCTGTCATTACTGACGAATACACGCCGGGTTGGGACCTGGCGGACGACGACTACGACGGGCTGCTCAATTGGGCGCGCGACACCGCGACGACGATTTACCACCCCACCGGCACCTGCAAAATGGGCAGCGACCCGATGGCCGTTGTCGATGAGCGCCTCCGCGTCCACGGGATCACCGGGCTGCGCGTCGCCGATGCCTCGATCATGCCGATGATTGTCTCCGGCAATACCAACGCGCCCACCATCATGATCGGCGAAAAGGCCAGCGATATGGTCCTCGCCGATGCGATGCACGCCAAACCAGCATTGGAGGCCGCGCATTAGAACACCCGAATAGCCGGACCGTTGCCTTCGGGGTCCGGCAAGACGTTCATGAACGCAAAGAGAAGGCATTTATGGGAGGAAAACACATGTTTTCAAAACTAACCAAGCTCGCCACGGCCTCTGCCGTCGGTGTGGCACTCATGGCCAGCTCGGCCATGGCCGAGAAGGTTCTGCGCATCCAGTCGGTGCTGCCGAACACGGCGGACGAAGTCTTCATGCTAAATGCATTTGGTGATGACGTCGCCGCCCTGACCGGTGGCTCGCTCACTATCGAAGTTCTTCCTGCGGGCGCTGTCGTTGGACCGCGCGACATCATGGATGCGGTCGATGCGGGCCTCGTCGAAGGTGGTTTCGCCTGGACCCACTACTGGGGCGGCAAGCACGTCGCAGCCAACCTCTTCGGTGCACCGGTTGCGGGCGCTGGCGTTGGCCTCGACAACATCGCCTTCCTAAGCTGGTTCCAGTATGGCGGCGGCAAGGAGCTGTATGACCAGCTTTGGGACGAAATGGGCGTGAATGTGAAAGGCTTCATGCTTCAGCCGGTTGGCCCTGAGGCTCTTGGCTGGTTCCCTGAGCCGATCACTTCCATGGACGACTTCCGCCAGATGCGATTCCGCGCGCCTCCCGGCATGGTGGGTGCCGCTTACGCTGACATCGGCGTGCCGGCTGTGGCCATGGGCGGCGGTGACATCCTGCCAGCGCTCGAAAAAGGTACGATCGACGCAGCGGAATGGTGCTGCCCGAAGCCTGACTCGGTCTTTGGCTTCCAGAAGGTTCTGAAGCACTACTACCTGCAGGGTCTCCACCAAGTCACCGTGAACGCGGACATGTATGTTAACCGCGACTTCTACGACAGCCTGACCGAGCTTGAGCAGAAAGCCCTGGAGATCGCGGCAACCGCGTCGCTTTCAAAATCGCTGTCCTATCGTATCTTCGAGAACGGCAAAGCGCTGAAGGATCTCACCGAAAACCACGGCGTTATCCTCGAAGATACACCGGCTGACTACTTCGTTGAGTACTCGGCGGCCGCAAACAAGGCCCTTCAGGCCGCTGCGGACGAAAACGAGTTCTTCGCAAAAGTCTGGCAGTCGCAGAAAGACTTCGCTGAAATCGCCGTGCCGTTCTGGTCCGGTGCCCAGACCTCGAACGCGAACCTCGGTCGCGCTTTCGCGGACACGCTGAAGTAAAACAAAGACGCGCCCCGGACCCCGATCCGGGGCCTCTTCGCAACAGGACGGAGAGGCCCCGGGTCACGCCCGGGGTGCGTTGTTCTCTTTTTCCAAACGTCGGGAGGGACGTTTCGGCAAAGAGAACGCGGATGCAAAATCCGCGTCTACGGGAGGGACATCAATGGCCGACGAACCAAATCCGGACGATCTGGAGATTGCGGACGAGCTGATCGCCGAACGCCGTGCCGAAGCCCCTGGCGAAACACCCGAGGACATGACCCCCTGGCAGCGCCCCATCACGGCCGCCATTGATGTGCTCAACTATCGCGCGGGCCAGTTGATTGCGCTCCTCATGGTGCCGCTTATCTTCGTGGTGGTCTACGAGGTGATCTCGCGCAATTCATTCGCCATCCTGCAAAACGCGGGCTTCGAGGATCTCGCGCGCTCGCTCGGTCTTGGCCCGACGCTATGGGTCTACGACACCAGCCGTATGATCGCGGGTGTGCTCTTCATGGCCGCGGCCGGATATGGGCTGATGCGCGGCGTCCACATCCGCGCCGACTTCCTCTATCGTTTCTGGTCGGACAAAACGCAGGCGACGGTCGACGCGACGCTCTACCTTTTGTTTTTCATGCCGTCGATGATCTTCTTCACCATCGTTGCATCGCAGTTCTGGTGGCTTGCCTATTCCACCAGCGAAACGCTCGCACTCGATAGCGCTTGGGGGCCGCTCCTTTGGCCTGCACGTCTTGCCATGCCAGTGGGCGGCTTCCTCTTGATGCTCCAGGGCATCCCCGAAATCTTCCGTGCGTTCCACAAAATGGGGAAAGAGCGCGAACGCTGGTTCGTCCGCTTCCTGCCAATATATCTGGTGGCCCTCACCTGGCTGGTGCTGGCGATCTTCACCCCCGACATCGTTCCGGGTGGCGCATGGTTCACCGAGTTGATGAGCGCGCGACCCAGCCTCGACAAACCGACCATCGGCCTCATCATGCTGGCGGCCATGCTCTTCGTGATCTTCATCGGCTTCCCGATTTCCTTCACGCTGATCTTCCTCGCTTTCGTCTTCGGCATCTGGGGGTCCAACTTCAAACTCACCACGCTCTTGATGACGCTCAACACCAACTCCACGATGCTGAACGATCAGCTCATGGCGGTGCCGCTCTTCGTGCTCATGGGCATCGTGATGGAAAGTGCGGGCCTTATGGAGCGCCTCTTCGCCTCCATCCAGATGATTATGGCGCGCGTGAGAGGTGCCTTGTTCATCGCCGTTCTCATCGTCTCCACTATCTTTGCCGCAGCCACCGGCATCGTCGGCGCATCGGTCACACTCCTCGGCATCATGGCGGGTGCCACGATGAGCCGGTCAGGCTATAATGTCCAACTCGCGGCAGGCACCATCACGGCAGGCGGGACGCTTGGCATCCTGATCCCGCCGTCCATCATGCTGATCGTCATGGGGCCAGTGCTGGAGGTCTCGACACTGGACCTCTTCCGCGGCGCCTTCATCCCGGGCGCGCTGCTCGCCTCGCTCTATCTGATCTACACGCTCGGTCGCTGCTGGATAAATCCCGACCTCGGCCCCATCCTCGGCGAAGACGACCAACCGGACACGTCCAGATATTACGGCGCGGAGGTTGCGCTCATCTGCCTCGGTATCCTGACCCTCTGCCGCGTCTTTGGACTGGCGCTTGGCGGTGCCTTCGGCGGCCTCGTGCCCTTTGGCGGCTTGATCGTCCTCGCCATCACATTGGCCGTCGCTTACGCCGCCTATCGCAACGTCAGCGTGCTTCGGATCGTGCTGCCCATTGCCGTGCTGTTCCATCTTTACATGATCGTGGCCAATATGGGCGAGGGGCTACCCGTTTGGTCCCTTGTCTTCGGCGCGTTCATGGTCCTGCTCGCCTTCCTCGGGCGACCGATCTACAGCAAAGACGCGGACGAAGGGTTCTATTTCTCTGACCTTTGGGATGAGTTCTTCGCTGGCCTCATGCCGCCGACGATCCTTATCTCCTTCGCACTCGGTTCGATCCTCCTCGGTTTCGCCACCCCGGCAGAGGCGGCGGCGATGGGCGCGTTCGGCGCCATCCTCCTCTCGGTCGCTTACGGCAAATTCACCGTGCCGAGCTTCTTCGACAGCCTGATCAAGGCTCTGGAAATCACCGTGTTGATCATGTTCCTCGTGGCCGCCTCGAACTTCTTCGGTGCGCAGTTTAGCGCCCTTGGGACACCGCGGATGCTCACCGAACTCCTGCTTGGCCTCGACCTCGCGCCGTTCATGGTGTTGCTCCTTGTGATGGCGCTGATCTTCCTCCTCGGTTGGCCGCTCGAATGGGTGCCCATCGTGCTGATTGTGGTGCCGATCCTCTTGCCGACGATCGAGGCGCTCGAACTCCACGGCCTCACTCGCTACGACATGATGGTCTGGTTCGGGATACTGGTAGCCGTGAACTTGCAAACCGCATGGCTCAGTCCGCCCGTAGCGCTCTCCGCCTACTTCCTGAAAGGGGTCGTGCCGAATTGGGACCTGAAGGACATCTATCTCGGCATGATGCAGTTCATGCTTGTGCAGCTCTTTGGGTTGGTTTTGATCCTGATCTTCCCGCAGCTTGTGCTGTGGCTACCGAAAGTCATGGGCGGGTAGGGCGCGTTGCCCTAGCCGTCAGGAGGCTGATCCGCGCGGTGCCGCCAGATTGACATTGGCCGGGTGCGCGCTGCTCGTTTTCTCAGGTAAACGTTCCGCACCGACGGCGGCGCAGTGGCGCAACACATCCGCCAAGTCGGCCCGCGCGATGGGTCTGCCCGCTGCGCTCATCTTTGCGACAAACCGCAACAGCAGCGCGGCGTTCTGCCGTTCTGCGGGTCGGCTCGCAAGGATACGGGCCTCAAGCTTGCGCAACTGCGCCATCGTGAACCGGCGCGTGGTCTTGAGATACCGCAGCTCGTCTTTCAAAACGCTGTCTGGGCTTTGAGCGCCATTGCCGATCTGCTTGATTTTCCGCCGCGCGATCCGAACCGCCATCCTCGCCCGCATCGCCGGGGGCAGGCTGCGAATGTGACGCAATCTGTTTTCGGTCGGCGTATCGGCGGCGGCCAAAGTCTCCAGACGCGCGGCCACTTCCTTGGTGCCCTTATGCAATGCAACAAAGGTCTTCGCCATCTTGGCATGCGCCCGGATATCCGCCCGCAGCGTGCTCGCCGCGTCAGCGCGGTGGAGAGAAACAACTTTGTCTCCGGGAATACGGGTCATGGAACTGTCAGCCACCTCTGTTTCCGATACTTGTATAAATTCAACCGATACCTTCGATTGTCGCAACCCCATGAATTGTAAAAACATGGTCGAAAAGCGTTCTGATTGTGTTTGATCCGACATAAATGTGGCAAGATTATGGTGAAGTCCCGAAACTTAACAACTGGTTAACGGATAAAATTACTTATTAAACAAATACTTAGAATCACATCTCGCATATGCAGCATTGTAGAGAATATGCTCTTCACAGCGAAGGGGGAATAATTTCGGGATGTCACCATATGTGATCAGCCCGTGAAAATGGCCCAGAATTAATCGGATTTAGTCAAGGAATATTTACGCAGCATGGCTTCGCGACGCCGACATTTGCCGTAAAAGCCGTGTCCGCCTAGGCCGACACCGCTTTCATGAACCGGTCCCGAATGACAACCGGATCCATCGTGATCACCGGCATCTTGGCGTTTCCGCTTTCGCATTTAACGATCATCACGGTCATCTTGCCGCCTTGGAGCGTCTGCGTCAGCGCGGCGCCCGTATCGACGTCCTGAACTTCGACAACGTTCTCGCAACCGGCGGCCCGGGCCATGCCGGCAAGGTCCGTCTTCTTGCCGGTATAGGTCGGCTGATCGCCGGTCGAGCCGTAAGACCCGTTGTCGATGATCATCAGAATGAAGTTGTCAGCAACGTTGTTTGCAATCGTCGGCAATGTCCCAAGGTTGGTCAGAACCGAGCCATCGCCGTCGATCGAGATCACCGGCTTCTCCTGCGCCAGCGCTAATCCCAGACCAATCGAAGACGCCAGCCCCATCGTTCCCAGCATGTAAAAATTTGTCGGTTGGTCATCGATGGCGTGAAGTTCCTGGCTGGGAATACCAATGTTACACACCACCAAATGGTCGCGCAGGATCGGGGCAATTTCTTTCAGGATTTCAGAACGTATCATTGGTCGCCATAGCCTCCCCAGAAATTGGCATCTGTCAGGATCGCCACGGGTTTGTTGCACATAAAAGTATAGTCGAGGATCATCGGCAGCTCCTCGGCATCCGCCTGTTTGTGGAAGTGGTAGGTGGGGATGTTCATCTGCGCGAGCAACGCCTTCGTATGCACCGCCATCTCGACCTGACAGGCCACAGGTTCGCGTAATTCGCCACGATACGAAATCAGCATCGGCAGCGGCATCCGGTAATACTGGATCAGTGTCGCCAGCGTGTTGATCGTGACCCCAATCGCGGTATTTTGCATGATGATTGCTGGGCGCTTACCCCCCATCCAGGCACCGGCGCAGAGGCCCATGCCTTCGTCTTCCTTGTTGGAGGGAATGTGAAAAATATCCGGGTGTTGATCGATCTCGTCGATGACGCCCGCCAGTTGCTTGCAAGGCACCGTCGTGACGAAGCTGATGCCCGCATTCACGAGGTCGTCTGTGATCTTCTTGTCGATGCTCATGGGCACTCCTTAAGGCACAAGAACGATTTTGGGGGCAGCTACCTTGCCCGCGCGGATGTCTTCGAAGGCGCGGTGGCCGTCGGCCAGTGGGCGCTCCTCCGTCCAGTCCAACGGACCAAGACGCCCATCAAAAATGGCCGCCGCCGTGTCGCGGAAATCCTGGTAGGTATAGGCATAGGTCCCGATAAACGTGACCTCCTGCAGCGTGAAACGCCGCACATCAAGGCCGGGTTCTCCACCACCCAATCCGATATGCATGATAACCCCCCCGGGCACCACCGCTTCGGAAGCCGTTTCCCGCGTCGCGGTGTAGCCCACGGCATCGATCACCAGGTCATAGGCGTCCGGCGTGTCGAGTTCCGCCACCGCATTGAAGTTGCACGTCTTCGTCAGGTAAGCGCGCCGCAGATCGTTCGGCTCCGTGATCGTGATATCCGTCACGCCCATCGCCGCCGCAGAGAGCGCCGATCCGACGCCGATGGGCCCGCCCCCGATCACAAGGGTCTTCGGCGTCTCGATCCAACCGGCCTGCAGCCCCAGGCGCACCGCGTGCCAGCCACAAGCGAGCGGTTCCGCCAACGCCGCCTTCGCAGGGTCCACGCCGTCGGGCACCGGGATCAGGTTCTCGCCCCGCATGGTCGCCATCTCAGCGAAACTGCCTTGGCGCGGCGGGATCGACATCATGGATCGGTTCCTGTCGAGGTTCTCGCGGCCCGCCAGCGCTTCACGGCTCTTTCCATCCACCACCATCGGGTTGATCGTCACGCGGTGACCGTCTTCTGTAACCCCGCAGGCTTCATGCCCCAGAATAAGCGGCGGCGTCCGGCGGGGATCGTGCCCGAGATAGGCGTGCATGTCCGACCCGCAAATGCCGACGCGTTCGATCTTTATCAGCGCATCGCCACCCACGGGGGCAGGGTCATCGAACTCCCGATACGCCAGTTGCTCGGGGCCGGTATAGACAAGCGCCTTCATCCGTCGGCGCTCAGGTCAAAGTTCACACCGGGGAAGTACTTGGCCAGCCGCACATCCGCCGTCCGTGCGTGCCCTTCCATCCCCTCCAGCCGCGATATCCGCGCGGTTGCTTCCGCCACGGGCCGCGACCCCTCGCGCGTTGCTCGCTGCCAGGTCACGATCTTCATGAACTTGTGCACCGAGAGACCGCCGGTGTACTTGGCTGCTCCGCTGGTGGGCAGAACGTGGTTTGTCCCGGACGCCTTGTCGCCGAACGCCACGGTGGTTTCTTCGCCGAGGAACAGCGAGCCGTAACAACTCAAGCGCGCCAGCCACCAATCCAAATCTTCCGCCTGAACCGTTAGATGCTCCGGCGCATAGGCGTCCGACGTCGCGGCCATCTCTTCCCGGTCAGCGCAGAGGATCACCTCCGCATAGTCGCGCCAAGCTTTGGTTGCGTTGTCCTTGTTCACCTCCGGCAGCGTGTCGATCAGAGCAGGGACCCGCGCCATCACCGTCTCGGCCAGATCACGACTGTCGGTCACCAGCCAAACGGGCGAGTTGTATCCGTGCTCAGCCTGACCTACGAGATCGGCCGCTACAATCTCCGCATCCGCCGCGCCATCGGCAAGGATCAGACTGTCCGTCGGTCCGGCGATCATATCGATGCCCACCTGTCCGAAGAGGATGCGTTTGGCTTCCGCCACGAATTGATTCCCGGGGCCGACGAGGATGTTCGCCTTGGGCAATCCAAAAAGCCCATAGGTCATCGCTGCCACACCCTGCACACCTCCCATGGCGAGTATGGTGTCGGCCCCGCAGATATGCGCGGCATAGATAATCGCCGGCGCAATGCCTTCGCCCGGTCGCGGGGGCGAACAGGCGGTAATATGAGAAACGCCCGCGACCTTGGCGGTGGTCACCGTCATGATCGCGCTTGCGACGTGGGAGTACCGCCCGCCCGGCACATAGGCACCTGCGGCATGAACCGGGATCGTCTTCTGACCGGCGATCAACCCGGGGACCACTTCCAGTTCGGTGTCGATCAGCGTCGCCCGTTGCGCCTCGGCAAAGCGCCGCACATTGTCGGCAGCAAAGCGGATATCTTCCTTCAGCCGGTCCGGCACGGCGGCGATCGCCGCGTCAATATCGTCCTGAGTCAGGACCACATTGCCGTCATAGCCATCGAACTTGGCCGCATATTCCAGCGCTGCCGCATCGCCCCGCGCTTCGATGTCGGCGAGGATATCCTTCACCGTGGCGTGCACGTCTGAGGCGTCGGATTTCGACGACAGCGTCGCTTTCTTAAGATATTCGGCCATGCGTGGAATCCCCTTCCTGACTGGCTTGTAAGCGCTTACATTTAGCTTTACAAGCCCATTTGAGAGGAGATTGCATGGCGCGGACACCTACCCTCGAAGATGTCGCCGACGCGGCCGGGGTTTCCACAGCTACCGTCTCGCGCTGTCTCAACGCGCCCGAAAAGGTGGTGGAAGAAACCCGTCGCCGCGTTCTGGCAGCGGTCGAGGCGCTCGGCTATGCGCCCAACTTCAACGCACGCGCCTTAGCGGCAAAACGCACGCAGACCATCGGCGCTGTGATCCCGACCATGGAAAACGCGTTCTTCGCCGAAGGCATGCAAGCTTTCCAATCCGTTCTCCAGGCGGAGGACTACATGCTCCTCATGGCGAGTTCCGGCTATGACCCGAAGGTGGAGGCGGACGCCATTCGCACACTCGCCGCACGGGGTGCCGACGGCATATTGCTGATCGGCTTCGACCGCGATCCGGAAGTCTATGATTTCCTGAGGACGCAATCGATCCCCGCAATCGTCTCCTGGACCTATGATCCAAAAGGGCCGGTGCCGTCGGTCGGTTTCGACAATGCGGCTGCCATGGCCGCGCTCACCCGCCACGCCCTCGCGCTCGGACACCGGGAGGTCGGCGTCATCTCCGCCTATCAAAGGGGCAACGACCGGGCGCGCGGGCGGGTCGAGGGTGTTCAATCGGTGCTTTCCGACCTCGGCCTCAAGCCCGCCCATGTGATTGAAACGGCCTACGGTGTCGCCGAAGGGGCCTTGGCTTTCGATCAATTAATGCTCGATGCGCCCCGTACGACACTAGTACTTTGCGGCAACGATGTCCTCGCAGCGGGAGCCATGCGCGAGGCGCAGGCGCGCAGGCTTCACGTCCCGGATGATATCTCAATCGCGGGTTTCGACGACCTTGGCTTGGCGCGTCTGGTTGATCCGGCGCTCTCCACTGTCCGCGTGCCCCACCGCAAGATGGGCGAAGCCGCCGCGCGCGCACTTTTGCAACATGTGGCGGGCGAGCCCGTCGAAAGCCAGCTTCTAGAAACCGAGCTACGCCTCCGGGGTAGTCTGGCAAACCTCTCCCTTTAAGGGCTGTCGCAAGGGACGCGCGTTCACGACAAACTGCCGGTAAATAGACACGCCTGCCAAGCACAGCGCGCCGCGCCGCCCCACCGCAAGCCCAACGTTCAGGACGTGTCCGCCAAGTTTACCGAAGCCGAGCTTCCGTCGCAGCATCGAAGAACATCACGCGGGACGCGTCATACCCCACTTTGACTTCAGTCCCAGCGGTTACCGCGTCATCGCCTTTGCTTTCGATCACCAGCGGCTCGCCGGTTGGTGTCGATAGATACTCATAGGCCACGCCGCCCAATTGCTCTGTGATATCGACCTTCAACTCGGACGCCTCGGCACTCAGCGTCGCATCCTGCGGGCGAATGCCCACAAGCACCGAACTGCCCGCGCTCGGCAGCGCGACATGGGTCGCGATCACATCGCTGCCAAGGCCGGGCACCTTCACCCCGCCCTCGACCACTTCCCCCGAAAGGAAGTTCATGGACGGCGATCCGATGAACCCCGCAACGAACTTGTTATCCGGGTCGCGGTACAGGTCCATCGGCGCGCCAACCTGCTCGATCACGCCCGCGCGCAACACCACGATCTTGTCGGCCAGCGTCATCGCCTCCACCTGATCGTGCGTCACATAAATCATTGTATTGGCAAGCTCTTTGTGGAGGCGCGCGATTTCAACACGCATGTCCACCCGCAATTCTGCATCCAAATTCGATAGGGGCTCGTCGAACAGGAACACATCCGGTCCCCGTACAATTGACCGCCCGATGGCGACCCGCTGACGTTGTCCGCCTGACAAGGCCGCGGGCTTCCGCTTCAGATACTCGTCGAGCTTCAAAACTTTGCTCGCCTCGGAGACCTTTCTAGCGATCTCGTCCTTCGGATGATTGTTCATCTTCAAGCCGAAGCCCATATTCTCCTCCACGGTCATATGCGGGTAGAGCGCATAGGTCTGAAACACCATCGCCACACCGCGCTCGGCAGGGTCCACATGGGTCACCTCGCGCGTTCCAATATCAATCCGCCCATCGCTGGTTTCTTCCAGCCCCGCGATCATCCGCAAAAGCGTCGATTTCCCGCAACCCGACGGCCCGACAAAAACGCAGAACTCGCCGTCTTCAATGTTCAGGTCCACCCCGTGGATCACTTGAACATTGCCGTAGCGCTTGACGACTTTCTGTAATGTAACGCCTGACATGGGACCGTTCCTTTTTCCTATCCCGGGAAATGCCAGGACGTCGCCTGGTTCCCAATTTTCTCCGCAGTTTCGAGCAAACGACCCTTAAAAGCAGTCAGCCCACTCAAATCATGCCGTGTTGTCGATGTCGCAACCGATAGCGCACCAATGACCCGCCCGTTCGAAATGAAGATCGGCGCGGCAATCGACACGATCCCTTCCTCATGTTCTTCGCGGTCGAAGGCGATCCCGTTTTCGCGAATGGCGGAAAGCTCGCCCAGCAAGCTATCGGCAGAGCTGTGCGTGGCGCTGGTATAGGGGAAGAAGGACTGCTGCTGCAGCACGATGTCCAACCGTTTTGGCGCAATGAAGGCAAGCATCGCCTTGCCCACGCCGGTGCAATAGGCCGGTGCCACCTTGCCGACCTGCGCGAGCGTCTCAAAGCGATCTGTTGCTTTCAACTTCTCCACAAATATGACCTGGCCATTGTCCATTTGCGCCAGATGCACGCTTTCGCCCGCTGCCGCCGCAAGCTCTTCCACGTAAGGTCGCGCGATCGGGGCGAGAGAGGCATGTTCCCACGCTGCATGGGCCAACCGGATCAGCCGCAGGCCGAGCGAATAGCTGCCCGTTTCCGGGTCATGGGCCAACAAGTTCTGATTCGTCAGCGTCTGCAGCAACCGGTACAGGGTAGCCTTTGGATAGTCCGAATGCTCAAGCAACTCGCCGAATTTTACCGGCCGCTCGTAGGCCGCAACCGAATCGAGCACCTCAAGCGCTTTGCCAACGGTCCCGTCGGCCTTGCTACGCAAGGATTTCGGCGTATTCACCGGTTGTTCTCCTCCCCTTTCTCGCTACGCTGGCGCAACGAGAGTGTTGACTTCCATAACGGTTAACGTCACCATTTTCAATATTTGGTATTCAGTTTCAAATACTGGAACCACACTGCAGGGAACTCAGGGAGGAAACCAATGTTCCGCACATTCAAACTGTCGGCTGTCGCCGTTGCGGCAACCGCGCTGATGGCGTCGACCGCTCTGGCGCGTGATCTCGTGATCAATTTCGACGACCTCAACCCAGGCCCCAAAGAAGGCTTCGAAACCGCTGTCGAAGCGTTCAAGGCGGCGAACCCCGACATCAACGTGATCGTCAACATCAACGACCGCGAAGCACATAAGACGGCAATCCGCAACTTCCTGACCGCCGACGCGCCCGACATCACCTCCTGGTATCCCGGCAACCGTATGGCGCCCTTTGTCGACGCTGGCCTCTTCGAGCCCATCGATGACGTCTGGGAAGAAAATGGCCTGAAAGAAGACATGGCCGCGATCATGCCCACCATGTCGCGCGATGGCAAAATCTGGGGCGTGCCCTATTCCTACTACCAGTGGGGCATCTACTACCGGAAAGACATCTTCGACCTTCTTGAGCTGGAAGAGTTTGCAACCTGGGACGATATGCTCGCAGGCTGCGCGAAGATGAAAGAAAACGGCGTGACACCGTTCACCATCGGCACCAAGTTCCTATGGACCGCTGCCGGTGTCTTTGACTACATCAACCTGCGCACCAATGGTTATGACGTGCACAACGCGCTGACCGCGGGCGAGATCAAGTATACCGATGACCGGATCGTGCAGACCTTCGCGAATTGGGAACAGCTGATCAATGAGTGCGGCTTCGTCGACAACCACGCGTCGATGAGCTGGCAGGACGCAATCGCGCCTTTCGCCAATGGTGACGCGGCGATGTATGTCATGGGGAATTTCTCCGTGGATGGCTACAAGAACGCCGGTCTGACCGAAGAGCAGATCGACTTCATGCCCTTCCCGACGATCAGCCCGGATGTCCCCCTGGCCGAAGAAGCGCCGGCGGACGCATTTTTCATTCCGACCAATGCGAAGAACAAGGAAGACGCGAAGAAATTCCTCGCCTTCATCGCCCAGCCGGAAATCCAGACCGAGTGGAACAAGACCATCGGTCAACTTCCACCGAACGCCAAAGCTGAAATCTCGGATGACAAGTTCATCCAGGAAGGCTTCGCGCTGCTGAACTCGGCCACTGGTCTCGCTCAGTTCTACGACCGCGACGCACCGGCTGAGATGGCAAAAGCTGGCATGGAAGGCTTCCAGAAGTTCATGCTGGACACCTCGACCAAGATGGAAGTGCTTGAGCGCCTCGACGAGGTGCAGGCCGAAGTCTACAACTAATCGGCTCCTGACGGGCCCGCACTCTGCGGGCCCCCAAAACACTCTCTGCCCCTTCTTCTGTCCCGAAACACTCCGGGGAGCGCGAGGGGCAGAGCCCCTCGCCGGAGCGACGCGGCACGCGGCGCAAAACCCCGAGCAAACCACACGGGAACTGCATGATGAGTGACATATCCACCAACCAGGACAGCTGGTTCACGCGCAACAAGCTCAGCGTCGCCCCCTGGTTCTTTCTCGCGCCCGCCCTGGTCTTCTTCGCGATCTATGTCGTGATCCCGATCTTCGAGAGCATTTCGCTCAGCTTCTACGAATGGAACGGGCTCTATGCCCCCGATGGCAGTTCCACCGCCGTTTGGGTCGGCCTTCAGAACTATGTGAAGCTCTGGGATGATCCAAATTTCTGGACATCGCTCAGGAATAACCTCGCCTGGCTCATCCTCTATATGCTGGCGGTGCCCGCGGGCCTCTTCATCGCGCTGTTTCTCAACCAAACCGTGCCCGGCATGCGGTTCTTCAAATCGATGTTCTTCTTCCCCTTCGTGATCTCCCAGGTCGTGGTGGGGTTGATCTTCGGCTGGTTCTACAACCCCGATTTCGGCGTGGTCGGCTCGATCTGGAAGGCACTCTATTGCGAGGAAACCACAAACATCCTCGGCAACGTCACCTTCCGGTGCTCGCAAACCGCGCCCGACATCCTCTCCAGCCCCGAATGGGCGACCTATGGGATCATCTTCGCCGGGCTCTGGCCGCAGATCGCCTATTGTATGATCCTCTATCTCACCGGCCTCAATAACGTGGCCAGCGATCAGATTGAAGCGGCCCGCCTCGACGGCGCCAAAGGCTGGAAGATGCTCTGGTATGTCGTCCTGCCGCAACTCCGCCCCGCGACCTTTATCGCCGTTGTCGTCACCGTCATCGGCGCGCTCCGAAGTTTCGACATGATCGCCATCATGACACAAGGCGGGCCGTTCGGGTCGACCAATGTGCTGGCTTACTACATGTACGAAGTTGCGATCTCCGAATACGGCGAGCGCTACGGCTACGGCTCCGCCGTCGCCACCGTCCTCTTCATGATCATGCTGGTCTACATCTCCTACTTCCTGTGGCGGATGTACCAAGATGAGAAGGTGTCCCGCTAATGTTCCCCCGTCCCATCGAAAAATCCGCCCCTGCCGCCCGCGCTGGCTATCAGGCCTTCCTGCCGATTGCGCTGATCATCTGGCTTTTGCCGCTGCTCGCCATCTTCGCAACTTCGATCCGGGGCGCGGCAGATATCAACTCCGGTAATATCTTCGGCTGGCCGTCGGAGTTCGCGCTCTTTGAAAACTACACCGCCGTCTTCACCCAATCGGCGGCGGCGCAATATATGCTGAACTCGGTGCTGATCACCGTGCCAAGCGTCATCATCTCCGTCGCTTTGGCCTGCCTCGCCGGATACGCGCTGGCGATCTATCGCTTTCGCGTCGCCGTGCCGCTCTTCTTCCTCTTCGTGGCGGGCAACTTCATTCCGTTTCAAATCCTGATGGTGCCGGTGCGTGACATGAGCGTGCAGACTGGCCTCTATGACACCATCGCGGGCCAGTTCCTGTTCCATGCCGCCTTCCAGACCGGGTTCTGCACGCTGTTCATGCGGAACTTCATCAAGGCGTTGCCCTTCGACCTGATCGAGAGTGCCCGTATCGAAGGCGTGAAGGAGTGGAAAATCTTCTGGTACGTGGTTCTGCCGCTTGTGCGTCCCGCCATCGCCGCGCTGGCGGTGCTGATCTTTACCTTCGTATGGAACGACTTCTTCTGGGCCAATGTGCTAACCCAGGGTGAAAGCGCCAAGCCGATTACGGCGGGGGTCCGCGCGCTGAACGGGCAGTTCGTGAATAACTGGCATCTCGTCTCCGCAGCGTCGCTGCTGGCGGCTATTCCGCCGGTTGTCATGTTCTTTCTCATGCAAAAACACTTCATCGCAGGTCTGACGCTAGGTGCCGTGAAATGATCCAATGCTGGCGACTGGATGACAGTCGTCAGACCCTTGTTCTGGGCGCCACGCGCGAGCGTTTGGCCGAGGTCGTGTACTGGGGTGCGCGCCTGCCGGATGACGAGGATCTGACAACCCTCTACGAAGCGCATATCCTCGATGTCACGGGCGGCATGCTCGATGCGAACCCTGAGATTTCGATCTGCCCCGAAGCGACCCGGACTTTTCCGGGTCAACCCGGCCTCATCATGCGCGACACCGATGGTACGCCGTACTTGCCGAAGTTCTGCCTCGTCGGTGTCGAGCAGGGGGAGGGCACGCTGACCCTGACCTACACCGATCAGGACGAGGTCGTCACCTATATCGCCGAGTTCACGATTGACGGCGACACGCACCTGATCGAAGCGCAGGCCTGCCTGAAAGCCACACGCCCCGTCCATTTGCATTGGCTCTCCGCACCGGTCTTTCCCGGCCCGCAACTCTCCGACGAGATGATCGACGTCACCGGGCGTTGGTGCGGCGAGTTTCAACTGGCCACCACGCCCTGGAACCCCGGTATCCGCTACCGTGAGAACCGCACCGGGCGCACCGGCCACGAGCATTTCCCGGGTCTCATCATCCCTTGCCGGGGCGCCACCAACGCGCGCGGTGAGGCCTATGCGTTTCACTATGGTTGGTCCGGCGGGCACCGCATGGTCGCCGAGGAACTTCCCGATGGCCGCCGCCAAATCCAGTTCGGCCACGCTGCCCGCGTCGAAAGCGTGGCACGCACCGAGTTTCGCACCGGCAAGCTCTACGCGGTTTACTCCGACGATGGCTTGAACGGCTGTGCCGTTGCCTTCCAACGCCATCTGCGTGACCGCATCGTGCAATTCCCGGAACCCGACCGCCCGCGCCCGGTGCATTACAATTGCTGGGAAGCCGTCTATTTCCGGCACAATGTTGAAGAACTGAAAGACATCGCCACGCGCGCCGCCGATCTGGGGGCGGAGAGGTTCGTTTTGGACGATGGCTGGTTCGGCAACCGCGACGACGACACGGCGGCCTTGGCCGATTGGGAAGTGGATATCCGCAAATATCCCGACGGTCTAACCCCATTGATCGACCATATCCACTCTTTGGATATGACGTTCGGCATCTGGTTCGAACCGGAGATGATTAACCCCAACTCAAACACGTTTCGAGCTAACCCCCATTGGGCGCTCGGTGCAGAAGACCAGATCCCGGGACGCCAGCAACGCGCGGTCGACATGGCCAATCCGGAGGTCCGCGACTACCTCTTTGAACGGATGAGCGAGATTCTCTCCGCCCACGCCATCGAATACGTCAAATGGGATCACAACCGTGTCCTGCCGATGCCTGACGCCGATCAGACGCGCGGCACCTATGCTCTGCTCGACCGGCTCCGGGCGGCGCACCCGAATGTCGAAATCGAAAGCTGCGCCTCGGGCGGCGGGCGGATCGACTTCGGCATCCTGAGCCGCACCCACCGTGTCTGGCTGTCCGATTCAAACGATGCGTTGGAGCGTCTGAAAATCCAGCACAACGCGTCCATCTTTCTCCCCATGGCCGTGACGGGGTCCCATGTCGGGCCGCGTGTGTGTCACACGTCGGGCCGCGTGCTCGATATCAGCTTCCGGGCATGGGTCGCCGCCCAGCGGCACATGGGGTTCGAGATGGACCCCCGCGAGCTGACCGATGACGAAGCCCATGTCCTGCGTGACGTGACCACGTGGTGGAAAGGGAACCGCGACTGGCTGTTGAAGGCCGATATCCTGCGCCTCGACAGCCCCGACCCGAGCGTCATTGCCGAACAGCATCTGGCGGAAGATGGCTCGAAATTCGTCGTCTTCGCTGGGAAAGACGGCACCTCGGCCCAAATTGCACCGCGCCCGCTGCGGCTCACCCGCGTCAGCCCCCATGTGATGTATGAAATACAACTCAAAAACCGGGAGGATGTGGGCCACCTGTCCCGTGGCGCACCGGCGCTCAAATACGGTTCCATCAAGCTCAGCGGCGCCTATCTGATGTCCCACGGTCTGACCTTGCCGTGGAGCTTCCCCGAACGGATGTGGGTGATCGAAGGGAAACGCCTGTGACCCGCAGCCTTGGCGTCTGCTATTATCCGGAACATTGGGCCCGCGAAATCTGGGAAGAGGACGCCCGGCGCATGGCGGAGCTTGGCCTCACCTGGGTGCGCCTCGGCGAGTTTGCCTGGAGCCGCCTGGAACCGGTGGAAGGCGCCTATGATTTCAACTGGCTCGATGAAGCGATTTCAACCCTGAAAGCCGCCGGTCTCCAGGTGGTCCTCGGCACGCCTACCGCCACGCCGCCCCATTGGATCGTCAGCAAATACCCCGATATGTTGGCTGTCGATGCCGATGGCCGCCCGCGCAAATTTGGCTCCCGTCGCCATTACTGTTTCAGCCACGAAGGTTACAAGGTCGAATGCGCCCGCATCGTCACGGTGCTGGCCGAACGCTACGGCCTGATCGTGGATGCCTGGCAGACGGATAATGAATATGGCTGCCACGAGACGACCCATAGCTATTCCGACGCCGCCCGCCGCGCTTTCCGTCACTGGCTCGCCCGGCGCTACAACGGGATCGACGCGCTGAACGCGGCCTGGGGCAATATCTTCTGGTCGATGGAATATGCGCGCTTCGACGATATCGACTTGCCGAACCTTACGGTCACCGAACCCAACCCGGCCCATGCCATGGCATTCCGCCGCTTCTCCTCGGATCAGGTGGTGGCGTTCAACAAGCTGCAAGCTGACATCATTCGCCAGCTTTCGGACGCGCCCATCGCCCATAACTACATGGGACGCATCACCGATTTCGATCATTTTGACGTGGGCGATGACCTCGAAATCGCGTCCTGGGACAGCTACCCCCTCGGCTTTCTCGAAGACCGTGTCGGGGCAGATGCTGAACGCCAGACCACCTTTGCCCGCCAGGGCGACCCGGATTTTCAGGCGTTCCACCACGATCTTTATCGTGCCGTAGGCAAAGGGCGCTGGTGGGTGATGGAACAACAGCCGGGCCCGGTGAACTGGGCCCCCTATAACCCGGAGCCCCTGCCCGGCATGGTGCGCCTCTGGACGTGGGAAGCCTTTGCCCACGGCGCGGAAGCCGTGTGCTACTTCCGCTGGCGGCAAGCGCCCTTCGCGCAGGAACAGATGCATGCCGGCCTTTTGCGCCCCGATAGCGTTGAAGCACCGGCCTTTGCCGAAACGGCGGAAGTTGCGACGGAAATGGCCTATGCGCCAGAGGTGGACGTCGCGCGGGCGGAGGTGGCACTTCTTTTCGACTATGGCGCGGAATGGGCGTGGGACATCCAGCCCCACGGGGCAGGCAACAGCTATTTTGGTCTCGTCTTCGACACCTATCGCGCGCTCAGACGTCTCGGGCTTTCAATCGATATCCTGCCGGCCCGGGCCGAAGCTGTGGAGGGCTACAAACTCCTCCTTGCCCCCGGGTTGGTAACCCCTGATCCGGGGCTGGTGGAAGCACTGGTCGACAGCCCGGCGGAGGTTATGCTCGGCCCCCGCTTCGGCGCGCGGACGGCCGACATGGCGACACCGCTGCCGCTCCCGCCCGCCATCCCCGGATTTGACATGACCGTGGTACGGGGCGAAAGCCTCCGCCCGGGTCTCGAAACACCCCTGCGGGGCGGCGGCACCGTGACGCGTTTTCGCGACATCATTGAGACCAGCCTCGATGTCCTTGAGGAGACGACCGATGGCGCACCGGTTCTCGTGGCGGGGGAGGGCCTTGCCTATCTTGCGGGCTGGCTCGATGAGGTGGCGATGCTGCGCGTGATCGAGGGGGCAGCTCACCGGGCGGGACTTACCACCGAGCGCCTGCCCCCTGGCATCCGTCGGCGCGATACGGCTTTTGAACATTTTTGGTTCAACTACGGGCGCGAAACTACTGAAATTGCAGGGCATCAATTGCCCCCTGCAGGCGTGCTGCGCTTGCCGCGCAGCGCTGGTTAACGACCGACGTGTTCGAAGCACCATCGCGCCAAGCGTTGCAGATGATCTCGCGCCTTTCTTCTGTCGAAAAATACTCCGGGGGTGCGGGGGCTGGCCCCCGCGGATCGACGCGCAAAGCGCGGCGAAACCCTGTTCAAAGCGCGCGGGGCACATCCGGCCCGAAACCGAAAGCGCTTTTCACTACCTCTCTGTCTGGCCTCGAAAGCGTATCGCCTTACGCTGGTTTTGGGATCGGAAGCGCAAAAAGGCGCGATCAAACAACCTCGACCGAGAAATCAGCAAGACCGTCAATCGAAACAACCATGACATCGCCGCGCCCCACCGGTCCGACCCCGGCGGGTGTCCCGGTCAGGATCACATCGCCCGCGGCCAGTTCGAAATATTCCGACAGGTAGGCGATCATCTCCGGCATCTTCCAGATCATCTGGTTGAGATCGCCTTCCTGACGCGTCTCACCATTTATCGCCAGCGCAATGCGCCCCGCCGAAAGAGCGCCCAACTCTGCCGCCGGATAGAGCGGCCCGATCGGTGCCGACCGTTCAAAGGCCTTACCGATTTCCCAGGGCCGCCCGAGCTTCTTCTGCGCGCCCTGTAAATCCCGGCGGGTCATATCGAGGGCGGCGGCATATCCGAAAACATGGTCTATCGCCTGGTCTACGGGGATGTTCACGCCGCCCGATTTCAGCGCCAGCGCAAGTTCAACCTCGTGATGCACATCGCTGGTCTTGTCCGGGTACGGAAACACGCCCGACGGGTCGAGATTGTCCGGGTTCTTCTGGAAAAAGAACGGGGGTTCGCGGTCCGGGTCATGGCCCATCTCCCGCGCATGGGCAGCGTAGTTTCGGCCGATGCAATAGACGCGGCGGACCGGAAAACGCGCCTCGATGCCCATGACAGAAAGGCTCACCGGGGCGGGGGCAGGGATCACAAACGCCATGATATCACCAGTGAAAAGCCGGGGCGGCTATACGGCGGCCCAGCGTGAAAGCATCGGCCACATGGCGCATGGGCGCGAGGTCAACCTCGCTCTTGCCGGAGGCCACAACCTCCACGAAGCGCGCGTAGAGGCGGCGATACTCCATATCCGCGCCTGCAATCTCGGTGCCACCCTCGGGTTGGAACCTGGCACCGCCGTCGCTGAGACGCGCGTTCCCGTCGGTGGTCTCGATCTCGATCACCCAGGTCGGCGGGCCGGTCTCCAACCAGTCAAACGCCGCCGTCACCTCTGCGCCATCGGGGTCGCGAAATGTGAGATCAGCGGCAACCGGCGTGGCGCGGTTCTCCGGAAAATGAAGATTGGCCGCCGCCAGATGCACGCCGTGGGGCAGGATCGCAGTCATGACCGACAGTGCATTGATCCCCGGGTCGAACACCCCAAGGCCGCCGGGTTCCCAAATCCAGTCCTGTCCGGGATGCCATTGGCGCACATCTTCTTTCCAGTTGATCCGCAGCGCGGTCAGAACCTTGCTCTTGAGCCAATCGCGCGCGGCATCGACGGCGGCAGCTTCGCGGGAATGCCAGGTGGCGAATAACGTGACACCGGCCTCCGCAGCGATTTCCATGAGCCGGTGCACCTCGCTGAGCGTTGCGCCGGGCGGTTTTTCCAGCATCACATGCTTCCCCGCCGACAACGCCCGAGCGGCGTCGACAAAGCGGGCCTGCGGCGGGGTCGCGAGCGAGACCGCGCCAATCCCGGGCTCGGCGTCGAGTAGATTGGCTAGGCTGGAATAAGCCGAGACATTCTCCACCGTCGCCGCCGGGTTGCGGCTCGCCGTGGCCGCCAAGGTCAGCCCAGAGGTGTCCGCGATCGAAGGGATATGTTGGTCGCGAGCGATCTTTCCGATCCCAACAAGCGCGAGGGGTAAAGCCATGGCAGACGCCTCTCTGAAAGCTGGGAAAGTCATCGCATAAGCGATGCAGGGTCACAAGCGCTCTTGGGCGATTCGTTGTCTGAAATCCGGGGGTTGTCCGCGCAAGGGCGGCATCGGCTCGCTCCCCGTCAAAACTGTTCCGTCCCCGACAGAACTTGTCCATGTGCGACGCCGCGCAGCGCGAATGACAACTTCTGATTGACGTGCCGTTCTTTGATCCGCACTGTCGTCGGTCAGGGAGGAACACGCGCATGGGGACCAACAGCCTCAGACGTATGACGCAAGGGCATTGGATTGCGCTGTTTGGCGCAACGCTTGTGCTTTGGGCGCTCCTGTTCCTGATGGCCCTGCCGGAAACGACGTTGGCGGCGCGCGGTCTGGCCGTCCTCGAAGCGATTTGCAGTGTCACGCCGGGGAGCGCTGGATTTCCGACCACGGTCTTGATGTGGGCGATTATGAGCGCGGCGATGATGGCGCCCACGGCACTGCCCGCCTTCACGACCTATGACGATTTGCCGGGCACCACCGGCGCTGGGCTGGCCGCGTTGCTGTGGGGCTATGTGGTGGTCTGGATCGGCTTTGCCGTCGTTGCCGCCGGGTTGCAGGTGCTGTTCTTTCACCAGGGATGGCTTGGCGCGCTGGGGCAAAGCACTTCGGTCTGGCTGACCGCCGGGTTGCTCGCGGTCGCGGGCCTCTACCAATTCAGCGCCTTGAAGGAAGCGTGCCTCTCGCGGTGCCGCGCGCCTTTGACCTTTTTCATGGGCCACTGGGCGGAGGGCGCTTTTCGCAACGGCCTCCGGCTCGGGGCGGATTGCCTCGGGTGTTGCTGGGCGCTCATGCTGCTGGCTTTTGTGGGCGGCACCATGAACCTCGCGTTTATGGGGCTGGCCATGCTGTTGATGACACTCGAAAAACTCCCCGATATCGGGGCACATATCACGAAACCCCTTGGCGGGGGCCTGGTCGCGCTGGCGATCCTGACCCCGCTCAGCCTGTTTTTCTGAAGGAGCTTGCCATGGCGCTCGATGCAACGACCCTCACCCCTTGGGCGATCAAGGGCGAACTTATCCTGAACTGCAATTGCACGGTCTTTTGCCCCTGCGTTGTCAGTCTTGGCCAGCATCCACCAACCGAAGGTTATTGCCAGGCGTGGTCCGGTGTGCGGATCGACAGCGGGCATTACGGGGATGTTGATCTCTCCGGCCTGAATGTCGGCCTGGTGTTGGAGATCCCCGGCCTGATGGCGCGCGGCAATTGGAAGGCAGCGGCCTATATCGACGACCGGTCGAGCGAGGAGGCCTACGACGCGCTGGTGTCCATCTTCAGCGGGCAGGCGCGGGGCACGACGGGGCTTTTCAGTATCCTTGTGAGCGAGTTCCTTGGCGCCGAGCGGGCCGAAGTCAGCTACGAGACCGAAGGCAAGGAGCGTCATCTGATCGTGGGCAAGAAGATCAACGGCGCGGTTGTGCCGGTAACCGGTCACGGCGGCGAAGACATTGTTGTGACCAACACCGAGTACTGGATGGGGCCGGATATCACCGTTGCCACTGCCACCAAAGGGCGCGTGCGCGCCCATGGTCGGGTGTGGGATTTTGACGGGCGGTCTGCCGAGATTTGTCAGATCGACTGGCACGGGCCGAAATAGGCGCGGCACAACCTCCGCCCGCTGATCGTTAACGCGGCGGGCGGTTTTGTCATAACCCGCAAAGCGCTGGCAGAGGAGTGTCAGGTTTTGCAGATCGCGGCGTCGGGGGCGGGGCCAAGGTCAAACCGGACAGGACGCGCCACCGGGCGCGTCTGCCGCAGAGGAGGACCGATATGCGCGAGCATTTCGAGGCATTGGAGCAATGCGACGCCAACTACGTGCCGCTGTCGCCGATTTCATTTCTGAACCGGGCGGCGGATGTCTTCGCTGGCGAGACCGCTGTTGTCTACGGGGAGGCGCGACGAAACTGGGCGGAAACCGCCGACCGCATCCGGCGCGTCGCGGCGGGTTTGCGGGCGCATGGGATAGGTCATGGCGAAACCGTGAGCGTGCTCGCGCCCAATATCCCCGAACTGTTCGAACTGCATTTTGCGGTCCCGATGACCGGTGCCGTTTTGGGCACGATCAACACGCGGCTTGAACCGGAGACGATTGGCTACATCCTGGAACATTCCGACAGCCGTCTGGTGATCGTGGATACCGAACTGCGCGATGTGCTCGATCAGGCGATGACCGAGGCGGGGGTAGCGGTTGATGTGATCGAGATTGCCGATGCCGGACCAGCGGCGCGGGGCTCGACCTACGACGATCTCCTCGCGTCTGACCCGCTGACCGAAGAAGCGTTGCCTGCGGATGAGTGGCAGGCGATTGCGATCAACTACACGTCCGGCACGTCAGGTCGTCCGAAAGGCGTCGTCTATCACCATCGCGGTGCCTATCTCATGGCGATGGGGACGGCGGCGGCGTGGCCTTTGTCCTACCGCGCCTCCTATTTGTCGGTCGTGCCGATGTTCCATTGCAACGGTTGGTGCCACCCCTGGGCCGCGCCGATCAACGGGGCGAAGATGGTGTTCACGCGTGTGCCTGAGCCGGGACGGTTGTTCCAAGCCATCGCGGACGAGAAGGTCACCCATTTCGGGGCAGCACCGGTGATTTTACAGATGATGGCGGAAAGCGATTTGGCGCCCTCCGCCCCGTTCGATCCACCGATCAACGTCTTCACGGCTGGCGCACCGCCGCCGCCCGCGATCCTGGAAAAGACAGCCGCCATGGGCATGGAAGTCATGCATGTCTATGGCCTGACGGAAACCTACGGGCATATTTCCCAGTGCATTCCGCAAAGCGTTTGGGCGGGATTCGACGCGGCAACGGAAGCCGACGCACGTGCCCGCCAAGGGGTGGCGTTTCCGATGGTGGAGCCCGTGGAGGTTGTCGACCGGGAAGCCAATGCACCCGTGCCCCGCGACGCCGAGACCCAAGGCGAAATCGCCATTCGCGGCAACACCGTGATGAAGGGCTACTACAAAAACCCGGAAGCCACGGCGGAGGCGTTCAAGGGCGGCAAGTTCTGGTCCGGCGACGCGGCGATCATGCATGATGACGCCTACGTGCGGATCAAGGATCGCTTGAAGGATGTGATTATCTCGGGCGGTGAGAACGTGTCCTCGGTCGAGGTGGAGGGCATGCTCTACCGCCACCCGGATGTGCAAACGGCCGCCGTGGTCGCGGAACCCCATGAGAAATGGGGTGAGGTGCCCTGCGCCTTTGTCGAGTTGCGGGAAGGGGCAGCAGCCAGCGAAGACGACATCCTCGCCTTCTGCAAAGAGCGGCTCGCCGGGTTCAAATCCCCGAAACGGGTGGTGTTTACGGAGATCCCCAAGACCTCCACCGGCAAAATTCAAAAATTCAAATTGCGCGAGATGTTGGGAGCCTGAGATGGTTGCTTTATCGCTTTCACGGCGTCTGCGGCGGACGCCCTTTTCGGACGGGGTCGAGGCGGCTGGGGTCAAGGCCTACACGGTGTATAACCACATGCTTTTGCCGACTGTGTTCCGCTCGGTCGAGGAAGACTATCGCCACCTGAAGGAGGCGGTGCAGGTCTGGGACGTGGCGTGCGAACGCCAGGTGGAATTGCGTGGCCCGGATGCCGGTCGGTTGATGCAGATGCTCACGCCCCGCGACCTCCGGGGGATGCTGCCGGGTCAGTGTTACTATGTGCCCATCGTCGATGAGACGGGGGGCATGCTGAACGATCCGGTGGCTGTGAAACTATCCGAAGATCGCTATTGGATATCCATCGCGGACAGCGATCTCCTGTATTGGGTCAAGGGGATTGTCCAAGGCTACCGCTTGGATGTGCTGGTCGATGAGCCCGATGTCTCGCCGCTCGCCGTGCAGGGGCCGAAAGCAGAAGACCTCGTTGCGGCGGTGTTTGGCGACAGCGTTCGGTCCGTGCGGTTCTTCCGTTTCGGGCAGTTCCAGTTCGAGGGGCGTGAATTGGTCGTTGCCCGCTCGGGCTTCTCCAAACAGGGCGGGTACGAGATTTATGTCGAGGGCAGCGATATCGCCATGCCGCTATGGAATGCGCTCTTTGAGGCGGGTAAGTCGATGGACGTCCATGCTGGTTGCCCCAATGCGATTGAGCGGATCGAGGGGGGGCTTTTGTCCTACGGCAACGATATGACCGACGATAACACGCCCCATGAATGTGGGCTTGGCCGGTTCTGTAACACGCAAACGGCCATCGGTTGTATCGGGCGCGACGCGCTTTTGCGGGTGTCGAAGGAGGGGCCGGTTCAACAAATCCGCGCGATCTCCATCGACGGGCCGCCGGTGCCGGTCTGCGACCATTGGTTTCCGGTCGTGGCGGGCACTAAGAAGGTCGGGCGTATTTCGTCCGCCGCCTGGTCACCGGATCACCAAACCAACGTGGCCATTGGCATGGTCCGTATGACCCATTGGGACGCGGACACGGAGGTGACTGTCGTGACGCCCGATGGGCCGCGCGACGCGGTTGTGCATGAGGCGTTCTGGGCTTGATCGGGGAACGTGTGTCGTCCGCTGCAAAGGCGGATGATCGGCTGAAACAGGTATCGCCTCCGCCCCGGTATCCCGGGGGGAGGTCATGGCCGCCCGGGTGAGATTGCCGGGCGGCTGAGTGTTCTGTTTCACTCTGAAAACAAAAGGTTTTTAAGTTTAGCGGCGCCGCTAAGCGCCCCGTTGCGTCTTGATCGTGTCGAAAGAGCCCCTTCGCGAACTCTCTCACTCTGGCCGTACACTGAAAGGCATGGGAACTGCCTCAGACATCGGGACTTGCACGCCCCGGTAACATGACCGGAGCAGGGTTCGAACGGCGCGAAATCTCGCGCGATTTCCTCACCATCGGCCTAACGCAGCGTGCGCTGCCCTAAAGCGTCCGACCTTTAACCTGAAACATTAAACATCACATTTTGCGTTCGACTGAAGGGAGAGGCAGCGAAATAGTGATTCATGTTTAAAGTCGGATGCCCTATTTGCGAAGGGCGGGGAGCCCGATGCCCACGGCCTCAAAGCCACCATCCGCTGCCAGACACTGGCCGGTGATGTATGACGCTTTTTCGGAGCAGAGAAACACAATCGCCTCCGCAATCTCGCGCTCGCTGCCATAGCGGTTCAGCGGGAGCGCGTCGTGATAGGCGTCGATGATCTCCTGGCTGTGTACTGCCATCGCCAGTTTCGTGCGCACCGGCCCCGGCGCCACCACATTGGCGCGTATGCCGTATTCGCCCAGTTCCGCCGCCTGTTGCAGCGTCAGTTGGATCACGCCCGCCTTCGACGTGCCATAGGCCACGCGCAGGGTCGAGGCGCGCAGACCGCTGATCGACGCGATATTGACGATCGCGCCTTTGGTCGCCTTAAGCGCTGGCGTGGCGGCTTGCGTCACCAGGAACGGGCCGTCTAGGTTGGTCGCCATAACGGTGCGCCACCGTTCGAAACTCGTTTCCTCGATGGGGCCGAAATCCGCGACCCCGGCATTGTTCACGAGTGCGTCGATCCGCCCGAAGGTCTTTTCAACCTCCGCCACCATACCTGTGACGGACCCCGGGTCGGAGACATCGCAATCCACGCCATGGACGTTGTCGAGCGATGTGACGGCATCGGCTAACGCGTCTTCGTCGCGGTCGATCATGGCAACCTGCCAGCCGTCTTCGACAAAAAGGCGTGTGGTCGCGAGACCGATGCCACGGGCGGCACCGGTCACCAGCGCGGTTTTCATCGGGCGCTTTCCGGCTCACCGAGGGATTGGAACCTGAGCGCCAGTACCCAGGCCACCGCGATGATCCCTGAAAAGACCCAGGCCCCAGCGGTGAATGTTGCCACAATGCCGAGGAATAAGAGGAACGAGGTGGCCATGCCCGCAAACTCGCGGAAGATATCCTCGCCCACATCCATCATTTCGAGCACCGTCAAAACAAGCGCCGTGCCAAGGGCCGCGATCAGCACCCAAAGCGCGGGATACCCGCCTTCGGTCAGGTTGGAAAACAGGCTCCACGGGCCGTCCGTGCCGACGACGCCCGTGCGCTCCAGCACCCAGAACGCGGCGATGATCGCGATGGCGACGGAGACGGGCGCGGCGATCCGGCGGTGATACCAGCCGAAGCGACCGAAAAAGAGCGCGAGCGTGATCCAGGCCGCGGCGATGACGGCAAGTTGGCCGACCTCAACGCCCACGTTAAACCCGATGAGTTTCGGGATGAAGTGGTCATTGCCAAGCCCGAATTCCTGCAACACGGAAGCGAAGCCCAGCCCGTGCAGCAGACCGAAGCCAAAGATCACGAAGGGCCGCCAGGGGGGCAGCTTGCGGAGGAACAGGTTCTCGATCCCCACATAGACGATGGAGGCGGCAATGATCGGCTCCACGATATCGGGTGAGAGGCGGATGATATCGAGCGCACCGAGCGCCAGGGTCACGGTATGAGCCAGGGTGAACGCGGTCACCTGCCAAAGGAGCGCGCCCATCCGGAGCGAGAAGAAGAACAGCCCCAGCACGAACAGGATGTGATCGAGCCCCTGCGGCACGATATGGTCAAAGCCCACATAGACGTAATCGACAAACGCCTCCAGTGCCGTTTGATCGCTGCCGCCGGTACGCGGGATCGGGTCGGAAACCATGCCGGGCGTGAGGAAGGCGGCATAGCCGTTTTCGATGTCTGTTTGCCGGACGATCAGCGGTCCCAGCGCAGGCTCCCAGCCGATAACAATCGGCAAGTCTCCGGCGGGAAGGGGTGCCGCAAGCGTCAGGCGCGAGATACGCGGCAGCTCGAAATCGGCCGTGTCCTGCACCTCGACAGCTTCTAGCGCAACAGGCAGGCGGCGGTCGCCGGACATGATTTGAAGCTGGTTTTCGATGGTGGGCCAGGCGGCGCGGATGCGGTCTGCAAACTCGGCTGACGGCAATGCGCGGAGGGCATCGTAGCCTTCGGCGTTGTCGGCGTCATTGGTGTCGGCGAGGTTGGTCAGGTCGAGCCCCGCAACGGCGGCCTCCACCATCCAATCCACTTCAATCGCCAAGGTCTCTTCGCCGATGGAGATATCCATGATCGCTGGCTGTACCTCATGGGCGCGCGCGGTCGTGATCGCCACAAGGGTTGACACCCAAAGGGCGAGCAGCACTTTGAATACAAAGCTCAAAGGAAGATTTTTGCCCATGTTCCGCACCCTTTCCGTTGCCGCTTCCATGGCATGTATTGCGGTTGCCGCCAAGGCCCACGAGTTCTGGATCGACCCGGTTCAGCACCGGGTGGCCCCGGGCGATGAAATCATCGCCAATATCCGCGTGGGCGAGGCCTATGAGGGCACCGCGTTCGCCTATATTCCCCAACGGTTTCGGCGCTTTGACTACGCGCATCAAGGGGAAATTCTGGCGGTAGACGGCACGGTTGGGGATCGGCCCGCCTTGGCGCTCGAGGGGTTGGACGCCGGGTTGGTCACGGCGATCCACGTGACTGAGGATCAGAGCATCACTTGGACGGACTGGGAAAAATTCGTTTCGTTTCTGGAGCATAAGGACCTGACCTGGGGTCTTGACGCCCATGCCGAGCGGGGCCTGTCGCAGGTCAATGTGCGCGAACGCTATTCCCGCTATGCCAAATCGCTGATCGCCGTGGGCGCAGGCGCGGGTCGCGATGTGGCCGCCGGGCTTGAGGTGGAGATCGTGGCGCTCGAGAACCCTTATACCGACGACATCGGCGACGGGCTGGATATCGAAGCCCATTACCAGGGCGCGCCGCTCGAAAACGTCCAGATCGAGGTGTTTCGCAAAGCGGCGGATGGGACGGTCACAATCAGCACCGAGCGCACTGACGGGACGGGGACTGCGACGATTCCCATCTCACCCGGCGCGCGGTACATGCTTGATACCGTGGTGCTGCGCCCGCTCGATGTGGTAGAAGACCGCGACCCAGCTTGGGAAACGCTTTGGGCCAACCTCACCTTTGAAGTTCCTGCGGCAAATTGAGCGCGTGGCTGGTGATAGTCTTGTCGAACAGGTGAAGGCGGGCGTCAGGGCGCGAAGACGTCGGTCTCGTAGCGTACTTCGGTCAAATACAGCCCATCGGGCGGTGCCACGGGTCCGCAGGCGGCACGGTCGCGCGCGGCGAGCGCCTCTGCCACACGGGCCGGGGCCCATGCACCGGCGCCCACCCGTTCCAGTGTCCCGATGATCGACCGCACCTGATTGTGTAGGAAGCTGCGCGCGCGCAGCGTTGCCCGTAGTTCCAGCCCGCCGGGGTAGGGGCGCGTCTCAAACCGGATCTCGTCCATTGTCTTCACCGGGCTTTTCGCCTGGCACATGGTCGACCGGAAGGTGGTGAAGTCGTGCTGGCCGATCAGATGGGCGGCGCCAGCCTCCATGGCCGGGATATCTAGGCTGTGTCGCAAGCGCCAAAGCTGGGTTTTGTCAAAGGTCAGCGGCGCCCGACGCAACGCGATACGGTAGAGATAGCGCCGTTCCACCGCTGAAAACCGGGCATGCCAGTCGTCGCTTACCTCCGCCGCTGCCAGGATAGCCACGGGCGCTGGTTTCAAGTGATGGTTCAACGCTTCTGACAACCGGAAGGGCTCCCAGCTCTTGCCCATGTCGATATGGGCCACTTGGCCGAAGGCGTGGACACCCGCATCCGTTCGCCCCGCCGCAGCGGTCGCGGCGAGGTCTGGTTCGAGTTTGGCTAGTGCGGTTTCGAGCGTTTGTTGAATGGAGGGCGCCTCGGCCTGTCGCTGCCAACCGGAAAACGGCGTTCCGTCATATTCGATCTTCAGGGCATAGCGCGGCATGGGGGGGAGGTAGCCCGCAACCCTAGCGGCTGCAATCGCTTGAGACCACAGAAATAGCCACGTTTCAGGTGATTTGCCCCAAAATTGCCATACTCTGCACGCTCGCTGCACGATCCGCTGCGCCTATCTGCACTTGTTTAAGACATCATTTAATGAAGGCACGCATTAGACCCGCCGGGGGAGCATTGTCCCCTTATTCCCTGGCGGGTTTGCACTTTCCCCGCCAGACCTCATATGAAAGGTAACCTGTCCTTTGGTGGGTCAAAGATACGCATGAGTACACAAAGAATTCTGGTGGTCGACGATGACCCGCAAATCCGCGATGTTCTGGGTATGGCGCTTGAGCGTGCCGGGTTCGAGGCCGTCATGGCCCGCGACGGTGCAGAGGGGCTAAACCAGGCCCGCAGCGTCGATCCGAGCCTTGCGGTGCTTGATATCGGTTTGCCTGAAATGGACGGGCTGGAGCTTTGCAAAGCGATTCGCAAAGACAGCGACCTGCCGATCCTGTTCCTGACGGCCCGCGACGATGAGGTGGATCGCATCCTCGGGTTGGAACTGGGGGGGGATGATTACGTCACCAAGCCCTTCAGCCCCCGTGAGCTTGTGGCGCGGGTGCGCGCAATCCTCAAACGCGCAGGCGGCAGCGTGGCGGAAACCCCGGTGCAGGAAGATACCAGCAGCCTGAAGATCGGGCGGCTCACGGTCGTCCCAGCGAGCCATGTCTGCAAGGTGGACGACGCCCATGTGACGTTGACCTCCACCGAACTGACGATCCTCGCCAAATTGATGTCGCGCCCGACGCAGGTGTTCAGCCGCCCGGCGCTGGTGGATGCGATCTGGGGGCCGGGCATGGTCGTCAGTGATCGCACGCTCGACAGCCATTTGCGCAACCTGCGTTCGAAGCTGGCGGAAGCCGGGTGCTCCGATGCCATCGAGACGCTCCATGGTGTGGGACTTCGGATGGGCCCGTGTCTCGGTTCGTAGACGCCAAATGGCGGCCGCCTTTGATGCTGGTGCTCGGGGGGTCGCTCATGGCGATCCTGGTGCTACCGGTCTATGCCGCACTCCTTGCTGATATCCTCACACCGCTGACGGGGCGACGGAACGCGGTTTTCATCGTGGCCGCAGGGTCGTTTTTGGCGACGCTGGTATTGGGGTTGCTCTTATGGCGATTGATTTTGTCGCCCGTCCAGGCGCTCGCGGCCAAGGCGCAAGAGATCCGGGGGGGCGCGGTGCCCGAAGGGCTCGACCATTACGGGACGCCCGAGATCGGGGAACTGGCGCAGGATGTGCTTGATATGGCCGATGTTTTGCAATCGCGCGAAATGGCTGTTCGGAGCTACACTGACCACGTGACCCATGAGTTGAAGACGCCGCTGACGGCTATTCGCGGCGCGGCGGAGCTGTTGGAAGCCGAGGACCTTTCGCCTGAAACGCGCAAGCTGGTCATGACGATTGCCGGGGCTGAGAAACGGGCGGTGAAACTGCTCGGTGCGGCGCGCCAGATCGCCGCCGCGCGGATGCCGGAGCACCAGGGGACGACGGTGCTCAACGATTGCGTGCCACCCTTGGAGCACCGCCTCACCTCAACCAAGCTTGTGGTGCTGCACGGGGACATTGAATTGCCGCTGGCGCGCTCCGGTCTTGAGGTGGTGCTAGGGCATCTGGCGGAGAACGCGCAGGAAGCGGGGGCGGAGAGCCTGTCGCTCGATGCAGGCAAGTCCGATGACGGCCTTTGGCTTCGCGTTGCCGATGATGGACCGGGCATATCAAGCGGCAACCGGTCCCAGGTGTTCGAGCCGTTCTTTACCACCCGCCGCGACTCCGGCGGAACCGGGATGGGCCTCGCCATTGTGCAGACGCTCCTCTTGGCCCATGGCGCCCGGATCACGCTGGAAGGGCACGGTGAGAACGGCGGAAGCCATTTTCTCATTCAGTTCTGAGCGATGACCGGCGCAAGCGTCTATCTGTCGGGTGCGCTTCCGGCCTGTCCTGATCGCTTCAACGCCGCCGAATACTGCCTTTCGCCCGATGTGCCCGCCGATGCAGATGCCTTCTTGGCCGTCGATGGCGAGGCCGGTGTCGTGACACGGTTGCAGTTTGGCGAATTGCGCGACCGGGTGCTGCGGGCGGCGAGCGCCTATCGCGCGGCGGGCGTCCAACCTGGCGACCGGGTTGCATTGCTATTGGGCGATGTCCCCGCCTTTCCGGTCGCCTATTTCGGCGCGATAGCGGCGGGTGCGGTGGCGGTGCCCTTGTCGTCGCAACTGGCGCAATGTGAGATCGATGCGGTCCTCGCCGACGTGGCGCCCGCTGCGGTGGTAGGGTTTGGCGATGGGATGCTTGCGCCCGATGCCTTGGCGCAGGGGACGACGGGCCGGTTTGAAACACGCACGCCGGAGGACCCTGCGCTTCTGGTCTATACTTCGGGGTCGAGCGGGCGGCCAAAAGGGGTGTTGCACGGGCATCGCGCGTTCTGGGCGCGCCAGAGCATGCGGGCGGGCTGGCATGACATTCGCGCCGGCGACCGGGTGATGCATGCCGGGGCATTCAACTGGACCTTCACCCTCGGCGTCGGGTTGGCCGATACTTGGTCGGTTGGCGCGACCGCGATTCTTAACGCTGGGTCGCGCGCGCCAGAGGTTTGGCCAGCGCTTGCTCGCCAATATGAACCGACGGTTTTTGCCGGAGCGCCAGCCGTTTATCGGCGCATCCTGAAGTATGGTGACGATCTTGGGATCGGGTTTCGATCCCTTCGCCACGCGGTCACGGCGGGGGAGGCCTTGTCGCCGAGTATTGCCCGCGCGTGGCGCGCCGCAACGGGCAAACCGCTCCTCGAAGCCTTGGGCATGAGCGAGGTGTCGACGTTTATCTCCACCGGTCCGGACCACGCGCCGGAGGCGGGCATCGCTGGCTGGCCACAGCCGGGGCGGCGGGTGGCGGTGCTCGATGAAACGGGCGCGCCGGTTCCCCAGGGCGCGGTCGGCACGCTGGCGGTGCATCGCAGTGATCCCGGCTTGTTCCAGGGCTATTGGAACGATGCGGACCGGACGGCGGCCGCCATGTCGGGCGATTGGTTTCTCACGGGCGATCTGGTGTCCATGCGCGGGGATGGGGCGATCGCTCATGTCGGGCGCGCCGATGACCAGATGAATGCCCAGGGCTACCGGGTTGACCCGCGCGAAGTGGAGGCCGCAGCAATGATGTCCGCCGGGGTCAGTGACTGCGCAGCCCGCGCGCTTCAGGTTGAGGATGGGTTGAGTGTGATTGCGATCTGGATCGTGCCCGATACCGGGGCGGACCTTGAACGCGCAGCGCTTGAGGCTGATCTCGCAAACCGCTTGGCGGCTTATAAATGCCCGCGCGCCTACTTTTTGTTGGATGATCTACCGCGAACGGCCAACGGCAAACTGATGCGGCGTACGCTGACGGCGGAGGGCGCTGTCCGGCTTTGATCGCTGGGTGCCGCCTCGCGCGCGGGCGATGGTGCCTTCAGGCTGCGTGCGCGCCGTCCGCCAGCCCTCTCACGAAGGCCAATACATCCGCCGCGCTCTCCCCGTTGCCGATCCGCTCGACAATGGCCGAGCCGACGACGGCGCCGTCTGCAATCGCGGCGATGTTGCGGCTTGCCTCGGGTGTCTTGATCCCGAAGCCCACAATGACCGGCAGGTCGGTTGACGCTTTGATCCGTGCCACTTCCGGCCCCACATCGCCCGCCACCGCATTGGCAGCCCCGGTGATGCCAGTGATCGACACGTAGTAGACAAAGCCGGAGGTGTTTTGCAGCACTTTGGGTAAGCGCTTTTCATCCGTTGTCGGTGTGGCGAGGCGGATGAAGTTCAAGCCAGCGGCCTGAGCCGGGATGCAAAGCTCGGTATCTTCCTCCGGCGGCAGATCAACGACAATGAGGCCATCTATACCAGCGGCCTTCGCATCGCTCAGAAACGCTTCGACCCCGTGGTTGTAGATCGGGTTGTAATACCCCATCAGGACGATTGGGGTTGTTTGATCGGCTTCCCGAAAGGACCGGGCGAGGTCGAGCGTCGTGTTGAGCGTCTGCCCCGCTTCGAGGGCCCGTTGCCCGGCCAATTGGATGGTTTCGCCATCCGCCATCGGGTCGGTGAAGGGCAACCCCAATTCGATGATGTCAACGCCTGCGCCGGGCAGGCCTTTGACGATTTCGAGGGAGGTGTCGTAATCCGGGTCGCCGGCCATGATGTAAGACACGAAGGCCTTTTTCCCCGCGGCCCGCAGTTCCGCAAACTTGGCGTCGATCCGGGACATGCGCGTCCTCCCTCTAAAGTTCCGATCTGCTCTGCCCGATCTTGCGGGCGATTTCAACGGGTGGCTTCGCGAAATCGGCTGTGACGGGCGGGTTGCACGCCGGGCATCGGGGGGCTACAGCGTCGCTCAGTTTGAAAGGACCGCAACCATGGGCTTCAAGACCGGTATCGTTGGCTTGCCGAATGTGGGGAAATCCACCCTTTTCAATGCGTTGACGCGCACGGCTGCGGCGCAAGCGGCAAACTTTCCGTTTTGCACCATCGAACCCAATGTGGGCGAGGTGGCGGTGCCGGATCACCGGCTGGTGAAACTGGCCGAGATTGCCAAATCGAAAGAGGTGATCCCGGCGCGGATGACCTTTGTCGATATCGCCGGGCTGGTGAAAGGCGCGTCCCAGGGCGAAGGGCTGGGCAACCAGTTCCTCGCGAATATCCGCGAAGTGGACGCCATTGCCCATGTGCTGCGCTGTTTCGAAGACGGGGATGTCACCCATGTGGAAGGCCGCGTTGACCCGGTGGCGGATGCGGAGACGATTGAGACGGAGTTGATGCTCGCCGACCTTGAGAGCATCGAGAAGCGGATGCAAAATCTCGTGCGCAAGATACGCGGCGGTGACAAGGAGGCGATTGCCCAAGAGCGCTTGCTGAAACTGGCCGCCGAGGCGCTTGAGAACGGCAAGCCCGCCAGGACAGTCGACGTCGATTCGGAAGACATCAAAGCCTGGACTATGCTCCAGCTTTTGACCGCAAAGCCGGTCCTCTATGTCTGCAACGTCGCGGAGGATGAGGCGGCGGAAGGCAATGTGCATTCCGCGAAGGTGGCCGAGATGGCTGCGGCGGAAGGGGCCGCTTCGGTGTTGATCTCCGCCAAGATAGAAGAAGAGATCAGCCAGTTGGAACCGGAAGAAGCGGAGATGTTTCTGGAGGAGCTTGGCCTTATGGAAGCGGGGCTCGACCGGATGATCCGGGCGGGATACGACCTTTTGGGGTTGCAGACCTATTTCACCGCCGGACCAAAAGAGACGCGCGCCTGGACCATTCCAACGGGCACAAACGCACCCGCCGCAGCGGGGGTGATCCATGGCGATTTCGAGAAAGGTTTCATCCGGGCGGAAACGGTGGCCTATGAGGACTACGTGTCGCTCGGTGGAGAGGCGGCGGCGCGCGATGCCGGTAAGCTGCGCGCGGAGGGAAAGACCTATGAGGTGAAGGACGGAGACGTTCTTCATTTTCTGCATTCCGGCTAGACGCGTTTAGCGGACAACCCGAAAGAATGGCGCCGCATAGGGCGGCCAAGCCTCAATTTTGAATATAATTTTTGTGCGTTAGGTGAGGGGTACAACGTGTTGGTGGAGTTTTCGACGCCTCACAGATAGGTGCAACCGGCAGGGCAATAAAGGGTCTCGCATCAGGCAAATCACCGTGGTATTAACTCGCCTAATGCGAGATTGATGCGATATGAATGCAACCAAAAACTACCTTGAGGCCGAACTCGAAGAGCTGCTTCTCAAAGATGGTAGTATTTGGCAGTTCATCCGCGAAGGGTCGCTCGATGGTTTCTGGTACTGGGACCTAGAAAACCCGGAACATGAATATATGAGCCCGGAATTCTGGCGCACCTTCGGATTTGACCCGGCGACCAAGAAACATTTGGCCTCCGAGTGGATGGGCCTCATTTTTCCTGCGGACCTGGCCGCCGCGCAGGACAATCTGGAAAAGCACCTCGCCGATCCAAACCACCCCTATGACCAGATCGTGCGCTACAAATGCGCCGATGGTTCCACCGCCTGGGTGCGGTGCCGAGGTGTTGCGATCCGAGACGAGGCTGGCGAGCCGATCCGCCTTTTGGGGGCCCATAACGATGTGAGCCGCCAGAAAGTTCAAGAGCGCGAGGCAGCCATTGTCCGCGATGAGCTTGAAACGGTTTTCAATGCGACCATGAGCGGGATTGTTGCCCTGGATGTCGAAGGGCGCATCCTGCGCATCAACAATCGTGCCCGGCACATGTTGGGCAGCATCTCGGAAAAGACACCGTTTCATTGGCCCGAGAACCTGCGTTTTCTGGACGCGGAGGTATTGGCGCCATTGGACGCGAGCGCGGACCCGGTGCGGCGCGCCATATCCGGGCATGAGCTGCGCAACGAAACCCACCTGATGCGCCGACTGCAATCGGGGGACGACCGGCGCTATGTGCGCGTGTCCAGCGCAACCGTCGAGAATAAAGAAAGCCCCATCCATGTGGTGCTGGTGATTGACGATATCTCCAACGAAGAACGCAATCGGCAGGTGGTGGAGCGCAAGAGCCGTCTCGATGCCCTCGGGCAACTGACGGGTGGCATCGCCCATGATTTCAACAACCTGTTGGCCTCGCAATTTTACGCCGTCGATTTGGCGAAAAAGGCAACCGATCCTGAAAAGCGGAACAGTTATCTTGAAACGGCGGCAAACACGATACAGCGGGGCCGAACGCTCACGTCCCGGCTTCTGGCCTTTGCGCGACGACAGCCGGGCCATGCCTCGGTTCGGGCTACGTCCGAAGTGTTCGCCGAGTTTGGCCGTTTGGTGCGCCCGATGATTGAGGCGCAGATCGAGATTGAAACCACTGTCAGCGATGACAATCTCCGGCACTTTTGCGACCAGACCCAATTGGAGACGGCGTTGATGAACCTGGTTCTGAACAGTTGCGATGCGATCTTACGGTCAGGTCAAGGCAATCGCATCGAGGTCCGGGCGCGTTCCGCAAGGTCGCCCAACCGGGAGCTTGACGATAAACAGGTTAGCACTGAGGCGCCGCCCGCCGATGGGTCGAGCTATCGCTACGTTGAGATCAGCGTAACGGACAACGGCCCGGGCATGGACCGCGAAACGCTTGCACGTTGTACGGACCCGTTTTTCACAACGAAGAACTCAAACTCGGGCACCGGCCTCGGTCTCGCGATGGTCTATGGGTTCGTGCGTCAGGCCGATGGTGATTTGCGCGTCTATTCAGAAGAGGGCATGGGCACGAATATCCAGATGACCCTGCCGCGCGGAACGCAAGATGGCGGGCGCGCGCAGCGCGTGCCGGAGGAAGAAATTCAACTCGGAAGCGGCGAGACGATCCTGATCGCCGAGGATGAACCCATCCTGACGGATATGCTGACGACTGTGTTGAAGAACCTTGGCTATTTCGTCCTCGCCGCCGAGTCCGGTCAACATGCGCTGGAACTGGTAGAGAACGGTGCGACGTTCGATCTTCTCCTGACGGATGTGGTGATGCCCGGCAATATAGGTGGCTTTGAACTGGCGCGACGGGTGCGCGCGCTTCATCCTGAGATCCCGGTTCTTTACACCTCTGGCTATACCGGGTTCACCGCCACCGAAATGGGCGCCGTGCAGGCCCCGCTGCTTCAGAAGCCAGCGCCGCCTGGCGAGTTGGCAAAGGCGATTGCGCAGGCGCTGGCATCTTAAGTTGGGATACCGAAAGAAAAAACGCGCCCCGGTGGAGCGCGTCTTTTTTCATGTCCTGAGAGCTTTTGAGCCCGCGCCCACGTGTTGGGCGCATGGGCTCGATCGTCTGACCTGTTAGGCGGCGCGACGGGCGTCTTCCGCTGCGGCTTCCGCGGCGTTGCGACGTTCGCTTTCTTCGCGCGACAGGGCGACAGATGTCCGCACGCCTTTCCCCACGAAGTCCATCAATCCTTTGACCACGCGCTCGTTCGGGTCGATGCCCGCGCAGGACAGTACTTCACGACCGTCGCGGGACCGCGCCCAACGGGCGATCTGCTCCGGACCGTTGCCGTACTTCTTGTCGTCGGCGATGGCGTCATCGAGGGCTGCCAGAACAACGGCCGCAAACAGCTTGCGCGCGCGATTGCCCTGCTCGTGATTGAATGCCGTGCCGTCCACAAAATCTGCCATGCTTGGTCCTTCTTTTTGTTCAACTTACCGCATCTTGTGGCGTCCGTCGGTTATGACGGTTCCATGACGCGTTTTGTCTTTCTTTTTTGGAATGCCTGCTATGCACTGAGTGCATATCAATGCCTTCCTCCCCAGGTTTTTTGCCCGTCTTGCGGGGCGTTGTTTGGTGGAATATAGGGATTTTGGCTTACGATTCAACAAAAACATGGGTTTACGTGGATGCCAAAGATCAACGGGAATGAGATACGACCAGGCAATGTTCTGGAGCATAACGATGGTCTGTGGGCCGCGGTGAAGGTTGACCATGTGAAGCCCGGTAAGGGCGGGGCGTTTGCGCAGGTCGAACTGAAGAACCTCCGCAACGGGTCGAAACTGAACGAGCGTTTCCGCTCGGCGGATAAGGTGGAACGGGTGCGTTTGGAGCAAAAAGACCAGCAATTCCTCTACGAATCGGACGGTATGCTGGTTTTCATGGATAATGAGACGTTCGAGCAAATCGAGTTGCCCGCCGACATTCTGGGCGACCGGCGTCCGTTTCTCCAGGACGGCATGGTGATTCAGATCGAATATTACGAAAGCGAAGCGCTAAGCGCATCTTTGCCGCAGAAAGTGACCTGTACGGTGGTTGAGACGGAACCGGTCGTCAAAGGCCAGACGGCGGCCAACTCTTTCAAACCTGCCGTTTTGGACAATGGTGTCCGCGTGATGATTCCCCCCTTCGTCGGCGGAGACGAGGCGATCATCGTCAATACTGAGACGATGGAGTATGTCGAACGCGCCTGAGGCGCGATGGAGTACGTAGAACGCGCCTGAAGGGCAGGGTCCTCTCTGACCAGATGGGGACACCGTCTGCCTCAGCGCATGGCAGGTATGCCAACGAATACCGTGCTTTAATGAAATCCAGCCTATATGGAGGCGTTGATAACGCTAACGACCTCCCAGGAGCTTCATGGAACGTGCCCTGACCGCCTTTTTTGGCGAGCCGCCCACTTTGGATCGCAACAATGGCAGCATGACGCCCGGCCAGATCCGTGTGGAGATTTTATCCGGTCTGACCGTCGCCCTTGCGTTGGTTCCTGAGGCGGTTGCCTTTGCCTTCGTTGCGGGCGTTCATCCGCTTGTGGGGTTGTATGCGGCTTTTATCGTCGGGCTCATCACGGCGGTTATCGGTGGCCGACCGGGCATGATATCGGGCGCAACCGGCGCCCTCGCCGTTGTGATGGTCAGCCTCGTAGCCCAGCACGGGGTCGAGTATCTCTTTGCGACCGTTATTTTAATGGGCTTGATTCAGATCTCAGCGGGGGTTTTGCGGTTCGGGAAGTTCATCCGACTGGTGCCGCACCCTGTAATGCTGGGCTTCGTCAACGGTCTGGCGATTGTTATTTTCCTCGCCCAACTTACCCAATTCAAAGACCCGGACACGCTTGAAGTCACCGGCCATGGCATGGGCGGTGGCGAATGGCTGTCGGGCACACCGATGATCCTGATGCTCGCGCTGGTCGCGCTGACCATGGCGATCATCTGGGTAATGCCGAAAGTAACGAAAGCATTTCCCGCGCCCTTGGCCGGGATCGGTATCGTCGCGATCATCGTCATCGTGCTGGGTCTTGATGTGCCCCGCGTCGGCGATATGGCCTCCATCGAAGGCGGGTTTCCATCCTGGCACAACCCGTTTGGCGAGGGCGAGGGGCTTTACGGGACACCGCTTGCGCCTTTCACGCTGGAAACGCTCTGGATCATCCTGCCTTACGCGCTGATCCTGGCGGCCATCGGGTTGATCGAAAGCCTGCTGACCCTGAACCTCGTTGGCGAGATGACCAACAAGCGGGGTGGTGCCAGCCAGGAATGCGTGGCGCAAGGCGTGGCCAATACCGTCACCGGCTTTTTCGGCGGCATGGGCGGTTGTGCGATGATCGGACAGTCGATGATCAACGTGAAATCCGGTGGGCGCACGCGGGTCGCGGGTATTGCGGCGGCGCTGTTCCTGCTGGCCTTCATCGTCGTGGCAAGCCCGGTGATCGAACTAATCCCGCTCGCGGCGTTGGTGGGCGTGATGTTCATGGTGGTGATCGGCACCTTCGCCTGGAACTCCATCATGATCTTGCGGAAAGTGCCCTTCACCGATGCGTTTGTCATCCTACTCGTGACCGGTGTGACCGTGGCCTATGACCTCGCGACAGCGGTGTTTGTCGGCGTTATCGTCTCGGCGCTGGCCTATGCCTGGAACAACGCAACGCGGATCAATGCCTCCACCTATGAAACGCCGGAGGGCGCCAAGGTCTACAAAGTCCAGGGCCCGCTGTTTTTCGGCTCGTCGGAAGGGTTCAGCGAATTGTTCAAGCCCGACAGCGACCCAAGCTTGGTGATCGTCGATTTTGCCGAAAGCCGTGTCGTGGACCAATCCGCACTCACCGCGATCGAAGCGGTCGCGGCCAAATACGAGGCAGCGGGCAAATCGCTACAACTGCGCCACCTGAGCCGCGATTGCCACCGCTTGTTGACCAAAGCGGGCAGCCTGATGGTCGATAGTGACGACGACCCCGATTATCAGGTTGCGGTGGACTACGGCGTGCGCGTCGGTCAGTTGGGCGCGGCGCACTGAGCCTCGACCACAAGGTGGCGGATCGAGTTGGCGTAGAACGTGAGGACGGCGGTTTCGTCCTTCACAGCCACGATACCGTCCTCCGTTTCCCGGATAAGCCGGCGCAGAAGCAGAAGCCGTAGACCCGCCTCGACCGCATAGTCCAGGTCCCCGCGCGGGATATGGACATGGGCCGTGGTGCTAGTCAGTTTCTCGTGCCAAAGGGCCACTTCTGCGCTCAATGCCTCCCGCGTGATCGGGCCGGTTTGCGCCTCCAGAATGGCCGCAATCAGCGGGACGGGGAGGATTGGCACAATGCGTTCGATCCGTGTCTTGAGTTCCGCCCCGAGCGCTTCGGTCGTATCCTGGTGCGGCGTGCCCATGAAGGCCGCGAGCGAGAGTGGTTCGCCAAATGAAACGGCCGCATAGCCGAACCGGTAGAACGTGCCCCGCAGCTTCTTGCCGAGATGCCGGAAAAAGAAACCGAACGCGGTGGGGATCGCGGCCCGAAAGGTTCGGGTGCCTTCGCTATGGGCCTTGATCAGGACACGGTCTTCGAGCACCCGGTCATAGTTCAGGGCGACGGGGACAAAGACCACGTCGCGCCCGTCCGGCTCAAATCCGGTAACGATGTAAGACAGAAACCCTAGCTTCGGTTCCGCGATCTTCCCGTCAAGCGATAGCCCGCCTTCGGGGAACACCGCTTGCGCCACGCCCCCTTGCGTCGCCATTTGCACATAGCGCGCGAGGACCTTTCGGTAGAGCGGACTGCGCGACCGGCGGCGGATGAAGAACGCGCCCATGGAGCGGATCAGGGCAGAGAGGGGCCAGACCCGCGCCCATTCGCCCACGGCATAGGACAGGGCAGAGCGTTCGGCTGCCAGCCAGGTGACCAAAAGGTAATCCATATTGGAGCGGTGGTTCATCACGAAAACCACCGTGGCTTCCGGGTCGATGGCCGCGATGTTGTCCTCGTCAAACGCGCCGAGGCGAACCCGGAACAGCATTTGGCTCAGCCATTTTGACGCCCGCGTGCCAAAGCCGAAATAGGCCGTTGCGCTGAAGGACGGCACGATTTCGCGGGCATAACGTTCCACCTGTTCGAAGGCGACATCCTCACGCACCCCTTCCGCGCTGGCATGGGCAACGATGGCCTCGGCCACTTCCGGGTCGTATTTGAGGCGCTGGATCATGTCAGTGCGCCGCGCCAGTTTGAACGGCTCAATCGGGCGCTGTAGCCGCTTGTTCAACTCGGCGACGACATTTTCCGCGCGCTTTCGCAGAAACCAGCGGATCGACGGGCCGATAACACGTTCGAGGATCGACAGCGCGGCAAACAGGCCAAAAAGCAATAGCGCCCAGACGGGAATGGCAATCGTGTCGAACATGGTCAGACCACGCTAAAGCACTTCGTCCCAAAGCTGAATCACTTATTCGCAGCCTTTCCGTAGGACGCACACGAAAAGCGTAACGCGATCTTTCGGGTCAACGGCGACGCGCTATAAAAACGTAAAACCTCGTGGCCGGGAGATCAGTTCAGATAGGGGGCAGGGTCCACACTGTCGAAACCTTCGCGCACTTCGAAATGCAGGAATGGCGGCGCTGCGGCGCGCACAACGGCGATTTGATCGCCGCGCCGGACGGCGTCGCCTTTTTCCACGGCGATTTCATCGACACCCGCATAGACGGTCAGCAGGTTATTGGCGTGGCGGATCACGAGGATCGGCACCTGATCCGTGTCGCGAGTGATCGCGGCGATGGTGCCATCATCGGCGGCCACGACCTGACTGCCCGCATTGGCTGATATACCGATGCCTTCATTCTCGCCCTTCTCATAGGGGCGGATGATGCTGCCTTGCACCGGCATGGCGAGTTTTGCCGTGTCGGAGGCGGCGGTCTGTCGGTCGGCGAGGGGTTCCGGTTTCGGCTCGGGTTTGGCCTGTGGCGCGACGGCGACAGGTTCCACAACCTCAGTCGGTAGGGGCCGCGCGGCGGAAGGGGGAACCGGTGTGCTGCTGCCAAGGCCAGGCTGCTCGATAGAAGCAACCCGGACATCCTCGCCCCCGACGGGCGCGGCCGCGAGGGGGATCAGCAAGTATTGCCCGACCCGCAGGGCGAGATCGGGACCAAGGCCGTTCCAATCCGCCAGTTCTGCAACAGGCACACCGTAGCTGCGCGCGATGGAAAAGGCGGTTTCGCCCGGGCGCACCCGGTGGCGCGTCGGTTCGCCGCCCAAAGGTGCCGCCCCTGGCGCGGTGTTGGCGTTCTCAATCGCGTTGCCCGCCATGGTGACCACATCGACTTCTCCGCCTGTCCCAAAGGACTGGGGCGCTTCGGGCACGCGCCGGGGCAGGGCGAGCACTTCGCCTTCCCGCAGCACGACGCTGTCGGGCAGCGTATTGTGGCGCGCAAGTTCCTCCGCCGGCAGGCCAATCCGCGCTGCGACCGTGCGCACGGTATCGCCGCGCCGGGCCAACGCGACCTGGTAGCCGGGATAAGAAACGACGCCCCGGTCATCGGGCGCCGGTTTGGAGACCGACGCGTTGCGCGCGGCATCCGACGTGTCGAGCTGCCCTGAGGCCCCCCGGAGGTCCAAATCGAGACCGCTCAAAAAGCCGCCCCCCGTACCACCGCCGCCGCATCCGGCCAGTGTGAGTACACCGCTTGCGAGAAGGAACTTCAAAGTCGTGCGTGCCATAATCTGCCAACTCCTCAACCAATGATGCGGCCCTCTTCCGGGACCGTCTTTTGCACAAAACGCCATATGTAGGACGCGTGTGCCTGCCATTCCACAAGATGTTAACACCTCTTGGGGTGTGTGATCCAGCTTTCTTGTGGCTCTTTTGTATGGAATTCGCGGGCTTTTGCCGCGTCAATCCGCGCCCATGCCCTCGACCAGGGGCACAAAACGCACCTGTCGCAGTTCGGCATAGTCATAGCTCGTCTCGGTCCGGGTGACTTTGATCAGGGCTTGAACGGCATCGGATTGGCCAACGGGCACCACCATAATCCCGCCAACCTTCAACTCCGCCAGAAGGGGGCCGGGCGGGTCTTCTGCTGCGGCGGTGATGAGGATGCGGTCGAACGGCGCTTGTTCCGGCAGGCCGCGGGTGCCATCGGCGGCGATGGCGGTGATGTTGGCAAGATCGATCGCATCGAACACGGCTTGCGCCTCGGTCACCAGCCGCTTGTGACGGTCGAGCGTGTAGACACGGCGCGCGAGCTGGCTCAGGACCGCCGCCTGGTAGCCCGAGCCCGTGCCAATCTCCAACACCTTGTGGCGAGGTTCAACCTTGAGCGCCTGGGTCATCAACCCGACCACCGAAGGCTGACTGATCGTCTGGCCGCAGGCGATGGGAAGCGGCATGTCCTCATAGGCGCGTTCGGCGAAGAGACCTTTGACGAAAGCGCCCCGGTCGATCTTTTCCATCGCTTCCAGAACAGCCTTGTCCATCACCCCTTTGGAGCGCAGCGCGAACAGGAACTGCATTTTGGCTTCGGCATCGAGCGTCATGTGTCGATCCGGTCCCGCAGGGTTTCGATCGTGTCATGGGCGGTCATGTCTGCGCGGAGTGGCGTGACCGAGATGTAGCCGTCGAGATTGGCGGTCACATCCGTGCCGGGCCCTGTCGGGGCGTGCTGGGGGCCGCCCTTGACCCAGAGGAACATGCGCCCCGAGGGCGACCGGTGCGGCTCAACGCCCATCTGCGTGTCTTCGCGCCAGCCCTGGGTTGTGATCCGCGTGCCCTTGACGGCGCTGGCGGGGATTGGCGGGAAGTTCACATTGTAGAACAGCCGGTAGTTGCTGTCGTCCCAAAGCCCGTGGCGCAGTAACCGCCGGACGCAGTCGACGCCATGCAAGAGCGAAGCTTCAAAAGGATTGTCGAGCGCGTTGTTTTCGGGGCCATAAAACTGACTGAGGGCGATGGCGGGCAAGCCTTGGAGCGCGGCTTCGATGGCGGCGCCGATGGTGCCGGAGTAAAGCACGTTCTCGCCTGCATTATTGCCCCGGTTGACCCCGGACAACACGAGATCAGGGGGTGCGTCTTTCATCACCTGGTGGACGGCAGCCAGCACGCAATCGGCGGGCGAGCCTTCCGCCGCGAAGCGCCGGGGGCCGAATTGCGACAGCATGGTCGGATGGGTGTAGCTGATACAGTGGCCGACGCCCGACTGTTCGAAGGCAGGGGCCACGGTCCAGACCTCGCCGTCCTCGCCCGCAATCTCGGTGGCGATCTCTTCCAGCACTTTCAGCCCGGGGGCGTTGATGCCGTCGTCATTGGTGATGAGTATCCGCATGGCTCTGCTTTAGGGGAGGCGGGCGCGGGCAGCAAGACGGCGCGCGGTTGCTTTTTGGCGGCGAGGTCTTGCGGTGGCCCAAAGATAAGGGGCGCCGCCCCTCGGCCTTCGGCCTCACCCCGAGGTATTCGGGACAGAAGAAGGCTCAGGCGGGTGGGGCGATTTCACCGAGGAGGGCCTGGGCGGCGCTGGCAATATCCGTCAGCCCGTCGCGGCTCTCGCCGGGAAAAAACCGCGCCCGTGTTGCGGTGGGCATGGGCGGCGGCGTCACGATCTGGATGTTCGGGCCGGTCTTGGCGCTTTCCGCCTGCCAGGCTTTGGCGAGGGCGATCTGCGCGGCTTTCGTTGCCCCATAGGCGCCGAAGAACTTGCCACTGGCGCGCGCGTCATCAAAGAAAACCGCCTGACCGACGGAGCCGAGGAGCGGGGCTACATAGGTGATCAGCGTCGCGGTGGCCGTCACGTTGGTCGCTACGCTTTTGGCCATGTCTTTCGCATCTATATGGGCCGCCGGTGAGAGGGGTGACGCGTGAATGGCCGGGTGCAGCCAGAGGTCGAGACTGCCCCAGCGATCATGGATCGACCGGCACAGCGTTGCCATTGCGTCGGGATCGGTCACATCGAGCGGTGCCAGGGTGGCACTGCCGCCTTTGGCCTGTATCCGGTCGTCAAGCTCCTCCAAACCGCCGACGGTGCGGGCAACAGCGACAATATGGTGGGTGTCGGCGAGGGCTTCGGCGAGGGCGGCGCCGAGGCCCCGCGACGCGCCTGTGATCAAAGCGAGTTTTGTCATGGGCCGTCCATGCCGGTCCGGGGTGGATGCGTCAAGGGAGAGGTCGCGCTCGCGGACCTGCCGAAGGGCAAGTCAGCCTGGCCCGCTGTGGTTTGCCGGTTTTCTGTTTGAGCCGCCCCTAGCCATCCGATCACGGAAAGGTGAGGCAAAGAGTCCGATTTAACCGGGCGCCGCATACGTTAGCATACCGCTCGATATCTCGACTTGTTTTTAGGGAACGCCAAGTTGGGGAGACGCCATATGGATGTGCGAGCACCGCATCAGCATGGACGTTATCTGAGAGGAACCACGCAAAAGGCGCGGTTCCGGCGCAATAAACGACTTCCGATGGTATCGGTCCATCGGGGGCTATGGAATTCTTTGCCTGAAAACTCGCTCTCTGCCATCCGCGCGGCGGCGCGCTGGGACGTGGTGGAAATCGATGTGCGTCTCGACCGGGACGGCACGCCCTATTTGATGCACGATCGCACGCTTGATCGCATGACAGGGGCCTCGGGCGATGCGAATGGCGCCGATCCGGCGGTGCTCCAACAGACGCGACTGCGTGCCGGGATGGGTGGCCCAGCGGCGGCGCTCACCGAACAGCCTGTGCCGACGCTCGATGCCGCCTTTGGTGCGCTCGATCAAACCGGGGCGATCTTCGATATCGATGTGAAACGCGCCGAGGACCTCCACGCCGTGGGGGCGACGATTGCGGCCCTTGGGTGCCAGGACCTTGGGACGCTCAAGATCGATATCGCTTCGCGAGAGGATGTGGCGGCCCTCGTCGATCTTGAACGGCAATATGACATCATGGTCATGGCCAAGTTGAAGCTCCTGTCGGAGGATGACCTGCCCCTTGTGGTGGCGCTGCGCGAGGCGGATGTGGCGGCGGTGGAACTTCGGTTTGACGATTTGAACCTGGTGAAACGGGCGTCGTCCTTTGCCGGCGATTTGATGCGGTTCGGGACCTATACCTTGGATGCGGTCCATTGTGGCGATCTGTCCGACAGCTATGCCTTGCGTAATCCGCGCGCGGTGTGGGGTCGCATTCTCGATGCGGGCATTCGGCTGATTATGACGGATCAGCCAGAAGCCCTGTCGCGCTACCTGATGACGCGGTAACCCGCGATATGCCCTTCAACGACAGGATGGCGCCAGCAATCAGCCCCGTTGCCAGTAGCTTTTTGGCGTAGGCTGCACCGCGATTTAGGGCGGTGTCGATTTCGTGTTCGCGCAGCGCCCCCACGTCCACTGTCACAAGCCGATCATCCAGTTGCGGCACGGCCTCCAGATCGGATGCGGGAACGCGCTGGATTGCCGGGTGATCCGGGAGGTCGACCGCGTTGGCGATAAGCGTGGCGGCGGCATCGGCGCGGGCGGCTGTTTCGGCAAGGACCGTCACGGCATCGGCGATCCCGAGCGACTGGCTGCGCCCCTGCCAGCCGGAAGTCGCCATCCCGCGCACGGGGCTATCGGCGGGAATGTCGATGGGGCCATTGGCGCCGGCGGCGCGGAAACGCGCGCCGGGTGACAGCAAGAACGCGATGTCGCCGCCATTGTTGGCGGTTGCCTTGGTGAGTGCAGCGCGGGACAGTGACGCGCAGATCTCATCGGCCACGGCGCCAGCGACAGCCGCCATAGGCGTGACGAACCGGTCGCGGGCCAGGGGGGCGACGGCGCGTTTCATCGCAGCAGCCACAGGGCAGGTGGGGCGAAAATCGTGGTAGTCCCGGGTCAGCACCGGCAGCTGTGCGGCGAGGTCGGGCAGGATGGTCTCAAACCGGCGGGCGGCGGCACGGAAGGCTGCGTCGCGCCCCGGCCCTTCAGCGCTCAGGATGATGTCGATGGGCCCGTGCTGGAGGTGCAGGCGCCCATCCGGCAGCCCCGCCGCCACCGCGCCCCCGGTCATTTGGCGCCAATCACCTGGGCGGCGGCCCCGTATTCTCCGCCGCTGTCCAGCACGTCTTCCAGGGTGCGGATGGCCTCCCCATGGCCGCCAAGTGCCAGGTACTCGGCGCGGGGGAGGGTGAATTCGAGCGGTGCCACGAGCGCAGGCGTCGGCACGTAGCCGAAGGCGTTATCGGGCAGGCCGGCCACATCGACCATGACGGTGATCCCGCCGCCGGGCCAGACATAGGCGGGCACGCCGCCCAACGTCACGCGTGTTAACTCGGCCTGAACCGATTGCGTCAAGCGGATCGGATTACGGGTGACACCGGAGCGGAGCGATCCCCCGGCGCCGCCCATGAAAAGCACGGTGCAGCGCGCGGGCTCACAGTTTTCTGCAATAAGATCGACCGAGGCTTGGAGTGCTTCCGGCATAACACGGGGTTGCGGGGTGAGGGCGTCGTCCAATTCGAAATAGGCCGCGTGTTCGCCGGTGGTGGACACCATCAACAGGGTCAATCCCGGCCGCGCGCCTTTTGCGGTGCGCCATTCACCGAGGATAGCGAGCGGGTCGTCAATATCGGTGCCACCCCAGCCGCGCCCCGGCGCTGCCACGCCGAAGTAGCGACCGGGCGTCGAGCGGCGACCGTTGATGCGGATGCCGGTATCGGGCCAGTCGATCACCTTGCCCGCCTGATGTTCGGAGACGACACCGGTGATGTGATCGTCCACCACGACGACCTCATCGACATGGCCTTTCCACTGGCTGGCGAACATCCCGATGGTGGCCGAGCCGCAGCCGACGCGCATCCGGTCCTCTGCCACGCCGTCCACGATGGGCGGCTGACCCGCTGCGACGATGATGGTTGAGCCGCCATCAATCGTAAGCTCCACGGCTTCCTTGTTGCAGAGTGCCATGAGCGTGGCGCAGGTTGTGCGCCCCTCGGCCTTGGAACCGCCGGTCAGGTGGTCCACCCCGCCGAGCGACAGCATCTGGCTGCCGTACTCAGCCGTCATCACGTGGCCTACGACCTCACCATTGGCCCGAACCGGCGAGGTCTCGCGCCCCAGGTGCCGGTCCGTGTCGATTTTCACTTTCACACCGCAATAGGAAAAGATCGCTTCGGTGACGACGGTCACGGCATCGATGCCCTCGATTTGTCGGGAGACGATGAAGGGCGCAGGCTTGTAATCCGGGTAGGTCGTCCCGGCCCCGATGGCGGAAACAGCGACGTCTTCGCCGGTGGCCGTGGTGCCGTCCCAATCGGCGGTAAGGAACGGTTTGATCGCGTCGCCCTTGGCAATGCGACGGTCGAGAATGGTCAGGGGGTCAACGCGGATGATCTGCCCGTCTTCATTGGCATAGCGGTCGCAAGCGCCGGCACGACCGGGGCCGATGTAGCACATGACCGGGCAGGCATCGCAGCGGATTTTCTCAGGCTTATTCATGGCGTTGCGGCCAGAGCGTTGGCGACAAATGCTGCCGGGTCCGCGACGAAATCGCGATAAAGGCGGAAATGCGCGGTGTCTTCGAAGGCGACGGGTTCGGGCCCGAGCCGCGTCATCTCCAGCAAGCGCGCGCCCGGCACGGCCATCAAAATGGGCGAATGCGTGGCCATGATGACCTGCGCATTGCCGCGCTCTGTGATGTTGGCGAGCACGCGCAGCAAGTCCCGTTGCCGGTTGGGGGAGAGCGCGCTTTCGGGCTCGTCCATGAAGTAGATACCCTGCCGCGACATCCGCTCTTCGAAGAACCGCAAAAAGCCTTCGCCGTGGGAATGGGACAAGAAGTCGGGCGGTGGCGGCTTGAAGGGATCGAGCTGCGCGGCCTCGTCTAGATAACGCGCGACGGAGAAAAAGCTCTCCGCCCGGAAGAACCAGCCATCGGTGATTTTTGGCAACCAGCTTGCCCGCATGGCGTTCACCAATTCGGCCCCGCTCACATCCAGCGCCATGCTGTGATCAACGGGCCGGTATCCCTTGCCCCCGCCCGCCTCGTCATAGCCGGAGAGGGCGGCAATGGCCTCGATCAGGGTCGATTTCCCGGACCCGTTCTCGCCCACGATGATGGTCACCGGCGTCTCGAACGCCATCTCGAACCTGTCGGGGTCTAGCCACGGCAGGTTCATCGGGTAGCTATCGCGGTTGCCCATCCTCTCGGTAATGAGCGTCAGCCGTTTGAGAAACGGTGCGGGCAGGGTGGTGTCGCGGCGCTTACGGGCCATGGCGCGAGTCCCGAGGACCAGTGATTGTTGCGCCGTCCTCCACAGAGCGCTGGTCGGGGCGCGCCTTCCTCGCTTCGTCGATGGCAGCGAGCACCCGGTGCGGCAAGGCGGGCGCTTTGGTCAGGCGGGCACCAGTCGCGTGGCGAATGGCGTTCAGGATCGCGGGGGCCGTGGGGATCAGCACATGCTCGCCCAGCCCTTTGGCGCCCATCGGCCCTTCCGGGTCCGGCTTTTCAATCAGGATCGAGGTGATCTCCGGCATATCGCCGACAGTGGGGATCAGGTAGTCATGGAGGTTCTCGGTGCGACCGGGCAGGAACTCCTCCATCAGGGCCAGCCCAAGACCTTGGGCGATGCCCCCCTCGATCTGACCTTCTGCCAAAAGCGGGTTGATTGCACGGCCCACATCATGGGCGGCGGTCATCTTGAGGACCCGCGTGGTGCCGAGGGCGAGGTCCACTTCCACTTCCGCGATCTGCGCCCCAAAGCCGTATTGCGCGTAAGGCGTGCCCTGGCCGTCCTCATCCAGCGCGGTGGTGGGCGGATCGTAGGTTTCTTCTGCCATCAGCGCGTAGCCATAGGCGTTTGCCGCGCCAAGCTCGATGGTCTGGGTCTGGCCGTTTTCCGTTGCCGTGAGAACGCCGTTTTCCAATTTTAAAACAGCCGCTTCAGAGAGGTTTGTCAGGCGCAATATCTCCGCCCGGAGCGCGTGTCCTGCTGCCTCTGCCGCGCGCCCCGTGATGAAGGTTTGTCGCGAAGCGGAGGTTTTGCCGCAATCCGGCGTCAACCCGGTATCGGGGCCGATAAGTTCGACCGCCGTGATCGAAAGCCCGAGCGCGTCCGCCGCGATCTGCGCGATGACAGTGTTCGCCCCTTGCCCGATATCGGTTGCCCCCTGATGCAGTCGCAACCGCCCGTCCGGCGTGATGCCGATGCGGATGGTGGAGGGGTTGGGCAGCGCGGTGTTGCCGCACCCGTACCAGCAGGAGGCAATACCCACGCCCCGAACGGTGGAACCCTCGGGATGCAACGCGGCGTCCTCCAGAGCGCGCTCCCAATGGGGCTTGAGCGCGTCGAGACACTCCAGCATGCCCACGGCCGAGAGGACTTGCCCCGAGGCCGTTTTGTCCCCATCGACAAAGGCGTTCTGGCGGCGGAATGCGAGCCGGTCCACGCCGCATTGCGTGGCGAGATCATCGTAGAGCAGTTCTTGCATGATCGCGGCTTGTGGCACGCCGAACCCGCGAAACGCGCCCGCCGTCGGCCCGTTGCTGTGGATCGCCCGCGCCTCCGCCCGATAATGGGGTACGCGGTAGGGGCCGGAGGCATGGACCGGCACACGCGTCGCGACAGTCGGCCCCCAGCTCGCGTAAGCGCCGGTGTTGAAGTCGCCGTCGAACACCATCGCGGTCACTTTACCGGTCGCGTCCGAGCCGATCCGCGCTGTCATCGTGCCCGGGTGTCGCTTGGTCGAAGCGCGCATGGATTCGTTGCGGCTAAAAACCATGCGGCAGGGGTGGCCGGTGACCAGCGCCGCAAGCCCGATCAGCGGCTGTACCGAAAGATCGAGCTTCGCCCCGAAGCCGCCGCCCGCCGCCGTGGGCACGATGCGCACCCGCTCTTTCGGTAGGCCGAGGATGGTGGCCGTGTCGTCCCGGTCCATCACCGGCGCTTGGGTGCAGGCGTGGATCACCAGCGTATCGCCCTCCATCCAGGCGACGCCGGCTTCCGGTTCAATATAGGCGTGCTCGACATAGGAGGTCTGGAACGAGGCTTCGGCCACATGGGCCGCTTTGGCCAGTTCTGCGTCAGGCGTCCCGGCGGCAACGCGTCCTTTGATGAGAAGGTTGCCCGGGCGCGTGTCGTGCAATTGTGGACCCGCCACACCGTCCGCCTCTGTCACCGCGTGATCGAGCGTGGTCCAGGTGATGGGGAAGGTGGCCAGGTCAAGCGCTTCGATCACCTCTGCCGGGCCGATCACCAACGCCACCGCCTCGCCAAGGTAACGCGCCACGCCCTCGGCTAAGGCAGGCTGGTCGGCCAGGGGCGGGATGACGCCGAACCGGTTCACGCCGGGAATATCGTCCGATGTCAGCACTTTGACATGCGATATTGATGCCCATTGGTCGAGGTTGCCAAAGGTGAAGGCAGCATGGAAATGCGGGGATCGTATCGCGCGGACCATGAGCGCGTCCTCTGGTCCGACATCGGCGCCGAACTTCTCCGTCCCATCGACCTTGGGCTGACCGTCAAGGCGGCGGAGCGGCACGCCGACCGCATGGCCATTGGCGCGCGCGGCCCGGGGGGCGAGGCCCGCCACCGCGTCGACGATCTTGGCGTAGCCAGTGCAGCGGCAGAGGACCCCTCCCAAGGCCGTCTCTACCTCCGGGCGGGACGGCTTGGGGTTGGCCCGCAAAAGCTCCATGGCGGCCATCATAATGCCCGGCGTGCAAATCCCGCATTGGGCCGCGCCGTGGTCCAGAAACGCCGCCTGTAGCCGAGCCGAAAGGGTTGGTTCGGCGGTTTCCAGCGTTTCAATCGCGGCGCCGTCCGCTTGCGCGACGGGCACGAGGCAAGCGCAGACCTGCGCGCCGTCCATTAGTACAGTACAGGCCCCGCAATCGCCCGCATCACAGCCGACTTTCACGCTTTTCAACCCAAGTTCGTTGCGCAGAACTTCGGATAAACGCCGACCCGGAGAGCTTTGAATAGTCTGAGTTTTCCCGCCAATGATGATCTGCGTCATGCCGCCTGCCTTTGGCGAAGGGCGGCGAGGCTCCGTCGCATGAGTTCGGCGGCGACCTTTGCCCGGTAGGCGGCGTCGGCGCGCGCGTCGTCGATTGGCGCAAGATGCGGGGCGAGCAGCGCGGGCGTGATCCGGGCAGGCTCCAGTGGCGCGTCAACCAAGGCAGCTTCCGCTTCGGGCAAGCGCGTTGCGACCGGCGAGCAGGCCCCAATGGCCAGGGCGGCGGATTGCACAATCCCGTTCTTCTCGACGACGCGCGCCGCGGTCATCGCAATCGAGATCACGAGGTAGGATCGCGCGCCCAGCTTAAGAAAAGAACCTGATCCTTCAGTCGCTTCCGACGGAATGTGGATGTTTGTGACCAACTCGTCGGCGGCGCGTGCGGTGGCGCGGGGACCGCGCAGGAAGTCAGACAAAGCCAACCTTCGCGCGCCCCGCAGGCTTTGCAGTTCTACTTCCGCATCGAGCGTGAGCAAAACGGGTACGCCGTCGGCGGCGGGAGAGGCGTTGCAGAGGTTGCCCGCGATGGTGCCGCGCGCCTGGATTTGTCGCGCGCCCACCTCGCGCGCCGCTTGTTTCAACCCGTCGAAAGCGGGCGGCAAAGGGGCGCTGATGATATCGGCCCAGGTAGTGGTCGCGCCGATTGTCACGCCGCCTTTATGCTGCGAGACGCCTCGAAGTTGTCTGATCCCCGAGATATCAAGGATCGCGCCGGGCAAAACCTTCCGTTCTGTCGCGGGAAAGAGGTCCGTGCATCCGGCGGCGATACGCGGTGTGCCCTCGGCCAACAGCGCAAGGGCATCGCCCAATATTTTGGGCCGGTGGTAGGTGTCGTCTTGGGTCATGTGCCTCAGGGTGCATGGACGTGGCCGAATGGTGGGGCAGCCTCCATAAGCTGTCAACTTTGGCGGATCGATAATGTCCAAGGGGCAGCATGGGTCAACTGTCCTGCCTTACTGTTGCGCGGCGCGCGACAGATCGCTCAAAACGGCGTCAAAACACCTGCGCAAAGGTGCGCTTTAGGGCAACGTCCACATCTTCGAGTGTCACCGGCAGCCCCAAATCCACCAGCGATGTCACCCCGTGATCGGCGATGCCGCAGGGCACGATGCCGTCAAAGTGGGAGAGTTCCGGCTCCACATTGATCGACAGCCCGTGGAAACTGACCCATTTGCGCATTTGCACGCCAATCGCCGCGATCTTGTCTTCGCGAGGACTGCCATCGGGCCGAGAAGTTTTCTCCGGCCGGGCCACCCAGACGCCGACGCGTCCTTCCCGGATCTCGCCAGTGACGTTGAACTCGGCAAGGGCAGCGATCACCCAGGCCTCCAGCCGTTCGACAAAACGGCGCACATCGCGGCCCCGTGCGCCCACATCGAGCATCACATAGGCCACCCGTTGGCCCGGCCCGTGGTAGGTATATTGCCCGCCGCGCCGGGTCTGAATGACGGGAAACCGGTCCGGCTCGATCAGATCGCTCGCTGTGGCGGAGGTTCCAGCGGTGTAAAGCGGCGGATGCTCAAGGAGCCAAATCGCCTCGGGTTCGGTGCCCGCGCGAATGCCCGCGACGCGGGTTTCCATCGCCTTCAGCGCCATTTCATAGGGCACGGGCGCGGTGCTGGTGATCCATTCGACGGCCATAGTGTCTCGTATCCCCGGTCGCTCGGCGTGACAATCGGTGTGAAAATCCGGAAAAAACGTAGTGCCCTTCGCTTAACCCGTGTTAGCATCGCTTCAGAATTTAAGGTTAATCCGTTTCCAAGGGGGATGCTATGCATCAAAAACTGGCTGTAAGTGCCGCTCTCGCCGCGATAATTGCTGTTGGTGCCGCAGGGCGCGCCGACGCTGATCTGGGTGAGGCAATCGTCGGGGGAATCATCGGCGGCGTCATCGTGAACGAGGCCACGAAGAACCGGCAGCGTAAAACGACGACCAAGCGGACCTACAGGGCTCCCGTCAACAATGCTGCCCGCGCCGAGGCGCGCCAGGTGCAGACATCGCTCAACTACTTCGGTTTCCCGGCTGGGACAGCGGATGGTGTGCTTGGACGGAAGTCGCGCGGCGCAATTACGCAATACCAGGCGCATCTGGGCTATCCGCCGACAGGATACCTCACCGATTACGAAAAGAGCTTCCTTCTTGGGTCATATCAGCGTGCGATTGCTGGCGGGGCCTATACCGCGCAGCAGATCGCAGCAAAGGGCATGGGACCGCGCGGGCTTTTGCTGGTTTATCGCGATGAAGCCGCCGGTGTGACAGTCGCGCAACCTGTGCCTGTGCAACCCGTACCGGTGCAGCCGGGCGTCGCGGGCGGTACCGTGGCAGTTGCAGCCCCTGTGCCGGTACCTGTTCAACCGGCATTGCCCGGCACGGTCGCCGTCGCTGCACCGGTGCCTACCCCTGTGATTAATCAACCGGCCACGACGGTGCCGGTGATCGGAAACGCCGCGCCCACGACTGCGCCAGCGCAGGGGGCAACCGCAACGGCGGCGCTGCCCAACTTCCTGGGCAGCGGTGATGCCAGCGTGTCGCTCGCGTCCCATTGCAACACGGTGTCCCTGCTGACCAATACCAATGGCGGCTTCACGACCCTCGCGAGCATGTCGGACCCCGATGCGGTCCTGAACGAGCAATTCTGCCTCGCGCGCACCTACGCGATTGCGGAAGGTGAGAAACTCGCGGCGTCGATCCAGGGTGTCGGCGTCAACGAGATCGCGGCCCAGTGTAAGTCCTTCGGACCTATACTGAAAGAACATGTCGCGGCACTTTCGATGAAATCGCGGGATGAAGTCTTGCAAGGTGTGTCGAGCTTCGTGCTGAATTCGGGCATGGCACCGGCACAACTCACGGCGACCTCCAAGATTTGCCTCTCGGTGGGCTACCGGACCGATGACATGGAGGTTGCCATCGGGTCGGGCCTTGTGCTGACCGCGTTGGGTGAGCAAGCTTATGCGGAGCTGATGGGCCACCACCTGAACCAGGGTTTCGGTGCCACGATGCGCAAAGAGGCGGCAACCGAATGGTATATGATGGCCGTCTCAGCGGTGGAAGGCGGGTCTGCCCCGGTCTTCGCGCCCGGTCAGCCTGAGCGGACAGCGCTTATCAAGGCGGCTGTTGCCGGACCAGACAATGCGATGAACGCACCGGTGCAGCCGGCATCGACAAGCCTCCCGACATTCAAGTTCGGCGAATAAAAGAGCTGGCCTCGGCTTCGCGCCGGGGCCAGACTTCCCCCATCTGCGGTTTTCCGCATTTCCCCTCTTCACAATGCAGCGCCAGAGCGCTAAACCCCGCGCACCCGAAGCCGGGACGTGCGGTCGTGGCGGAATTGGTAGACGCGCAGCGTTGAGGTCGCTGTGGGGTAACACCCGTGGAAGTTCGAGTCTTCTCGACCGCACCAAGTATTAAAATTTTTCATATATATATCTGATGCTTAACTGAGGTCATCTGTTTGCTGTCCACCTCTGTGTCCACCTCCTGATAGTCATAGTGCTAGGAGCAGTGCAAACTTCAAACTGGTGCCATAGATAAATTGGTCACGCCGCGAGGTTTTTGTAATGACATCAGAACTTTAACGACTTTCAGCTTCCAAACAAACGTTTGCGCTGATAGTGTTTTTCTAGACTATTTTTCTATATTTGGTGTATCATCCCACCATTTGCACAACACTTTGAAAGGGCGCGATCATGGCTCACGATGCGGGTGACCAAGTAACAAGCGCTGACGACGGCTCAAGTGTGATCGCCGCAGAGGCGGTTGGAGAGTCTGCGGGCGAGATATCCGTAGAGATTAGCACTCGTTTCCTCGAACACTTTAGTGAACAACTATATTCGTCTCCGCAGAAGGCCTTCGAGGAGTTAATTTCGAACGGCTGGGATGCCGGAGCGACTTTCGTAGATGTCTTCGTTCCGGACGATCTCGCCTCGCCTACCGCCGCTTTGACTGTCTTCGACAACGGAGCATCAATGGACGAAGATGGCCTCCGGACACTATGGAAGATCGCCTTCTCTCCAAAGGAAAAGCAGCAGTTTCAATATGGTCGACGCGTCGTCGGAAAGTTTGGTATCGGCAAGTTGTCGACGTATGTTCTGGGCAACAAGTTGACCTATATCTGTAAGGCCGCTGACGGCGTGATCCGACGGGTAACGATGGACTACGGTGCTATCGACAAAAGCGAAAACCCCGACAAACTTGTGAGCGAACTCAATCTAGAAATGTTTGAGTTGTCGGAGGATGAGCTGGAGGAGGCACTAGCGTCAGTTGAAAATGGTCCAGAGCTAAAAAAACTCATCACTAAAGAAGTCGTTCCGGAAGTTGACGAAATTGATGTGCCCGACGAGTTTGGTTCGCCTCAAACCGCGCTCGAAACCTCTAGTTCTGACTCTTGGACTTTGGTCGTGCTGTCAGGCTTGAAGCGTTCGGGACGCAACCTCCAGACTGGAATATTGCGGAGGATGCTTGAGGCGGCGCTGCCAATGAGTAGCGAGTTGACCATCAGATTGAACGGGGATGTCCTGCAGTCGTCTAAAGTCGACGCCACAGTAATTAGGTCCTGGAAAATTGGAGAAGAGCTGGGCTTCAAGTCTTTTGAAGTTGCAGGACCAATTGAAGGTGAGACGGAGACAATAACCTTCAAGACTGAGAGTGAAGAAGAAAACGAAGTTTCGTACACATTTGTGGATATCCCGGAAATTGGAAAAGTCAGCGGGACGATCACACTGTACGAAGACAAGATTAGTGGCGGTAAGTCTGAAGAGATTGGTTTCTCTAACGGCTTTTTAGTCAATGTCCTGGGGAGAGTTGTGAACCAGGACGATCCGCAGTTTGGGGCCGACAACCATAGTCACGCTTCGTGGGCGCGGTTCCGGATGGCGGTGCGAGCAGATGGCCTGAACCACCATCTGGTAACCAATCGAGAGCAGTTTAAGAGCTCCAGAGAACTGAAGGTCTTTAGGGCGTTTCTGCGCCGGTGCTTCAATCTTACGCGTTCAGTCTACGACAGCGACGCGAACGCTGAGATGCCTGATGGCGGCGACGTTTTGGTCAAGTCATTGGGGGTTGTTTCGTTAGCACCGCTTAGAAGTGCCGTTTCTGAGGCTCTGCGTACGCAGCCCCAACTGCCAGGGCTATTTGACGACTCCGGCATTACTGACCGTGAAGAGAGCCGGAAAAACTGGCGAGAGAATACTTCGGACAATATCAAGAATGCGCTGGAGTCTGTGAAGTACGAGACATTTAAAGATGATGAGTTCGTAAAGTTTCGCCTTTCAGATAGCACGATTGTGGTCAACAAGAAGCACCCGTTTGTGGCTGAGCACTCTCGGACTAAGGCCGAGAAGGAGCTCATGCGTACTGTGGCAATGGTGAACTTCCTGACTGACGTATATGCTCTCGAGACCGGTGTTGATCCTAGCAAGTTAGATAACGTCAGGCAGTATAGAGACCGTCTAATGCGCTTCAGAGCTATTCAGCGGCGGCAGTCCGGCACGCACATTGCCCAGATACTACTTCAGAAGCAGCACAAGAGCGGCGTTTTCAAGGAAATGGAAGCGGTGCTCGCTGATGCCCTTCGCTACATTGGGTTTAGTGTCGAAACCAAAGGTGGTTCTGGGGAGCCGGAAGGGGTGGCGTCAGCAAAACTGTTTGCAACGAGCAGGAAGCCGACGGACGCTGAACCTGAACCTCCGCTCTACAAGTTCACCTATGACGCAAAGTCGAGCAAACATGACGCCGCCAAGACAGGAAACCTGTCGCTTGACGGAATCAAGGAACACAAGAAGCGATATGATGCAGATTACGCACTTGTCGTCGCTCCGGGCTTTCAGGACGGAGCCGCTGCCACAAGATGCGAACAACAGGGTGTGACCCCAATAAAGGCATCCGATCTTGGCAGGCTATTGGAATTCACGGTCAAGCATGGGGCCATTCCGTTGGATCGTCTTGAGGGGCTCTTCAAGTTGCATGACCCCGATAAAGTCACCGAGTGGATCGACGCCTTGCAAGATGAACTCACTAGCTCCAGAAAACTGACACTTGATGTGTTTTTGAAAGCATTGGAGCAACTGCGCGGCAAAGTTCCGGATGTTCTCGACGCAGGTACAATATCTTTTACTTGCAGAGAAACACTCAATGCGAAATCTGTAACGGACAGTGACGTACTTAATCTGGTTCGTGGGGTTTCAATCCTCGTACCAGACTTGGTCGGACTAACTGAAGATCAAAAAATTGTGGTAAATGCTGCACCGAACAGAGTCGCTGACGCCGTTAAATCCCAGCTTGAAGAACTTCATGGGCAGGACGAGACTGAAGGGGACGGAGATTGAACTTACCTATTCACCCGTTCCCTGCAAGAATGGCTCCGGAGTTGGCGCTAGAAGCGCTACAAAAATCAAACAAGAGCATGCGTTTGCTCGATCCAATGTCAGGTTCGGGTACGACACTCAGGCATGCGTCTTTGCTTGGTCATGAAGCACACGGTCGTGACTTGGACCCACTAGCTGTCCTCATGGCTGGCGTATGGACCACTCCTGTGTGCCCTACGGAGCTCGAGAGGTACTACCAAGACGTGCTAAAGGTATCGCTGGCTCTCGATCCCGAACAAGTCACTCTAACCTGGATCGATGATGACCCAGAGACCTCTGCATTCATAAAGTTCTGGTTCGGACAAAAGCAGAGAAGCGCACTGCGATGCATATTCTCAGTTCTGATGAACCATAGCGACTACTTCGACTATGAAGCTGACGAACGACTAGCGGACGTACTCAAGGTTGCTTTGAGTAGGATAATTATAACCAAGGAACAGCGCGCTTCTCTGGCGAGAGATACGTCACACAGTCGTCCCCATAAGGTTGCCGAAGAATCTGAGTATGATGTTTTTCAAGGTTTCAAGACCTCGGTTCAGCAAGTTATGAAACGCCTACTTTCTTCGAGTTTGAAGTCACAAGTGTTTGTCGAACTCGGGGACGCGAGGTCGTTGGACTTCGATGACGAATACTTCGACGCGATACTTACATCACCACCTTACTTGAACGCGATTGACTACATGCGCGGACATAAGCTGGCACTTGTCTGGATGGGTTTTCGGATCGGGGAACTTCGATCTATTCGGTCTGGATCGATCGGTGCAGAGAAAGCACCCGAAGAGGGAGAAGAAGCTCTGGGAAAAATGATCAAAGCGTTCGGTGATCTGAGCGGGCTACCTCGCAGACACATACGCATGATTGAAAGATACTCAGTCGACCTATCAACGTCTTTGGGGGAGGCGGCCAGAGTTCTTCGCAAAGGCGGGACAGCGACTTACGTGGTCGGAAACTCGTGTCTGAAAGGAGTTTTCGTTCAGAATTCCGAAGCCGTAGCAGTCGCGGGTGAAATTGCTGGTATGGAGGTCGTACGGAAGTTCGAAAGAGAACTACCTCAAAATCGCAGATACCTTCCCGTCAATACCGACAGCCCTCTACAAAACCGGATGCGTACCGAGACAATCCTAGAGTTTAAGCGTCCTTAGCATTCTACTTATGGGCTCCAGTTTCTCCTAGAACTTTCCATACAGCTTCAATATTTGGATGCTCACTTCTGGTTGAGGGCGGCCTTTATACGTTCCGCGACCTTTCATCTCGAGGATTTCATTCCACGATACGCCCTTCGCTGCGAACCTGGCTGTTGATCGAGGAGACAAGGAAAAACTCGGATAGTCAGACTTCATCAAGTGCCAAAGATCGGAAGCGTTGACCATTAGGTCGCCGTAGGGAACCTTCACGCTGTTTCGCTTGTTGCGCAAGTTTTCCATCTGAGTGACCAGTCGTAGGTTCCCAGGTTCGTAGTGGCCGTCATTATTACAACGGTCGATTTGAACCCCTCGATAGTCTTCATGAGGAAGGTTGCCGAGGCACCACTGGATAAACTCGTCTCGACTTCCGAACAATAGTTTGATGCCCCTTGCCCCATAGTTGCGGTACTCTGGATTTCGTGGGTTTTCGCAACGTTGCTTGATAGCGTCATATCGTTCGCCGAGCACGGTGGCCCTAGGATCGCCATAGCGACCATTCAAGTTTGATCCGTTCTTGACAGCCCGCTGGCAGATGCAGGTTTTGATGTTACCTCGCTTCAGGTTGTCTACGCCTCGAAGCTTTGTGGTCTTACACTCCACACACGTTGTCTCGACTTGGCGGTGTTTGCCGGGGACTATCTCTGTTCCGGTGATGCGAAGTGTGCCGAAGTCCATGCTTCGAAGCTCTGCAAGCACCTCGAAAGGATCGCGCCAATTGGGGTTGTTGGCCCCCTTCATGTTTGGTCGTGGCTTGCTTTGGTTGTCGTTGTCTAGGGGCATTTGGGTTCCTTTCTCACTACTTCTGTGGTGGGGTTAAAACGGCGGGAAGCTTTTGCTTGAAATCGCTTCAGCTTCTTCTCGCTAGAGGCGAGTTCCTGAAACGCCTCATCTGCGATGCCCATGGCCATAGCGGCGGTGATGGTGTGGATGTCCCCATCCTCTTGGTAGATGCGCATCATCTCGCGCTCACCTGCCATCCATGCAGCGATGCGAAGCTCGGCCTGTGAGAGGTCAGAAGCAACTAGGACTTTGCCGGGTGCGGCGGTGATGCAGCGACGGAAGTGCTTCGCCCACTTGCCCCGCTTTGGCATGTTCTGACCGTTCGGAGATGAGCTTTGAGACCGCTTGGTGTTGTTCTTGAAATTGTACTGCGGGAGGATGACCGTCTGGCCCACAGGTCCAGTCTGGAAGTATTGAGGAAAGCTGTTCACGAACCCGGTCAGCATCTTCGTGGCCTTGGCCAGTTCGGTGTACTTCTCCACGAACTCACCGGCCTTCCCACGGGCTGTGAGGAAGTATGGCATGTCCGTCGTCAGGGATTTTGGGACAGATGGCCGCCTGAGCTAAGAGAGGATCTGGTTCATCTGTTTGGTTTGATTATGCGGCGGATTTGCGGTGAAGCAAGCGGCGCGTTTCGATGGTCCTGTGTTTGGTCCTTTCTCGT
>JBCCPJ010000003.1:0-215664 GCA_039024895.1 Pseudomonadota bacterium | reverse complement strand
GTCCCTCGCCGAGTTGCAGTCCGTCTATCCCGGCACGACCGCAAACGACCTGCGCGTCTTCGACGTGAACCGCGACGGCCGCATCGCCTTCAACGAGTTCTACGCTCCCCTCGCCGTCGAAACACTCGGAAAAAATAAGTAAATCGCTCGGCCCGCACCCGACGGGGCGGGCCGACATCCGAGACCCGCAGGGATCCGGTGTCACAAACTTGGCACCGGATTTCTGTGTCTCAGGGGGGCGGTCATCGCAGCGCGCGGTGGCCGCTTTCCTTAATCGGTGTTCACGTCAATGCGTTGAACAAGTGCCCCCGTCGCGCGGCTGAAAACCAGGATTTCATCATCCGCCGTCACCACCGCATACCATGTTGCCGTTTGTGTGAACGCCTCAGCAACGATGCCGTCGGGCAGGGTGATGCTGTCCGGAAATACGAAGTTATCGGCCGCCGAAAACCGCATCACGAATAATCCGACGATTGTGGCAAGTCCCACGATCATGGTAACGGTCAACACCGTAACAAGCGTCTTCAGAAAACGCAGCGTGCCCTCATCCGGAGCGTCATTTTCGTCCATGTCCCGCACCATCCGTGTCACCATTGGCGCCGATCCGCCGTCGCGCCTTGATAAGGCGCTGGCCCGCGATGTGCCAGAGGACGCTCATATCAGCCGGTCGCGCTTGGCCCGATTGCTTCAGCAGGGCGCTGTGTTGAAAGACAGTGAACCAGTTGTCGACGCGCGCCTTAAAGTTCACGAAGGGGATGTTTTCGATATCAAGATCGATGACCCCGCTGAAAGTGACACAACACCGGAAAACATACCCCTTACAATCGTGCACGAAGACGGCGATTTAATCGTCATCAATAAGCCTGCGGGCATGGTTGTGCATCCTGCACCGGGTTCGCCCTCGGGCACTCTCGTGAATGCGCTGCTATACCATTTGGGCGGCACCTTATCCGGCGTTGGCGGCGAAAAACGCCCTGGTATCGTCCATCGGATCGACAAGGATACCTCCGGCCTCCTTGTTGTCGCCAAATCTGACGCAGCACATCATGGGTTAGCCGAGCAGTTTGCCGCCCATAGTGCGAGACGACAATATCGCGCGCTATGTTACGGTGTGCCTGACCAGGGCGATCCACGGCTCAAAGGTGTGCGTGGGGTAAGCTTCGAAGGCAACGCGACGCTAAAGATTACGACGCTGCTCGCCCGACATAAAACGGATCGCCAGCGGCAGAGCGTTGTTTTTCAGAACGGTCGCCACGCCGTGACCCGTGTTTTTGTCTGCGCGGCCTTTGGAGTAAATGCGGCGGAACTCATTTGTCGCCTTGAAACAGGACGAACACATCAAATCCGGGTACATCTCGCGCATATAGGCCATGCGCTCATCGGCGATCCAGTCTATGGCGGCCGCCGGAAGCTGCCTAAAGATGCCACAGGGGCCAATGCAGCCGCACAGTTTCATCGCCAGGCTTTACACGCGGAGACTCTGGGTTTCGTGCACCCCGTCACTGGCGAAGACATGAACTTCACCGCACCGCCGCCGGATGACTTTGAAACACTCCGAAACGCTCTTTCAAACTGAAACGCACACTCTCACCTGCGTGAACGCTGAGTACGGAAGGACCACTCTGCGCGCAGAAATGTTTCAACAGTGCGGCTGGAAGGGTTATGAATCCATACGCTTGTGAATAGAAAATTAGGCATTTTCGCCATAAGGATACAAATTTGTCGAGTTTGGCGCTTATTTATCTGGCTTTATGTGCGAAATAGCACCAAAATCGCTAAAATACTTCAACATGTGCACGTACTCGTGAGCGCACAGGGCCGTGAATGGTGTTCGCCGCTCCCTGCGTTAATTCTTTGTTCACACAAGGGACGTACGAAATTTTGTCGTCCACCACTTGAACTGAACTGAACAGTTTACCAGATATGTTAAGCGTCGATACATTGACGCGGACAGGGAAAAGGAAACATGGCAAATTACGCAAACCTTCCAGCCCCCTCCCCCGAAGGTGGGCTCAACCGGTACCTCCAGGAAATCCGGAAGTTCCCAATGTTGGAACAGGAACAAGAATATATGCTGGCGAAACGCTGGGTCGAAGATCAGGATACAGAGGCGGCCCATATGATGGTCACGTCGCATCTTCGCCTCGCCGCCAAAATCGCGATGGGCTATCGCGGTTATGGCTTGCCCCAGGCTGAAGTAATCTCTGAAGCAAACGTGGGCCTGATGCAGGCCGTGAAACGCTTCGATCCAGAAAAAGGTTTCCGCCTTGCGACCTATGCAATGTGGTGGATACGCGCCTCGATCCAGGAGTATATCCTTCGCTCGTGGAGCCTTGTGAAGCTCGGGACAACCAGCGCGCAGAAGAAACTGTTCTTCAATTTGCGCAAGGCGAAAGCACGCATCGGTGCCCTTGAAGACGGTGACCTGCGCCCTGAACACGTGGAAAAAATCGCAAACGATCTCAACGTGTCAGAGCAGGAAGTCGTCAACATGAACCGGCGCTTGTCCGGCGGTGACGCGTCGCTCAACGCCACGATTTCGGCAGATGGCGAGGGCGCGGCCCAGTGGCAAGACTGGTTGGAGGATGAAGATGCCGACCAGGCTGCCGACTACGAAGCAAGTAATGAGCTTGAAATTCGCCGCGAGATGATGGCCGAAGCGATGACAGTCCTGAACGAGCGCGAGCAGGACATCCTGACCCAGCGCCGCCTGCAGGATAATCCGGTTACGCTTGAGGATCTATCCAGTGTTTACAACGTGAGCCGCGAGCGCATTCGGCAAATCGAGGTGCGCGCGTTCGAAAAACTGCAAAAGAAAATGCAGGAACTTGCGAACGAAAAGGGTCTGCTTGAACCGGCGTAAGCTTTGTTCCGCCCTGTCCAAAGGCCGCCGGGTCCCTCCCACCTGGCGGCCTTTTATTTTACCGAACTGGAAAAACGCCTTTCATCCGGCAGCAACGGCAACATCGTTGGTTGTCTCTAGGCCTTCATACCCAAAAAAACGCGCGTAATCGGTCTGTTGCAGCGACCGACGCAGACGGTTCGCCGCATCGCTTTGAAATGCAGCCCGAATGTCTTCCGCAAAGGGCTTTGATCGGCTCAAATTTGCTTCTGCCAGTTTGCCCTTCATTGGTACGCCCAAAGCCTGCATCGCAGCCGCAAATTCTGACGCAATGTCTTCGTACCGCAAAATCACATAACTATCGGGATGTCCTTGCTTCAACCAGAACGTGCCCATGGGCGGAATGGCTTCTAGCGAGAACCCAAAACACTTACGAAAATGCTCCTCGAACCATGTGATCGGTCGCAAGGAGAGCATGAGCATCGTCTTCAAAAATTCATCTTGAGTTCCAACCCTCTGCAGAAAATCCTTGCCGCCTCGGGCCCCGATTTCGTTGACAACAGCTGCGGCACCGCCTTGTGCCTCAAGCAGATCACTAACGTCAGCAAGCATGCGCTCGACACCTGCTTGCAAAGCGACCTCTGGGTTTGGAGAAGCGGCCTGACCAAGCCGCGTAAAACCATCCTCGTAGCCCTTGATGTCCTGTTGAATACAGGAGCGAAACCAAGAGACTGGCTCGCGCGACAGGGATATTACCGTCAGTTTTCGCCCGTCTCGCCCAGTTTTGACGCGTTTCAATTCTGTCGTTAGCTCAAGATTGGCCATGAGCTGACCAATCATATGCTTTCGAAAATAGGGCGACAGGCTGGGGCTGGTCGCGTTCACGACAATGCGCTTTAAGGCGTCCTCTCCTAAAAAGTGGCTTTGATGCGCTTCCACATCTGGGTGCCTGTTGAGCGTATTGACGAGCGCGGTGCTCGCAACTTTACCGAATTGATAGACGATGACGAAATGCGTTGGCGAGGTCACGCTTTGGGCCCCTCCAACAGGTCGGTCTGTGTTTCCAGCCACCGATAAAAGCCATTCTGGGTTTCGCGTGGGGCCTTGAAAGACGACTGCAAATCCTTGCGCTCCCGATAAAGACGGCGCGCGCCATCCGGGATTGGCCGGCCATTGTCGAAAGTCTTAAAATGCCAATAGCCCTTGGGAATTCGCGTTTCTGTCGCGGCATCCACCTCGGCTTTGTACCAGGCCCACAATTCGAAAATCTCGTAATTTTCACCTGCGTAACGCTGTGTCATTGCGTCACCCAGGGGTCCAAGCTTGGTAAAATGATAAAATCGCAGCGGCCTACCGTTGATCAAGGCAACGCCGTCTTCCGTCACTTCCATGCGCCGATGCGCCAAATTCCAGCTCGCAACATTATAGCCCGGGTCTCGCAGAATGCGCACATCATCAAAAAAGCACGGCACGAGGTCACACCATTTCTGATCGACAAATACGCCAATTTCCTTGCGGTCGTGACACCAGTCACGCAGTCGTTGGTCCCACCACTCAGCAAATCGGCGACCCTCGGCAACGTTGGATATGGCGATAAAACCGAGGTTATACGCTCCGTGCATGAGCGACGAGATCTCGTTGTCCATAATGTTTTGTCGTTCGCCACGCCCCGCAGGTTCCGTTTGATGGGGCGTCAGTACGATCGCGGCCTCGTCAAGAATATCGACCACCTCCTGCATTGAATTGAAAACAGCGATGTCCGGATCGAAATACAGCAGCTTCTCGCAATCCGCTTGATCGAGAATATGGCAAGCTGCTGCGCCTTTGACGGCGGTGCATGCCTCCACAATGCTATGCCCGAAGAGCCAGGGCTCGTACGCTTCGCCGAGCAGATCAGCGGGGAAAAGCACGCGGTCAAATGCCTCTTCCGTCCAGTCATGGGGCAATTCTGGCGGACATGCATCGGTTACGATGGCCCAGAGGACCCAATCGGGGTGCTGGGCGCGCAAAGTTTTCGCCAGCACGCGCGCGCGGTTCAAATAGCTGTAAGAAAAGCTCGTAAATGCATGAACTGTCATGGTGAGGCACGCTCCGCCTCAAGAAAATCCAAGGTCACGTTGCTGTATGACAAGGTGATGGCCTGCTCCGCACGACGTGCCCGCGCCTGCCTTGTCAAACCCAATAGGCCATCCGTGCGAAGCAACTCCGTCAAAGCGGCTTCATCTTCCAGGACTAAACCTGCTTTTTGACGCTGCACCACGGCAGCGACATTTCCTGAACCCTTGTTCGTGATAACAAAGGCGCCCGCTGCCATGGCTTCAAAAGTCGAAAAAGAAAAGGTTTCCCGACAGGTGGCCCAATGCAGAACGAGATCGATCTTATGTTCGCGCAAAGCCTCCTGCATGGCGCGAGGGGTCTCCGCCGTGCAATGTACCTGCACCTGTCGCACGCCGGGCGGTGGAGCTTCTGAGCCGAACATCCAAAACTCGTAGCGTTTGTCGTGTCGCAATTCGTATAGAAGACGCTCAAACACTGGCCACCCCTTATGCGGCGCGGGGAACCCTACAAATGCAATGCGGCAAGCCTCCGCCGGTGAAATTGCGTTAACGGCCTTGCGGCGCCGCAAGCGCACATGGGGCTGCACAGTAGTGGAGGCAGGCGTTAACGGGCTTCGACTTCGCCAGAAATCCAAGGCAACTTTCGATGGCGCAACCAGATGCACGTCCAACGCGTCGAATAGGGCGGAGATCCTCGGGAATTGCCGCGCACGTTCAGCCCCGTAAACGCAAATCGTGCAGGCATTTGATCCAGGCGCCGGCGCGTTGCAAAACGCAATATCGTTCCGCTGTAAGGCATAGCTTGTGCACAATGTGAAATTGTCATGTACCCAGAAAAACACCTCCGTAAGTCCCAGCGCTTGGGTAAGCACCAATAGTTGCTCCGGGTTGTGGCCCATCAAGTGATGCACCGTCAGATGAGATCGAACGCTCCCTAACAGTGACGCGCATTCGATGACCTGGGACATGCGCGCGTGGCCGAGCAACTGCGAATTCAATACAACGGAGACGATGGGGTCACCGCCTTCCTGGCTGAGCGTCGGAAGTGACTGCCACGGGGCGAGGCTCAAGTAGTCCATCTGCGCTTCGCGGGCACGCTTTGCTTCCAAGGCGATGCAAAGCTGAACGCCGCCCGGTGTCTTCCGGTAGTCGTCATGCCCCACGCTGACAACAAGATCATCCCCCAAGCGTGCCTCAGAGATGCGTTGCGCCAGCATGGACGCGTTCGATAACCTTGGGGGCGGCTCACGCCGGACCCATTCCTCGCGTTTTTTGTTGAGTGGCTTTTGCCGCGCCAGAACATCATAACGCCAGCCGCCCAAGTGCTTGGGCGATCGTCCTTCGGCACGGCCTGCGATCAGGTAGTGCCAAAATGGGTTTACACCGCTGTCTCGGATATCGAGATTTGTCGTCAGATAATGCGATGTAGAAAATTTTGGTGAGGGGTCGTGCCCAGCGCGCCAACCATGCAGGCAGTAGTGCTCGGCAACATCAACCTCCGCAGGAATGCCGTACGAACTGCGATAGAATTCCGCATCCATCTCATGCTTCACCACGTCGATTTCAGATGAGACTCTTTGCGATGTCGTTGTGCTGGCGCTCGCGTCGCCTTCGGTACCGTCACTTTCTGTAAGTGCCGTTCTGAATTGACCCTTTTCAACGAAATGCAGGAGCGGGTTTACTTCCTCAATCTGAAGATTGGGATGGGCCTCAAGGTAGGCTTGAGTAGAAAAGCTTGGAGACGGATCGCGTCCCTCACGCCAGCCGTATTTGACATAGTGGAGGGCAGGATCAACGCCTGCGTTACGCACATCCGGATTTGTTTTCAGGTAGAACTCATCATCCACATAGGCCGCAAGCTTGGACGCCATTTTCCGGTGTGCTTGGTCGGTCCAGACAAATGGAAACTCGACACCGCTGAGAAGTGGCATTTTGCGCAGTCTTTGCAAGGCTTCGCCTCCTAGAAAAAGAAATCTTCAGCGCCAATGTCCGTTGCGGTCGTGTCAGCTAGCGTGATCCTGTCTGACCCGCCGGCCGCCAAAGTGATCAGAGTATTCGCGCCAGACTGGGCCACAACGAGGTCAGACAGACCGCTGACAGCGCTGTGCAGCGTGAAGTCAATCCGATCCGTATTGTTGGTAAAGTCTTTCAGCACATCTGCGCCGAAACCGTCATCGAAGACGAACCGGTCGGCGCCGCCGCGCCCAAGCAGAAAGTCGTTCCCCACGCCGCCGTCCAGCGTATCAGCCGTTTCCCCGCCGATAACAGCGTCATCGCCGATAGCACCATTGATGTCGTTATTGCCCGCGCCGCCATAAAACGTGTCGTTGCCAAGGCCCCCAATCAACGTGTCATTGGCGCCGCCGCCCAACATGGTAATATCTTCAGCATAGCCCGTCGCATCGATGTAATCCGCGCCGGTAAAGCCCGTAATGCGTTCGAGACCGCTCCAACTGCCGACGGAGAGGGAAATGCCGCTGGATGCATTCACGACGGCGACATCGAAGCCGGTACCGCCATCGCTCACGACATCGCCGGTCTCCCCGATGAAAAAGATATCGTCACCGTCACCGCCGGTGAAGGTATCATTGCCTGTGCCGCCTTGGATTTCATCTGCCCCGCCGCCGCCATTCAAAGCATCATTGCCCTGGCTGCCAAGGATCGTATCGTTGCCGCTTGTCCCGGTCACCGTGTCGTTGCCAAGCCCGCCAGAAAAGAACAGGCCGGTCGATCCGCCACTGCCGTCAATGATATCGTTGCCATTGAACCCGTTGATACGCTCCAGGTTGAGCCAACCTCCGACGTCCAAAGTGACGCCAGCCGAATTATTCACAACGACGATGTCAGTACCGCTGCCACCATCGGTAACCGTGTCGCCATTCTCCCCGATGTAAAAAACGTCGTCGCCTGAGCCGCCACTAAACGTGTCGTTCCCGGTGCCGCCGAGCAATTGGTCGTTGCCGCCGCCGCCGAAAAGAAGGTCGTCATCGGCCCCGCCAAGAAGCACGTCATCGTTGGCGCCACCCGTCAGGGTGTCGTCATCGGCCCCGCCCGACAACACGAGGGCGAAACTCGCCGCACTTCCGTCAATGCCGTCAGGTCCCGTGAAACCGTTCACCCGTTCAATGCCTGTCCAGCCGCCGACGGACACGGTGATACCGGCTGCATTATCGATGCTGGCGACGTCATATCCAGAACCGGCAGTGACCGTGTCGCCCGCGTCGCCTATGAAAAATACGTCGTTACCGCCGCCGCCATTGAACGTGTCATTCCCGGAACCGCCCAGGAGTTGGTCATTCCCTGGCCCGCCGAACAGACTGTCGTTGCCGATCCCGCCAAGGAGAACATCGTTCGAGGAACCGCCGATCAGATCATCCGCACCATTTAGGCCCGACAATGTGATCCCGGTATTCATCGCGCTGGCATCTAGAGTGTCGTTGCCGGAATTGCCGTTCACCTGCTCGATACCGCTCCAGCCTGACACGTCGACAGAAAGGCCAACGGTGCCAGCAAGCGTGACATTATCAAACCCGGAACTTCCCGTATCTTCAATGACATCTAGGCCGTCAGTGATGTAACGATCAGACCCACTGCCGCCGCGGAGAGTATCCACACCTGCGCCGCCATCCAACGTGTCGTTCCCCGCCGAGCCTGTCAGACTGTCATTGTCGGCCCCACCGTCCAGATAGTCGTTATCGTCGTCACCGTTTAGCGTGTCGTTGCCGTCGCCGCCGAAAATCCAGTCGAGGCCAATACCGCCAGAGACAAGGTCATTGCCGAGCCCCGCGAAAATGGTGTCATTGCCCGCACCACCATTAATCGTATCGTTGCTCATCACATCGCCCAATGCCCGCAGGATGCGCTTAGGCATGCCGAACTGGCGTTAAAAACGCGTTAAGTTCTACCGGAAATACCGGAATGCGCGGGGCTAAACACCAGTCAAGAACGCGTTAACCACTCTCCGCCTCAGGAAGCGCGCTCTCCGCAAGGGCATAGGACCTGAAAGCCGCAATCTCATCGCTGCGCGGCGCTCGGCCAGTGAAGCAAAACAAATACATTGGCACCTGATCAAGACGATCTGACAAGGTCTCGTTCAACTCGGATAAATCGTAGCCAAGTTGCATGAAGTAGAGCACGCGCGCTCTGATACGCGCCTCCTCCCTCGGGTAGTCGTGCCGCTCAAACATCTCGGCCAATGCCCCAATGCGCGTGGCGTCCGATCGATCCAGCATCCGCCGTACTTTGCCGGAACGGCGCGCCCAATCTCTCACAGCGAAATCGAGCGCATTGTTGAAAAGTCGCTCATCTATGACGCAGTGAAAAAAGTGGCAGACCGCTTCGGTTATTGTCTCTGAAGGTTCATTTGCCTTGGCAACGACGGCCGCCGTATTGGTGTCCTGCCAGTGCTTCAAAAGCGCATCAAGAAGTTCCTGTCGAGACTTGAAATACCAGTAGAAACTGGACCTCGACACACCCAGCCTTTGACCGAGATCCAGCACCTTAACGCGCTCCACCCCGTCGCTGACAAGCACATCCATGGCAACGTTCAACCAGTCTTGCCGCGTCACTTTCACGTTGCCGACGAGCGGTTCTTTTTTGGGGTCGTCGCGATGGAGAACGGTCTTGCCCATAGCTCAACTTTCCGGCGGCGCACCGCCCGCCTCCGTACGTTTCGCGATATACGCCTGCATCGCCGCCATCCGCGCCGGGTCCACCGGCGGCGCCTTGCCGTTCGCCAAAATACCCTGCCATATCTTGGTTGCGCGCGCGTGTGCATCCTCTGCCCCACGCTCTTCCCATGTGCCGAAGTTGGCGTAGTCATGGATGACGGGCTCGTAAAACTCCGTTTGGTAACGCGCCATGGTTTGAGCTGCGGCAAAGAAATGACCGCTTGGACCCACCTCTTGCAAGGCATCGAAACCAATCTCCGCGGTACTGGCATGCGCCCCGGCACAAAGCTCGGCCACCATGTTCAATACCTCCACATCGCAAATGAGCTTCTCGTAGCTCACCGTGAGACCGCCTTCGAGCCAACCTGCCGAATGGATGACAACGGTGGCCCCCGCCAGGAGACACCCCCAAAGGCCCATCTGGTTCTCGTTTGCGGCCTGCACGTCATTGATGTTTGACGCTGATCCTGCCGCACTTCGCCACGGCAAACCGATCATCCGGGCCAATTGCCCTGCCGCGAGCGACGCTTGAAAATGTGCAGGCGTCCCGAACGCTGGCGCGCCAGATTTCATGTCTACGTTGGATGTGAACGTGCCGTAGCAAACGGGCGCACCGGGTCGCGCGAGTTGGGTGAGCGTGATCGCTGCCAGCGCTTCCGCATGGCTGAGGGTGATTGCCCCCGCGACGGTAATGGGCGCCATGGCCCCCATGAGCGTAAACGGCGTGACAATTGACACCTGCCCCGCATGCGCAAAATCGATCAGGCCCTGCGCCATGGGCACGTCCAGAACACGGGGACTGTTGGTGTTGATGATGGTGTAGCACCACGGCTCAGATGCGAATGCCGCATGGTTCAACCCTCTGAAATTCGCAATCATTTCAAAGGATTCACGAACCTGTGGCGTTCCGCGCGAAAATACAAAGGGCAGCTTGTCGCTATGCACAAGCTGCGTTTCCATTGTCGTGTAATGGCGCAGATTCGTCGGCACGTCCTGTGGCTCGATCAACGGCGGCATCATGTTCAAAACGTCAAAGTGCTGCGTCAGTTGCACCAACTCCCGGAAGTCCCGCGCTGTGCCAGGGCGTCGCCCTCGAACGCGATCCGTGGCGTGCGGCGCACCGGCGCCGGGCTGAAAGTTCAGCGCACCGAGTTCAAGTACCACATCGCGCGCCCGCGCACCCGCCCGGCACGTGACGGACCGTGGCGCAGATGCCAAAGCGGCGGCAACAATTTCGCGCCCGACAAACACCATCTCGCCCTCGACCCGCGCCCCTCCTGCCTTGAAGAGGATGCGCGCCTCCGGCAGCAGCACCTTGATGCCGAGCTCTTCCAAAACACGCAACGACGCCTCATGCATCGCGGCGATCTCGTCAGCACTGAACACGTCCATCGGCGGGAACGGGTTGCGCAAGCGACGGTAATCCACCGACCTTTGCGCAGCGCTTTCGCCGCGGGGCGCGCGTCGGCGACGGCTCATCCCCGCATGGCCGCACCGGCAGGATCATAGGGTGACGCGGCAATCACCTTCGCCGCGCAGGCGTGCCCAACCACATGCACACTCAAATCGGTTCCGGGCGCCGTTACGTCCGCGTCCACCATGGCCATCGCCAGTGACTTGCCCACATGGTGGCCGTAGTCGCCCGAGGTCACAAAACCCACAAGGTCGTCCCCGCGCCACACAGGTTCATAGCCGCTTGCGTCCGCATTCTTGCTCTCCACTTCCAAGGTGACGAGCTTTTGCGCCGGGCCGTTTCCGTCTCGCTCGGCAACTGCCGCCGCGCGACCCACAAAGTCGCCCTTGTCCCAGGCAATCCAGCGATCCATACCCGTCATGCCAGGCGTCCGATCCTGCGTGAATTCGGCCGACCAAATGCCAAAACTCTTTTCCATTCGGGTCGACAGCATCGCGTTGAACCCGCATTCGCGAAGCCCAACGTCCGCACCGGCCTCAAGCAACAGCCGGCGCAGGGCGATGTGATCGCCGTAGCGACAGTTGATCTCGTAGCCCCGCTCACCGGTGACCGACATGCGCGCCACATGCGCCCGGACCGTGCCAATATCGAACCGCCCGCAGCCCATGAACAGGAGCGCGCTCACATCCTGCTCCGCCACCTTCTCGACCACCGACAGCGCCTTGGGTCCGACGACACCAAAGCCGCAAATCTCTTCGCCCAAGTCGCGAACAGCGACGCCCTCGCTCAAATGGTCATTGAACCACCGCATGTGCCAGGCGCGCAGGTAATAGCTGCCCATGAGCCACCACGTGCCATCGCCCCAGTTGAGAAGCGTTAGATCGCCCTTCAACCGTCCGTTTGGCGCGAGCATCACAGCAAGCCGCGCGCGCCCCGGCCCCGGCAGTTTCGTTGCCAGCAAGCCGTCGAGCCATGCCTCCGCATTCGGCCCGGTCACCTCGTAGCGGCTGAACCCGGAGATATCGAGCAAACCCACGCCTTCCCGGATCGCTTTGCACTCCTCAGCGACGATCTCAAAGGCGTTGGAGCGTTTCAGTGTCGGCGTTTCCTCGAACCCCTTCGGTGCGAAATAGAGCGGTACTTCCAAGTCCCAGCTTACTCCCCATTTGCACCCTGCCTCGGTCATCGCGTCATGGGCGGGCGCCATCTTCAAAGGCCGCCCTGCGGGCAGTTGCTCATTCGGATAGGTCATCACGAAACGTCGGGAATAGAACTGACCCGTGGTTTCCCGGATATACCGCTTGTTTTCGGCAAAGGACCCGTAACGCGCCACATCCATCGACCAGGCATCCGCCTCAGGCTCACCCTCGATCATCCACTCCGCCAGGGTCTTGCCGACGCCGCCGCCTTGCAGGAAACCCGCCATCACAGCGCAGGCTGACCAATAACCACGCTTGCCGGGCACAGGCCCAACCAGAGGATTACCGTCAGGCGAGAACGTAAACGCCCCGTTCACCCAGGTCTTGATACCCACATCCTGAATGGCGGGATAACGCTCAAACCCTAGCGTCAGCTCATTCTCGATCCGGTCAAGCTGCTCTTGGAACAGCTCCTCGCCGTAGGTCCACGGCGCGCCGTCCATGGCCCAATGCTCGTGCTCGATCTCATATATACCCACAAGCACCCCATGCTGATCCTGGCGCATATAGGTAAAGCCTTCGAGGTCGACGGTCATCGGCATCTCAAAATCCGCTGCCGCGACTTCGGGAATACTATCGGTTATGAGATAATGGTGTTTCAAAGGCGAAACGGGCAGTTCCACACCGGCCATACGACCGACCTGCTTGGCCCAAAGCCCGCCGGCATTCACCACATGCTCGCAGGTGATATCGCCCTTGTCCGTATGCACAATCCAACCGTCACTGGTCTGCATCAGCCGGTCGACTTTGGTTTCTTCGTAATACTCGGCCCCGCGTTTTTTGGCGGCCGTCGCATAGGCCTGCACCGTGCCCGTCGTGTCAATATAGCCTTCCCGGTCCGCCCACATGGCGCCAAGCACGCCATCCGTTGACATGATCGGGCACCGCTTCTGTGCTTCCTCCGGGCTGATGAGTTCGCAGTCATCAATGCCAATCGACTGGAATACGCGGTAGTTGGCTTGCAGCCACTCCCAACGCTCCGGCGTTCCCGCAAGCGTGAGGCCCCCTGTCATGTGCAGCCCGATGTTCTGCCCGCTTTCCGCTTCGATCTCCGACAACAGGTCAATGGTATAGGCTTGAAGAGCGGCCATATTCGGGTCCGCGTTAAGCGCATGGATACCGCCCGCCGCATGCCAGGACGACCCCGAAGCCAACCGCCGCCGTTCCAGCATTACCACATCCGTCCAGCCGAACTTCGCCAAATGATAGAGCACCGACGCACCGACAACACCGCCCCCGATGACAACAACCCGATACTGAGATTTCACGGTCCAACCCTCCCTTTGGCAAGCTTATTTCTTACGCTAGTCCAGCTTGATAAACTGCGCTAGACATTTGTGTCCAGTGCTAACAAAATTCGATGACCCCGCGCGGTACGAAACCCAAAGACCTGTGAAAACTTCCCTTGGCAAGGTCGGTGAAATACCGCCACCGCCACCGCACGCGCGCCATCCTCCGACGGCGAAGAAACCAACCCATGTTTGCCGATGCTCAAGAGGACAGAGAGGCGCTCGCCAAGGGATAATCAGCCGCTTTGACGCGTGCGGACCAAGCTAGCAGGGCGCCGTTTTCGTACTTCCCTTACGTGAAAATCCAAGGCGAAAACACAAAGCGCAGACCCGATTGTGGCCAGTCTTTATTGGGTTTTGCGAAACTCCCGGGAATAATCCGTGAAATTCCTGTGAAATCATACCGGGCCTCATTCCTTTGCGATGCCTGCCGCACTTAACGTTACGTCACTGCAAGCCAATCACCGCGCTTCCGCGGCCCTCGAAACGTAGATTTTCAGGAGCGAGCATATGCTGTTTACACTTGGTCATGGACAAAAAATCATTCTTTCAACCGGCCCGACACCCGGCGCTTTGGGCGCCCCTGCCCGCCCGTTAGAAACGGACGCCGTTCCCTATAGCGCTGTCACAGGTGTGGCCCGCTCTCAGCCGCCCAATGGCGCACTGGCAATGCCGGCACCCCCAGCGCAACCCGGTGGCCCGTTCGGCTACCTGTTTCCCCATGCACCAACCGCCGACAGCGATGTGACAATGGTCGCAAGACTTGATGCTCTCGCCGATGCGATGGTCGAAGAGATGGGTGATCCCACCGATACCGACGGCACCATCGCGCCTGTCTTCACCTATCTCGGGCAGTTCATCGACCATGACATAACTGCCAACACCGACCGGATGGCGGGCAACTCGATTATTGAGCCGCCTATGGGCGAGACACTTACTCCGCTCCCGCGAGACGAAATTGTCAGTAATCTGGTCAATTTGCGCAAAGGCTCCCTTGGCCTCGACAGTCTCTACGGTGACGGTCCCGACAATGGACCAGCAGCCACCAAGCTGAAGAACGAACTTCGGTCCAAAACACGGCCCGGCATGATGCGCCTCGGGACGCCGTCACCGGTGCCGCCAGCGGCTGGTGTTCGGCCCCCCCTGCCAGAGGACGATGCATGCGACCTCCTCCGTATCGGTACGTTGCTTGAAGAAGGCTCGATGGAGGAAAGCGACATCCTTGGTACGCCCATAGAGAATGCGTTCGCCAAAAACGGTGTCATTAACCCCCTCGCCCCGGTCATCGGCGACGGACGCAACGATGAAAACCTGCTGGTCGCCCAGCTCCACGCCGCCTTCATCCGCTTCCACAACCGCGTTGTGGTCTGGCTGCAAGGACAGCCGGACGCGCCGTCAGGCAATGAAGCGCTATTTGAGGAAGCAAAGAAGCTTACCCGCTGGCATTACCAATGGCTGGTGATGAACGTCTATCTCGAAAAGATCTGCATGGCCGACGTTCTTTCCGACGTCATCGGCAATCAGGCTGGCGTATATGCGAATTTCCTGGAGCGTGTGCGCACGGAGAACGGCGGGACCCTGCCAGACGAACATCTCCCTCTACCGCTGGAGTTTTCCGTCGCGGCCTTCCGCTTCGGACATTCGATGGTGCGCGGCGCCTATGACCACAACCGCAACTTCGGGCGTGACACCAACGGCGTCGGCGGTGCCACGGCAACCTTCGAACTGCTCTTCACCTTCACCAGCGGCGGCGGCATGTTTGGCGAGCCGACTCTGCCGACAAACTGGATCATCGAGTGGGAGCGCTTTGTCCTCGATGCGCCCGCCTTCCCCGATCGCGTGGCCCGCAAGATCGACACGCAATTGGCGCCCCCGCTCTCGACAATGCAGAATGAGGACCCCGGCGTCTTTAAACACCTGGCCCGTCGCAACCTGCGCCGCGGACATCGGCTGAACATTCCAAGCGCGCAAGCCTGCATCGATACCCTCAATACTGGCAGCTACGGCAACATCCAGCCGCTCAGTGCGGAAGAGCTTACCTCCGGGCAAACCGGTGAAGCGGTCTCCACAGGTGGTTTCGCGGAGGCGACCCCCCTCTGGTTCTACATCCTGCGGGAAGCCGAGGTGCAAACCGGCGGCGCAACACTGGGACAGCTTGGCAGCCGCCTGGTGGCGGAGACGCTCGTTGGGCTGACGCTGTGCGATCCGTCATCCTATTGGCACCAACCCGGCGCGGATCGCGGGCGCTGGCATCCGCAAGACGGCGCACAGCCTGGCGGAGAGCCGGTGATCGACATGCCCTCCCTCATTCGCGCAACACTCTGGATCTAAAGGAAAACACGATGACGCATACCACGAAATTTCCGGAGCAAATCCAAGCCGATGCCCTAAGATCGATGTTGTTCGATCCGGACATTCCGGACGAAGAACTGGCGGGCTATATGCTGCTTGACGAAAGCGACAGCCGTTCCTTTGCGCCGGTCGTGCGCGTCAACCCCTCCCTGATCCAACCGCCGCCCGCCGGGTCCGGCCTTGGCAGCGCCCTCCAGGGGGCGCTGGCAATTGGGGGGCTCAACGGCATCTCCAAATGGCGGCGCAAGCAGCGCTATGAACGACGCATTTCAGGGGGATGGACCGGCCTAAAACTCGTTTCCGAGGGCGACAGTTGGTTCCAGTTCCCCTTCCTCCTTGAAGACACGATTGATCACCTGTCAAAGAAACACGCGATCCTCAGCCTTGGCGGTGCGGGCGACACGCTCGACGATATTCTGAGGCAAGACGAGATAGTCGCCGCCGTGCTGGCCGAAGACCCCGACGCAGTCCTCCTGAGCGGCGGCGGTAACGACCTGCTAGGCGGCGGCCGTTTGGCCAATGTCGTCAAGTCATTCACGCCCGGCGAAGGCGCGGAAGAACATATAACGCCCGCCTACGACACGACCCTTGCGACCGTGATCGGCCACGTCCGCACTGTGGCGACCCGCATCGCCGTCGCCGCGCCGGGAACGCCGATGTTGATCCATACCTATGATCACGCGATCCCGGATAATGGTCGCTGGCTCGGGCGCCCTCTGGCCTCTAAGGGCATCACAAACACCGGACTGCAGCGCGAGATCATCGAGATTATGATCGACCGCTGGGCCAACGCTTTGGACGCGCTCGCCGCCGAACCGGCTCTAAGTGGCAAGCTGACAATCGTCGATTGCCGGAACGTCGTTGCGGATGATGGTTGGAATGATGAGTTGCATCCCGATTCCGTCAATTACGGGAAAGTGGCCGATATTTTCGAGGCGGCAATCCAAACGGTCACTGCAGCTCCGCGACCTGCGCGTGCCCTGTCCGCCTTCGGACGGCCCAGTGCCAGCACAACACCCGCGCCCACATTGGGGGACGCCGTCGAGGAAATGTCAGCGCTTTACAGCGAACAGGTGCTTATCGCCGAGATTGGCCGACGAGCCTCCCTTGAACGCGCAACACCTGCCGGGGCCATGCGCGCCCTCTCACCGACCCCTGTCAGCGCCGTTGCGAGTTCCAGCCTTGCCGGAGGCTACGCGACCTTCCGCCAGCTTGGCGCTCGCATATTGGCGCGCGCGCATCGCGAACTCCACGGCCTCCTCTGCGGCGAAGACGCGGCCGACAAGGAAGACCGCCAGGCGCTGCGCGATGCGTTCAACATCGGGACCGGCGCTTTGGCCACGACTATTGCCGGGCTTTTGGCATCGGGGCCGCTTGGTCTATCGGCGTTCGTCGCGGCCCCTGTTGCCGCTTTGATCGTGCGCCGGTTCCTCGCGCCGTCCTGGGAAGAAACCTGCACGCTTTGGGGCGAAAAACTAGACGCCGGAGGATCGGCACAACAAGCCCTGACAAATGCGCACCAAGGGGTACAGCGTCGCCCCAACGCAAATCGCTTTTGCGTAGCGCTCAAGAAACCCCAAAGCGAAGCGGAGGCAAAGCAACTCGGCAAAACGAGGGCCGCGGTCCATGCCGCATCCAAATGGCCCTTCAATGCGAGCATAACCATCCGCTTTCTAGAAGGTTCTGACTTCCTTAAGGAGAAGGTCACGCATTTTGCAAAACTCTGGGTCGCTGACGATATGGCGGCACTGACGTTCAAATTCGTGGAAAGCGGCGATGCTCAAATCCGTGTCTCTTTCATCCAGGGCAATGGCTCATGGTCACTCCTTGGCACCGATTGCTTGAACGAAACGGATCAGACGAAACCCACGATGAACTTTGGCTGGTTGACCGATACGTCCTCCGATGATGAGATTCGGGAGGTGGTTCTCCACGAATTCGGTCACGCGCTTGGTCTGATCCACGAGCATCAAAACCCCGAAGGCGGCATCGTCTGGGACGAGCAAGCCGTGCTCGACGACTTGTCGGGCGCGCCAAACTTCTGGAACGAAGACACCATCCGCCATAACGTGCTGAACCACTATGATCCAAACGCGCTGGAGGCGACAGATACGGACCCCCTATCAATCATGATGTATCCAATCCCCAACACCTGGACAGTCGGCGACTTTGAAACCGGCATGAATACTGATTTCAGTCCCACGGACCGCGAACTTATCCGCGCCGCTTATCCGGCCATATAGGACGCGTCATGGCAGCAAATGATTGGGCCATCGTTATCGGCATCGCGCGCTACCCTGAGTTCGGTGGTAACGCGGGGGCTGCCCCGCGCGATCTCGACGGCCCGGTGAACGATGCGGAAACCTTCATGGACTGGCTGACCAACCCATCGGGCGGGGACGTTCCTGCCGGGCAGGTCATCAAAGTCACGTCAGATGATTTCGCGGCCCCCGATGTCGGCCCCGACCTCGACGATCTCAAGGCCAAGCTAAACCAATTCAAGAATGACATAGACCAGGCAGCGGTGCCCCTAGGGCGGCTCTACATCTATGCCTCCGGCCACGGCTATGGGCGAGAACGGTTGCGGGGCGGCGTGTATCTCGCGGATTCCAAAATCGACAAACCGACGGACCTTTTCATCTCCAAATATCTGAGTTGGTTTTCGGAACGGAACACTTTCCGGGAATGCGTGCTGTTTTGCGACGCCTGCATGGACCAGGGACGCCTCGCCTTCCCGACACCGGTCCACTGGTTGCGGGAAATTCCCCTCGGCCCGAACACAACGCGCAGCTTTGCTTCCTATGCGGCGCGTTTTGCCGGACAAGCCGTCGAAGGACCCATGGAAAACGGCACTGTCCACGGAGTATATTCCTATGCGCTGAAACTGGGCCTCGACGGCGCTGCCGCCGTAGCGGATGGAAATGGCGGGCGTCACATCACAACCCGCAGTCTGCAAGACTACCTGATCGCCGCAATGCCCAAACTGATGACAGACGCACAGGTCTCTGCGCCTGCCGTCTCAAAGGAACCAGATCAAGGCCCGTTGGACGATTTCATACTCGTGGCTAACCCGCCTCTGTTTGCGAAGGACGTGACAATCAAGCTCCCCGTTGCGGCTGGGAACTCAGTTTTGTTGGAAGACGCCAGTTTTGCCAATCTTGGCACACATGCTGTTGCCGGTAGCGCCGTGACCGTGAACCTCAGTCCGGGCCTCTATCTCTTGCGGGCCGATGGCGGCGGCTGGGAAGAAGGCTTCGAATACACCGGCGCCGAACGCGAACTGGACCTGCAATGATTGGTGATGTCCCATGCCAACGCTGAACGTTAAAGCCGCCGATGAGACGGCGGAAATCTTTATTGTAACCACGGATTTCAGATTGGTGGGACGGGGTATTCACCAATTAACTGAAACGCTTGAAGCCGGGATTTACAAAGTGCGTGCCCTGTTCGGTCGCGGTGAATGGCAGAAGATCGTGATGCTCAGGAGCGATGCGCAAATCGACATTCCCCGGATCGAATTTGGCTCAGCCGCGCCGCTCGCCGATACGAACAGAACCCATGAAACACATATGTACGCCGCCGAAACAGCCGAACCGCCGGAAGCGCCTGCGCCGCCCCCACCGACCGGCGGTTTGATGAGCTTGCGCAAACCGTCCCTGGCCCCCAGCGCGACCCTTGTCTTCATGGCGCGTTGGTTCACGCCGGATGGCGGCGGCGCTGAGACCCTTAGGGACCCGGCGACCGGTGCAATGCTGGCAACGCCGGGCGGCCTGCGCTTGGTCAGTCTGCACGATGCCGAAAGTGCAGACAGCCGCATCATCGATATCGATCCCCGGCGTCGACTTGGCAATCAGGTTTCCTACTTCACCGGCGATCAAGGCGGTGATCGCTTTTCCGGCGCTTCGCTCACGGCCGCACCTGGGGTTTACACGCTGCGCCTCAATGACGGTGACGGCATCCTCGAACAGACCATCACGCTGATCGCTGGCTACCGCACACATGTCTTTGCGCTCTATGAGCCGCCGATCCATTCCTATCGTTCGGACGAGCCCGTGACGCCTAAGCGTTTGGTGGATGTGGCCATTCATATCTCCCGCAATGGTCTTTCAATGGGGGACGAAGCGGCGCGGCTATCCGATGCCGCACGCCTTGCCCTTGCCGATGAGCGATCCACAGCTGTCAACGACCTCTTGCGTTTCGTCGGCGGCAAGTTCGACAGCCCCATGCTGGGACTGTATGGCGCGCATCTGTTGCACCTGCAAAAGAACAAAGAAGCCTCAACGGCTGAAATCGAACGCACTGTCCAATATGACGATCAACTGTTCCAGCAAGTCGTCGAAAACCTCGTCGCCCTGTTTGGCTACGACCACCCGGATATCATTGCCTTGCGTACGGGCTATCACCCAACAGCAAACGACCCGCTGCAAACGGCGCCCATGCTTTGGCAAAGCTGGAAGTTGTTGCTCGACGCGACCATGACGTCGCCCGAACTGATAGAACCATCACTGTGGAGACGCACCTCGCTTCGGTCGCATCTCCGTCCGTTCTTTGCCTGGCATGTCCCCCATGGCGGCGGCGAGCGCGTCATGCAGCGGGGCATCGATCTTGCCCGCGCCGTAACAAATGCGGCGGTCGAATTCGAAGCGCTTTACCCATCCGCAGCAGGGCTCCGCGAAGGAGCGGCACCGGAAAGCGCGCGGGAAGATTTCATCCGAAGCTGTATCGACCAGTTCGAGGCACCACGTGCCATGATCGAGCGCATATTGTAGTCTGGCGGATAAACGCGCCCCGACTTCCGAAGCAAAACAACGGCCACTAAGCGCCCGGCTCAACCAGAACAAAGCGGCGACAAATCAGCTCTGCCGTCTCAAGCGGCGACAGGTCCGTATTGTCGATACGCAGATAGTTTGTCTGACCAATCTCACCGTCTTCCGAGTTCAGCCGATACTTTGCGTCCGTCTCCAGCAGATTTTTCTCTGACCAATCCAAGTCGCGCTTGGTGGGCTTATGTTCCAAGCGAAGGGCCGTGCGGTTCCGTTTCAGCCGCTCTTCGACGCGCGCCTCAAGCTCCACCCAGAAAAGGTCATGCCCGCCTTTTGCAAAGGTCTCCGCGATACCGTCGACATATTCCCGTTCGCCCGGCACACCAAAAGCCCAGACATAGGTGAAAATGTAAGCACCTGTGGGATTGGCCGCAAAAGCGTCAAAGAACGCAGCCCGCACGTTCTTGACCAGCCGTCTGCCTTCCGAGGTGCCGTAGCTGAAGTAAGGCGCCACCATTTCAATCGCTACGTGATTGTGAAACAGGCGGAAACCGAGCAGCCGCTCAAGCTCAAGACCCACGGTCATTTTGCCCACTGCCGGCGGCCCTATCAGGAAAATCACAGCCATGGGACAAACCTATACCGTCCGCACCTCAAGCTGAATGACAAAGCAATGCAGTGCCGGCCCGCACGCCAGCCATCGACCTTTTGCCACCTTCGCAAATCGCCTAAGGTGCAGGTATCGCAGCGCCATCGCACCGCGCATCAAATCGCAGCGCCAGATAAGGGGGCCTGAGAACTTGACCAAAACCCTGCTCTTGACTGGAGCCAGTCGCGGGATTGGCCACGCAACGGTCAAAAAATTCTCCAGCGAGGGCTGGCGCGTGCTCACCTGTTCGCGACAGCCCTTTAACGCAAACTGCCCGTGGCCCGGTGGCGAAGAAAATCACATCCAGGTCGATCTGTCCGACCCCGCGGATACCATCAACACGGTGGAGCTTATCCGCGAACGATTGGACGGACCACTCCACGGCCTCGTCAACAACGCTGGCATCTCGCCGAAGACGGACGAGGGCGGGCGGCTCAACACATTGGACACCGACTTGATGACTTGGGGGCGGGTCTTTCACGTGAATTTCTTTGCGTCGATTGTGCTGGCGCGCGGCTTGAAACAGGAACTTGTCGATGCCCAGGGATCGGTGGTGAATGTGACCTCGATTGCCGGCGCCCGCGTGCATCCTTTCGCCGGCGCCGCCTACGCCACGTCCAAGGCAGCGCTCGGCGCTTTGACGCGCGAAATGGCCCATGATTTTGGTCCCTTAGGTGTCCGTGTGAATGCGATTGCCCCGGGCGAAATTGAGACCTCGATCCTGTCCGAAGGCACCGATGCCATTGTTCAGAGGCTCCCGATGCGGCGGATCGGTCAAACCGGCGAAGTTGCCGATGTCATTTACTTTTTATGCTCCCATCAATCGACATACGTGACCGGCACAGAAATCGAAATCAACGGCGGTCAGCATGTTTAGCGCACGCGCGCATTGAGTAAATGTAAGGTCAGGCGCGTCAAAGGGCGATGTCTGAGCCGGAAACAGTCGCTACAGCTGGAAACCGGTGGGCTTATTTCACCAGACGCAACGCGGGTGTGCCGGGCGGTCGCTCTTGGCTGTCGCATCCCGCGGAGAAACGGCTGGCGAAAGCCAAACCGGCATGTACGGCTTCCGGGTCTAATCGGCCATTGGTTAACTCTGAGATTGCGTCGCGCGCGGTAGACGTCTGATCCCGTCGCAACGCATGCAACGCGATCATCATGAGCGCTTCGTGGTCTGTCGCGAAATCCCGTGCAAGGGTCGAAAGCGGGTCATTGAAGGTCAGCAAATCGCCCCGCCCCCGAAGAAGTGCCTTGAGAAACTTAGACGATGCATGGGCGGCAGCGAGGCCAAGCGGTTCCCCCCACCGCTCCACAGCGATGAGAAAGCCCCGATGCCAAGCCTGTGTTTCCGGGGCCTGATGCGCGACCAGAAACTGACGAAGAACCTTCAGAATACCCCGTTCGAACTCGTCCAGCCCCAATCCGTCGATGGGGTGTAGCTCGTCTGTGGGACATGTGGCGTGCTGCATCTTCTTGTCGCCCTACTTTATGCTTCCTTTGGCTGGGCGACTGTCTACAGCCAAAAGGTTGACGAAAGCCGGACGGAATGTGCGCAGGTAAAATCGGACAAGTTTTCGTCGTTGAACATAGGACTTCGGGCCTATGCCCCTCGTGCAATTTGCCGCTAACGTGACGCAAACGACAGCTGAGGTGAGGTAAACTGTCCCGAACCCATCGAAACATTCATCTTTCTGGCAAAGAGTTGATTTGCAATCGGGCGATTAACACTACATCCCAGTGTGAAATCGCTGCGGAGATCGAGCGGCATCGTAGTATGATAAACGGCCTTAAGACTAGGAAGAGTAAAGCGACAAAGTACTGAAGACAGGTCACGAAATGCTGGGAAACACTGTCAAAACTGCCATTGCGGCCCTTTGTGTGGCCTTCACCTTCGTACAGACCGCGGCGGCTGACACGCGTGTTCAGGTGATCACATCGCGCAGCGACGGGGCCGTCGAGCTTTTCTTCTCCATGCCCACAGACCTGGCTCTTGGCAAATTTGGTCTCACCGCTGCTGATCTTGTCAATGACCGCGGATTTGCCGACTTTGACATGTTTGCGCGCGGCACTTTTGACTTGGGCGAAGACTTCTGGGATGGCGCACGCACCTGGATCGATGGCGCGCCCGTCGAATTCGAGGCCATGTCCTTGATGATGCACCCGGTGAACACGCCCCTTCCCTTCAGAAAGCCGCTGGACGCGTTGACCGCTATTGAGGTCTGCGGCACCGTTCTGGACGATGTGCCGCTCTCCGATACACGCATCTATGTGGGTCTGATCGCCTATCCGGACACACCAGCGGGCAACATTGCAATCGAGTTTGCGGACAGCTTCGGCCCGGATACAAAGCTTCATCTTCGGGACTTTTCCGATCACAACTTAATGTACAGCGCACAGTTTGACGTGGGAGACACAAGCTCCGTTGATGTCCCTTCGGTCACGTCAACGGACGAGCCGCTCGCGGCAGGAATTCCCCTTTGGCTGGTGCTCACACTAGTGGGCGGACTGGCCTACGGTGCCACGCGCGGCAACGGACCCTTCTTCGCCTAAAAGCGGCCAGGCGCGTCCCATCTGGCAGCCGAACGCTGCCGAGCGGTTTAAGATCGGTGCTCGGGCTTGCGCCTCACCGACTCGGACGCGTCAGGATGTAGAGAGCCGCCGCCGTCACACAAACTACCTGGACCACAAGGACAGGCAGCGGGACCGACATCGTAACACTCAACGCGACAACACAGACCATCATCCCAACGGCAAGGCACTTGTACTTGGTGGCGATGGCGCCTCTCGCCCGCCAATCCAAGATAATTGGCCCAAATACCCGATTGTTTTCGAGCATTCTTTCGAGCCGCCGCGACGACTTGCCAAAGGCAAAGGCCGCCAGGATCACAAAAGGCGTCGTTGGAAGAACAGGCAGCACAATACCCAAACCGCCAAGGCCCAGGGCAATGAAACCCAGAAGTGCCCAAAGGCTTGATTTCACGCGCTGCACGCTCTTCACTCCTTTTTTGCGGCCTGTTGCGACAAACAACACTTGCGCCAACGCCAACCCTCATCAGAATGGTAGGGGGCAAAGTTACGCAGGAAACATCAAATGCGACTTACTTACGCTGCGCTGATAATGGCAGGTCTCTCCGCTGCCCCCGCCACGGCGGCGGATTACAAAATGCACGTCTCCGATACCGGCCTTCGCGAATACTACTGCCAGCTTATGGTGACATTGGAAAACACCGGAGACGCGCCCCTTGGCGAAATAAGCGGCTATTTCTACGCCTTTATCGGAACCGAAAAGGTCGGGCGCAGTAAGGGTGCTTGGTACTTGAATGTCGCGCCAGGAATGTCGGCCGAAGCTACGTTTGAAACACCCAATGCGCCGTGCGATACGATTGAGCGCTACGAATTCGTTGTGGGAGCATGCCGGCTTGACGCGGGCTTCGAAGAGAAGTCGCTTTGCGCCGACCGAATAGAATTTGCGGAACCTTTGGTGCTTCAGGTGAGCGACTAAACGGCCCACCTGAAGTAATCTTGCATCGTCGGGCTATGAGCCCGTCCAGAGATTAGGCCGTCAGCTCTTCCTGCATGCCTTCGACTTCTTCCCAGATCTCTTCCCAGGCCTTCTTTGCCTTGCCGCGTTGGCGTACGGATTGTGCATCTTCAAGGTTGTCCATCATGCCTTCGCCTTTGACGATGACAAGACCGACCATGCCGAGGGTCGAGTGTGGCGTGCACTGGTAGCCGTAAAAGCCAGGCTTATCGAAAGTGACCTCGATGTCCTTGCTGACGCCGCCCTTCCACTCTTCCACGTCTGCGGGAAGCATGCCGTCAACGGAGACGCTGTTGTGGCTCTTGTCCACGGACACGAAGTTCACCGTGTCACCTGGCTCGACCACAATAATGCGCGGGTAGAACACCTGACGCAGCTTGCTATCTTCCGGGTGCTTATTGAGCATCTGAACTTCATGGGCTGTCGATGCCAGCGACGGCTTTGTCGTTGCAACGACGGAAAGGGCTGCCGCACCCGAAAGCAAAACGGTACGGCGGTTTGGGTTAAATGGCATGGGATCCTCCCAGTAGTGAACGGTTGTATAGCTGGCAATCTGCTTGCCCCTGCGTGATATGTAGGCCTTTTTTCACAATGTCTAGCCGATTGCCAGAGGCGGGCCGGACACCAATTTTTGACCCGCCTGTTTCGCGCGATGGACGTTTTGTCGCTCTTGTTTTTTTCCTGCCGCGCGGTGCGCATCTGAAGGCCAAATCGCGTGTTCAAACCGCGAAAACGACAGTAAACCAGCTTGAATTGCAAGTGTTATCGCCTTTGGGGCGCAAGATCGCGAACTAGTGATCCGCCCGTGAATTGACGCAATTTTTAACCGTTTCCGTTGCGTAAATTGCGAAAACACAAAGCCGTGTGATATAACGTGCGTCGCATAGAAACCGCTGAATGGCCCTAAATCTCAACGAACGGTATTGTCCCGTCCGCACCGAGACCGCTGCTCAACGCGGCCCGCCGCGAACTGAAACCGTCCGGCACGATGTACCCCCGGCGCGCATCAAACTGCCCGGTGTAGGGTCCGAAATAGAGGGCACGCCTTTCGCCGATGGATTGGAGACGTACATCGCGCGCAAAGCTGTGACCGAGCCCCGCAATCCGAAAGCCCGGCGCCGACCGTGTGGGCTCCAAGTAGCCCTCGACAGACAGGAAATCGAGATCACTGACCGTAGCAAAACGTCCAGTGTGGAATTCTTCGACCGTAAAGACGCCTTGGCCCGCGCGACCCAAAGCGACCGCATAGCTGCCATCGGCTGGTAGGGGAGCCGCCGCCTCCAATCGCGCCTGCCCGATCATGCCATTGTCAAACGTGCCCGCGACCAAATCCAACCCGCCCGGTGCAGGATCAATCCGGCTTGGGCGCACGCCCGATGACGTCCAGACACCGCTGACCGCAACCCGTTGGCCGCTAGCGCCATGCCCGAGTGCCGCATGCCAACCGATGAGCGGCACGCCATTCACAGTCGCCGCAGACCCGGTCCGATGCAGGCGCCCGACCAGGGCGTAATCAATGGAAACACTGCGCGCAGTCACACCGGCATTTGTCTTGCGCGCCGACAAGGTCAGCACATGACCCGGTGCCAACAAATCACGGCCACCCGCTTCATAGGGCGTGGTGATGGCGGTGCCAGTGTCAAGTTCGACGGTGATACCGTTGATCAACAAGCTACCAAAGCCGTTGAGCGTACCGACAATCCCGGTACCGCCAATGCCCCCTTCGAAGGGATCGTTCTTATCTCGGGTGACAATCGCAGGCGCGCCACAGGCGGATAGAAAGGTGGACCCGAACAGCGCAAGCGCCTGACGTCTACTTCTGTTCATCGTCCTCGTCCTTTGCAGATCGCGCCTCAGCTCCTGCATTTTCACGGTAAAAGTAAATACCCAAACGGTATCGCTCAGTGCCCTCGACCGCCTCAGCGTCCGCGCGCAGGCCTTCGCTTTGGGCGTTGAGTTTCTCCAATACGTCTTGCGACAGAGCGCGGGCATTTGCCTCTATCTGGTCGACAGCTTCCGGCGCGAGTTGGTTGTAGAAGACGGCGCGCTCGAAAAAAGGCGGTGTTTCCGCAATCAGGTTCTCGGAGGCCGCTGCAATGTGATCCGCGACATTGGTTGCAAAGAACACCAGCCGATCCTCATCGGAAGCCGGACCGCGCCGCGCCAAGTCTGACATCACAAGGAGACCGTCCTCCGTCTCCGTCACAAGGTCCTGGCGTAGGAGTTCGTCCAAAACAGTACGCGGCCTGATGTCCCGATTGATTTCAGAGACCAGCGCCTCAAAGCTTGGTTCATCCTGTGCTGTCCGCGGCAAATCGAGCGGCTGACCATCCGCTCCCCTATAGTCGCGGCGCGTAGCCCACTGGCCAAGCACCGTAGCCAGGATCGCTGTCTTAGCCCGTCGCGTTTCCCACGTGTCGCCGTCGTCTGTGAGAATAGCCCGGACGTCGCGTCGATGCACGCCGGTTAACAACGTGATCCGGCTATCCGTCGGCGCCTCGTCCCCGATGCGAAACTCCTCATGGGCGACATCCACATAAACCGCCTTCAAAAGCTTGTAGAAGGCAGGCGCCGTCACCCCGCGCGCTATCAGCACACGGACCAAGGGGCGCATAAGCCCCTTCATAACACTCAGAATTTTTTGCTCATCGGGCTCCATCGTTCGGAAAATATAGGCTGTGTGAAAAATTTCCACGAAATTCTTGACCCATATTGCCGCAGCGTTACTATTAATGTGTGAAAATTACACACGCTCTCTAATTGAGCGGTTTAGACCAAAGGAAAGACCATGAAAAAAGTTCTCTCACGTCGCGATACACTCCGCCTCGGCGCCAGCCTTGCCGCACTTGCGACACTGTCGGCCTGCGCGATGCCAACAGCTTCCGAACCGGATATCGTTGACACCGCCGTTGCGGCCGGCTCGTTCACAACGCTCGTGGCCGCCGTTCAAGCCGCCGATCTTGTCGAAACGCTCAAATCGCCCGGCCCGTTCACCGTATTCGCACCGACCGATGACGCTTTTGCGGCCCTTCCCGCCGGGACGGTCGAAAGCCTGCTCTTGCCGGAAAACAAAGCGCAGCTCGTCGAAATTCTGACGTACCACGTTGTGTCTGGCGAAGTGCCTGCCTCGCGCCTCGCGGGCAAACGCGGCTCCATCACGACCGTCGAAGGCCGCGCCGTGCACTTTGACGGACGCAACGGCGTCAAGATCAACAGCTCAAACGTCGTAACCGCCGACATCATGACCTCGAACGGCATCATCCACGTGATCGACAGCGTGCTTCTCCCGCGCTGAACCCACTGATCCTTGAAAAGGAGGAAGACCAATGCCCAAGAAAAAATCGGCCCCCAATATCGTTGATATTGCGGCCGGGTCCCACGATTTCGACCTGCTGGTGCGCGCGCTCGACGCCGCCGGTCTGGTCGATACCGTGCGTGGCCTGACCGACATCACCGTCTTTGCGCCCACCGACGCCGCCTTCACACAATTGGCTGTCGACCTTGGCTTCGATGGTGACGCGTCCGATGAAGACGCCGTTTTCGGATCACTCGTCGAAAGCCTCACCGTGCTTGGTGGCGGCGAACCGATCCCGCTCCTAACGGATGTTCTGCTGTATCATGTCTCCGCAGGTGCCAAGAAGCTCGAAGAGATTGTCGATCTCGACCAGGTGGATACCTTCCTGACCGGGGCCAGTTTCGGTGCCAACGGCACGGAGTTGATCGACAACGAACCGGATGTGGCCAACCCGAACATTGTCATTCCCGACATCGGCGCATCGAACGGGACCATTCAGGCGATCGACCGGGTCCTCCTGCCGATCGACATCCCGGGCAACGAAGCGCCGGATACGCCAGAACCGACCGAAACGCTCACGGGTATCGTCGCGGCCAGCGGTGGCGTTTTCGACAACGACCAAGGTGACTTCGACATTCTGTTGAACGCCGTGCAGGCCGCTGGCCTTGCGGGCGCATTGGACGATCCTGAGGCAGACCTCACCGTCTTTGCGCCCAACGATGCCGCCTTTGTTGGGCTGGCCCAAACCCTCGGCTTCAAGGGCGAAGATGAGGGCGAAGCTTTCGCCTACATCGTCGAAGCGCTGACCCTCCTGTCGGGCGGCGGCGATCCAATCCCGTTACTGACCGATATCCTGCTCTACCACGTGGCACCGGGATCGCTGTCGTCGGAGGATGTTCTGTCTGCAGAGACAATTCCGACACTGCTGGGCGAAACCCTGGGCGTCGACGGCGTGTCATTGGTCGACAAAGACCCGGATATCGCCGACCCGGAACTGATCGCCACTGATATCGCGGCAACAAACGGGATTGCCCATGTGCTCGACGGCGTTCTTATCCCAGCCGACATCCTGAACGGCGACGGCGGTCGCGGCCGGGTAGACTTCAAGATCGGCGATGAGGGGCGCGACCACTTCGCAACCGGTGCGAATACGGATTTCGTCTCGGGTCTCGGTGGTAACGACACCATTCGCCTTGGCAAAGGTGATGACGTGGGCCGAGGCGGCGACGGAAACGATGTGCTGCGCGGCGGTCGTGGGGAAGACATCCTTGACGGCGGCGCAGGTCGTGACTTCCTCGTCGGTGGCCGCGATGCGGACATCCTGACCGGTGGCGCCGACGCCGATATCTTCCGCTTCAACGCGAAAAGCGGTGCCGACACGGTGACGGACTTCACGATTGGCGAAGACCTGATCCAAATCCGCGCCCGTGGATTGAAAGACTTCCACGACATGGAGCATCGGATCACCGACAGTAAAGACGGTGCCGTGCTTCACGTGGGCGGCAGCGATATCACCCTGGCCGGTGTCGATGCCGACAGCTTGAGCGAGAGTGATTTCCTCTTCGTCTAACCCCCCTTGTGTGGGCGTCTCCTGTGACACCGGACGCCCACACGCCCTCTCACAAATGGATATAAGCCATGATCCTGACGCGCGCAAAGTGCTGGTCCCTGCTCGGCTGGACCATTTTCTTTAGCATCCTCACGAACCTTCTGATGCTAACCGGTCCGCTCTTTATGTTGCAGGTCTATGATCGCGTCTTGGGATCGCGGTCAGAGGAAACACTCGTCGCACTTACGGGTCTGGTCGCGGTCCTTTATCTTGCTTACGGCGTGCTCGAATTTGTCAGAGGTCGCGTCGTGGCGCGCATCGGTGGCCGCCTGCAAGCCACTGGGCAGGCACATGTTTTTGCGGCCGCAGTCTCTGGACGCGCCCGCGCTGCGCAACCCTCGAACGACCTTGATGCCATGGGCGCCTTGACGGGCTCATCCGCCCTATTGAATGTGCTGGATGTCCCGTGGACCCCCCTCTTCATCGCCGCTATTTTCCTTTTCCACCCGGTTCTCGGAACCGTGGCGCTGGTGGGGGCCGTTGTGCTCCTCGGCAATGCGCTGCTCAACCAAAGCGTCACACGGCGCGCTAGGCAGCACACGCGACAAGCCCAGGGCGCGGCGCAAACATTTGGTGTGACCGCCGTCGCCGGAGCAGAAGTTATCCGAGCGCAGGGTATGCTCCCCGCCATGCAATCCCGCTGGGCCACATTGCGCAACCGCGCGCTACTAGCCGAAACACGCGCAGGGGATCGGAGCGGTTTCTTTTCTTCTGGCGGCAAGGCGTTTCGGCTGTTTCTACAATCGGCAATACTGGCGGTGGGTGCCTGGCTGGTGTTGCAAGGCGAATTGACCGCAGGCGCCATGATTGCCGCGTCCATCCTCCTCGGTCGGGCGCTGGCCCCGCTCGAACAAACAATCGCCCAATGGGATATGATCCAACGGGGCATGGCGGCTTGGCATGACTTGAAGGAACTGACAGCGACCCTCCCACAGGAGGACGTAACGCGCACGGCGCTGCCACGACCGGATGCCCATTTCGCCGTCTCGCGGCTCACCCTAATGCGTCCTGGTGAAGACGAACCGCTACTCCAAGGCATCGAGTTCTCCCTATCTCCGGGCGAGGTCATGGGCGTCATTGGCGCAAGCGGCGCAGGCAAGTCTACTCTCGCCCGGCTGCTTGTGGGACTCGAACAGCCGACGGCAGGGCGCATTAGTCTCGGCGGCGCATCGCTAAACCAATACGACGCCGAGGCGCTTGGCCAGCATATCGGCTACCTCCCGCAGGAGGTGCACCTTTTCGACGGCACTATCGCGGAGAACATCGCACAGATGACGCTCTCCCCCGAACCGGGCCGCGTGATCGATGCCGCGCGTCGCGCCGGTGTGCATGCGTTTATCCTCTCGCTGCCCGATGGCTACGACACGCAAGTTGGGCGAATCGCGTTTCGCTTGTCCGGTGGACAGAAACAACGCCTTGCCCTTGCCCGCGCGCTCTATGGCGACCCGGTCATTCTTGTCCTCGACGAACCCAATTCAGCCCTCGACGCCGAAGGGTCCGATGCCTTGAATCGCGCCTTGGTGAACCTCAAAGCTGCTGGCGGCTCTGCCATCGTGATGACCCACCGGCCCTCCGCAATCACCGTCGCAGACCGACTGATGGTGCTGGAGCACGGCCGGATAACGGCGCTCGGCTCAAAGGCGGACGTGATGAAAACCATGATCAGCAATGCCGCTGATCTGCGAACCGTAATGAAAAAGGAAGCAAGCGCATGACACAGGCGAAGCCCGTCAGCTTTCACGCAAGACGACCCATCTTGCTCGGCGTCCTCACAACCTTCGGACTGCTCGGCGGCCTTTTGGCATGGGGTGTCAAAACCGAGCTCTCCGGCGCCGTTATAGCGCCCGGCGTGGTCGAGGTGGAAAGCAAGCGACAGGTCGTCCAACACCCCGATGGCGGTCCGGTGCGCCAGATCATGGTGCGCGACGGCGACCGCGTGGCCAAGGGCGACGTATTGCTAAGGCTGGACGATACGTTCCTGCGCAGCGAACTGGCAATCGTGGAGCGGCAATTGACGGAACTCTTCGTTCGAAAGCGTCGCCTCGAAGCCGAGCGCGATTTACGCGACACCCTCCTTCCCGGCGCCGTGCCGGATTTTACGGAAGTCAGCCAGGCTGAGATGCGTGCCGCGATGGACGGCCAACAACAGTTATTATCGGCCCGCATGGCCACTATGGAAGGCGAGGTCGATCAACTCAGAAGACAGCAGGAACAAATCGGTCAGCAGGTCGAAGGACTTGAAGCGCAACTCGTCTCCGTCGCCACACGCCGCGGCATCGCTGGCGAGGAAGTTGAAAGCCTTGGCACTCTTGTCGATCGCGGTCTGGTCGAAATCCGCCAGTTTCGAAACGCCAATCGGGACGCCGCCTCCCTCGAAGGGGATGCCGGGCGGCTGACGGCATCCATCGCCGAAGCCCATTCGCGTCACGCCCAACTGGCCATTGAGGAACTGCGGCTCCGAAACGGGTTAAGAAGCGCCGCCATCGAGGCCCTGCGCGACCTAAGCTATCAGGAAATTGAGCTGGCCGAACGCCAGCTGAGCTTGCGGGAGCGGCTCTCAAGGCTGGACGTGCGCGCCCCGGTCTCCGGGCGCGTATTCGAGCTAACCGTGGCAGGTGTCAACGCGGTGGTTCAGTCGGCTGAACCGATACTATACATCGTGCCGGAGAACCGCCCCATTCAGGTCATGGCCCGCGTGCGCCCCGTGGATATCGATCAAGTTCAGCCTGGTCAAAAAGTGAACCTCGTCTTCACCGCCTTTGACCGGCGCACGACGCCTGAGCTTGAGGGGCGTATCAAAGTGCTCTCCGCGGATACCGCCCAAGACGAGCGCGGCAATGCGTATTACGAGGCGCTCATCACACCGACCGGGGCTTTTGAAACGGCCTTCGGCGACGCGGCCATCATCCCCGGGATGCCGGTTGAGGCCTTCATCGCCACCCAGGCGCGCACACCGCTTGATTACCTCGTGCAACCGCTAAGCCTCTATTTCAGCCGCGCATTGCGAGAAGGATAAGGCCATCCACATCGCCCGCCGGAAGTCCGAAAGTGAGGCAATCGGCTTAACTTCGGTCAACGCTCACTCTGGCAACAGCGCCCGTACTTGCACTTCGGCGGCCGATAGCACCGCATCGACCCGCGCCACACGCCGTGCACCCGGACGATACGCCAGATAAACCGCTAAGGGGCGTGACGCGTGATCCGGGAGGCAGAGTTCAAGAGTGCCAGATACAATCGCCTCGCTCAACATGAACTCCGGTAGAAACGCAACACCTTGGCCACCAATTGCTAGTTGCAACAGCACAGTCAGATTTTGCACGCCAAACGCCCCCGACACCTCCACAGCGGTCTCTAAATCACCCTGTTGAAGCGTCCAGGTCGTTGCTGCCTGATCCCCGCGAAACACTAGACACTGCACATGCGTCAGATCACTGGGCTCATGCACCCGGTTCGCAGCCAGAAATTCGGGTGACGCCACGAGCCGCGCACGGAACGATCCGAACTGGCGCGCCACCAGCCGATCATCCTTGAACGTCCCTACACGCACGGCAATGTCTGTTCCAGGGTCTTGCATGTCCTCGAACGCATAGCCCGTCCGCATGATGAGCTTCAGGTTGGGATGCTGCTCTTTCAGCTGCGGGAACAAGCTGGTCGCAAACATACCGCCGAATTCGGGCGTGGCAGCAATACTCACCTGTCCGGAAACACCGACGCTGTCTTCCCGCGCAATATCGTCGAGAAGATCGACCTCCGCCAAGATCGACCGAATCCGCTGCGCAAGCTGTTCGCCAACGGGTGTCAGTTTGACCGACCGCGCGGTCCGTTCCAGGAGCCTGACCCCCAAATGCGCCTCAAGCTGCGCAACATGGCGGCTCACCCCGGACTTTGCCATCCCCAAGCGCTCCGCCGCTGCGCTTATGCCGCCAAGACGCGCCACCGTGCTGAAGCTGCGGAGCGAGGGCAGGCTCATCGTTCCAATTTCTTGAACCATTAGTTCAGATTTATCCCACTGTTCCGATTGTCTGGCAAGTCGTATTTCCCTCTGCATAGACGGCCCAGCACGTCGGGCCACAGCAAGGAGAGTGAAATGAACATCCTCATCACAGGTGCCGCCAGCGGCTTTGGAAACCTCATCGTCACCGACTTGATCAAAGCGGGTCACCGCGTGGTCGGCTCGGTCCGCGACGCAGACGGACGGAATGCAGAGGCCGTGCAAAACCTCCAAGAACTTGGCGCGGACGTCATTGAAATCGATGTCACGAATGATCAATCCGTTGAGCAAGGCGTCGCGGAAGCGCAGGCCCGTGTCGGCGGTATCGACGTCCTAATCAACAATGCGGGCGTCGGCGCCCATGGGTTGCAGGAGAACTTCTCCGCAGCCGACTTTCAGCACCTCTTCGACGTCAATGTGTTCGGCATCCAACGTATGATCCGCGCCACCTTGCCGGAAATGCGCGGTCGCGGCTCTGGGCTTATATTGAACATTTCCAGTCTCTTGGGGCGCGTCGTTATGCCATTCTATGGCCCCTATAACGCAAGCAAATGGGCGGTCGAGGCAATGAGCGAGAACTACCGGGTGGAGCTCAGCCAGTTCGGCGTGGATGTTGCGCTCATCGAGCCCGGCGGCTTTCCGACGCGCTTCTTTGGCAACCTCATGCACCCAGCCTCGAACGATCGCGATTCCGGTTACGGCGAGATGGCGGCTGCGCCCAAGGCTGCGCTGGAAGGCTTCGCCGATTTTCTGACAGAGCACCCCGAGCAAGCGCCACAACTTGTGGCGGATGCCGTCCTCGCCGTCGTCAACGCAGCCCCCGGCACCCGTCCGTTCCGAACTGAGGTTGACCGCGTCGGCATGGGCGACCTCATCAAACCGATGAACGATCAGGCCAGGGAAGTGACAGAAACCCTGTTCACAAACTTTGGCATGGGGCACATGCTGACACTGAAGGTCGGCGAAACCAAAGCGGCCTGACGAAAGGGCTGGCCGGAGGGCACACCGGCCAGCCTCAAAACAACACACAAGGCTCAAGGCACAGCATCAGGAGACCACCCCATGACCCACCCCGGCTTTACATCTGACGCGGTTGGCGTTGTCACCGGCGCCGCCTCCGGCATCGGCCTCGCTGCCGCCGAACGTTTTGCGCGTTTTGGCATGCGGCTCGTTCTGGTCGACCGTTCCGCCGACAAGCTCGACGCGGCGGCCGATGCCGTGCGAAACGCCGGGGCCGCCGATGTGATGACGTCAACGACCGATGTCTCTGACCGCGCGCAAGTCGAAGCGTTGGAAGCGGCGGTCGCGGACCGGATGGGCGGGACCGACATTCTCATGAATAACGCTGGGATCGGGGTCGGCTCTTCCATCACCGGACCGCTCGACGCCTGGCAAGCGACGTTAGGCGTCAACCTATGGGGGCCGATCCACGGCACCCAGGTTTTTGCCCCAGGCATGATCGCACGCGGCCGACCGGGAGCAATCATCAACACCGGCTCAAAACAGGGGATCACGACGCCCCCCGGCAATCCGGCTTACAACGTCTCCAAGGCTGGGCTTAAGGCTTTCACCGAAGCCCTGGCGCACGAGCTTCGCAACACGGAAGGCGCCAATCTCACTGCGCATCTCTTGATCCCTGGCTTTGTACACACTGGCCTGACAGGAACGGACGAAAAACCGCCCGCCGCATGGACGGCCGCACAAACCGTGGAGTTCTTCATGGACAGTATGGACAAGGGCGATTTCTACATCCTTTGCCCGGATAACGATGTGCCGCGCCCCTTGGATGAAAAGCGGATCGCTTGGAACGCCGGGGATATCATCGAAAACCGACCGGCGCTAAGCCGCTGGCACCCAGATTATGCCGACGCTTTCGCGGCCCATATCAAGGAAGGGGCGTAGATCGCTCTTCACGCGTCAAATCGACGACCGATTGGCGCGTGCTTGCGCGGGAAACCCGGGACAAGCCTGTAACGCATGATAGTGCTTCACCCCAGTTCAAGCGATGTGACAGCAAAGATCGAACCGGTCGGCGTTGGGGCATCACCCCGATACATACGCGCCGTGGCGAAACCCGGCGCGAAGTCTAGGCGCTGACATAGCTCGGCCAAACCTGTCGAGCTGGCAGGCACGTCGATCACCAGCTTCGGGCCCATGACAGCGCTCGCCTGATGCAACAGGCGTTGCGTCCCGCCGATCGTCTCCGCCAGCAACGGACCAACCTTGACCCCAGTTTGGCAGCGGCGTACCGTGCAAAAGCCGTCATCGGTGACAAGCGTCTTTCGTTCCGCCGTATTGCTGAACCAGGCCGACAGATAGGCCGCCTTTTGGACGCCGCTCGCTTCCGCTTCCCTTTCGATAAGCCCGGCAATATCCTCCGGCGCTGCAAACCGGACATCCGTTGCAACCGGCGCCACCTCCCCGATATACCGCGTGGTGCTGCCATGGGACAGAAAACCCGACGCGGTGTAATTCGCTTGCTGATCCGGCACCCCGTCCAACCCAATAGTCCGTTGACCGGCATGCGCCAAGGCGTGTTGCCACAAGCCGTAGCCTATCCCTTTGCCACGATACGCGGGCAGTGCAATGTAAAGGCCGAGGAAAGCGAAGTCGTCAGTGTGATTGACGACGGAAATCGACGCAACCGGCGCGTCTTTGTCTAGTGCCACGAAAAACCCCGCCGGATCGGCAGCCCGGAACGCCGGAGCATCGTCGAGACCCGGGTTCCACCCCTCCGCCGCTGCCCACGCGAGCATCAAAGCGACGTCGCCCTCGGTCGCGGTGCGAAACTCTGTCATGACAGGGCATCCCGCAGAGATTTGGTCTCCTCGGGCACATCGCGAAGATCCAACTGCGAAACAAGGTCCAGCAAATGGCCTTTCATGATTTCCTCTGCGTTTTTCGCATCATTCTGGCGAAAGCTATCCAAAAGCGCGTGATGCGCATGGCTTTCGCACAGCGCACTTCTGCGCCGCCAGTACAGGGCGATGACCAGCGACGACCGCGACACAAGCTGACGGATAAACGCCTCAATCGTTCGCTGATCTGCGATGCGCGCGATCTCCACATGAAAAAGACCGGACAAGTTCAGCGCCCGCCCCGCTTGATCGGATGCAAGCGCCAGATGCTCCTCTTCGATATGCCGCTCAAGGATAGCCACATCGGTTGGCGTGGCCCGCTCTGCCGCCGCGCGGGCGGTTTGAGGTTCCAAGAGCGCGCGCGCCTCAAAAACTTCGCGGGCCTCTTTGATGGAGGGTTTGGCAACAAAAGCGCCCCTGTTGCGCTCGATGGACACGAGGCCCCCATGGGACAACGCGCGCAACGCCTGGCGCACAACCGTGCGCCCGACACCGAAAACCTCGCCCACCTCGTCTTCGCTCAACTTCATCCCCGGCAGAATGCGATGTTCGTGGACGGCTTCGGTCAGGCGAACCACGATGTCTTCGGCCGACGAAACGGGGCTAACTGTGATGTCTTTTACAAGGCTACTCATCAAACCCTCCGTTGCAGGACAATTGCACGGCAGCAATATCGAACGCAATAAGACGAAATATCGTATACAATCTTTGCTTACATTTTGAACAGTTCCTCCTTCTTTGGGTCGGGAAGGAAGCAGCGTCCGCTGTCCTGTCCCGTTGCAGAGCGAATTTCCTTCTCCACCGCGCCGTTCGTGGAGAACGCTTAGTACCAGACTGGTGGGAACTTCATGCAACAACAGCTTGACCTCGAACTCGTTGGCCTGACCAAACTCTATGGCGTGACCCGTGCCGTGGACGCGATCAGCTACCATTTCGACGCCGGTACATACGCTTGTATGCTCGGGCCATCAGGCTGCGGCAAGTCCTCGACCCTGCGCATGGTGGCGGGCCATGAAACCGTAAGCGGCGGCTCCGTGCTTCTGGGAGGGCGCGATATCTCGCATCTGCCCCCCGCCAAACGCGGCACCGCCATGATGTTTCAGAACTACGCGCTGTTCCCCCACCTTTCGGTTGAAGAAAACGTGGCCTTCAGCCTCAAGATGAAAGGGGCCGACCCGGCCGAACGAAAACGCCGCGCAGGCGAAATGCTGGCACTCGTTGACATGACGGAGTTTGCCGAACGGCTGCCAGCCCAATTATCCGGCGGCCAGCAACAACGCGTCGCCCTCGCCCGCGCGTTGATCACCAAACCGGATGTGCTGCTTCTCGACGAGCCGCTTTCTGCCCTCGACCCGTTCCTGCGCATTCGGATGCGCGCCGAACTCAAACGCTTGCAGCGCGAGCTCGCGATCACCTTTCTGCACGTCACCCATGGTCAGGACGAAGCCCTTGCTCTGGCAGATGAAATCGTCGTGATGAACAACGCAAAAATCGAGCAAGCGGGCAAAACGAGAGACGTTTTCGACGCGCCGAAAACTGCCTTCGTGGCGCGCTTCCTCGGCTCCCATAACGTCATCGCCATGCCCGAGGGCAATATCGCCGTCCGCGCCGATGCGTTGCATCTCGGCGCACCGGACGGGGCAAAGCTGGAAGGCAGAATTACCAATATCGAATACCAGGGAACGCATGTTTCGCTTACCGCCGCAATCGCTGGCAATCAAGAAGTGACCGCTCTTCTCTCGGATAAAGTTTTCTTCGGCGCGCCGAAGGATTTGGGCGAGGCAGTGGGCCTCGATTGGGACAACCAGGCGGCCCACGCCCTTTCCGCCTGACACGATAACAGAAGACAGGGAAAAGATATGACGACAATTCCAAAGATACGCTATTCGCGTCGCTCTATTTTGAAGTCGGGTAGCGCGGCGGTGGCGGCCGCCGCGCTTCCGGCTCCAATGGTATGGGGACAGGCCATCAAAGATGTGACACTGCGCCAGTTTGGGACCGGGGTGTCGAACCTGAATGAGGTCGCCGACAAAGTCAAAGAAGATTTGGGCTTCACCCTGGAAATGACGGCACTCGACTCCGACAGCGTCACCCAGCGCGCCGCCACCCAGCCCGACAGCTTCGACATTGCGGACATCGAATACTGGATCTGCAAGAAGGTTTGGCCGACCGGTAATCTTCAGGCCATGGATACGACCAAAATCGCAAACTACGACAAGATCGTTGGCATCTTCCGCGACGGTAAACTCACACCTGAAAGCACGATTGCCCAAGGCACCGCGCCGCACAGTGTCGGTTTTGTCGGGGGGTTGAACGACAAGACGTTTGTGGATGAGGAATCCGGTTGGATGACCTTGATACCGACGATCTACAATGCCGACACGCTGGGCATCCGGCCAGACTTGATCGGACGGCCCATCAGCAATTGGTCCGAGCTTCTCAACCCTGAGTTCGCGGGCAAGGCGTCGATCCTCGACATCTCATCGATCGGCATCATGGATATGGCGATGGTCGTCGAATCGATGGGCGAATACACCTATCCCGACAAGGGCAACATGACCCAGGAAGAGATCGATCTGACGCTCGGCATCTTCACGGAAGCCAAGAAAGCCGGTCAATTCCGTGCCTTCTGGAAATCCTTCTCGGAATCGGTCGAACTCATGGCCTCGGGCGAAGTCGTCATCCAATCCATGTGGTCGCCCGCCATTACAGCGGTCCGCAGCCAGGGCATCCCTTGTGTTTATCAACCGCTCGAAGAAGGCTATCGATCCTGGGGGGGCGGCATTGGCCTGTCGGCCTCGCTTTCCGGCATCGAACTCGACGCCGCCTACGAATACATCAACTGGTATCTCTCCGGTTGGGTTGGCGGCTTCCTGATGCGCCAGGGCTACTACTCGGCGGTGCCCGAAACCTCCAAAGCCTTCATGAGCGACGACGAATGGGGCTTCTGGTTCGAGGGCAAGGCCGCGGAAGGCGATATCACCAACCCCTTCGGCGACGTGATGGAGAAAGCAGGGGCGGTGCGCGACGGCGGCAGCTTCTACGACCGCATGGGTGCCGTGGCGTGCTGGAACGCCGTTATGGACGAGAACCAGTACATGGTCCGCAAGTGGAACGAGTTCATCGCAGCCTGATGAACGCGCGCGCCCCGGTCCCCACCAGTTTTGGCCGGGGCGCACCAACACCATGACAGATCAAACACTAACCTCCTTAGATACGGCGAGCCGAACGCCATCCAGGCGCGCGACCGGACTGTCGCACCACGCCGTGGGCTGGCTCTTGGCGAGCCCCCTTGCCTTGGTATTCGCGGTGTTTCTGGTCACACCGATTACGATGATTGTGGTTGTCAGCTTCTGGGGTGCGACGGAGTTTTCAATCTACCCGGCCTTCCAGTTCGACAATTACGCTTTTCTCTTCGGGTCTGACGTGACCTATCGCGTCTTCTTCAATACGTTCAAATACGCGGTCATCACGTGGATATTCACCCTGCTGATCGGGTTCACGGTCGCCTATTTCCTTGCGTTCCACGTGCGCTCGCTCACCTGGCAGATCGCGCTTTTCCTCCTTTGCACCATTCCGTTTTGGACCTCGAACATCATTCGTATGATCTCCTGGATTCCGTTCCTCGGGCGCAATGGATTGGCGAACTCGACACTGATGTCATGGGGCGTGATTGACGCGCCCCTCGACTGGCTTTTATTCAGCGACTTCAGCGTGATCCTCGCCTTTGTTCACCTTTATACGCTGTTTATGGTGGTCCCGATCTTCAACACGATGATGCGGATCGACAAATCGCTGATCGAAGCGGCGGCCGATGCCGGGGCAACAGGCTGGCAAACCCTGTGGCACGTCATCATCCCACTCACCAAACCCGGCATCATGATCGGTACGATCTTTGTTGTGACACTGGTCATGGGCGATTTCATCACGGTGCGGTTCATGTCCGGCAGTCAATCCGCGAATGTCGGGCGGATGATCCAGAACGATATCGGCTTGCTGCAATACCCTTCCGCCAGCGCCACGGCCGTGATCCTTTTGATCACTGTGCTGATGATCATCGGCCTGCTGCTGCGCTTCGTCGATATCAGAAAGGAGCTCTGATGCGCCTTCTTTCTGGTAAAAATATCCCGGGGAGCCCGAGGGGCTGGCCCCTCGCCCGGCGCGACGGGTCCCACCCGGCGCAATACCTCGCACAAGGGCACTCCCGATGACCGAACCGCGCCCCCGTTCCTTCTACGCCCTCGCGGCGTTTTTCGTGCTTTTTCTCATCTTCCTCTACGGGCCCACACTTACCATCGCCATCCTGTCCTTCCAGGGGCCCAACGGGGGGCTGTCCTTCCCGATGAAAGGCGTGTCGCTCTATTGGTTCCGGGACCTCTTCGAGCAGCAGGCAGTGGGCGACATCTGGGGCGCCTTCGCGCGCTCCTTTGTCTTGGGCCTGATGGTCATGGTTACCACTGTCGTCGTGTCTGTTATGGGCGGGTTGGCCTTCCGGAAACGGTTCGCCGGATCGAGCTTGATCTTCTACCTCATCGTGACATCGCTCGTTATCCCCTCGATCCTCGTGTCCCTCGGCGTCGGGTTGATCTGGTCGCAAGCCGGTATGCCGGTGCATTGGTCCACCTCGGGCTTCGGGGCGCAGCTCACATGGACCCTACCCTTCGGTCTTCTTATCATGTTCGCCGTCTTCAATCGTTTTGACCAAAGCTATGAGGAAGCCGCGCGCGATCTCGGTGCCTCACCGTGGCAGACCGTGCGCTTCGTGGTGCTGCCCATCATTGCCCCGTCGCTCATCGGCGTGGCCCTCTTTGGCTTCACCCTGAGCTACGATGAATTCGCCCGGACGCTTTTGACCTCGGGAAGCTACAACACCTTGCCGCTCGAAATCTTCGGCATGACCACCAATGTCACCAGTCCTGTGATCTTTGCCCTAGGCACGCTGACCACCGTCTTTTCGTTTCTGGTGATCGGTGCCTTCCTTCTAGTCGTTTGGTTGATGGATCGCCGCCGCAAAACCCGCGGCTCGGATGCGGGCTCAGGCCTGGTCTGAGGCCCCATGAGCGTCGTCATCATCAATCCAAACAGCACGACGGCGATGACAGAGGCCATGTTGGCCGTCGCACAGGAGGCAGCGCCGGACGTCGCCATGGAAGGATGGACATCCCACAACGGACCGCCCGCCATTCAAGGGAAGGAAGACGGCCTGCGCGCCGAGCCTCCCCTCATGGACCTTATTCGCCAGGCCGGAGATCACGGCGCACGCGGCATCATCATCGGATGTTTCGACGATACGGCACTTGCCGAAGCGGCGAGATTTGCATCCTGCCCGGTCGTTGGCATCGGGCAAGCAGCCTATCACTTCGCGGCACTCCGGGGATGGCGCTTCAGCGTCGTTACCACGCTGGCCGTATCGGTACCCATCCTCGAGCAGAACATCCACGATCTTGGGCTTAGGCATCATATGGGCAGAGTCCGCGCGTCCGACGTCCCTGTCCTTGCGCTTCACGAGGACGAAACGGCGGCAGAGCACCTAGTTGTCACCGAAGCGCAAGCCGCTGAGCGGGAGGACGACGTGGACGCGATCATTCTTGGGTGCGCCGGGATGGCGCATCTCACTTCAGCGGTCCGCTGCGCAGTCGGTGTGCAGGTGATTGACCCTGTGGTGACGGCGGCCACTGCCATGCGATGGCTCATGTGAAGGCGCGGCTTTAATCCCGCGCCCGCGCCTTTAAAGCTCCAATTAAACGGCCGCTTCGTAAAACAATGGTGAGCGCAGCGCCAAACACGATGCCCCAAAGCGCCAATTCCAATAGTGGCCAGCCAAGCGGCGCGGGAAAGAAAATCGCCGCAACAGCGCTGCCCGTCGCCAGCGCCATGCGTTGCGGTTTCGCCATCGGCCCACCAAAGTCAGCGGGCACCCCGATCTCGCTGCCCAATCCCCGGATATAAGCCGTCCCGATGGCCATAGCGGCGGCGGCCCAACCGAGCGCCCAGGCGCCGGTCGCGGCCCCCATGCCAACGAAGATGAGCGTGTCCGCCACACGGTCCGGGGCTTCGTTCCAGAATGGTCCATCGGGCTCGCCGCGTCCCCCTTCCACGGCGACCATCCCGTCGAAGAGGTTGCACAAAAGGCGAAGCTGGCACCCGAGTGCCGCCGTCATAAGGCAAAGCCCGAACAAGACGCCGGAGGTCATACCCGAAAGCCAAAACGCGATCCCCGCCATGCCTGCAAACACAATCGAGGCTCGCGAAATCCGGTTTGGCGACACGCCGCGCGCCGCAAGACGGCGGGCGATCTTGGCGGCGAGTTTCGTGTTTCGGCTAGCGATAGGGCGGCGTTCGGTCATAGGCGCTCACCCGATGCAAAAGCGCCGCAGACCTTCGATCCCGCCACCCGCCTCATACGACCGACCAATAATAACGCACGACGTGGAAGAATATCGGCGCCGAGAAGACGACCGAATCCAAGCGGTCGACAAAGCCACCATGGCCCGCGATCAAATGTCCCCAATCTTTCACTCCCTTATCCCGCTTGATGGCTGACATGACCAAGCCGCCGAAAAAGCCCATCATCGCAATCAACAACGCCACAAGGAACGCCTGCCAAACCGCGAACGGCGTCAGCCACCACAGACCCGCGCCCAGCAGGCTGGCGGAAAGGACACCCCCGAGAAACCCCTCCCAGGTCTTCGAGGGCGACAAAACCGGTGCGATCTTGCGCCGCCCGAAGAGTTTGCCAAACACGTATTGCAAGACATCCGAGCCCTGCACGACGACCACCAGAAACGCAATCAACAGGATCGACTTGCCTTCGTAGCCCGGTATTTGAATCGTCAACAAGGCGGGCACATGGCTTGCGGCAAAGACGCAGATCATCAAGCCCCATTGGGTTTCCGAAACCCGTGTCAGGAAGTTCTCCGTCGCCCCTCTCAGCGCCGCGATGATCGGCAAGAATAAGAAGGCATATACCGGGATGAATACTGAATAGAGGCCGTACCAGTCGATCCAGATCAGGTAATACTGGACAGGCAACACCACATAGAAGGCCGCCGCCAAAGCGTAGTGATCGGCGCGTGACTTCGCGGTCAGGGTGAGAAACTCTCGCATCGCCGCGAAAGACAAGAGCGCGAACAAGATGACGGCCCCCGCCCGCCCGAACAGCATAGCAAGCGCCAATAGGGCGACCATCGCCCACCACGCGTTGACCCGGGCCTCCAGGTTCTCGATCATCGGGTCCGGCGCGTCCGGTGCAACGCGTCTTTTCAGCAGAGCAGTCACAATCGACGCGAACGCAAGCACCGAGAGCACACCGGCCATCAACAACGCAAATTCTGCTGGGGCGTTCATGCGCCGTCTCCGTGTTCTTTCAACGCCAACAAGGCAGCATGGCTGCGCTCAAGAAAGGCTCCTTTGCCCTCGTCCTCTTTCAACCGTATCGTGTCGCCAAAGCGAACGGTGCAGAGCAAAGGCAGCGGAAACACCTCGCCCTTGGGCATCACTTGGCTCAGGTTTTCAATCCACACCGGCACAAGGTCGACATCCGGGCACTGTGACGCCAGATGATAAAGCCCTGTTTTAAAAGGCAATAGCGCCTCTTCCGATGTATTCCGCGTGCCTTCCGGAAACAAAATGAGCGAACTTCCTTCCGCCAAAGCCTCCGCCATCAAGGTGATGGGGTCTTGCTCCCTCGTCTCTCGGTTGCGATCAATCAGAATCGCGTTGAAAACCTCACGCCCTATGAATGTCTTCAGCTTCGTTCGAAGCCAATAGTCGGAAGCGGCCACCGGTCGCGTCCGGCGGCGCAACTGGGGCGGCAGCACAGCCCAGACCAACACAAAGTCCCCATTGCTCGTATGATTGGCAAAGTAGACGCGCGTCGCTGGCGTCGGCCCAACGCCGTCCCAAATCGCCCGTACCGCCGTGATGAGGCGCGCGAAAAGAACGATGACCATCGCCAAAAGACCGGCAAAGATATGTTTGACCTGCATACGCCTGTTTGCCTGAGTAGAGACATGCGCAATCTGTCAAACTCGCGGCAAAAGGAAAAGGCGGGAGCGCTGACCTAGCCGCGCCTTTCGGTCAGCGGCAATTGACCGGGCGCTGCGATTACTTCAAATCTTCATTTAATAATAGGCACTAGGCGCCAGGGCGGACCTCGACCTGCAAACAGCGTGCAAAGCTTGACCGCCGCCAACACTCGCCCCCGTTTGCCCGTGCCCTGACGGGGCTTTAACTGCGGCGTTTAGTCCAGGAAAGCTGTCGATTACCGTCGATCACCCTATGTCCCAGCCAGAAGAAAACGCGACATTCGGACAGTGAAGGAACTACCCATGCGCCTCAGCGATGCGACGCGCCTCAGCATTCCAATGGTACTTTTCGCCAGTGCCGCGTCGGCGCATGTGAACTGGTTCGTGGAACCCGGGTCGGAGCCCCTGCCGAATTATAGTTTAACCGATCCTGCCTTTATGATCTGGGTTGCAATCGCCTCTGCCATGGTCCTGTTTTCGACCTGGCTCGACGGAAAACTCCCCACGCCCCGGATTGCCCAATCAAGTTTGCGCCACGATTTTATGGAGATACTGCGCGTCTTCACCGGCATGAGCTTCCTTCTCACCGCATATGAAGGTGCCCTCGTCGCCCCCCATAAGGTGGCCGATGGGACCTTCGGCCTTGCCTTACTGTTCCTGCAAGCCTGTATCGGGATCATGTTGATCGCTAATCGCTGGATCATGGCGGCGGCGCTGCTGATGTTGGTGCTGCACACCGGTGTAATCATCAAGTTCGGCCTGTTCCCGGCGCTTGAATACGCGATTATCATCGGCATCGCCTTCTTCTTGCTTTTCAACGCAATCCCGGACGAGACCCTACGCAACAAGCTCAAACCATATTCCGTGGACGCTTTGCGGATATGGACAGGTATCTCCCTCCTTGCGCTGGCTATCGGTGAAAAACTGGCCCCATCGGCCCTCGGGCAGGTTTTCGTCGCGCAATATCAATGGAACTTCATGGAGGCGCTCGGCTTCACCTTCTTCGACGACCGCCTGTTCGTCCTATCCGCTGGCATGGTCGAAGCGGTTATCGGGATCGTTCTGATCCTTGGCACGACCGTGCGCTTGGCCGTCCTGGCGCTATCCGTGATGATGGCCGTCTCGAACATTGTCTTCATCGTCGAAGGCAACCAGGAAGCGGCACTCGTTGAGTTCATCGGGCACATGCCGATCATCGGCGTGGCACTCGTTTTGCTCCTCCTCGGCTATGGCCAGAGGTTGAAGATCACGCATCTTTTCGCATTCCGAGACCGGCAGAATGCCGCGGAACAAACAGCCTAGCGCCGCATAGCAAACGAGGACGCAATACCGTGACACAACCGATCCTCATCATGGGCGCAACCTCCGGCATTGGCGCCGCCGCGCTGGAAGAAGCCGTCAGCCGTGACCTGCCCGTCCGGGCCTTCGCGCGCGGTGCTGACAAGCTTGAGACACGCGATCTGGTGGAACCCGTCGCGGGAGATGCGCGGAACGCCGACGACGTGGCTGCCGCCCTCACCGGCACGAGAGCCGTGGTCTACGCCCTTGGCGTAAAGGAACGTCTCGCCATGCTTTGGGAGGAGGAAACGCTATTTTCGGAAAGCACCCGCATCCTCCTTGACGCCATGCGGGACAGCGACACCAAACGCTTGGTCGTCGTCACAGGCTTCGGCGCCGGACGCTCCCGCTCGGCCATGAGCGCGCTCGAGAAGATCGGCCATAAGGCCATCTTGGGTCGCCCCTATGCCGACAAGGATCAACAGGAAGCCATGATTGTCGAAAGCGATCTCGACTGGACAATCGCGCGCCCGGTGATTTTGACGAAGGGGCCAAAAAGCGGACGGTTGAAGATCCTCCGCGAACCCGGGACATGGCGCAACGGTTTGGTCTCGCGGCGCGATGTGGCCCTCTATTTGATCGACTGTATCGAGAATGCGACCGACATCCGCGCGGATGTTGTGCTGTCGCGATGACGCCAGACCCTGCGCCGCCAGCACAGGACGCACTGATCGACCGATATATCTACCTCACCAAAACGGTGATGCCCGCAAAAGCGAAAGCGGAGCGCCGCGATTGGCCTGTGGTGAACGACCACTGCTTCCAGCGCATCGTCCTTGACCATGTCTGCGGCGACGTGTGGTACAACCACATCGCCCGGCCCGCCTATCGCAACATGACAGCGGCGCAAACGGCCAAGGCAATCGACTTGTGTGAAGCCATCATCGCGGGCCGCGAAAACCTCTCCGCCATGAACCGGCAATCGCTCCGGTGGCGCGGCAAACTGCGCTGAAACCGAGGCGGATTATCGGGTAGCTCGCGCCAACTTTAATCCGAAGTCACATGCCGCAATCACACCAGATAACAGGGGCGTTATCTCGCCAAATTCTGCGGCGTTCGGTCGCAGAATACCCATTTTTTTCAAAGCTCTACGCCTATGTATGCCTCATGAATTTTTTCGTGCGCGGCCAGGAATATTTATCCGCAATCCCCGCTCAGGCGCGTGAACGTTTGGAACGAAATTAGGAGTTGAAGACAATGGCTATGAATGCCGATTATTCCGGTTCGAAATCGTCGCTGCAATCGACGCTTTGGACGACCTATGCCGCCGCGCGCCGTAACGGGCAAGTGCCGGGCTTTGCGTGGGCTGACCGCGTTGGACATTGGGCCCTGCGCATCCCGCTTGCTGGTATCTTGCTCTATTACGGCATGCAGAAAGTGCCGGACATGTTTCTCGCCCCGGGCGACTACGGCGTCCCTGCCGTCCTGTTCGTACTCGCAGCGCTTGCTGAGCTTCTCGGCCCCGTGGCGCTTGTGATCGGCGGCGTGGTTGAAACCTGGCGGCCGAAGCGCAGCTGGCTTCGTCTCGCGGGCGATGCGCTGACACGTGCTGGTGATTTTGCAGGCGTTGCCGCAGCGGCAGGCGTCATTGTGTTCTTTTACTGGGGCGCGCTCAGCATCGCAGACCCACAAGCCCTGATGCTCGGCCTCGCGCTCTTCCTTTTGGTGCGCGGCAACAAATATGGCGCGGCCAAAGGCTAACAGACGCCACAAAATCGAGAATACCGAAGGCGGCTGGTCACCCGGCCGCCTTTTTCAAGGCACGCGCGCCCATCCCCTTGCCTTATGCCGAGACGCCCCATCTTCCCCCACATCACGACACTTGACGCCACGGGGCCCATGCCGAAACGCACCTCACCCAACGAGGCGAAGAACGTGGTCGACGCAAAAGACCTCGAAGACCTCGTCCACGACAAACGCGAAGGCTGGCGCGCCAACGGTGCAAAGGCACGACGCCGCCAACGCCGCTACAAGAAACTCCTGATCTCGCAGATACCCCTGACCGACGAACACGAGGACGAGATTTGAAATTGGAACAGAAAGTCAAAGACTTGGCGGGCTGCCGCAGCACCGTTGAACTGACAGACATGCAGATCGCCACGCGTATCGGCACATACGGCCCCGAGGATGTTGTCCCCGATGCGCATATCCTTGACATCACCTTGGAAATTTCGCCGGAGCTCGTCCTGATCGAGACGGACGGTATGGCGCATGTCTTCGATTACGATCCGCTGATCCGAACGATTGACCACCTCGCCCGCGACACGCATTACGCCACACAGGAACGGCTGATGACCCGCATCGTTGCGGCCTGCGCCGAATACGATGCCGTTAAAGCTGTCACTATCCGGCTCCGAAAGACACCTGTGCTTGGGGAGACCGGTCACCTCGGGGTCCGCCTCTCTGTCGATGAAAGCGGGCTACGGTCCTATCGGAGCCTGCCTGGGTAGGGCGAATTGCCGCCCCCTTGAACCAGCGGACGCGCCGATCCGTACCAATAGAAAGATCACCGTTTCGAACCATTTTTCGGAGGTAAACATGCAAAGCGCTGCAACAGAGAACCGAGAATTTGAGACCACACTGCAAGGCGCAAACACGCTACTAATCGTCGAGGATGACGACGCGCTGCGCAACCGTCTCGTCAAAGCCATGGAACGGCGCGGCTTCGACGTCCGCGCCGCCAAAGGCGTCGTCGAAGCGGATGAGATCATACGAGAACTGACCCCACAATTCGCCATCGTCGACCTGCGCTTGATGGATGGCAATGGGTTGAGCGTTGTTGATACCTTGCGCGCGGCATCCCCGGCATGCCGGACGCTCGTGCTGACCGGGTACGGCAACATCTCGACCGCCGCTGCCGCCGCGCGGATCGGTGCCGTCGACTACATCGCAAAGCCCGCAACCGCCGATGAAATCGTCGATGTCTTGTTGACCCCGGTAGGAAAAACTCCGCCCCCGCCTACGCACACAATTGAACCAGATGAAGCGCGGCTTGCGCATATCGAGCGGTTCTACCTTGAGGCGGGGGAGAATGTCTCGCAGACGGCTCGCCTGTTGAACATGCACCGGCGCACGCTCCAACGGCTCCTCAAACGGAACGAGATTGCCAATGACCCGGCGCAGTAGCGACCGCGTCATTCTGCTCCAAGCAACGATACCCGCCCCGTCACACGGGTTTTTGCGGGGCGCGATCGCGCGCTTTTTAGCAAGCCGACCGGAGGGTTCCCACAGCGCGCGACTTATCGCGCTGGTCGGCGGGGCTTTCCGCCCGCCGCCGGGGCGCGCGCGCATCGCGACTGCGCTCACCATGGGCCTAGTTGTGCATAGCGTCTTTGCCGTGGCCGTGCTCGCCATGATTGCAGCGATGTATTTTGGCATGAGCCGGAGCCTCGGCACGTTGCCCTGGCCCTACGCGCTTCTCGCCAACGCGGTGTTGATTGTGCAGTTTCCGCTGGTGCACTCGCTCCTTTTGACGCGGCGCGGCACCGGCGTTTTGGCGAAACTTGCGCCCGGTGGGTACGGCGGCACCCTGTCGACCACTACCTACGCGATCATCGCTTCACTGCAACTCCTGGCACTCTTTGCCCTTTGGACACCATCGGGGATTATTTGGTGGCAGGCAGAGGGCGGCACACTAGTGGTAATGTCGGCCCTCTACGCTGCAAGCTGGGCGCTCCTGATGAAAGCGAGTTTCGACGCCGGGGCAGAGGTGCAATCCGGCGCCCTCGGTTGGCTCTCGATGCTGCAAAAGCGCAAACCCATCTTTCCCGACATGCCCACCACAGGCTTCTTCCGACTGATACGTCAACCGATTTACGTGGCCTTTGCTCTCACGCTCTGGACGGTGCCGGTCTGGACACCGGACCAGCTTGCGCTCGCTTTGACCCTGACAGCCTATTGCCTCTTGGCCCCGATCCTGAAAGAGCGGCGCTTTGAAGCGCGATACGGCGCCCGGTTCAGCGCCTATAAGAAAGAAGTTCCGTACGCGATCCCGTCCTTCCGAAAGGCGTCCTCCGATGAATAAGCCGCTCCGCAACAACCTCGCCATCTACGACGAAGTGGCGAAGGACTGGTGGTCCGATGACATCCGTTGGGTGCGCACCTTGAAAAACCTCGTGCCCGGGCGGCTGAAGTGGTTCGACCGGCATGCGGCCTGGACGGGCAAGGACGTGCTCGACTTAGGCTGCGCGGGCGGGTTTATGGCCGAAGCCATGGCCGCAAATGGCGCCCGCGTCACGGGCATTGATCCCGCAGCACAAGCAATAGAGGCGGCGCGCGCCCATGCGGAAAGCTCAGCGCTCGATATCCGCTACGATGTGGGCGTGGGCGAGCACTTGCCCTATGACAACGCCGCTTTCGATTATGTGGTCTGCGTCGATGTGTTGGAACATGTCCAGGACCTGAACAAAGTACTGCGCGAGGTGGCCCGTGTTCTGCGTCCCGGCGGCCTTTTTCTGTTTGATACAATCAACCGGACGCCGCTCGCCCGGCTCGCAACGATTACAATCGCCGAGGATATCCTCGGCCTCCTGCCCAAAGGCACCCACGACCCGACCATGTTCATAAAACCAAGTGAATTGCGCGCCGCCCTCGAAAGCGCAAGCCTTGTACCCGGCGCCTTCACCGGCCTTGGTCCGCGCGGCATAAACAAGCGCGCCGACTTTGTCTTCGGACCGCTGCCCCTGCAATCGGTCCTCTATATGGGGACAGCCCAAAAACCGGAGCGCACCGATGGTTGAGTTCTCGCTTCTTGTGACAGCGCTGCTTTTTGGCGGTATGGTCCTTTACTCCTTTGGCTTTGCCGCCTTCGTCTTCACCGCGCTGCCGGCAGAAACCGCCGGGCCGCTGATCCGAAAGGCCTTTCCGCATTTCTACCTCTTCGTGCTCGCCGCTTCCGCAACGGCCACTTTGGGCGCGCTGGCCAATGACTGGGTCTCTGCGGGCCTTTTGGCCGCCATAGCCATCACCGTGATCTATGCCCGCCAAATCCTGATGCCCGCCATCAATGCGGCCACGGATGCGGGTGAAAAGGCACGCTTCAAAACCCTGCATACGATTTCCGTGCTGATCACACTGGCCCATATCGCGGCGGCGGGTTACGTGGTTTTACGTCTCGCAGCACTCTAAACCACGCCCTCAGCACAGGTTGCCGAATATGACAGGTCTTCCCGCAGAAAACGTCCAGGACTACCCGCGCCCGCCCGCGCTTGAGGCGGTGCCGCAAACTCTACGCGTTATGTTGGGCGGCGAAACCGTGGCCGAAAGTGCGCGCTGTTTGCGCGTCCTCGAAACCCATCACGCCCCGACCTACTACTTCCCCGCAGAAGACGTTGTGGCGAAACTGACATCCTCCGCCGGTTCAACCTTTTGCGAGTGGAAAGGGCACGCCGCCTATTTCGACGTAGAATCCGGCGGCGCCATGGCCAAACGGGCCGCCTGGGCATATCCCAAGCCGACGGCGAAGTTTCGGGACCTGACCGACTACGTGTCGTTCTATGCCGGTGCCATGGAAGCCTGTTTCGTTGGCGAAGAACGCGTGATCCCGCAACCCGGCGACTTTTACGGCGGCTGGGTTACCCGCAATCTGCAAGGTCAGGTCAAAGGCGCGGCAGGAACCGAGTTTTGGTGAGGGCAGCCCCCCGCGTTGCCATCATCGGGGCGGGCCTGACGGGTCTCACCTGCGCGCAGGGCGTCGCGGAAAAGGGCATCTCACCCATTCTGTTCGACAAAGGGCGCGGATTGGGCGGACGGCTTGCCACAAGGCGGGCGGAAGGCGGGCTTCAATTCGACCACGGCGCGCCCTTTCTCACGCCGCAAAACCCGGGGTTTCAAGCGCTGCTTACGCAAGCCGAAGCTGCCGGAGGTGCGGCGCGCTGGCGGACCGAAAGCGAAAACGCCTTCGTCGGCCTCCCCGGCATGACGGGGATAGCAAAACATATGGCCCGGGGCCTCGACATCCGCAAACAGTGCCGGATCACCGCGCTTGAAGCCCATGGGTCCCAATGGCGTCTCGCTTGGGACGGCGGGTCGGACACATTCGACCGCGTGATCCTCACCATCCCTGCCCCCCAAACCATGGAACTCTTGCCCGGCGACCATCCCCTCGCGCAAGCCATGTCCCATGTGGTCATGGAACCCTGCCTGACACTGATGGTCGGCCTGCCCCGCGCCGAGTTCGACGTCCCTGCGACCCAAAAATACCCCCATCCCGATATCGCTCTATTGATCTTTGAAGGTGAAAAGCCGGGGCGGTCTCAGCACATGATCTGCCTCACGGCCCATGCCAGCCCGGCCTTCAGTCGGAAGCACCTCGAATGCTCAGCTGACGAAATCGAAGCTCTGATGCTGCCCTTGGTCCTCGACGTGATTGGCACCGCCTCCACCGATCAAGTGGCCTATGCCTCCACCCACCGTTGGCGCTATGCTCGCGCGGCCACACCGCTGGGGCAGCCCTACCTCGCCAATGAGACGCAGACGCTCTTTGTAGGTGGCGATTGGTGCCTCGGCCAAACCGCTGAAGACGCGTGGTCCAGCGGCAAGGCCATAGGGGCGGCGCTTCCCCTTTAGTCACAGCGCGCCTTGATCCCACGCGACTACGCTGCGGCCCCAAAGCCCGCACGCCGCCCGAACACGGTGCCGGATGTCAGCCCGGAACCGCCGGGATAGCCGCCGAAGAAGACACCGCCCACCATCTCACCGGCCGCGAACAGCCCGTCAATCGGCGACTGATCCTCGCGCAGAACATAGCCCGCTTCGTCCACCTTGAGCCCGCCATAGGTAAATGTGATCCCACCCGTCACAGGATAGGCGCGGAAGGGCGGTGTATCGAGTTTCTGCGCCCAGTTCGTCTTTTCAAGGGTCAGACCTTTCGTCGATTTGCCATCCAGAACGGTCGGATCGAACTCGGTGTCCTCGTCGACCGCATCGTTATAGGCAGCGAGTGTCGCGGCGGCAGCTTCGGTATCCACGCCCTTGAGTTGGGCCACCAGCCCCTCCAGCGTATCGGCCTCGACGAAGCTCGCATCCTCAAAATGATACTCGCCGTAAAGCATGTCCTTCACCTTATCGTCGAACACCTGCCAGGCAAAATGCTGCGGCTGTTCAAGGACAGCGCGCCCGAACTGCGCATAGGTGTAGTTCCGGAAGTTGATGCCCTCATCGACAAATCGCTCGCCTCTGGCATTCAACATAATGCCAAGGAAATAACAGATTTTACGGTAGTTCTTGCGCTCCTTCGGCGGCAGATCGAGATTGCCGAAATTCTTCATGTGCAAATCCATCGGCGTCGCATGGCAGCCATCGAAGCGGCCGTAGCGCGCCGCCCCCAAAGTTTCCGCCAATCGCAAACCATCGCCCGTATTGTGCGGCGTTCCACGCACTTTCGCGACTGACCAATCGGGGCCAATCAATTCGGCGCGCAATTCCTCACTGGCTTCAAACCCACCACAGGCCAGAATGACCGCATCGGCCATCAACTCCGTCTCACCGACCTGGACACCGGTGACCTTGTTGCCGTCATGAACCAGCCCCGTCACGCCCGCTTCATAGCGGATCTCGCCGCCAAGGCGCTCGAAAGCCGCCAGTTCCATATCAAAAAGACCCACGCCTTCATTGTCCGCCGCCAGCGTCAGCCCGCCCCAGAATATGAAACGCCCGTCCTTTTCGAAACTCTGGCGGGAATAGATCGGCTCATAGGTGACGCCATGCCCCGCCAACCACCGCACCGCGTCATAGGATTGAGAGACCAGCACCTCTTGTTCCACCGTCAATGGTGCGCCATCGTTGAAGCCCTTGAGATCGGCAGCAAACTTCTCTTCCGTATACTGACCGAAATCGGTACGGGCGATGCGCGGATCGTCCGGGTTGGACAAGAGCGGCAACAACGCCTCCGACGTGTCATAGGCAAAGCGCATTGCACCGGCGGTGTACTTGGTATTGCCGCCCGCCAACGCCGGTGGCGCCTTTTCTAGCATGAGGACGGACGCCCCCGCTTCCAGCGCGGCAATGCCCGCCGACATGGCCGCATTGCCAGAGCCCACAACGATGATCGATTTTTTGCCCATGCTGGCAGTTCCTTTTCTCTGCGTGCCGTACGCGGCAGCTTTGATCCACGGTTGCGCGCCGTATAACAGAGGTAGCTCCATTTGATTATTGCAATAAAATTTGCAATTGATACGATATGCGTATCAATTTTGAAATAGAAGACCTCTCCGCGTTCCTCGCGGTCATGGATATCGGAACGTTTCACGGCGCGGCAGAGCGACTGAACCTGTCGCAACCCGCCGTGTCGCGGCGGATCAAGAAGCTTGAATTTGCTCTCGGTTCCAGCCTGTTCGAACGCACAACGCGTTCGGTCACGCCGACGCTCGCCGCGAAGCGCCTCCAGGCTCGGGCGGAAGCGCTGATCGATGATGCCGCCGACATGACCCGCGCCCTGCGGGACGACAGCACGCTCTTCAAGCATCAGCGCCAGGCAATTGTTACCGTGGCCTCGGTGCCCTCGGTCATGTCCCGCATATTTCCGCCCGCACTCCACCACCTCGCCCGAACCACACCCCTACCCCGCATCCGGTTTCTCGACCGGTCAGCCAATGAAACGGCAGTGGCCGTCTCGAACGGGGAAGCGGATTTCGGTGTTTGCTCGCTGCCCTTGCTGGAGCCCAACACCAAATTTCATCCGCTCTTCGAAGAAACGATCATTCTCGCCCTCCGCGACGATCATCCCTTGGCTGCGATGGCCGAAATCCCGCTCAACCGCCTCGCGGAAGAGCGCTTGATCCTGCCCACACGGGGGACGGGTAACCGTCTTCTCATCGACGAAACGTTGGCCCGCGTGAACAATTCATTGCGTTGGACGTTTGAGGTGAGCCGAACCGCAACCGCGCTGGACCTTGTTGCGGGGGGTGTTGGCCTCGCGTTTCTGCCAACCTCTGCCCTGGAAGGCGCGGCCGCGCGAGATGTGATCTGGCGACCCGTCTCGGATATGGCCATCACCCGGCCCGTGGGCCTTCTCACCCGTCGCGGCAAAGTCGAAAGCCATAGCGCGGCAACGCTCCGGCAAAGCATCCTCCACGTGGCCGGCCCGGCCGCCGGTTAGACGGGATCGGGCCAATGCCCATCCCACGAACAGGTGTCACACACCCGCGTTTCGAAATATGACGATCCAAGGAGAATGGTCGGCCAGGCAGCGTTGCGGTGCACGTACACGCTGTCGACTATATGCCTCGAAAGTGGTGAGCCGTGCAGGATTCGAACCTGCGACCCACTGATTAAAAGTCAGTTGCTCTACCAACTGAGCTAACGGCCCACTCGAAGCGTCGAGGTATCCGGCGTGTCCCCACCCGTCAAGGCAAAAAGCATGGAGGACAAGATATGCGTCAGCTTTTCGCATACCCCTGTCACACAACGGTCAAAGCCAAGACAAGGCACCCATAACCGGTTCTGTCGGGCGACACCCGGCCCCTGTGGTCTGCGGCGCGCCGTTCTGACCTGATTTGCCTGGGCGAATGCATCGACCCAAGGATCGAAAGGCGGCCTACAGCCCCTGAGCGCAAGGAAAAGTGATCTATAAGCCGGGCCCTGCTTCAATGCGCCCGTTGCCAAATCGCTGCCACTTTGTTCGAGTAACCACGGCATATATTTTTGCTTGTCCTTTCTGCAGGAGCGCCGCATGCGCCGATTTTTAGCCCTCGCCCTTACGCTGCTGACGCTCGCAGCTTGCGCGCCCACGGGCGGTTTGCTGGTCTCGGATGATGCGCGCGATCTGGGCGGGAACCTCTTTATCGAGCCAGCGTCGGGCGGCGGCAGCTTTCTGGTGCTGGACGGCGAAATCACGCCGCAAACCTCCTTTGTGTTCCAAGCGGTAACCGAACAATCGGATGTGCGCGGGCTGGTGATCGCCCAAAGCCCCGGCGGCGACCTCCTCGCCGCCCACCAAATCGGGCGTTCTCTCAAACGTCAGCGCATGAACACGCTGGTGCTGGTGTCCTGCATTTCGGCTTGTGTTGACATCTTTGTGGCCGGTCGCAACCGGGAGATGACGGAGCTTGCCGAGCTTGGCCTCCACTCCGCCACCAACCGCGACGTGTCTTATGAGATCGACAAGAAATACTGGCGCGAAATGGGCTTTCCGACCGTGAACGAGAAAGCCTATCAGGTACCGAACAACCGGCTCTGGATTATGGATTCCAAACGCGCCCGTGAGCTGCGCGTGGCGACAAATATCCTGAAGTGAAGGCGTCATTGCTCCGTGCCTGCCTAGCCGCGTCGGCGCTGACGTGGGGCACGCGCGTTGCTTACACCGTACCTTTAGAAGAGTTTCAGGATTGCGGCGTCTGCCCGGTCATGATCGAGTTGCCGTTAGGCGAGTTCATCATGGGCCAGCGACCCGGTGAAATGACACGGAAGTTCCACGTCTCGCGATACCTTGAGCTGATCCCGACGACGCCTGACAATCCCTACACCAAAGATGACGAGGGGCCGCTTCACCGCGTTATCGTCGATATGCCGATTGCCATGGGCAAGAACGAGGTGACTTTCGGGGAATGGCAGGCCTGCGTCGATGATGGTGGCAGTGGCGGCTATGTGCCAAGCCGGGAAATCGGCCTGAGTGACCAAGGTATGAATGCGCCTTCAAAATGGATCACGATGGGCCCTGATCATCCAGTGACGTATATTGGGTATGCCGATATGCTGGCGTATATCGACTGGCTCAACGCCAGATTGGGCACCGACGCCTATCGCCTGCCGACAGAGGCGGAGTGGGAATACGCTGCACGCGCCGGAACAACGACAGCCTATGCACAAGGCGACACTCTAACTTCAGATCAGGCGAATTTCAGTGGCGCGAAGACAGAGATACTTACGGGCGAAAAGAGGCCTGACTTGCAGTCGCGCGGCGCACCGCTGCCAGTAACCGACCTTGACGCGGCAAATGCCTGGGGTTTGCGCCATATGTCTGGAAATCAAAGTGAATACACCGCGTCCTGCTATACAGAACGCTATGCGGGCTGGGCGACGACGTCTGAGTGGCTTGAGCATCGCTTTGAGGGACAAACCAACTGCAAACATGTAGTGCGTGGCGGCAGTTACGAAGCGCCCATGGACAGCGTTCGAGTGGCATGGCGCGGCCGCAATATAAATACAGATATAAATCTTCGCAGCCGTCTCCGCGGTTTCCAGATAGTAAAAGACCTCTCGCCCTAACCCCGCACCTTCCCACACCGCACATTCACCGCTATATCCCCCGCGATGGCGGATACCCTTTCCCCCCTGCCCTTCATGAAGATGCATGGAGCGGGCAACGACTTTGTCGTGATCGACCGGCGCGCGGGCGGCGGGGCGGTGACGGCGCGGCTTGCGCGCGCCATTGGCGACCGGCACCGGGGGATCGGGTTTGACCAATTGGCGGTGATTGAAACCGACGATGAGGTCGCAGCCAAGCTTACCTTTTTCAACGCCGACGGCTCCGAAGCAGCCGCCTGCGGCAACGCTACCCGCTGCATTGCCCGCCACCTGATGGACGAAACCGCCACCGACAGGCTGACCTTGCGGACCGAGCGCGGCCTCCTCCCGACGCAAGACACCGGCGATGGTCGGGTCCGCGTGAACATGGGCGCGCCCTTTCTCGACTGGAGCGACATTCCCCTTGCCGAGGCCATGGACACGCTGAAACTCCCGATTGACGGCTCCCCCACGGCGACAGGCATGGGCAACCCCCATTGCACGTTTTTCGTCGACGATGCGGAGGCTGTAGACCTCGCCGCGCGCGGGGCTGAGATTGAGCATCACCCGCTCTTCCCCGAACGGACCAATGTTCAGTTCGCGCAACTAACGGGCCCCGATCACCTGCGGATGCGGGTTTGGGAACGGGGCGTGGGCGTGACCCTCGCCTCCGGCTCCTCAAGCTGCGCGGTCGCTGTCGCTGCCCATCGGCGCGGGTTGACGGGCCGCAAAGTGACCCTCGACCTCGATGGCGGCCAGATCGATATTGACTGGCGCGACGATGGCGTCTGGATGACCGGCCCCACGGCCCATGTGTTCAACGGCGTGCTGACGCCCGATTGGCTGGCGGCGGTGACCCCGTGAAGCCACCCGTCCTCCACACGCTGGGCTGTCGGCTCAACGCCTACGAAAGCGAGGCGATGCGCGAGATGGCCGAAACCGCCGGTCTCGACAACGCGGTGATCGTCAACACCTGCGCCGTCACCGCCGAAGCCGTGCGCAAAAGCCAGAAAGATATCCGCCGCCTCGCCCGCGATAACCCGGGCGCGCAGATCATTGTGACGGGATGCGCCGCGCAAACGGAACCCGAGCGTTTCGCGCGTATGGACGAGGTCCGCGCCGTGATCGGCAACACCGAAAAGATGCAGCCCGAAACGTGGAACGCCCTCACCACCGGCGACACGGAACCGGTTCAGGTCAATGACATCATGTCCGTGACCGAAACCGCCGGTCATCTGATCGACGGGTTTGGCCGCCACCGGGCCTACGTGCAGGTGCAAAATGGCTGCGACCACCGCTGCACGTTTTGCATCATCCCCTACGGGCGTGGCAATTCGCGGTCGGTGCCTGCGGGCGTCGTCGTCAATCAGATCAAGCGGCTGGTGGATCGCGGCTTTCATGAAGTGGTCCTGACCGGCGTTGACCTCACAAGCTGGGGGGCGGATTTGCCCGGCACCCCCCGCCTCGGCGATCTCGTGCGCCGCATCCTCAAACTTGTGCCAGACCTTGACCGCCTGCGGATTTCGTCCATCGACAGTATCGAGGTTGACCCCGCGCTGATGGAGGCGATTGCCACGGAGACCCGCCTGATGCCGCATCTCCATCTTTCGCTACAAGCGGGGGATGACATGATCCTCAAGCGCATGAAGCGTCGGCATTTGCGCGACGATGCCATCCGGTTTTGCGACGAGGCGCGGAAGCTCCGGCCGGAAATGACCTTTGGCGCCGATATCATAGCGGGCTTCCCAACCGAGACGGATGCGATGTTCGAAAACTCGCTGAGACTGGTCGAAGACTGCGGCCTCACATGGCTGCATGTCTTCCCCTACTCACCACGCCCCGGTACACCAGCGGCACGGATGCCTCAGGTGGACGGGGCGTCGATAAAGTCGCGGGCCGCTCGCCTCCGCGTCGCAGGCGAAACCGCCATTGCCCACCATCTTGCAGCGCAGCAAGGTCGGCGCGTCACCGTTTTGACAGAGCGCCCGGATATGGGCCGCAGCGAAGACTTCACCGAAATCCAGTTCGACACACCCCAGCGCGAAGGCACCTTGATCGAAACCCGCGTGACCGGTCAAAGCAGTGCTCGCCTCACGGGCGTACCGGTCCAGAACGCTGGAACACTCGAAACGCCGTCGCCTCTCCCCGTGTCACCGCTTGGTGAAGCGCCCGCCTCTCCTCCCGGGAACTGAGCCGATGAACCGTCCCGTGCTTTGGACCTTTCGGCGATGCCCTTACGCGATGCGCGCGCGGCTTGCCATCGCGAGCGCCGGGGTTTCCGTTGACCTGCGGGAAATCCTCCTTCGCGACAAACCGGCGGCGTTCCTCGCCGCCTCGCCCAAAGCCACCGTCCCGGTGGTTCAGGATGGCGACCATGTGATCGAAGAGAGCCTCGATGTCATGCACTGGGCCCTGACGCAGCATGACCCCGAAAACTGGCTCGATATGCCAGACGCGGGCCACACTCTTATCGCCGAAGCCGATGGGCCGTTCAAAGAGGCGTTGGACCGGACGAAATACGCGGTGCGCTTCCCGGATGTGGACGTCACTGCAGAGCGCGCGAAGGCAGGGGCATTCGTGGTAAAGCTCAACGCGCAACTTGGCGAAAATCCTTACCTTTTCGCCGATGCACCGAGGCTCGCCGATATGGCCATACTGCCCTTCGTCCGGCAATTCGCCCATACCGATCTTGCCTGGTTCCACGCTCAGCCCTGGCCCTCTGTCTCGGACTGGCTCGAAACGTTCAAAGCGTCGGAGCGGTTCAAGTCGATCATGACCAAATACGCGCCCTGGCAACCGGGCGACGCGCCCACGGCCTTTCCAGAGGCCGCGTGAGATGCACCCGAACCCCGCCTTCCGTGGTGAGAGCCGCGACGATCACCTGACATTCGCCCGCGCCCGCGCCTTTGGCACGCTGGCGGTGAATGCAGAACCCGCGCCGCTTCTGGCGCATATCCCGTTTCTGATAGCGGGCACGGGCGAAAGCGCCGATCTTCACCTTGTACGCTCAAACCCCATTGCCCGGTTGGGCGCGACGGCGGCCGTGCTCTCGGTCACAGGTCCGGACGGCTATGTCTCGCCCGATTGGTATGGCATCGGCGATCAGGTGCCCACATGGAACTACGTCGCCGTACACCTGCGCGGTCGCCTCGAACCGCTGCCCCACGGGACCATGCGCGACATGCTGGACCGGCAAAGCGCGCATTTCGAAGAGGCTCTGACCCCGAAACTCCCGTGGACAACCTCCAAGATGACGCCGAAGGTGCTCGACCGGATGATGCGGCAAATCCTGCCCTTCCGGCTGCATGTCGAAGAGGTGACAGGCACGTGGAAACTCAACCAGAACAAGGATGACACCGTCCGCCTGCGCGCCGCCGACCGGATTGAAGAGGGTGCGGGATCAGAATTGGGCACCCTTGCGCGCCTCATGCGGGACGCCGCGCCGAAGCGCTGAGGCCAATTCACGCCCTTCGAACGAGAAACTGTCCAACATAGGTGGCTTTCCGCTATGCTCGAGAAGCAGTCCGAAAATCGCGTCGCCGCGATACTTTCTTAATTCTCCTGCGACAAGGTGCGCGACTATGTCGGCTGGACGAAGTCGTGCTGTAGCGCTAGATAACCCGCTAGACCGGAGGGGATACCGCACCGGCATTGATGCTGTCAGGGCGAAAGCCCTGAAATAAATGGAGAATCTCGTGTCGCACCCAGACGACAACACAGGCACACGCCGAGACTTTCTTTACTATGCTACGGGTGGCGCGGGCGCAGTAGCCGTCGGCGCGGCTGTCTGGCCGCTGGTAAATCAAATGAACCCGTCCGCTGATGTGCAAGCGCTCAGCTCGATCCGGGTCGATGTGTCCGGCGTCGAGCCCGGCACGCAGATCACCGTTAAGTGGTTGGGAAAGCCGGTCTTTATCCGCCACCGCACCGGGGAGGAATTGGCCGTGCAATCGGAAGAGGACCTGGACATTTCCAGCCTGCCCGATCCCTTCGCGCGCAACATCAACCTACCTGATCCCAACGCGCCCGCAACGGACGACAACCGGACCATTGCCTCGCCTGAAGGTGAAGCTGAAGGCGCTTGGATGGTGCAAATGGGTGTTTGTACGCATCTGGGCTGCGTGCCGCTGGCCGATGCCGGTGAATTTGGCGGGTGGTTTTGCCCCTGCCACGGGTCGCATTACGATTTGTCCGGGCGTATCCGTAAAGGGCCCGCACCTGAAAACCTACCCGTCCCGCCTGCGCGGTTTGACGGCACTGATTTGATTCTCGGCTAGGGGAGGCACAGATGGCTGGAATTCCACACGATCACTACGAACCGGTCACCGGGGGTGAAAAGTGGCTACATCGCCGCCTTCCCGTGGTTGGCCTGCTTTACGATACCCTGATGATCCCCACACCCAAAAACCTGAATTGGATGTGGATCTGGGGCATCGTCCTGACGTTTTGCCTGGCTGTGCAGATCGTCACCGGCATCGTCCTCGCCATGCATTACACGCCGCATGTGGACATGGCCTTCGCAAGCGTTGAGCACATCATGCGAAACGTAAATGGTGGCCATATGATCCGGTACCTGCATCAGAACGGCGCTTCGCTGTTCTTTATCGCGGTCTATGCCCATATTTTCCGCGGGCTCTACTATGGCTCCTACAAAGAACCCCGCGAAGTCACCTGGATCATCGGCATCCTGATCTTTGTCCTCATGATGGGCACCGCCTTCATGGGCTACGTGCTGCCATGGGGTCAAATGTCCTTCTGGGGCGCAACTGTGATCACTGGCCTCTTTGGCGCGATCCCGTTCGTCGGCGAAGCCATTCAAACATGGCTGTTAGGTGGTCCTGCGGTCGATAACGCGACGCTGAACCGTTTCTTCTCGTTGCACTATCTTCTCCCCTTCGTGATCGCAGGGCTGGTGATCGTGCATATCTGGGCTTTCCACACCACCGGGAACAACAACCCGACCGGCGTTGAAGTGCGCCGTGGATCGAAGGAAGAAGCCGCGCGCGATACCGTGCCATTCTGGCCCTACTACGTCATCAAGGACCTGTTCGCGCTGGCCATTATCCTGGCCGTCTTCTTTGCTATCGTCGGGTTCATGCCAAACTATCTCGGCCACCCGGACAATTACATCGAAGCGAACCCGTTGGCGACACCGGCACATATCGTGCCTGAATGGTACTTCCTGCCCTTCTACGCCATCTTGCGGGCCTTCGACACAGAAGTGTGGCTTGTGATCGCGGTCGACTTCCTGACCGCTGGCATCGTGGACGCGAAGTTCTTCGGCGTGGTTGCCATGTTCGGCGCTATTGCGGTGATGGCTCTGGCTCCCTGGCTCGACACATCGTCGGTGCGCTCCGGTAAGTTCCGCCCGATGTTCAAGTGGTGGTTCTGGCTGCTGGTCGTCGACTTCTTTGTACTGATGTGGGTTGGTGCCATGCCGGCGGAAGGTATTTATCCTTACATCGCGCTGATCGGTTCGACCTACTGGTTTGCCTACTTCCTGGTAATCCTGCCGCTCTTGGGTGTGATCGAGAAACCGTTGCCTATTCCGGAGACCATCGAGGAAGATTTCGATGCGCATTATCCGGCGAAGGACGACATGGGTGGTGCTGCTGCACCGACCCCTGCGGAATAAAAGGGTCGAGTACAATGATGCGTAAACTCGCACTTTCCGCAGCCCTGACCCTCGGTCTCGCAAGCCCCGCCCTCGCGGCGGGGGAAGCGCCCAAGGTCACGGATTACAACTTCTCCTTCGAAGGGCCGTTTGGCACCTATGATCAGATGCAGCTCCAGCGCGGCTTGCAGGTCTACACCGAGATCTGCTCCGCCTGTCACGGCTTGCAATATGTGCCGCTCCGCACCCTTGGGGATGGAGGCGGCCCGCAATTGCCCGAAGATCAGGTGCGCGCCTATGCCGAGTTCTATGAAGTCTTCGACGCTGAAATCGACGACTGGCGACCCGCACGACCCACCGACCATTTCCCGGCCTCACAGCTGGAAAATGCGCCGGACCTGTCCCTGATGGCAAAAGGCCGCGCAGGGTTCTCGGGCCCCTATGGGCTTGGCACCAATCAGCTGTTCAAGGGCATGGGCGGGCCGGAATACATCGCCTCGCTCCTGGCGGGCTACGCTGACACGCCAGAATGTGCGTTGGAGTCGGAAATAGACGGTGCCTACAATACTGTTTTCACCGCGGGCGGCTTCCCAGACGAATGCAAATACGAAGACGGCACCCACAAGGTCCCCGGTTCGTGGATCGCCATGGGCCAGCCCCTTTGGGGCGAAGACGTCGAATATGAGGACGGCACAGAAGCAACGATCGAACAAGCGTCACAGGATGTCGCCGCATTCCTTATGTGGACAGCCGAGCCTAAACAAAACGCGCGGAAGGAAGCCGGCTTTATCGCGGTCATCTTCCTCGCTGTTCTCAGCGTCCTATTGTACCTGACCAACAAGCGTCTCTGGGCGCCGATCAAGCGCAAGGGTATCACACCCGCCGAGTGATCGTCCCCGTCCGAATTCAAGACGCCGCTCCATTCCGGGGCGGCGTTTATCGTTTGGGCGGCCGATTTGCGGTGCTGACTGCCTTTCCCGAAGTCTGAAGGGCGGCCTAATTCAAGACTTAGGCGCATCTTTGCGCGATTGCCATGTATGGCGTGCCGCGCAGCCACTTGCTCACCGGGTCGTTATCGTAGGTTCGGACCAGAACATGTGCACGCTAAAGGGCGGCACGTCTGCCAGAACTTCCCGTGTGATGAGCGCCGCGTCGTCGGCGACCATGGCCGCCAGGTAGGCGTCGAGGTCCCAAGACGCCGCCGCGGGATGATCGGCGCGCATCAGGCACGCCAAATGCTCGTCATAGAGCTTGCGCTGCTTCAGACCTTCGGGCGCGTAGAGCATCGTCGTAAGCGTGACCGAGAGCCTCTTGCGCCACAAAACATCCGCACGATACGCGGTGTTGAGCGGCAAGAACTGCACGGGCGCCAGACAGCCAGCGTTGTCGAGCGCCGCAACGATATCAGCACCGTGAAGAAGGATCTCTTCATCGGCGCTGGTTATAATAATCGGCTCGACAATGCGTGAAGGGTCGACATCGGAACCACCGGTGAGGGCCGCTTCGATACGGGGGAAAACCTAATTGAGCTGGCGCGCGAGCTGCGCCCCGCGGGGCGTCAAGTGCAATCCGCCCATACCCCTCACAAGAAGCTGATCTTCCAGCAAGTTTCGTAGTCGCTAAAGCCCATTGCTGACAGCGGGCTGACCGAGGCTCAAGCGCTCTGCGGCCTTTGTGACACTGCGCTCATCTGCGACCACTTGGAAGGTGCGCAAGAGATTGAGGTCCATATCGTCAATATTCATCTCGTGAATATTGTTTGTTCGCGCCGCCCTCTTAAGGCCTTGCAGTTGGCCCGCTGGGAGTTGGAGGAAATCACCTAACCAGATGGGCCAACGCCATGGCATATTCAGCTTTCAATCATCGCGACATGATCAAGATGGCTGCGGGGGTCGGTGCGATCAGCACCGCTTTTGCGACCACGGACGGCGTCGCGCAAGCGGGGAGCCATGCAGCGACGCCGACGGCCGGTATGGTGACCATTCACAAGCTCGGCACCGTGACCCTGCACAGCTACACTGACCCAGAAGCCTCCGCGATGGTCAACACCCACATCGGTCAACACCCACATCGTCGAGACCGCAAATGCGCTCCACGTGATCGACGCACAATTCGTGCAGGACTTCGCCGCCGAGGCGCGCGCCTATGCGGACAGCCTCGGGAAACCGATTGCGCAACTTTACCTGTCGCACGCCCATCCCGACCACATCCTCGGCGCGTCCCAGTTTGCGGATGTGCCATTCGTGACCGCAGACGCGGTGCGCGCAGATGCCGAGGGAAGCGGTGGGATGTATGCGGGTCGCAAGGAACAGCTTGGCGACACAACCAAGCTTTATATGCCCCAAGGAAGTCTCGCGACCGGTGCGGCAACCTGGGATGGCGTCGCAGTTGAGATTGCAGAGATCAAGGATGCGGAAGCCACGAACACGCTGACGTTCCACTTCCCCGAAGCCGGTCTGTTCATCGCGCAAGACCTGCTTTACGCCAGCGCCCATGCGTTCCCCCTTGGCAACACACCGAACTGGATTGCCGCGCTTCAAAGCATCCGCGACACCGAAGGCCTCAAGGTGATCGGCGCCGGACACGGGCTGCCTGCCAGCCCAGGTGCGGTTGACGATGCGATCTCTTACCTGAACTTCCAGAACGAGGTGATCTCGGACAGCGCCGATGCCGAAACGGCTATCGCAGCGATTAGCGAAGCCTATCCCGGTTATGGCGGCCTCGATCTTTTGGGCTTCGTGAACTTCCGCTTCCAGTGACGCGAGCAGCGCGCAGCGGCCAACTCTGCGCAAATAAGGCAGCCGACCACGCGTCATGAAGCATATGGCGGCTGCGGACACATACCTGACAATTGCACCACCGGGCTTGCCATGGGCGCGCCATCTCTCCACTCTGTCCCGGAACGAAACCCGGGAACGCCCATGTCTTCTCAAATGTCCAAATGGCACGGTGCAGGTGTGGCGCTGGTTTGCGGCGCACTGATCTTGTTGATTTCCCTCGGGGTGCGTCACGCCTTTGGGCTGTTTTTGCAACCGGTTAGCATGGAACAAGGCTGGGGCCGCGAGACCTTTGCTTTCGCCATTGCCATCCAGAACCTTGTCTGGGGCGCCAGCCAGCCTTTTGCCGGTATGGTCGCCGACCGCTATGGGGCCAAACCGGTCGTGGCCCTCGGCGCCTTGCTCTATGGCGCGGGCGTCTGGTCGATGAGCGTTGTCGGCGGGGAAGCCGCCTTTGTCTTGGGCGCCGGCGTGCTGATCGGGCTCGGTCTTTCAGGCACGACTTTCCCGGTGATCTTCGGCGCCATCAGCCGACTAGTCGCGCCCGAACAACGCTCAATGGCTATGGGCATCACCATGGCCGTGGGCTCGTTCGGTCAATTTGCGCTGTTACCCATTTCGCTCAGCCTGATCGTCGGCCTCGACTGGCAAGGCGCACTGGTCGCCCTGTCGGTACTCGCGTTCCTCATGCTGCCGCTGGGTTTCGGCATACGCTCGGTCCCGGCACCCGTCGCGACCGCAGACGAAGATGTGAGCTTCACCCAAGCGCTGCGCGACGCCTTCGCGGAACGCGACTTTTGGCTCCTATCGCTCGGGTTCTTCGCCTGTGGCTTTCAGGTGGTGTTCATCGCCGTGCACCTCCCCGCCTATCTCGCCGATGAGGGCATCGGCAGCGGGGTCGCAACGACGGTGCTGGCGCTTATCGGTCTGTTTAACATCGCCGGGGCCTATCTGGCCGGGCTATTGGGCGGGAAACACCGAAAGCCGATGCTCCTGTCCTGGATTTACCTTGCGCGGGGGCTGTTGATCGCGGCCTTCGTGGTCTTTCCCCTGTCGCCCGCGACCGCCTATCTTTTCGGGGCAACGATGGGGCTGTTCTGGCTGTCGACCGTCCCGCTCACCAACGGAACCGTCGCAGCGGTATTCGGGCTGAAGCACATGTCGATGTTGGCAGGTATTGTGTTCTTTGCCCACCAGCTTGGGTCTTTTGCGGGCGGCTGGTTGGGTGGCTGGCTTTACGACCGGACGGGCAGCTACGACCTCGCCTGGGGCATCGCCGTGGGCCTGAGCCTTGTCGCGGCCATCCTCAACTGGCCCATCACCGAACGGAGCCTCAACGAGCGGCGGGCGATGGCATGACGGCGGCTTCCCCCATTCTTTGGCTGGCGCTTGCTTTGACAGCTACGCTGGTCCTGGGTGCGCTCTTCATGGCCTATCAAAGCCCTGTGCTTGAACTCTATCTGACGGCCTGGGGCCTGTGCTGATTTCCGTGAGAGGCATCGATGACCGAACCTAGCTTTACCCTGGGCATTGAGGAGGAATACCTCCTTGTCGATCAGGAAACGCGCACGCTGACAGAAGCGCCCGACGCGTTGATGGAGGACTGCAAGAAAGCCCTCGGCGATCAGGTCTCACCGGAGTTTCTGCGCTGCCAGATCGAAGTGGGCACCAAGGTCTGTGAAACGATCGGTGCGGCGCGCGAGGACCTGCGCCACCTGCGCCGGACCGTCGCGGAAATCGCCGGGCGCTATGGCATCGCGCCTCTCGCCGTTTCCTGTCACCCGACGGCCGACTGGAAGGACCAAAGCCACACCGACCGCGACCGCTACAACGAACTTGGCCGGGACCTCGCCGGGGTCGGGCGGCGCATGCTGATCTCGGGCGCCCATGTGCATGTGGGCATCGACGGCGATGATCTGCGCGTCGATCTGATGAACCAGGCGAGTTACTTTTTGCCCCATCTCCTTGCGCTTTCCTGTTCCTCGCCATTTTGGCAAGGGGAGGATACGGGGCTTGCAAGCTACCGCCTCACCGTTTTCGACAATTTGCCGCGCACCGGGCTGCCGCCCCGGCTGGAGAGTTTTTCGAGCTATCAGCGCGCCGTGGACGCCATCGTCAAGACCGGCGCCATTGAGGACGCGACCAAAGTCTGGTGGGATCTCCGACCTTCCGACAGGTTCGCGACCCTCGAGACGCGGATATGCGATATGTGCCCGCGCTTGGAGCATATCCTGACCATTGCCGCCCTCACCCAGTGCATCCTCCGCATGCTCTGGCGGTTGAAAACGCAGAACCAGCGCTGGCGGATATATGACCACTTTCTGGTTGGGGAAAACCGCTGGCGCGCCCAACGCTACGGGATGTCCGAAGGTCTCATCGATTTTGGTCGCGGCGAAGTCGTGCCCTTCCCGGACCTGATGGAGGAACTTGTCGATCTCCTCGCCGAAGACGCCCGCGCGCTCCAAGCGATGGACGAGGTTTGGGGGGTGCATGCCATCCTTGAGAATGGCAATAGCGCCGAGCGGCAACGAAAGGTCCACGAAGAAGCCCTGTCGCAGGGCTTGGATGAGGCCTCGGCGTTCCGCACGGTGTTGGATGCCTTGATCGAGGAGTTTCAGGCCGATCTCTGAGCGCCCGCCCCGAAGCATTGCCTTCGAAAATGTCGCCAAAGCGTCACGGTGCCGTCTGGAATCCCGACAATGGCCACAGAGTCACCATGACCTCTCCGCCGGACACTGCTAAGGAGTGCGGCGTAACGCGTGCATGGATGTGTCATGGAAGTCATTGAAACACCGCTGCCCGGCCTTTTTGTATTGAAGCCGGTGCGCCACGGCGATGCCCGTGGGTTCTTTTCCGAAAGCTGGAACCGGCAGCGCATGGATGCCGCCGGGTTGTCTTACGACTTCGTTCAGGACAACCACTCAATGTCCGAAAAGACGGGCACCTTGCGCGGTTTGCACTACCAGGCCCCCGATAAGGCTCAGGCCAAGCTGGTGCGCTGCGGGCGTGGTCGCTTTTATGATGCCGTGGTCGATGTGCGGAAGGGCTCCCCCGGGTACGGCAAGTGTTTTGGCATCGAGCTTAGCTTTGAGAACGGACTACAACTCATTGTTCCAGAAGGGTTTCTGCACGGATTTGTCACCTTGGAGTCGCAAACGGAAATCATCTACAAAGTAACGGATGTCTATTCGGCGGCCCATGACGGCGCGGTCCACTGGGACAGTTGCGGGATCGATTGGCCCGTGACCGGCACGCCGATCTTGTCGGAAAAGGATGCCGCCGCCCAGACCCTCGCCGACTTTGACAGCCCCTTTACATGGGACGGATCATGAAACTCCTTGTTACCGGCGGTGCCGGCTTCATCGGATCCGCCGTCGTCCGCCAGGCGGTGCGCGACGGCCATGAAGTTATCAACCTCGATTGCCTGACCTATGCTGCCAGCCTGACCAATGTGGCCAGCGTGTCGAACGCGCCGGGCTATGCGTTCGAGGAGGTGAGCATAACGGACCGTGCCCGCCTCGACGATGTTTTCGCCCGCCACCGGCCCGATGCGGTGATGCATCTTGCGGCGGAAAGCCATGTGGACCGCTCGATTGATGGACCTGCCGCGTTTATCGAGACCAATATCACCGGGACCTATACCCTGCTGGAAGCGGCCCGGGCCTATTGGGAACGCGAAGGCAGACCCGAGACATTCCGTTTTCATCACATCTCGACCGATGAGGTGTTTGGCTCGCTCGGCGAGACGGGCATGTTCACCGAAGACACCCCCTATGATCCGCGGAGCCCCTATTCGGCCTCCAAAGCGTCCTCGGATCACCTCGTGTGCGCCTGGCACGAAACCTACGGCCTGCCCGTGGTGTTGACCAATTGTTCCAACAATTATGGGCCATTCCATTTCCCAGAAAAGCTGATCCCGGTGGTCATTCTCAATGCGATCCACGGGCGGGCGATCCCGGTTTACGGCCAGGGCAAGAACGTCCGCGATTGGCTCTATGTAGAGGACCACGCCGATGCGCTGCTGACCGTGTTGACCAAGGGCGAGATCGGACGCAGCTACAATATCGGTGGCGAGAACGAGGCGCGGAACATCGATCTGGTTGAAACAGTCTGTGCGGTGCTCGACAAGCGTCGTCCCGAAGGCGCGCCCCATGCCGATTTGATCGAATTCGTGACCGACAGACCCGGCCACGATATGCGCTATGCCATTGATCCCACACGGATTCGGACAGAGCTTGGCTGGCGACCATCGGTGACGCTGGAAGAAGGTTTGGAAAAGACCGTCGACTGGTATTTGCAGAACGAGGATTGGTGGCAGCCGCTTTTGGCCATTGCCATGGAACGGCGCGGGACGGGCAAATGAAGCTGGCGCTGTTCGGGTCCCGAGGTCAGGTTGCGACAGAGGTTCAACGCCGCTTGCCGGAGGGCGTGACGCTTGAGGTGATCGGCCGGAATCGCGCGGATTTTGCGCATCCCGAGACAGTTCGCGACGTGGCGCGCGCGCTGGAAGTCGACGCCGTCATAAACGCCGCTGCCTATACCGCCGTCGACAAGGCGGAGGACGAGCCGGAACTCGCCACGACCATCAACGGCACAAGCGTCGGTGCCTTGGCGGAAGCCTGCGCGGAGACGGGTGCGGCGCTGGTCCATATCTCCACCGATTACGTGTTTTCCGGCGTCGGGACGGAGCCATGGAGCCCGAAGGACGCAACCGATCCCCAAGGGATGTATGGCAAGTCCAAGCTCGCGGGCGAAATCGAGCTCGCGAAGTACGCCGGTGCCTTTGCAACGCTACGCACCTCCTGGGTGTTCAGCGCCCATGGCAACAACTTTGTCAAAACGATGCTGAAGTTCGGGGCCGAGCGGCCTGAGTTGAAGGTCGTCAATGACCAGATCGGCGGGCCAACCGCCGCCGCTGATATTGCCGATGCCTGCCTGACCCTCGCCGCCGCGCTGACAGACGGTCAAGCCGGGGGCATTTACCACTTCTCGGGCGCACCGGATGTGAGCTGGGCGGATTTCGCGCGCGCCATTTTTGAACAATCCGAGCTAAATCCCGCGATTGTTGACATTCCATCGAGCGCATGGCCGACGAAGACGCCGCGACCGCTGAATTCGCGGCTTGATTGCAGCAGTCTGGAGGCCGATTTCGGTATCAAACGGCCGGAATGGCGCGCCGCCCTTGCCCATGTGCTAGAAGAGCTCGGACAGAAAAGCGCCTGAAAGGACAGTATTTTTCCATGACCAAGCGCAAAGGCATTATCCTTGCAGGCGGAAGCGGTACGCGGCTTTACCCGATCACCATAGGTGTGTCGAAACAGCTTTTGCCAATCTACGACAAGCCAATGATCTATTACCCGCTCAGCGTTCTCATGCTGGCGGGCATTCGCGAGATCGCGATCATCACGACGCCGCAGGATCAGGAGCAATTCAAGCGCCTGTTGGGCGATGGCGGGCAATGGGGGTTGCGCTTCGAATGGATCATCCAGCCTAGCCCCGATGGTCTGGCGCAGGCCTATCTCTTGACGGCTGACTTCCTCAATGGTGCGCCCTCGGCGATGGTGCTTGGGGACAATATCTTCTTCGGCCAGGGGCTGCCGGATATGTTGCAGCGCGCCGATGAGGAGACGACGGGCGGCACGGTGTTCGGCTACCGCGTCGCGGACCCCGAGCGCTACGGCGTCCTGGCCTATAACGGGCAGAAGGTCAGCCAAATTATTGAAAAACCAACGAAACCTCCGTCGAACTATGCGGTCACCGGGCTCTATTTCCTTGATGGCAGCGCGTCGGAACGCGCGGCGCAGGTCAAGCCATCCCATCGTAAGGAACTTGAGATCACCGACCTCCTCCAGCTTTACCTCGATGATGGGCTGCTGAACGTCGAGCGTATGGGGCGCGGCTATGCCTGGCTCGACACGGGCACCCATGCCTCTTTGCTGGATGCCGGGAACTTTGTTCGGACGCTGACCGCGCGGCAAGGCCTGCAATCGGGATCGCCCGAGGAAATCGCCTTCGAGAACGGTTGGATCAGCAAGGACGAACTGACAACGGCGGCGGAGCCGCTGAGCAAGAATGCCTATGGCGAGTACTTGATGCAGATTGCCCGGGACGCCGAGTGAAGACCGCGTTGATCACAGGCTCAGCCGGGTTCATCGGCTATCACTGCGCCAAGCGGTGGCTGGAGGCGGGTTGGCAAGTCGTTGGGCTCGACAGTTTCAGCGACTATTACGACCCGCAGTTGAAGCGCGACCGGGCGGAGATGCTGGCCGATCACCCCGAATACACGCAGGTCGAAGGCAAGGTGGAAACACCCGAACTGCTGCTCGACCTATTCGCGGCTCATAAGCCCACCCATGTGATCCACCTCGCCGCGCAGGCGGGCGTCCGCTATTCGATTGAGGCACCTCGCACCTATCTTGAAGCAAACATCCAGGGCACATTCGAGCTGCTGGAAGCGGCCCGTGCGCATCCCGGGGCGCATCTCCTGTTGGCGTCCACCTCCTCGGCCTATGGCGCAAACGAGAAGATGCCCTACGCGGAGACCGACAAGGCCGACGCTCAGATGTCGTTCTATGCCGCGACCAAGAAAGCGACGGAGGCGATGGCGCATTCCTATGCCCATCTCTACGATTTGCCGGTGACAATGTTCCGCTTTTTTACGGTCTACGGTCCCTGGGGTCGGCCGGACATGGCGCTGTTCAAGTTTGTCAAACGAATGCTCGGTGACGAGCCAATCGACGTTTACAACCATGGCCAGATGCGGCGCGACTTTACCTATATCGACGATCTGGTCGAGGCGATCTGGCGGCTGGCGGATGTCCGGCCCAACGACCGGTCGGCTGGCGATTTTGACAGCTTAAGCCCCGTCGCGCCCTTTAGAATTGTCAACATTGGCAAAGCGAAACCGGATACTTTGGGCGAGTTCATTGCACAAATCGAACAATCCCTTGGAATCGAGGCGAAAAAGAACCTGATGGACATGCAAGCCGGCGACGTACCGGCCACCTGGTCCGATACGCGGTTGCTTGAGGCTTTGACGGGGTATAAAGCCTCGACCGAGTTGTCCGATGGCATCCCTGAGTTTATCTCTTGGTATCGCTCATACTACGACGTGTAACCTTCTCAACGGTAAGGATTTTTAAAATGCGCATTGCGATGATCGGCACCGGTTATGTCGGCCTTGTCTCTGGCGTGTGTTTCTCCGATTTCGGCCATGACGTGATCTGCGTCGACAAGGACGCGCGCAAGATCGAGACGCTCGAGAATGGCGAAATCCCCATTTTCGAACCGGGTCTAGATGTGTTGCTCGCCAAGAATGTGGAAGCGGGGCGGCTTTCCTTTACGCTCGATTTGGCGGCAGCGCTGGACGGGTGCGAAGCGGTGTTTATTGCGGTGGGCACCCCCACACGGCGCGGCGATGGCCATGCGGACCTGACCTATGTGATGGCTGCCGCGGAGGAGATCGCGAAGACCGCCACCGACTACATTACCATCGTTACAAAATCGACCGTGCCCGTGGGGACAAACCGGAAGGTGGCGGAGGTGGTGCGCGCGGCGAACCCCGATTTGGATTTCGACGTGGCGTCGAACCCGGAGTTCTTGCGCGAAGGCGCTGCGATTGACGATTTCATGCGCCCGGACCGTGTGGTGGTCGGGGTTGAAAGCGAACGCGCCGCGGAAGTGATGGCCAATATCTATCGCCCTCTATTCTTGCGCGACTTCCCCATCGTCACGACGGACCTCGAATCCGCTGAGATGATCAAATACGCAGCGAACGCCTTTCTGGCGACGAAGATCACCTTCATCAACGAAATCGCCGCCCTTTGCGAAAAGACGGGCGCCGATGTGAAGGAAGTCTCAAAAGGCATCGGTTTGGATGGCCGGATTGGGAACAAGTTTCTCCATGCGGGTCCCGGCTATGGGGGCTCCTGTTTCCCCAAAGACACCAGCGCGCTCGCCCGCATCGGACAGGACTACGCATCGCCCATGACGATCACGGAGGCGGTGATGGAGGTCAACGAAAAGGTCAAACGCCGGATGGTGGAGAAGCTGCGCGATCTCTGCGGCGGCTCCTTCAACGGCAAGAAGGTCGCTGTTCTGGGTGTGACGTTCAAACCCAATACGGACGATATGCGCGACGCCCCATCGCTGACCATCGTGCCCGCCTTGGTGGGCGGTGGCGCGGAGGTGCACGTGGTGGACCCGGAGGGACGCCGCGAGGGCGAAGACCTCCTGCCCCATGTGATTTGGGAAACCGATGCCTATGACGCGACGGCTGGCGCGGATGTGGTGGTGATTTTGACGGAGTGGAACGAGTTTCGCGCGCTTGATCTTGAAAAGATCGCTGGCGGTATGGCGACGGCGCGCATGGCGGACCTGCGCAATATCTATGATGCCGAGCGCGCCGAGGCGGCCGGTTTTGAAGCCTATATCTCTGTCGGTCGGCGCCCGTTTCCGGACATGTAAACAAGCAGGTCAAAAAACACGTTCGTAGACTTGAGCCGCTGTTTAAGTTTAAAGGCCGGTTGCGACTGGTAGTAGTGCTTAGTCAGGTAAGTCAGCGGCGCCGCTGCGCCCTTCATTTTCGGTGCCGGGACTGTTTCGGCAATCCCGAGCGATCAAGTTGATCTCAAAAGGTGTTTCCACCCCCGAGTGAAGGTACAAGTCGCGCGGGACGCGACAGGGTTCGAACGGGCCGGACAGTCTCACGCACCCGTTTCGATCGGGTAACGCAAGCGTGCGATGGGTGGGGCAGTGGAGGTTAAACGTGGGGCGCGTTAGTAGCTGTACCCGTAGTCTTCTTCCACGAAACGGCACTTGTTCAGCACGATGCCCGCAACATTGGTGTACTGCGCCACTTCGCGCTCGACTTCGTCGAGCTGCGCAACGGAGGTCGTTTCGGCGGCGGCAATGATCAGCACCGCGTCGATGCTTTTCATGAAACCGCGCGTCTCGTCGCTGACCATGACGGGCGGCGTGTCAAAGATCATGATATGCGGGCGATAGTGATCCTGGATTTCATCGAAGAGCTCCATCGTGCGGGAGCGCAGGATCAGGCTGGCGGGGTCTTTCACAACCTTGTTCGATAGCGAGATGCAGGTGTTTTCGTGCCAGCGGAGCGCGTGATCGGAAAAGTTCACGCGATCCTCGAGGACATCCGCGAGGCTATTGGGCGATTCCACGCCAAACAGCGTCGAGACGGCTGGCCGTCGGAAGTCCAAATCAAACAGCATGCCGCGCAGTTCCGGCTGCCGCCCCAGCCCGGCGATCAAGTTGCAGGCAGTCGTTGTCTTGCCGCACCCCGGCGTCGCCGAGGTGATGGCAATCCGCGTCCAACTGTTGCGCCGCATCTCAAGCAAAAGCTTTGTCCGCAGGATGTCATAGTGTTGCGCCTCGCCGCTCGCCTTGTTTGCGTAGATGCGGGACTTCTGCATCCGCTTGGTTGAAGGCTCGAACTCGTTCAGAGCGTCCCACCGGCTGGTGACGTCGACTTCTTTCGCGTGGCGACGGAGGCCCAAACGACCGGACGGGTCATTGCGGCGGACCGGACGGCCTTCATTTTCCCGCTTCTCACGGGCGCGGGCGAGTGCTGCTTGCAACTTTTCCATAGGTTAAACCAAATTCCTCATTACAGTCCGGCCTTCTCAAGCACCATCTCCAGCACGAGGTCGAGCGGCAGATAATGCGTGTGGATTGACCACAGGCCGAAGGGGATAGAGACGATCACAAAGATCAAAAACGCGATCTTGAGAATGCGGCGTCGCCGACGTACAGATGCCTCTTCCATATACGGGATCACGGCGAGCGGCTGAACGCCGAGCCCCTTGGTCAAATCTATCGGTCGGCGGATCGCGCTGTTCAAAAGCTCTGTGAGCACGAAGAAGACACCCGCAATCGCGCTGCCCATGAACAGGCCACCACCTGCGATGAGGACGCGATTAGGCGAACTCGGCTCGCTTGGAACATCGGCGTTTTCGATCAGCACCACGCGTTCCCCCTTCGCGGCACTTTCCACGTCTACACCCTGGCGTGCCGTCGAGCGGTCGCGGACCGCTTCCTGATACTCGCTTTGTGTCGCCTCGTATTCGCGCTCCATACCGTCGAGCTTGATGGCGACACGGGGGGTGCGTTCGATAGCGTCGTTGAGTGTCTCAAGTTCCTCGTTGATCCGCTTGGTTTCTTCGTCCAGCGCGTCGATCTGGCTATCAATCTCTGCGATTTGCAGCTCGAAAAGCGTCCCCGCCCCGTTGTCATCTTCGGTTTCCACCGTCGTGCCGGACGCGGTGATTGGATCGGTGGATTTCAAGCGTTCGAGCTGGGCCTGCAAAAACTTGATCGTCGGGCTATCCGCTTCGAAAATGCCCAGCTTGCTCCGCAGTTCAGTTTCAAGACGCGCGATTTCCGCTTCAAGGGGTGTCATCCGACCGTTCCCCACGCCATTTGCGTCGCCAACCGCCACCAGCCTGTTGCGCTGTTCAATCAGGGAAGTGCGGTCGCGCGCGGCGAAGTTAAGCCGTTCCTGAAGCTGCGACTGACGGGAGAGACGGAAGTTCAACCCATCGGGCAGTGCATCGTTATTTTCTTCCTTGAACGCCACAATATCCGCGCGACGTTCGGCCAATATCTGCGCCAAACGTTCCACCTGCAACTCGAAGAAAGCAAGGGTCTGGCCGCTCGAGGTTGTGCGGCGGTCGGCATCCGCTTCAAGGACCAGTGTCACAAACTCATTGACCACATTGGCAGCGGCCTGCGGATTACCGGCTTCGTATGTGATGTTCATGATCGTCGCTTTATCGCGACCGCTGGTAATCTTGATGGTGGTATTGCCCCGCATCGTTTCGACGATTTCATCGGGAGACAGCCCCTCCGCGCGAAAGAGCCGATACTTCGTGGCGATATCGATCAGGTTGGCGCGGGTGAGCAGGCGCAATTGAATGCCCTGCAAGGCGAGCGCTGCTTCGGATTGAACGGTCGATTCAATGAGTGTGTCCGGCAGCTGGGCACCTTCGACCAACATCGCCGCGTTCGCCTGATAGCGCGGCGGCATCGTCATGGCCAACCCGACGCCGATACCGGCGCAGAGCACGAAGATCACCATCATCACGGGCATGCGCTTTTTGATGAGGGTCCAATAGAACTGAATATCGTTGGTCATTCTGCAGCTTCCCCAAGTGACTGGACGGTCGGCAGGAAGATCCCGTCATCCAAAACCTCTTCCACAATGGCCGCATCCACGACGCGCCGCTCTTCCGTTGCGGCATAGACCATGGCGACGTCACATAGTTTGTTGACCATGCGTGGGATGCCGTGGGTGTGGTGATGCACAAGGTCAATCGCTTCGGATGTGAATTCGGAGCCGTTGCCGCCCACATGTTCCAAGCGGTGTTGTATGTAGCCAGCCAGCGCGGCCCTGTCGAGCGGCCCGATGTGATAGGTCGCCGTCACACGCTGCGCGAACTGGCGCAACTCGGGACGCATAATCATCTGCCGAAGCTCAGGCTGGCCGATGAGGATCAATTGTAGAAGCTCGTCCTTGTTCGAATTGATGTTGGTGAGCATGCGAAGCTCTTCCAACCCTTCGACGGAAAGGTTCTGCGCTTCGTCGATCAGAATGATCACCCGCCGTCCGCTGGCGTATTCTTCGATAACGAAGTCCTGAAGCTGCTGGAAAAGCGTGACGTAAGCGGCGCTGAGGTCGGTTTCGATCCCAAGCGAGTTCAACGCCCAGTGAAGCAGTTCACCGCGCCCACCCTGTGCGTTGGAAACCATCCCGATGGTGATGTCGTCATCGAGGGTTTGAAGGAGCTTCTGGACCAGGGTTGTCTTACCGACACCCACTTCCCCGGTGACAACTGTAATTGGCGAGCGGGTCATGACCCCGTATTCCAAAACGGAATAGGCCCTGCGGTGTGCGCGGGACCAAAAGAGGAAGTCCGGATCGGGCAGCAGCGTGAAGGGCCGCTCGGTGAACCCGAAGAACTCGATATAAAGGTGGCTACTCGTCATGGTCTCACTGAATTGGTACGAGTTTCATATAGGCTTGACCGTCGACAGTGTCCAAGCCCGAATGCAGCGATGCAGCATCATGTCCTGTCTGAGGCAATTCTGCAATGTATTGTCACGATTTCACGAAAACGAATCGTCAATGGACGTCATCGTACTATCCGATGGTTTCGTCTTGTAAAACAGTCTCGCGATTTGCTTCAGAATGTTGAACTTGTCACGAAACTTTCTTCTGCCCAAAAGATGGCCACAATAAGGCAGTAAACATTGGGAATCCCTGTCGCTATTGGGATTCGTGTTAACCTTAACGCAACACATTAACGATGAAATTGCGGCAACACCCCCTTTTGCACAAGGATTGTCTTTGATTTCTGCGGTGCGGAATGGTAAACCAAATATGCAAAAGATCGGGTGAGAGTCGATCATTTGACGTGATTAAGTACGTGTGAGTTAGGGGGCCGGCGAGGGTCGGTAATTAGGTAGTGACGGTGCATTCTTCAAAGTTGATTGCCGCTGATGCTCAAGCGGTATCTCAGGGTGAATTTGGGAAAGGTCTGTACGCTTCAGGTTTGAAGCGCGCTTTGGACTTCGTGTTGGTTTTTGCAACGCTTCCGTTCCTCATCCCGTTTTTCTTGATTATCGGCGCGCTCGTCGCGCTTGACGGGCATTCGCCCTTCTTCCGGCAGGAACGTGTCGGGCAGAACGGCAAGCGCTTCTATATGTGGAAGTTTCGCACCATGGTGCCGGACGCTGAGGCGTATCTGCAGGAATACCTCGCAGAAAACCCACAAGCTTCCGCTGAATGGGACGAGAAGCAGAAACTTTCCCATGATCCACGGATTACCAAGATCGGCCGTATCCTGCGGCGTACCTCTGTCGATGAATTGCCGCAGCTTTTGAATGTGCTGACAGGTGATATGTCGCTGGTTTGGCCGCGTCCAATGATGCCGTCTCAGCAAGCGCTGTACCCGGGTCACGCCTATTACCGGCTGCGTCCAGGACTGACCGGAAGCTGGCAGGTGTCCGAGCGTCATACGTCTTCCTTTGCGGAGCGTGCGACCTATGACGACAGCTACGAGAGCCAACTGACGTTCGCCACGGATGTATCGATCCTGGCGAAGACGGTCGGAGTGGTGTTTCGCTGCACCGGCGTGTAAACACTAAGCTCACATTTTCGCGAAATTCTAGCTGAGCAGCACGGGAGTTGATAAACCGCTCCCGTGCCGTTTCGCATTAGGAGTGATATGATGGCGATTGTAACGCGCGGTGTGGTTTTGGCGACCGGTCTTTTTCTGCTGGCGGCCTGTGATAGTTCTGAAGAACGGGCGGAGAAGCACTTTCAAAGCGGTCTTGAACTGCTGGAATCCGGCGATGTCCGGCGGGCTTTGATCGAGTTCCGCAACACCTTGGCGTTGGACGATTCCCATACCGAGGCGCGTCTGACATATGCCCGCGCCGCCCGTGAAAACGGCAATATCCCCGAAGCTTACTCAAACTACCTCCGGTTCGCTGAAGAGTTTCCGGAAGACGTCGAAGCTCGCCTCGCCCTTTCTGAGATCGCCATCGTTGCCCAGAACTGGAGCGAGGCGGAGCGCCATGGTGCCGCGCTCCTGGAAGTTGATGCCACCGTTGATGGGGCTGAGATTGTGAGCCTCGCGCTCGATTTCCGCGATGCCATTCTCGCCGAAGACATGCCAAGCATCCGCGAATTGACGCGCAAGGCGGAAGTTCTGGCCGAAACGAACCCGAACGACCAAATCCTGGTCCGTATCCTGATTGAAGGGTACATGGCCGATGATCGTCCGGCGGATGCGATTGTCGTGACGGAGGGGATACTCGAAACCGACACCGACAACCCGTTGTTTTACCAAGTCATGGCCGAACTTCTGATCGCCAATCGCGACGCAGAGGGTCTGGAACGGCACTTCCGTCGGACGCTGGAGAAGTTCCCCGACGATGATGAAACCAAGGGAAATCTGATTAGCCTGCTGATCGCCGATGGTCGCGGCGCCCAAGCGGAGGAGTTTCTGCGGAGCGAGATTGCCGTCGCCGAAGACAAGGTCAGCACCCATGTCAGCCTGATTGCGTTGATCCGCCAGTTGCGCGGCGATGAGGCGGCTCTTGCCGAAATAGATAGCGCCATCGCCACCTACGAAAACGCGCCTCTCCTCACGGCCCTGAAAGCCGGGCTCATCTTTGACCGTGGCGAAGTCGATACGGCCATCGCGGCGATGGAATCCGTCACAGAGGGGCAAGAACCCAGCGCCCAGGTGGATGATTTCAAGATCACGCTTGCCAAGATGCTCGTGGCCGACGGCAATGAGGTTGGCGCGCGCAAGCTGGTCGAAGAAGTAATCGAGCACGATCGGAGCCATGTTGAAGCCCTGAAAATGCAGGCGACCTGGATGATCGATGCCGATCAGATGGAACAGGCGATCGAGACATTGCGCCTCGCCCTCGACCAGGCGCCGAACGATGCGGAGGCCATGACAATCATGGCCCGCGCCCATGAGCGCAACGGCTCTGCGCAGTTATCCCAGGACCTGCTGGCGCTGGCGGTCGAAGCGTCGCGCAATGCCCCGGCAGAGAGCCTTCGCTTTGCGCGCATCCAAATCGCCGCCGAACGCTACAGCTCGGCCGAGCAGGTATTGATCAACGCCTTGCGCCGCGCGCCGGGGCAGCCCGATCTTTTGAATACGCTGGGTGAAGTCTACGTCGCCCAGGGCGATTGGAGCCGTGCCGAACAGGTCGTGCGCACCCTGCGTCAGAACGAGACGCCGGCAGTCGCTTTGGCCGCCGATGAGTTGCAACTTCAGATCGTGTCCCGGCGCGATGGCCGCGAACAGGGCGTGGAGTTCCTGGAAACGCTCATGCAGAATAGCTCGGATCGTACCGCCGCCACGGTCGCGCTGATCCAGGCACGGCTGCAGGACGGGCGCGGCACGGATGCGTTGGCCTTGGCAAATGACCTACTTGCGGAGGCCCCCGAAGATGGCGGCCGGGCGCTTGTACTCGGCAATACCCACCTGGCGCTCGGCAATATTGCGGAAGCGGAAGCAACGTTCCAGCAAGTCGTCGATAGGGACGTGACGGAAACCGTCGCCGTCATGCAGCTCTTGCGGGTTTTGAATGCACAAGACAAAAGTGACGCCGCTGCCGCCCTGCTCAACCGGGCGCTGGAAGCGTCTCCCCAGAACGGTGACCTCCTTTGGGCGCAGGCCTCCTTTCTGGAGCAATCCAACGACTTCGAAGGCGCAATCGGCATTTACGAGACGCTCTATGAGCAAAACTCCGACAACCAGATTGTTGCCAACAACCTGGCCAGCTTGCTGTTGAGCTACCGCAGCGACGAAGCCTCGATTGATCGGGCTATCGCCGTGGGTAAACGCTTGCGCGACACCGAATTCCCGCCGTTCCAGGACACCTATGGCTGGCTTCTCTACAACCAGGGACAGCATCTGGAAGCCGTGCGCTACCTTGAACCGGCCGCCGCTGCGCTGAACACCGATCCAATCGTCCAGTTCCATCTCGCGAAGACCTATCTGGCCCTTGGCCGGGAAGCCGCTGCGCTGGAGCAATTCGAGGCGGTTCTGGCGCTTGCACTGGAAGGGGACACCCGCGCACAAATTGCCGAAGCGCGCGCCGAGGTCGAACGCTTGTCACAGGCCTCGGAGTGAGGCCCCACTCCGCCCGGCAGAGATGACAGCCCCCAACAGGTTTTCCGCCCTACCCCCCATGGCGATGCCGGTGCTCGTTCTGATCATGCTGTGCTGCGCGGTGGAAGTGCTTTTGCAGATGGGGGACGCCGGGGCGTTCGGCATCCCGCGCTTTCGGCTTGTGGTTTATGAGTTCGGTGGTTTCTGGCCTGGTCTTCTGGCCGATTGGCAACCCAACTACCCCTACCAACCGACGCTCATGTTCGCCACTTACGCCTTCCTGCACGCCGGGTTGTGGCATTTGTTGCTGAACATGGTGACGCTCTGGACCCTTGGCGGCCCGGTCGTGGCACGCGTTGGCGGCGCAAAGTTCCTGACGATTTACGGGCTTTCTATCCTTGGGGGCGCGGCCGGGTACGCCTTGCTGGCCGCGAATTTCAGACCCATGGTCGGCGCCTCAGGCGCGCTTTTCGGGCTGGCGGGCGCGGTTTTGGCCTGGGAATACGTGGATCGGTTCATTTTGCGCGCCGGGCTTTGGCCCGTGGCGCGGGCCGCCTTGCTGCTGGTCGCGCTGAATGTGGCACTTTACTACGCCATGGGCGGTGTGTTGGCCTGGGAAACCCATTTGGGCGGTTTTATCGCCGGATGGATCGCCGCACTTTTGGTGGACCCGCGCGGACGGGCGTAGCGCTGAAGAGTGTTTCTGACCTATTGAGTAGTGGCCAACGGCGCTACCAGGCGGAGAACCCGCCATCGACGTTGACCAGCTGACCAGTCATGTACCCCGCAGCGGGCGACGCCAAAAAGAGCATGACGTCGGCGATCTCATCCGGTTGCCCCATGCGATCCGCCATGATCAGGTCTGACACGCGGCGTTGGAACTCCTCGGAATGGCCATTGAAAACGGCGCCCGGTGCAATCGTGTTTACCGTCGCTTGCCGGTTGGCCCAGTAGCCGGCGAGCCACACGGTCAGCCCGTGGATACCCGCCTTGGTGACGCCGTAGGCCGAGAAGTTCTTGAACGGCATGCCGTCATAAATCCGGTGATGCGCCCCGTTCATCGCGTACATAGACGCCACATTAATCAGCGTTGCCGGGTATTTGCCGATGATGTCCCGATCCATCTGACGCGCGACCATGAAGGCACCTGTCAGGTTGGTGCGCAGCGTCTTTTCAAAATCCTCGACGGTGGTGTCGGCGAAATCGAGAAAACTCTTACCCTTGCCCATGAGCATTTCACCGGTGATGGCTGCATTGTTGAGCACCACGTTGGGCTGCCAGCCGTTGTCCATCACTTTCTGGAAGATACCGGTCACTGCCGCCTCGTCGGAGACATCGAGCTCATAGAAGCCGAAGTTCGGGTTGGACCCGTGTTCGTCTCGCAGCGCATCGGCCCGTCCCCCCGGCAAATCCGTCGCCACCAGCTTTGCACCGGCGGCCAGCATGCGGCGCACATAAGTCGTGCCAAGCACGCCGCCCGCCCCGGTGATAAACACGGTTCGCCCGCTGAGATCAGCCATCGAGACGCTCCTTCATGAGATGTTCCACGATCTTGAAATCAAGTTCCGTATCGATGTCGAGGCAGCGATCCACCGGCATCAGATATGGCAGAACGCGCCCCTGAAAGAGGCCGCGCGCGCGTTTCAGGTAGGCCGGATCGACCACATAGGTGGACGCCGCATGTTCCCAGACTACAGGCGCTTGCTGGCGCGCGACGACACCGCCCGGCAGCGGCTTGGAGACGTGCAAATACCCCGATTGATCCGGTTCAACGAGGTTGAAATAGGGGTTCTTCCGCGCCTCGGTGCAGGACATGATCATGTCCGGGCGCTTGTCAAAAAACGCTTCCAGTGCGCCGTCGATATCTTCGGGCAGGCGAAGGGGTGAGGTGCAATCGAGGTCAAGAAAGGCTGTGACCGGCCCGACAAGCGTCTCGGCCCGGGTCAGGGCATGTTGCCAGACGTCCCATTTGGCAGCGGTGTCCGAGGCAAGCTCCGCCGGACGAAGGCCCATTTCAAGGCATCCTTTTGCGACAGCGTGGTCGTAAATCTCGGGCCCGTCCGTGCTGACGATCACATAATCCACGCGAGGGTGGGCGAGAAGTTGGTCGAGCGACCAGTCGATAAGCGGCTTGCCGAGAAAGTCTCGGAAGTTCTTGCCAACGACCCCTTTCGACCCCTGACGCACCCCAATATGTCCGACGATCATGCGAAGTCTCCTGTGAGCGTGGCCTGAAACTGGCGGGCGCTCCAAGCCGCCACCGTCAGCGCAGCGCTGTCCCATGCGTCGCTCAGCCGGGGCAGGAGCGGATTGTCGGAGGGCGCGCGCCCTTCTGCCAGCGCCATGAAATCGCGCATCAATCCCAAGAACATGTCGTTGCGATCGTGATCCCAGGACAGCGTCTCCTGGTGCCCTGCCCGCCAGCGGCTGCCTGTATTACTCAGAAGGTCGATCTCCACCATGTCATCCCGGCCCGTCAGCGCCAGACGGCGCATGCCCTGTGGCGCGAGGTAATCCATCGCCACCGAGGCAAGGCATCCCGGCCCGGTGAGGCGGATTTCGGTAGCAAAATCGACGCCGGGGAAGGCCCCATGGCCGATGCAGTCTACGGTGTCGAGGTGCAGATCGGGGCAAAGCACATGGGCGATATCCAACTCGTGACAGAGGTCGAGTAGAACGCCGCCACCCTCCGCCTCTGCCGCATAACTGTCGGCAAAAACCCAGTTTTCACGCCATTGGCGCACGTCGTGACCAATCACGAAGCGGGCATTATAGGCGGCAATCGGGTCTGCGTGCAGGTCCCGGATCGCCGGGTGATACCGCATCATCAGCCCCAGGACCGAGCGGTCGGCGACAGGGGCGGTCAGCCGTTGGACTTCTGCCAAATCGCCCGCGCGGAAGACGAGCGGTTTTTCGATGTAAAGCGGGATACCCGCGTCGGCGGCCTTGGCGATTACCTCCAACCGGACAGAGGTCGCGGTCGCAACGACAAGGCCGGTCACACCCGTCAAATCAAGCGTATCGAGTGAAAGCCCGCGCCAGCCTAGAAGCTCGCTATTCGCCCCGAGCGCGGTGAGATTGGCCTGATGGCGCCGCCCGATGGAGCCTGCGCCAATGACGAGATAGCTCATGGCCGCCCCTCCATCACCGGAAGGATCGCGTCCAGAATGCGCCTGGACGCGCCTTGGTGGGCGGCGTGAAACGCCTCCGCTGCATTGCTTGCCCCCAGTGCCGCGCGCACGGCGTCGGGCAAAGCGGTTGGGTCCTTCACGACGGTTAGAACACCAGCGGCTTCGGCTTCGACCGCAGGGAATTCGATGGTCCAGACGGACGGCCCGGTGATCACTGGTTTGCCGAGCGACAAGGGTTCGATCACGTTATGGGCGCCTTTCTCCGTAAACCCGCCGCCCACGATCACGGCATCGGCGGGTGCGAGGTAGAAGAACATTTCCCCCAGTGAATTGCCAAGCAGGATTTGTGTATCGGTCAGGTCTTCATTGGGAGATAGGTCGTCAGAGAAAGCGGTGCTGCGGCGCGCGACACGCAAGCCCGCGTCTTCCAAAAGGCGGGCATGATCGTCGAACCGCTCCGGCGCGCGCGGCACCCAGATCACCAGCGGTGGGTCAGGTTCGGCCAACAGGTCTTGGATCATCGCAAGGTATGTGTCCTCCTCCCCTGCCACGACGCTGGCGAGCGTCAATACCTTGCGGGTCCCTTTCAGCGCTTGCCCAGCCGCGATCTGATCTGCTGGCGGCGGGATGTCGAACCGGGTTTCGCCGAGAGCCACCACCGGGTCCGCGCCCAGGGTGCGGAAGCGGGCCGCGATGGGTTCGGACTTGGCGAAGACGGCGGCAACGGAGGCGGCAGGATGCCCGAAAAGGCGCGCGAGCCGTCGTGCGCGTGGGAAGCTCTTCGACGGCACCTGGCTGTTGGCGAGACAAAGGACGCACCCGGCGCGGCGCGCTTCCTCGATCATCACGGGCCAGAACTCGACCTCCATTATGAGCGCGGCTTTAGGTGCGACGCTCAAAAAGAACCGACGCCAATAGCGTGGTCTGTCTATCGGCATATAACGTGTTGAGAACGCCTGTTCGCCGCCAAATTCCGCTTCTGCTGCGCGGCGCCCGGCGGGAGTGGCGTGGGTTGTGAGAACACGAAACCCCTGATCAAGCGCCATCCGAATGAGCGGTGCCGCCGAGGTGAATTCGCCTAAGGACACGGCATGCACCCATAGGTCGGCGTCGAACGTCTGCCCGGCACCCCGCCGTTCCTGTGGATGCGCCATATAGTCCGGGTCCGCCTTGGCGCGCTTGCGGAAGTACCGCCAGACCAAGGGCTCTGCGATCAACATTAAGATGACGTAAGCGTTTAGAAACAAATTATAGCGCAAGCCGGGCGCAGGTTTCAGGCGCGGGAGTGTCATGGCGCTGAGGGACCATGTTCCACCCACCGGCGCAAGCCTTTTCATTGGCTTGAGAGTACCTTGTGGGGCGCTGGTGCAGCGGGGATAAAGCCCTCTCAACTGCGATCAGAAAACGCGCAGCCCGATGCCCTTGTCTCCGTCCCGACGCATCTCTAAACCCGAGGCCATGCAAATCGCAGACCGCAAAATTGGCCCCGAACATCCGCCCCTCGTCATTGCCGAGATTGGTATCAACCACGGGGGGGACCTCGATGTGGCGCGCCATATGGTTGATCTTGCTGCGGGCGCGGGCGCGGAAATCGTCAAGCATCAGACCCACTTCGTTTGGGACGAGATGACGGAAGAAGCCAAAGAGGTCTTGCCGCCGAATGCCGGGGGCAAGTCGATCTGGGAGGTGATGGAGGACTGCGCGCTTTCGCCCGAGGATGAAATCGCGCTCAAATCCCATGCGGAGAAGCTGGGCGTGATCTATATTTCCACACCGTTTTCGCGCGCGGCCGCCGACTGGCTGGACGACCAAAACGTGCCTGCCTTCAAGATCGGGTCGGGCGAAGCGGATCACCTGCCGCTCATTCGTCATATCGCCGCCAAGGGGAAACCGGTCATTATGTCGACGGGGATGCAGACCATTGACAGCGTGGCGCGATCGGTCGCCATCCTTGATGCGGCGGGGATCGATTATGCGCTCCTCGAATGCACAAACCTTTACCCTTCGCCGCCGGAGATCGTGTCGCTGAAGGGCGTCACCGAGTTGCAGCATGCGTTTCCGCAGGCGATCATAGGCTTCTCCGACCATTCCATTGGACCGGAGATGGCCTTGGCCTCTGTCGCGCTTGGGGCGTCGATCCTGGAGCGGCACTTTACGGATACGCGGTATCGCGCGGGGCCCGATATCTCCTGTTCCATGGATCCGGCGGAGCTCAAGTTTCTGATTGATCGGAGCCGGGAAATCCATGTGGCGCTGCACAATGAAAAGCGTCGCACGGGGCCGGAGGAAGCCGTCTATCGTTTTGCCCGAGGTTCTATCGTGGCGGACAAGGACCTGCCCGAGGGTCACGTGATTGGCGACGGGGATATCTGGGCGCGGCGGCCAGGTTCTGGCGAGATACCGGTTTATGACTTTGACGAGGTCGTGGGCAAAAGGCTGAAGCGCGCCGTGGTGCGGAACACGCAACTGACCTGGGGTGATTTGGACTAGTTCGGGTTGCGCCGCGCTTTGCGCGTCGCGCCGCCGGGGGAGTTTCACTCCCCCGGACCCCCACGAGAGTATTTTTGAACAGGTGAAAGGCACCCGCATGTTTTCTTTGGAAGAGCTTGAGAAAGCGGCCGGCTTTGTGGCCTCCAAGATGACGCCAACACCGCAATATGCCTGGCCACAACTGGCGGCACGTTTGGGGTGCAAGGTTTGGGTCAAGCATGAAAACCACACATCCACGGGCTCTTTCAAACTGCGCGGTGCGCTCACTTTTATGGACTGGTTGCAACGGACCGCTCCCAATTGTCCGGGGATCATTACCGCGACGCGCGGTAATCACGGGCAGGGTCAGGCGATGGCGGCGCGGGCAGCGGGTATGCGCGCGGTCGTCTATGTGCCGCGCGGGAACTCGGTTGAGAAAAACGCCGCGATGGCTGCTTTCGGGGCGGAGTTGGTGGAATTCGGGGAGGATTTTGACGCGGCGCGTGAGGAGGCCCTTCGGGTCGCCACCGCCGAGGGGTTGCATTTTGTGCCCCCGTTTCACCCTGAACTCGTGCGCGGTGTGGCGACCTATGCGTATGAACTGCTGAGCGCCGCCCCGGGGATTGAGACGCTCTACGTGCCCGTTGGCTGTGGTTCCGGCATTTGCGGGTGCATTGCGGCGCGCGATGCGCTTCGGCATCCCGCCAAGATCGTGGGCGTGGTCAGCGAGAACGCGCAGGCTGTAAAGCTCTCGGTGGAGGCGGGTCATCTGGTGGAGACCAGCACGGCCCGCACGTTCGCCGATGGGATTGCCACGCGCGTCCCTCAGCGGGCCGCATTCGATATTTATGCCGCGGGGGCTGAACGGATTCTCGCCGTCAGCGACGATGCCATTGCAGAGGCGATCCGCGTTTATTTCAGCGACACGCATAACCTTGCGGAAGGTGCCGGGGCTGCGCCCTTGGCGGGGCTGATGCAGGAGGCCGAGGCGATGCCCGGTCGTGAGGTGGCCGTTATCCTCTGCGGCGGGAACATCGACCGGGACTGGTTCGCCACAGTATTGAACGGAGGGGTCCCCGCAGTTTGAGCGACGGCACGGACCTGTTTATGGGGCCACGGGCGTCGATGCCCGGCTATTCAGCTTTTGTTTTGCTGTTCACTGAAGCAAGCCTTGGGGACCAAAGCGGCGGGCGGTGTCATCGCCGGGGGCGGTGGTGACCCAGCGATCGCGCCGACGGTGCCAGACGGCATCGCCCGCATCGGCGTGGATGGTGATCCGGTTATCCGTCCGGGTAATGCGGTCGCATGGCAAAAGCGCGAGGAAAACGTCGAGCGATGCGGTCGAAAGGGACAAAAGCGGCGGCGTGTGTTTCATGGGCTTGGCTCGGCAAGTTTCGGGGCGGGTGTCATGCGCCGTTGGTCAATGTGTCGAACCGGTCTTTGGCGCTCATGGCCGGTGCGGCGACGGGGATCAACCGGCGCGCGACCCCGTGGAACCTCAGCGGTTTGACGGGGGATACGGGGAATGGCAGCTCTGCATCGGGCGTGCCCAGCAGTTTGGCCGCGAGCGCCCGCCCCATGACGGAGGTCATGGCGATCCCCCGCCCGCTGAACCCGAGACCCGCAACAAGACCGGGGGCCGGTTCGTGGAGATGGGGCATCATTTCCGGTGTCACCGCGATGCGGCCCCCCCATTTTCGCTCCACCGGGTGCGCCGCCAATTGCGGGAAGACGGTGCGCAGCCCAGCTTTCAGGCGTTGAAAGCCGCCAAGCGTATCGACCCGGTCATCGCTGCCCACACAGCCGAAAATGAGCCGGTCATCACGGTCACGGCGGGCGTAGTAGATGGCGAGCCGCGAATCGGAGAGGGTGACGGAGTTCGGAAGAACGGTCTTGGCCTGGTCTTCGGTCATCGGCGCTGTGGCGAGGCAGTTGCTGACCAGCGGATAGAACGTCTGACGGAGGCCCGGCCAAAGATCGCTCGTATAGGCATTGGTGGTGAGGACGACCTTGTCAGCTGTAATGATGCCGCCGGGCGTCGTGGCCTGCCAAACGCCGTTTTCTCGGGTGAGCGCTGTAACGGGCGTTCCTTTGAACAGTCGTGCGCCCCGCGCCTCAGCGGCCCTGGCATAGCCGCGCGTCAGGGAGAGCGGGTGCACATGCCCCCCGGCGCTGTGGCGCAAGGCCCAACGGTAGGCCGGTGAGCCGGAAGCCGCCTCGACCGCGTCGCCTTCGCATTCCACGATGTCAGCCCCTTCGGCTATCCAGGCCTTCCCGAGGGCGCGCATGGCCGTGACGGCGGTCTTGGTATGGGCGGCTTGGACCCATCCGGCTTGTACCGCGTCGCAATCGATCCCGTAAGTTGCGATATCAGAAAACAGATCATGGGCCGCGGTGAGCGTCGTGCGAATGAGCGTCTCGCCATAGTGCGGACCAATGAGCGCTTTGAGTTGATCCGGTGTCTTGCGCCACATGGGGTTGCACTGCCCACCGCTACGGCCCGACGCGCCCCAGCCGATTTCCTTGGCGTCAACAAGGGTGACGGAGACGCCGTTCTCGGCCAAGCCGAGCGCTGTGCGGCACCCGGTGAGGCCGCCACCGACGATGAGCACATCCGTTTTCAACGGACTTGCAAGCGGCGACAGGGCGAGCGCCGGGGTCGCCGTTCTTTGCCAGTGGATCTCTTCTTTGACGGTCATGCCACGCGTTCGCTCGGTTCTAAATCTGCGATCTCAAGTTTCGACCGTTAAGGCGCCAATGGTCAATGGCCCCCGCGTCTAAGAACGACGCGGTGAGACTTTGCTTGTTTTGTATTGTGAGAATTCAGTTTCAATTCGGTCGGATAAATGGTCTCGTTGTTCGGGTGGCGATGTTTGCCCGAGACGCGACACGTACTCCTGCCGGATCCTGACTGATGCAAAGCTCGATTGTTCACAAACTGCTTGCTGTTATTTCCGTCGTCAGCGACGCGCCGAAGCCGTTGAGCTTTTCGGAGATCGTCGAAAAGACGGGCATGAACAAGAGCACCATCCACCGGCTGCTCGCTATTGCGGTCGAAGAGCGGATGCTTCGGCACGAGGGTAACCGACGGGTGTATCTTTTGGGATCGCGCGTGTTTGACTTCGTTCGAAGTGCCTACAAGGGCTATGACATTCAGGCGATTGCCCTTGACGAAATGGTGCAGCTCTACGAGCGCTTCGATGTGAATGTGACCATCGGCGTGCCGGGCGGGCACGATGTCATTTACCTGCGTATTCTCGAATCACCCCGCTCCATGGGGGGTGTTCAGCGCCCTGGCATGCGGGACCCGATCCATTGCTCGGCCTCCGGCAAGGCCTTGATGGCGTTCATACCGGACAGGGTCGCAGCTGCCATGCTCAACGGGTATGAGTTCCGGCGTCACACGGCCCGCACCATTACGAGCCTCGACGCCTTTACCGATCAGTTGCGTGAAGTTCGCGAGCTTGGGTTCGGTTGGAATGACCGGGAGGAGCACGATCATTTTCTGGGTATTTCCGCGCCGGTCTTCAACTATCTTGCTGAACCAATTGCCGTTCTGAACATTTGGTCTGCTTATCCGCGCCATTCCATCGAAGACTTTATGGGCTGGAGCGACACCTTGAAGGCATCCGCTGCCCACGTGACCGAGATGATCGGTGGCGTGCCCCCGGACATCAAAACGCTGAGCGATTTCGACCCGGCGAGTGCCTGCGCTTAGTTTTTGAGGCGTGTTTGGGCGTGCCAATGGGGAATTGGCCTACGGGCTGAGCAGAATTTCAACGTGTTGCGCGGGGCGCGCGGATCTGCGTAAAAAACATTGACGAGTATCTGGGTGACTCCATACTCTCAAAACGCGGAATGCTGGTTTCGTAATACAAAACTGAACGCTGCCCGCGCATAAAAATATTGTTCAGGGAGAACAGCATGAAAAAGTTCACACTCGGTCTGGTCGCTGGCGCGATGACGGCCGTTTCCGCTTCCAGCGCCTTTGCCGGTGGCCATGGTGAGATCACCGTCGCCTACTTCCTCGAATGGCCCATGCCATTCCTGGCCGCGAAAGCGTCCGGCGCCTATGACGAAGCGTTGGGCATGAAGGTCAACTGGGTCTCTTTCGAAACCGGTACAGCCATGAGCGCCGCGATGGCGTCGGGCGACGTACAAATCGCCGTATCCCAAGGTCTGCCGCCATTCGTGGTTGCGACATCCGGCGGGCAAGACCTCCAGCTTCTCGACGTGGCGGTATCTTACGCTGATAACCAGGGCTGTGTCGTGCATAGCGATTTGGAGATCGACAAGGATTCGGCTGGTGAATTGGCTGGCAAGAAAGTGGCTGTGCCGCTCGGCACCGCTGCTCATTATAGCTTCATCCGGCATATGAACCACTTCGGTGTGGCGCTTGACAGCCTATCGATCGTTGACATGCCACCGCCAGAGGGCGCAAACGCACTTGGCCAGAAGGGTGTCGACTTTGCCTGCGGGTATGGCGGCGGCTACAGCTCCATGCAGGAATATGGCAATATCCTTCTATCGGGAGAAGAAAAGCAGGAAATCGGTATCCTCGTCTTTGACGTGACTTCTGCACCTGCCGACTATGTCGCAGAGAACGGTGATGTGGTTGCCAAGTTCCTCGCCGTTACCGCTGAAGCCAATGCCGAATGGAACGCCAGCAAGAGCGACGAAATGCTCGCCGTGATCGCGGAACAGTCCGGCATGGACATGGAAGCCGCACGGGGTGCAATCGGTACGATGACCTTCCCGTCGATCGAAGATCAGTTGTCGGCCGCTTGGCTCGGTGGCAATGCCGAACCCTTTATGAAGGGCGTGGCAGACGTGTTCGTGGACGCAGGTTCCATCGATAGCGCACTCGATAGTTACGGCGACGCGCTCAACACTGGCCCGCTCGAAGCTGCGGGCGCGATGTAAGCCAGACCCCAAGGCGCAGCGCACCCGCTGCGCCTTTTTTCTTTCTGGGCCACCCCGGGCATCGCTGCGCGCCGTCCTTGATCCAGACCACCAAAACATGAGGGGAAGCGATGTCAGGTCTTTCTTTGACTGACGTATCCATGCGGTTTGATCTGCCGAATGGAAGCTACGTCCAAGCACTTGAAAAAGTGTCGTTAGATATGAAGCCCGGTGAGTTGTTGAGCGTGCTCGGGCCGTCTGGCTGCGGCAAGACCACGCTGTTAAATATCGTGGCCGGGTTTCTGGCTCAGACGAGCGGCACGCTGATGCTGAACGGGCATGAGATCACCGGCCCCGATGCGGAGCGTGGGATGGTGTTCCAGAAGGGCGCCCTGTTCGAATGGATGTCGGTGCGGGAAAACGTGGGCTTCGGCCCGTCCATGAAAGGCATGGCGAAAGCCGAAAAGGCTGAGATCGTCGATCACCTTCTGGATGTTGTTGGCTTGCAGGACTTCAAGGAAAAGGCGGTCTACGAATTGTCGGGTGGTATGCAGCAGCGCGTTGCTTTGGCGCGGTGTTTGGCAAATGATCCAGACGTGATCCTGATGGATGAACCCCTTGGTGCGCTTGATGCCCTGACGCGCGAAAAGATGCAAAGCCTCGTGCTAAAGCTCTGGAAAGAAACGGGCAAGACGATCATCCTCATCACACACTCTGTGGAAGAGGCGCTTCTCTTGGGCGAACGCCTGATTGTCATGGCCCCCCGTCCGGGACGCATTCACAAGGAATACCGCCTGCCCTTCGCTGAACTTGGCGTTGGTGCGGATTTGCGGGAGGTCAAGAAGCATGAAGAGTTCGGACCGCGCCGCGAGGAAATCCTCGGGATGATTTGGGACATGGAAGAAGAGATTATGGGACGCACGGAGGCAGCGACATGACCGGGCTATTCCTAATTTTCATCTACGTCGCCATTTTCGTGGGCTCGTACTTTCTCATTACGAAGGTCATCCGCAGGGCGACGGTCCGGGATTACACCTCGCTGAAAACAGTGACTTTCGGCGACGAAAGTGCCGTGCGCCCGAACCGGGTGGCCGGCGTGATTTCGATCCTGACGATCTTCCTGCTTTGGGGCATGTTTACCGGCTCCAGCCTGTTACCGAAGTTCCTGCATGCGCCGGCTCCCTTCATGGGAACCCTTGAGTTCACCTATACGGCCGAGGCAGATGGGCAGCGGGACGATGGCACGGTGACGGTCCTGATCCATCCGCGGGAGACCGAAACAGAGCCGCCGGAAGTTGCACCGGGCGACGGGTTTGCCAAAAACGATTCCGCCGCCATCCCCGAGTGGCGCACCGGCCTGATCCGGGTCGATGCCAATGACGAGATCAGTAAGCGCGATGGTGCAGTGGTCGTGGCCATCAACGGACAAGCCATCGCGCCCGGAGAGACGGTAGAAATCGAGAATGGCAGTGTCACGCTGTCGGACAAAGGTACACCGAACCTGGCGCCTTACCGCGGCTGGCAGATGGAACCGCTTTACCTGCCGCCGCCGGAGGAAGTGTATAGTCGGACGCTTCTCGTTCTCGATGAAGGGTTCCGCAGCTTCACGCTTTGGGAGCATCTGGGCTATTCGCTATTCCGTGTGGTGGCCGGGTTCCTCCTTGGGGCGCTGGTCGGCATCCCGCTTGGCTATGCGATGGGTCTGAGCGACTGGTTTCGTGGCTGGTTCGACCCCATCGTCGAGTTCATGCGCCCCGTGCCCCCTTTGGCACTGATCCCGCTGGTGATTATCTGGTTCGGGATCGGCGAAAGCGGCAAGATTATCCTGCTGTTCCTTGCCGCACTCTGGATCATGGCGATCGCGGCGCGGTCGGGGGTCTCGGGCGTGAACATCTCCAAGGTGCATGCGGCCTATTCGCTGGGTGCCAGCAAGTGGCAGATCATGCGCTATGTCATCGTGCCGAACTCGCTGCCCGAGATCTTCACCGGCGCGCGCGTGGCGATGGGTGTCTGTTGGGGCACGGTTGTTGCCGCCGAACTCGTCGCGGCAGAACAAGGCGCGGGCATGATGATCATGGTGGCCTCGCGTTTCCAGAACACCGACATCGTGATCCTCGGCATTATCCTGATCGGCGTAATCGGCTTCGGTATTGATATGCTGATGCGCCAGGGCGAACGCTGGCTGGTGCCCTGGAAGGGCCGTGCTTGACGGGAAAAGTTCGCCGGTGGCAGGACAGAACGTAGCGTCTCGTGCGCCTGCCGCCGGTTTTCATTGGCCACAAAATACCCTGAGGGGTGGGATTTAGCGAGCGGAGTACCGCTGCGCTCAGAAACAAAAAACGCGGCCCAGATGCGGCCGCGTTTTCATTTTCAGTGGGTTGGCAAGGGGCTTATTCCTCGCCGCCCTCGTCACCGCTATCGGCTTCTGCCTCGGGTGCATCGCCTTCGACACCCTCATCCTCTTCATCCCCTGCTGCGCTGGCCAGGGCCGACGGTGCGGAGATGTTGGCGATCACGAAGTCGCGGTCGATGGTCGGCTTCGCCCCTGCGGGCAGGTCCACGTCCGAGATGGTGATCGTGTCACCGATATCGAGACCGGCAACGCTGATCGAAATGCTTTCGGGAATATCACCGGCGGTCACCACCAGTTCGACTTCCGGGCGTACCATGGTGAGCAACCCACCTTTGCGGATGCCAGGGCAATCCTCTTCGCCGGTCACTTCAACCGGGATGAAGAGGTTGATCTTCGTGGTCCGCTTCAGACGCATGAAATCCACATGCGTCGGCAAGTCCTTGACAACATCGCGCTGCACGTTCCGGCAGATAACGCGAACATCCTCTTCGCCTTCGACTTTCATGTTATACAGCGTCGAGAGGAAGCGGCCGTCTTTCAGCTTCTTGAACAGGATGTTGAAGGGGATGTTAATTGGGAGCGGATCGGTGCCGCCTCCATATACGATGCCTGGTACGAGCCCGTCTCTACGAGCTTGGCGGGCGGCCCCCTTGCCTGTCCCCGTCCGTACCAGGGCGTTGAGATCAGGAATCTCGCCAGCCATGGGTATTCTCCAAAATGTGTCTGGGCTCGGCCTCCAAGGGTGTCCGATACCCGTGAAGCCGTGGCTATAGCGACGATTCGTGTGATTTGGAAGTGTTTTCGACGCCTGCATCGCGCGCCTAAAGCGTCTCGACTTATACGTGGATCGCTTTTCGCTGCCTGTCGGCTTCGCCTCCAACGCAAAAAGGGATACTTATGTTTCGGGTTAAAGGCGGGACGCTCTAAGCCCTCCGTGTCGGATTTTATCCACTGGGCAGTCTTGGCGTTGCGTGGCACTGTCGGGAAGCAGACCGGGAGAAAGCCGTATGACCGCCCCTACCTTCACAATGTCCCGCCGTTTTGAGGCGTCACCCCAATTGGTCTGGCGCGCCTGGACTGAAGAGGAGCTATTGCAACGCTGGTATGGACCGGGCGTCGAAACCAAAGTGCACAGGTTCGAGCCTACCGCTGGCGGTCTGTGGTTGCATGAGATGCTGATGGGCGACCAATCCATGTATCAGCGCATCGAGTTTCTGGAGGTCGAGCCGCCGACCAAGCTTGTCATGTTGATGTCGAACGCCAATGCCGCGTGGGAGGTGATCCCAAGCCCGATGATGCAGGACTGGCCACGACGTCTGTTGACGACGGTGACGTTTCTGGCTGAGGGGGAAGGCTGCGACATGACGCTGGAATGGACGCCCTATGAGGCCACGCCAGCAGAAAAGGCCGCCTTCGATGCCGCACTGTCGGGACTGGATCAGGGCTGGGGCAAGGGCATGGATGTCATTGCCGAGATTGTGGCCGAGCTTTCCTGAGGCCCCTACAGGCGGGACCATTTTCATTTCAGCGTGAAAACCGACCGGGGTTAGCCGGGAAGATCGAAGAAATGGTAATTCGCGTCGATTTTTCCGAAAGCGCAATTGGCGTTCAGCAAATTGCCTTCGATTTCGGACGCTGACCCGCGCGCAATGCGGGCCGTGTTCACGAAATTCGCCGAAATGCGTTGGAGAACCGGGGCTTCGGGCGTTGTCAGATCCCAAGTCAAATACCCACAAACAAGGTTTTGATTGCCATCCCAGGTGCCCATGAAGTCGACGGTGCCGAGCATCCGGTCGGTTGGATACCAAGTGATGCGGTAGCCGGTCAGGTGATCGACGGGCCCGTTCCGGGTCAGGGCGCGCGTCTTGTCGCGTTCGAAACTCGATTTAATGATATGGAATGGCACACGCATGACTGGCATGCGGCCGGACGGCGCGCCTTTTGCCTCCACCCGGTCAAACAACTCTGCCGTTGCCGCGATCAGTGCTGCGCTTTCTTCCGGAAACTCGTTCGATGTGCCATCGGCTGCGCTCGCCGCGCCCGATAGCATGACGCCTGCCAAATAGACGGCTGTCGCTGCGATGTGACGGAGAGCAGTTAACATAACATAACACTATGCCAGATCAGCGATTGCGGCAAGAACGTGGCATCATCCTGTCGCGCGGGCGGCGGATATTATGTCATTTAGTCAACAGTCGGCCCGAGTGCGGTACACTGTTTGCCAAAACTACGCGTACCGGCCTGAAAAATCCTCGGGAACGAGCAAGATGTCGCGATCGACTTCCGTGATATGCCGGTGTCCGCAGAACGCCATGGAGATATCAAGCTCCTTATGGGTAACTTCCAGCGCCTTGGTGACCCCTTTTTCCCCCATTGCGCCAAGCCCATAGACAAATGAGCGCCCGATCATGACGCCTTTCGCCCCAAGAGCTACCGCCTTGAGCACGTCCTGACCCGAGCGGATACCGCTGTCGAGCCAGACCTCGGTTTTGGTGCCAACGGCTTTGACGATTGGTTCCAGCATCTTGATGGAGGAGAGCGCACCGTCGAGCTGCCGACCGCCATGGTTCGAGACAACAATAGCGTCGGCACCGATTGCCACGGCCTTTTCGGCATCTTCCACATCGAGGATGCCCTTGAGAACAGTTTTGCCGCCCCACATGTCCATCAGCTCCTTGATCCGGTCCCAGTCGAGCGATTCGTCGAAAGCTTCCGCCGTCCAAGAGGTGAGCGATGTGGGATCGGACACGCCTTCCGCATGGCCCACGATATTGCCGAAGAACCGTCGTTGCGTCTGGAGCATCTCAAGCCCCCACCCGACCTTGGTCATCATATTAGCGATAGAGGCTGGCGTGAGTTTCGGCGGCGCCGACAGGCCGTTTTTCAAGTCCTTATGGCGCTGACCGAGCACTTGCAGATCCACGGTGATGACAAGCGCGCTGCATTCGGCGTCTTTGGCGCGCTGCATCAAGCGCTTCATGAAATCGTCGTCCTTCAGGGTATAGACCTGAAACCAGAAGGGCTTGTCAGCATTTTTTGCCACATCTTCGATGGAACAGATCGACATCGTGGAGAGCGTGAAGGGGACGCCGAACTTTTCCGCCGCGCGGGCCGCTTTGATCTCCCCATCGGCGCATTGCATCCCGAGGAGACCGACTGGCGCGAGCGCCACTGGCATGGCGACGTCTTGCCCGAGCATTTGCGTGGCGGTCGAGCGGTTGGCCATGTCCACCGCGATCCGTTGGCGGAGACGTATGTCATTAAAGTCGCTGGTGTTCTCGCGAAAGGTCTGTTCGGTCCACGAGCCGCTTTCCGCATAGTCGTAGAACATCTTGGTCACCCGGCGGCGATAGAGCCTTTTGAGATCGGCGACTTCTGTAATTACTGGCATCGTCTGTCCTCCACCCAGGCATTGGTAAGGTATTGTTACCAATACTGGCAAAACGCACAAGGCGCGTCCCTGAATACCCGGTATACGTCCAGCGGGACGCCCGGTCTCTGGCACATTTTATCGCAAGGCCGCCAAGGATTGACCTTCGACCTGCGTCTTACCCATCGTGATGCGTATGACGGTATCAGACGAAGCCTTGGCCCGCGCCGCCTCCGGTGGCGATGCGGACGCCTTTGCCAGCCTTTTGCACCGGCACTATGACCGGGTGTTTCGGTTGGCGTTTCGCCTGACCGGCATCCGCGCCGAGGCGGAGGATCTGACGCAGGATGTATGCACCGCGCTGCCGGGAAAACTCCGGGCCTTCCGGGGCGAAGCGCGGTTCACCACATGGCTTTACCGTGTGGTTGTGAACGCCGCCCATGACCGACGGCGCCGACATGCGAGCCATGCACGGGCCGCCGAGGGCTGGGGGACGTTCGAGATCGCGCGCCAGGCAGAGGCGACTGAGACCGCAGCGGCGCTGGACTGGCTGACCCAAGCCATGCGCCGCTTGCCGGAAGAGTTGAGAGATACGGTGGCCCTCGTGCTCGATGAGGTCACCCATGCGGAGGCGGCATCAATCCTTGGCATATCGGAGGGCACCGTGAGTTGGCGGATGTCGGAAGCGAAGAAACGCCTGAGGGCAATGAAGGAGGCGGAGCATGGCGGATGAGTTCGATGATCTGAAGCGCGCTTTCGAGGCAGCGACCCCCGAACCCGATGCCACCCGAAAGCGGGAGACCATTGCGCGCGCGACAGAAATTTATGCGGAGAGCCAAGGATTACGGGTGCTGGCGCGTCAGACCGGTCGGAAAAGCTGGATATCCCGGCTTCTGGACGGAGTGAAATCTATGTTTGGAACTTTGACAACGCGCGGCGGGCTTGTGGCAACGACGGGCCTCGTGGCCGTGGCCGCAGTTTTTGTGAACCCGGTCGGGCGGGATATGCTCGCGCCGAACCCTTTGCTGCCCGGCGCGGTCGTTCCCGTTGACGAGAGGAGCGCAGCTCTGAACGAAACCGCGCGCGCGCCCGAACCTGAGGACAGCATTTTGCGCGATAACGTAGATGCGTCAGCGGGGACCGATGGGCGGGAAGGCTCGGTCTTGGGTGTCACCGGCGACGTGCTGTCGCGCCAACGGCTTGAGGAAGCGGACGCCTCCCAAGCCACCGTAGCGCCGGTGGTGGAGGCGGAGAGCATTGCGCCAACGATCCAAGGACGCGCAATGACGGACAGGATGCTCGCAGCACCTGCGCCCGTTGCAAAGTCGCGTCGTGGAGCGGTGGAGGCAGACGCCTTGCGCCGGACGGAGGGCACCACCGAGGCTTTTGCGAACGCGCCGGAAAACACGCTGAAAGTGGTCCGCGACGACCCCGTGTCGACCTTTTCCATCGATGTGGACACGGCCTCTTATGCCATCGTGCGTTCTTCCGTGATGGCCGGCCAATTGCCGCCCCGGGACGCGGTGCGGGTGGAAGAGATGATCAACTACTTCCCCTATGACTACCCGACACCCGATGGGGCGCATCCGTTCGAGCCAACGATCTCTGTTGTGCCGACGCCGTGGAACGCGGGCACGCAGCTTGTGCATATAGGCATTCAGGGCGTGCTGCCCGCCGTGGAAGATCGCCCGCCCCTGAACCTTGTGTTCCTGATCGACACATCGGGCTCCATGCAAGACGCCAACAAGCTGCCCCTGTTGAAACAGTCCTTCCGCTTGATGCTAGGTGCGTTGCGGCCAGAGGATGAAGTTTCGATCGTGACCTATGCCGGTTCCGCCGGACAAGTACTTGCCCCAACCAAGGCGGAGGCACGCACGGACATTCTCGACGCGCTGGAGCGCCTGGAAGCTGGCGGGTCGACCGCGGGACAAGCGGGCCTCCGCCAAGCGTATCAAGTGGCGGAAAGTATGGCGGCGGATGGCGAAGTGACCCGGGTCATCCTGGCCACCGATGGGGATTTCAATGTGGGCCTGTCTGACCCAGCGGCGCTGAAAGACTTCATCGCGGAGAAGCGGGACAGCGGGACATACTTGTCGGTTCTGGGCTTCGGGCGCGGCAATCTTGACGATGCCACGATGCAGGCGCTGGCGCAGAACGGGAATGGCCAGGCCGCCTATATCGACACGCTAAGCGAAGCGCGCAAAGTGTTGCTGGACCAGCTGACCGGGGCACTGTTTCCCATTGCGAATGATGTGAAACTGCAAGTGGAGTTCAATCCGGCGACCATCGCGGAGTACCGTTTGATCGGCTATGAAACGCGGACGCTACGACGCGAGGATTTCAACAATGATCGGGTCGATGCGGGCGATATTGGTGCGGGCCATCGGGTTACAGCCTTGTACGAGGTGACGCCGGTCGGCTCTGATGCAATCCGGAATACGCCGTTGCGCTACGGGGACGCGCTGGCCGTTGCCGAGGACGGCGCGGAGCTTGGGTACTTCAAGATGCGCTATAAACTTCCGGGGACGCGTGACAGCATTCTGATGGAGCGAGCAATTCCCGTCGAGACAGGGGCGGCATCAACGGATGTGGCGTTTTCAGTCGCCGTGGCGGGCTTCGGCTCGCTATTGCGCGGTGACGCCTATCTGGGCGATTGGGGCTGGGAAGAGGTCATTGCACTGGCTGCAGGCGCGCGCGGGAGCGACGCTCTCGGCTACAGGTCCGAGGCTATCACGCTCATGCGGCTGGCTGAAGCGCTGGACCAGTGACCCCTGAGCAGGGGGGCGCTGCCCCCTGCCCTTCGGGCATTCCCCCGAGGTATTTTTGACCAGATGAAGGTCGCTTGGTGTTATATACTCGGGCGTTTCCTGCTTTGGTTGAAGGGTCGATTTCCCGGAGGTGTGGTTTTAGTGACAGAAGGGGTGACGCACTGGCACCCGTTCTGTCTTCCGCGCGGTGAACTGGCGTGCTAGGCCGGTGATCATGTGGGAGATCTTCCTGAAAACGCTGCCCTTCTTTGCGGTCATCGGCCTTGGATACGGCGCGGGGCGTACGCAGTTCTTTACCGAAGAAGCGACGGCATATCTCACGAAGTTCGTTTTCTACTTTGCGCTGTCTGCCATGATCTTTCAGTTCACGGCGACGCTGCAAATCGCGGATGTTCTAGATTGGACCTTCGTTCTGGCGTATCTGTCGGCCTCTTTGTTCGTCTATTTCATTGCCGCAATCGTGGCCCGGGCGCGCGGGCTCGGGTTGGCGGAAGGCGCGTTTGAGGCGCAATGCGCGGTGATTGGCAATGTCGGGTTTCTTGGCATTCCGATGTTGGCGCTGTTGATGGGCCAGGCGGCGGTTGCGCCGATTATCCTGATGCTTGCGGTTGATCTCATTGTCTTTGGATCGCTGATTGTCATCCTCGTCACCGGGAGCGGGGGCAAGCTGTCACTCGCGGTGCTGGGCACCGTGACCATGGGGTTGTTGAAAAACCCCATGATTGTCTCCATCGTCCTTGGCTTTGTATGGTCGGGGTTCCGTCTGCCGCTGCCGGAGGTGGGGCGCGAATTTCTTACCCTTCTCGGTGCCGCTGCAACGCCGGGCGCGCTTTTTGCCATCGGCGCGTCGCTCGCGTCAAAATCGGCCGAGCGGGCAAGCGTGGCTTTGTGGTTGTCTTTTGCAAAACTGATCCTTCACCCCGCAGCGGTCGCGGTCAGCGCCCTTTTGATCTTCCCGGTTGAGCCCTTTGCGGCGACGGTGATGATTGCCGCGGCGGCGTTGCCTGTCGCCGGGAATGTTTTCATTCTGGCGCAGCACTACGGTGTCGCGCCGCAGCGGGTGTCGGCGGCGATCCTGTTTTCAACAGCCATATCGGTCGTTACGGTCGCGGTGGCGATCGCCTGGGTGGAGAGCTTGTGAGGAGAGGCACAACGATGGACATTATCAGCGAAAACAAATGCTTCGGGGGCGTGCAGGGGGTCTACCGACACGCCTCGGAAGCCACCGGTACCGAGATGACATTCGGGATTTTCCTGCCGGAGGCGGCGGGACCTCTACCGGTGCTCTTTTTTCTGTCGGGGCTCACCTGCACCCATGAGAACGCCATGGTGAAGGCGGGCGCACAGGCCCATGCGGCGGCCCATGGGATAGCGCTGGTCTTTCCCGACACGTCGCCCCGGGGGGACGGTGTCGCCGATGATGACGCGTTTGATTTGGGGCAAGGTGCCGGGTTTTACGTGGATGCCACCGAGACGCCGTGGTCGCCGCATTTCCGAATGCAGAGCTATATCCTCGACGACTTACCACGCCTGCTATTTGACGCGTTCCCCCTTGATGAGGGGCGACAGGCCATCACCGGGCATTCGATGGGGGGGCACGGCGCCCTGACATTGGCGGCAAAAGCTCCGGGTCGGTTTCGATCCGTGTCGGCCTTTTCGCCGATTTGCAATCCGTTGGAGAGCGATTGGGGGCAAAAGCAGTTCACCGCCTATCTCGGATCGGTAGCGGCGGGTGAGGGTCACGATGCGAGTATACTTGCTGCGGGCGGCGCGCTTGATCTGCCGATCCTGACGGATACGGGCACCGCGGACCAGTTCGGGCCGCTACTGTGCACGGAGGCGCTGGAGACGGCGGTGGCGGGCCGGTCGGATGCGCGGGTTCGGTTGCAGAACGGTTATGATCATTCCTATTTCTTCGTGGCGACATTTATGGCGGAGCATGTCGCATTCCATAGCGAGCATCTGGCCTCGTGATTTATGTGGATGCCGATGCCTGCCCGGTGAAATCCGAAGTGGAGCAGGTGGCGACGCGTCACAGTGTTTCGGTTTTCATGGTCTCGAACGGGGGCATTCGCCCGTCGAGCAATCCGCTCGTCGAAAGCGTTTATGTCTCGGAGGGGGCGGATGAGGCGGATAAGTGGATCGCGGACCGTGCGGGGTCTGGCGATGTGGTCGTTACGGGCGATATCCCCCTCGCGGCGAAATCGGTGGAGGCCGGAGCGGTCGTCCTGAAGCCCAATGGCGAGGCCTTGAGCGAACGCAATGTGCGCGAGGCGCTTGCCATGCGGGACTTGGCGGCGGATTTGCGCGCGGCGGACCCGTTTCGGCAAGGGGGCGGACGGGCGTTTTCCAAAGCGGACCGGAGCCGGTTTCTTGAAGCGTTGGAGCGGGCTTTACGGGCGGGTTGACGGAGACGGCCCGCCAGATTGGGGCGCTGCCCCCTGCCCTTCGGGCATTCCCCCGAGGTATTTTGACAGAAGAAGCGCCCGGCTGGCGCTGGTATCTGGAAAGCCTATGCTGCCACCTCTTTGATTCGGAATGTACCCATGGCGCTTGCGACTGATCGTGCTCCTCTATCCGGCGCTCTGTGGGCGCTGTCTGCAACTGTGGGGTTCACGGCTGTCGATGTGATCGTGAAATTCCTATCGGCCGGGTATCCCCATTACCAATTGACGTTTTTGCGGACCGTAGTGGCCATGGTCGTGCTGTTAGTCATCATCGTTCCCCTGACCGGGGGGCGCATTCAATTCCGGACCACGCGGCGCAAGCAGCATTTCTTGCGCGGCATTTGCGTGGTGTTTGCCAACCTTTGTTTTTTTCTTGCCCTTGCAGCGATGCCGCTGGCCGAAGCTGTGGCGATCTTTTTTGTCAGCCCGTTTCTGATTGCCCTGTTTTCGATTTTCTTCCTGGGCGAGACCGTGGGGCCACGGCGCTGGGCGGCGATTGGTGTTGGGCTTATCGGCGTTTTGATCGTGCTGCGACCGGGGTCAGAGACGTTTCAGATCGCGGCTTTACTGCCGATTGGGGCGGCGATCGGATACGGGATGCTGCACATTTATACGCGGCGCATGGGCGATACCGAAAACGCAGTGACACTCACATTCTTTACGCAATTGGTCATGATGGCGGTCGGCGCTGTCGCAGGGCTGGCCCTGGGCTTTGGCCAGTTTGACGTGTTCGAACACCCTTCGCTCAGTTTTCTGTTTCGTGCCTGGGTCTGGCCCAACGCGCTTGATGCGGGGTTGATCCTCGCATTGGGACTTTCAATTGCGGTTTCAGGGTTTGCGATCTCGGAAGCCTATCGCCGGTCAGAGCCAGCTTTCATTGCGCCTTTTGAGTATATTGCGCTGCCGCTTTCCGTGCTGTGGGGTATTCTGGTGTTCGACGAATGGCCCGATTTTTGGGCCTTTGTCGGTATCTTCCTGATCCTCGCTTCCGGCATGGTATTGATCTGGCGCGAGGCGGTTGCGCGGCGGTCCGGGGATGTGGACCGCGCCGCGCGGATGTAGGGGTAGGTATGGGGTTTGTTTCGGGTTTTCTTGTGCTGACGGGTTTGATTGCCTGCCTGCCGTTTCTTGCCGAATGGCGACGCCAACCGATGGGTCATGCGCGGCAAGCAACCGCACCGGGCGAGATTGCCGATTTGCCGAGCGGGGCCACCCATTACCGGTGGGCGGGCCGTGAAACGGACCCGGTTGTCGTCTGTATACACGGGCTTTCGACGCCGTCGTTCGTATTCGCCGCGACGGAACGAAGCCTGGTGGCCTTGGGCTACCGGGTTCTGAGCTATGACCTATACGGGCGGGGGTATTCGGCGCGGGCGCGCGGGGCGCAGGATTTGGTTTTCTTCATGGAGCAGCTTGACGCGCTTTTGGCGGATCAAGGGGTAGCGGATGCCTTCACGCTGTTAGGTTTCTCCATGGGGGGGCAGATTGCAACGGCATTTGCAGCGCGCGATGACCGTGTTGAGCGCCTGGTCCTGGTGGCACCGGCGGGACTGGCGGACACGGCCGGCATGGCGCCCGGGTGGGTGTGGAGCGCGCCGATCATTGGGGATTGGACGATGCGCGTATTCGGCGGAATCTGGTTGCGGCGTGAGCTGGTCGAGCACACGAGCATTGCCACCGTCATTCCCGATTTCGAAGACCGGCAAGCGGCGGAGACGGGGATGCGTGGCTATCTTCCCGCGCTTTTGTCATCGCGGCGGCATGTGCTGGATCATCCGAATATTGAGGATTACCGGCAGGTTGCGCGGCGGCGTCAGCCTGTGATGGCGATCTGGGGCGCGGCCGATCCGGTCATTCCAAGACGGGCGATGAGCGGCTTGGCGCGGTTGAACCCTGATGCACAACATGTGGAAATTAAGGGTGCCGGGCATAATCTGTTGCAAACGCATCCCAGTGAAGTCGCCGCGGCGCTCAAGGCGTTTCTGGTGGCGTGACGGCGCTTCCCCCGCCGATGGCTAGCGAAAGCGCGTTTGCAGCGGACATGACGGTGGCGCTGATATCTTCGAGCGAGACAAGACCGATGCGGCTGGTGGGGCCGGAGACGGAGATGCCTGCCACCGCCTCACCATACATGTTGAACACCGGAGCCGCGACGCAGCGCATGCCAATGTTCTTTTCTTCGGCATCAATCGAGTAGCCGCGCGCACGGGTCAGTTCCAACTCGTCGATCAACTCATCGGGATCGGCCATTGTGTGCGGTGTGAAATTGGCAAGCGTCCGGTCGCGGAGCCAGGTTTTGAGCCGACGCGGTTCCATATTGGCCAGGAGCGCCTTGCCGATGCCCGAGGCGTGCATATCCGACAAGGTGCCTGGCGGAAAGAATGCCCGGATACTCTCATGGGTTTCGACCTGATTGAGAAAGAGCACCATGCCGCCCCGCTCAACGCCCAGATTGGCCGTTTCGCCGGTTTCCTCCATCAGATCGCGGAGGATCGGGCGGGCGCGGTCGACAAGGCTGGTGCGGCGGAGGAAACGGGTACCGATCTCAAAAGCCCGGGAGCCGACATGCCAAAGCTGTTCTTCCGCGTCGAACTCGACAAGACCGCGTGTCTCAAGCGTGATGAGCACACGGTAGACGGTGGCCGGTGATTGCTTGAGTTCCGTTGCCAGGGCGGAAAGCGGCAATCCTTGATTGGTGCTGAGATACTCGAAAATCTCCATGGCCCGGTCGAGCGACTTGATGGTGTTTTGTGCTGTCTTGTCGTCCCATCCGCGCGGACGACCCCGGGCACGGCGCAGGTTTTTTTGGGGAGGCGGCGTAAAATTCATCTGTATTTTTTACTTTATGAAAGTGTATTTTACAATATGAAAAATATATCTAACTGAAATTAAGCACTTTTCTTGAAGTGATGCTTCTAAAAGCTTGATTCACGGAAAAATTTATCCCGGCTGGGTCTTTGGTTAGACACCTCGCAACTTGAGGAGGACACCATGAGTTTCCAAAACCCCGTTTTCATCCCCGGACCGACGAATATTCCGGAAAGCCTTCGCAAAGCCTGCGACATGCCGACAATCGACCACCGGTCACCGTTGTTTGGCAGCATTCTCCATCCGGCGCGGGATGGGGTGCGTCAGGTGCTGAAGTCCACTTCCGCCGAAGTGTTTATCTTCCCGGCGACGGGCACCGGAGGGTGGGAAACGGCATTGACCAATTGCCTGAGCGCTGGTGACAAGGTGCTGGCGGCGCGGAACGGCATGTTTTCCCACAAGTGGATCGATATGTGCGAGCGCCATAACCTTGACGTTGACGTCGTCGACACGCCTTGGGGATGCGGTCTGCCCGTGGCGCGCTACGGGGAAATCCTGGCGGCGGACACGCAGCATCGCATCAAGGCGGTACTGGCCACCCATAATGAAACGGCAACCGGCGTGAAATCGGACATTGCCGGTGTGAGAAAAGCGCTCGATGACGCTGGTCACCCGGCCCTGTTGTTCGTGGATGGGGTTTCGTCGATTGGTTCGATGGATTTCCGGTTTGACGAATGGCGCGTCGACGTCGCAGTCGCTGGATCGCAGAAGGGGTTCATGTTGCCCGCGGGACTGGCCATCGTCGGGTTCAGCGAAAAGGCGATGGCCGCCACGGAACGCGCAGGGCTACCACGCACATTCTTCGACGTGCACGATATGAAAGCGGGCTACTCTGCCAGCGCCTATCCTTACACCCCGGCCGTTGGCTTACTTAACGGATTGAACCAGGCGTGCTCCATGCTCCTGAGCGAAGGGCTCGAAAACGTTTTCGCACGGCACACGCGCCTTGCGACTGGTGTGCGGGCCGCAGTGAAAGCGTGGGGACTAGAGCTTTGCGCCGCCTCACCCGAGGTGTACTCAGACACGGTGAGCGCGATCCGAACACCGGAAGGGTTCGACGCGACGGAGATCGTCACCCACGCCGCCTCTGCCTACGGCGTCGCATTCGGCGTTGGGCTTGGCGACGTCGCGGGCAAGGTATTCCGGATCGGCCACCTGGGCAGTCTGACGGATGTCATGGTGCTGAGCGGGTTGGCAACGGCTGAAATGTGCATGGTTGATCTCGGGCTCGACATCGAACTCGGTTCGGGCGTGGCCGCCGCACAGGAGTTTTACCGCACCAAACCAAGTGTGATGAAAGCGGAGGCAGCGTGATGAAAGATGTGAGCGACCTTGTTATTCCGACCTATCAGGACATGCTCGACGCCCATGAGCGTATCAAGCCGCATATCAATCGCACGGAGGTTCGGACCTCGGATTATCTGAATGAGCTGGTTGGTGCTGAGCTGTTCTTCAAATGCGAGAACTTTCAGGAGCCCGGCGCGTTCAAGGTACGTGGCGCCACAAACGCGGTCTTCGGCTTGAGCGATGAGCAAGCCGCCAAGGGCGTAGCGACCCATTCGTCGGGCAACCACGCGTCTTGCCTGAGTTACGCCGCGATGCGGCGGGGGATCCCCTGCAACGTCGTCATGCCGCGCACGGCACCGCTGGCCAAGAAGGACACGGTGCGCCGCTATGGCGGCAAGATCACCGAATGCGAGCCGTCAACCTCTTCGCGGGAAGAGACCTTTGCCAAGGTGCAGGCCGAAACGGGCGGCGATTTCGTGCACCCCTATAACGACCCCCGCGTGATTGCCGGGCAAGGCACATGCTCGAAAGAGTTCATGGAACAGGTCGATGGGCTTGAGATGATGGTGGCGCCGATTGGCGGTGGCGGGATGATTTCGGGCACGTGCCTGACGCTCTCGACCCTGGCGCCGGAGGTGGAGATCATCGCGGCCGAGCCAGAGCAGGCTGATGATGCCTATCGCAGCTTCAAAGCGGGCTACATAATTGCTGATGACGCCCCAAAGACGATTGCCGATGGTTTGCTTGTCCCACTAAAAGACCTCACCTGGCATTTCGTGTCGAACCATGTGACGGACATCTACACCGCTTCGGATCGGGAGATTATCAAGGCGATGAAGATCACATGGAAACATCTGAGGATCGTGATGGAGCCGTCTTGCGCGGTGCCTCTCGCGGTCATTCTGAAGAACAAGGAACGCTTCGCGGGCAAACGCGTGGGCGTGATTATTACCGGCGGCAATGTCGATCTTGACACGCTGCCCTGGATCAAGGGAGCTTGAACGATGAATGCACCTGTTAATCTGAGCGCGATGGAAGTTGGTTTTGATGTCCCCGCCCTGCCCGGCATGGATGAGGCGGATATTCAAACGCCGTGCCTTGTCCTCGACCTCGACGCTTTAGAGCGTAACATCAAGAAGATGGGCGATTATGCCAAGGCGCATGGCATGCGGCACCGGGTCCATGGCAAGATGCATAAATCCGTCGATGTGGCGAAGCTGCAAGAGAGCCTCGGTGGTGCCGTTGGCGTGTGCTGCCAAAAGGTTTCCGAAGCAGAAGTCTTTGCGCGCGGCGGGATCAAGGATGTTCTGGTCTCAAATCAGGTGCGCGATCCGCAGAAGATCGACCGGCTTGCGCGGATGCCCAAGCTTGGCGCTCGGACGATTTGCTGTGTCGACGATGTTGCCAATGTCGCGGAACTTTCCGCTGCTGCCACGAAGCACGGCACAGTGATTGAATGCCTCGTCGAAATTGACTGTGGTGCCGGGCGGTGCGGCGTCACCGACACGCCGTCGGTGGTCGAGATTGCGCGGGCGATTGATCAGGCGGAAGGGCTCAAGTTCGCGGGCCTCCAAGCCTATCAGGGTGCGATGCAGCATATGGACAGTTACGAAGATCGGAAGGCCAAGATCGAGATTGCAGTGACGCAAGTGTCCCAAGCTGTTGAGGCGCTGAAGGCCACTGGGCTTGAATGCGATATCGTCGGCGGGGGCGGTACCGGCTCTTACTACTTTGAGAGTAATTCCGGCGTTTACAATGAGTTGCAGTGCGGCTCTTACGCTTTCATGGATGCGGATTACGGGCGGATCCTCGACAAGGATGGCAAGCGGATCGACCAGGGCGAGTGGGAGAACGCCATGTTCTTGCTGACCCAGGTGATGAGCCACTCGAAGGCCGAAAAGGCAATTGTCGACGCGGGTCTGAAGGCGCAATCGGTGGATAGCGGCTTGCCGGTTATTTTCGGGCGGACGGATGTCGAGTATGTGAAATGTTCCGACGAGCACGGTGTCGTGGCCGATCCGGATGGGGTGCTGAAGGTCGGCGAGAAATTGAAGCTGGTGCCGGGTCACTGTGACCCGACCGCCAATGTGCATGACTGGTATGTGGGCGTGCGAAACGGCAAGGTCGAAACGCTCTGGCCCGTGTCGGCGCGCGGCAAAGCCTACTGATTTCGCCGCGCGTCGCGCGTCGATCCGCTGGGGGAGTTTCACTCCCCCAGACCCCCTCAGGATATTTTCACCAGAAAGAAGGTGACTGATGTTTGATACGAGCAAAGTGAGCGGCATGTTTGTTGTGCCTGAAAGTGCGATTGCCGGGCTGATGACGCGCGCGGCTGCTTTTGACGCGGTCGAGAAGGTGTTCGCGGCGATGGCCGCTGACGACGCGTATAACTTTCCGGTCGTGCGCGAAGCGATTGGCCACGAGGATGCGCTTTATGGCTTTAAGGGCGGGTTTGATCGGGCTGGGTTGACGCTCGGCCTGAAGGCAGGCGGCTATTGGCCGAACAACCTGGAGAAACGCGGGCTGATCAACCACCAGTCCACGGTTTTCCTGTTTGATCCCGATACCGGAAAGCCAAAGGCAATGGTCGGGGGCAACCTGCTGACCGCGTTTCGGACAGCGGCGGCGTCATCAGTGTCGATCAAACATCTTGCGCGGGACGACGCATCGGTTTTGGGTATGATCGGGGCTGGCCATCAGGCGACATTCCAGCTGCGCGCTGCGCTGGAACAACGGTCTTTCGAAAAGGTGATCGGCTGGAACTACCATCCGGATATGCTCCCCAATATCGAGAAGGTCGCCACCGAAGCGGGTGTGGCTTTTGAGGCGGTTGACCTGCCCGGCATGGTCGCCGCTGACGTCATAATCTCAATCACCTCCGCCTTCGCACCGTCCCTGTTGGTAGAGCACGTGAGCCCGGGCACGCATCTGGCCTGCATGGGCACCGATACTAAGGGCAAGCAGGAGTTGGATCCCGCCTTGCTGGCGAGCGCAACTGTCTTCACCGACGAGGTCGCGCAATCGGTCAGCATCGGTGAAGCGCAGCATGCGGTGGCCCATGGGTTGATCGGTGAAGAGGATGTGCATCAGCTTGGTGCAGTGATCAATGGCACCCATCCCGGTCGGACGAGCGCGGAAGAAAAAACGCTCTTTGATGGCACCGGTGTTGGACTTCAGGACCTGGCTGTGGCCGTTCGAGTGGTCGAATTGGCAATTGAGCAAGGCATCGCGGTCGAGGTGGATTTCTAGGTTTTGTCGAACCGGTCCGCGAGGCTCAGCACGGCCGCACCGTAACTTTCGATCCGCTCGGAGCGGTTTCGAACTTCGCCCTCGAATGTGTCGAGGAAACTGTCGAGCGTATCTTCGAAGAACACGGCAGCGGCGTCGCCGTCACATACCCGGGCTTCGATACAGAGGCTAAGGCGGGAGAAAAAGTAAATCACATCGTCAAACTGTTCGGGCGCGTCGTCATATTGGAGCACCCGCTCAGCGACCCGCGCCTTCAGTTTCCGGGCAAGCTCCGGGTCATCGCTGGCGGCGGCGAGTTCACGGTCCGGCACGATTGCAAGAACCTCCGCCACCCGCCCCGACAAGCTCCGGTAGGCCGCACGGATGCCGTGGTCGTCCCAATACTCGATTTGATCCATGGTATGGCGCGCCCGGACTTGATCCTTGCGCTGAAAATACTCAAAAGTGCCGAGCAAAATACCGGCGAGTGCGGCGACCGCTGCCGCGTAGCTGAGTGCCTCCCGAAGACGTTTACGCAACCGGTCATCGGTCTTTGTGGGGACCTTCGGTTTCGTTTCGTCCCCTAGTTCTGGCATTGGGCGGCCAGGTCAAAGGTGATGGTCGGATCGATCTCGTCACTCATCCCATCGAGCAACCCGCGCAGGCAAGAGAGATAGGCCTCGTCAAACGTGAACACCGTGCGCTTGATCGGGCGCTCGCCGAGTTTCGGCATGACTTCAACGCCGCCGCGTGTACCGGTTGTTCCCCTTTGCGCGCAGGAAATGTCGACTTCCACGAATTCTGCGCCGCCTGCCAAAGCCTCTTCATAGGAGGCGTAGTCCGCCAGAAAGCAGGTGGCCCCGGCCTGATCCAACTCGATCACCTCGTCGCACATAAAGCACTGGCCAACGGCGGCCTGCGCCATCAGGAGGGTTAGGGCGGATGCGGCACATAGTTTAGAATAGAGCATAGTCCCCCACCAATTGATTGCGCACCATCCAGGGCGTCTGTTCGCTACCCCGGCGTGCCGTGACCAGTGTTTTGACGCCGCGATAGAACTCAACAGCCTCAAGCGCGCCATTCCCGTTCTCGTCAAATTCGTCGCGCTTCTCCAGCATGACGTCCCGGATTGCAGCGGTGAAGAACCCGCCGCCAACCTCGGAACTTTCGCCGGAAAACTGGCGGCCTTTCGCGGCAGCGATGACCGTTACATTTGCCGTGTTGGGGCCGATCAGGGCATCGACCGCTTCATCATTCGTGGCAAAGGCGTCCGACCCCGCCGCGCCCGCATGGCACGCATCAAGGAGGACCGTGACGCGGATGTCCCGGCGCGCGATGAGGCGCGCCAGTTTTTGCCAGGCGAGCCCCGTGCCAGCCAGGTCATCCAATTTGGTTTCGGACAGGCCGAGGAAGAAGGCACCGCTGGCATCGCGCAAGCCATGGCCCGCAAAGAACAAAATGAGATGGTCACCGGGTTGCGCCGCTTCGACCGTCGCTTGCAACTTGCTCAGGATTGCGTCGGCGCTGGCCTTTCGGTCCCCGAGGAGTGTGCTGCTTGCAAGCTTGATGGTAGTGCCGTCCATTTGCTTCAGCGTGTCGGAGAGTGTGAGCACATCCCGCTTTGCATAGTTGAGCGGATCGAGCTGTTCCGTCTCATAGTGGTCGATCCCCACCCCGAAGAAATGCACTTGGGGCGTAGAGACGATGGACGCCCCAAGATCGACATTCAACGGCAAACTCACAAGGCCAAGCTCGTCCTCTGCCACGACGGATACCCATCGTGTGCCGGGGATACGCGCTGTTCGGATTGGTGTCAGTTGACCGGGTCTCACGGGGAGCTGATCCGTTTGGACGCCGTCCTGAAAGATGCGCACCTGTTGGACGGGCGCATTTGCTTCGACCAGTACCATCCCGTCTAGGCGGCCGGTTGTGCCGTTGATCCGACCGGAAATGCGCGGCGGAATGCCCACATCAATATTGGCCAGCGTAATCGAGCCGTCGAGCACTTTGGACATCAGTCCGGGGATGCGCTGCGCGTTGCTGAACTGTTGGAAGCTGTACTGGCCCGGTTGACCGGGGAAGCGAAGTTCGACAAAGGCGGCCCCTTCTTCGGTGCTGTCAAAATGGAAGGAAGCGGTCCAGATCACGATTTCATCGTCGAGGTAGCGGCCTTCGAGGATCGGCGCGCCATCGGCAAGGCGGTACACCGTGAAAGAGCCATTGGTATTGAGCTGATAGAGATGTTGGGCACTGGCGTCGAGAAAGACGTTCTCCAGCAGATCACCGCGCCGGGCATAGCGGAGACGCATGAGAAACTCGCGGGTCGTCAGGTCGAAAACGAGGATCGCCCCCTCGCCGGGGGCATAGGTGACAGCGTAGCGGTCGTGAAACAGCTTGGCGTCGAAGCCGGTTTCGAAGATCCCACGTGCGTAAAAATTGCTTCCCCAAGTTGCGAAGTGGTCAGCACGGTACTCGCCATGCACCTTAAAATCCGAGAGCGTATCGAAGATGTTCAGTTCTGATGCAGACACAAGATTGCTTCCGAGTGTCCCACCAAGACATGTCGCTCGAGTAATCCAAACAATCCGTCCCGGCCGTGCGAAACGGTGCGCTAAACCTATCTCCGAAGCACTCAGCGCGGATGCTGTTGGTTCAGTCTCTTCGTTTGGGAAATGCTCGCAAAAATGGCCTATTTGACCTTCTTCCTTCACGAGACGAGCCCACTTCACGGACTTTCCCGAGCCTGATACGTCAGCTTCAAGCTGTAACATCGTTCGATCATAGGCTTGGCTTTCCTCGACCGTCATTTCGAGAGCTTCCACGCCGCCGCGACGCATCCTCAAATAGGTTTCTGGTGAAACACCATGGTGCAGATCGACCCCAATTCGAGCCAACGCTGCGGAGAAACCGTTTTTGGTTTCGCCGTTCCCGCGCATGCCTCGCAAAAGAACGTTTTCGGGGGCTGAAGAAAGCCGGTCGTGCGACAAACCAAACTCCGGATTTTTTATGTATTTAAATCTGTCTTGCGACATTAGTGCGAGGGCCGCGTCCTCCGGATCGTCTGCCTTTCGAACGTTCCCAAAAGCATACTCCGTCATATAATATGGCCCAAGAGGTAGGCTCCAAGCGTAGGAGGTTTGAACCGGTGAAACCGCATCTATGACCGCCAAAGCGCTCGGCTGAAATGTCTTGGATAGTGTCGTTGGCTTATAGGTCGGCGAAGCAGGTTTTGTTGCATAGGTCAATTTACCTGTTTGGCCCAAATACAGCTTTTCTGACAGCAATGACGCAGCACCGCCTTGCAAGACTACAAAATTGTTTTCTAGGTCAACAAACAAGTCAGAGCTGCCGTTGTTGCCACAACAAGACCCACCGGTGCGAACACCTTCTTTAAAGATCCGAGGGAGCATCGTGGCGCCAACCGTCATTTCTCCCCAAGGCGCTCGGTCCGTCAGAAAGAAACTGTCTGCATTCCAGAATGCGAACTCAATGCCTTTCACATTAGCAACCGTCGTGCCATCCACAATGTCGATGATCTCTAACTCGGCATTGTCATAAATCACCGCAAATCGCTTCGTGGGCGAGAGCCGCAGGTTCTTGCCTTCTCGTGCCAGAACCTCGCTGCCGTCTTCGAGGAACTGGATTTGGAAGCGGGTATCGTTGAACTCGATGCGGCGTCCCAATTCTGGCACATCGATGCGGCGGTCATACGGATAGGTCTCGGTAATGTCGCGGAGGACGATTTCGGGGGCAGCCGGGGTGACGGTGATCTCCCAATCGGCCTGCACCAACGGGATTTCCTGTTTGCAGGCGCGCAGATACGTCACGAGGGTCACGCGCATCGGATAGGTGCCCGCTTCCAATGGTCGGAGGCCAATTTTCACCCCCGCTTTGGTATCGGCGGTGTAGAGCGGTGCGAAGGCGCGTTGCCGGTCGCTGTCGAGCGACAGGCCAAACGGGCCAATCCCGCCTGCGTTGAGACCGAAGAACCCCTCCCCATCAAAGCGGATTGGCCGTTCGGAGGAGATAACCATCCAAGCGGGCACGCGCGCATCCATCGGGGTGTTAGTCCATCCAACGGGGACCACCTGACCGGCGATTGCGTTGGTCGGCAATGCCTGCATCTGGAGTGTCGAAGCCATACGTTGCACCGTTGCAAGCTCCGCCTCGCAGGTGCCGCCAAGCGGGATAGATGCGTTGCGCAGCGCTTCGACGGTGTCTTGCCACGGGACCAGTGGTGAGGCGCGGAGGCTTTCCGTTGTAACGGGTGCCGGACCTGGTAACCCGGGTTGGCGCACCAAGGTCGGTCGGCGCGAGACATAGGTCGTAAATGCGTCGGACTGGCTGCGAAGGGTTCCGAAATCGCTCTTCAGGAAGCAGATGTTTTTCGTGTCGTTAAAGGTGGCAAGTTTGCAATCGGCGCGGCCCAGACATTGCTGCGTACAGCCGTTGCGGTCGAGGCCACTATATTGGGCAAGATCATTGCCCCAACTGTCGGTTTCATAGAGATATGTGAGCTCGGTTTGCTCCGGTCGTATCTCTTTCGCGAATTGCGCGGCGTCCTTTTCGATTTCCGAAAGAGACTTCGGATAGCGGCGGTTCTCGATTGACTGGCACGCCGCCAGCGTCGTGTTCACAACCTGCGCGCCCCCTGCCACAGACAAGCTGTGGGTCGACGCGGTTTGAAATGTCAAGGTTTGGCTTTTGGCTAGCGAAGCCAGAAACTCCGCCATGCCGTAATGGCTGTAGTTTTGAACTTTCATCCCCGGCACGCCCACATCGCGCCAGCGTAGGACTTCTGTTGTGCCCTGATCCGTTGTCGCTACTGCCAGCGACAAAGCGCCTGGTTGATTTGTGTAATGGCCAAATTCGAGACCGCGTTTCGGGTGGCATTGGAATGACAGGCACTCGTAGGCGCCGTTGGTCTGCGCGCAGCTCACATATCCGGTGCCGTATTGCGGTGCCAGGGGCTGCCAGCCTTGCGCAAGAACAGGAGCGCCGGACAACGCACTCAAAACAATCGCTAAAACAAAAACAACATACCCCATGGGCGACATGCTAAAAGTGCTGTGCCGCGCTGTCTAGAGCGAGTCTGACCGCGCCATTTAATTAGGGTGGTAGACGTGGCCTTCGGGCCAGCGATACCGGAATACGGCGTTAAGCAGATTGACCCACCACTGCGCTCTCACGGCGCATAGACGATGGCGCGAATAGGCGTGGGGCCACCCCCCGCGGCCGGGTTCAATTCCTGCGGGCAGTTGGACAAGACGGCTATCACGTCCCTGTCAGCGCGAAGATCGACATAGTCGCCCGGTTTGGACTGGCTTTCGGTGATCTCCACGTGGCCATCCGGGGCTACCGGCACATTCATGAAGAAGTTGGCGTTGGCGACCACATGCTCCGGCCCGAGACCGTGGGCGGCCAGTTCACGCTCAAAATTGCGCTGACAGCTTTCGCGGTTTTGCTGGCCATAGCGCACCTGATCGACATGGAAGGAACAGCACCCAAAGATTGTATCATGTCCACCGCAACTGTCGTCCGTAATCGTCATCAATGGGCGCGCAAACTGCGAGTATAGAGTGGTGCCCTTTCCCAGCATGAGTTGCTTAGGGATCTTGATGGTGTTGGGCATGTGATAGCGCTCGACCTGTCCTTCATGGGGCTCGGTTCCGAAGCAAAGAAAGTCGATGGCCTGTTGCCCTTCGATATCGATCAGGCGGAGCGCTTGGCCTCTTGCGAGCCGTGCACTCCACGGCGCACGTGCCGGAACTACGGTATCTTCGGTGATGATACCCGCTGGCCGAGCCGGGCTGCCATCGATGAGTTTTTCCATACCGCTCTCCTTTCCCGTCCCCTTCACCGCCCTGGAAACTTGCCCGACAACTTCGCGAAAACGTCAAGGCGACAGATCACGTCGAGGGCGCGGTGGCGCTTAGTCTTCCGCGATATCTTCGTTCCAAAGCTCCGGCTTTTCTTCGATGAACTTCGTCATGAGCGCGATACAATCGGGATCGTCGGCGACGATCACTTCCACCCCGCGTTCGCGCAACAGCTCTTCATTACCGCCGAAGGTCGTGTTCTCGCCGATCACAACGCGCGGGATGCCGAACTGTATGATCGTGCCGGTGCACATCATACAGGGGCTGAGCGACGTATAGAGCGTGGTATCGCGGTAAGTCTTTTGGCGACCCGCCTTGCGGAGCGCGTCCATCTCGCCATGGGCAATCGGGTCGCCTTTCTGAACCCGCTGATTGCGACCCTGGGACACAAGTTCATCGCCGCGCGCGAGAACCGAGCCGATAGGACAACCGCCTTCATCATAACCGCCCTTTGCCTCCTCATAGGCAAGGCGGAGAAACTTGGCATCGGTGTTAGACAGCATGGGGGTATCCTCCCTAGCGTTGCGGTTCGGTGTAATAAGGCAGGTGTTCCGTCCGCAGAGATTGGACGGTGTCGAGGTGGTCCGCAATGGCTTCGAGCGGCGCAAACCAAACGTCGCGGGTTTCCAGCGTCGTTTCGAGCCACTGTTCCACCAGCCGCCACCGGGCAAGTCTGCCGGTGAGAAAAGGGTGCAGGATCAGCATGAAAAACCCGCCCGCTTCATATTGCGCTTCGAACTCTTCCCAAAAGCCCTCGAGCCCAGCAGACGGCCCGCGCACCGGCATCATATAGCCGATTTCATCGTAATGGGCGAAGGGTGGCCAATCATCCGTGCCCCAATGGACGGGCATTTCATAGAGCGCGCCGCCCTCGGTTTGCATCCTGTAGGGAATGTCGTCCGCCATCATTGAACTGTCGTAGCGAAACTGGTGTTTTACAAGCAGGTCAATGACTTGCGGAGTGATGTTGTAGACCGGCGCACGATAGCCGCGAGGGGCGCTACCAGTCATACGTTTGTGGGTTTCCAGCGCCTTCCCGAACGCTTCCTCTTGCGCCGTGCCTTGGGTGACGATGGGGTCTTCGTGGATCCACCCGTGGTGACCGATTTCATGGCCATCGTGGAGGATTGCCTCGACGATTTCAGGATAGGCTTCCATGCACCAGCCGGGGATGAAAAAACTCTGCTTGAGACCGAGGCGGCGATAGGTGTCAAGGATGCGCGGTATGGCGACAGTCGGCCCGTAGCGGCCCATAGAGATTGGATAGAGCCGGTCCTGGCTGTCTTCAGGCCGGGCGATATGGATGAGGCTATCAGCATCCATATCGAAGGTGATTGCGCAGGCACAGCGGGCGCCGTTCGGCCATGGGATCGGGTTCTGGATCATGTCTCCTCCAACAACAAATGGCCGTCTCGGGTGGCCCAATGGAGGGAGACCCGGGTACCGGCCCGGAGATCAAGTTCGGCGAGCGCGCGTTCCTGCACTTGTACTTTCAGTTCGGTGCCATCGGCGGCTTCGAGAAAAGCGGTCACCATTGAACCGACGAATTCTTCGGAAATAACGGTGGCCTCCAGGCTGTTCTCGCCAGTGCCAACCTGCATCATATCGGCGGCCACAACTATGGAGGCCGCAGCCCCCACGGGCGCTTCTCCATGGACGGCGTAGGTGCCAAGTGGCGTTTCAACCTCGAGTGCGTCGGTTGAACTTGATACAACTTTGCCCGGCAAAATGTTGTTTCGACCGACAAATTCCGCAACGAAGCGTGTGCGTGGCGCCCGGTAGACTTCGCGGGGGGTACCGACCTGAGCAATCTCCCCTTTCGACATGATCACGACGCGGTCGGCCATAGCGAACGCCTCGGATTGCGAGTGCGTGACATAGACGAAGGTGATGCCCAGCTCCTTTTGCAACTTGGTGAGGACGCCTTGCATGCGGATAACAAGGTGGGCATCGAGCGCCGAGAGCGGTTCATCGAGGAGCAGCAATTGCGGCTCCGTGACAAGCGCACGTGCGAGCGCCACACGCTGGCGCTGGCCGCCCGAAAGGGTCTCGACATTGCGCTCGGCAAACTCCGCAATCTCCATCCGGTCAAGCCAGTTCAGGGCGCGGTTTTTGCGTTCAGCCGCATCGATACCGCGCATTTTGAGACCGAACTCCACATTCTCCCGGGCGTTGAGGAACGGAAAGAGCGCAAGGCTTTGCCAGACCATGGGTGTGTCGCGTTGGTGGGCGGGCACGTCATTCATCAGTTTACCCGCGATGCGGATTTCGCCGGAGGTGGGCGCGTCGAGGCCGGCAAGCATGCGCAAGGTCGTGGTCTTGCCGCAGCCGGAGGGCCCCATGATAGCGACGAACTCCCCTGCCCCAATTTCGACACTGGCCTCACGGACCGCGACGAAGTCGTCAAAGCGCTTTTCGACCTTGTCGAGGGTGACGAGCGTGTCCGTCATGACGTCGCTTTCTGTAGTCGGAAGAAGATGAGCGCCTGACTGATGACCACAAGGGTAATCGAGACGCCGAAGACAAGCGTTCCGATGGCATTGACCTGTGGGTCTATCGTGCCTTGCACGATTTCCAGCACGTGGACCGGCAAAGTCTTGTTGAGGCCAGAGACAAACCACGAAACGGTGAACTCGTCGAAGGAAACGGCGGCGGTCAAGAACAAGGCGGACAGGATCGCGGGCTTGCAGAACGGCAGGATCACCTCGCGCATGGCGCGCCACTCGCTGGCGCCAAGGTTCCAGGCGGCGGCCTCCAAGCTCTCGTCGATTTGGGACAGGCGAAGGCGGATGATCGCCATGGCAAAAGGGGCGGTAAGAACCGTGTGTGCCGCGATGATGCTGACCACTTGCCCCGACATGCCAACACGGCTGAACCACGCGAGCATCGCGAGCGCGATAATGATGAGCGGAATTGTCGGCGGCAACAAAATGATGGCAAGGAACAGGCTCTTACCCCGAAAGCTGTAGCGATAGTCGGTATAGGCTGTGCAAAACCCCAGAAAGGTGGCGACAATAGATGTGCAGCCGGATACGATCAGACTGTTCCTAGCGGAACGCCAAAAATCGTCATCGGCAAATATCGTTTCGTACCAGAGTGTTGTAAACCCGGTGAGCGGCAGTGTCGGGAAGCGCGCTTCGTTAAAGGAAAACAACATACTGACGAAGATCGGCAGGAAGATGAAGCCTGCCACAAGCACCAGCCACGCCCGGAGGAACAGCGTCATCGGCTCGCCCTTTTCCGGTAGGCGTACATGATCGCCGAGAACGCGACCACAAAAAGTGTGACCATCATAATAACCGCGACCACGGCGGCGCGCGGCCATTGCTGTCCGGCTTTCGTTGTGTCGATGATGAGGATGGGCAGTGTCGGCGGGTTCGAACCGCCGAGATAGAACGGTGCCACAAAATCACCGAAGGCGAGGATGAATGCGAAGAGTGCGGCAATCACAAAGCCTGTCTTGCCAGCGGGCAGGATGACAGTGCGGATTGTGCGCAAAGGTGAGCAGCCAAGGTTGCGTGCCGCCTGTATCAGGCGGTCGTCGATGTTCGCCATCGTGACCGTTTGGAGGATCAGAACGAGCGGCATCACCAGCGTGAGATAGCCGATCAACGTGCCCGTTGCAGTGTTGAGAAGCGTATAGGGGCCGAGGCCGATAAGCCCCACGGCACCGTTCAGCACGCCCGCTTCAGCGAGGATTGTGTACCAGCTGAAGGTGCGCACGAGGTAGCTGGTGAAAAAGGGAATGATCAGCAGCAGGATCGCGATTTGTCGTGTACTGGCGGAGGTTTGGAAGGCGAGGCAGTATGCTGCCGGGAAGGCGATCAACGAGGCCAAAATTGCCGCGCTGCCCGCCATCAGAAGCGTGTAAGTGTAGGCATCCCACACAAAATCGCGGGACAACATGCGCGCCCAACTGTCGAACTCGAAGGTTTCGACCATTTGAAAGTTGCGCACGACGAAGAATGACATCGCCACAACAAAAATCAGTGGGCCAATGAAGAACACTGCCTGCCAAAGGATGATCGGCAGACGGAATGTCAGGGCGTACAGGTTAAGGCGGGACCTCATCGGCCCCGCCCCATCGTCTCAATCACGGGATCAGGCGTTCTTGTATTCCGACCAGAAGTCGTTCCAGTCCTCAAGCGTTTGCTGAACCGGAATGTCGCGGTAGCTGATGCGGCCATCATTGATCAGCGTAATCGGGTCGCGCGGGTCGCCGTCAACCTGGCCGGAGCGCTGTGCCTCCGCCGGGTCCATCTCGTTCAGAAGCGCGCGACCGGCTTTGGTCACCGCGTGACCGGGATAGCCGAGCATTTGTGCTGTTTTGACCTGGCCTTCAGGAGACATCGTGTAGTCGAGGTATTTGAGCGCAAGTTCGGCCTTCTCAGACGTCTTGGCGATTGAGTAGCTCTCCGTCCACTGGATGCCGCCTTCTTTTGGCACTACCGACGACACTGGCGCGCCGTCGCGTTCGAGAATGCCGGTCACCCAATCGCCGATGCCCACCATGGCAAGCATCTCGCCATTCTTCAGACCCGCAAAGGTGCCGCCAAAGTCAAAATAGCCCCCGACCTGGCTCTTGAGCGATAGCGTCTTCTCTTGCACCGCCGCCCAGGCATCCGCGTCGATGTCAAAGGGAGAAGCATTGCCCATGAGCAGGCTCATCTGGCCCAGCGTCGGCAGGTGCCAATCGAAATGGCCTACCTTGCCGGTCAAGCGCTCGTCCCAGAAGATGTCATAGCTCGCAGCTTCTTCCGCCGTGAGCACGTCCTTATTGTAGGACACGCCAAGATGTCCAAAGCGCGTGATCAGCGAATAAAGCTTGCCGCCGTCATCCCAGTGGCCCGCGAAGCTCTTGAAGTCATCATGGAGCAGATCGTCGAACGCGTAAGCACTGGAATCAAGTTCCATCACCAAATCGTTCGCAACGAGCAGCTTCGCGTATTCCGCATCCGTGTGGATGATGTCGAATGTGCCCGGCGGGTTCTGCGCCAGAGCAGCGAGCATGTTGTCACCACCCGCATAATACTTCGGTACGAATTTGACGTTGTTGGCTTCTTCGAACTCACCCACCATGTCCGGCTCGGCGGTGCCATACCACCCAAGCATCGTCAGCTCGGTGGTTTGCGCCCAGGCACGGTTTACGAAGGGCGCGCTTAGCGCAACAGACGCAAGCCCCGTCTTCAAGAACCCGCGTTTGGTTTGCATGAATTTCGTGTCGGACATCCCCACTCTCCCACTCTATTTCCAGATTTCGACAGCACGTTTATGAGTTGAGACGCGCGGCCTTCACATCCGATTCCCGGACGTTGGGGAAAGCCTGCGCTATAATTACGTGCATTGCACAAGAAATATGCGTTGAGGGTCACGAATTGGACAGAGCGGAATTTCGAGCGCAGTTCAATGCAAGCGGTCCGGTTGTGCTGCCGGTGATCCATGTCCTTGATACATCGCGCACCTTGGAGAATATTGAGGTGCTTTCAGGCGAAGGGGCGCCCGGGTGTTTCCTGATCAATCACGACTTCGGCGTGGAGGCGTTCCTTCCGATCTTGAAGGAGGTGCGCGCCGCGCGTCCCGACCTCTGGATGGGTGTCAATTTTCTGGCTGTGACCGGATTGAAGGCTTTCCCGCAACTTGTTGACTTAGAACGGGAAGGATGCCGCGTGGATGCCTATTGGGCCGATGATGCCCGGATTGACGAGAGACGTTCCGATCAAGTGGAAGCGCAAGCCATAGCCGCTGCACGGGACGGCTGGGACGGCCTTTATTTCGGCGGCACTGCGTTCAAGAAGCAGCGACCTGTTGCACGCGAAAACTACGGTCAAGCCGCAGCCGTTGCGTGCGATTGGATGGATGTTGTCTGCACATCCGGTCCGGCAACCGGTCAGGAGGCGGATGCCAACAAAATCAGCACTTTCCGACAGGCGCTTGGCGACGCCACTTTGGCGCTCGCTTCGGGGATCACGCCAGAGAATGCCGAGCGCTATCGCCATGTCGACTGCTTCATGGTGGCGACGGGCATCAATCACGAAGATAATTTTTACGATATTGATCCCAAGCGCTTACGGCGCTTACTAGATGTTGCTGCGAGGCTGGGAGACGGAGAATGAGAGAAAAAGGTCCAAGGGAAGACCGGTGGTATTTCCGGCTTATGGCGCCGAACACGAAGGGCGCGCAGTTTGCTTGGCTCGACCCGACCTCCATCTACATCAACCAAGCGGCGTTCCAGGACTTGTTGCACGATCTGCTGCATGATCTCGACGGTCTGGACTTTGATGTGGTCGGCGGGCTCGATGCGATGGGGTTTGTCCTCGGCGCCGCCCTTGCCGCACGGCGCGACGTGGGTTTTCTGCCGATCCGGAAGTCTGACAAGCTCTGCGTGGAAACCGACCGTATCAGCTTCACCAATTATTCGGGGCGCACCCAGGATATGGAAATGCGTCTACCCGCCTTCGCTACGGGCACCCGCGTCTTGCTCGTGGATCAATGGATTGAGACCGGCGGGACAATGGAAGGCGCCATTGAGCTTGTCGAACGCCAGGAGGGTGTCGTGGTTGGTCTTGTGGCCATCGCGATGGAAGAGACTGAGCGGGCACAGGCGCTGCGCGACCGCTTCCCCGTTGTCACCGCCATTCAACCGGGCACAGAGTGGCAAAAGGAATGTAATGCCCAAAGACTGATGAGTTTCGAAGACTATGACCCGGCACGCGCTTTTCCTAACGCGGGTGGTTAAACCGCAATCAAGTAGCGCGTTCTGTAGTCGTTAAGGCACGGATAAAGGGCTTGTGTAGAGCTCAAAGTAGGAAGGGCCGACACGAGGCCGGCCCAAACCACGATCTCTAACCGATCAGAAGAAGCCCATGGGGTTTTCGTCATAGCTGACGAGCAGGTTCTTCGTATTGCGGTAGTGGTCGAGCATCATTTTGTGGTTCTCGCGACCAATACCGGACTTTTTGTACCCACCGAAGGCGGCGTGAGCCGGGTAATGGTGGTAGCAGTTCGTCCAAACCCGCCCGGCTTCAATCGCACGGCCGACGCGGAAGGCGACATTGCCGTTACGCGTCCAGACCCCGGCGCCCAAGCCATAGGTTGTGTCATTGGCGATTGCGATAGCTTCCGCCTCATCCTTAAAGGTCGTGACGGACAGGACGGGGCCAAAGATTTCTTCCTGGAAGATACGCATGGAGTTTTCACCGCGGAAGACCGTTGGCTGCACGTAGTACCCGTCGTTCAGACCGTCGCCCAGCGATGCGGCTTCACCGCCCACCAGGACTTTGGCACCTTCTTCCTTGCCAAGCTTGAGATAACCGGTGATTTTCTCCATCTGTTCGGTCGAGGCTTGGCCGCCAACCATGGTTTCCATCTGCAACGGGTTGCCCTGCTTGATAGCCTTCACCCGCTCGACGGCGCGCTCTAGAAACGCCTCGGCGATGCTTTCATGGACCAAGGCACGCGAAGGACATGTACATACCTCGCCCTGGTTCAGGGCAAACATCGCAAAGCCTTCCATACATTTGTCGAGGAAGGCGTCATCTGCATCCATGACGTCCTGGAAGAAAATGTTCGGCGACTTGCCTCCCAGTTCAAGCGTGACCGGAATAAGGTTCTCCGACGCGGCCTTCATGATGATCTTGCCGGTTGTCGTCTCGCCGGTGAAGGCCAGCTTGGCGATACGGGTCGAAGTGGACAGGGCAGCACCGGCCTCCTCACCATACCCATTGACGACATTGATCACGCCGTCGGGGATGAGGTCGCCAATCAACTCCATCAATACCATGATCGAGGCAGGCGTTTGTTCTGCCGGTTTCAAGACAACGGCATTGCCTGCCGCGAGGGCTGGTGCCAGTTTCCAGACCGCCATCAGAATGGGGAAGTTCCAAGGAATGATCTGACCGACCACACCCAGAGGCTCATGGAAATGATAGGCGTAGGTGTTGGCGTCAATCTCGGCGATCGAGCCTTCATCGGCGCGGATCACGCCGCCAAAATACCGAAAGTGATCGATTGCAAGCGCAAGGTCGGCATTAACTGATTCCCGGATCGGCTTGCCGTTATCCAGCGTCTCGGCGACCGCGAGCTTCATCAGGTTTTCTTCGATGCGATCTGCAATTCGAAAGAGCATGGTCGAACGCTCGGTCAACGAGGTCTTTCCAAAAGCTGGCGCTGCCGCATGGGCCGCGTCCAGTGCCGCTTCGATATCAGCAGCATTTGATCGGGCGACTTCACAAATGCCTTCGCCGGTAACAGGCGTTACATTTTCAAACCACTGACCCGACTTTGGATCAACAAATTTGCCACCGATAAAGTTCCCGTAGCGTGCCTTGTAAGGGAACTCCACGCCGAGATGGCTTGCGTCGAGTGCCGCGCTTGGACCCGCAGTACTTGTGTGTACGTTCATTTCTTCCTCCCAAAAATAGAAAAAGCCGTACGCTTTTGGCGAACGGTTATTGGCTGGCGGAGTGAAATTTTCGCTTGCTTGTGGGAAGTATGGCACGATGTGGCCATTAAGCAAATGCGGCGCATGCGCACCGTCTAAGGGAAGGCTCGGCGGGGACCTGATTTTCCTTTGGTTGCGCGATCTCGTGGGTTTCCGGTCGCGCGTCTTGTGCTTAGTCCACCCGCTCTTTCAGCGGTCGCGCCGCGCGACTGGCGTCACGTCGTGAGCATCCGCAATCCCTGGGTCACATCTGTTCGGACGGCGAGACGTAGCCCTGGCTCATCCCCGGCGCGCAAAGCGGCCAAAATGTGCCTGTGATGTTCGGGCGGTCGGCCCTGGCGCATGCGACCATAGAGCTTGCGCATCGTGGGCCCGAGTTGCAGCCAAACCGTTTCTGCCATGGCAAGCATCGCGGGGGCTTGCGCGCGGAGATAGAGTGTCCGATGAAATTCGAGGTTGCGCCGGATAAAACGCACTGAGTCGCCCTTGGCAACAGCTTCCGCCACCTCATGGTTGATGACATTCAACCGGTCGACCAAAGCCAGATGCGCCCGCGGCAAGGCTCTGCTTGCCAATTCGGTTTCGATGAGTGCGCGAAGAGCGGCTAATTCTTCAATCCGCTCGTTGGAGAGTTCCGGGGTAGAGACGCGGCCCGAGTTCGAGAGCGTCAGCGCCCCTTCCGCCACCAGACGTCGCACAGCCTCGCGCGCGGGCGTCATGGATACCTCGTATTCGGCACCTATCCCCCGCAGGGTTAAAGCTGTGCCAGGCGCGAGTTCGCCGTGCATAATCCGGGCACGGAGCGCCCGATAGACACGATCATGGGCAGCGGGGAGCGGATCGGAAGCGCGGGTCAACATAGGGCTAAATTGTGATCACAAATATCGGTGACGTCAATCGGACTTCTTGAAACGGAAACGGTGAAGTGTCGCACCTTCCTGCCTCAACCACACGCGTTCCGCTTTGTGATCAGGAAATAGGTCTTCGACACAGGCCCAAAACGCGGTTGAGTGATCCATATGCTGCAAATGCGCGACCTCATGGGCCGCCACGTAGTCAAGAACCCGCACTGGCGCCATGATAAGCCGCCACGAAAACATGAGATTGCCTGAAGAGGAGCAAGAGCCCCAACGCGACCGTGTATCGCGCAAGGTGAGGCGCCCCGGCGTTCGGCCCAACCGGTTTGCATAGCGAGTGACGGATTGGCTCAATCGTTCGCGCGCCAAGAGTTTGAGGAGCGCTTCCACAGCCGGTCCTTCCCGGGCTGCTGGCGCTGCGATCATGCCGTCTTTGATCGCTGCGGCCCGTCCCTTTCCGAGGGTTACCAAATGATCTTGCCCTCCGATTGGGAGAGAGGCACCAATGACAACAGGCACTGGCGCAAGTACATTCCCGACGGCCCTCCTCAACCAGGCCGCTTTTTCCTCTGCAAAAGCTTGACCAACGCGCGCCGGGGTACCGGGCGGCATGGTCAAAGTGATTTTCCCATCCAGCGACGAGACCCGCAGGGAAATCCGTCGTGCCCGCCGTGATCGTCGGAGATTGACCGTCACCTCTGGCGCGGTTTTCAGGGAAAACTCTTGCATGGTCCGACTTGCGTGGCCTGTGGGATAAGCTTACATCCTTCGCATGACGCGGGAAAGCCTTTGACAGTAGCGCCCGCATATGGCACCTGCCGCGCAATCCGAGAAACAAAGGACGACCAAGAGCCATGCCTAAAGAAGAATGGGGCACGAAGCGCGTTTGCCCAACGACCGGCAAGCGGTTCTATGACCTGAACAAAAACCCGCCGATCAGCCCGTATACGGGTGAGGTCGTGAACCTCGATACCGGGAAGGGCAAACGCAGCCTGACCGCAGACAAATCCGACGCCGCTTCTGCCAAGAAGAAGGAAGAGGAATTCGAGGATGAAGAGGATATCGTTCTCGAAGACGACGACGAGGATGATGACGCGGATGTCGATCTCGGCGATGATGTGCTGGACGACGACGAAGACGATAACGTCTCACTTGACGACATTGCCGATGTGGCCAAGGAAGACGACGACTGAGGTCGATTTTACTTGCGTCGCGTGGCGCTTAGCACTAACCCACGTGCGGTCCGGATCGCTTCGGACCACCGGATGGGGCCTTAGCTCAGTTGGGAGAGCGCTTGCATGGCATGCAAGAGGTCAGGGGTTCGACCCCCCTAGGCTCCACCAAATACCCTCCCGCAAAATCTGACACGCGTTTGAGCGGCGGGATCGCGGCGTTCCTACAAGAGACGCCAGCCGTACTTCACGATTTGATGCTGCTCTCCCGAACGCCACTTTGGCGCGCCTGAGTTAGAGGCGAAAGAAATGTGCCGAGAGGAGTTTCCGGTTCGGGCTCTCCCTAAACGATGCGACGAAGTAGGGACATTGTCGTCCTAACCTTTTGCGTTTAGCCCCGGCGTAAATGTTACCAAATAACACGACGCATATCGCATCTGGAATGTCCTATGCCCATACCAACCACGATCTTGTCCGGCTTTCTCGGTGCCGGGAAAACCACATTAATGCAAAGCCTCTTGGTTCAGGCGCGGGAGCTCCAAAATGTGACGCTCGGTGTGATTGTGAACGAGATGAGCACGCTCGACGTAGACGGCTCTGTCCTCGACACGAGCGAGGTCATTTCACGCAGAAGCCCACACTTCGCCTCCATTCCTGGCAACAGTATCAGCAGCGAGGGCGGGTTGCCGCTTTTTCGGGAGGCGGTGGACAAGGTGCTGGCAGATGGGAAAGTTACGCATCTTTTGATCGAAACATCGGGAAGTACACACCCTTGGCCCTTGCTTGAGGCTGTTCGCCAAATGCCGGAGCTGCGCCTGCATGGTTTCCTTTCAGTTGTCGACACAGTTGTTCTGCAACAGGACCATGATCTTGGCCGTGCGATCCATCCCGTTGCGAGCGAGAATCTCCAGGCGGGACGGCGCGGTGTCGCAAACCTGTTGGCGGAGCAGATCATGTTTGCGAGCCGCGTGCTGCTCAGTAAGTCCGACAAGGTGCCGCGCGAGGTCATTCAGCAGGTCGCGCAAGCCATACATCCGTTGAACCCCCGCGCAGACATCCTTGCCATGCAATGGGGCAATCTCAGCCTGGAGAAAATCCTCGCCATGCCCCTTTATGACTATGAGCGGGTCAAAGTTCTTGGCAAGGAGCTGACCGATTGGGATGCAGAGCATGAAAGCGCCCCCATGGCGCAGCCCGAAACATACAAACTCGGCAACCATGTTTTGCGCGACCCTCGCCCCTTTCATCCCCAGCGGTTATACGACGTTTACACAACATCCCTCGGTATTGGCATTTATCGGAGCAAAGGGTTTTTTTGGTTGCCAACGCGCGACAACCTGATGCTGCTCTGGAACCAGACCGGGGGGAGCGTGGGGCTGGAGATCGTCAACTATTGGAAAATCAGCGCGCTCGACGATGACAGCCTGAACTTGTCGGATTGGGAGAAAGAGGCGATGCGCGCCAAGTTGAAAGAAGCGCATCCCGACTTTGGTGATCGGCGCTGCCAGTTGACGGTAATCGGCGATGCGCTGGAGCTCGACAGCTTTGTTGAGACACTGAAGACCTGTTTTTGTACTGAAGACGAAATCGCGGCTTGGAAGGCGGGCGAGACCTTTGCCGACCCCTGGCCCAAAAGCGTGGCGGCCCTGAAGGCACCTTAAGCGCGCAGGACAGACTTTTTGCCAGCATCGTAATCCTAGTGCTGCGACTTGTTTACGCGAGGGTCTTCGAGCTTCACAGAAGGGACGTATCAGATTTGCAACCAGAGAAGTCCAGCGGTGATGAGAAGCGCAAGAAAGACAGTTTCTGTCACCAGCAGCGCAATTGCGGGACCGCCGACTTTGATGACCTCGCCAAGCGACGTTTTGAGACCAACCGCAGCAATGGCCGTAAGCAGCGCCCAACCAGCAACATCGGTGGCGATTTGCGTCAAGGGCGCGGGTATAAGGGCGAATGAGTTGAGCGCCATAAGCACAACGAACGCGATCACAAAGCCCGGCAGCAACGGCGGGCGCTCGAGCGGATGCTCTACCGCTGCAAGGCGCCTAACGAGAATTGAGGCCACCAAGATAACCGGGGCAAGCATGGCAACCCGCATGAGTTTGACCACCGTGGCAATTTCCCCCGTCTCTTCCGAGATCGAGAAGCCAGCGCCCACCACTTGAGCGACATCATGGATTGTCGCGCCGATAAAAACACCAGCCGCCTGGCCTGTGAAACCGAGACTATCGGCGATGACCGGAAATAGGATCATGGCTATTGTCGAAAGGAGGGTTACCCCGACGACGGTAAAGACCAGTCGTTCCTCCGTGCGTTCGTCCTTCGGAAGAATGGCCGAGATCGCCATCGCCGCTGAGGCACCGCAAATGGCCACCGCACCGCTTGAGAGAAACGCAAATCGCGGTCCGTGCCCAAAAAATCGTGCAATGCCCATACCGAAGGCAATTGTGGCAAAGGTCCCCCCGATGACAAGTACGGCGATCTGCCAACCCAGATCGGCGGCCATATCGAAACTAATGCGCAAACCGAGAAGGGCGACACCAAGGCGCAAGACCTGCCGGGCGGTAAAGCTAATCCCTTCCCTGCACCGCCCCTCTTCCGACAAAAAGTTCAGTGCAATCCCAAACAGGAGCGCCATGAGCATGGCGGGCGCGCCGTAATGCTCCGAGACAAATTGCGCAGAAACGGCGATGAGACACGATATGAGAAAGCCCGGGAAAACGGACTGGGCGCGCTCGTAGAGCTGCATAGGAGACAACCTGTCTATGGCGGAATATCACGCTGGCTGAGCATTGCTCGCGCGCCCTTAGTCGCCTGAAACTCTGTTTTCCGCAAGGGAGAGCATGGCAGGAATTGACTCTCTCGGTGAAACCTTTTTTCTGACCCTGCCCAGCATCGGCCATCGGGGACGCCAGGTTGCACGACGGTTACCGTCTCATACCCACCCTTTGTCAGTTGGGAAGAACCATGGGCCAGACTTATGAACGCAGAAGTCCGAACGCGAATTCGGCCGCGATAAAGTGCGAGCGGATCGAAAATCTCCCCTTCGATCAAACAGAAATTGTGGTGCTCGAAATTGTGCGGTGGTTTATTTTGGCGTTCCACGTGCCGGAGCGCTGTGCGTGGATGTCTGCGTTTCAGCGCAGCGAAGTTACGTTCGGGAAAGTGGAAGGCGCCTTGATTGCCAAATCGGCTTTGGATGCCGTTAACGCCATGCGCCGTGTCCGGCGGGCGGGGTTCAACTATTGCGAACCTTCGAGCGCTGAATGCAAGGTATTCATAACGCCTGACGAGAGCTGTTTTATCTCGGCTCTCCACCACGCGCGCCGGGGTGGCCGCGCACCTCAATCAGAGGCATTTCAGCTGTGTCAGGGACAGGATACATCTCATTTCTTGAACTGCTTACAAATACTTGCGGGCGCGATCGGCCGGGTTGGCGGCACGCTCCACTAACCGTCAATTATAGTTTACGCACACTGTCAGATATAATTGACACATCTCAAGCAGGGGTGATAGCTTGGCGACAGCTAGATTCACCTAGCCATGCCTTTAATCGCAGCACCTTGCGACGAGTAACGTAATCGAGATGCACCTTTTCGCCTTCGCACGGTTTGGAAACGCCCCGCCCAAAGCGGGCCGTTTTCTGGCGGAGACGAAGTTTGGTGCCGGCGACGATGTGGCCGTTTTCAGCGACGGCACCTCGCCCGCGGCAGAAAGGCTATGACCATGCACGCAACGGAACCCTCCCGGAAAGAACTTCTGGATCAGCGGCTTATGCGGGTGATCTTTTTCGGTCTCGCAACGCTTCTCGTGCTTGTTGCATTCCACACCTATAGCGGGTCCCCGCGGGCAGAGACGCAGTACGGCGAAATTCTTCAGGAGAAAGCAGTCTTCCTTGACGCACATCCAAGGCAGGGCACTGTGCTGCTGAACGCGGACCGCGAGTTGATTGCAGAGTTTGCGCCCGGCGACGGCGGCCTGTTGGAGACCTTGGGAACCGTACTAAGACGGCAGCGGCTTCGTCACGACGCCCCCGCAGACACGCCTGTCATGGCCAGACTTCACGAAGGCAACCAGCTTTCGCTTTTCGATCCGACAACACGTCATTCTTACAACATGACAAGTTACGGCAATAACAACGTCGCTCAGATCATCGAGTTCATGATCGAGGACAAGTGAGACGAGACAAAAGACCGAAGGGAAGCAGCAATGGCTCTGTTATCTTTTGAGAGAAAGTACCGCATCCGAGGCGGCACGCTGATTGGAGGCGATCTTTTCGACTTCTGGATTGGCCCATTCTACGTGGGTTTTTTCGGGGTCACGACGATCTTCTTCGCCGCAATGGGCACCATCATGATCTTCTACGGGGCCGCAATGGGCGATACTTGGAACCCCTGGCTCATCTCCATCGAGCCACCGGAGATTGAAGTGGGGCTTGGCGTAGCGCCGTTGTTGGAAGGCGGGCTCTGGCAGGTCATCACCATCTGCGCCCACGGAGCGTTCATCAGTTGGGCGCTGCGTGAAGTGGAAATCTCGCGAAAATTAGGGATCGGCCTTCACGTACCAATCGCTTTTGGCGTCGCCATTTTCGCCTATACGAGCCTTGTGGTCATCCGCCCGGTCCTGATGGGCGCATGGGCGCACGGGTTCCCTTACGGTATCTGGAGCCATCTCGACTGGGTGAACAACGTTGGTTGGGCCTATGGAAACTTCCACTACAACCCGGCACACATGCTGGCGGTGACCTTCTTTTTTACAACCTGCCTCGCGCTTTCGCTGCACGGCTCGCTGATCCTGTCGGCTGCCAATCCCCACAAAGGCGAGGAAATGCGGTCCCCCGACCATGAAGACACCTTCTTCCGGGACTTCATCGGCTACTCCGTTGGACCTTTGGGCATCCATCGTTTGGGACTTTTGTTGGCGCTGAACGCGGGTTTCTGGTCCGCAATTTGCATTCTCATTTCAGGCACCGTGTATTTCGATGCCTGGGCAAACTGGTGGTACTGGTATGTCGACCTGCCGTTCTGGGTTGGCCTTGAGGGAGGCGTAAATGGCTGAGTATCAAAATATCTTCAACCAACTACAGGTACGCGGCCCGGCGGAAATGGGTGTCGTCGAGGACGTCGATCTTGGCGAACGCGGCAAAGGCACCGGGTTTTCCGACCTCGTCGGTTGGTTCGGCAACGCGCAACTTGGCCCCTTTTACCTCGGGCCATTCGGCCTCGTGGGGCTGGCGACGGGCGCGATTTGGTTCTTGTTGGTCGGCTTCAGCTATTGGGACCAGGCCGGATACAATCCCGGCGTCTTCATGCGCGACCTGTTCTACTTTTCGCTTGAGCCGCCTTCGGCCGACTATGGGCTTAGCATTCCGCCAATGGGCGAAGGCGGTCTGTGGCTTGTGGCAAGTTTTTTCTTGCTCGTCTCCGTCATGAGTTGGTGGGCACGGGCCTGGGAACTGGCTGCAAACCTGAAAATGGGCAAGCACGTGTTCTGGGCCTTTGGTGCCGCCATCTGGCTGTTCCTTGTGCTCGGCCTTTTCCGCCCTGTCCTTTTGGGCAGCTGGTCCGAAGCGGTCCCCTACGGCATCTTCACCCATCTCGATTGGACGGCGACATTCTCTATCCAGCACGGCAACCTCTTCTACAACCCGTTCCATGCACTCTCGATTGTGTTCCTCTACGGATCGGCTCTCCTCTTCGCGATGCATGGCGCGACCATTCTCGCCGTGAGTCGCTATGGCGGCGACCGGGAGTTGGAACAGATTGCCGATCGAGGCACGGCCACTGAACGCGCAGCACTCTTCTGGCGCTGGACCATGGGCTTCAACGCGACCATGGAGGGTATTCACCGCTGGGCCTGGTGGTTCGCAGTGCTGACCCCAATCACCGGTGGGATCGGCATTCTACTCACGGGCACGGTCGTCGATGACTGGTTCGCTTGGGCGCAAATCCACGGCTATGCGCCTAAGTAATAGGAGCGGATATAATGGAAAACGAAACTGAAACCGTCTTTGAATCAGGGTCGCGCGATGCGTATCGCAAAGAGATTGGACAACAAATGGTACGCGGCGCCGCAGTCGCCGCGGCCGTCGTCTTCGGTCCGATCCTATTCATCTATGCGATCTATCTGATCGGCTTGCTCTTGCCGCCCGAGTCGAAGGAGGCGGACGATCCAACGCCCGATTCCTTCTCTCAGGTGGTCATAGAACCAGCCGTAGAGATGGCAGCATCAAGCGCGTTCGATGGACGCGGCGATCGCGCGGGCCTCTTCCGGGTCTAGGCGCGGCGGGTGCCAATCGCGCCCTGGGGCCGCGTCTAGCAATCGCTTCGTGTAGTCGTGTTTCGGCGCATTGAAGACTTGCTCGGCGGGGCCAAACTCCACCATCACCCCCTTCTCCATCACCGTAATGTAGTCAGAGATTTGCGCGGCAACGCGCAAATCATGGGTGATGAAGATAATGGCCATCTTATACTTGGCCTGCAGATCGTTCATGAGGCGCAGTACTTGCTTTTGCACCGAAAGATCGAGGGCCGAGACGCTTTCGTCAGCGATAACGACGTCCGGCTCCATGGCTAGGGCACGAGCGATACCTATCCGCTGACGCTGACCACCGGAGAAGTTCCGGGGTTTGCGGGCGTAGGCCGCTTCAGACAAACCAACCTGGTCGAGCAGCTCGACAGCGCGTACTTTTGCCTCCTCGTGGCTCAGCCCCTGAAGGTGCAAGCCCCGGGTAATCATGAAGCCGACAGATTGCGACGGGTTGAGAGACCCAAATGGGTCCTGAAAGATCATCTGGATATTCTTGCGCGCGTGAACAAGGTCCTCGCCCGTCAGGCCGAGAAAGTCCTTTTCATCGATGATCACGGCGCCTTCGCTTGGCTCTTCGAGCCGGATCAACGTTTTTGCCAGCGTTGACTTGCCAGACCCGCTTTCGCCCACGACGCCCAACGTTTCGCCGGATCGCAAGACAAATTGCGCGTCCTTGAGCGCATGGACCTGCTTTTGACCGGACGAATATATCTTGTGGAGCCCTTTGACCTCCACCACCGGGGGATCGTTCCGGGTTACATCCGGGTTGCGGGTTGTCTCCAAAAGCGGCATAGCATCCACCAAAAGCTGTGTGTACGGCTCTTTGGGATGCATGAGGATTTGCTCTTTGGGGCCCTCTTCGATGAGTTTGCCCCAACACATGACCGCAACCCGGTCAGCCACGTCAGCAACAACGCCGAAATCATGGGTGATAAAGATCGTCGCGTTATCGTAGACCTCTTTTAGGTCATTGATCAGACGCAGAATCTCGGCCTGAGTGGTCACGTCGAGGGCAGTTGTCGGCTCATCTGCAATCAGGACATCTGGCTTGCAGGCGAGCGCCATGGCAATAACGATCCGTTGGCACTGCCCCCCCGATACCTGATGGGGATAGCTGTCATAGATGCGCGGCGGCGTCGGGAGTTTCATCTGCTCCAAAAGCGCCAGCGTTTCCTCACGCCGGTTTGCGGGTGATATCTCGGGCCGGTGAAGGGCGAATACCTCATCAACTTGCTTGCCAATCTTAACGGCAGGGTTCAGGGCGGCCATCGGCTCCTGGTAGATCATCGAGATGCGAGCGCCGCGAATTTCATTCAGTTTGGCCTGCGGCAGGCGCAACATGTCCATGCCATCAAAAAGAACCTCGCCGGAAGAGACCTTCAATAGTCCCGGAACATCATTCATGATCGCACTGGTCATAACAGATTTGCCCGAGCCACTTTCGCCGACAATGCACAGGATTTCGCCCCGGTGCAGCTTCAGGGAAACGTCTTCAACGGCATGTTTTCGGTCAGCGGCACGCGGTAAGTCAATGGTCAGGTTCTTGATTTCCAAGATGGGTTCTGCGGACATAGTGCATGGCCTTTCTACGTTGGAGCCTACCGGGCAAAGCCTGACTTTGGTAGCGAAGCAGGTATTCAAGCGTTATGCAACTGCGTCGTCGCCCTGAATTATGGTGCTCGATCCGTCAAACGAGCACAAATGTAGAGGCGAGGCTTACCTCGGCAGGGAGAAAGTCGTCGACGTTCTTTTTACAGAACAAGCGGTGTGGCGATGTCTGGTGCGCCGAATTCCGCTTCAATGATAGCGCCGGCGTCGAGCAGCGTGCTTTCGCGAAAACGGCCCGATACCAACTGGACCCCCATTGGGCCTTTACAAATGTTGCCCGCTGCCACGGCGAGCGCTGGCAACCCCGTGACCGGCAACCCTCGCTGGGTCATTTGCGCTTCAAAGACATCGGCGAAATCGGCGGCGGACCTTACGTCCAGCTGTTGCTCGAAGGGGAGTTGCCCCGATGAAGGCAATATAAGCATCTGATAAGAGGTGAAAAATGCCTCCCATTCACGGATGATCGCGCCGCGCCGCCGGAGTGCTTCCATGACCTCTTCAAGGCCCACGGAACCTGCAAATCCCTTCATTTGCTCAAACACAAAGGCCGCCTCGGGGTCGGCTTCAGCTTCTATGGCAGCGCTTTGTGCAAACTGCGTTTCCGCCATCCACAATACCGTGTTGATCTCTGCTGCCTCGCGCATCGGGGGGCAAGGCACTTCCTCCACCCGCCATCCAACGGTTTCAAGGCTTCGGGCCGCGCGCACGAGCGTTGCTTTGATGTCTGGCGAAACGACAAGCCCATCCGGCGAAACGCAGAGGCCGACACGCTTTGGGGCTGTATTGGGCAACTCTGCAATATCGGGAATGCTCCAAGGATCATTGGCGTCGATGCCCGACATCCCAATAAGCGCGAGACGCAAATCCTCGATCCGGCGCGCGAGAGGTCCGGAAACAGCCATTAGCTGCGCGCCGATATAGCGGTCACCACTGGTCGCATTGAAGGTGGGCACGCGCCCGAAGCTGGGGCGCAAGCCGTGGATGCCACAGGCATAGGCCGGATAGCGGATTGATCCGGCAATATCGGTGCCATGGCCAATTGCGCAAAGACCGGCGGCGACGGCGGCGGCCGCGCCGCCTGACGATCCACCCGGCGTAAGGGCCGCATTTCGCGGGTTAAGCGTCTGGCCATGCAACTTGTTTTTGGTGAACCAGCGAAGGGAGAACGAAGGAGTATTGGTGCGACCAACAAAAACGCAACCGGCGTTTTCAAGGTTTTTGACAAAGGGGCTGTCGAACTGTGCGATTGCGTCTTGTTGGAGAGAGAGCCCGTTTGTTGTGGCATAGCCCGCTTGGTCAACATTGACCTTGATCGTAACCGGCACACCCGCAAGTGGCCCCGGATCATCGCCTTGGGCAATCATTTCATCAATCTCGCGAGCGCGGGCCAACGCCGCGTCGTGCATAGGTTGGACGATTGCATTAATGCTGGGATTGACCTCGTCTTGTCTGGCCAGGGTGTCCCGCGTAACTTCTGTGGCGGAGCAATGCTTTGATCGCACGGCCTTGGCGATATCGGTAGCTGTGGTGAATTCGGCCACGGTTACGACCTCTCGCTTGTCTTCGGGTGACCTCAGAGTTTGCGGGTTGCGTCCCGAAAGCAAGTTCGAACTGAGTTGACCGGGCCGGGATTGCTGATTTCGAAGGTTACGGGCCGCCTCCCTCAATGCGTTCAGATCAGCAAAGCAAGACTGCCCGCCATCACCGGAATTGGGAGTGTCACGGCGACCCGGCGCAATAGAAATGCGCGGCCGAGAAATGCCAGTTCTTCGGCGATGACCTTCGTCAGTGCAAAAAGCGCCCAAGAGGTGAGATAGGCGACCATTGCGGGTGTTGTGGCGCCAGACTGCATCGCGCCCGCCGCCAATGCAAAGCTCACGAACGCGCCGCCCGGCGTCACAACGCCCAAAGCAGCACCGAGCAGGACCCCTTGAAAGCCCGACGTGTCCCCCAGATAAGCGCGTACCGTTTCCTCCGGCAAGAGTTCCGCGAACAGGCCCGCACTGATCAATGCGATGACGAGCCGTGGCGCGTTCATCAACACCATGTGTTGGACGCCAACCAAGGCGGCGTGGCGTTGCGGTGGCGTCTCCAATCGCTGCCAGACCCAGCCCGCAAGCGCCATCAAGACGAGAGTGCCGAGTAGAATATTCATCTAAAGAGCCTCGACGCAACCCAACCGGCTAGGAACGGGAACGGCAAACAGATCGCGACCCGAAGCAGCACGAAGTCGATGTGAAGAAATGACATTTCCCAGATAACCGTACGGTTCAGGCCATAGAGGCTCCAAGCAGTGACGAAGCTCACGACAATCGCGACGCGCGCGCCAGCGGCCAGCAGACTTGCAGCAAGAGGAAAAATCATCATGGGACCGCCCGGCACCAACGCGCCTGCGAGCGTCGCAATCGCATAGCCCCGGACCCCACTCTCTTGCCCGACCCAATGAAGGAGTTTTTCGCGTGGGACCAATATCGGCAGGGCTGCAGCGATCAGGAAGCCACACAGAATTTTTGGCGTCAGGACAACCAAAAACCCCAGGTAGCTTGCGGCAATTTCAACGACACGCCACGGCCCCTTAAAAAATGCCACAGCAGTTGCCGCGCAAAGGGCGATCCCCAGCAAAATGAGAAACGACGCGTCAAAAGCCTTTTGCCGCCCGAAGACTGGCGCAGCATCGCGCGCGGGTTCAGACATACCGTAGCAATTCCTTGGCGACCTTTCGCATCCTTGTTTCGCGCGCCTGCATCCCAAGTGCAATGCATGCGTTTCTGCTCACGGCACAATTTTCTTTTTTCCGACAGGCTTTCACCCCATGAGCGCATCATTCGACCGGTCTCCGATAAAAATAAAACGAAACCAATCGAATTGTGGTTTGACTGACGCTGGATTTGAAACGCTGCTGTCGCGCCTTGAACGTGCGCCCGACAATGTAACGGGCAGGCTGGCGGTTATACGCCGCGCGGTCGATTTGAACCTCGACGATCGCGCATTGCACCTTGCCTTCGACCTTGTTGTGGAAAGCGTTGAAAACGCGGATGATAGGCAACTTATAAGAGGTGTTTTCTCCAAAGCCAGCCTAGCCGTGGATGCCGCAATCTGGGGTGCTGCAGAGGCGGTTCTGCCCTCGGCGGAGGCCGCGACCGCTGCGGCAGACCCTGTATACGAGGCGCCGGAACCTGCGGTTGAGCTCGACGCGTTACCAGCCGATCCGGAGGCGGATACCGGTGCAACCAACGCTACAGACAAAGTAGTACATCTACGCGCCGTCACGTCCCCTGGGACAAATGAAGACCAGTTGGACGCCATGACGTTCAAAGCCGTGGGCCGCCTTAATGATGTCAAACGCGAATTCGAAAGACGCATAATTGCGCCGTTCAAACAGTCGAGCCTGCTCTCCCGCTTCAAAAAGAAGTCGGGCGATGGTGTCTGGATGTATGGCCCACCAGGTTGCGGCAAGACCATGGTCGCGCGTGCCGCGGCTGGTGGGTGCGGTGCCCGGTTTCAGCCAGGGGCGACCTCTGACATCCTTGATCCGCTGTGGGGCGTGGCGGAGCAGCGTCTGTCGGCAATTTTCGAGAAAGCGCGGAACTCGGCGCCTACCATCTTGTTCTTTGATGAAATCGATGCGCTTGGTGCCAAGCGCCCGGGCAATGTGGCAAGCCACGTAAGTCAGATGGTCAGTCATTTCCTCGCGGAGATGGGCGGTGTGAAACAACGCAATGACGGCGTGTTGATCTTGGCCGCGACGAATATTCCATGGTCGATGGATCCCGCTTCCCTGCGCCCCGTTCGTTTCGACCGTCTGTTCTTTGTTCCACCACCCGATGCGGCGGCGCAAAAAGCCATCCTGAACCTTGAGATTGCGGGCCGACCAGCCGAGGCAAACATCGATTTCAAGGTAATTACAACGGCGACGTCCGGCTATTCAGGTGCCGATCTGGCACTGGCCGCCAATCCCAATCTGCCGATTTATCAATTGGTTCGGGCAATGTCGGACGCAATTCTTGACGATGAAGCAAGCGCGCAAACCTCTCTCAACGAAGCTTTGCGCCGTGATCCTGAAAACGTCATGGCATAAAAGCTCCGATGTGCGATTGCGTTAGGAAATAGGGATTTGAAGGCGCTGTCCAATGCATCGCAAATCCTCTTGTCTGTAGCCCCAGAAGACGATGAAGCGCATTACTTTGCCTCTCGCCTGGCCTCGAATAAGGTGTACGCGGAGCGTGCAGAGCACCATGCGCGGGAAGCGCTTCGCCTTGATCCCCAAAGCGAGCCAAAACAACGTTGCGATAGGATGGGCGTTTTGGGTCCGCAAGGAGTTCGGCATAGCCAAGGAGGCGGCGTTAAGCGCGTTATTATTAGACCCCGATGATAGCGGATCTCACGAATTACTGGCAGCCGTCGACATGCACCGCTCACCCTAGACGGGTTGGTTTAATCGCCTCGGGTATGTGTTGGACGATCTTAATCTGAAAACGGCGGCGATGTACGGGATACCCATGTGTTTCGCCTATATGATCGCCGTTGATCGGCTTAAGTTCTTCGGCCACGAAGCCGTAACGAAGGCACTCTTGCGCAGCATACAAGTGACCGCCCTATTACTATTTGTCAGCACGCAAGTCTTCGCGCGTAAAGCGACAGCCCAGCGCCAGGCGGCCAGATTAAAAACTGACTAATAAAGCGTCCCGCCTTCAACCTGAAACACGAGCATCGCTTTTTGCGTTGGAGGCGAAGCCGACAGGCAGCGAAAGGCGAAGCAAGTATAAGGCGGGATGCTATAGGCTATGCCCCGTTTGGCATCAGAACTGCGCGTTGCCTATCGCCGTTGCCTCAAGCGGTATACGTCAACAGCCAAGTCAAGCTAAGCGCGGCAACCAGAGCGCCCCCAATGACATGCATACCTCCCGATACGCGATGAAGATCGCGTTTGGCGTCGCTTTGAAAAGCGCTGAGCCGTCGCGCTGCCACACCGGACCAGGCCACCAGCAGATTGAACGTCGCCGTACCACCGCCCATCGCCAGAACGGCGATACATCCAACCCAAAAAACGTCGAAGCGCAAAGCAATCGCCAGAACGAACAAAGCCCCTGTGCAGGGCCGGAGGGCGATACTGCCGATAAGAGCAAGGGCCTCCCGTGGGCTGGAAAGCGAGACCGTGTCTTCAAGGCTGGGGCCATGGGCATGCCCGCAGCAAGACGTGGGCGCGCCGCGCCACAAACCAACGCCGCGCCATACCAGATAGAGCCCGATTGCGCCGATTGCCGTGTAGCTTGCGGGCGCGAGCCACTCATCGGCAATGTCACCCAATTGTCGGCTACCGAAGCCAAAAAGCACGGCTAGTCCTCCGATCAATCCGATGGCGGAAAGCGATTGCGCGAGGCTCGCAAGAAGGGTGAGCGATGTCATGCGCCGCAACGTCGCCCCCGACGCTAAGGCAGCACCGCCCAACAGGATTTTTCCATGCCCGGGTCCAAGTGCGTGAACAAATCCGTAGGCCGCCGTTGCGAGACACAATGTCCAAACGGCGGCGGGGTCACCCCGTTGAACAGACCGAAGGGCAAGGGCCATCGCCTCTTGAAAACTGCGCTGTGTATCCGCAGCCCAAGCGGCAATCTCTGACCACGGCAAGTAAAGCCAAACAAGCCCTGAGAAGAGAGCCAATAACGCAAGCGGAAGCGCTACCGTCAGCCGCATGTCAACGCGACCTCATCGGCGAAAAGGCGACCGACATCTTCTTGCGCCGGCGTTTCTTCGCGCGACAACAGAGCGAGTTGTGCTTGCAGTTCAGACGTTGCCTCATCGGCCCGAAACGACTTTATGTCAGCGGTACAAAAGCTCGGGAGATCTCCATACATCGCCACCACCGTATAGGCATAGTAGTAATTTGGGTCGTAAAGTTTGAGCACTGCGCCGTTCATTGTGTCAAGCGGCGTCGCCAGGGGAAGATCGAAACTCACGGTGATCCTGTCGTCAGAGTAGGACGCCATCCCGTTCTTCGGCCGGGTCAAAGCAACAGCTTCACCGTTCTGTTCCAGATAGGTGTCCCCCTTATATCCTTCTGCCCACTCGGTCTCACCGGCGACAATGGCAGCGCGGTCGGCTTCGTCGAGTTGACCATCATTGTCTTTATCGAGGTCGAGAATGTCGAAGAGCGTCAAACTAGTGAACGCGTCATAGGTCCATGTGATGCGGAGCGCTTCCAATTCACCCTCCGCGTTGAACGTGAAGCCGGTCTGAGCATCCACAAACACATGGGGGTGCGCCAGCAGGGGGCTGGCACTCATGAGGCCACCGACAGCGACGAGGAAGGACACACGCGCGAACATGTGCCCTAGGTCTCACGGGTTACAGGCAGTCCGCAAGGGTACCGGCAAGATTCCGCAAAATCGTTGGATAAAGCGCTGGCCCCGGTTCAAGCGCCGATCCCAGCGGATCAAGGACGCCGGTGGCTGTATCCGTGCCGTCCATCACAGTAGCGACGAGGCCCGGATTGTATTGTGGCTCAGCGAGGACGCAGTCGATCCCTTCTTCGCGCACCCTTGACTGAATTTCGGCAATCCGGGCAGGGCTGGGATCAGCCGCGTCGCCGAGGGAGATTGCGCCGGACGCCGGGAAGTCAAACGATGTCTCGAAGTATTGGTAGGCGTCGTGGAACACGATAAAACGCTTCCCGCGGACCGGTTCGAGGGTTGCAGCAACTTCAGCTTTGAGCACTTCCATTTCCGTTTTTGCCGCTGCCGCATTGGCAAAATAGGCGCCAGCATTTTCCGGATCGACAGCGGACAGTTCCGCAGCGATGACATTCAACCAGTTGGCTGCATTCTCTGGAGACAACCAAGCGTGCGGATCATGCTCGCCATGGTCGTGCCCGGCGTGATCCTCGTGGCCGTGGTCATCGTGATCGTCGTGACCAGCTTCGGCATGTTCTTCGTGGTCATGATCGTCATGACCCGCATCGGCGTGCTCTTCGTGATCATGGTCATCGTGATCGCTATGCTTTGCTTCCGCATGCTCTTCGTGGTCGTGATCGTCGTGGTCGGCATGCTCTTCATGGCCGTGGTCATCATGGTCCGCATGGTCACTATGATCATGCTCTTCAAAGAGAGCATCCTCGCGGAATTCCAATAGTACAGTGCCATCCGCTTCTAGAAGAGCCAATACTGACGCATCGTCAGCAAGCGTCTCAACGGCATCTTCGAGCCAAGGGGTAAGGTCTTCCCCCATCCAAAAGACGACATCTGCATTCTCAAGGGCCGCAGCCTCAGAAGGGCGGAGCGTGTACTCATGGGGTGACGCGCCCGCAGGAATCACGAGGGCAGGTTCAGCGACACCATCCATGACCCGTGCCACCAGTGAGTGAACAGGCGCAATATCGACAGCGACAGAAGGAGCATCCGCGAACGCACCGCCCGCAGTAAGGGCGGCGATTGAAGAGAAAAGCAGCTTTCTAGACATGGTTCCCATCATGTGATTTTATAACATTTTAGTAGGCGTAGCTGATACAGTATAACATGACAAGCCAGAAGCAGAGCGCGACGGTAGCGACATCCAAACCGGTTGGCTTTGAAAAGCACGATCATGCGTTGTGCATTCACGAAGTTCTGGCCGCAGCCGAAAGACAATGCAGCATTGAAGGTCTGCGCTTCACGCCTGTCCGCCGTAAAGTCCTTGAGATTTTGCTCGAAGAGCATCGCGCATTGGGTGCGTATCCAATACTCGACCGGTTGCAAGATGCCGGTTTCAAATCACAACCGCCCGTGGCGTACCGCGCGCTGGATTTTCTGGCGGCGCATGGGTTTGTCCACAAAATCGAGCGATTGAACGCTTTCGTTGCCTGCATGCATCCCGGTACGTCACACTCGCCCGCGTTTATGATCTGCCGTAAATGCGATGCGGTCAGCGAAGCGCCATCGGCGCAGGTCACCCATGCTTTAGGTGAAGCAGCACGCAGCGCTGGATTTGAAATTGAACGAACCGTCCTTGAGGCGGAGGGCGTGTGCCCTGCGTGCGCCGATACACCTGCATGAGCCTGTTAGCTGTTGAAGATTTGAGCGTTCGCTATGGGGCAAACACGGTCTTGTCCCACGTTGACCTATCGATCGAAGCGGGAGAAATCGTAACAATTGTCGGCCCAAACGGGTCCGGCAAAACAAGCTTGTTCCGTGCCGTGATCGGAGCGGTGCAACCGAGCACAGGCAAGATCACAAGAAAACAGAGCTTGCGCATCGGATATGTACCGCAAAAGCTTCATATCGATCCGACGCTGCCCATAACGGTGGAGCGGTTCCTGCGCCTGGCAAGTGATGCGGATGTCAATTCCTGTGACAGTGCTTTAGAGAAGGCGGGCGTCCCGGATTTATTGAAGCGCCAGATGTCCGACCTCTCAGGTGGACAATTTCAGCGCATTTTGCTGGCCCGTGCGTTGTTGGGAACGCCGCATCTGCTGTTGCTCGACGAAGCAACGCAAGGTTTGGATCAACAGGGCTCAGCTGGTTTTTATAAACAAATTGAAGAGGTCAGAAACGAAACCGGCTGCGCGGTTTTGATGATCAGTCACGAGCTCCACGTCGTGATGAGCGCGTCCGACCGGGTCGTTTGCCTCAACGGTCATGTTTGTTGTGCCGGAACGCCTGCTATCGTCGCGTCTGCGCCTGAGTACCGCGCCCTCTTCGGGTCCGGCACAGGCGGCGCGCTGGCGCTCTACCGGCACGAACACGACCACTCACACGAGGCGGCGGAGTAATGCTGGACGACTTCATGACGCGCGCAACACTCGCTGGGGTGGGTGTTGCCCTCGCCGCTGCGCCCCTCGGGTGCTTCGTCGTGTGGCGTCGCATGGCCTATTTCGGTGATGCAACGGCCCATGCTGCAATCCTGGGTGTCGCAATTTCCCTGTTTTTCCAGCTCTCAATCTTCACAGGAACTGTGGCCGTTGCGTTGATCATGGCTTTTTCGGTCTCGCTTCTGTCCGGGCGGGGGTATGCCATGGACACCCTGCTCGGCGTCTTGTCCCATGCTTCGCTGGCCTTTGGACTGGTCGCCGTTTCGTTCCTCTCGGGCATACGCATTGATCTGATGGCCTACTTGTTTGGCGACATCTTAGCAGTCTCGCGAACCGACCTCGCCATCATCTGGGGTGGCGCTTTGCTTGTTGTGGCCTTAATTGCCTGGCGCTGGTCGGCACTCCTGACCGCAACTCTGAACGAAGAGCTTGCTTATGCAAGCGGGTTGAACCCGCGACGCGAACAGTTGGTGTTGACCCTGTCTCTCGCGGTCACAGTCGCGGTCGCAATCAAAGTGGTCGGTGTTTTGCTGATCGCAGCAATGCTTATCATTCCAGCGGCTGCCGCGCGTGGCCTATCGCGCACGCCAGAGGCCATGGCGTTTATCGCCGCAGCAATCGGCGTATTCTCTGCAGTAGCGGGACTTCGAGGAGCTTATGTTTTTGATACCCCGGCGGGCCCTTCAATTGTCTGCGTTGCCGTTGTCTGCTTTGCCGTTTTCAGCTTGTTCGGCGCGCAGAGGCGCCGACTTAACTCGTAGCATTTGGTCTGACGAAACTGCAGCCACACGCCGATAAACGCGTCATAATACCAAATTATTTGCCTATATTTTGATCACTTGCTGTTTTTCCAAACGCTATGCGAGTGGAACTCGTGACTCAGCCGTCGTCTGCACCATGATTGAGACTGCAGGGCATCTAGGGTTCCGCCTCATCCTCCTCCCTTGAGGGTCTGGTCCGAGAGATGCCACCAACGCGGCAAATTCCGCGCTGGTACACGGCGGGACAAAATCCCGGGAGAGTACTGCAATTTTGGGGAAGACCGGTCTCTCAGGTTCCGCCACGGCTCCCCCCTAATTTTTCCGGCGGGACAATGCTGAAAAGGGGTGCTCCCATGTTTTCACGACGTCTTCTACTGGCCGGTGCTACTGCCTTATCACTTGGGATTACAGGCTCGGCTATAGCTCAGGAAAAAACCGAGTTTCGCGTTGCATGGTCGATTTATGTCGGCTGGATGCCCTGGGGCTATCTGGAAGAATCCGGGATCATGGCCAAATGGGCAGAAAAATACGGGATCGATGTCGAGATCGTGCAGATCAACGATTATGTCGAATCCATCAATCAATATACCGCAGGGGCGTTTGATGGCGTTTCCGCTACCAATATGGATACGCTTTCCATCCCTGCCGGCGGGGGCGTTGACACAACTGCACTCATCGTTGGTGACTTTTCAAACGGCAATGATGCGGTGATTATCAAGGGCGACGGTGCGCTTGCCGACTTGGCTGGAAAGCCGGTAAATCTCGTTGAACTTTCGGTATCTCATTACTTGCTGGCTCGCGCGTTGGATAGCGTTGGCCTCAAGGAGAGCGAGCTGGACGCGGTTATCAATACGTCCGATGCAGACATGATCGCCGCATTCGCGACCGATGATGTCGAAGCAGTTGTGACCTGGAATCCCCTTGTCTCAACCATCCTTGAGGACCCGAACGCCAAGAAACTGTTCGACAGTTCCGACATTCCCGGCGAGATCATCGATTTGATGGTGGTCAATACGGAAACGCTCGCCGCCAACCCCAACTTCGGAAAAGCGATGGCTGGAGCATGGTATGAGGTTATGGGGTTAATGGCTGCGGGCGATGAGGCCGTTTTGACCGCCATGGCAGAAGCCTCAGGCACTGATCTTGAAGGCTATAAGGCGCAGCTTGCGTCAACCGAGATGTTCTACGAACCGGCTGACGCGGTGGCTTTCACCCAAAGCGCGGAGTTACCGGCCACGATGGTCAGCGTCGCCGAATTCCTGTTCGACAAAGGCATCCTGGGAGAAGGTGCTCCCTCTGCTGACTTCGTAGGCGTCGCGTATCCGGACGGATCGACCACAGGCGATGTAAACAACGTCAAGTTCCGCTTTGACACAACCTACATGCAGATGGCGGCGGACGGCGCCCTCTAAAGCCGAGCGGCGGCTCAGAGGGGCAGGACCATGCGTCTGATTAACCGGCAACCGGGTGTCGCTCTCAAAGCGGCGCTTATGGCCCTGCCCTTCGCTCTCGTTTTCATCGCGTACTCCATCGGGTCGGAAATCCGTTTAGCGGCGAACCCCGCAGATAAGTTGTTACCATCTCCGGCCACGATAGCGGCCACTGCCGAACGGCTATTTACAGAACCAGATCGTCGATCGGAGAAAATCCTGCTCTGGCATGATACCGGCGCCAGCCTGATGAGGCTTTTTCTCGGGGTCGGCATTGCGGCCTTTCTCGCAACGATTATTGGTCTACTCATCGGGCTTTTGCCCCATGTTCGGTCAACACTGGCGGGCTTTGTAGCTGTCTTGTCAATGATACCGCCCCTTGCTGTCCTGCCGATACTGTTCATCGTGTTTGGGCTGGGCGAACTCTCCAAAGTTGTTCTGATCATTGTCGGCATATTGCCATTCCTTATCCGCGATCTCTCTGCCCGAGTGCTGGAAATACCGCGCGAGATGATTGTGAAGGCGGAAACACTGGGGGCATCGTCGCTGGTGATTGCGTTGCGGGTCGCCCTCCCCCAGCTTTTGCCCCGACTGATCCAGGCTGTTCGCCTGTCGCTCGGTCCGGCGTGGCTATTTCTGATCGCGGCAGAAGCCATCGCGTCGGAACAGGGTTTGGGCTACCGCATCTTCCTTGTCCGCCGCTTCCTCGCTATGGATGTCATCCTGACCTATGTCATTTGGATCACGCTACTGGCCTTCCTGATGGACCTCGCTTTGCGCTCACTCTCCCGACGTTTGTTCCCGTGGACGGAGGCTGGGTTGTGAGCTTTGTCACCGCCGAGAATATTTTTCAAAGTTATGGAAAACGACCTATTTTGGAGCGCGTCAACGTAGAGGTTGATGAAGGCGAGTTTATCTCCATCGTCGGTGCATCTGGATGCGGTAAGTCGACCTTCCTGAGATTGCTGCTGGCGCAAGAGCGCCCAACGCGGGGGGAAATTCGCGTTGCCAACGCCCCACCTGCCTTGGAGCCCGGGCTCGACCGCGGTGTTGTGTTTCAGCGTTACTCCGTTTTTCCCCATCTGACCGTGCGCGAGAACATTATCGCCGGGGAGAGCTTTCGTGCGCGATTTGGGTGGTTCTCCGGCGCTGAGAAGCGCGCGGCACGCGAGCGGTCGGAAGAAACACTGGGACGCATTGGCCTTGATCACGTTGCCGACCAATACCCTGCAACCTTATCTGGCGGCATGCAGCAGCGCCTCGCCATTGGACAGGCGCTAACAGCCAAACCCCGCATTCTACTGCTGGACGAACCTTTTGGTGCGCTTGATCCTGGCACACGCCTGTCAATGCATGACTTTTTGACAGAGTTGAGAGCCGAAACGGGGATGACGGTCTTTATGGTAACCCACGACCTCGAAGAAGGTTTCAAGTTGGGCGACCGCGTCCTGGTCTTCGACAAACCTCGCTGGGACCCCACCGATCCGAACGCCTTCGGGGCAACCATCACCTATGATTTCGATGCCCGCGACGGCGGTATCCCCTTTCAACGCATCTCGGAGGAAACCAATGTTCTTCGCCCCGCGTGATCGCTCCCGATCACACCACCCGCTCGATCACAACCATTCTGACCGCCGAAATCACCATCCCGATCTGACGAAGTTGCAGGGTTGGAAGTCGATGAAAGCCGAGGCGGATATCCCGGAAGGCCGCTGGGACGAAGAGCGTCGCTGGGCTCTTCGGATGGGGCTGACCGGTGCCGACAGCATCGAAGACAAGTCGATCCCCACCTTCGCGCGTGGTGAGCTGCCCCACTATGCCGGGATCAATACGTTTCTGAAGGCGCCCTATGCCGAAGATGTCACCGAGGTGAAGGACTACGATGCCACAGTGCTTGGCATCCCTTTTGACGGCGGTACGACATACCGGCCTGGCACCCGTTTCGGGCCGCAGGGGGTCCGTAAGATCAGCGCACTTTATACGCCCTATAACTACGAAATGGGGATCGACCTACGCGAGCAAATGACGCTCTGCGACGCCGGTGATGTGTTCACGATCCCGGCCAATCTGGAAAAAAGCTTCGATCAAATCAGCCGCGCCGTGAGCCATGTGTTTTCGTCCGGCAGCTTGCCCGTGATGATCGGCGGCGATCATTCCATCGGCTTCCCCTGCGTCCGTGGGATCGCCGAATGTACGTCGAAGAAGATTGGCATTGTCCATTTCGACCGGCACGCCGACATTCAGGAAAAAGACCTGGATGAACGCATGCATACGACCCCTTGGTTTCACTCGACAAACCTGCCGAATGTTCCCGCCAAAAACCTGGTCCAGGTCGGCATCGGTGGCTGGCAGGTTCCCCGCGAAGCAGTCAAGGTCGCCCGTGAGCGCGAAACCAACATCATCACTATGTCCGATATGGAAGCGATGGGCATCGACAAAACCGCCGAAATGGCGCTCGAGATGGCATGGGACGGCGTCGACATGGTCTACATGTCCTTTGACATCGATAGTATTGATTGCGGTTTTGTCCCTGGCACCGGCTGGCCAGAACCTGGTGGGTTCCTGCCACGGGAAGCCCTTGCGCTGGCGTCGAAAGTCGCGGCGGAAGGCATCTGCGGCATGGAGTTGGTGGAGGTCTCTCCGCCCTATGACACCTCGGACATCACCGCTCTAATGGGAACACGCGTTATCGTGGATGTGCTAGGCTCACTGGTCGCAAGCGGCAATCTTGGCAAGCACAAGTCGCATATCGACAAGCCGGTTACGATCCCGCATGGCGAGTTCTCCGGTAAACGTTGGTCGAATGCGAAATAGCTCTAAAGATAATCGCACGGCTCGTGGCATCCATCGGCCCCAAAACACGTTGGGGAGCTTGCGCGACGAAAGCTCTCACACAGGGCGACAGCAAAGCCGGCGCAACAGGAGTGGCAAACCATGCCCCATGACATTGTAAACGGTCATATCGGCCATAATCACGCGGATGACCATCTGCACAGCCACTTGCCCCCGGAGGACGATGCTGCAGAACTTCAGGTGCTTGCCTCCCAGTTCATCGACGGGTTCGTGCAGGCGGCCGACAAGACTGCCTATCTCCGCCTTGCAGGGGTGCCGTTCGAACGCCCGGGCAGCGGCGGGGATACGGCGCTTAAACTGGTCGATGTGGAATTGAAGACCGAGTGGCAGGTTGGAACGGCCTCACCGTCTTTTGGAACCCGCGAGCTTAGCTACATGCCATTTCCCGGGGCCAAGGTTCAGGAGCGCACGAATATGGCCTTGGTCTATGTGTCGATGCAGGCAAAAGAACTGCTCGATGTCCGCGACTTTCTTTCCCATCGCAGAAAGGACCATGGTCTTTAAAGAAACCGGCCGCCCATTTGCATGGCTAGACGGCCAGCACCGGCCGCTCCCAAATGCCCGCGTTCGCGTACATACCTACCCTGGCATCTCATTACTGTAACTGGCGAAGGCCTCACCGACATCGGCGATATCGGTCTCACTTAAAATAACAGGCGTGCCGCAGGTTTCCGCGAGGATGAGCATTTCCGCTAGCGTTTCGAGTTCTTGCATACGCCATAGCGCGCGCTCAAGGGTTTCTCCGGCAGTAATAGCGCCATGGTTGGCCAAGAGGCAGCCCGTACGCTCTTCCATGGCCGTCGCTGCGTCCCGTGCAAGCTCTGTGCTGCCGAACCGCGCATAGGGTACAAGCGGCACGTCATGGCCACCGAAAGCCGCGATCATGTAATGGCAAGCCGGCAAGAAACGGCGCTGAATGGCCAAGGCTGTTGCGTGCCGAGGATGCGCGTGGACGACAGCGACCATATCGGGTCTTTTCGACAGGATTGATTGATGGAAGCGCCATTCCGACGAAGGGCGGTAGGGACCACGACCGATGGGGTCACCTTTCCTGGGAACAAACTGAAGCATCTCGGGCGTTAGAAACTCGTAGGGCACCCCGGACGGCGTTATGAGCACACCCGTCCCGACACGAACGGATACATTGCCCGCCGTGCCGACATTCAAGCCGCAATCCCGCATCCACAAACAGGCATCGATCACAGCGCTTCGCGTCTCCGAATTGTCTTCCAACGTTAACGGGTGCAACGCCATCATTAAGCGGCCAAAGCCATCTCCGGGAACAGATTTGCCAGCCCTTCGGCACTCGCCGTCGTGACGCCGCGCTCCGTTATTAACCCGGTGACGAGACGGGCCGGTGTCACATCGAATGCCGGGTTTCTGACCTGAGAGCCGCGTGGAACCATGTCAACGGTACCAATTTTCCCGTCGTCCATGACCCCTTGAATATGGGTGACTTCTTGGGCGTCGCGCTCCTCAATTGGGATGCCCGAAACACCCTCCCCAATCGTCCAGTCAATGGTCGGCGAAGGCAACGCCACATAGAAGGGCACGCCATTGTCTTTTGCCGCGAGCGCCTTCAGATAGGTGCCGATCTTGTTGCAGACATCGCCTGTTCGCGTTGTCCGATCGGTCCCGACAATCACCATATCCACCAAACCGTGCTGCATCAGATGCCCGCCCGCATTATCCGTCACATAGCTATGGGGAACACCGTGCCGACCGAGTTCCCACGCGGTCAACGCGCCCTGATTGCGTGGTCGTGTCTCATCGACCCAAACGTGTAAATCGAAACCGGCATCATGCGCTTGATAGATTGGGGAGGTGGCAGTGCCCCAATCAACCGTGGCAAGCCATCCTGCATTGCAATGGGTCAATATGCGAACGGGCTCGCCCTTTGGCTTCTTGGAGGCGATTTCTTCGATCAGTGCCAAACCGTGGACGCCAATTTGACGGTTCAGTTGAATGTCTTCCTCTGCGATATCGTGGGCAAGCTGGAGGGCAGCCGCCGCGCGCAGCGACCCCGGCAGAGGGAACAACGCTGCGCTGCACCGATCAAGCGCCCAGCGAAGGTTTACCGCCGTCGGACGCGTTGCCATAAGGCGCGCGCAAACCGCCGCAAGACTGTCGTTGGAGGGATTATCCGCCATGGCGCGCGCTACGCCATATGCCGCTGTCGCGCCGATCAAAGGCGCGCCGCGCACGCGCATTTCAGAGATTGCTGTATCAAACTCCGCAAGGGTTCGCACTTCTTGCGTCACAAAGCGGAAAGGCAGAAACCGCTGGTCGATGATTTCAAGAACCGCGTCATCCGCGTTCCACCAAATTGACCGGTATTGCTTGCCATTTACCTTCATTGCTTGACCCCACTTGTCCGCGTGGCGCCATGAGGCGCTTGCGAGGTAAGCAAAACGTTAATGCACCGTTCGACCGGCGCGGACCGTCAGAATTCACCGCCCGCGCGCCATGCACCCCAGCGAAGCCGCAGGTTGGCTCCGACCCTTGATACCACCTCAGGCGGTAACCGTTTGGGCACAGCATCCGTTATACGGTTCAGCGCATCGGAACGGCGCCCCGTTGCCAAATCCGCGGCAAGCATTCCTGCCAAAGTGCCGCGCGTCGTCCCAAGCCCGTTTTGGCAACAGGCGGTAAAAAGACCTTCCTCCACTTCTGCAACAAGCTGCACACCGTTGAGAGAAAGGCAAAGCCGCCCGCCCCATCGATACTCCATTTCAACGCCCGCCAGCTCGGGAAAACGCGCGCGAAAGGACGCATCATGGTCGCGTGCGACACGGGCAATGCGGCGGTCCTCCACTTCCATAGACGGATCGAAGGTAAAGCGATTGCGCACGACAATTCGGACACCCCCAACGCCGTTTATGCGACGCACTGTCGTGCCCTGCGGATCAGCAGGTAAGACACCCCAATGGGCGTGCCCGCCTAGACGCGCAGCTTCAACCGGCGTGAGGGCGCGGGTCATCGATGCATAGGTAAAAACGTGCATCAGACGACCTTGGGCAAAGCCAAAGCTGTTCAAATGACCGTTGACGGCGAGGATAACACGCGGCGCGGTGACCTGACCCTTGAGCGTGGTCGCAACCCAATCTCCGCGCCGCTCCAAACGTATTACTGGGCTGTTCTCGTGCAAGCTCATACGGTTCGACCGAAGGCCTTCGGCGATGCCGCGGATGAACATCGCGGGCTGAATGGTCACGGCACCGGGTGTGAATAGCCCGCTTCGATAGTAGTCGATGCCGGTCATCTCTTGCATGTCTTTCGCACTCATCTGCTCATGCGGTTCATCGAGCGCCGCGAGATGTCGCGCATACTCTGAATTTATGCGCGCGCCTTTAGCCGTTGCGGCGGCATTGACTTTGCCGGTCTTGCGAAACGTCTCTTCCGGCAGTCCAAAGTCTTCAAACATCTCCTCAGCGAAAGCGATGGCAAGGCGGTTGTCTGCCGTTTGCGCACGGTCACGGTCGAGGGCGCCACTGTAGCCATCGGACGCCAGGTCGTGGGGGAGGTCGATCATGAAGCCGGAGTTCCGACCTGCGGGCCCTTCGCCAACCTGTGTGGCGTCGAGAATGGTGATCCTGTCGCCGGGGCAGTTCTGCGAAAGACGACGCGCCGCAGCCAGCCCGGCAAATCCTGCGCCGATGATCAGCCAGTCCGCTGTTGTCGCACCCTCAAGCGGCGTCGCTGGTGCGGCCTCTGGCAACAACCTGTTCCATGCTGCGGGTCCGGGGTCCCGAGGAAGACGCGTCACCTCCATCAGTGATCTTGATTGAGCGCATCAACGGCCGGTATTTCGCGCTCACGCCGTGCAATAAAGTCGCGCAATGCCTCGTCGCGTGCCGGGTCGAGATAGGGCTGCTCATAGTCGTTCAGCATTTGCCGCGCTTCTACAAGTGCGCGTTCCGTGATCTCGGCAGCGCCTTCTGCCTGCCACTGCTCAATGGACGAATTATCAAAGAGTTCAGGCATATAAAAGGCGCGCTGAAAGTTCTCTAATGTATGGGGATGCCCGAGGTAATGCCCGCCAGGTCCTATCTCGCTCACCGCATCAAGCGCCATATCGAAATCGTCCCAGCGGATTCCCTCTGCCATTCGATAGGCCATGGCGCATTGTTCGGCATCGACAAGGAACTTCGCAATCGAGCAGTGCATACCTGCTTCGTTCCAGCCCGCCGAATGCCAGATATAATTGGCCCCTGCCATGATAACTGCCTGCAACGTGGTGGCACTTTCATACCCCGCTTGCGCATCAAATGTTTTCGCCCCGCCCAATGTGTTCGATGTGCGCCAGGGGACGCCATAATGGCGCGCCATTTGCCCGATCATGAAGTTCATGAGGCTGATCTCGGGCGTGCCTGCCATTGGCGCACCGGACTTCATGGAAACCGTTGAGAGGTAATGCCCATATATCGCCGGACATCCCTTTCGGATGACCTGTGTGTAGGCCAAAGCCGACAGAGCCTCCGCATTGAGCTGCGCCACGCTCGGCGCGACAGAGGCAGGCGTGTTCGCCCCGCCCAGCACGAAGGGAGAGCAAAGCACCGGCTGGTTCGCCCGGCAAAATGCGCGCATCGCCCCAAGCATGGTTTCGTCCCAGACAAGCGGCGAATTTCCGTTGCAGTTACCCGTGACGACCGCGTGTGTCTCCAAAAAGTCTTCTCCAAACAGCACCTTGCACATCTCGATAACGTCTTCCGCATTCCTGGGACTTGTGGTCATGCCCATGAACGTTTTGTCGGAGTGCTTCATTGAAGAATACGTAATGCGCAGATGTCGATGGCTGATCGGGTGATCCATCGGTTCAACGATATGATGCGCCGATGAGTGCATTGCGGGCAGCATGTGGCTCAACTTGTGAAACGTGGCGAGGTCGTCGAGCGTGGGCGCACGGCGCACATCGTCCAGATCCCGAAGATAAGGCGCGCCAGTCATGGGCACGAATATCGAATGATCTTTGCCAAAGGGAAGATTGCGTGACGGGTTTCGGGCGTAGAATGTGAAGGTCTCGGGGATTGAAGCAATCAGTTCCCGAACGTGATCACGGTCAAAGAAGACGCGCTCGCCCACAACTTTCGCGCCAGCGGCGGTCCAATCCGCCAGCGCAATATCGTCACGAAAGATGACGCCCACGTTTTCGAGAATGTGCATCGAGGCGGCGTCGATACGTTCAATCTGCCCTTGATCCATTGGTTCGGTCAGCGGCAATCGGCTTTTCAAAGCGGGCAACATGGTTGTATCGCGCGTTTGGCGGTCTGCCCGACGCGCGCCTCTGCCGCGACGCACTTTGCCTACCGCCGCGCTCGTCATGACGGCATGCCGGATCGGTTGAGCGGCAACCGCTTGCGCAGAACAAGCGTTTCGTTGGCGACGCGTTTGCCTGTGGTCCACAGCAGGTTTTTGTCCGGAAAACAGGCCATTAAAGATGCTCCATCTCAGCGGGATCCGTAAGATCAATCCAGACTGTTTTGATCTCAGTGTATTGATCGAAGGCATGGACACCGTTGTCGCGCCCGCCAAAGCCGGAGAGTTTATACCCGCCGAATGGCGTCGACGCATCGCCCTCGCCGTAGCAATTGACGGTCACGGTACCAGCGCGCAACTCCTTGGCTGCCCGATGCGCGGTGCGGATGTTCGACGTGAAGACGCTCGCGGTAAGTCCGTATTCCGTGTCATTGGCGAGTGCCAACGCCTCATCGGTGGACGCCACTTCAATCACGGCAAGAATGGGTCCGAAAACCTCGTCCCGGGCCAGCGATTCATCCTTCCGAACATGATAAATCTTGGGGGTTATATATGGTCCATCCGGCGCATCCCCATCGCGGAGAAACCCGGCAACCTTAGCCACATGCGTCGGACTGACAATCGCCCCGATATGGTTTGCGGGATCAAGCGGATCGCCCGTTTTCCAGTCCCGCAGCCGTGCCTCGATCCTTTCCAGAAGCGGCGCTTTCACCGATCTATGGACAATCAGACGCGAGGCGGCGGAGCAATTCTGCCCCGCATTCCAAAAGGCAGCATTGACCACATGCGCGGCCACATCATCAAGATGCTCCGCGTCTTCCAGGACAATGGCCGGATTTTTCCCGCCACATTCCAGAACGACCTTTTTGAGATTGCTTTCAGCCGCATAGCTCAAAAACCGTCGGCCCGTTTCGGTGGAACCGGTGAAGCTAACCATATCCACGCCCATGTGGCGGCCCAAGGGCTCACCCACGCCCGGGCCATCTCCCGGCAAGACCTGAAAGACACCGCGCGGCACCCCCGCTTCATGGGCAAGTTCAGCAATGCGGAGCGCCGTCATCGAGGTTTCTTCCGCAGGTTTCACGATCACGGAACAGCCCATTGCAAGTGCAGGCCCGATCTTCCAGGCCAGCATCAGAAGCGGAAAGTTCCACGGCAAGACCGCGCCAACCACGCCAATCGGCTCCCGCACAATCATGGATATCGCGCCATCGCCTGCCGGGCCGGTCTGGTCGTAGAGCTTATCCACTGCTTCGGCGTGCCATTTTATCGTTTGTATGGCCTCTGGCAAATCGATGGTTTCGCAATCGCGTATGGGTTTGCCAGCTTCGAGACTCTCCATAACCGCCAGATCGCGACGATTGCGGGTCATGAGCTTGCATAGCCGGATCAAGACATCCTTTCGCTCTGACGGATGCGCTTTCGACCAGTGGCCTTGATCGAAAGCTTCCCGGGCCTTCAACACCGCGAAGTCAACATCCTCCGCACTGGATGATGCGATTGTGGCGAGGGTTTCCCCGGTTGCAGGGTTGATCGTCGCCATGGCCGGACCGTGACCGGCGCGAAACTTCCCGTCCACAAAGGGGGCAGATGGTCGGTCAAGAGCCTTGGCAATCGCACGGTACTCGTCCCGGGTGAGAAGATCTGTCATGCGGGCACTCCATCAATTGCAACGAGCGTCTTGGTCATGACGCGGATCACTTCTTCTAGCTCGCGTTTTTCTTCTTTGTTCAGCGGTTGCAAAGGCTTACGCGGTGGTCCAGCTTCAATGCCGCGCATGGTCAGACCGTGTTTGATGCATTGAATGAACTTACCGCCCTGCTCCAACACCCGCATCAATGGCAACATCGCCGACATGATCGCGCGGCCTTTGTTAAAGTCACCTTCGACAACACAGGCATGGTAAAGGGCGATATGCGCTTCGGGTGCAAAATTGGACCCGGCGCAAACCCAACTGCGCGCTCCCCATGCGAAGAACTCGAGCGCCTGATCATCCATCCCGCAGGAAAGCGCGATATGCGGGTAATCGCGCGCCAACATGTGGAGCCGATTTGGATCGCCCGAGCTTTCCTTGATGGCACAGAAGTTTGCCGAACGACCCAGACGATCAAGGCAGTCCTCGTCCATGTTGACACTCATGCGCCCAGGATAATTGTAGAGCATGATCGGCAGGTTTGCCGCTCGGTCGATGGCCAGAGCATGAAGGGCAATCTCGCGCCCGGTTGGATAGGCATAGGGCGGCGTTGCGACAAGAAGTGCATCGGCGCTCACGTCAAGAGCCGCCTTCGCGAACATGACGCTGTCTTCCGTTCGCATCGCACTGGTGCCGACAATCATGGGAACGCGACCGGCGACTAGCCCCTTGACCTTTGCCATCAGGTCGATGCGCTCCTCTGGAGCTTGGGCATAGTATTCACCGGTCGTACCTGCGACAATAACGCCGTGCACGCCTGCGCCAATCAGATGGTCTACGGTCTGCTGCAATGCAGCTTCGTTCAGCGAAAAGTCTGCATGATACGGAGTAACCAGCGGCGTGTAGATGCCCTCAAAGCGCATGGGCGACACTCCCCATGTCCATTGGAAGCGGATCCGGGTGCACAAATCGTTCGATCCGGTCGCGTGACAGATCCCAATGCTGCAAGGTCAACTGAACGGCCTGCTCGGCGTTTTGCGCTTCGAACGCGTCAATCATTGCATCATGCTGTTCCGTTGCTTGTTCAATCAGCTTTTGGTCAGCACGCTTTGCTGGTTTGTAAAACGTATGTCCGAGCCGCGTGTGATCTACCAGCAAACGGTGGAGGCAGACGGCGAGATAGGGGTTTTTAGCCATTGCCCCTATGGAGGCATGAAAATCATGGTTTGCCAGTGCGGCGTCGATTGTGTTTCGATCTACGATAGCCTTACGAAATCTGAGTTGTGTCGCCTTCAGCGCTTCAAGTTCGTTCTTTCGTCGGCTTTCGGCAGCGAGGCGTGCAATGGCGGCATAGATCATCGGGGCTGTTTGAAAAAAAGTCCGCATGACAGTGATGTCCATTGAAGCCACCTGCGCACCCCGGTTCGACGTGATCTGCGCATAGCCTTCGCCCGCCAGCCGTTGAAGGACTTCCCTAAGTGGTGTGCGGGAAAGGCCAAATTGCGCGACGAGCGAGGCCTCGTCCAGCGCGGACCCTGGCGCCAGTTCAAGCGTCAGAATACGTCGCTTAAGATCAAGAAGGCAGTCTTCCTTATTTGCTTTCGCCATCATCACGCTCCCTCGAAATTGTGCACAACATGTATACTAAATGCAAGGTTATTTGAAACTTTACCGCACCCGCTTATGTGGCGTTTTGTGACTGAGACGCTCAAAAACTCCCGACCCGTCGCCGTACCTTCTGGCAGGCTTAACCGTTTCTCCCGCATGGGCGGTCTCGCGGCTGGTGTTGCCGGCACCATGGCGGTTAATGGCCTGATCCAACTTGGCAAAGGCACACGGCCTCAGGCGCGCGATCTGCTGCTAACGCCCCGCAATATCAAGCGTGTTGCCGATGAACTGGCAAAGATGCGCGGTGCTGCGATGAAGGTCGGTCAGTTGATGTCCATGGATGCGGGCGAGTTGCTCCCACCAGAACTGGCTGAGATCATGGCGCGACTGCGCGCCGAAGCGGATTTCATGCCACCGAAACAGCTTAAGCAAGTATTGAACGACGAGCTTTCCCCAAACTGGCTGGGACGTTTCGCGCAGTTTGACGTCCGGCCCATAGCGGCGGCGTCCATTGGCCAGGTCCACAAGGCGCGCCTGAAGGATGGGCGGCAGGTCGCAATCAAGGTCCAGTACCCGGGGATTGCCCGCAGCATCGATAGCGATGTGTCCAACGTGGGTCGGCTCATAAAGATGTCTGGGCTCATGCCACCAGGACTTGCGCTTGAACCGTTTCTTGACGAAGCGAAGGCGCAACTTCACGAAGAAGCGGACTATGTGAAGGAAGCCGCACATCTTACCACGTTCCATGAGTTGCTTGGCAACGATGAGAAATACGTGCTGCCCGCACTCTTAACCGAACTGTCCTCACCCCGTGTGTTGGCGATGGATTTCATCGGAAGTGTGCCGATTGAGACGGTGGAGAGCGAAAGCCAAGAGGTGCGCGACCGGGTTGCCCACGAATTGATCGATCTGACTTTGCGGGAGCTTTTTGCGTTCGGCTGGATGCAGACGGACCCAAACTTTGCGAATTATCGCTACCAAGCCGATACCGGCAGGATCGTGCTGTTGGACTTTGGAGCGACACGATCCGTTCCAACCGAAATCGTCTCAGCTTATCATGAGCTTTTCAGTGCTGGCATCGGTATCGCCGATGACGCCACCCTAGAACCGCCGGCATTAGCACTTGGTTTGCTGAGCGAAGGCATCGAAGACCGGCACAAGGCGACGATCCTCTCGATGCTACGCCTTGTGTTTGAAGAAGTGGCATCACCGGACGTCTTCGACTTTGGTGCCTCAAACATGTTCGCCAGACTGCAAGCGATGGGTGAAGCCATGGCGGAAGAGCGTGTTGTTCTGCCACCGCCGCCCATGGACGTTCTTTACATCCAGCGCAAGTTTGCAGGCATGTTCCTGTTGGCCACCAAACTCAAAGCGCGCGTGGCCATGCGAGAACTGATGCAACGCAATATGAAACTAAGTGCAGGTTGAGAGCCAGCCGCCAAGGGCGGCTAGCGAATTGCGCCAGTCGGCGGCCAGACTAGCCCTTAAAACAAGCCTTCGATTTCACCTTCAGGGTTAAGATGAATCGTCTCCGCCGCCGGGTGGCGCGGAAGCCCGGGCATGGTCATGATCTCCCCACAGACCACAACGATGAAGCCTGCTCCCGCGGACAACCTCACCTCACGAACAGGCAAACTATGCCCTGTCGGTGCGCCGCGCATATTCGGGTCGGTGGTAAAGCTATACTGCGTCTTTGCCATGCATACCGGCAAATCACCGTAGCCCTGCTCTTCCCACATCGTTAGTTGGTCGCGGATTTTCTTGTCGGCGAGCACTTCATCCGCACGATAAATCCGCTTCGCAATTGTCCCGATCTTCTCGAAGAGCGGCATCGCATCGGGGTAAAGCGGCGCATATTGGCTGGCTTCGCTTTCCACAATTTCCACCACCTTCTCGGCCAGTGCGGCCGAACCCTTGGAACCGTCAGCCCAGTGCTTTGACACGATGGCCTCTGCGCCCTGGCTCTGCACATAGTCAATCACCGCCTGCACTTCGGCGTCGGTATCCTTGACGAAATGGTTCACGGCAACCACTGCCGGCACGCCAAATTGCTTGATGTTCTCGATGTGGCGACCGAGGTTTGCGCAACCGTTTTTCACGGCATCCACGTTCTCACCATCAAGATCGCCCTTCGCGACGCCACCGTTCATCTTCATCGCGCGAACGGTAGCGACGATCACGACGGCGGACGGTTTCAATCCCGCCTTCCGGCACTTGATATTAAGGAATTTCTCTGCGCCCAAGTCGGCACCGAAGCCTGCTTCGGTCACAACATAGTCCGCAAGTTTCAGCGCCGTAGTCGTCGCGATAACAGAGTTGCAGCCATGGGCGATATTCGCGAACGGGCCCCCATGGACAAAAGCCGGATTGTTTTCCAGCGTTTGAACGAGGTTGGGCTGCATCGCATCCTTCAGAAGAACCGTCATTGCCCCATCGGCTTTGATGTCCCGCGCAAAGACCGGTGAGCGGTCGCGACGGTATGCGACGATCATATCGCCAAGGCGCTTTTGAAGGTCTTCGAGGTTTTTGGCGAGGCAAAGGATCGCCATCACTTCCGAAGCAACGGTGATGTCAAAGCCCCCTTCGCGCGGAAAGCCGTTGGCCACGCCGCCCAGCGACAGTGTTACGTTGCGGAGGGCACGGTCGTTCATGTCTACCACCCGGCGCCACGCGACGCGGCGCACGTCGATCTCCAACTCATTGCCCCAGTAGATGTGGTTATCGATCATCGCCGAAAGTAGCGAGTGCGCGGATGTGATGGCGTGGAAGTCACCAGTGAAGTGAAGGTTCATGTCCTCCATCGGCACGATCTGCGCATAGCCGCCCCCGGCAGCGCCACCTTTCATGCCGAAGTTCGGCCCGAGCGACGCTTCGCGGATACAAATCATCGCCTTCTTGCCTATGGCATTCAGACCGTCGCCAAGCCCCACGGTCGTCGTCGTTTTGCCTTCGCCCGCGGGTGTCGGATTGATGGCCGTCACCAGGATGAGTTTACCATCAGGCTTGTCTTGCACCGAGTTGATGAAAACCTGGCTCACCTTGGCTTTGTCATGCCCATAGGGCAGCAAATGCTCCGTCGGGATGCCGACCTTATCGCCGATTTCCTGGATCGGCTTCTTGTTGGCAGCGCGGGCAATTTCGATGTCGGACATTTTGGTGTTCCTAAGTGGGTCGTCAGACGAGAGAAGGTGAAAAGCCGATTACTCGGCGGCGATGCTCTCCGCACGCTCGATACGTACGGCAGAGAATTTGAACTCCGGGATTTTCCCATATGGGTCAAGGGCCGAGTTGGTAAGGATGTTCGCCGCGGCCTCAACATAGGCGAACGGCAGGAACGCCTGCCCCTCCGCGACTGCGCGGTCCGCCCGAGCCATCACAGTGACCGAGCCGCGCCGGGTCGAAAGCCGCACAAACTCACCGGGCTCCACGCCAAGGGCGCGCAGCATTTTGGGATGCATGGAGCAATTGGCCTCCGGTTCCACCGCATCCAGAACATTCGTGCGGCGCGTCATCGAGCCCGTATGCCAATGCTCAAGTTGCCGACCCGTCATCAAGATATGCGGGAAGTCCGCGTCCGGCGTCTCATCGGGCGAGATCACGCTTGCGGGCGTGAAGCGCGCGCGACCTTCGGGGCGCGGGAAGCCGTCACCAAACACAATTGGCTGACCCGGGTCTTCTGGGCTGAGAGAAGGGTAAGTCACCGCCTCGTTCTCCAGTCGTTCCCACGTGATATTGTTAAGTGACCCCATATTCAGCTTCATCTCGGCAAAGATCTGCCGCGGGTGGGTATATGTCCAGCTGAGGCCAAGCCGTTTCGCAAGCTCGGTAACAATCCACCAATCCTCTTTCGCCTCTCCCGGCGGCGCTTTGACCGGGCGGCCCATTTGAACTTGCCGGTTGGTGTTGGTCACGGTGCCTGACTTCTCCGCCCAGGCACTTGCAGGCAGGATCACATCCGCGAAGTTCGCAGTCTCGGTCAGGAAAATGTCTTGCACAACAAGGTGATCCAGCATCGCAAGCGCGGCGCGCGCATGATCGACATCAGGGTCCGACATCGCCGGATTTTCACCGAGGATATACATCCCCTTAATGTCCCCGTGGTGAATCGCATGCATGATCTCGACGACAGTTAGCCCTTTTTCGTTTGAGAAATCTTCACTTTCCCAGACTTCCGTGAAGGCGGAGCGCACGCCGTCATCGGTTACGCTCTGATAATCTGGCAGGAACATGGGGATCATGCCCGCATCGGACGCGCCCTGAACGTTGTTCTGGCCCCGCAACGGATGGAGGCCGGACCCCGGGCGCCCTACCTGCCCCGTCATAAGCGCCAGTGAGATCAGGCACCGGGAATTATCCGTGCCGTGAATATGCTGTGAGACGCCCATGCCCCAAAATATCATCGCCGCCTGCGCGCCCGCAAAGGTGCGCGCCACATCCCGCAACACATCGGGCGCAATCCCACAGATGGGCGACATCTTCTCCGGCGTGAAATCGGCAAGATGCGTTTTCATCGCGTCCCAGTTTTCCGTGAACGCTTCGATGTATTGCTGGTCGTAGAGACGCTCTTCGACAATGACATTCATAATGCCATTGAGCATTGAGACATCGCCGCCGGGCTTAAACTGAAGCATATGCGACGCATGCCGTTTCAGCCCCTGGCCCCGCGGGTCCATGACAATCAGCTTGCCGCCGCGTTTGGCGAACTGTTTGAAATACGTCGCCGCCACCGGATGGTTTTCCGTCGGGTTGGCGCCAATGACGATCGCAACATCGGCATTTTCGATCTCATTGAACGTCGCCGTCACTGCACCGGAGCCCACATTCTCCAAAAGTGCCGCTACTGAAGAGGCGTGACAGAGGCGGGTGCAGTGGTCGACGTTATTATGACGAAACCCTTGGCGAATGATCTTCTGGAATAGATACGCCTCTTCATTCGAGCACTTGGCGGAGCCAAATCCCGCAATCTCGCGCCCGCGTCCTTTCATGCCTTTCGCTGCGAACTCCAACGCTTCTTCCCATGTCGCCTCACGGAAATGCGTAGAAAGGTTGCCCGGATCGACATTCAGGCCCTTTGGCGGCGCATCCTCGCGACGGATCAACGGTTTGGTCAGGCGGTGCGGGTGATCCACATAGTCAAACCCAAACCGTCCTTTGACGCATAAGCGGTTTTCGTTGGCTGGCCCTTCGATGCCGTCCACGTAGAGAATTTTCTCGTCCTTGACTTTGAACGACAGTTGGCACCCCACACCGCAATAGGGACATACGGACTTGACCTCTCGGTCATAGTCTTTGCTGTCCCCTTGTTGCGTTTCGTCAAGCACGGTCGCTGGCATCAACGCCCCTGTCGGACAGGCCTGGACGCATTCACCACAGGCCACACAAGATGAAGACCCCATCAGATCATCTTGATCGAAAACAATTTTCGCATCATGACCTCGACCCGAGAAACCGATGACGTCATTTACCTGAACCTCACGGCAAGCACGGACGCAAAGGTTGCAATGGATACAGGCATCCAGGTTGACCCGCATGGCGACATGGCTGTCATCCAAAAGAGGAACGCGCTGTTCTTCAAGTTGGGGGAAGCGGCTTTCGGACACGTCGTTCAGTTCGGCCATGTCCCAGAAATGGCTGGACGCGTCATGCGCTTTCTCGGGCTGGTCCGCCACCAAGAGCTCAGCTACAAGTTTCCGCGATTTTTCAGCGCGTTCCGAGGCTGTCTTCACAACCATTCCATCGGCGACGGGACGGATGCAGGACGCAACGAGTGTGCGCTCCCCTTCCACCTCGACCATACAGGCTCGGCAATTGCCATCGGGGCGATATCCGGGTGCTGGCTTGTGGCAAAGATGCGGGATCGTCAGCCCGCGACCGTGGGCGGCTTCCCAAATTGTTGTGCCCTCGGGAACAGTGACGTCTTCGCCATCAAGGCTGAAGGTGACGACGGTTTCGATCACATCTTTCATCAGCAGTATTCCGGAATGACGCGTTGATAGTTTGCGCAAAGCGGTGACTTGAACCACCAGACATCTGTCGCGCCAATGGAGTAATCTTCAACAAGCCACGCACCATCCACCCGCTGGACGAAGGCATGGACAGTTGTGCCGTCATACCAGTCTTCGGGCTCACCCCGCGCGGCGATTGCGGTGCTGTCCCAGGTGATGGCTGCCCCACCGGGACGCTGCGGTTGCAAGGCACCAAACGCGATGTCGCCCTCTTGGCGCAGCTCATTCACGATGAACTCGAGGGGTGGGTTCAAATCAACCGCCACGACCGACCGGATCGCGCCAAGTATCTCGCTGCGAAGTTCTGACCCCCGCGGTGGCTCGCTCCATGCGTGCGCAACCGTTGGCGCGAAAAGCAATAGAGCGACCAGCTTTGCAGACACGGATACTGTCAAAGGGCTCATATCTCGTCTCCAAAGTGCTTCATGGTCAGACGGATCGGATTAGGCGCGGCTTGTCCGAGGCCACAGATAGACGCATCGCCCATCACTTGGCACAGGTCTTCGAGCAACTCCTGATCCCACACCTCGGCCTGCATGAGCTTGACAGCCTTCTCACATCCGACGCGACAGGGCGTGCATTGCCCGCAGCTTTCATCTTCGAAGAACTTCAACATATTGAGCGCCGCATCGCGCGCACGGTCTTGATCCGAAAGAACAACAACCGCAGCGGAGCCAATGAAGGACCCGTGCGGTTGCAACGTGTCAAAATCCAGCGGCACATCGTCCATAGTCGCCGGAAGGAGCCCGGATGACGGCCCCCCCGGTTGATACGCTTTGAAGACATGACCGTCCGCCATGCCACCCGCCGCATCAATAATGTCCCGTATCGTGGAGCCCGCCGGCAAAAGATAGACACCCGGCTGCGCAACCCGCCCTGAGACAGAATAACTCCGAAGCCCCTTTCGCCCGTTCTTCTCGGTCGTGTTCAGGCATTCTGGCCCCTCGCGACAGACCTTCGCGACCCAATAAAGCGTCTCCACGTTGTGCACTAATGTTGGACGCCCGAAGATACCAACCTGCGCGACGAAAGGCGGGCGGTGACGCGGGAGACCGCGCTTGCCTTCAATGCTCTCGATCATGGCGCTTTCTTCGCCACAAATGTATGCGCCAGCCCCGCGCCGCAGATCGATATAGCCGGGGCGCACGATCCCTGCGGCTTCAAGCGCTGCGATCTCCGTATGTAAAATGTGCAGGACCGCCGGATATTCGTCCCGCATGTAGATAAAGCACTTCTCGGCCTCGACCGCCCAAGCCGCAATCAACATGCCTTCGAGGAAAACATGGGGTGTTCGCTCAAGGTAGTAGCGATCCTTGAACGTGCCGGGCTCTCCTTCATCCCCGTTGACTGCCAGGTAACGTGTGCCCTGATTGGCACGGACAAAGCCCCATTTCTTGCCAGACGGAAACCCCGCGCCGCCGAGCCCGCGCAATCCACTCTCAAGCACTTTGTCCTGCACGGCTTCCCAGTTGCCGCTCGCGCGTAACTGTTTCAGCGTCGTGTACCCGCCATCCGCGCAGTACCCATCAAGGTCTTCGTAGTCCGGGATCAACGGGGAGAGCGACGCGCCGCTTTCTGCCAAATTGATACACGCCTCGGGCGTGGCGTTGTCGAGATGGCGATGTCCTATCTCCAACACGGGCGCGGTATCGCATCGTCCCATACAAGGCGCCCGCAGCACACGCACTTGGGAAGCGTCCAAGCCTTCCTCCAAGGCGCTTTTCAACGCTTGAGCGCCGGCTAGCTCACACGACAAGGAATCGCATACTCTGATCGTCAACGCGGGTGGTGGCGCCTCTCCTTCATGCACCACATCGAAATGGGCATAAAAGCTCGCCACTTCGTACACTTCCGCCTGCGCCAGTCGCATTTCCTCAGCTAAAGCCGCAATATGAGCGGCGGATAGATGGCCACGCGCGTCTTGGATAAGATGCAAATGTTCGATCAGGAGGTCGCGACGACGCGGACGGTCGCCAAGCAGAGCGCGCACTTCAAAGAGGGCCGTGTCATCAACCTGACGACCTTTCGGCGTACGCCGACTTTTGCCGGTCCCTTTTTTCTTCCAAACGCCTTTTTGATCGTCGAGTGGCGACATCGCTAGCCTCCGTGCTGGCCTTTAAGCAGTGCCATTAGATAAACATATCGTCAATTCGCAATATTGGATGATTTGATAAGCGCTGGTTATCGCGCGTGTGTGGCGCGAACGGTGTCCCGCAAGGCTTGAACAGCCGGTGTCAATTGCGGCTTTTCCGGAAAGACCAACCCAACCGATTTTTCAATCACAGGCTCTACGAGAGACAGTAGCGAGACGCCATCAAACGCGCCCAAACGCTCGACCAGAACATGGGGCAATACAGCGGCCCCCATGCCCTCAACAGCCATTGCGACCATGGCCGTGAAACCGTCGGTTTCCGCCACAACAATCGTGGGCGCGCCAACTTCCGAAAATATCTGATCCAGGATGCGCCGGTTTTGCATCTCTTTTTCAAGCAAAATCAGTGGGTACTTCGCTGCGTCCAGCCAAGAGATTTCGCCGCCCTTCCGCTCATCAAGAACGGTGGGCAACAAAAGAACGTAGCGTTCCTGATACAAGGGCTCAACGTGCAGCAGGCTGGTCGCGACGCCCTCCGTATATGTCAACGCCGCGTCGAAACTGCCATCTTCCAGCCCTTGGAGAAGCGCCAACGAGTTCGAGTTGTCGATTTGCAATCTTATCCCGGGATGCGCCGCGCTGAGCCATACCGCCACTTGCGCTGCGTAGGTGTTTGCCGTGGGTATCGTGCCAAGCCGCAACCGCCCAATCACCTCACCTTTCGCCGCGCGCACCTGTTCTTCAAGCGCACGCGTGCTGTCGAGGATCGCGCGACCATGACTGAGCACGACTTCACCCTCTGCCGTTAGGCCTTGGAAGCGATTACCCCGGCGGACAATCTGGGTTTCCAGCCGATCCTCCAAGTTCCGAATGCGCATAGAAAACGCCGGTTGCGACATGCCACATGCTTCAGCGGCCCGGGCAAAGTGCTTATGGCGTGCAAGGGCGGACAGACATTCGAGATCGCGCAGGTCGAGCATATCGCCAATTCTTGGATGTTGTTTCGCTCAACAGACGCCAAAACTGTCCCAGGTGCAACTCACCGAGCCCCTCGCATTGTTCCACGCAACTCGGTATCAGCAAGCCCATGTCCTTTGCGCAGTACCCATCACTCAAAAATCGCGTCACCCTGATCACGGGCGGGGCGAGTGGCATCGGAGCGGAGATGGTCAGAGCCTTTGCCAAACAAGGAGCACGCGTCGCCTTCTTCGACATTCAACAGGAGACGGGTTCTGCACTGGCCAATGAAACAGGTGCGTATTTTGCTCCGGTCGATTTAACCGACTGCGCCGCTCTTGCCGCCGCGGTCGAGACGGTACGATCAAAGCTCGGACCTGTAGCCGTTCTGGTGAATAACGCGGCAAATGACGCGCGCCAGATGGTAAGCGAGGTTGAAAGCGACGACTGGGATCAAAGCCAGGCGATTAACCTGCGCGCCCAGTTTTTTGCAGCGCAAGCCGTACGCGACGACATGGTGACAAACGGCGGGGGCGCAATCATTAACGTTTCATCAATCGTTTGGCGGCTGGCAGGTGGCGATATGGTTCCCTATGCCACGGCAAAAGCGGGCGTTATCGGACTTACAAAATCGCTCGCCCACGCCTTTGGCGAACACAACATTCGGGTAAATGCCATAGAGCCTGGCGCCATTTTCACTGAACGCCAACGGGCCCTTTGGTACCGAAACGAGGAAGATGTGCAAAAATTGGTTTCGAACCAGCTGTTGAAACACACAATGGACGGGGGCGAGATCGCGCGCATGGCCCTTTTTCTGGCCTCAGACGACGCGCGGATGATTACAAAGCAAAGTTTTGTCGTGGATGCCGGACTGCTTTAGGAATGTGCCACCGCGACACTTTTGATCGCGGCGGCGCTTCGCCATTGGTTAGCCTTGCCAGAAGGGACGCTCGGCTTCCTTATATGCCTCACTGGGTGTGACGCCGATGTCATTCAAAAGATGGTCATCGAGTGATTTCAGGTCTTTACGAGAACGACGGCGGTCTGACCAAATAACAAAGATCACCGCTGCATAGACCGCCAGTGTCGCAGCTGGCGTCAGTGGCCGGCGTTGCAGGAAATCGAGTGCGGATGCGCTGGTGACCTGTGTCATTGTACGTTCCTTTCATATTGTATCGACACAATTAAGCCTTGCAGGCTACAAAATAGTGATACAATATGCCGTAGCACTGAGCGAGGATAATATTGTATTGAGTACAATCTGGCAGCCAACGCTATCGAACTACGATGGTCCAAAGTACAAAGCGCTGGCGGGCGCCCTGAAAGACGGCGTACGTCAAGGCGCTTTGCCGCCCGGCGCAAAGCTGCCAACGGTGCGTGAACTGGCTTGGCAGCTCTCAATCACACCTGGCACTGTCGCCCGCGCTTACTCCATTTTGACGGAAGCGGGCATCTTTGAAGCGACCGTGGGTCGCGGGACATTTGTAGCAAATACAACCGCCGCACCGCCAAGTCAGCCAATTGAAATCGACAGCACGCCCCATGGCAGCGAAGGAGTAACGGGAGACATAAGTTTCTTCTCTCCGGCATTGCCGAACAAAGGCCAAGCGCGTCTCATCCGCGAATTGTTAGGACGGGTTGCGGAAGCGCCGCCCTCCGGCTTGATGCACTATCCCAGCCAAGAGGCATCTCGCCCTGCAAGGCAAGCAGTATTAGACTGGCTCAAAGGATCTCCCCTCGGCTCCCTATCCGAGGATGACGTCGTGCTGAGCCACGGCGCGCAAAACGGCATCTCGCTTATCATGCAGTCGGTGCTAAGTGGCGCGCGTCCTGTCGTACTGATCGAAGAACTTGCCTATCCTGGATTTCGTCGCTGTGCCGAACTCCTACGCGCTGATGTTGTACCTGTGCCGATGGATGAAAAGGGCATCATCCCGGAAGCACTGAAAGACATTGCGCGCCATCATCAAGCTCAGATTCTCTGTACAAGTTCCGAGGTCCACAACCCGACTTGTCTATTGATCCCCGAAGAACGCCGCCGCGCGATTGCCGCGGTTGCCCAAGAAGCCGATCTGCAAATTATTGAAGACGATTGCTACCGTATGGGAACTGCAGTCGCGCCCTCCTACCGGATGATCGCGCCCGAGCGCAGCTGGTATGTCTCATCGATATCAAAAACGCTGACCCCGGCCTTGCGCGTTGGTTTCGCAATCGCGCCTCACGGACGAGGAGCGGGGCTACGGCGAGCTGCCGAACATGGGTTCTTTGGGCTTGCCTCCCCTTTGACGGACCTGACATGGCTGCTTTTAAGCGATCCAAGAACCGATGAGATCGCGCATGATGTGCGTAGCGAAATCGAGCGATACGTGGAAACCATGGTAAATTATTTGGGCGGGTTTGCTTTGACCTGGCGGCGAGATGCACCGATTGCGTGGCTCAAGATGCCGCTTGGCTGGCGGGCCGCGTCATTTTGCCAAGCGGCGGCGGAGCTTGGAATCAAAATCCGCCCTGCGGACGATTTCGTTTGCCGAGATGGGCGCGCGCCCCACGCCGTCCGGATCGCCATCAACGCGCAACTTCCCTTTGATCGGTTTGAGCGCGCCATGGCGACCATGCGCGATCTTCTCGATACGCCGCCAGACCGTATTGGCGTCTAATCTTCAGCGAGTTCAAAGAGCTCCGGATGATCGCGCTGGTGGCGCCCGAAGTTTTGAAGCAACCCAGCGAGATGGCCGCTCATCGCTTGGCAGGCAGCACTCACATCTGCCGCTTCGATCCGTTCAAGAATATCAACATGCTCGTCTGAGGCTCGTCTAATATCTGACGGATTGAGGCTATCCAAGGCAAGATACCTATCCAATGGCGTCAAAATCGGCTGGATGCGTCGCCTCAACGCGGTCATGCCAACAGCTTCAAATAGGGCCAGATGAAAGACCTCATCGCGCGCGGCAAAGGACCCTTCGAGATGGTCATTTTCGGTGGCAGCCCGAATATCGGACAAGTCGCGCCGCTCGGGACGGGTCGCTAGACGTTTTACAACATCCAACTCCAAAGCAAGGCGCAGGAAATGCGCTTGATGCACATCCAGTATGCTGATCGGCGCGACGACTGTCCCGGCTTGAGGCCTGACGCGCACCAAACCGTCACGCTCTAAATGCAAAAGCGCTTCGCGTACCGGCGTTGGACTGGTGCCATACCGCTGTGCAAGGTCGGGCCGCGACAGCGCTTCTCCAGGCAAGAATTCACGGTCCATGATTGCCGAGCGTAGTTCCCCATATACCTTGGCCGAGGCACTTTCCCGTTCTGCGGTGGCGCGTGGGTCTTTCATCAACCTAAGTGATAGTCGATCCGGTCGATGGTTCCTAGAACCAGACTGAGCCACTTGAGCCGCTAGAATTCTAAGAACTTTCAGGTAAGGAACCAGGTAAGGAACAGCCCATGAATTTAGCAGCTGATCAACGCCTGCAATCCAAATGAATTGCCGTCTATTAGACGCGGGAGCTTCGCTAGCTGAAACCCGCAAATTCCCAGCACCATGATGAAGACGATCAACTTTACCCCGAGCGTTTACTCAGTAAACCCGAGCTTTTTCAGCGCTTTCAGCGCGTTCTCAGACCTGAGGCCATCCTTCGCCAAAACGGCTTCGTTAAGATTTGCGATTACAGTGTGCATGTCGCGGTTTCGCAAGTGTTCGCGAAAAAAACGATCAAGCTCATCCTTCTGAAGGTCGCTGATCTTGGCAGCTAAATCGGGGCTAGTCATGGATGCACACTCCCTCTCCACGAAGGCAGCTAGTCGGACCAAACGCGATTCGGCAAGCGTTGCGATTTTATACCGATTTCTTCCACAGGATTTGTTTCAATAGCTGTATGAATATCGGCCAATGACCTCACATTTGGCACGAAAAGAAGACACAAGCCCTACCGCCCCCACGCTGAAGGATTGACGAATGCTGCCCGTCCCGCGCAGAGTTGTGTTATGGATGAAAGCCTTTTTGGTCAAAGGGACAGACGCGGACATTACGTGCCGAACGCGCGTCTTAAAATCGCGCCGCTTTATCCGCCGAAGTGGCGGGAATTCGTCGCTTGGCTGCCGAGTTACTTTCTACCCTGGAATGTGATTTTCGCTGCGTCAGCCGTCGTCTACTGGGTTTTCTTGTTGCCGCCAATCGAGACCATGCAGACCTTGTCGCTCGGGTGGGTCCTACAGCTCTACATAATAAATGTGGTGGCAGTTGCGTTGTTCTATGGAGCGTTTGAATTCAGGTTATATATCGCAAAGGCGCAAGAGAGTCGGTTTAAGTTCAACCCGCGCTTTCCGTCGGAGATCAAAAGCCGCCAGTTTTGGTACAAGAGTCAGAATATCGAGAACATCCTTCGGACATTTCTTTCGGGTGTTACGATTTGGACGATTTCCGCCGCGCTGATGCTTTGGGCCTATGCGAATACTTGGGGCAACTGGCTTAGCTTTGCTGACGCCCCGATTTACCTCGCTTGCGTTGCACTGATGGTGTCGTTCATTCACCAGGCGCATTTTTATATGATCCACCGTCTTATTCACCTGCCCTGGCTGTATAAGCACGTCCACTCCATCCACCATAAATCGGTGAACCCCTCTCCCTGGTCGTCGCTGGCGATGCACCCTGCGGAGCATGTGTTGTATTTTGCCTCATTTTTCTACCACGTCCTTTTGCCCTCTCATCCGGTGATTGCCCTTTATCAACTCCACAAAGCCGGATTTGGGGCGATCCCCGGCCATATCGGCTTTGAAAAATTGGAGGTTGGCGAACATAAGGTGATCGATGCCCATGCCTACAGCCACTATCTTCATCACAAATATTTCGAGGTGAATTACGGCGACGGTCTCGTGCCATTCGACAAGCTGTTTGGCACGTATCACGATGGATCAGAAGAAGCCGACGCCCAGATGCGCGTGCGATTGAAAACACTGCGCGAAAGGGCAAGTCCATCCTAAAGCGAACGATTAAAGATACCGGCGTCGAGGTTTCTACGCTCTGTTTTGGCACCTCCGGATTAGGAGATATGCCGGACACATACGGCTACGAGGTTTCCGAAACACAGGCCCGCGAGACGCTAGAGGCCGTCTTTGAAAGCCCAATCAATTTTATCGACACCTCAAATAATTATGGATTCGGACGCAGCGAAGCGCGCATTGGCGATGCCATTCGGGCAAGAGGTGGGGTGCCGGAAGGCTTCGTCCTCTCCACAAAGCTCGATCGGGATATGGACACGCTGCGCTTTGATGCGGATCGGGCGAGAGCCTCGCTGGAAGAAAGTCTGACGCGACTGAGCGTCGATCGCGTCCAGGTCTTGCATTTGCACGATCCTGAACACGCCGGAGACCTGTCCGAGATCACGCGATCCGGCGGCGCGATGGACGAATTGTTCAAGATGAAGGACGAGGGTCTGGCGGACGCCGTCGGTCTGGCGATGGGCAAGAACGATCTCATGTTCGAACTGCTGCAGAATTGGCCCTTTGATACGCTGATCAGTCACAACCGTTGGACATTGCTTAACCGCTCGGCGGAAAAGATGTTTGCTTATGCTGCGGAAGAAGGCATGGCGATCCTGAACGCCGCGCCTTATGCGGGCGGAGTGTTAGCGAAGGGGAGTGCGGTTATGCCTCGGATCACGTATTCGCCCGCCGATAATATGGCACTTTTGCCGGTGCGCCGTATCGAAGCGCTTTGTGCGAATTTCGGTATCCCGCCAGGAGCAGCGGCGATGCAATTCTCGCTACGCGATACGCGCGTGACATCGACAATCGTTGGCGTCTCAAAGCCGGAACGTGTCACCGAAAGTCTAAACTGGGCATCGCAAGAGATACCTGACGCCGCGTGGGAAGCAATCACCGCCCTGCCCTTCGACACCAGTGATCCGGAGGCGCACAGGGTGTACTCACCCGGGTAACAATCGGCGCCGGAACATTACGTGCTAAGCCGCCTGTCGCGCAGTAACCTCGCTCAACGCCTCGCGAAGGATTTCCACACCAGCCCCATTGCTTGCAGCGCCTTCCGAAAGACGGCGTCGCCAAGCCCGCGCACCGGGACACCCGTTAAACAGCCCGAGCATATGGCGCGTGACACTGTGCAGGCGTCCGCCTTCCGCCAAGTGGGCTTCGATGTAGGGTATCATACGCTCGACCGCGTCTTCTCGCATCGAACATGGATTGGCACCGCCGAAAATTGTCCGGTCGGCGTCACCGAGAATGTCCCATGGCGTATGATACGCCGCACGACCGATCATCACGCCCGCAAACCCGTCTAAAAGAAATTCACGAGCCTCATCCAGGCTGACGATACCACCGTTGATCGAAATCGAGAGTTCTGGGAACGCTGGAACCATCTTGTGGACCAGCGGGTAATCCAACGGCGGCACATCCCGATTTTCCTTTGGGCTCAACCCTTGGAGCCATGCCTTCCGCGCGTGGATCGCCACATGCGTAACACCGGCGTCACGCATCTTGCCTAGAAACTCCGGCAGCACCACTTCCGGGTCTTGGTCATCGACACCTATGCGACACTTTACAGTCACAGGTACAGCAACCGCAGCTTGCATTGCCTGCACGCACTCCGCCACCAGATCAGGTGTCTTCATCAAAACGGCCCCGAATGTTCCCGACTGAACACGGTCCGACGGGCATCCCACATTCAGGTTCACCTCATCATAACCTTCGCCAGCACCGAGCTTTGCCGCTTCCGCAAGTTCCTTCGGATTTGATCCGCCAAGCTGAAGAGCCACGGGATGCTCGCTCGCGCCAAACCGCAACAGGTGATGCGCACGGCCCCGGACAAGTGCCGGCGCTGTCACCATTTCCGTGTATAGCTTCGTCCTACTGGACAGGACACGATGGAACGCCCGGCAATGCCGATCCGTCCAATCCATCATGGGAGCGACGGATAGTCGGGAACTCGCTTTGGAAGGCTTGTCAGCCATGCAACTCATCGCGTCGTTTCGCCCCCAAAGAGGGATAATTAACCGCGAGCTGGATAAGCAACTTTCCTCTTTTTTGCCAGTCAAACCCGCTCATATCGATAGGTTTTGTCACTCTTGCTAACGGCGCCAAGCCATGTGCCCGATTCCGGCGATGACACGGTAAGCCCGCGATTTCCAACCGTCCGCGTGGAGCATGCTGATTAAAACAGCGCCTCACATCGCAGCGTTCGATGAAAAGTTAGTCGTTTTAGGGCTCGACCACCGTGCGCGAGCATCGGCGCGCAATGTGACAGTTTTCATTTCGAATAATGCTGCTACATGAAACACACGCATCGTCGCGTCAGGTGAGCATTTGCGAACCAACATCAGCACAAAGTCGTGCCTGGAACCCTCAGAACGTCCTTTAGGACACAACCCTGATTCGGTACTAAATGATGTCTGCACCCGGTGGTTTTACCCGCGATCAACAAGCGTATTTGGCGAAGCTTCTTATGGAAGCCAACTTGCATCACGCCTTCGCTTCCAAGGCTGAACAAGGTGAGGCGGCCGCTGCGCCCGACACCCACTACGGTGTCCCGCTAGAGGACCTCTGCAAAGAGGAGCTTGCGAAATACAAAAGCCATCCCCTGGATATTTGGCGGCAACTGGAAAACTGGACGGCGGCAGATCAAATGGCCGAAGGGCTGGATCAATTCCTGCTGCGTCATCTGGGTTTCTTTAATGTCGAACCTAACAGCCACGGCTACATGATGCGACTTCGCGCCCCCGGGTGCCAGCTCTCCGCAGAGCAGTTTCGCACTCTGGCCCATTGCGCGGAGACCTTTGCGGGCGGGTATGCCCATGTGACGACACGCGGCAGTCTTCAGTTGCGGGAAATCAGGCCGCACGCTGTGCTGGAGATGATCGACACACTGCAAGCAGCCAACCTCACCGCGCAGGGCACTGGTGCTGACTCGGCACGCAATCTGACGGTGACGCCATCCGCCGGGTTCGACGTGGACGAACTGACCGACATGACGCCCCAGGCCAAGCAACTATCGAAGCGCATCTTAAGAGACCGCTCACTTCAAGGCATACCCCGCAAGTTTAACGTCTCATTCGATAATGGCGGACGTCTTTCCTGCCTTTCCGACACCAACGACATTGGTTTTCTTGCCACCCTGGTTGAGGAAAACGACCAAGGCATCGAACCGGGTCTTTGGTGTCGCATCGCGCTTGGCGGCATTACAGGTCACAAAGATTTTGCCCGCGACACGGGGCTGCTTTGTCGTCCCGAGGAAACCGTCGATGTTTCGGAAGCCATGCTGCGGGTCTTTGTCGAACATGGGGACAGAACGAACCGCAAGAAGGCGCGGCTAAAGTACCTTCTCGAAAACGAAGGGGTCGATTGGTTCCTCGAGCGCTCGCAAGAGGTGCTCGACACGTTCCCCACAGGCATCAAGTTGCAGCGGCTCGATGCGAAGTTCGACCACCCTCGGGCTGCAATCGACCGTCAGGCACATATCGGGGTTCACCCACAAAAGCAGTTCGGCATGTATTACCTTGGCGTTGCCCTCGAACTTGGTCGCATGTCACCCGACCAGATGCGCGCGCTCGCCGACGTTGCGGAGACATACGGCGATGGCGATCTGCGCCTGACCGTTTGGCAAAACCCGCTTGTCCCGCATATTCCGGAAGCGAACGTCGAGGCGGCCTCTAGAGCGATTGAGGCCGCCGGAATGTCTGTCAACGCATCCGCCTTTGCTGCTGGCGCGGTGGCCTGCACCGGTAAATGGGGCTGCAAATTTGCCGCCGCTTACACCAAACAGGACGCCCTTGATCTTGTCCGGCATCTCGAAGCCCGGTTTACGCTGGATCGCCCGATCAACATACATCTGACCGGTTGCGCCAACTCCTGCGCCCAGCACTTCATCGGCGACATCGGCTTGATCGGAGCGGCGGCTCCCGGCGGCGGCGAAGGCTACAACATCCTGCTCGGCGGCGGATCGGATCAGGACCAAGGTCTTGCTCGACCGCTATGCGGCCCAGTAGCTGCGGCGGAGATACACGGCATTATCGAACATGTGATCCACATCTATTTGACGCGCCGGGTACCGGAGCAAACCTTCCTGTCTTTCGTCCGGGAACTGGAAGACGAAGACCTGAAAACACTCCTTCCCCGCGAACTGACACAAGCGGCCTGAAACGGGAACCGACCATGAATGCTCAAAACCCATTGATCGCGCAAACGATCGAAACAGCGATTTCCGCAACGGCACCGCAAGTGGACCTTGTGCCCGCCGACGCGCCCTTCGATCCCGCCCAACGCGAATGGCTGAACGGCCTGTTGACCGGCCTCTCCGCGATTGCCGCCTCGGCCGCCGCCGACCGGGACGCTGGCGCCGTAGAGTTGACGCCCATGCGTGTCCTCTACGGGTCGCAATCGGGAAACTGCGAAACGCTCTCGAAAGACCTGCGCAAGGCCGCTGGTGGCTACGGGTTCGCGGCGGATGTTGCCGTTCTCGATGACATCACGCCTGCCGACCTTGCCGAGATGGAACATGTGGCCATTGTCGTATCGACCTTTGGCGAAGGGGAACCGCCCGACAACGCGTCAAAATTCTTTGCAGCTTTGATGGCTGATGATTGCCCGGCCCTCCCCGCAAGCCTGAATTTCTCGGTCTGCGGCTTGGGCGATACGAGCTATGCCGACTTCAACAAATGCGCAACCGATCTCGATGCGCGGCTGGCGGAACTCGGTGCAACGCGCATTGCCGATCTCGTCCGGTGTGACGTCGACTTTGATGACGACTACGCCACATGGAAGGATGCCGTCTTCACGTGCGAAGCCTTCGCCAGTGCCAGCTCGGGCACTGGGGCCGCACCTGTTATAGATGCTGAGCCGGTTGCCATGTTCGACAAGCACCGGCCTTTCATGGCGTCGCTTCTCGCCAGTGAGCGCCTCAGCGGACAGGAGAGCGCGAAATGCGTGAACCATATCGAGCTATCGCTCGCCGGTGGCGGCACTGATCTCGAATACGCGGCGGGCGATGCTCTCGGGCTGTGGCCGGTCAATTGTCCGCATGAGGTCGCAGCGATGCTGACTGCTGCGGGTCTCACCGGGAAAGAGACGGTGCTTTTAAAGGCAGGGCCTGCGCAACTCCGTGCGGCTTTGACCACACGGCTTGATTTGGCAACTGTGACGCCGAAAACACTGGAATCGTTCGGTCTCGAAGACGCGCCGGAAGGTGCCCAGATCTTCGACCTTGTGAGCGCCAAGGAGGGTATCGCTGCCCAACAACTGGTCGACGCCATGCGACCGCTGCAACCCCGGCTCTATTCCATTGCGTCCAGCCCCAAAGCTCATCCAGGTGAGGTGCATCTAACCGTGGGCGAAGTACATTACGACCTTAACGAACGCGCCTGCAAAGGTGTCGCATCGACCTATCTGGGGGACCGTTTGCAGGAAGGGTCGATGGTCGGTGTGTATGTTCAGAAGTCTGCGCATTTCCATCTGCCCAGCGACGACACCCAACCCCTAATCATGATTGGTCCGGGCACAGGAATTGCTCCGTTTCGCGCTTTCTTGGAAGAACGCGAGGCACGTGGGGCAACGGGCAAAAATTGGTTGTTTTTTGGCGATCAACACGAGACCTGTGATTTTCTCTATCGAGACAGTTTGGGCGCTTGGACAGAAAGTGGTCTATTAAGCGAACTTTCATTGGCATGGTCCCGCGATGGGGCTCAGAAGGTCTATGTCCAGACACTGATCGAAGAACGCGGCGAAGAGGTGTTCTCTTGGCTCGAAGAAGGTGCAGCAATATACATCTGTGGCGACGCATCGCGCATGGCGGCCGATGTTGAGCACGCGCTCCTGCGCGTCATCGAAAACGGAATAGGCGGCGATGCGACGGCGGCCAAATCCTATCTCGACGCTTTATCGTCCGATCACAGATACCAACGCGACGTGTACTAAGCGCTTGTCGCCTTTACCGGAACGTGCGGAATTGCGTTACTACCGCGCGCGACGGGCATTCCGAAAGCTCTTGATGAAATAAAGCAAGGCGAAGGCTGTGGTCAGGACCATGAGCAATGCGCGCAAAACGGGTCCGAACGCTGGCATCTCCAACGCCGAGGTCAGCGGCATATAGAGCGCGATCAAAAGAACGACGGTAAGCACGGCGGCCACATGGGCGATCAGCTTGTTGTGTTCTCTCACGCCCTTGTAGCACAGCAAAAGTGCCACGCCGAACACCGCCGGGATGAGTGCTGTGAGTGATTTGAAATCCGTCGCCCAATAGCCCCATCCGGAACAGAACAAAAGCGTTATCGCATTTATCAAACTTGCCCGATGTGCTGTCATTTCGCCTCTCCCTTGTGGCTTCGCTCTCGGCATACCTAGTCTGCAAATCCTTGGCTTCACTCGGTGTTTTCGTATTTCTTGATCCAGTCCCTTTTGCCAGATTTAGCCAAAACAGACCAAGGGCACCTCAGGGTTCGAATACGCCAGGTGCATCGATGACGGGAACCGTGTTTGATTTTAAGGTTAGGTCGAAATTGTCGCATCGGACTACCTTGATAATGCGATCATAATTGTATACTTCTGTATACAACAGAGATTTCCCATCATTGAGTGCCCGCCATGTCGCAATCCGCCTACGAAACTTATCTTGCCGAAATCGAAACGCGCAAAGCTGAGGGCCTTAGCCCAAAGCCAATTGATGACAGTGCGCTAACCAAAGAGATCATTGACCATATACGAAACCCGGATAGCCCGCACCGCGCGGACTGTCTGAACTTTTTCATTTACAATACCCTACCTGGCACAACGAGCGCTGCCGGTGAAAAGGCGGAGTTTCTGAAAGAGATCATCTTGGGCGAATTCTCCCTCGAGGAGATTACGCCAAGCTTTGCTTTCGAACTTTTGTCGCACATGAAAGGCGGGCCGTCCGTAAGGGTCTTGTTGGACATTGCGCTTGGCGAAAACCAGGAGCTCGCCAGACAAGCAGGCGAAGTGTTGAAAACGCAGGTCTTCCTCTACGAAGCCGATACGGACCGGCTCGAAGAGGCTCACAAAGCCGGTAATTCGGTCGCGACTGATCTGCTCGAAAGCTACTCAAAGGCCGAGTTTTTCACGAAACTGCCCGACATTGACGATGAGATCGAGGTTGTCACCTACATCGCTGCTGAAGGGGATATTTCGACAGATCTTTTGTCGCCGGGCAACCAGGCGCATTCGCGCTCGGACCGCGAGCTGCACGGCAAATGTATGATATCCGAGCAAGCGCAAAAGGAAATCGAAGCGCTCAAAATTCAGCATCCCGACAAACGCGTGATGCTGATCGCCGAAAAGGGCACCATGGGTGTCGGTTCGTCCCGTATGTCGGGCGTTAACAACGTGGCGCTTTGGACCGGCAAGCAAGCCAGCCCTTACGTGCCATTTGTTAATATCGCACCTGTTGTGGCGGGCACCAACGGGATATCACCGATTTTTCTGACGACTGTTGGTGTGACCGGTGGCATCGGTTTGGACCTCAAAAACTGGGTCAAGAAACTCGATGAAGATGGCAAACCCATTCTGAACAACGACGGCAATCCAATTCTAGAGCAGCGCTATTCGGTGGAAACGGGAACGGTCCTTAAGATCAACACTAAGGAAAAGAAGCTCTACAGCGTAGACGGCGAAGAACTGGTCGATATGGCCGGTTCGTTCACACCGCAGAAGGTGGAGTTCATGAAGGCAGGCGGTTCATATGCCATCGTCTTCGGCAAAAAGCTGCAAACTTTCGCATGCGAAACTCTAGGTGTGGAACTGAAGTCTGCCTTCGCGCCATCGAAAGAGATCAGCCACGAAGGCCAGGGCCTCACGGCGGTGGAGAAAATCTTCAACGCAAATGCGCGCGGCGTCACACCGGGTACGGTGCTGCACGCAGGCTCGGACGTCCGTGTCAAAGTCAATATCGTCGGCAGCCAGGACACAACCGGTTTGATGACCAGCCAGGAACTTGAGGCGATGGCGGCAACGGTACTATCGCCTTCGGTCGACGGGGCCTATCAGTCTGGCTGCCACACAGCCTCGGTTTGGGATCTGAAGGCGCAGGCCAACACGCCCCGCCTGATGGCCTTTATGCATAAGTTCGGCCTGATCACGGCGCGCGACCCGAAGGACGTCTATCATTCGATGACGGATGTTATTCACAAGGTGCTCAACGACATCACTGTGGACGATTGGGCGATCATCATCGGCGGCGACAGTCACACGCGCATGTCGAAGGGCGTCGCGTTCGGTGCAGACTCAGGCACCGTCGCCCTTGCCCTTGCGACAGGTGAAGCGACCATGCCCATCCCGGAATCGGTCAAGGTGACGTTTAAGGGTGCCATGGCCCCCCATATGGACTTCCGCGATGTGGTCCATGCAACGCAAGCGCAAATGCTAGCCCAACACGGTGACAACGTCTTTCAGGGCCGCGTGATCGAGGTGCATATCGGCACGCTTCTGGCCGATCAGGCATTTACGTTCACCGATTGGACCGCCGAGATGAAGGCGAAAGCGTCGATTTGTATTTCGGACGACGCAACTCTGATCGAGAGTCTTGAGATCGCAAAGAGCCGCATTCAAATCATGATCGATAAAGGCATGGATAATGAGGCGGAGATGCTCGCAGGTCTTATTGCCATCGCCGATGCTCGAATTGGTGAGATCCGTTCGGGCGAAAAGCCGGCGCTGTCGCCGGATACGACCGCCAAATACGCGGCTGAGGTGGTGGTTGATCTTGATGAGATCGTCGAGCCCATGATTGCCGACCCCGATGTGAACAACGCCGATGTGTCCAAGCGGTATACCCATGACACGATCCGCCCCATCTCCTTCTATCGCGCTGAAAAGAAGGTTGATCTCGGTTTTGTGGGCTCCTGCATGGTGCATAAGGGGGACATCAAGATCGTGGCGCAAATGCTCCGGAACCTTGAAGCCGAATATGGCAAAGTCGAGTTTCGAGCGCCGCTTGTGGTGGCCGCGCCGACCTACAACATCATCGATGAGTTGAAGGACGAAGGTGACTGGGCGATCTTGCAGAAATACTGTGGCTTTGAGTTCGACGATACCGCCCCCAAGGTAAAAGCGCGGACCGAGTATGAGAATATCCTTTATCTGGAACGCCCCGGCTGTAATCTTTGTATGGGCAACCAAGAAAAGGCCGCTAAGGGCGACACGGTCCTCGCCACCTCGACGCGGCTGTTCCAGGGACGGGTTGTGGCAGATAGCGAGACGAAGAAAGGCGAGTCCCTTCTTGGCTCCACACCGGTTGTCGTTCTCTCCGCCATCCTTGGGCGCACGCCGACACTGGAAGAGTACAAGATTGCCGTGGAAGGGATCGACCTGACGAAGTTCGCTCCACCGCAAACAACACCGATCGATGCGAAGTCTGTCCATTTTTGAGCCTGCGACGCGCGACGTGGAAGCGGCGTTTGAACTTAAGGTAAGGTGCGCCGTTCGAACGGCACCGCGCGGCGCATTAACGCTTGCTAAAGACCCCTGCCAACCCGGGTGTTGGCGTGGCCTCTAACTACCTTTCGGATGTCTTGCGGTCGGGAAGCGCCGGTCGCGAAGATGCTGTGTTTGCGTATTTGCCAGACGGCGCGACGGTGACTTACGCCGCGTTCTTTGCCGGGGCGGAGCGAGTAGCGGCAACGCTTGTTACTTTTGGGGTCAAGCCTGGCGACAGGGTCGCGGCGCAGGTTCCTAAATCAATCGAAGCGCTTCAACTTTACATCGGTACAGTAATGGCGGGCGCGGTCTTTTTGCCGCTAAATACCGGTTACAAGGAAACAGAAGTCGGTCACTTCATCGCGGATGCAGAACCGAGCATTTTCGTTAGCGATCCCGGCGCGTTCGACGCAATTTCGGAAATCACGCAGGCGCCTGTGCTGACATTGGGTCCCAACGGCGAAGGCACACTCATGGAGGCACGTCGGGCGCAACTGGTCGGCTTCTCACCGACAGCGCGCAGCGGTGATGACTTAGCCGCAATCCTATACACATCCGGGACCACCGGCAAACCAAAGGGTGCCATGCTGAGCCATCGCAACCTTGCGAGTAACAGCGAGACACTTGCGAGGCTTTGGCGGTTTACTGAAGACGACGTGCTCATACACGCGTTGCCTATCTTCCACACGCACGGGCTGTTCGTGGCGACCAACATTACACTGATCGCGGGCGGCGCACTGATTTTTCAGCCCGCCTTCGATGCGGCGGCCGTCTTGGAAGCCTTGCAATACGCCACTGCGTTGATGGGTGTGCCGACCTTCTATACGCGGCTCTTGCAAATGGATGGCTTGGCGGAAGCTGTGCACAAAATGCGGCTTTTTGTGTCCGGTTCGGCACCGCTTTTGGCGGAGACGCACGACGCGTGGCACGCCGTTACAGGCTACAAAATTCTCGAACGATACGGTATGACTGAAACCAATATGAACACGTCAAACCCCTATGACGGCGAGCGGCGTGCTGGGACGGTGGGCCTGCCTTTGCCGGATGTGGCGTTGCGACTGACCGACGGTCGGGGCGCTAAAGTCACCAAAGGTCAGCCGGGTATCGTCGAAGTGCGCGGCCCAAATGTATTTCAGGGGTATTGGAACTTACCTGAAAAGACGGCGGAGGAACTTTTGCCGGACGGCTTCTTCGTCACCGGTGATATCGGGCAACTAGATGCTGACGGGTATCTTCGGATCATTGGGCGCGCCAAAGACATGGTGATCACCGGCGGATATAATGTTTATCCGAAGGAAATCGAACTGCTCATTGATGCCCTGCCAGATGTTATTGAAAGTGCGGTAATTGGTGTCCCCCACCCGGACTTTGGCGAAGCTGTTCTGGCTGTGGTCGTTGCAAATACCGAGATGACAGACGCAGATATCCTTGCCGAAATATCGCCAAAGCTCGCGCGATATAAACAACCGAAGCGGGTAGTGTTTGTCGATGACCTGCCCCGAAATGCAATGGGGAAGGTTCAAAAGAGTCTATTGCGCGAAACCTACAACGCACTCTTCGAGAACAACGCGAGATAACAGAGCGTCACCCGTCCCGCTCCATAATCCACGCGACTTCTGGGGCGGCAACAAAGCGCCATTTCCGGAGCGGCCCCGCCATAACATTCAGATAGTACATCTCAAATCCGTAGGGCGCACCGCAGGGATGATGCCCGCGGGGTACGAGCACAACGTCACCATCCGCTACTGCCATTGTTTCGTCTAGCGATCCGTCATCGGTGTATACCCGCTGTATCCCGAAGCCCGATGCAGGTTTCAGGCGATGATAATAGGTCTCCTCAAGATAGGTGATGCGGGGATAGTCATCTTCATCATGGCGATGGCTTGGGTAGGAGGACCAATGCCCAGCAGGCGTGAAGACTTCGGTGACGAGGAGTGCATCGCAGTAGTCTTCATTCTCCATCGCGATGTTGTTGATGTGCCGCATGTTCGTGCCAGTTCCACGGGCGGTGAGTTGAATGCCGCCCGGATCGATACGACGGGCCTCATGCCCTCCCGAGCCGGGCGCTGAGCATACAGCCAGCACGCAGTCGGTTTCTGCAACAGCCGACCAATCGGAGCCGTTGGGGAGGTAAAGGCAATGGGGGGCGGTCTTTTCAAAAACATCTATGCGGTCGCCCAGGATGCCCCAATCCTGACCCGCGCCAGAAATCGCAACTTTGCCTTCTACAACAACCAGAATAACCTCACGGTCACCGCTTACTTCTTGCGCCCGGTCTCCAGCCTTCAATCGATAAAGGGAAAAACCAACATACCGCCAACCGGCGCTTTCAGGCGTTATTTGATGGACTTTGCCGCGGGTGCCGAAGGGTTTTTTCAAGAGACTCATGGATGCCCCGCTCTACACATCGGCCAATCGTACGGGTTCCCCGGACTGCGCCGCCGATTTTGTCGCAGCCTCGGCCATCGCGAGAGCAGCAACACCATCCGCCAGCGTTACCGGCATCTCACCGCCGCTCGACAACGCCTCCACGAAGGCAGACCATTCGGCATGGTACGCCTGCATGTAGCGTTCAAGGAAGAAATGCACTGGCTTGGCGCGCGTAATCCCGGCGGCGGTCGACTTCACAACCGTGTCTTCCGCAACGTTTTCAACCTGCAGCATGCCTTCCGACCCGAGCACTTCGACGCGTTGATCGTAACCGAATGCGGCACGGCGCGAATTGCGAATGACGGCTATCCGTCCATTGGCGTAGGTGAGCGTACAAACCGCCGTATCAACATCGCCAGCCGCGCCAATGGCAGGGTCGACCAGCGAAGACCCCGTGGCGCTTACCGTTTCCGGCAGTTCGCCCGTCAGAAAATGTGCCATGTCGAAATCATGGATCATCATATCGCGAAAAAGCCCGCCCGAGACTTCGATATAGCCGAGAGGTGGCGGGGCAGGATCAAAGGATGTAATGGCCAGCATTTCCGAGTTGCCGATATCCCCGCGCGAAAGGGCGTCCTTCAGCGCTGAAAAACTGCGGTCGAACCGTCGATTGAGGCCCACCATAACTGGTTGCCCGTGACTTTCGACAACCCTTTGGCAAGCCCGCGCACGCTCAAGATTCAAATCAACCGGTTTCTCGCAAAGCACAGCCTTGCCAGCGGCGGTTGCGGCTTCCATCAGATCGGCATGTGTGTCCGTAGAGGTTGCAATCAAAACGGCATCTATAGCGGGATCGGCGATGATCTCCTCGGTGGAGCGAGCCGTCGATCCATATTGCCGCGCCAGTTTTTCGGCATTCTCTAGCAAAAAGTCAGACACAGCTGCAAGACGGCTCCTGGCATGTTGAGATATGGCGATTGCATGCACCGCGCCGATCCGACCGGCACCAAGAAGACCCACATTCAGCATTTAATTTCCACCTGTTTTTACCCGATGCAAGACGGTTGCTAATCCTCGCGTATGACTATGCAATGAGTGTCCTCTGACGCAAGCCGCTATCAGGCCGACGAGAGCAGCCCGTTCCACCCAAACCCCAAATGGGCGGCGGCACGCGCCTTTACATGCAGTCATCGCGCGCGATAAGCCCAGTTTCAAGAGGACAAGCCCAGAAATTGGGTAGACCTCACACGGAGTTTCTCTGCAACTATGGGGAACGCAATACGGGAAGGATCATGCCGCCGCTCGAACTTACCTTCGAAATGATGGTTGTTCTCGCCTTGCTGGCCACCACAGTCATCCTTTTTGTGACCGAAGTTTTCCGCATAGATTTTACAGCGATCCTGGTGATGGTGACGCTCGGCCTTCTGTCTCAGTTACCGGGGCTCACAAATCTTGCCGATCCCAATCAGCTTTTTAACGGGTTTGCCTCCAACGCCGTGATCTCGATAATCGCTGTTATGATAATTGGCGCGGGTCTGGATAAAACCGGCATTATGAGCCGCGTGGCGAGCGCAATCCTGAAATATGGAGGCTCCTCTGAGGCGCGCATCATCCCAATTGTATCGGGCACGGTCGGGTTCATTTCGTCATTCATGCAGAATGTCGGCGCGGCAGCGCTATTCCTTCCGGTCATGAGCCGTATCTCGCTTCGGACGCATATCCCGCTCAGCCGCTTGCTGATGCCCATGGGGTTCTGCGCCATCCTTGGCGGAACAATGACAATGGTCGGATCATCGCCCCTGATACTTCTGAACGATCTTATCGTGGCGGCCAATTCATCGCTTCCCGAAGACCAGCACATTCGGACTTTTGAGCTCTTTGACGTGACACCAATCGGCATCGCATTGGTCTTAACTGGTATTCTCTACTTCGTTCTGTTTGGCCGGTTCGTCCTGCCCCGCCAGACGCGGGAAAACGGGACACGCGCGAAATCTGTCAAAGACTACATGCGCGATCTTTATGGCATCCACACCGATATGTTCGAGGTCGAGATACCGCTTGGAAGCACGCTCGATCACATCCTCATGGTCGATGCGATGCAACTCTATCACTTCTATATCGTCGCCTCCTATTACGATGGCGAGAAGTTCTTCCTACCGCCAACCACCACAACCACAATCACCGCGCCCTGCCGCCTGGTGATCCTGGGTGAAAAGCGCGAAGTGGATCTGATGGCGGGTGACCACGTCGCCAAAGTCTTGCCCCGGCTTGACGTTTTTGCCGAAGATTACGCACCAACGGTCGCGGGTATGGCCGAAGTGGTGATCCCGCCCGGTTCCGATGTCATCGGAAAATGCGCCGTTGATTTGGAACTGCGTCGGGTCCACGGGTTTTCAATCGTCGCCATCCACCGCGGCGGCGAAACGTTGAGCCTTGTGGAAACCGAAGATCACGCGCCCACTCGGGTGGGGCTGGAGCCTCTTCGCGCCGGTGACACGATGGTAGGGCTGACCCGGTGGGACAGGCTGGTAAAGCTCACCCAGGACCGCGACTTCGTTGTTGTCACCCAAGGCTTTCCGCGCGACGAACTCAGGCCTCAGAAAGTGTTTCACGACGCGACGTTCTTTCTCATCGCGCTAGGCCTTATTCTGTTTTCCGACATTCGCCTATCGCTCTGCTTGCTCACTGGTGCCGCCGGTATGATCCTGACGCGCGTGCTATCCATCGAGGAAGCCTATGAAGCGGTGAGTTGGTCGACCATCTTTCTACTCGCGAGCCTTATTCCGCTCGGTCAGGCGGTACAAAACACCGGGACCGCCGAATGGATCGCGCAACAGATATTGATCCTGTTGGATGGTGTTCCGGTGTTTGGATTGCAGGTGGGCGTGGCTGTCCTCGCCACGCTCTTTACCCTGATCATGTCAAATGTCGGCGCGACCGTTCTTCTCGTACCGCTTGCGATTTCCATTGCGCTGGCCTCCGGCGGCGACCCCGCTATCTTTGCATTGACCGTGGCGATTGCCACATCCAACTCGTTTCTGATCCCCACCCATCAAGTCAATGCGCTCATCATGGGGCCTGCCGGTTATAAGGTGGCGGACTTCATCAAGAGCGGCGGGATCATGACCTTGTTGTTTCTGATCGTCTCGATGAGCGTCATGGCCGCCTTTTACTAAGGGCCCTTTGACGGCGAAATTGCAGGTTGCCCGGAAATACAAACGAAACGTGATCCGATGGGGCTTGCGCGCGGGCACAGTTGCGGCACATTGATTGCGATTGCTTTTCGACAAGCGAAATCGCCAGAACGGATTGCCTGATGTCGCATATCTTCGCCCGCCATTGCCATGCCAATCATCCCGTCGCGGTCGGCGGTGAAGGATGTTATCTGATCGATCAGTCCGGGAAGCGGTATTTGGATGGATCCGGCGGGGCGGCTGTCTCCTGTCTTGGACACGGCGACACGGTCGTAAACGAGGCAGTGAAGGCACAAATCGACACGCTCGCTTTTGCGCATACCGGGTTCTTTACCTCGAAGCCTGCGGAAGAGTTGGCCGACCTTCTGGTCGCGCACGCGCCCGACAACTTGTCCCGCGTCTATCTCGTTTCCGGCGGGTCAGAGGCGACAGAAGCCGCTATCAAACTCGCCCGTCAATATTGGGTTGAAACCGGCCATCCCGAACGCCGTCGCCTGATCGCCCGAAAACAAAGCTATCACGGGAACACAATTGGCGCCTTGAGTGCCGGCGGCAATGAATGGCGCCGGCAGCAATTTGGCCCGCTTCTTTTGGAGGTGAGCCACATCGATCCCTGCTACGAGTATCGCTACAGACGTGAAGGTGAGAGCCTCGAAGAGTACGGGCTTCGGGCTGCCCAAGCGCTGGAAGACGAAATCCTTCGGGTTGGCCCGGAGACTGTCATGGCCTTCATGGCCGAACCGGTCGTCGGGGCAACAGCAGGCGCGCTCACCCCTGCCCCTGGCTACTTCAAGCGCATCCGTGAGATATGCGATACCTACGGTGTTTTGCTGATCCTCGATGAAGTCATGTGTGGCATGGGTCGGACAGGGAGCCTCTTTGCCTGCGATCAGGATGATATTTCGCCGGACATTCTATGTATCGCGAAGGGTCTCGGTGCGGGATACCAACCCATCGGTGCGATGATGTGTTCGGCGGAGATCTATGACGCCATTGCCGAAGGCTCCGGCTTCTTCCAGCATGGTCACACCTATCTGGGCCATCCAGCCGCTGCCGCCGCTGGTCATGCGGTGGTTTCATCCATTATTGATCGCGGTTTGGTGGCGCGCGTCCAGCGGCAGGGTGAGGCATTGCACGAGAGACTGGTCCAGCGCTTCGGGCAACACCCACATGTGGGCGACATACGGGGGCGAGGTCTCTTCCGCGGGATTGAACTGGTTGCGGACCGGGAAAGCAAAGAACCTTTCGCGCCAGATCGCAGTATCGCGGCTAAGATCAAAAAGGCGGCGTTTGCGGGGGGCCTGATCTGCTATCCCATGTCGGGCACAATCGACGGGCGCCAAGGCGACCATGTCTTGTTGGCACCACCGTTTATCATCGAAGACGCAGAATTGGACGAACTCGTCGACAAGCTCGATGTGGCGATTGGCACCGTCCTTTGATGCAAGACCTGAAGCGCTTCACTGTATTCGCCGGTTGTGCCGTCCTTGCTTTGGCGTCTTTGTTTGGCCTTATCTGGTCGAGCTGGTTCTGGCTCGGGGTCATACTTTTTGGCGTGCTCACCGCCATCGGTATCTACGATGTGCTTCAAACCAAGCATGCCGTGCTGCGCAATTACCCGGTCATTGGACATATGCGCTTTCTGTTCGAAGGTATTCGGCCCGAGATCAGGCAATACCTAATCGAAAGCGATCAGGACGAAGAGCCGTTCTCCCGCGACGAGCGCTCAATCGTTTACCAACGTGCTAAGGGCGTTGAGGACAAGCGACCGTTCGGCACGCGTCAGCGTGTATATGACAGTGGCTATGAGTGGATCACGCATTCGGTGGTCCCAAAACACATCGATGACTACGATTTCCGCGTCTCTATTGGCGGCGACCAGTGTCAGACCCCGTACAAGGCGTCGGTCTACAATATTTCCGCCATGTCTTTTGGTTCGCTCTCGGCCAATGCGATTTCTGCACTCAACAAAGGTGCCGCAAAGGGCGGATTTGCCCATGACACGGGCGAAGGTGGCATCAGCCGCTATCACAGAGAGGGCAAGGGCGACATTATTTGGGAACTCGGCTCCGGGTACTTTGGCTGTCGCAATGATAACGGCAGGTTTGACGTGGAGAAGTTTCGTAAACAGGCCGCCAACAGCCAAGTGAAGATGATCGAGCTCAAGCTCAGCCAAGGTGCGAAACCCGGCCATGGCGGTGTGCTCCCCGCATCCAAAATCACCGCCGAAATATCGGAAGCGCGGGGTGTTCCAATGGGCGTGGATTGCGTTTCCCCCGCCACGCATCCCGAGTTTTCGACGCCCCTTGAACTGATGCAATTCATCCAGAAAATGCGTGACAACGCCCATGGAAAGCCGGTCGGGTTCAAGCTTTGCATCGGTCATCGGCGCGAATTCATGTGTATCGTCAAGGCAATGCTGGAAAGCGACATCGTCCCGGATTTCATTGTGATCGACGGCAAGGAAGGGGGGACGGGCGCGGCACCGCTTGAGTTTGCCAACCACATTGGCATGCCACTTGTCGAGGGACTTACCTTTGCCCACAACACATTGCGCGGGGCCGGGTTGCGGCACCGGCTGAAGCTGGGTGCTTCCGGCAAGCTGATCACCTCTTTCGACATTGCCAAGGCATTCGCGCTTGGTGCTGACTGGGCGAACTCCGCGCGGGGTTTCATGTTCTCCATCGGATGCATTCAGGCGCAGGCTTGTCACACCAACCATTGCCCCGTTGGTGTCGCAACGCAGGACCCGCTGAGACAACGGGCGTTGGATGTGGGGGATAAAGCGGAACGCGTTTACCGATTTCACAAGAACACCATAAAAGCCCTCGGCGAAATGACTGGGGCGGCAGGGCTGACACATCCCGCCCAATTCAAGCCGCATCACTTGCTGCTGCGCGAAAGCGACCGCAACATGGTAACGGGCGAAGAAGTCTACCCATATTTGCCCGAGGGCTTTCTCTTGCGCGACGAAGAGGACGATTTCGGCTACCTCGCACGATGGAGCCGCGCCCGGGCAGATGGTTTCGAACCAATAGATACGCTCTACCCCTAGCGCTCGTTCCGCGTTAAATGCGGTGTTGAAAAAGGAAAGTCTGCCCCATGCTCGACACGACCACCGACCTCACCGATTTGCTCAACGACCAGTCGCTCCTGGCGACAAAAGCCTATGTTGCTGGCATTTGGGAAGATGCCGACAGCGGCGCGACTTTTGAGGTAACGAACCCCGCACGCGGTGATGTCCTTGCCGCTGTTGCGGACGTCTCACGGGTTGAAACGGCGCGCGCGATTGCAGCGGCGGAAACGGCGCAGAAACAGTGGGCCGCCCGCACGGCCAAGGAGCGCGCGATCATACTTCGCAAGTGGTTCGATTTAATGGTCGAGCATGCCGACGACCTCGCCACCATTTTGACCGCCGAGCAGGGCAAACCGCTCGCTGAAGCAAAGGGCGAAATTCTCTACGGCGCCTCGTTCATCGAGTGGTTCGCGGAGGAGGCCAAACGCGTCTACGGCGAAACCGTGCCCGGTCATCAGCCAGACAAACGCATCACGGTAATCCGGCAGCCCATTGGCATCGCCGCGTCCATAACGCCGTGGAATTTTCCCAACGCCATGATTACGCGCAAGGCGGGCCCCGCCCTTGCTGCGGGATGCGCCTTCGTGGCCCGACCCGCCACGGAAACGCCGTTGTCGGCCCTCGCCCTCGGCGTTTTGGCAGATCGTGCGGGCATCCCAAAAGGCGTGCTGTCCATTCTGCCTTCATCCAGTGCTTCCGACATCGGGAAGGAATTCTGCGAAAATCCCCTCGTCCGGAAGCTAACCTTCACCGGATCAACCGAAGTCGGTCGTATCCTTTTGCGTCAAGCTGCCGATCAGGTGATGAAATGCTCCATGGAACTTGGCGGTAACGCACCTTTCATCGTCTTCGATGATGCCGATATTGATGCTGCCGTCGAAGGCGCGATCATCTCGAAGTATCGGAACAATGGTCAGACATGCGTCTGCGCGAACCGCATCTATGTTCAGGCCGGCGTGTATGACGCCTTTGCCGAGAAACTTGCTGCGGCGGTTTTCAAAATGAATGTGGGCGACGGACTTTCCGATGGGGTCCAACTCGGTCCACTCATCAATGATGCCGCCGTAAACAAAGTCGCCGATCAGGTCGCAGATGCGACCGCGAAAGGCGCGACAGTGCTGACGGGCGGCAAGCCTCACACTCTGGGTGGCACCTTTTTCGAGCCGACCATCATAACAGGTGCAACGCAAGAAATGGCCTTCGCCCAAGAAGAGACGTTCGGTCCGTTGGCACCGCTTTTCAAGTTTGAAACGGACGATGAAGTGATCGCGAAGGCCAACGAAACGATATTCGGCTTGGCCTGTTACTTTTATGCGAAGGATATCAGCCGCATTACCAAGGTCTCTGAAGCGCTGGAATACGGGATGGTCGGCATCAATACGGGGTTGATTTCAACCGAAACAGCGCCGTTCGGAGGTGTCAAACAATCCGGCCTTGGTCGCGAAGGCAGCCGCCATGGCATGGACGAATTTCTTGAACTCAAGTATCTCTGCTTATCGGTTTAGGCCGCGTCCCGCAGACCGAGTATAGCGCGGGCCTCCTCCGGTGTTGCTACAGGTCTTTCGTGTTTGTGGCAGACTTCGACGGCACGCTGCACAAGGGCGGCGTTAGACGGCGCAAGGGTGTTTTTATCGAGCCGGACATTGTCCTCCAACCCGGTGCGTGCATGTCCGCCAGCAGCAACCGCCCATTCGTTTAGAAGGAGCTGGTTGCGGCCAATACCAGCGGCACACCACGGCGCGTCCGGCCCAAAGAGCCGCTCTGTGGTACGAACATAAAAGTCGAAGACCTCCTGATCCGCTGGCATCGCATTTTTTACGCCCATGACGAATTGTACGTATGGCGTCCCTGCCAGCTTCCCACGATCCGCCATCAGTTTGGCGTGGAGAATATGGCTGAGATCGAAGGCTTCTATCTCTGGCTTAACGTCGTATTTCACCATTTCCGACGCAAGCCACGCCACCAAGTCGGGCGGGTTTTCGTAAACGCGCGTTGGAAAGTTGTTTGAGCCGACAGTCAGCGACGCCATGTCAGGTTTCAGCGGCAGCATGCCCCCCCGTTCCGTTCCGGCGCCGGATCGCCCCCCGGTGGAAAGTTGGATGATCATACCCTGGCAGTGGTTTTTGATCTCTTCCATAAGTCGCGCGAACTTGTCGGGGCTGCTTGTGGGCGTTTCATCGGCGTTGCGCACATGTGCGTGCACAATGGATGCCCCTGCTTCGAAAGCCTGCTGAGTGCTTTCCACCTGCTCGGCAATCGAGATAGGAACGGCTGGGTTATCGGCCTTTCGCGGCACCGACCCCGTTATTGCGACGCAGATGATACAGGGTTTGGTCATCTAAAGCTCCCTTGCCTCGGCCGCACCATGCCAAAGCTGAAGGGAGGGAAGCAACCCCGCGTTGCGTTTACACAACGCGGTTTGAAGGTTCCCCGCGATGGAAATTCTCCAAATGCTCCACCACCTGATCCCACAAGGTTTGCATCGCTTCGTCGCTGGCCCACGCCGTATGGGGCGTCACGATGACATTCGGGCGATTGAGCACGCTGAGAAGCGGATTTTCCGGTTGCGGCGGTTCACTCGTCAGAACATCGAAGCCGATGCCGGAAATTTGCCCTGCGTCCAACGCGCGCACGAGTGCTGCCTCGTCGACCAGCCCGCCGCGCGACGCGTTTATGATGAGAGGCGTCTTCTTCATCATCCCAAACTCCCGGTCTGAGATCATGTTTTTCGTACCGGGCATCAAAGGCGCGTGCATTGTCATAATGTCGGCCTCTTCGATCACTTTATCGAACGGCGTATGAAGCGGGCCAAGTCCATCAACGCCTTTGTGGGCGGCGAACTTGACGTTCATGCCGAAGGCACGGGCCAAGGTCGCCACGCCTTGCCCCAAAACACCTTCCCCGAAAATGCCAAGTGTCGAACCAGCGAGGTCTTTTATCGGGTGATTGAAAAAGCAGAACTGCGCTGCCTTTTGCCATTCGCCATCGATGACGTCCTGTCGGAAGCCAACCAAGCTGCGCCGAAGCGCCAGAATAAGTGCAAATGTGTGCTCTGGCACGGTGTTGACCGCATATCCGCGTACGTTCGATACCACAAGCCCACGTTCTCGGCAGGCATCAATATCAAACGCGTCATAGCCCGTCGCAGGGATACAGATCATTTTCAGGTCCGGAAGCGCTTCAATGGCATCGCGCCGGATGGGCACTTTATTGGAAACGGCAATATCCGCCCCCTGCAGCCGTTCAATGACCTGATCGGGAGCGGTACGGTCGTACTCTGTCCACTCGTGGTCGAAGCTTGGTTTGGAGACGGTTACAGACGGCCCGATGGTCGAGCGGTCCAGAAAGACGATCTTTTGCATGGTAGCGCAGTTTGCGACGCCCCCGGCCAAAATGGCAAGGGGCTATCGCCTTACTCAGCAGCCATGCGGGTCGCTTCCGCGCCGTCAGCAAAGTGGCGCACGGCAGCGCCGACGCCGACGCCCGGCTCAAAGGGGATACCGACATCGCGCATGGCCAGCTCAACGCCACCCAGGGCCTGCATCACCATGATCTCGTTCAGCCAGCCCAGGTGACCGATCCGGAACACGCGGCCGTTCAGCTTATTGAGGCCAGCCCCCAGGGAAAGGTTGTACTTGTGGTACGCAGTCTGGATGACCGCATTGGCATCAAAACCCTCGGGCACAACAATCGCCGTAACTGTGTCGGAATGCCATTCCGGTGCAACGGCGCAGTTTGTCAGACCCCAGGCGTCGACGGCGGCGCGTACACCTCCGGCCAAACGATGGTGGCGCGCAAAGACATTTTCCAGCCCTTCTTCCATGAGCATGTCGACGGATGCCCTCAAGCCATGCAGCAACGTAGCCGCTGGTGTATAAGGGAAATAGCCTTGATCGTTGGTCGTCACCATATCTTTGAAATCAAAGAAGCAGCGCGACAGCTTGGCTTGCGGCCCCATATCAAGTGCCTTCTGGCTGACGCCGATCACCGCGAGGCCGGTGGGCATCATGAAACCCTTTTGCGAACCGGACACGATGACATCAACGCCCCACTCATCCATCCGGAAATCTATCGAAGCAACCGAGCTTACACCGTCAACAAACAGCAAAGCAGGGTGGCCGAGATCATCCAGGATTTTCCGGATCGCGCCGATATCGGACGTCACACCTGTGGCGGTTTCGTTATGGGTCGCCAAAACAGCTTTGATTTGATGGTTGGTGTCTGCCGCAAGTTTCGCGCGATACTCGTCCAACGGCACGCCCTGCCCCCAAGGAACGTCAATCGCGTCCACATCTAGGCCGAAGCGCTGGCAAAGATCGACCCAAAGCAGCGAGAACTGACCGAACACTGACGCCAGAACTTTGTCGCCCGCGCTCAAGGTGTTCGTGATCGCAGCTTCCCAGCCGCCTGTTCCGGAGCAAGGGTAGACAAACACACGTCCCGTTTCCGTCTTGAAAACCTTCTTGAGGTCTTCGAAGAGCGGTTTGGTGAATTCCGGGAAATCCGGTGCCCGGTGATCTTGCAGTGCAACATCCATCGCCTGACGAATCTGAAAAGGCATGTTGGTCGGGCCAGGAACCGCAAGGCCGTTGTAACCGATCTTCATGTTGTAGAGCTCCTTTAAGGGCGCAGCGCGCTTTCAATGACCGAGCGCCCGCGAATTTCCCGCGAGTATTAACAAATGCTGTAGAAATAGGCACACAAAACTGAGTTTATGTGTATCTAGTGTACGCATCAGACTATCTAATTTGTAAATTTGTTAATATGCTTTCTTCCTATGAAAAAGACCTTTGTCGGACCGCAGCTGCGCCAGTTGCGCCGCGCGCAGAAACAAACTCAGGCCGAAATGGCCAAGGTACTCGGCGTAAGCCCGGCTTACGTGAATCTGCTCGAGAACAATCAACGTAGTCTGTCGGTTCAGATGCTCATGGCACTGTCAGACAAATACACCATCGATTGGCGCGACCTCGTTCAGGACCCGGGATCGAATGTGCTTGCGGAGCTAAGGAGTGTCCTGCAGGACCCCATCTTTCATGAAGTGCCCGATCTTCAGGAAATGCGCGCTGCCATCGACCACGCGCCGGGTATCGTCGACAACTTTCTGCGCATCTACCGCACCCACAGGACGACACTCGACAAGATGTTGCGCCAGGGGAAGGACCGGCTGCCTGAAAATCTCATGGCGTCGTCCCCAGAAACCATCATCCACGATTTCTTCCGCGACTATCAAAACCACTTTCCAGAACTCGAAGATATCGCCGAGCGTATCCGGATCGAACAACCCTGCGCGCCCGATGACGTCTATGCGATGCTTAAATCTCGCTTGGACAAAAGGCATAGCGTCACTGTTCGCATCGAGACGGTGGAGGCCATGAGCGAAGCCCTGCGGATATTTGACCGCGACAAAGCGACGGTCTTCCTGTCCCAAGCGCTCGACTACCCTAACCGCACATTTCAGCTTGCCCATGTCCTTTGCCTTCTGGAGGCCGACAGCACGCTGAACACCCTGGTGCGCGATAGCGGCATCACGTCACCCACAGGTCTGGCGCGGTGTCAGGTGGAATTGGCCAATTACTTCGCCGGGGCGTTTGTGATGCCGTACTCACAGGTGCACGAAACGGCCAAAGCGACAAAATATGATGTGGACCGTATCGCGGCAGCTTTCAGTGTCTCATTCGAACAAGTTTGCCACCGGCTGACGACCTTGCAACGGAAGAGCACGACAGGCGTGCCGTTCTTTTTCTTGCGGATCGACAAGGCGGGTAACGTTACAAAGCGATTTAACTCAACGTCGTTCAACCTCGCTGAGTTTGGCGGCGCCTGCCCTGTCTGGAACATCCACACCACATTCCGGACGCCAGGCGTGATCTTGCCGCAGTTCGTAGAAACCCCTGAGGGGGAACGCTTCTTTACAATCAGCCGAACCTCCGACAGGCCGGTTTTCAGCCGCGAGTCACAAGATCGGCGGCTTGCGTTGGCGCTCGGCTGCGAATTCAGATTTGTCGACGAAATCGGCTATGCGCGGTCATTCAACCTGAAAAGCGAAAACCTGTTCAGCCCCATCGGGATCAACTGCCATCTCTGCCCAAGACAGGCGTGTTCGCAACGGGCGCACCAGCCACTTTTCGTCGACCTGCCAATTAGCCCCGACAGACGGGGCAACACGCGCTACGAAAGCTAAGCGCTTTAGGCGGCGGCCGACTGACGGCGATTGGTGTCCAACCGCGCCGTGACCGTTTCAACAACCGCATCGATCGAGGCGTTGCCCATGCCGAGCTGTTGCGCAATGAGCTGAACCAACAGGTCCACCCGTTCAATTTGTTGCGCGCCGCCGTCGATGGCCCGCGCGGCGGAGGACGGCTTCAAGAGACCTTCAGCGGCCTTGGCATACTTTTCAAACGGCACTTGGCTTTCGGGGGTCGCCCCGAGTTTAACAACCAAGTCTGTCACGGATTGATATATGGCCTGCGACGTCTCGATATCGCCATGAACCGCTTCCTGAATAGGACGCACGCCCTCAGATTCCACGCAGCGGTAATTACCGGTGAGGAGCATGGCCCATTTGGCAAACGGCACGAAAAGCGAGTCATAAACGCGTAGTTTCACCGGCACCTCTTTGCCATCCAACCGAATGGCGTCGATATCGGCTTCCAATGCGCGCAGCATGTCATTGTGCGCCTCCGCTTCGAACGGAGCTGCTTTGAAGTTGGTCGGCAAGCCAACGTGAAGCACGTTGCCGCCCGTTTCCGGCGGCCGAAAGGCTTGGGGGTCAGGGCTGCACAGAGAGACAAGCCCAGGATCAAAGTCGCGCCAGCCTTCAAGTGAATTGAAGCATGGGGCCAGTTTTTCCGCATCCAGACCGGGAATGCGCTTCAAGTAAGGCATCGGCGGCATGTTCATCAGCGACAGACAAGGAACCTTCGCCAACGCGATACGCGACATCAACGTTTTCACCTCCGATCCCGCATATTGCGGTTCGGACATGGCGAGAACAACGAGGTCGTAGGCTTCTGGCCGAACGTCGGCGGGCTCCATCGCATCGAGTGCCCCCGGAAGTTCGGCGGACTTGAACGAGCGATGGTCACTCTCATCGCGCAGCTTTATCCGCACGTCGCTGCCTTCGCCATTAAACAAGGCCGCAGTTGCCTTGCGGCACACCAAAGTGACGTCATGCCCTGCCATCAAAAGCTTGGTGCCAAGCAGCGAACCGTAGGACGCGCCAAGAATTAGAACCTTAAAGGACATGCATCACCTTTATCATTGAGTTACCGGGTAAATAGTGCGCGAGCGCCCGTAGCCCACGGAAATCGTCGAGGTGCGCAGCGGATATGCACCGATTGCAACCTCTGCATCACAAAAGGGCCGATCACGCGGCATCTGCGAGCTTCCTGCGCTTAAGGAACCTTTGAATTAACGGATAAGAGACCAGCAGAAGGGCCAACAACACGCACGTGAGCGATATTGGCCGCGTGATGAAGGTCGTAACATCGCCCTGGCTCGAGATGAGCGACTGACGCAGAGAGCGTTCTGCCAAGGGACCAAGCACAATCGCCAGGACCGCAGGCGCAACCGGGTAGTTCAGTTTCCGCAGCAGATAGCCGCAGACGCCCAAGATCAGCATAATCCAAGTGTCGAACATCCGATCCGTCGTCGCGAATACGCCAAGGACGCACAGCATGAAGATAATCGGCGTCAACAGGGTGAAAGGCATGGCCAACACCCGGATGAATACCGGTATTAACGCGAGGTTCAAAAGGACGGTTGCGACATTCGCCACATACATGGAGCCGATCAAGCCCCAAACGAAGTCCGGGCTTTCCTGAAACAGGAGCGGGCCGGGACGAAGCCCCCAAATGATCATACCTCCCAACAGAATGGCGGTCGTCGGCGAACCGGGGATACCAAGGGTGATCATGGGGAGCATTGAGCCAGTGGAGGCCGCGTTATTCGCCGCTTCCGGCGCCGCGACGCCAGCCACGTTGCCTTTGCCGAAACTCTCCGGGTCCTTCGAAAAAGTCTTCGACAAGCCATAGCTCATCAATGAGGCTGGCGTTGCGCCGGCGGCGGGCAGCGTTCCGACGAAAAACCCAAGAAATGAGCCAACCCATGTGGAGTTGATATAGGCCTTAATCTCGCGAAGATTGTCTTTGAAGCGCGTCCAAGTGATGTTCACGCTGTGCATCTGCACCTTACCCTTTGTGCTTTCTAGCGTCCAAAGCATCTCTCCTATGCCGTAGATACCAATGGCGAGCACAAGGAAACCGATGCCGCGTTGGAACTCCACCATATCGAAGAAGATCATTCGGGGCTGACCGCTGATGATGTCAAAACCGATAGCGGCCATGACGAGGCCGAGCAGGATGGAGAAGATCGTTTTCGGAATGTCGTCGCCACCTAGGCCGATAAACGTGGCAAAGGCCAATAGCATGAGGGCAAACTCTTCTTGCGGCCCAAACTTCAATGCGAAGCTTGCGAGCGGCGGCGCGAAAAGCGTGAACAAAACGACGGAAACCGTGCCCCCAATGAAGGAGGCAATCGCAGCGGCCATCAGCGCTTTGTCGGCCTTGCCGGACTGTGCCATCGGCCTGCCGTCGAAAACCGTGGCAACGGCGGTTGACGCCCCCGGTATCCCGAGCGTGATCGAACTAATCGCCCCCCCGTACATGGCCCCGTAGTAGAGAGCGGCCAAAAAAATAATGGCGGCCGTTGGAGGCACCAGGAACGTAACCGGCAGCAAGATCGCCACGCCGTTCACGGAGCCGAGACCGGGCATGCACCCCACCAAAAGACCCGCAAGGCAGCCCGCAAAAATCATAAAGAGGTTGAGTGGTTCGAACGCTTGCAGCAGTCCTCCACCGAGGGATACGAGAACAGTTTCCATGTCAGGCGCTCCTCAGAAGTACTGCCAGCGGAAGTTATCGAGCCAGAGAAACCCTTCTTCGAACATGGGCCAGCCTTTAGGCAGGTATTTGGTGAGCGCGACTTCGAAGAGCAGATACACAAAGATCGGAGCGCCCAAAACGAATGCCGTCGTCATGCCCCACGAGTGTTTGCCGAGAAACCTCACATAAAAGAGCATGAAGAGCATCAGAGACAGATATGTCCCGATGATATTCATCAGGATCAGAAGCGCCAGGATTGACAGCGCCGAGACAACGACAAGAAAGAGCGTTTCCGGGGCGATGTAAGGTTCGAGGGACCGGCTTTCCGGAGTTTTGCCCTGAAACCAACGAAGTATGGTTGTCGCCGACGCTATGGCCATTCCGAGCGACAGCCAGAAAGGCCACATCCCAGCCCCAGGACCGCGTCCCTCGACCCAACCGATTGTGAGGCCGTCGGCATAGACATTCCACATCAAACCAAGGGAGAGCATCAAGGTCGCGATCCCCATCAGCAACTCTGCTGTCCGTACCGTCATGATCACCCCCGTTATTTCGCCAGTTTTTGGCAGAAACACCCATCGCCATTTCAAGTTGCCGAACAGGGCCCGAAGGCCCTGCCCGCTATCGCATTATTCGCCGGTGATCGCAGATGCACCAACCTGTTCGATCAACTGCTCATGCGCGACTTTTTGGGTGGCGTGGAACTCCGCCAAATCCGTGCCGTTCATGAATGTATCGCAGGTCAAACCATCCGACGTGCAGAAGTCCTGCCATTCCTGGCTCGCGAAAAGCTCACCAAAGAGGTCGGTGTACCAAGCGATGGCTTCTGGATCCATGCCTGGAGGGCCGTTGACCGAGCGCTGCATGTAGTACTCGATATCCACGCCGAGTTCCTTCGCCGTCGGCGTATCGGGGAATGCAGTCATGCGCTCGCCAGTAAACTGGACCAAGGGCTTGGAGTTGCCTGCACGGTAAAACTCCATCTGCTCGGACGGGTTGTTTACAGTCGAGTCGATTTGATTGCCCACGAGGTTCTTGGCAACCGTACCGCCGCCCGGGAACGGAATGTAGGTCACTTCGTAGTCGAAGGCCGCTTCCATCATCGCGGTCAACACGCTGTCTTCCTGACCGGAACCGGTGCCACCGACTTTCCAGTCGAGCCCTGCGCCTTTCACTGTCTGCACATAGCTGTCCAGATCGGTGATATCGTCGCGGTCCGTATTGACCCAAAGTAGGAACGTGTCCATCGCCATCAGACCGATCGGCGTAAACTCGGTGATATCAACGCCAAGGTCTTCCTGAATGATCGGCGTCGTGTAGAAGCTATTGAGCGTCATCATGACCGTGTGGTTATCACCCGCCTTGTCTTGCAGGTAACGCAACGCCTCTGCACCGGAGCCGCCGGGCTTATTGATTGGAATGAACGGGCGCGGGCTCAGGTCCTTTTTCTCAATCAGGCCCTGCAACAAACGCGCAATCTGATCGGCGCCACCGCCGGTGCCAGCCATGATGATGAATTCAACTGGTTTACGTGGTTGCCACTCGGCCAGAGCCGCCGGTGCCGATACCGCAAGCGCGAGTGCACTCACCGTAATTGTCTTAATGAAACGCATCTTAAGTCTCCCTTATTGACTTGTTTTCTGTGCTCGACAGTAGCCCACTTGATCTGCCTGGCAATATTTAATCGTTTAGCCTGCCTTATACGCAATAATGTTTTCTGATGGCATGCATTAGTGTACCAAAACAACCGGGATGTCCGCCGTGTGCACGACGGCGTGCGAGTTACCTCCGAAGAGAGATTCCCTTTCATAGCTTTCGTGATACGCCCCCATGATGAGCATTCCCGCGCCTGCCGCCTTGGTTTCCTCCAGCAGCATCTCACCCACATTTTTAGATTTTGTGTCAAATTTCCGCATCTTAGAGGAGACCTCCTTGAGCTCGAGGTACCGCATCAATTCGTCCGGACCGGCAGCCGCTTGAGACCGTCCGCCGCTTAGAATTGTGACCGACTTTGCCGACGCAATAAGCGGCATCGACATTGCTACCGCTCGCGTTGCTTCAAGCGACCCGTTCCACCCAATAGCCACATGATCTGCGAAGTTTTTGGAAACACTCTGTTGCTCCGGACACATCATGACTGGCCGTCCCGACGAAAACAGCGCCGACTTCAAGGTGTTGATTCCCAAATTCAACGTTGGATCAGGCTGTGGGACGCAGATCAAATCGGCAAGCCGCCCATGGGCACGCACCGCCTCAACCTGTTTGCCAGAAAATTCGATGAAACGGGCGGTTGCAACTCCTGCGGTGTGCTCTTGCTCTGCCAAACCAAACTTCTCTGCAAGCTCGCGGAACTCGGCAATCAACTGCCCCTCGGTAACGTTTGAGGCAGAGGACATCGCCTCTTCGATCTGCTCACGCACAACCTTTGGAATAACGACGCCATAAGACATCAGATCGCTACTTTTCGGGCGGCAATGGACAACCCGGACGCGCGCACCAAAACGGTGCGCCAGTACAGCGGCATGTGCCAAGACATTGTCGCCTTTGCCATCGCCGCGCACAGGCAGCATAATCGTATGAAGTTTGCTTAATGGCACTGAACGCTCCTCAACTATCCAACTCGTCACCGACACTAAGCCCGACTGAGGTGGCCCATTCGGACGCTGGCATTTTGCTGCCGCCCTCTGGCCGAACTCGCGAGACGCGGATGCGGCCGCCCACGGCCTGCACCTCAATGCCGTCCTCCGAAATTTCCCGAACCCGCCCGGTAATCCCGTCACCGGGAATACGGGCGCTATCAAAGATACCAAGCTTGGCGCCTTTATACGTTGTCCACGCGCCAGGCGCGGGATTGGTCCCGCGGATCAGGTTATAGACGTGAGCAACCGGTGCATGCCAATTGACCTTCGAGTGCCGCGAAGTGCATCGGCGCTCATATGTTGCCTTTGTCTCATCGGGCACCAGCCTTGGCGGGGTTCCAGACCGAAAATGGTCGACTACAGACAAGACACTCTCTACGGCGGGCGGGTAAATTTTCTTGAAGTAGAGATCGATGACCGTGTCATCCGGCCCCACTTCGCATTCCCACTGCAAAAGGCTGTCACCTTCATCAAGCCCATCGCTGGGATAGAACCATGAGAAGCCCGACTTCGTGTCGCCCACGATAATCGGCCAGTTGACGGCACTTGGGCCACGGTATTTCGGCAATAGCGAGGGGTGAAAACAGATTGAACCGTGAGTTGGCGTATCGCGCGCCGCCGCTGGCACAAATACGTTTACGAACGCCATCAACATCAAGTCGGCGTCGTAATGCGCCAGAGTATCTAACGCGCCCGCATCTTCGAAATTTGCGGGCTGTTCTACGGGCAGCCCCTTTTCGAGTGCGTATTCCTTGATGGGATCAATCGGTTTGCCGTCACGGTCCGGCTCGCAATACACCGCCACGACGTCATCGGTGCCAGTGTCCAGCAGCTTGGCCAATACATCTCTACCAAAGGCCTGTTGGCCCATAACGATTAGACGCATTTTGCGCCCCTCCCATGTTCGTCATGGCGTGCTCTTGCGGCCCGTCCATGGATACTGGCGCGCCAGATCGGCACGCCAGACAGTGTTATTCCGCAGCCATCGCCTTTGGAGTACCAACGGCGCCGCTTTCGATCACCTTTTCTAGCTCTTCGCCCTGATACCCAAGAACGTCGGTCAAAACCTCAACGGTATGCTCACCCAACAGGGGCGAACGCTCCACTTCAACAGGCGACGCGCTCAACTTGATCGGACACCCGACGCTGACATACCGACCACGCTCTGGATGATCCACGTCAACAATCGTGCCCGTCGCCCGCAAGCCTTCGTCTTCCATCAATTCTTTCGTAGAAAGAATGGGGCCGACGGGGATATTGAGTGGATTGCAGATTTCCATGACTTCAAACTTGGTTTTGGTCATGGTCCATGCCTCAACCGCATCGAAAATCTCGTTGAGCTTATCGAGGCGTTCTGGCGGCGTCTGATACCCTTCCGCTTCTTTCCACTCAGGCTTGCCAATCACGTCGCATACATTTTCCCAGACAGCGGCCTGGGTAATAAAATAGGTGTAGGCGTTGGGGTCTGTTTCCCAGCCCTTACACTTCAGGATACGTCCGGGCTGTCCGCCGCCAGAGTCGTTGCCTGCGCGCGGGGTGGCCTCTCCGAATGGGACGCCTTCGCCAAACTGGCTGTATTCCTTGAGCGGTCCCGCCTCCAAGCGCTGCTGATCACGCAACTTCACTCGGGTCAGGTTCAACACGCCATCCTGCATCGCCGCGCTGACCTTCTGACCGCGCCCGGACTGCTCACGGTGGTAAAGCGCCGTCACGATGCCAAGGCACAGATGCAGGCCGGTTCCGGAGTCCCCAATCTGTGCGCCGGTGACCAAAGGCGGTCCATCACGAAACCCGGTCGTGGATGCCGCGCCGCCAGCACATTGCGCGACATTTTCATAAACCTTGCAGTCTTCGTACTTGCCGGGCCCGAAGCCCTTGATCGATGCGAGGATCATCCGCGGGTTGATCTCTTGAATACGCTCCCATGTGAACCCCATGCGGTCGAGCGCGCCTGGAGCGAAGTTCTCCACCATGACATCGCACTCTTCAATCAAGCGCGTCAGCACCTGTTTGCCAGTTTCGTTTTTGGAGTTGAGCTCAATCGAGCGCTTGTTGTGATTGAGCATGGTGAAGTACAGACTGTCAGCGCCCGGCACATCCACCAATTGCTTGCGTGTCGCGTCGCCCACGCCGGGACGCTCGACTTTGATCACGTCTGCGCCGAACCACGCGAGTAACTGCGTGCAGGTCGGACCCGACTGCACATGTGTGAAATCCAGAACTTTTACACCCTCAAGAGCTTTCATAAGCCTTTGTCCTCGCTATATCTTTTTCGCTTGTGGATAGCGAACTTGTGCCACCACCGAGTTTGGATTGAGATTGCCGATATTGCCGCTTTCCTTGCCAGCAGCTGGATCAATTGCAGCATTTATCAAGGTTGGCTTACCAGAAGCGAAGGCGGCATAGATCGCGCGCTTCAAATCGTCAGGGTTCGTCACGGTCTCCCCTTCACCGCCGAACGCCTGCATCATCAGATCGTATCGCGCGTCCTTGACGAAGACTGTTGTTGCTGGATCGGCGCCACCGCCCCAGTTCTCGCCATCGCCGCGATAGATGCCGTTGTTGTTAAAAACAACGATGCAAACCGGCAGGTCATACCGACAGATAGTCTCAACCTCCATGCCGCAGAACCCGAAAGCGCTGTCCCCTTCGACGGCCAGTACCTGCTTTCCGGTTTCGATCGCTGCAGCTACCGCCGCGCCCATGCCAATACCCATCACCCCCCAAGTGCCGACATCGATCCGATGTCTAGGCTTGTGGATGTTGACAATTGAGCGGGCCATATCGAGCGTATTCGCCCCCTCATTGACCAATATCGTGTCGGGGTGATCGTTGATGGCGGTCTTAATCACGCCGAGCGCTGCATGATAATCCATGGGGTCGTTGTTGTTTTGCAGCTTCGAGGCCATGCGCTCCATGTTCGCTTCGGCCTTGGTACGTACCTGCTCGAGCCATTGCGCTGGTGGTGCAATCCCCTCACCCTCCATCGCTTCCACAAGCGCGCGCGCACAGGAGCCGGCATCTCCAACCAGAGGCGCGGCAATCTCGACGTTTGAATCCATCTCTTCCGCATCAATATCGATCTGGATGAAGCGTTTGCCCCCTGGTTCACCCCATTGCTTTCCCTTGCCATGGGACAGCAGCCAGTTGATCCGTGCCCCGACCATTATGACTGCGTCTGACTCTTTTAGCACCAGAGAGCGGGCGGCCGACGCGCATTGTGGATGAGTGTCCGGCAACAGACCCTTCGCCATCGACATAGGAAGAAACGGATAGCCCGACTTTTCGACCAGCTCTCGGATCACCTCGTCCGACTGATCGTAGGCGGCCCCCTTACCCAATACAATCAATGGCCGCTCTGCCGATTTCATCACGTCAATAGCGCGCGCCACAGCTTCGGGCGACGGCGTTTGCCTTGGCGCCGGATCGATTACTTTAACCAAGGACTGTTTGCCAGCTTCCGCATCGACAATTTGGCCGAGCATGGCGCCGGGTATATCCAAATAGACGCCGCCCGGTCTCCCGCTCACCGCAGAGCGAATGGCACGCGCGACGGCTATTCCGATGTCTTCGGCATATGTGAGGCGATAGGCTGCCTTGCAAAACGGTTTCGCCATCGCAAGCTGGTCCATCTCCTCGTAATCGCCCTGGGACAGGTCAACGATTTCGCGTTCTGAGGAACCAGAGATCAGTATCATCGGCCAGCAGTTTGTGGTCGCGTTGGCCAAAGCGGTGAGACCGTTCATAAAACCGGGCGCACTCACAGTCATGCAGACACCCGGCTTTTTGGTGAGGTACCCCGCAACCGAGGCGGCATAGCCGGCGTGCTGTTCATGGCGAAATGATATGACGCGCATCCCTTGCGCCTGCGCATAACGACCGAGGTCTGTGATCGGGATGCCGGGCACATTGTATATAACGTTGATATCATTCAGTTTCAGAGCATCAATCAGCAGATGGAATCCATCCGTCAACGTTTCGGGCGCCGTCTCGGCCCGTGCCATCAAATCAGCTTGTGTTTCGGCTATACCCATCCTGTCCTCCCAAACATAACGTGCCCGATCAGCGATCGTTCGCAGCTTTCGCCGCCCTTGCCTCTTCGAGTTCAACCCAGGTCCTGCGCACGTGCTCGTGCAACCGCATCGTGTGCGCTCGAACCCGCTCGGCGGCACCCTCAGCGTCGCGGGCTTCAAGCGCTTCGATGATTTCCGCGTGGTCCACAACGGAGCGTTCCACCCGGTTGCCTTCGTTCATCGCGCGCAGGCGAACAGCCTGCATGTGAACAAACAACCCATCCGCCATTTCGCGTAAAAGCCCGCAGCCCGATATCTCAAAAATATGCTGATGAAACCGGATGTTGTCGTCGGAATACTCCGAAATATGGGTATCGCGCACACCTTCATTGTACTTCGCGGCTATCTTGCGCAGACCGGAAATCTCCGCGTCGCTCGCAACCTCCGCCGCCAGACGTGCTGCCATACTTTCCAATGCGGCCCAGGCTACAATCATTTCAAGAATTTCATCCAGCGACTTCCGCCGCAGGTATACGCCTTTTCGCGGAATAACCTCGACCAATGCATCGCGCTCTAGTCGCGCAATCGCCTCGCGCAAAGGGGTTCTGGACACACCCAATTGCTCGGAGAGACTACGCTCATCAAGACGCAGCTCGGCACCCTCATCATAGATATCCACGCCCGCAATCGCATCTTTCAATCGTTGGTAGACGTGATCCTTCAAGGTGAAGTTTGTCGTGATGGGCGTAAGCTTCATCCAGCGAGGGCCTTCCTCTTTTCTCTCTATGAGTCGATCTCCGTCAAATGTGGTGTACCATACACAATACACAAATTCTAGAGTAGTGTGATTTCGCCTCCATCTCGCCAAAGTAGCAATTTTTTGGATTATTTCGCTAGATAGCTCGTTATCTTTCACACTACCAGCAACCTCCTTACCCAAGAATCTCAAAGATCATTAGGGAATCTACTCGCAAACTCCTCAATTTCTTTCTATTGGTATACCAAATACCAAATGTGATGGAGGTTGACTTGTTCCTGATCGAATACCTTTCAAAAGAACTGCTGGCCCAGTACGGCGTGCGCTGCCCGACTGGCCATCGCGCAAAAACAGCCAGCGAGGCGCAAGCCGCATGCGTTAAGATCAAAGCAAAGAAATACGTCGTTAAGGCCCAGATTCCGGCGGGTGGACGCGGTCCCGCTGGCGGCATCAAATTAGCAGCCACGCCGTCCGTTGTTCACGACGAGGCGGAAGCCTTGCTTGGCAGGAATCTAGTGACGGAACAGACGGAATCCGACGGTGAACTGGTGGACGCGGTATATGTGGAAGAAGCCCATGACTTGGCCTCCGAAGCTTACATTGCTTTTGCGCTCGACCCGTATTCCGGGGCTACGCTTCTTTTGACCAGCGGGGATGGAGGCACCACCTTCGAAGGCGCGTCCAGATCGCAAAGCAATGCGGTGCATAGCAAAGCACTCAATCAAGATGCTCTGGAAAGCGAGATTGCCGAAGCACTATCCGGCATCGGAATTAACGACCCGGACGCGACCATGCAGATCTTTGGCGCCTTGGAGGCCTTCCACCGGAACGACATGCTGCTACTGGAGATCAATCCCTTCGCACAGACCCGCGAGGGGGGATGGATGGCAATTGACGCCAAGGTCCATCTCGATCCGTCTGCCGCTTTCCGACATCCGGAATTCGAACGGCTCTTCGACGATTACAAAGGCCAACACACGGAATCCGAAGCGCAGAAGAGCAATATCAATCTTGTCGCTCTCGACGGCTCCATTGGCGTTGTTGTCAACGGCGCGGGCCTTGGCCTTGCCACCAATGACATGATTGTCGATCAAGGCGGCCAGCCCGCGAATTTCATGGATATTCGCACAACCGCCACCAGTTTCGACATCGCACGTGGCGTTGAACTTCTGTTGCAGGACGCAAATGTCAAAGTTCTCCTGTTGAATGTTCATGGTGGCGGCATGACCGTCTGCGACACCGTCGCCGAAGGCGTCGCTCTGGCCTATAGTCGAAGCGACAATAAACTGCGCTGCATAGCGCGGCTCGCGGGCGTCAATGCCGATTGGGGACGACAAATCTTAAAGGATCGAAAAGTACCTGTTGAGAATGTCACAGACTTGGACGCGGCTGTTGGGCGCGCCACTGAGATTGCGGGAGCGGCCTGATGTCCATCCTCATCGACAGCAATACAAGAGTAATCGTGCAAGGTATCACCGGTCGCGCGGGCACTTTCTACACTGATCAAAGCATGCGTTACGCGGCGAATTATGTCGGCGGGGTGCGCCCCGGGCGAGGCGACACAATGCATCTCGGCTTGCCGATTTTTCACGATGTGAAGTCGGCCAAAGAGGCCACGGGCGCAACAGCAAGCCTCGTGATCGTGCCCGCACCCAACGCCGCCGATGCCATAATCGAAGCCGTTGAAGCGGAATTGGAGGTTATCGTCTGCGTCACTGAACGCGTGCCTCAGCACGATATGGCCCGCGTGAAGCGCAGTTTGCAATCGTCGCAGACCGTGCTTATTGGACCAAACAGTCAAGGTATTCTGACGCCGGGTCAGTGCAAAATTGGCGTTATGCCCACAAAGGAAGAAAAACCAGGGCATATCGGCCTTGTCTCGCGTTCGGCCTCTTTGACTTCCGAGATTCTGGCAAACTGTTCAGCCGCGGGGCTTGGCCAATCAACGACGGTAGGCATAGGCGGCGACGCTATCCACGGAATTGGATTTGTAGAGTGTCTCGAAAAATTCAAAGAAGACGCGGATACCCACTGCGTCGTGTTGATTGGAGAAATTGGCGGGCAGGAAGAAGAACGGGCCGCCGAGTACCTGGCAGCAAACGACTATCCCAAACCGGTTGTTGCCTTGATTGCGGGACGGCATGCGCCCGTCGGTCGCCGGATGGGACACGCCGGCACGTTGCCGGCGTTTGCGGGGCTCTCAGTGGACCAAAAAATCGACGCACTGCGGAAGGCGGACGCTCGGATTGCCATGACGCCGCAGGATGTTGTCGGGCAAGTGCTTGCCGCAACGGGCGGGATCTGAGAAGACCGAAAACATGACCGAAACACCGAACACAATGCGCGCAGTCGTCATGCGTGAGCCCGGCGGCCCGGACGTGCTGCACTTGGCAGAAATAGAAACACCAGTCGTTCGGCCGCAAGACGTCTTAGTCAAGGTAACTGCCGCCGGTGTAAATGGCCCTGATCTTGTTCAACGACGCGGACACTATCCGCCGCCTGAGGGCGCGTCACCGCATCTCGGCCTTGAGGTTTCCGGCGAGGTTATTGCCCTCGGTTCTGATACCTTACCTTGGCGGCTCGGTGACCGTGTCGTCGCCCTGACAAATGGTGGTGGCTATGCCGAATATGTCGCCGTTGACGCCGCGCATTGCTTACGCGTACCGACCGATGTTCCCGAGGTGGATGCTGCGGGCCTACCGGAGACCTTTTTCACGGTTTGGAGCAACGTATTCCATGGCCACAAGATGCCGGAGAACGGGGTTTTCCTGGTGCATGGAGGTGCAGGCGGCATCGGCTCAACAGCGATCCAACTCGGTCGCGCCTTCGGATTGAAGATACTGACGACCGTCGGAGACGACGAGGCGGCTGCCTTCGCAACGAAGCTTGGTGCCGACAAAACCATCAACTTCCGCGCCGAAGATTTCGTCAGCATCACGCGGGACGTCGGGGGCGCCGACATAATTCTCGACATAATCGGCGGCGAGTACATTGCGCGCAACATAAAGGCCGCGCGCCACGATGCCCGGATCATACAGCTCGCCTTTAACGCGGGATCAAAAGTCGAGGTAAACCTGATGCCGATCATGCTGAAACGCATAATCTACACCGGGTCAACGCTGCGTTCGCGGCCGGATGGGTTTAAGGCGGACGTGGCCGAAGCTTTGGCAAAACACGTTTGGCCGCGGTTTGCCTCGGGAGAACTCAGCGCCGTGACCCACACTGTCCTTCCTTTTGAAAGGGCCGGTGAGGCGCATGAGATGCTCGAGGCGAGCAAACATATGGGCAAGGTGCTTTTGACGCCCTAACAACCTGAAAAAATTGCCTAAAAGATCATATTCATAAATCGCGATATGAAAATTGTTTCACTATTGCTTCACATTGCGCTTTACAGCGGGCCGTGAAACGCTGACAGTGTAAAACACGCACCCGGCTTTGAACGACCGGGGCTGGGAGGAAACTAAAATGGCTCTGTTGCGTGGGCTGTTATGGCCGTTCCAGACGTGGAACGACATGCTACTGCCAATCGGTCGATGGATATCGATCGCCGCCATTGGTTTGATGGTCGTAGCCATCCTCATTCAAGTGTTTTTTCGATATGTATTGAACAACGCCCTGCCCTGGCCCGATGAGGCAGCGCGCTTCTTGATGCTATGGATGACGGGTTTGATGGCACCGCTGGCCTATCGTCGTGGCGGGTTTGTCGCCATCGATATGTTGATCGAAGCGCTTCCCAAGGGACTTGGCGCGATACTCTCGCTTTTCCTTTTGGTAATTTCCGGGTTTGTGCTCGCCTTCGCCATTCCCATTGGTCTGGGCGAAATCACAGGCTTTTCGGCCAAATTTAACACAGCCTCTCTCTACATCCCGACCGCACTGGAATTCTCCGAGTGGCTGCGCGTGCCCCGATGGTGGATGATGATGTCGCTATTTGTCGGCGTTATCTTGCTTTTGATTGTCAATCTCGAGCTGATCCTCCGCACAATCATTCAATTGATGGGCGGAACGGTCAAAGAACTGACCCCGCCCGAAGACGAAATAATGGCGGAGTGACGTTCCATGTTGATTTGGTTCCTTCCCGTCTTTCTTGTCTTCCTGATGATCGGGCTGCCTGTATTTTTCGGCCTGCTCGCCGCTCCGGGTATTCTGCTTTGGCTGGCGGGGCAAGAGAAGGATATAACCCTACTTTACCGCAATGTTTACAACGGGATGGACAGTTTTCCGTTGATGGCGATCCCTTTCTTCATGCTTGCGGGCGAGCTCATGAACAAGGGCGGCATCACAGAGCGCTTGGTCGAATTCAGCCAAGCGTTGATGGGTCACCTACGGGGCGGGCTCGCCCATGTGAACATCTTGTCATCAATGCTTTTTGCCGGGCTGTCTGGCTCAGCGGTCGCGGATACCTCGGCACTCGGCTCAATGCTGATACCAGCGATGGAACGACAAGGGTATACGCGGCGGTTCGCGGCCGCTGTCACCGCAGCGAGTTCCGTTATTGGGCCAATCATCCCGCCATCGGGCATTATGATCATCTATGCCTATGTGATGGGCGAAAGCGTTGCCGCGTTGTTCCTCGCTGGCATTGTGCCGGGCGTGCTGGTGGGTCTTGGCCTCATGCTTGTCGTGCGCCTGATGGCAAACAGGTACGACTTACCGAAGGCCGAACGTATCGTGAAAAAGGGGCAAGCGCTGACGGCCAAAGAACACTGGGTCAGCTTCGTGCTTCTCCGCCTGAACCTGGGTTGGGTCTTCTTTGCGATCTTTCGCGGCACAACGGGCATTGCGAGTGGTGAGGAAGCTAGCGCCGCAATGGTCTGGGGCACCTTTGCCGTCAGCGTCCTTGCAGCGCATGTGCTTTTGATCAGCCTTCGTAAAACGATAGAACCGGACTTCCGGACGGTGACGAAGCGCGCTGTGGTACCACTTCAAACACCCATTCTTATCCTCGGCGGTATCCTACTTGGTGTTTTCACACCAACGGAGGCTGCAGCCGTCGCGGTTTTTTATGCGATCGTCGTCGCTTTCTTCGTGCTGAACACGATGACCCTTAAGGACCTTCCGGACGTGCTGAGCCGCGCCGCCATGACATCGGCCGTTGTTCTTTTACTGGTCGGTGCGGCGATGGCGTTCAAAACGGTCGTCTCGTTGTCCTACGCCCCGCAGATACTCGCGGACTACATCCTTGGGCTCTCCGAGAACCCCTACGTCCTGCTGTTCCTCATCAATATACTCTTGTTCATTGTCGGTATGTTCCTCGACGCGGGGCCAGCAATCATCATCCTAGGACCGATCCTTGGGCCAATCTTCACCGACCTTGGGGTCCATCCCGTGCATTTCGCCATCATCATGAGTGTGAACCTGACTGTCGGTCTCGCGACACCGCCCATGGGCTTGGTGCTCTTTGTTGCTTCTTCAGTTGCCAAGGAGCGTGTTGAAACCATTGCGAAAGCTATCCTGCCCTTCCTCGCCGTTGAGGTTCTCGTGATCTTCCTGATTACATACTTCCCGGCGATTTCCATGACGATCCCGCGCATCACGGGCTTCGTTGACTAACCTTCAGAACCAAATCCAACAGGGAGAACACAATGCTGAAAGGTCTAACCAAGTCGCTGATGGTGGCGACGATGCTGGCGGGCTCCGCGCTCGCCGCACAGGCGCAAGATTTCACGCTGCGCGCCACGGCTAACTCGAACGAGAACGACGAAGACTATGACGGCCTCGTTGTCTTCAAGAACTTCGTCGAGCAAGCCTCCAATGGCGCCATCGCTGTTGAACTTTTCATTGGCACGCAGCTCTGCTCGAACGGCTCCGAGTGTCTTCAGGGTATCGCAGACGGCAATATCGACATCTACATCTCAACGTCGGGTGGTGCGGCCAACGTGTTCCCCTTCGTGCAGGTGCTCGACCTGCCCTACCTGATGGCCGATGACCGGGTCGCTGAAATGGCGCTGTCGGCTGGCTCGCCGTTCATGACGAAGATGCAGGAGATGGTCAAAGCAACCTCCGGCGATGCCATGCGCCTAATGACGATCGGCAACACCGGTGGCTGGCGCAACTTTGCGAACACGCAAAAGCGGATCACCTCCCCTGCTGATATGGAAGGCCTGAAAATCCGCACGGTCGTTGCAGACCTGCCCCAAGAGTTGGTCAAAGCGCTTGGTGCGTCGCCTACCCCGATCCCGTGGCCTGAGCTGTTCACATCTTTCCAAACCGGCGTTGTCGAAGGGTCGAAGAACGGTATCACCGACATTATGGGCATGAAATTCCCCGATGCGGGTCTTCAGTACATCACGCTTGACGGTCACGCCTACATGGGTGCGCTCTGGTTCATGAACAACGAGAAGTTCATGTCCATGCCCGAGGACATGCGCCGTGTCGTGGTGGACGGTTTCTATCAGCTTCAGCAGGCGACATTTGCTTCCCCGAAGCGAAAGTCAATCCAGGCCTATCAGGACTTCGCAGCTGGTGGCGGCGATATCTACGTGCCGACGCCGGATGAGAAACAGGCGCTGAAAGAAGCTGCCGCGCCGGTCTTCGATTGGTTCAAAGCAAACGTCGATGGTGGCGAAGATATCTTCAACGCACTCAACGAAGCTGTAGCGGAAGCGGAAGCAGAGCTCGACACAATCCGGGACAATGAACTGAACTGATCGTTGCTGCTATCGACGGGAAAGGGTGCCAGTCGGCACCCTTTTTCTATGGGCGGAAGCCACGTTGACCGCACTTATACTTGTGCATCTGCAATCTGTTAGCTTTCACTGGGTCTAGCAAAGTCACCGCGACTTAGGCAAAGGCCACAAGGAAGCCAAACATGAATGAAAAGCAGCGCCTTTCTACCCATGACGCCGAACAAGATGCGCGCAACGACGACATCTTGATTTACGTCAATGGCGACCTGGTTCCAAAAACCAAGGCCGTTGTTTCGGTCTATGATAGCGGGTTCATGCTGGGCGACGGCATGTGGGAAGGCATGCGCCTCTACAACGGGCGATGGGCGTTCTTTGATGAACATATGGATCGGCTTTTCAATTCGCTGAAATCCGTTTCCATCGACATAGGGCTTGGTCCCGACGACCTACTCGCCATCTTGAACAAAACAGCCGAAGCAAATGGCATGACAGACGACGCCCATTGTCGGCTGATGATCACGCGCGGTCGAAAAGCCAAACCTTTCCAACACCCGGCACTAAGCAGGTTTGGTCCAACGATCGTAGCAATAGTTGAACATTCAAAGCCCGCCGAAAGCCTGCAGTCCGATGGCATACGCCTTGCGACCGTACCGCAGGTTCGCGGCCTTCCCATGAGCCAAGACGCTAAGTACAACTCGCATTCAAAACTCAATTGCGTCATCGGATGCCTTCAGGCCGAGCAGGCAGGTGCCGATGAAGCGCTGATGCTCGACCCAAATGGGTTTGTGAATACGACAAACGCCTGTAACTTTTTCATCGTGCGTCGCGGCGAAGTTTGGACCTCGTCTGGGGATTACTGCATGAAAGGCGTTACCCGGCAAAAAGTCATCGACCTTTGTAGAACCGCAGGGATCCCCGTTTGCGAGAAGAACTTCTCGCTCTATGAGGCCTACGGTGCCGATGAAGCGTTTCTGACCGGTACATTCGGAGCGCAAACGCCGGTTGCCGAGATTGACGGCAAACCCATCGGTAATGGGCAGCGGCCGGTGACACAGCGCATTCGCGAGCTTTATATGCAACTCATCCGCGAGCACACGCGCGGTTAATTGCATTGGAAGCTCACGCCATAGGGTGATGAAGGGTTGATTGTGTCCGAAGAACCTTTGATTGGCCCAATTGAAGGTAAGCGACTTTCAGACCCTCGCAGGTAAGTGTTGCGCAAGCCGCTCCGCACCACCCTTACCTGAATGGATACATCCAGGGTTTATAGTCATCGATCAGAACTTGCGCCCGGGCGATTTCATCAGCTGTCATCTTTTTTACAACCTCCTCGAGGGATATTGCTGCATCGGGGTCACCGCCAATCGCGGAAAGGGCGTACCACATATAGGCACGCACCAAATCCGGAGCAGTCATGCCAAGGCCGACCTCATAATACCACCCGACGCCAGACTGGGCGCCGGGATGCCCTTTCATGGATGAACGCAAATACCATTCGAACGCCCGTTCCGGATCACGCTCAACCCCAAGGCCAAGGGCATACATCACGCCGATCAGCTCCTCCGCATCCGCATTGCCAGACCGTGCGGCAGGCAAAAGCGCCTCGCGCGCCTCTTCAAAGTGGCCTTGTTCCATTAAGTCGCGCGCTTCTTCGATTTCTGCCCAAATCGGGGTTGCGACCGCCAAAGCAATGGCCAAACTTACCGTATGAAAGCTGTGCTTCATATCCTTGCCTTTTGTCTCGCCTGGCCCGCCCTTGCGATCGAGTTACCCCGCCCGCTAACAGATGCCGATTTCATCGAGTTTGATGCAGAACAAGCCAAACTCGGTCGCCTGTTATTTTACGACAAGATCCTAAGCGGCAACAGGAATATCTCCTGCGGCACCTGCCATCACCACGACCACGCGGGTGCAGACGGTTTGTCTCTTGGCATCGGTGAAGGAGGCGAGGGTCTTGGACCCAAACGCGTTGGCCAAAGTGCGCAGGACCGCATCCGGAAGCGCATCCCGCGCAATGCACCTGCCCTTTGGAACCTCGGCGCGAAAGACATCAGCGTGCTCTTTCATGACGGGCGCTTGGAAACTTCGGACCTCTACGGCAATGGGTTCAACTCTCCGGCGGAAGAATGGCTGCCGACCGGGCTAGAAACGATCCTGGCCGCGCAAGCGGTCTTTCCCCTGACAGCCCGGTTCGAGATGGCCGGCGACCCCGAGGAAAACGAGGTTTCCGGCGCGGTAAATGATCGTATCGATAGTGCATGGCCAATCCTCGCCAAGCGCGTGCGGATCATTCCTGAATATGGCAAGATGTTCGTCCTCGCCTTCGATCACATCAAAAGCCCGGAAGAAGTGACGATTGTCGAGATCGCGAATGCACTCGCCGCATTCATCGGCAGCGAGTGGCGCAATCACGACAGTCCCTTTGACAAGTATATTGGCGGTGACAGAACGGCTTTATCTCCGACGGCTAAAGCCGGCATGAAGCTTTTTTTCGGAAAGGCCGCCTGTGCAAGCTGTCACAGTGGTCCCCTTCTATCGGATCAGCAATTTCACGCTCTGGGCCTACCGTCATTCGGTCCCGGAAAGACACGCCGCTTCGATCTGCAACCCCGCGATGTAGGACGTATGGGCGAAAGTGATCGTTTGGAGGACGCCTACCGTTTTCGCACGCCGATGCTTCGAAACGTGGCGCTAACGGCGCCTTACGGTCACAACGGCGCCTACCCAACTTTAGACGCCATCATCCGCCATCACCTTGACCCGATTGGCGCCCGTGAGGCCTGGCAACGCGCCGACGCGCAATTGCCAAAAGCGCCTTGGTTGGAGAAGGTGGATTTCATAGTCCAGACCGACCGCCGTGAAATGGCGCGACAAGCAAATGCAATCGACATCAAACCATCGACTTTCGATGAGGATGCAGTTGCGTCGCTCACCGCCTTTCTGGAGAGCTTGACCGGCAACTCGGCTTTGAAGCGGCCATTGGGACGGCCCGACGTGGTTCCATCCGGTCTGAGCATCGACTAACGCCCCCGACCCGTCGTTCTGTATCACGCGAAATATTCGACCGGGTTTCAGCGTGTTTTGGCTGGTTGTCAGCTTAGCCGTGCGCGACGTGAATTCAAAGACCGACGGCCGACGTCAGTACCACAAAGGAAATGCAGCGATTCTGTGGGAGTTTCTGGGGACAACTCAAATTCGGCCGTATTTACCATAGCCTAGCATATATTGTGGAAAGTGTAGTTTTTTACACAAAACCTGATAGACTTATTCCCTATAAGGCAGCGTAATGCGCGTCAGGTGAAGAGCAGTGGCTTTAGATACAAGAAACTCGGCGAAACGCCGTAAAGAACGACATATCGGGAATATCTATGAACGCCTGGACGAGGCGCGACGCCAGCGTGAGGAGGTTCTCGAGACGCCTGCACCGGCAAACGATGACAGGCGCGCCAATTCACCCCCCCTGACAAGAACACAGAGCTTCCCAAAGCTGAAACCACCGCGAAGTGACGCGCCCCGCGCTTCGGCAATCCGGCGATGGGAGTGGGTTATTCCCTGGGTTCTTGGGGCCACTATTTTCGCTCTCATTTTCTGGTTTGCAGTCAGCTGAACGGCGGCAACTGCGATCTAGCGCGGTCAAACTTCGTTGATTTTTCGGCGACTGCAGCGACCTTTACCAACTTCATAAGTCGGGCTTTACACCCATTTTGCGAGCGGCGGCAGGCTCATGAGCACCGCATTCGCATCATGCCCTGTTTCCAAACCGAACTTCGTCCCACGGTCATAGACAAGGTTATATTCCGCATAGAGGCCGCGGTGCACAAGTTGGATGTCCTTGTCTTCCTCATTCCAAGGGGTGTTACGGCGGCGCTCCACAACGGGCAGGTACGCCTTTAGAAAGGCGCGCCCGACATCTTGAGTGAAGGCGAAGTCCGCCTCCCAATCTCCGGTATTGCGATCATCGTAAAATATACCGCCCACGCCGCGCGCGCGTCCCCGGTGGGGAACGAAAAAGTAGTCATCGGCCCATGCCTTGAGCTTTGGATAAATTTCC
>JBCCPJ010000002.1:0-302878 GCA_039024895.1 Pseudomonadota bacterium | reverse complement strand
TGTCCTTAACAACTTTCTCGCCGTGGCTCGTGCGTGTTCCGGGTTTCTGTCTCATCTCCACTCATAGGTGGTTACGATGTGCCAGAAACCCTCCCTTATCAAATCGACCTAAACTGTCCCATTGGTGCTGACGTTAGACATCAGAGATGCGGACTGGAGTCTTTTGATTTATCTGCGCTTGGAGCGCTGCCCATGAATGCAGACTTTGCTGCTTGAGCACATCCAATGGCTCCACCCGCCGCACATAGAGCGCCAAAAACTAACGACCCTTGCGACGCTAGCACCGCCCCTCCAAAAACCCCTGTCAAGGAAAACGGTAAATGCCAATACTTATCAATAAAATTCGAACCTATCGTCATTTAGACAAAAACCCCTTTCACTAGTGAATAAAATACATCAACAACAAGATATGCCAGAACTGCGACAATTATACAAGAAATTAGACTATAGATTCCAAAAAACTCAACAATTACTCGATGGAATTTATTGAGCGAAACAAATCCTTTTATAAGCTCTGGGTTTCCAAGGACTGTGAGCGCAATCCAGATGGCAAAAGACGCTAATAGGAGCGCAATCTTCAGCGACCACTTTCCCAAGGAAATGTTTGTGACATTGCGCTTCGTGTATAATCGCCCAACGGCTCCAGCAATGCCCAGAGCAACGGCGATTGATACAAAACTTGCTGAGACGAAGCCAGAAAGCGCAGGCACAACAAGGCCTGCAAGACTGGCTACACCGGCGAGAAAGCCGATCCACTTTGCACCAGGACTGTCCGGTATTCCTGCCATGGTGCAACTACTCCAAGCCCGTGTAGACGGGAGCTTGAGCTACAAGAACAATCTCTCCATTCATGAAGATGACTATCTCTGCATTGGGCTCGACGCCAACATTGTTTGCGACGTACTTATGAAAACCTCCCTCTGACAATGACAAGAGTTGATCCTGCGGAAATGACACCGACTCGAACTCCTCGGGTTCGAAACCCGACCATGAGACAGCTGCTCTTCCATCCTCAAGATTGACTTCCCCAGATTTTACATCCGACAGGGGAGCAATAACGAAGGCATTGAACCCAGCTTCTGTGTTAATAGAATTCTCAATAATGAATTCATTCTCAACTCTAAATGCAGCCGACCTGATGTAAATATCAAGAGATATAACTTCACCGCCTGACCCTGCGGGGTATCCTGAAAGCCGTGTCGTCATGGGTGGAAGTTCATTCTCGCCTTCGATGGCTAGTGCATATCTAGTGTCTATCTGATCCGTACCTTCAAGGTTGCTATCTTGACCATCATTGCTAGGCGAAATGGAAGGCGGCTCTCCATTGGAACCGTCGGTTTCCTGAAAACCCACAATATCTACGTTACGTGCCTTGATCGATCTGTCGCTATATTGCCCAGCCGTTATGCCAAAATCCGCTGTGGAGAGGATGGGGCGAATACCAAAGTTCTCCGAATAGAATTCTCGTGCGACCTGACAAGGAATGTCTGTGCAGTTGCATTCCTGGTTAGGCAAAGAATCGTAGCAACCCGGCAACGTACGGACGCCAATAATCGTGGTCCGGCCTGTCCTCCTCGGCTCATACCACTCGACTTTGGCGGCAGTATTTCCTTCGAGGTTACGCAAGATGTGCTGCAAGCACATCTCACTGCCAAGTGTGGCCAGATTGGAGTAAGTAGAAAATCCGTAGCCGCCTTGCCCTACCTGGTCCTTCATGGGTGACGTTACAGTACAGTGTAATCGTGAATCTGCCGAAGCCGACGTGGCAAAAAAGCCAAGAGTTACAAATACAATCAGCATCATTTGAAACTTGTGCATCTTCGATCCCCTAAATCTATGTGCTCGGAGTGTGATGTGAGACTTGCGATCTGTCCACTATGATTGATTGACGAGGGATCGGCTGACCGGCAAAGGCGGTCTCGGTTCACGACAGCTCGACCCGAAGGGTAGCCCACCGTAAATATTGATAAAGCAACCGCCCACCAAATTTTTTTGTTTCATATTTTTGTTTTCTTTGGGGCCCCTAAAACACACAACCAATGTGTTTTGGCGAACTTAGTAGGTTCGAACAATTAATTTCAATTTTGCTGACCCATTTTTCAGTAAGCTGATGTTGTGAATATAGAATATCTTTAGTCAGTTTTTCTTAATCTGCTTTGTGCGATTGCGTTGAGCGCGGCGCTTGCTCCATGCTCGCATCGAGAATTTATTCTCATGCATTTTTTCCCATGAAGGATAGCCGAAGTTTGCAAAAGGAAGTCTGTAGGGTTTGATCCGGGTGTAGCTGTGTGTATTGCCATCTTCATCTAGGGGGTCGTAGACCAGATCCTGTAAAAGCCCGGAAACCATCATATTGAGGTGTTCGTCGTCAACGCGATTCCGTGGCAAGCCTCCGGGAACCTGCGTGCGGTAAGTTGCTAAGCCGACAACCGAGCGTGCATCCGTCGTACCTTTGCGCGCAACAAGCAGCGCTCGAATTTCAAGCTTCAGAACATCCGATTCAGAGCCGACATTTTTACTGTTTGCGAGCGTGTGGAACATTTCCAGCGACAGTCCTATCTTGGCGTCATCGATCAGGTTCTGGGACGTCTCGTCCAGAAACATTTGATATGCCGCTCGGCCATTGGATAGGTGGGACTGGCAAGTAGCATGATCCGCCATCCAGAACTGTGGCTCAACCACCTTGTGAAATGTGTATCTTCCCAATCGACGAAACAGATTTGCGATAGTTTTTTGACTGGGTGCCGTAGTACCGTCAGCTCTCAAGTAGGATTCAAACTGACGTCTGGCATCTTTGGCCGATAGTCCCTGCAAAAACAGATGAAGCAGTGTGACGAACTGAGATTCGTCCAATTTGGACTTCAGAACGAAGCGATTTTTGGGCGAGTAGATAATTCTCGGCATTATTTTTATAGCTTACTTTCAACCAGTTATTTTTTTTTTGGTACGAGCAACTTCTTCAGCTTGTTTTCAGACTTCTCCGAAGGTCTTTTCCCTGATCATTCCCCCTTATAGCTACTCCCTCAAGCAGCAGCGTCTGCCACACATCGATTGAAACAGAAAACATGTCGAACCGGGAAACCTTCGTTTTTCGGTGCCGTTATTCCTGTGCCTTCAGGCACGCAAGCTGAGGATAGAAGCCATGTTTGGTAGAAAGCCTGACCCACAGCGCGACGCACAGAAGTCGTCCTTTGTTGGCTCGATGCTGACGGGGATATCGCTGGTGAGCATGGCCGTGCTGATTTTAACCGGGCCGGACTTTTACCACTACACGAAAGATATCGTGTGGGGGTTCCTGTCCAATCGCTATGCGCCTGCATTTGTGCCTATAGCCTTCGGGCTCTTCTATCTGTGCGCCTATCCGGCAGCTTTCTTCCTGATGCGGGCGAGTTGGAGCAACCCTGCAGGTCTGCCTGTGCTGTGGATCGCTGACAGAATTTTCTAGCGCCACCTGACCAACAAAACCCAACACAAGTGATGAAAAGGAAAGTGACATGGCACAGCCATTCATGAAGACAGTTAAGGAAACACTGGAAGCCGCGAGCGGCGTATTGCTCCTCGCGAACGGAATTGCGGGCATTGTTGCCTTTAACTCAGAGGAGCCGAGCAAGGCCATTCTGATGATGCTAGGCGCATCCTTTCTGGCTTTTGGCGCGCTGGCGCTCTCCACAAAAATTCAGCCGCCGATTGTCACCCAAACCATCCAAAGGGTTGGAAAGGGGTGGTAGCGCTCGCGCCCACCTGATCGGGCGCGCTCAAACCAAAACCATCCATCTCATCCACAGAATCCAAAACCAATGCTTGATGACATCCGATATGGATCGGCGAAGTTTGCCGATAGCCGCGAGATCGCGCGTGCCGGGCTGCATGTCCGACGCGATGGATTGTTCGTGGGCTTTGACGAACGCGGGCGCGGGATTTACTCCGGCGGCCAGTCGGCAGTTTTGCTGGTAGGTGGCGCGCGATCCGGCAAAGGCAATTTCATCATCCCGTTTCTGACTGACGGCGCATATCGCGATACGATCATCCAACTCGATCCGAAAGGGCAGAACGGCGCAATTGCCGAGCTGCAAATCTCGCAAGGGCGGCGCGTGACTGCGTTCTCACCGCGCGGAGAGGTGACAAACCGCATCAACCCGCTGTCGCACTTAACGGATGCGAGTCCGACGCTTGTGCCTGATACAAAACTCTTCGTACTAAATTGGTTGCCGTTCAACGGGGCCGAGAACGCCGAGTATTTCATTGCCACTGGACAACGCATGATCGAGGGCGTGACCCTTGCCCTGGTCGAGCTTCACGGCGACATCACATTGCCCGAACTGGCCGAAGCGATGGCGGTCTTTGGCAGCGATGATGATCTGGCGCTTGCCCTGGAAGATGCCATGGCCAAGTCCCGGCACGGCATTGCGAGGCAGGTTGCTCTAGAACTGGAAGCGCGGCGCAAATCAGACACTCCAAATGCAGGCGGGTTTACCGGAGCAATGGGTGAGGTCGCCAAATCCTTTGCTTGCCTGTCTGACCCGCAATTGCGCAATGCCGTATCACCGCCATTCGATTTTAGTTTCGCAGAACTCACGGCTGAAGGTGCTCCGCCATACCTGGTGAGCATTCAGGAAGCCATGGAGTTCATGCAAAGCTCCGCTTCCGTTATCCGAGCTCTGTTCACTTGCGCGCTGATTTACAAGCGACGGACTTTGGGGTCACGGCCTCAACTTTGGCTGCTTGATGAGGTTGGCAACATAGGCAGTTGGCCGTTGGCAGTGGAACTGGCGACGTTTGGTGCGGGCTTTGGCATTCGCCCCGTCTACGTCGTGCAATCCACGGCACAACTGGACAATCTGGCCAAGAATGCGGGCGCGATCATTCCCAATAGTTGCGGGACGCAAGTCTATTTGGGCGTGCGCGATCCGAATGAAGCGCAGCGGCTTTCCCGCATGCTCGGTACTGCCACAATCGGCGTGGAGGACTTTGCCAATAACGAGCGCGCGCGCATTGCCCGCAAAGCGGCGATCCGCAGTGTGGTGATGGAGGGCGCTGATCCGTTTGAAGCTGCTGCGCAAATGGCCGCGCAAAAGCAAATGGCTGTGCATGAAGCGAAGTTGGCCCGACCGTTGATGCGCCCGGAAGAGATACTGGCGATGCCGGGTGACGGTGTGCTGGTCTTTATGCCCGGCACGCTTGAGCACCCGATTGCAGCGCGATTTGCGCCGTATTGGAAGCGGCGCGATCTTGCCGGGCGGTATCTGCCGGACCCGTTTCACGGAGACGGCAAGTACGTGAGCCTGCGGACATTCTGGGGCCTGCGAACCGGCGCTGTGATTGAAGAAACGCCGCCGCCGGAACTGGAGCATCTGCCGCAATACGGTGCAGGCAGATCGTTTCGATACATCGAGGGCTACAAGCCTGAGTTTTAACTCTCAAAGAAGGATGAGAACCAATGAGTGAACAGAAGAAAAACCACCCGATTGAAACCCTGCGTGACGGCAACCTGAAGGCTGCTGTTTTTGAGAACGCGCGGGAGAACGGTACGCAGCACAATGTGAGCTTTGCGCGGCTGTACCAGGACAGAGAAGGTCAAACTCGGGAAGCGCAAAGCTTCAGCGGTTCGGATTTGCTGCGGCTCTCCAAACTTGCCGAGCGGTCCTATGAGGCCATCCGCGAACGCCGCAGCCAAGCGCGCCAGGAAACACGCGCGCGCGATAGGGATCGGGAATGATGAGTCTTCGAGATCGGTTCAATGCTCCGGGTAAAAAGAACGCAGCCCCGCCACGCGATGGTCACCCATCGCCGCAGGCGTTGTTTGGGAAACGGATCAAAACCCGTGAAGTTCTGGATTGGCTGGATCGTCGCAAACCTGACAATCCGGCGCTGGAGCTGACGCCGGATGATGCAACCTCGCGCGAGCATGCCCGTTATGAGAATGCGCGTCTGGCCAGGATGGCACGGCGGCGTTTTCACAAACGTGCGGAAAAGGGCCGTGATGACTTTAAGACGGCTCATGATTTTGGATTGAACCGAAAGAACAGGACACCGGAACGATGAAAGAACACCGGATTATCCCGCTTGAACTATCGCAAATGGGCCTCAGCCATCTTGCGGTCGAACACTTGTTCGAGATTGCAAGCGGACACAACCAGACAATTTTGGAAGCGGTCGAGGCCTGCATTCATGCCGCTTATTTGCGCCAGCTGAATGCAAAGCGCACCCGTGCACTAGAGGCCTTGGATGAAACACTGAAACGATGTCGTCCTGAGACGGATGACGATGTGCCGTGGTGATCTAAGGCGCTGAATTAAAACATTTTTACGTGCAAATTTGCGATAATGCACCCCATGGTGGTATTCTGAAGATAGGCGTTTCCACCATTGGTGTAGTTCAACGCCCATTCGCAAAACGAGCGCGCCCGCTTATGCGATCATCCAAAGAACGGTAGTGAAGAGTGAAAGGCCCCCGGCCATGAAAGATGATATCTTTTCAAACGCCCCGAACATCAAACAAGACCACAGACGCGCTGCGCAAGGTGCGTTAGGCCGGATCGTGGATATGGATATCGAGCGCTATCTTCCGCTTCTCGATGATCCGGAGCTGACCGAGGCGCAAAAGCGCCAAGTCATTGAGTCCATGGCCGCGATCATGATTACGTTTGTGGAACTGAGTTTCGGCACGCATCCAGCCTCACAAGCCTGTGGACAAGTTGATTTGTGTCTTGATCACGAGGCGAGCTCGGATTCCAATACAATTGAGCATCAAGCGGGACCGCTCTGCGAAGACTTCAACCATGATCCGGACAATTAAGTTCGGGTGTGAAGAAAGGCAGGTAACAGTATGAGTAAACAACAAGAAAAACCTGAAAAGACATCGGCGATCATCTATTGCCGTGTTTCCAGCACCAAGCAAAAAACGCAAGGCGGCGGGCTAGAGTCCCAGGCTCAGCGCTGCCGCGATTATGCCGCTTCCAAAGGGTACGATGTGGAGATGGTCTTCTCCGATGACATCTCCGGCGGCGGCGATTTTATGAAGCGCCCCGGGATGCGGGCTGTGCTTGCCTTTTTAGATGCTCAGCCGGAGAAGAACTACGTCGTCATATTCGATGACCTCAAGCGACTGGCGCGCGATACCCGCTTCCATTGGGAGCTTCGCAGCGAACTTGCCGAGCGCGGAGCTAGCGTGGACTCGCCGAACTTTAAGTTTGAGGACACCCCGGAAGGCGAGTTCATCGAGACTATTATTGCGGCCCAGGGCGAATTGGAGCGCAAACAAAACCGCCGTCAGGTCATTCAAAAAATGCGCGCCCGCGTCGAGGCCGGATATTGGGTTTTTCGCGCGCCGATTGGCTACAAATATATCAATGCCAAAGGCGGCGGCGGCAAGGTTCTTGTGCTGGACGAGCCGTTGGCTTCGACCGTGCGCCAGGCACTGGAGGGCTTTGCCAGCGATTACTTCGTCTCTCAGGCTGAGGTGCAGCGCTTTTTGGAAGCCGATGCTCATTTCCCGAAAGACCGCTCTGACGGCTCTATTCGCATGAGCTCAGTCAATCGCCTTTTGCGCAAAGTGGTTTATGCAGGATGCGTTGAAGCCCCGAGCTGGGACATTGATGTGCGCAAAGGCATGCATGATGCGCTCATCAGCTTCGAAACTCATGAGCGTATCATTGAAAAGCTCGACGGGCGGAAACGCCCCGGACTGCGCAAGAACACCAGTGCTGACTTCCCGCTGCGGGGGCACGTCGTTTGCGGTTGCTGCGGCAATCACATGACCGGGGCGTGGTCCAAAGGGCGCACGAAGCACTATGCCTACTACCGTTGTGAAACACGCGGCTGCGAAGCCAAGGGCAAGTCTGTGCGGCGCGACGATATGGAGGGCGGCCTCATTGAAATCCTAAAAGGGCTACAACCGACCAAGCGGCTCTATGCGCTGGCCGAGGCCATCTTCAAAGACGCGTGGATCAAGCGTGCGCGGCACGCGCATGACGACAAGGCAGCGTTTAAACAACAGTAGAAAGACGCGGAGGGCAGGATCGAGGAACTGCTCGACCGTCTCTTGGACACGCAAAGTGAAACTGTGCAGCGCGCGATTGAAACGCGCATCGCAAAACTCGAACGAGAGAAGCTGGTTTTGCAGGATAAAATCGCGCATGCCTTGCCGAAAAACGACTCCCTGGAGGACTGTATTGAACCCGCCATCCAGTTCTTATCAAACCCTTGTAAAATATACGAAAAAGGCTCTCATGACCTACGCCAAACTGTACTCAGACTGGTGTTTTTAGAGCCTCTAATTTGGAGCAAAGAAGGAGTGTATGGAACCGCTAAAATATCCTTTCCTTTCAGATATTTAGGCGACAAATTATCCCCAAAAAGCAAGATGGTGCGGGTGGAGGGACTTGAACCCCCACGCCTTGCGGCGCCAGAACCTAAATCTGGTGCGTCTACCAATTCCGCCACACCCGCGTCCGGGCGGGTCTGTAGCAAAGCTTTGCCCCCATGGCGAGCGATATTTCACCCGTCCGCCCGGTGGGCACCACCGATCCTCCCAGAGGGAAGAGGCTTTCCCCCCAACTCAGAGCGCCAACGTCACTTCAACCGAAACCGGTTGCGCAACCCAAGGCCGAGGAAGAAGAGGAAAATAAAGCCCAGCACGGTCTGAACCCCGCCGATAAGTTTTACGAGAACGGGCAGGGCGATCATATAAGCCTCTCCCAAATAATAGCTTCGAAATCCAAAGATCGCGAAGGTGTTGGCAAGGCCCAGCCCGAGTGCATCCATAAGCCCCGGCACCTCGGTCATGCCCCTGGGCGGAGTGCCGTAAACGATGGCCCAGGCAAATACTATCTGGATCAAAAGTGCACCGATCCCCCACGTGGCGAGCAACCCCGCAATCGGTCGCCAAACGCTATACCCGTAACTGCTGAACACGCCAAAGGCGCGCACGACAAACCGGCTCAACCAGTCCTCTTTCAGGATCGCATCGCACGCCATTTCTTGACGCAAAAAGAAATGCTCTGCCTCCGGATTGTGCTGGTTGGCCGAGACTTGGCGCAGGCGTCGATAGGCTTCCTTGTCGCTCTCTGCGTCTCTTTTGTCCTTCGGGACATCGGGCCAATACACCGAAGATAACGTGAATGTCGTATTGTCGTGCATCGTACACTGGAAGAAGGATGGCACGAAACGGCTGAATTTTACGCCTCCGAAGGCTGCTTGCGCATTGAACCTTCCATCATCGAAAGAAGTGACCGAATTAAAATTGGCAAACCTGAAATTGGATCCCCCTTCAAACTGCGCAGAGTTATAGAAAGCGGATTGCATAAAACCTGCCGAACCAAAGAAACTATGATCCAAAAACCGAGTGGCGACAAAGTCCGTGTCATGACTGAATATTGCAGATTGAAACTCAACACGTCTCGCAAATTGTGCGACGCTAAAGGACGCGGTCGCCGCAAAATGCGCTCCGTTAAATAATGCAGCTTCCGCAAATTGCGTCGCGTGGAAAGACGTGTTCGAGGTAAAGTGTGCAACGTCGAAGTCGGCTATTCCTTCAAAGAAACTTGACTGAAAAAATGCCATGCGCGCAAAGTGAGAAGAACGAAAGCTGGTCCTTCCAATCATTGCGCACCTTTCCAAAACTAGCGTCTTTAAAAAGTATGTGGTTGAAAACTCCACTTGGTTCGCGTTTGGCATCGTCGCCTCAGGTCCCAAACGTCTGCGAAGCTCTTGTTCCACAAGTTCAAGTTGGTCTGTGCTCAGAGGCTGGATTTCGTCCGTTGGAATCTCTAGCGCCTTAGCTTTTTCCCTACGCTGCTCGTCCGATAATCCTAAAAATGCCCACCAATTCCAAATCCTTCGATTCTTCATCGCGAGTTCTGGATCGTAATCTCTCTCATACTCCCCTTACACCGTCGCCAAAACATAATACGGGTTCTTCTCCGCCGGGCTGAGTTCCACCCCATCGTTCCGGACCCAAATCCCGTCGTCTCGCTTCTCGACAATCTCCCCCGGGGGCAGATCAGGGTCACGCAACTCGGCCATCAATCAACTCCTCAAATTACCCCAAACCCTAGCGGCGTTGCCGCGCCCGCTCAACTGCCGCGCGGCGCGTTAACCGACGCACGACCACCGACAAGCGCACCGACGTGATACCGACGCAATACGGACGCGATACCGACCGCCCGAACCCCCGCAAAATAGGGGCGTTAACCGAAATTGCGCAAAGGTTACGCGCGCTCCGGCGGAAAAGGCGTGCTGCCCCCTCGCACTCCCCCGCAAAGGCACCTATAAGGCAGGCGTCCTATTCTGGAGCCCGCGCCCATGTCCGACACCCTGTCCTCCGCCGATGCTGCCAAATCCGCCGCCGCGCTGGCCGCCATCGACTATGTGAAACCCGGCATGAAACTGGGCCTCGGCACCGGCTCCACCGCCGTTTGGTTCGTCAAACATCTCGGGCAACGCATCCGCGACGAAGGGCTTGATATCATTGGCGTTCCCACCTCCACCCGCACCGCTGACCAAGCGCGGGAGGAGGGCATCCAGCTCACCACGCTGGAGGAGGCGAAGTGGCTTGACCTGACCATCGATGGGGCTGATGAGTACGACGCGGATCTGGCGCTGATCAAAGGTGGCGGCGGCGCGCTGTTGCAGGAAAAGATCGTCGCAACCGCATCTGACCAAATGCTAGTAATTGTAGACGAAACCAAGTTCGTCGACACGCTTGGCGCCTTCCCGCTGCCGGTCGAAGTGATCGGGTTTGGCATGTCCACAACGCAAATGCTGTTGGAAGAGATGCTGGAAGGTCTCGACGTCACCGGCACCAAAGTGGTGCCACGCGAGCACGACGGCGCGCTTTTTGTGACGGACGAAGGCAACCACATCCTCGACCTCCATCTCGGGCGGATCGGCAATGCGCGCCAGCTGTCCCTCGTGCTGAATCAAGTGCCCGGCGTGGTCGAAAACGGGCTCTTCGTTGATATCTGCGACGTCTGCATCACCGGCTACGCCGACGGTCGGGTGGAGACGCGCGACATCTCCAAGGAGCAGGTCGATCTGCTGCCTGAGAAGAACATCTTTGCGGATATCGCCCGTTGATGACCTTCGACGTTGATCTCTTCGTAATCGGTGGCGGCTCCGGCGGCGTCCGTGCCGCGCGCACCGCCGCTGAGACCGGTGCCCGCGTTGCCCTTGCCGAGGAAAGCCGCATGGGCGGCACCTGCGTCATTCGCGGCTGCGTTCCTAAAAAGCTCATGGTTTTTGCGTCTGAATTTCAAAAGCTTGCGGGATTGGCCAAAGATTATGGCTGGTCCGCCGATGCGGGCAGTTTTGACTGGACCGCATTTCGCACCCGCCTTCACGGCGAACTCGACCGCCTCGAAGGCATTTACCGTGGTCTCCTCGACCGATCCGGGGTGGCGATGCATGATACCCGTGCAAAGATCACTGGCCCCAATGAGGTGACACTCGACACCGGTGACGTCATCAGCGCGGGGCATATCCTCGTTGCCACGGGCGGTCATCCCGTGCGACCCGATATGCCAAACGCCGCACTTGGTATGGTGTCGGATGACATTTTCAACCTGGACGAGCTGCCCGCCCGCGTTCTGATTGTTGGGGGTGGCTATATCGCCTGCGAGTTTGCCTGCATTCTCAACGGCCTCGGTGTCGAGGTCACGCAGTTTTACCGCGGCGCGCAAATCCTCCGCGGTTTCGATGAAGAAGCCCGTGGTCTCATTGCGGAAATGATGCGCGAACAGGGCATCGATTTGAAGGTGGGCACCAATATCGTGGATATGTGGCCCGCCGATGCACCGGGCGGTATGGCAACCATGGGGGCACCCGCCGCCGAGCGGCACGAGGATATCGCCACGGAACCCGGACCGGTTATGGTAAAAGCAACAAACGGCATGGAGGAGCGGTTTGACCGCCTCTTCTTCGCCACCGGTCGCGCCCCCAACAGTCGCAATCTTGGGCTGGAAGAACTTGGGGTGAAGATCAATCGGCGTGGTGCCATCGAAGTCGATGAGTACAGCCAAACAGCGGTGCCCTCGGTCTACGCCATTGGGGACGTAACCGACCGTATTCAACTCACGCCAGTTGCCATTCGGGAGGGTATGGCCTTCACGGAAACCGTGTTCAAGAATAACCCAACCGCTGTTGATCACGTGAACGTGCCCTCAGCCGTGTTTACGCAACCGGAACTTGGCACCGTCGGCATGTCTGAGGAGCAGGCGCGCGAACAGGAAGAAATCGAAGTCTATTGCACTTCCTTCCGTCCCATGCGCACCGCTTTTGTTGGCAACCCGCACCGCGTGCTCTTTAAACTCATCGTATCCAAGGCGTCGCGGAGAGTATTAGGATGCCATATCGTCGCAGATGCGGCGGGAGAGCTTATTCAGATGGTCGGGATTGCCGTGAAAGCGGGCCTGACGAAAGAGGACTTTGATCGCACCGTTGCGGTGCACCCCACGATGTCAGAAGAACTTGTTACGATGCGTGAACCGGTGAGAACCGCTTGAAAAGAGGCGCCGGAAGCTACAGTTAGCACGGCAAGACACGAAATTATGGACAAGGACGCAAACAGCCATGGCCAATAACGGTGGCGGCCCCTGGGGCGGCGGCGGTGGAAATCGCGGCGGCGGAGACGATCGGCGCCCGGGAAGACCCGGGCAGGACGGACCGCAAATCCCCGAAATTGACGAGATTATGAAGAAAGGCCAGGAGCAGCTGAAGGTGCTCATGGGCGGGCGCGGTTCGCGAGGGCCAAACGGCGCTGGCGGAGGTGATGACGGCCCGAGAATTACCAAAGGCACCCTTGGCATCGGCGCGCTCATTGCCCTGGCGCTCTGGGCCTTCAACTCGTTTTATACGGTGCGACCGGAAGAACAGTCTGTTGAACTGTTCCTGGGGGAGTTCTCGTCCATCGGCAATCCCGGCCTTAACTTCGCCCCTTGGCCCGTGGTGACGTACGAAGTGATCCCGGTTACACGGGAACAATCCGAAGACATCGGTCTCGGTCGTTCGGGCTCTTCAGGTGGCGATGGCCTGATGCTGACCACCGATGAGAACATTGTCGATATCGACTTCCAGGTGGTGTGGAATATTTCAAATGCTGCGGATTTCCTGTTTAACCTGCGGGATGGGCCGGAAACGGTCCGTGCGGTTTCGGAATCGGCCATGCGTGAAATCGTGGCAGGCTCCGAGCTTGCGCCACTCCTGAACCTTGGCCGGACCGCGACAGAGCAACGCGCAGAAGAGCTGATCCAGGCGACGCTCGACAGCTATCAGTCGGGCATCAACATTGTCCGTGTGAACCTCAACAAGGCTGACCCGCCGCGCGAAGTGATTGATGCCTTCCGCGACGTGCAGGCCGCCGAACAGCAGCGCGACCAGCTCGAGCGTCAAGCGGACGCCTATGCCAACCGTGTGCTCGCGGGCGCGCGTGGTGAAGCGGCGCAAATTCTTGAACAGTCGGAATCCTACCGCGCCCGCGTCGTCAACGAAGCGCAAGGTGAGGCCAGCCGTTTCTCCGCCGTTTTGACCGAATACCAAGCCGCGCCGGAAGTGACCCGCCGTCGTCTCTATATCGAGACGCTCGAAAAGGTGCTCGGCGACGTGGACAAGATCATTCTCGACGAGAGCACCGGTGGCGCCGGCGGTGGTCAGGGGGTTGTGCCCTATCTGCCGCTGAACGAACTCCGCCGCTCCGCGCCAGCAACAGGAGGTAATTGATATGGGACGTGGAACCATTGGTTTGATCGTCGTCGTTGTCGCCATCCTTGGCGCGTTGTCCTCGATCTTCATCACCGACGAACGTGAAAAGGTGCTTGTGCTCCAGTTCGGCCAGATCAAGCAGGTCAAGACAGAACCGGGCCTCGGCTTCAAAATTCCGTTCATTCAGGAGGTGGTGCGCTATGACGGGCGGATCTTGTCGCTCGACACGCCTGCTATTGAAATCACACCTTCGGATGATCGCCGCCTCGTGGTAGACGCCTTTGCGCGCTATCGCATCGGGGACACCGAAGAGCAAATCGTCCAATTCCGTCAGGCGGTTGGCCCGGGTGGTGTGCGTCTCGCGGAGGACCGTCTGGCCTCCATCCTGACAGCGCAAATCCGGGGCGTGCTCGGTTCGGAAGGTGTTACATCTAACACCATCCTATCGGCTGAACGTTCCGCCCTAATGAACCGTATTCGTGCGGCCGCCGATCGGGAAGCGTCATCGCTGGGGCTCGACGTGGTCGACGTGCGTTTGAAGCAAACCAACCTCCCGGAACAGAACCTTGCAGCGACCTTCGACCGGATGCGCGCGGAACGGGAACGGGAGGCAACGGACGAGCGTGCGCGCGGCGAAGAAGCAGCGCAACGGGTACGCGCGCAAGCCGACCGGACGGTGGTGGAGCTTGTCTCCGACGCCAACCGCGAAGCTGAAATCGTACGCGGTGAAGCGGATGCCGAACGCAACCGTATCTTCGCAGAAGCCTACGGCGCGGACGAAGACTTCTTCCGCTTCTACCGGTCACTTGCGGCCTATGAACGCTCGCTACGTGGCAGCAATTCGACACTGGTCATCACACCGGACAGCGAGTTCTTTGAATTCCTCGATGGTGCCGGGATGTCGGGTATTTCCGGAAACTGAGCGGTGCCAAAAAGGCATTGTAACCGCTGCCTGATTAGCTCAGGACGGCCCTCCGTCCTGAGCATATTCGGACAACCTTGAGACAACAGGCTTGGCACGGCGATGGAGTTTATCCTGCTTGGCATAGGATTGGTTCTGGTCTTCGAAGGGCTTGTTTTGGCACTTTTGCCGAACCGGTTGGAAGAGCTTATTAAAATGCTGGACGACATTCCCCTCGAAACCCGCCGCCTGATTGGTCTCGGCGCCGTGTCGCTCGGTGTTTTTCTGGTTTGGCTCGTGCGCGGATTTTGATGCATTCGGCCCAGAGTTCGAAGGAGAATCGAGACGCAAGCCTTTGAATTATAGCAATTAAACCTGCTTCGATATTCTTCCGCAAAGTGCCCATTGCCGAAGACGCCACTGTTCGGTCGCCTACGACAACCCCTCGACAATCCGGACGTTCCGTAGATAGTGCTGCGCCTTATGCGGTTACGTTTCACGATCCTCTTCGTCCTATGCACAGGCCTTTTGGCCTTCGCAGCGTACCAGGCGGCCTATCGCTATTTTGAGAACGAAGAACGCGACGCCGCTGCGGGACGCCTGTCACTCTACCAATCAACCGTCACAGCCGAGCTTGAGCGCTTTCAGCACCTGACCTATGTCCTGTCGCTCGATCCCTTTGTCGTGGACGCTACCGAGGGCGCGGGCACTGGCCGCCTGAACGAGCGGCTCGCAGAGTTTGCAGAGCAAGCGGGGATCGACGCGATCTACCTGATGGATACTGAAGGCTTGACGATCGCCGCCTCTAACCACGCCACACCCGCAAGCTTCCTCGGTCAAAACTATGCGTTTCGACCCTATTTCACGGAAGCTCTGGGCGGGGCGCAGGGGCGTTTCTATGCCATCGGGGCCACCACCGGCTTGCCCGGCTACTTTATTTCCGACGCGGTCCTTGGCTCTGGTGACGCGGTGAACGGCGTCATCGCTCTCAAAATTGACCTCTCAAAGCTGGAGGAAAGCTGGCGCGGCTCCGGCGAGCAGGTGCTTCTCGCCAATGCTGACGGTGTCGTCCTTCTGGCCTCTGATCCGGCTTGGCAATATCGCACGCTGTCCCCGTTGAGCGATGACCAGCGCGCCCGGATTGAGGCCGCCCGGCAATTCACCGGCCAATCGCTCGACCCCCTCGACTGGCGCATCGAAACCGAGGGCGAGGCGCATATCTCCGGTGCGGCGCGCATCCACCTGACCGCATCCGATCTGCCGCATGGCTGGGTGCTGCACTACTTTGCCAATGACCAGCAGGCACGCACCCGAAGCTGGCTCGCCGCGGCGTTTGTCCTCGCCGGGGCGGGGCTCGCCCTGATCGCGGCGCAGGTCCGCCGCAACCGTCGGGTGGCGGCGGCCCTTGCCCGATCCGAGCGCGAAGAGGCAGAGCTAAGAGCCGCAAATGAGCGTCTCGCACGCGAGATTGATGATCGCCGCACCGCCGAGCGCCGTTTGAAACGCACCCAGAACGAATTGGAACGCGCCAGCCGCCTCGCAGCGCTTGGACAATTGGCGGCCTCCGTCACCCATGAGTTGGGTCAGCCAATTGCCGCAATGAAAAACCACCTGACGGCAGCCGAACTAACGACGCCAGAACCACAGGGTTTGACAGCCAAAATCAGCGGGCTGGTGCAGCGCATGGAGGACACCACGCGGCAACTGAAGTTCTTTGCCCGATCCGAGACGGAGATCTTTGAGGATGTAAACCTGGAGGCCGCCATGGCGTCAGCCATCGCCCTTGTCGAGCCCAACCGGGAAAGAGTGCAGGCGGAAATTGTCTTAGCACCACCCGAGGCCCCCCTCATTTTGCGCGGCAGCAAGCTCCGGCTTGAACAGGTGATGACCAACTTGCTCCGGAACGCCCTCGACGCCGCCGAAGACTGCGATCCGGCAAAGCTTGAAATCAGCTTTGGCACCGAAAACGACGCCGCCTGGTTCGCTGTCACCGATAACGGGCATGGGCTGGGGGCCGCGACCCTGGCAGAGCTCCAGGAACCTTTTGTCACGACACGGGAAAGCGGGCGCGGGATGGGGCTCGGTCTCGCCATCGCGGCGGGTATTGTCCACGATCACGGGGGCGACATGACCGCCGAAAATATTGATACCGGCGGCGCGCGCTTCACTGTCCGCTTGCCGCTTGCCCTTCTGGAGGCCGCAGCCGCCGAATGAACACGACACGGCCTTACTCGATCCTGATCGTTGATGACGACGCCTCCATGCGAAGTTCCTTGCAAGACTTGCTCACGGCGGCCGGTTGGCAGGTGCAGGCGGTGTCGCGCGCCACAGAGGTAGCCGCGCGGCTCAAGGAAACCGTACCGGACGTCATCCTGTCGGACGTTCGTATGCCGGGTATGTCCGGTCTCGATCTGCTCGAAAGTCTCGATCTCAACCATGCGCCGCCCCTTGTTCTGATTTCCGCCCATGGCGACATCCCGACGGCCGTCAAAGCGATGCAGGACGGCGCCTACAGCTTCGTCGAGAAACCCTACGAACCGCGCCGCTTGCTCACCATACTGACCCATGCCGCCGACCAATCGCGCATGGCGGAAGACAACGCGCGGCTCCGGGAACGGCTCTATCGTCTCTCTGATCTCGATCGCATCCTGCTCGGTCAGACCCCGGCGGTGAACGCGCTCCGCCGTGACATCCTCGATTTCGCCGCAACGCAAGCACCCGCCCTCATTCTGGGCGAAACCGGCACCGGCAAGGAACTCGTCGCGCGCGCCCTTCACGATTTGGGTGCAAACCCTGATGCGCCGTTTCTAGCGTTGAATTGCGCTGCCCTTTCTGAGGAACGGTTCGAGACGGAGATGTTCGGCGTGGCTGGTGAAAGCGACGGTCGCCTACGCATGGTCGCCGGGGGGACACTGTTTCTCGATGAGATTTGCACCTGTCCGCTGCCCGTGCAGGCCAAGCTCTTGCGGGTAATCGAAGAGACGGAGGTTCTGCCAGTGGGTGGAGATCACCCGATCCCGATTGATCTCCGGATTGTCTCGGCCACTAACGAAGATGTGGAACTTGCCGTGCAGGAGGGCCGGTTGCGAAAGGACCTTCTGTTCCGGCTCAACACCGTGCAGTTCGACCTTCCGCCGCTTCGCCAACGGCGCGACGATATTCCCCTTCTGGCGGCGCATTTTCTTGCGAACTGCGCGCGGCTTTACGAAGTCGTCCCGCCGGAATTGAGCGCGGACGATCTTGCCGCGCTTTTGGCCCATGATTGGCCGGGCAATGTCCGGGAGTTGCGCAATGCCTGCGAACGCCGTGTGCTCGCGGCCCGACGCGGCGGCGGGTCCATGGGCGAGGCGCTCCATCCCGATGAGGAGCATGACGAAGTGCCCGACACCCTGCGCGGGGCGGTCGCTGCGTTCGAACGCGAGTTGATCGGCAAGGCGATCAAGGCCCATGGCGGGCGGATGGACGCAACCGCGGAGGCGCTTGGAATCGGCCGCCGGACCCTGAACGAGAAAATCGTGAAGCTCGGGCTCGACAAGGACGCGCTTTTATAAGTCAGCGTGCGGAGCGTAGTCCTTCGCCAGATACTCGGAAGCCGCATATCTTGGCCGCGGAGAACGGGCGGTAAGTGATTGAGAAACGTAGTTTAACTATCTGTTAATAAGAAAAAGTTTCGCATGCGAAACTTTTACGGCTCGGATTTCTTGCGCGATCAGTTTTGCTACTTCGATGAACTGCGGATTTCCGCAGAGCCTCCGCGCCACTACTGGCAATTTCTGACATGGCGCTTGTGCTAGACTTTCGCGATACTCCCGCCATCATCTAAAGGATGTAACTGGGAGGTTATACCATGAACAAATATCTGAGCCGGACCGCGATCGCGGCCGTTATCGTCGCATTTGGCAGCGAAGCCATGGCGACCGAATGGAACGTATCCCTCTGGGGCAAACGCCGGGCCTTCACCGAACATGTGGAAAAGCTGGCCGAACTGGTCGCGGAAAAGACCGGCGGCGAGTTTACCATGAATATTTCCTATGGCGGCTTGTCCAAGAACCGCGAAAACCTCGACGGTATTTCCATCGGCGCATTCGAAATGGCGCAGTTTTGCGCAGGCTATCACCCCGATAAGAACCGTGTGATCACAGTGCTCGAACTGCCGTTCCTCGGCGTGTCGAACCTGGAAGAGGAAGTCGCTGTCTCCATGGCGGTCTACGGCCACCCGGCGGCCACCGACGAAATGGCGCAGTGGAATGCGAAACTGCTGATGACCTCGCCCATGCCGCAATACAACATCGTCGGCACCGGCGAGCCGCGTGACGCGTTGTCCGAGTTCGAAGGTATGCGTGTGCGCGCCACCGGCGGCCTCGGCAAGGCGTTTGAGACCGTTGGCGCTGTCCCCACATCGGTGACGGCATCCGAAGCATACCAGGCCATGGAATCGGGTGTGGTCGATACGGTTGCCTTCGCGCAGCACGCCCACCTGTCCTTTGGCACGATCAACCAAGCCGACTGGTGGACGGCGAACCTTAACCCCGGCACGGTGAATTGCCCGGTTGTGGTGAATATCGACGCCTACGACAGCCTCTCCGATGCAGAGCGCGAAGCGCTCGATAGTTCGATCCCGGAGGCACTCGACCACTACCTCGCCAACTACGGCCAACTTCTGGAGACCTGGGACACAACGCTTGCAGAAAAAGGCGTTACAAAGGTCGAAATCCCGGAAGCCGAATTGGCCGCTTTCCGCGAAATGGCTGCCGACCCGATCCGCGCGCAATGGATCGCGGATATGGAAGCGCAAGGCATCCCGGGTCAGGAACTTTACGATCTGGTTCAGGAAACGCTCAAAGACGCGAAAATGACCAACTAATCGCAGGGAGGGGCGCTGATACCGGCGCCCCTTTTGCTATGACGCGGGACGGTTTCAACGAGTATTGCAAGGCAAAGCAGGGCAGCACCCATGTCGTGCAATGGGGCAATGCGGATGTCTGGAAGATTGGCGGCAAGGTCTATGCGCTCTGCGGTTGGAACAATGGCGCGGCTGCGTTCACCTTCAAGGTGAGCGAGATGATCTACGAAGCCCTACAGGACCAGCCCGGCTATCGCCCGGCGCCCTATCTCGCCTCGCGCGGCATGACGTGGCTGCAAATTCACGAGCCCGACCATGTGGCAGACAATGTGATCTTCCAGCATATCGACGCCTCCTTCGATTTGGTGGTGGCGAAATTGACAAAGAAAGTACGGGCCGAGCTCGGTCTGGAGACGGGGTAATATGGCAGGGGCATCAACTGTACTGGAAGATTCGAGCCTCCTTAGCCGCCTGGACCGGGCGCTATTGCCGGTCGAGCGTTTCACCGCGCTGATCAGCGGGCTCGCGGCATTTTCACTTATGTTTCTGGCAGCCTATTCGGTGGCCGGGCGCCAATTGGACAAGACCTTTGTGGCGCCGCTCCTTGACCGCGTTGGTCTGATGGATGGCCCGCTTTTGGGCTATGTCGATTACATCGAAGCGCTGATGCCGCTGATCGCCATCATGGGCGTGTCCTACGTGCAGCGAGAAGGCGGGCATATCCGGATGGATATCCTCATCGGGCAGTTGAAGGGCCGGCTCCTTTGGTTCTTTGAGTTGATGTCGATCCTGTTGATCCTGGCGCTTATGCTCGCACTCCTCTGGGGGGCTTGGTCGCATTTCGACCGATCTTTCGACTGCGCACGTCCCCTTTGCTCGCGCGACAGTTCCATCGATATTGGTTTGCCGATCTGGCCGTCGAAGCTGGTGGTGCCCATTGCCTTCGCCGTTCTGTGTCTACGTCTGATGCTCCAAGCAGCGGCCTATGGGCGCGCGCTCTGGCTGGGGCTGGACAGCCCCGTGGCGGTCCCGCTGATCCAATCCGTCGCCGAACAGGCCCGCGCTGAAGCCGAGCAGTCGGAAGGGGCAGGCAAATGACCGATATCGAAATTGGTCTTTGGGTCACCGGCGGCATGCTGGTGATGGTGTTCCTCGGCATGCGCGTGGCCTTTGCGGCGGGTTTGGCGGGGTTCGTCGGCCTCGTCTGGCTCCGCTGGCACGGCTTCGATTACGATCCCGCGCGGTTCTGGAAGGCGTTTGAAGTCAGCGCCAAAATCGCGGGGCAGGTGCCCCATTCCAAGGTTTCGGCGCAGGCGTTGAGCCTGATCCCGACCTTCATTCTGATCGGCTACCTTGCCTACCACGCCCGTCTCACGACGGCACTTTTCGAGGCGGCGAAACGCTGGATTGCCTGGGTGCCGGGCGGGTTGGCCGTTTCGACCGTCTTTGCTACCGCGGGTTTCGCTGCTGTCTCGGGCGCGTCGGTGGCAACGGCGGCGGTGTTTGCGCGCATCGCGATCCCGGAAATGCTCAAAGTGGGCTATAACAAGCAGTTCGCCGCCGGTGTTGTGGCGGCAGGGGGCACATTGGCGTCGCTCATCCCGCCTTCGGCAATTCTTGTGATCTACGCCATTATCGTGGAGCAGGATGTCGGCAAACTTCTCCTCGCCGGGTTTATCCCAGGCGCCTTCTCGGCGCTGGTCTATGCAGGGCTCATCATCGGGATCGCCGTGATTTTCAAATCCGTCGGCCCACCGGTGACGGGTTTCACTTGGAAAGAGCGGCTTGTGAGCTTGCCGCCCGCGTTGCCCATTTTGGCGGTGGTCGTGATCATTATTTTCTTTGTCTACAACCCCTTCGGCGATGCCTGGGGCACACCGACCGAGGGCGGTGCGGTTGGTGCGTTTATCGTCTTTCTGATGGCGCTCTACCAGGGCATGCGGCTGAAGCAGTTGCGGGATGCGTTGCTTGAGACAGCGAAACTGACGGTCATGATCTTTTCGATCATCTGGGGGGTGCTGATCTATGTGCGCTTCCTCGGTTTCGCTGATCTGCCCGGCGCATTTTCCGATTGGATCACATCGCTTGAGATGTCGCCGATGCTCATCCTTGTCTGCATTCTGTTGGCCTATGCCGTGCTTGGCATGTTCATGGACGCCATCGGCATGCTCCTGTTGACCTTGCCAGTGGTTTACCCGGCGGTCATGGCGCTCAATGGGGGCGAAACTGTTTCGGCGGCGGAAAGCACGTTCGGCATGTCGGGACCGATGTGCGCGATCTGGTTCGGGATATTGGTGGTCAAAATGGCGGAGTTTTGTCTGATCACGCCGCCCATCGGCTTGAACTGCTTTGTCGTGGCCGGTGTCCGCGAAGACCTGTCGGTGCAGGACGTGTTCCGCGGTGTGACCCCGTTTTTCATTGCAGACGGCATTACCATCGCGCTTTTGGTCGCTTTCCCGGCGATCGTGCTCTGGTTACCGAGCCTCGCGTGACGGGAAAGGCTTTGCGCCTGGGCTGTGCCGATCAAGGCCTCCCAAAGGTATTTTGAGCCAATGAAACACCTGCGTACGGTGGTCAGCCATTTTCGGCAACGGCGCTGGTTGCGACGTTAAGCTGTGTCATCTCTGTGAGAGGAGAGGGGGACGCTCTTGTGAGCCGGAGCGGACCCCTGGCGTCCTGGAAAGCCCGTTTCTGTCCCAACAGGGCGGGCTTTCCTTTTGATGGCTTTTGTCTTGCGTCCGGCCCTTCTTTTGCTAGAAGGGCCGCTGATTTTCCGGACACGTCCCGAGAGAGGAACGCCATGCAGGTGACAGAGACCCTGAACGAAGGGCTGAAGCGCGGATACAAGCTGATCGTCACGGCAGACGAGCTTGATGCCAAAGTGAATGAAAAGCTTGCCGAAGCGGCGCCTGACATTGAGATGAAAGGCTTCCGTAAGGGCAAAGTGCCCATGGCTTTGTTGAAAAAGCAATTTGGCGAGCGCTTGCTTGGCGAGGCAATGCAGGAAAGCGTCGACGGTGCCATGGCCAAGCATCTGGAAGACAGCGGCGATCGCCCGGCCATGCAGCCAAAGCTCGAGATGACAAGTGAGGACTGGAAGCCCGGCCAGGACATGGAAGTTGCCATGTCCTATGAGGCATTGCCGGAGATCCCTGAGGTGGATTTCTCGTCGATCAAGCTCGAAAAAATGGTCGTTGAAGCGGATGACAAGGCCATCGACGAAGCGTTGCAGAACCTGGCCGATAACGCCCAGAACTTCGAAGATCGCAAGAAGACGTCAAAATCCAAGGATGGTGATCAGGTTGTGATTGACTTCGTTGGGAAAGTGGATGGCGAGGCTTTCGAAGGGGGGTCGGCAGAGGATTTCCCGCTCGTCTTGGGGTCGAACCAATTCATCCCCGGTTTTGAAGAGCAACTCGTTGGCGCGAAGACCGGTGACGAAAAGGCCGTCGAAGTGACCTTCCCCGAAGAGTACGGGAACAAAGAGCTTGCCGGTAAGCCAGCGATATTCGACGTCACGGTCAAAGCGGTCAAGGAGCCAAAGCCTGCTGAGATTGATGATGAGTTGGCAAAGAAATTTGGCGCCGACGATCTTGAGGCACTCAAAGGCCAGATTTCCGAACGCCTGGGCGCCGAGTACGGTGGCGCGGCGCGGGCTGTGATGAAGCGCGCGCTTCTGGACGAACTGGATGAGGCCGTGAGTTTTGATTTGCCGCCATCCCTGGTGGAGGCGGAAGCAGGTCAAATCGCTCACCAGCTTTGGCACGAGGAAAACTCGGATGTCGAAGACCATGACCACCCGGAAATAGAGCCAACGGAAGAGCATACCAAGCTCGCAGAGCGCCGGGTTCGCTTGGGCCTGCTTCTGGCCGAGCTGGGGCAAAAGGCCGGGGTTGAGGTGTCGGATGCGGAGATGACGCAGGCGGTGATGAACCAGGCCCGCCAGTATCCGGGCCAAGAGCGCGAGTTCTTCGAGTTTGTTCAGCAGAACGCCCAAATGCGCCAGCAGATCCAGGCACCTTTGTTCGAAGACAAGGTCGTCGACCATATCTTTGAGCAGGCCGAGGTTAAGGACAAGAAGTCGACAAAGGCCGCGCTTGAGAAAGCTGTGGAAGCACTCGACGACGCGTGATCCCGTGCTTCGCGCCGCCGGGGCTACCCTTTTGGTGGCCCCGTGTCGCATGGGTGAAGTTGGCGGGTATTGCCGTTTTTCCGGTAGATTAGTTCAGGCTTAATAACCGTTTCGATTCGCGAAATATGTCCGTGACAGGCGCAAAACGCGCCAATTCGGGAAACAATCCTTGGCGTGCCACTGCGATTGCCGAGAGTTTTAGAAAAAATCTTCGCGGAAATTGGACCGTTTTCGCCACATTTGATACACATTTCACCGTGTCGTAACCCTGCATGTGTGAGTTGGTGTGATGTTGGATTTTAATTCTGATTTGTTTGATATGGATCGCCTTCAGGCGAAGCTCGCGAAGTTGACCGATGCCGAGCTTGCCGCACTTGAGGACGATCTTGACTTCTGCAACTTCACTGGCGTCCCCACACTTCGGGTCCTTGAGGTGTTGGAAGAACTTACGGATTTGGATCAGGGCTGGAAGAAGATGCTCGACAGAAAGACCTCGCCTGAGGTGCCCGTCGCCTATTAAGCTAATGCCGCCGTCTCAAGCATTTGCCTGGGTGCGGAATGCATATTTACGGCTTACCAAGCCTGTACATCGCTTTAGCTTAGGGGTGCACCGTCAAAAGCCGCCACGGTTACCCCCGCTGTCTCTAAGCCAATTCGCACTTTTTGCGCCAGTTCAACCGCTTCGGCGCTGTCACCATGGACGCAAATGGTGTCGATGCGGGTTTCCAGACGTTCACCTGAGCCAGTGATGATCGTCCCTGCTTTGACCATCGCAACCATGTTCCGCGCGGCCTCGTCCCCATCGTGGATCATGGCACCGGGCAGACGCCGGTCTACCAGCGTGCCGTTGGCGTTATAGGCGCGATCAGCGAAAATCTCGCCCGCCCAGCGGCACTTGAGGTCGCGCGCCACGCGTTCCATTTCAGTTGCCGCCAACCCCATGATGATGATGTCAGGGGCCACATCGAGGGCAGCTTCGTAACAGGCGCGCGCCATCTCGTAATCGGCGCAGGCCATATTCGAGAGGGCGCCGTGGAGCTTCAGGTGCCGCACGGTGCCGCCAGCGGCGCGTGCCATAGCCTCTGCCGCGCCCACCTGATAGCGGACCATATTCGCCAAGGTCGGCAAGGGCACTTGCATGCGACGCCGCCCGAAGCCTTGCAGGTCCGGAAAGCCGGGATGTGCCCCGATCCCAACGCCGTTTTCCACTGCGAGCCGCATTGTGGTGGCCATGGTGTCGGCATCGCCCGCATGGAAGCCGCAAGCGATATTTGCCGACGTGACCGTTTGAAGAAGGGCGGCATCATCGCCCATGGGCCACGGCCCGAAAGCCTCGCCCATATCCGAGTTGAGATCGACTTGAATAGACATAGCCCTCGTTGTGCAAGGCGCGCCGTTTGAAGGCAAGACCTCACACAAAGGCAACAGACCTGCGGCGCTATGCCTGCGAGACCTTTTCCGCAGCGCAGCGATAGACTACCAGTGAAATTGACGCGGCAGGGACAGCCGCGACCGGAGATGCGCCCAAGAGGGCAGGGCGTTCGCTCCCCTTATGTACCCTTGCCCTGACCGGTGTCCTCGATGGATGCGCCCCGAAAGAACGTTGTTCAAAGCCTGCCCGGCGCGTGCAAAACGTCGATCATCGACACTTGGGCTGCGCTGCGTGAAGAAGGCCCCGGCAATGTGCAGTTTTGGTTCATCGCCCTGTTGATCGGCATCGCCGCTGGTTGGGCGGCTGTGCTGTTTCGGCTCGGTGTGAATTTCTTGCAAGAGAACCTCTACGGCACGGATAACGTACGGCTCCTCCATTCCTTCGCTGAAACGCTTCCTTGGTACTCTATCCTTTTGATACCCGTCTTCGGCGGGCTGGTGGTCGGGTTGATCCTTGACCGTTTCACCAGCGACGGCCGTGCAAAATCGGTGGCGGAGGTGATCGAGGGCGCAGCATTGCACGATGGGCGGGTTGAGACGAAGGAGGGGGTCGCCTCTGCATTTGCCTCCATGATCACGCTGGGCACGGGCGGGTCGAGCGGGCGCGAAGGGCCGGTGGTGCATTTGGCGGCGGTATTGTCGTCGGTCGTCTCCAACAAGATGAAAGCAAACGGGGTGACCGGGCGGGACCTGTTGGGCTGCGCTGTTGCAGCGGCAGTGTCCGCCTCGTTCAACGCGCCGATTGCGGGGGCGATCTTTGCGCTTGAGGTGATCTTGCGCCACTTCGCGCTCCATGCTTTCGCGCCCATTGCGATTGCTTCGGTTGCGGGAACTGTCATCAACCGTCTGGTATTTGGCGACCTCACCGAATTTTCGCTGATGGAGGAAGGCGGGCTGACCTTTTATGTGGAGCTTCCGGCGTTCCTTTTGCTGGGCGTTCTGTCGGGTCTTGTTGCTGTGGCGCTGATCCGGTCGGTCTTTTTCGTGGACGATCTCGGCACGGAGGTGCAGGAGCGTACCCGCATGCCCCGTTTCCTGCGGCCCGCCGCTGCGGGGCTGTTGCTAGGCCTTATTGCATTGGTCTATCCGCATATCATCGGTGTTGGTTATGAGACAACGAGTGCTGCGTTGACGGGCCAGCTCCTTTGGCACGAAGCGGTGGTGTTCTGCGTCATCAAGGTTGTTGCCGTGGCGATCACCATGGGCGGGCGCATGGGCGGTGGTATCTTCTCCCCGTCTCTGATGATCGGCGCTTTATTGGGCCTGGCCTTTGGTCTGACGGCAACGTCCGTGTTTCCCGATGTTTCGGGGTCGGAGACGCTTTACGCCCTGGCTGGCATGGGAGCGGTTGCCGCGGCGGTTCTGGGCGCGCCGATCTCGACGACACTGATTGTCTTCGAATTGACCGGTGATTGGCAGACCGGTTTGGCGGTGCTGGTGGCTGTTTCATTGTCGACGGCGATTGCGTCGCGCCTTGTGGATCGCTCGTTTTTCCTCACACAGCTTGAGCGGCGTAACATCCACCTTGCGGCTGGTCCCCAAGCCTATCTTCTTGCGCTGTTCCGTGTGGCCAACGTCATGCGGCGACCGGATGCACCGGATGCCGCCGATGAGGCTGCCGTTTGGAGTGCGATTGAAACTGGCGCTTGGGTGGACCCGAACGCGACATTGGAAACGGCGTTGCCGCTGTTTGAAAAGACACCGCATCCGTTTCTACCCGTTGTGACCATGGGTGCGGAGGGCGAAGCGCCCCAGATCCACGGCGCTTTGTTTCATGTGGACGCGTTGCGCGCCTATAATCGGGCGCTAGCGGCGACGGCGGCGGAAGAACACGGGTAGGCTTAGCCCATCGAAAAAGGCTGCGCCCTCTTTTGGAACGGAACTTTTTGACCGATGTCTTTTGGTGACGCATAACCGAAATCGCGGCGGCGTGTGTCGCTCAAATTTGCTCGACCGTGACGGTTTCGCTTGCATAGAAGGCGAGGTGATCCTTGATGGCGGCGACGCCCTCTTTCGGGGCCTCATAGGACCAGGCGGCGTCCTTCAACACAGTACTTTTGGTGACGATGGAAAAATAGGAAGCGTCGCCCTTATGGGGGCAATGCGTGCTTTTGTCGGACACGTCCAGGAACTCCATCGCAATATCGCTGCGCGGGAAGTAGATCACGCTGGGATAATCGCCTTCACTGAGTTCAAGCGCATCGGCGCTTTCGCCAAGCACTGCGCCACCGGCGCGGACGGTCCATGTGCCTTCGGCAGGCGTTATCCTGATATGATCTGCCATAGTTATCTCCTCATCCCGGCGCGCTTCACATACCTGACGGACTGTAACGTTCAGATGACTGAAGGGGCGCTGTAGCCGCTTCAAGCCATGTGGACGCTTTGTCTGAAATCCGGTCAGAAAGGCTTTTTCGCACGTCCGCATGATAGCGGTCAACCCATGCAACCTCCCACGGCGCAAGCATTTCCGTGTCGATAAGCCTGTGGTCGAAGGGAACGAATGTGAGGGTTTCGAAGTCATATTGGTCGCGTTTGTCGCCCAATTCGCCCGCTTGTCTGACAACAATCAGGTTTTCGAGGCGAATACCAAAAGCCGCTTCCCGGTAGTAACCGGGCTCGTTGGACAGGATCATGCCGGGTTCAAGCGGAATTTCTGAGACCTTGGACAAGCGTTGCGGGCCTTCATGCACAGAAAGATAAGCACCAACCCCATGGCCCGTACCGTGATCATAATCTTGCCCCGCGCGCCAAAGCGCCTGGCGCGCCAACGCATCAAGGTCGCGTCCGGCAAGTCCTTTGGGAAAGCGGACGGCTGAGATCGCGATCAGACCCTGAAGGACCCGCGTGTAACAGGCTTTGACGTCGCCCTCCGGTGGGCCAACGGGTATTGTGCGGGTGATGTCGGTGGTTCCGTTCAGGTACTGACCGCCGCTATCCACAAGATAGAGATCACCGGGCTTGATGGCGCGGTTCGTGTCTTCACTAACCCGGTAGTGAATGATCGCACCATTGGGACCGGCCCCGGAGATCGTTTCAAAGGAAATGTCTTGTAGGGTGTTCGCAGCACGCCGCAGTTCTTCCAGCTTGGTTGCCGCCGAAATTTCGGTCAGCCCCCCTTGTGGCGCTTCTTCGTCAAACCAGCTCAAGAACTCGATCATCGCGGCGGCATCGGTCATATGCGCGTCCCGCATTCCTTGTAGTTCAGCCTCGTTCTTGCGCGCTTTGGGAAGCAGGCATGGGTCTGCGTCCCAAACGATCTCGGTTCCAGCGCGCTCCAATATATGGGCCACGGCAACCGGGGCTGAGGATTTGTCAACGCGCACCGGGCCATCCAAACCACTGAGAGCGCCTTCGATAGCGTCCCAAGGCAGAACGTCGATATGTGGGTCCGGGCCGAGCGGCGCGAACTTCGCAGGATCAGAAAACAGACTAACATGCCCCGTTTCATGCAGAATGGCAAAGGCGTGGACCACGGGGTTGCGGGGGATATCGCTGCCGCGGATGTTGAGCATCCAGCAAATGCTGTCGGGCAGGGTGAGGATGGCGGCTTTCTGACCGGCCTTTTTCAGTAACTCCGCCATACGGCTCCGTTTTTCCCCGGACTTTTCTCCAGCGAATTCAATAGGGTGCTTGCGCGCGGGGCCGCTTGGGTCAGGGGGCCGGTCGTCCCAGATGGCATCGACGAGGTTTCGTGTCGGTTCAAGGGCAATGCCGCGGCCGACGGCTTTCTCTATGGCTGTGATTTCATCTGTCGTTTGCAACCAAGGATCATAGGCAATGGTGGCCCCGTCGCGCAGATGTGCTGCAAGCCAGGGACCAAGTTTGGTCTCCGGCCAGTCAACGGGCGAGAACACGTCGGCAACTTGCGCTTTGACCTGAAGACGATAGCGGCCATCGACAAACACGCCGGCCTCGTCTTGGGTCACAGCGGCAAAGCCCGCTGACCCGGTAAACCCCGTCAACCAGGCGAGCCGCTCATCGGCGGAGGCCACATATTCACCTTGAAATCGGTCGGTGCGCGGGATGAGGAAGGCGTCGACGCCAGCTTCTTTCATGGCAGTGCGAAGGGCGGCAAGACGGGGCGGGCCTTGCTCGGGCGAAGTCGGGGCGTCGAAGGATTGGAACATGCCTACAGGGAAGCGCAAGCGGCGCGCCACTGCAAGTCATCAAATGGTTGGTTCTTTGGCCAATTTACCCGGTCCCGCGTCTTTCGGCGTGATGATCACCTCGCAAGGGCTGTTCGTTTCCAGTTGGGCCTTCGTGCATTGGACAGCGGTGAGGTTGAAAAAGAAAACCTCCGACCCTTTCCCCCATGGGCGAATGTTGCGCTCGAACGGACCATGGCCGTTCAACGTGACCGCCGCGAGAAAGGACGATGACCGCCCTGTCACGTGCTCTGGGGGAACGACAATGTAGCGAGGTAGGTCATCCTGCTTGCGGAGAACACGCGTCGAAAATTTCGTTCCTGTAGGGCTCATTGGGTTCTACCGCATGCTAGGGGACGGCCAAGCCATCAAAGATCGGACCTTCACGCGTGTCAAATTCCGATTGCCCGTGTTCAAACGACGCTGTGTCCGGCGCTGGAACCTCAAACAGCCCGTTGTAAGCGGGCGAGGCGTTTGCGCTGTTGGGGGTCGCTTTCAAAGAGGGCGGCGAGTTGTTCTGTCATTGCGCCCGCCAATTGGTCGACATCCGTGATCGTGACAGCACGATCATAGTAGCGCGTGACATCATGGCCGATGCCGATTGCCAGAAGCTCAACAGCCTTCCGACGCTCGATCATTGCGATTACGTCACGGAGGTGTTTTTCTAGGAAATTCGCTGGGTTAACGGATAAGGTTGAATCGTCGACCGGCGCGCCGTCGGAAATCACCATCAGGATACGACGGGCTTCCTGCCGCCCCAGCATACGGCGATGCGCCCATTCCAGCGCCTCACCGTCGATGTTTTCCTTGAGCAACCCCTCTTTCATCATCAGCCCGAGGTTCGGACGCGCCCGACGCCAGGGGGCGTCGGCGGATTTATAGACGATGTGGCGAAGGTCATTTAGCCTTCCGGGCACCTGAGGGCGGCCGTCAAGCAACCACCGCTCGCGCGCTTGCCCGCCCTTCCAGGCGCGCGTTGTGAAGCCGAGTATCTCCACCTTGACCGAGCAACGCTCAAGCGTGCGCGCCAGCACGTCGGCACAAATCGCGGCAATGGATATGGGGCGCCCACGCATGGAGCCGGAATTGTCGAGGAGCAGGGTCACGACCGTGTCGCGGAACTCCATGTCCTTTTCCTGCTTATAGGCGAGCGGCACGGTCGGGTTTGCCACGATGCGCGCGAGACGCCCCGCATCGAGCGTGCCTTCCTCCAAATCGAACTGCCAGGTGCGGTTCTGTTGTGCTTGCAGTCGGCGCTGCAACTTATTGGCCAGACGGCTTACCGCGCCCTTCAGAGGGTCGAGTTGCTGGTCAAGATAGGCCCGCAGGCGCTCCAGTTCCTCCGGTTCCGCCAGGTCTTCGGCGGAGATTTCCTCGTCGAACTCGGGCGTGTACACCGTGTAAGTTGGATCAGCCTCGCTGATGGGCAGGGGCGGGCCTGGCTCGATCTCCGCATCGCCCATGGGCATTTCGGTTTCTTCGCCACCCTCGGTTTCCGCCATCTCGTCCATGACAAGCTCGGCTTCGGCATCGTCGTCGGTTTGCTCCTCAGACGAATCCGCCGCCATATCCGATTGATCTTGCTGATTGGCGCTCTCATCGTCGGCGTTGGGGTCTTGGTCTTCGCTTGCGTCCTCGGCGGCCTCGGGTTCCGCGTCGCTGTCGAGATCGTCGGGATCGTCGCCCAACTGATCGCCATACCCAAGATCGGTGATGACCTGGCGTGCGAACTTGGCGAAGGCCGCTTGATCGTCCAGCATGGTATCCATTGTCTCAAGCGTCTCGCCCGCTTGATCCTCAATGAAGCCGCGCCAGAGATCGAGCAGGTTGGACGCGCCCGGCGGCAAGTCACGCCCGCTTGCAAGGCTTCTGATAAGATATCCCGCCGCAACGGCCAGGGGCGCCTCCGCCGCATTGGTGATCTGATCATAGCCTTTCCGGCGCGCATCCGTTTCGATCACCGCATCGATATTGCCTGTAGTCCCGGGCATGTCGCGGGCCCCCATCGCCTCGCAACGGGCCATTTCCATGGCTTCGTAGATGTCGCGGGCCAACTGACCTTCCGGCACGAACCGCGCGTAGGTGCTTTCGTCGTGGTGTCTTCGGCGCATGGCAAAGCGGTCCGCGGTGCCTCGGGCATGGAGGACTTCCTCGCGTGTCATGCGGCGCGTCACCTGCGGTAGGCGCATCCCATCCGACGTCATACCTGGTGGGTCGAGGCTGAAGCTCACGGACAAATCCGTATCGTCGGCCAGCGTTTTAGTGGCTTCCGCCAGCGCCTTTTTGAACGGGTCGGCCGGGTTGTCGTTGGGCTTGCTCATAGCGCGTGATAAACCAGCAAAACGCACTGATCACAAGCGTTGAGCCCCTGGCTTCATCTGTCCAAAAAACCTCGGGGGAACCCTGATCCTGATCAGGGTGGGGGCAGCGCCCCGGCACACCGCGTCAACTCAAAAGTAGCCCGGTACAATGGGCGAGATGCATCTCCGCTTGTTCGGACGCCCAAGTGGCGTCAGCACGGTCCTGATTGAATGTCGCGCGGGTCAAAAGAACGGCATGGGCCTGTTTTGCTTCGATCCGCCAAATGAGCACATCGCGCCCTTGATCGGGACGCATGACCGCATCCACCAGGGAAAGCATTGCGCTGCGCTGCGCTTCGGTCCGGTCGGAAGAGGGGTCGCTGATCAACCACTGATGTTCCATGGTTGCAGAGAACCGCCCGGCGCAGGAAGCAAAGGTGCGCAACGGTTCACCTGGTATAGCGGCCACCTCGGAAGGGAGGCATCCGAGCAGGCAAAACATGATTGTTTTCCAAATGCTCATAAACCGAGCATAAGCGGCAATTCTTGTCTAACGGTGAAACAATTCGGTCAAATTGTTGACGCCGCGCCGCAGCGTGTTGTGGGAATGTGTCACAGCTTCGGGCCGCGTTTCACGCTTGGCACCGGCCCACGGCAGCGCGAGACACGTCATTTTTTCTTCTTGTTTAGAAGTGTTTACGCAACAGCCGCACTTGCGGCGCTTTCCGGCAATTCTTCATCGAAGCAACGCTGATAGAATTCGGCGACGGTTTGGCGCTCGAGTTCGTCGCATTTGTTGAGGAATGTCAGACGGAAGGCGTAGCCGATGTCCCGGAAGATATCGGCATTCAGCGCCCAGTTTATCACCGTTCTGGGGCTCATCACCGTGGAGAGGTCGCCATTCATGAAGGCGGTCCGCGTCAGGTCCGCCACTGTCACCATCTGGCTGATCTGTTTGCGTCCCGCTTCAGTGTTGTAATGCGGCGCCTTCGAAAGAACGATCGCGGCCTCCGCGTCGTGGTTCAAGTAGTTCAACGTGCACACCAGCGACCAGCGGTCCATCTGGGCTTGGTTGATCTGCTGCGTACCGTGATAGAGGCCGGTGGTGTCCCCAAGGCCAACGGTGTTTGCCGTTGCAAAAAGCCTGAAATAGGGGTGCGGCGTGATCACTTCATTCTGGTCCAAAAGCGTTAGTTTGCCATCGGTCTCAAGCACCCGTTGGATCACGAACATAACGTCAGCCCGGCCCGCGTCATATTCGTCAAAGACAATAGCGGTCGGATTGCGGAGTGCCCATGGCAGGATACCTTCTTGAAACACCGTTACTTGCTGACCGTTTTCGAGTTTGATGGCATCCTTCCCGATCAGGTCGATACGGGAGATATGGCTGTCGAGGTTTACGCGCACACAGGGCCAATTGAGCCGGGCCGCGACCTGTTCGATATGGGTCGATTTGCCGGTGCCGTGATACCCTTGGATGATGACGCGGCGGTTGTACTGAAAGCCCGCCAGAATGGCGATCGTCGTTTCCGGGTCGAATTTGTAGGTCGTGTCGATTTCCGGAACGCGGTTACTCCGCTCCGAAAAACCTTTCACTTTCATTTCGGAATCAATGCCGAAAACGTCGCGCAGGTCGATATCTTCGGTCGGCTTGCCCAGTTCATCCGTCATGCGTATCACCTCAATCCGGTCAGCCCATCCGACCGCGGTTCCACCTGCCTCATTTGGCGCGGGCGTGCAAGACGTTCACGCCAGACGTTTACAGAATGTTGGGTCGAATCGCGCCAGAATGAAGTGGGTTTCGTGAAACGTTTGATCCGCGTAGTCAGTTCGCTGTTTACGAGTGCAGCGCCTCGCCTCATTGCGGGCGGGGCGCCACTGCTTTTGTTTTCTCAGCAACCATAGAAGTCCGACATCCGTAGACGCGGAATGCTCTTGGAACCACGACACTTCTGGAGCTTGGCAGGGCTCGAGCGGCGTTATTCGTCGAACACATCCGCCGTATCCACCGCTCACGCGGCTTTGTGATTTCCTCGTGATTAAGGATTTCTGTAGATAGATCGCGTGAAGAGAAGGAGTTGGTACGATGGACCGACGCGAGTTTTTGGGGGCAGGTCTTGCCGGTGCCATGGCGAGCACGATTCCCACCAGCGTTTTTGCCGCATTTGAGATCACCCGGACAGATGCCGAATGGCGCAGCATGCTGACGCGCGCTGAATACAAAGTGATGCGAAGAGAGGGCACGGAACGCGCGTTCTCGAGCCCCTTGGACAAAAACTACGCGGCTGGAATGTATCTCTGCAAAGGGTGCGACTTGGCCGTCTACTCCTCGAAACACAAATATGACAGCAAAACAGGGTGGCCCTCATTTTGGCAATCGCTTCCGGGCGCTGTTGGCACGAAACCGGACCGTAAGTTGCTGCGGGTACGTACCGAAGTCCATTGCCGTCGCTGTGGCAGCCATTTGGGTCATATCTTTGACGATGGCCCACAACCCACAGGGAAACGCCATTGCCTCAACGGGATCAGTCTGAAGTTTAATGCAGCTTGATACAGGTTAGTCGCACTGTGATGCGCTCAAAAAATTAGCGCCACTACGCAACTATTACGCTTTCTGCACAAACGCTGATGAAGTGGTTCGCGGTAAATGCAGAGGCGAGAGAGTATACTCATGTTAATTACTCTCACATACGCCCCGATCCACCCGTTGGGGCACGCTCGTACCCCGCCTTCGGTCCCCTTCCGAAGGCGGTTTCGATTCTACGGTTAGGTTTGAAAGTTCCGGCTGTCCTTGATTTGGTCCCACGCCCAGACCACTTCCGCCAACTGTTCCTCATGACCACGGTCGCCACCGTTCATGTCAGGGTGAAGAACTTTAATCAAAGCTTTGTAAGATTTTCGAATTTCTGCTTTGGTCCAGTGGTCTTTTGCTTCAAGGATGTCGAGGGCGCGACGCTCGGTCGGCGGCAGTTTCCGGGTGCCGGTAATCGACTTGCCGGGGTTGCGCGTTGCATTTGCCCCGAGGATCTGATGCGGATCGTCTATCCCAAGGCGTGACCACGCCTTCGCTTCGTCACCCTTTGGTCCAAACGGCTTGGTTTCGCGCTCCCACACCCGATCTTTGTCCATTTGCGCGTTAAGTTCGTCTTCGGTTTGGCCCTGAAAGAAGTTCCACTTCAGATTGTACTCGCGCACGTGATCCTTACAGAACCAATAGAACTCATCGAGGTCATCGGGCGATTTGGGCGCGCGGTACTGGGCGACCTTTGTGCAGCCGGGATAGTCGCAGACCCGCGTTGATGTCTCAAACGCACCAGACATGCCGCGCCGGGTTCTTTGGCGTTTCTTCTTGTCCGAGGACACACTCAAATCAAAACCAAAGGGATCTTCTGACATCTGCTACCTGCCTTTCCGACTCGGACCAGAGAGTTTACCGTGGTCCTCGCAAGATTGAAGGGGTGAGGTGAGAAAAATGCGGGTCGAAGACGAAATCCGCGCAAAACTTGAAGAAGCTTTTCAACCAAGCGAACTTTCTGTGCTGGATGAAAGCGAACAGCATCGCGGTCACGCTGGCTATCAAGAGGGGGGGCAAAGCCACTTTCGCGTGGCAATTACCTCTGACGCCTTTGCTGATTTGAACAGGCTGGCCCGTCACCGCGCTGTGCACGCGGCTTTGGGGGCTGAGTTGATCGGACGTATTCACGCGTTGGCGCTGGAGATCAGAAGCTAGCGCTTTCGCGTTTGAACAGCCACGTTGCCCGATCGCGGGTTCAGTCCTGGGTCACCCGAATACTGGGCGCTGCGTCACTCTCCGGCGCATGGGCTGTGAGCTGCGGTTCTTCCACCATGTCGGTTTCGCGCTCCGGTCTGGAAAGCGCGGGTTCCGGCGGCGGCGTCACCTCTTGGAGCGGTCGGGATGTGACGCGATCCAGTGGTAAAGCCGCCTGTTCGAGGCGGCGAAAAATCAGGATGTTCTGGTAGGTTTGCTGTGACCCCGTGAGCCCTTTGCGTTCGACGCAGGGGAGCGTTTCAGCGCGCACGTACTCCCATCCCTCATCGGCCATTTCGTTCAAGGCATCGGTTAACGACAACGCGAAGCGGTCCTCGGTTGTTTTGATGCCTTTCGCCTTGGTTCCCGCCGTTGGTGCGGGGACTGCCTTATACTCAAACTTCCGCATCGGGTTGCCTCCCTGCTGGCTTTTGACGCGTTTAGCACTTCGAGAACCCGACCAAAAGAGGGGCCGCTTCGGTCGGCGGTGCGGTCCCTACAAAGAGGCCGTGCGCCGCTTGATCCGTCAGAGCCCCAGCTTTTCCGACACCAGCGCGTTGACGGCCTTTGGGTTGGCCTTTCCGCCTGTCGCCTTCATCACCTGCCCGACAAACCAGCCGGCAAGTTTCGGGTTCGCCTTGGCTTTTTCGACCTGCGCCGGATTGTCTGCGATCACTTGATCCACTGCGGCTTCAATCGCGCCGGTGTCCGTGACTTGCTTCATTCCCTTCGCCTCGACGATCTCAGCGGGGTCTCCGCCCTCCGTCCAGACGATTTCAAACAAGTCTTTGGCGATCTTGCCCGAAATATCGCCCGACCCGATCAGGTCGATGATCGAGCCAAGCTGGGCCGCGGAAACCGGGCTTTCGCCGATTTCGAGATCTGCCTTGTTTAGGCGACCGAAAAGCTCGTTTATCACCCAGTTGGCGGCCAGTTTGCCGTCCCGTCCGTTGGCGACATCTTCGAAAAACGCGGCGTGCTCAACATCTGCTGTGAGGACACCCGCGTCGTATTCCGTCATGCCGTAGGATGCCACGAAACGCGATTTCTTGGCGTCGGGCAGTTCGGGCAGATCCTTCGCGATATCGTCGACCCAGCCTTGCTCGATTTCGAGCGGCATAAGGTCAGGGCAGGGAAAGTAGCGGTAGTCATGGGCTTCTTCTTTTGAGCGCATGGACCGCGTTTCGCCCTTGTCCGGATCGTAGAGCCGCGTTTCCTGATCGACTGTACCGCCGTCCTCCAGGATCGCAATCTGACGCTTCGCTTCGTAATCAATGGCTTGCTGGATGAAGCGCATGGAGTTCATGTTCTTGATTTCGCAGCGGGTGCCGAGGTGCGAGAAATCCTGCGTCGCTTCGTACTTCTCGTAGTCGCCCGGGCGGCAGACGGATACGTTCACATCGGCGCGTAGGTTTCCGTTTTGCATGTTGCCGTCACAGGTTCCGAGATAGCGCATGATCTGGCGCAATTTCACGACATAGGCGGCGGCTTCTTCGGGGCCGCGAATGTCGGGGCGGCTGACAATTTCCATTAGGGCAACGCCGGTTCGGTTCAGGTCCACAAAAGAAAAGTGCGGGTCCATGTCGTGGACAGATTTGCCCGCGTCCTGTTCGAGGTGGATCCGCTCGATGCGCACCCGCCGGGCGATGCCCGGTCCCATATCCACAAGCACCTCACCTTCGCCGACAATCGGGTGGTAGAGCTGGCTGATTTGGTAGCCCTGCGGCAAGTCGGGATAGAAGTAGTTTTTGCGATCAAACGCGCTTGTCAGGTTGATTTCCGCCTTGAGGCCGAGACCTGTTCGCACCGCCTGCGCGACGCAGAACTCATTGATAACGGGCAGCATACCGGGCATGGCAGCGTCAACGAAAGCAACATTTGCATTGGGTTCCGCGCCAAATTCGGTTGAAGCGCCCGAGAACAGCTTTGCGTTGGAGGCAACCTGTGCGTGGACTTCCAACCCAATGACGAGTTCCCAATCGCCGGTTGCACCCGCAATGACTTTCGGTTTTGGGGTCTCGAAGGTCAGGTCCAGCATCGCCATGCTCCATCCGCTGTCATATCTGCGCCGTTCTAAGGATGGTTGCCCGCTGCTTCAAGCGCGAAGCGGGCTTGGCAGAGACGGGCGCATCTGTCACAACCCAAACGGGGTGCGCCAGGAACGAGACCGGATGTCTATGCTGCGAACTCTTTTCATAATCCCGTTGATTTACGTCTTTTCTGCCGGTTTTGCCGGAGCGACGCCCTCGGATCTGTCCAAGTTGCGCCCCGAGCCCCGAGACAACCAATTGCCGCGCGCCCGGTGGGAACAACGGGAAAAGGGGCCTCTATGGACCCGCGTGGTCATTTCGGCTGTGCAAAGCCATGGGGATCAGTTGCTTCAAACTGTGCCCAAGGACATCGCGGATTGGTGTCCGGCCTATCCTGAGAATGATGCGGCGGCGCGCGCGGCCTTTTGGGCCGGGTTTGTATCGACCTTGGCGCGGTATGAAAGCACTTGGAACCCCCGGGCCGTCGGTGGCAACGGGCGGTGGTTTGGTTTGATGCAAATTTATCCGCCCACTGCCGAGTTTCGCGACTGCCGCGTGCAAACCGGGGCCGAATTGAAGCGCGGGTCGGATAACTTGAATTGCGCTGTTCGGATCATGAATGTGACGGTGCCGCGTGACGATGCGATTGCCGTGAAGGATACGCGCTGGCGCGGGGTGGCGGCGGATTGGGGACCTATTCGGAACGACCGGATGCGCCGCGACATGCAGCGCTACACCAAACGTCAGGTCTACTGCCGTCTTCTGGAAGATGTCCGACCGCCCGCGCGCCCGTGAAGAGCACGGAAGTTCGACGGTATTCGTGATTTTAGGTCTGTGACCGTTCAAGTGGAAAGACGTTTCACTCGGTTAAGCGCTGCGGATGCGCGCTGGCCTTTCGCCTTTTGACCACGTGCGCACGGCATCGCCGAAAGCTTCGAACAACGGACGAGACACCGGGTCCTCGGTCGCGTTGTATTCCGGATGCCACTGGACGCCGAGCGCAAAGCCGGGGGCGTTCTGGACGTAGATCGCCTCCTCCGTCCCGTCGGGCGCGCGGCCATCGACAACAATCCGGGCGCCGGGTTCCTTGATGCCTTGCCCATGGAGCGTGTTGGTGCGCACTGTGGACGCACCGAAAATGCGATGGAACACACCGCCTTCGGTCAGCGTCACATCGTGGCGCAGCGCGAATTTCTCCTCAATGGTGCCATCGGGCGGCATACGATGGTTCATACGCCCAGGCAGGTCGCGTATCTCAGGATAGAGCGAGCCACCCATCGCGACGTTCAACTCCTGAAATCCGCGACAGATTGCCAGCAAGGGTTGGCCGCTGGCCACGCAATCGCGGATGAGTTCCAGCGTCAGCCCGTCGCGGGCGCGGTCGAAGGTGCCGTGGGCCTCTGTTTCGTCTTCCCCATATTCTTCAGGATGCACATTGGGTCGCCCGCCCGTGAAGAGGAACCCGTCACAGGTCGCCTTCAACGTCTCCATATCCACAAGGTCCGGGTCGGAGGGCACGATCAGTGGAAGCGCGCCCGCCACGTGGGCGATTGCCGTGCTGTTCATCACGCCGCCCGCATGCGTGGGGTACTCGTCATTGAGAAGGTAGAAATTTCCGATGATCCCAACGACAGGCATCTTACGCGTCCCTTGTTCCACTCGTGAACCTAATGCCTCATTCCAGAGAGGCCAGCAACAAATCTGCACAGTGCTTCCGTGTATTTTGTTGCAAAACGCTTAATTTTTCAACGTATCAAGCGTCTCCTGCAAGTCCTGCGGCTTCAATGCCAGCGAGCGCAGCAGCTGCATCGTTGTCGGAAGTGTCCCCGGTTACGCCAACAGCGCCAATGATCCGGCCTCGGCTGTCCTTGACGAGAACACCGCCGGGCACAGGGATCACTTTGCCGCCGAAAGCACCGTTCAGAGCGTCAACGAAGTAAGCCTGGTCCTCGGCCCGCTTCATGAGGGCGGAACCGGTCATCCCGGTCATGATCACGCCGTATGCTTTGCCGCGCGCAATCTCGAACCGTCCCGGGCTGGCTCCGTCTTCGCGTTCGAACGCTTTCAGGTGACCGCCGGTGTCGAGGACGACGACGGAGAGGGGTTTCAGGTCCATCTCGCGCCCCTTTTTGAGGGTCGCACGAATAATGCTGCGGGCTTTTGACAATGAGATTTCGGGCATGTGGTGGCTTCCTAAGACGCAGCTTTCAGTTCAAGACGGCGTGCATGCAGCACAGCTTCGGTATAGCCGGAGGGTTGCTCGCGGCCTTTAAAAACCAAATCGCAAGCCGCCTGGAACGCAATGCCGTCAAAGTCCGGCGCCATGGGGCGGTAAGAGGGGTCACCGGCATTTTGCGCATCGACCTTGGCAGCCATGCGTTTCATGGCATCCATTGCCTGCGCTTCGGAAACGATGCCGTGATGCAGCCAATTGGCAATATGTTGCGAGGAGATGCGGCAGGTGGCGCGGTCTTCCATCAGGCCCACGTCGTTGATGTCAGGCACTTTCGAGCAGCCGACGCCCTGGTCAATCCAACGCACCACATAGCCCAAGATACCTTGCGCATTGTTTTCCACTTCGCGGAGAATCTGCGGTTCTGACCACTTGCGATAGGTGGCCAGGGGCATGTCGAGGATACCGTCCACATGGGCGCGGGGGCCACCGGCTTTTAGCTTGGCTTGCACCGCGAAGACATCAACTTTGTGGTAGTGCAGCGCGTGGAGCGTGGCAGCCGTGGGCGAGGGGACCCAAGCGCAATTGGCGCCAGCCTTCGGGTGTTCGATCTTGGCTTCCAGCATGGCGCCCATCATATCGGGCATCGCCCACATGCCCTTGCCGATTTGCGCCTTGCCGGAGAGACCACAGGCGAGACCGACATCCACGTTCAGGTTCTCATAGGCCGTGATCCAGCCCTTGCGTTTGATCCAGTCTTTGCGGCTGAAAGGACCGGCCTCCATCGAGGTGTGTATTTCATCGCCCGTCCGGTCGAGAAAGCCCGTGTTGATAAATGCCACCCGCGATTTCGCGGCTCGGATGCATTCCTTGAGGTTGACGGACGTACGCCGTTCTTCGTCCATGATGCCGATCTTCACGGTGTCCTGGGGCAGGCCGAGCGCCTTTTCCACATGGGTGAAGGTTTTATCGGAAAAAGCGACTTCATCGGGGCCGTGCATCTTTGGTTTCACAACATAAACCGAGCCGGTGTGGCTGTTCCGATCACCGCTTGACTTCATGAGGTCGTGCTTGGCGATGAGAACGGTAATCATCGCATCCATCAGACCTTCGAAAATTTCCGAGCCGTCTTCCAGCAAAATCGCCGGGTTCGTCATTAGGTGACCGACGTTGCGGACGAGCATGAGCGCGCGGCCCTTTACGGTAAACGGCGTTCCATCCGGTGAAAGGTACTCCGGGTCCGGCGACAGAGCGCGGGTCACCGTTGCGCCGCCTTTCTCGAAAGTGTCGCTCAGGTCGCCTTTCATCAGTCCAAGCCAGTTGCGATAGGCGAGGACCTTGTCTTCGGCATCGACGCAGGCAACGGAATCCTCGCAGTCCATAATCGCCGAAATCGCGGCTTCCACTCTCACATCGGCAAGGCCCGCTTGATCGCGCCCGCCAATCCTGTCCGTACGGTCAAAAACCAGTTCCACATGGAGCGCGTTATTGACGAGTAGGATCGCATCTGGCGCTTTCGGGTGGCCGCGATAGCCTACGAATTTGGCCGGATCGCTCAACGGCATGTCATCCACGAGTAGTGCCCCGTCCTTCACCCGGTAACGGCGGGCATCGGCGTGGCTCGTGCCGTTGAGGGGAAAGGCTTCATCAAGGAAAACCCGCGCCTTAGCGACAACGCGTGCACCCCGACCACGGTCATAGGGGCCCGGAAGAGGTGCGCCGTCCGTCGCGTCAGTGCCGTAAAGCGCATCATATAGGCTGCCCCAACGGGCATTGGCGGCGTTGAGCGCATAGCGCGCATTGGTGATGGGCACCACCAGTTGCGGTCCGGGAACAGTGGCAATTTCAGGGTCGGTGTTGGTAGTTTCGATTTCAAAGTCAGGTCCTGTCGGCACAAGATACCCGATCTCAGTGAGGAACACCTTATAGGCTTCGTGGTCATGGACTTGGTTTTGATGCGCTTTGTGCCATTGATCGAGCTTGCCTTGCATCAAAGCGCGGGTATCAAGGAGCGCGCGATTTTTTGGAGAGAGGTCATGGGCCAGTCGGCTGAATGTTTCCCAGAAGGTATCCGCCGGGACATCGGTGCCGGGTAGCGCTTCGGCCTCGATAAACTCTGCCAGTTCCTTGGCGACCTGAAGGCGGTGCCGCTCCATGCGTGCTGTCATTCTTTTTCATCTCCCTCGTTCAGCGCCGCAAGCTAGGTCGACTGTTGTATACTTTCAAGCAGATGGCCGACGATTAGAGAAATCGACGATTCTTTCCCTGCATCTGTAATCGACAATCCCCCGTGCCGCGCCTTACCGGCGGGCGCGTCGGCAGCGATCCGAGCAATACTTCACCTCATCCCATACCTTCGCCCATTTCTTGCGCCACGCGAAGGGGCGGCCGCAGGTGGCGCAGGTTTTCTGGGGAAGGTCGCGTTTCTTTACCTGTTTCGCCAATTGCTCTGCCTCAAGCCGGGCGCTACATGGTAGGCCGATTTAAAGTCGTTCCCAGGGAACCCGCCACCATGAAAGATGCTACGCCACAGCCGGTTCGACTGGCCGAATATCGACCGCCAAACTGGTTCGTCGACGAGGTGCATCTCACGTTCAAGCTCGACAGTACGGCGACGCGTGTTCTATCGCGCATCGCGTTTCGTCCAAATCCCGACGCGGAAGACACAGAGTTTTCGCTGGATGGGGAAAAGCTGAAGCTTATCAGTGCGTCCATCGATGGTGTCCCGGTTTCGCCGGAGGTCACACCATCGGGCCTCACCCTCGATGTGCCGACCAACCCGTTCGTTTGGGAAGCTGAGGTTGAAATCGATCCGTCAAGCAACACTGAGCTTGAAGGGCTTTACATCTCCAACGGGCTTTACTGCACGCAATGCGAGGCGGAAGGGTTTCGGAAAATCACTTTTTATCCGGACCGTCCGGACGTGATGGCGCCGTTAACGGTGCGCGTGGAAGCGGACGCGGCGATACTTTTGTCCAACGGAAATCCGATTGCGTCGGGCGACGGCTGGGCGGAGTGGCACGATCCATGGCCAAAGCCATCCTATTTGTTTGCGCTTGTTGCGGGCGATCTGGTGGCCCATTCCGGCGCGCACAGAACGGCAGATGGGCGCGACGTAACGCTGAACATTTGGGTGCGACCGGGAGATCAGGACCGCTGCGCCTATGCGTTGGACGCCTTGAAACGCTCCATGGTTTGGGACGAAGAGGTTTACGGTCGAAATTACGATCTCGACGTCTTCAACCTTGTGGCGGTCGATGACTTTAACGCGGGCGCGATGGAGAATAAGGGGCTGAACATCTTTAACTCGAAATATGTGCTTGCCAGTCCCGAGACAGCCACAGATCGCGATTACGAAGCCATCGAGAGTATCGTTGCCCATGAGTATTTCCACAATTGGACCGGGAACCGGATCACCTGCCGCGACTGGTTCCAATTGTGCCTGAAGGAAGGGCTGACAGTTTTTCGCGACCAGCAGTTTTCTGGCGACATGCGCGGGCACGCCGTCAAACGCATCGACGATGTCATTATGTTGCGTGGGCGCCAGTTTCGCGAAGATGCGGGGCCGCTGGCGCATCCGGTGCGCCCGGAAAGCTACGTTGAGATCAATAACTTCTACACCGCCACCGTTTACGAGAAGGGTGCGGAGCTTATCGGGATGCTCCGCCGGATCGTGGGCGACGACGGGTATCGCCGGGCCTTGGACCTCTATTTTAACCGCCACGATGGTCAGGCCTGCACCATTGAGGACTGGCTGAAAGCGTTCGAAGATGCGACCGGGCGTGACCTTGGTCAGTTTAAGCTGTGGTACGGGCAAGCGGGCACGCCAACGGTTGAAATCAAAGTCGAGGTGACAGGGCGCGCAAGTCCGGTACGCGCGACAGATGGTACGGAAACACGCCCTATTTCGTGGCGCGTTACCGCACAACAAAGCGTCCCGCCGACCCCGGGTCAGCCAGAGAAACGTCCGGTGCCGATCCCCATTGCCTTGGCACTCTATGACCACGAAGGCCGTGAAATCGCGGGCGAGCAGATGGGCATCCTCGATACCGAGGAAGCAGTGATTGCCACGGGGAGCTTTATTGGGTCGGATCGGTTGCCGATTGTTTCAGCGTTTCGTGGTTTCAGCGCGCCGGTTATCGTCAAGCAAGACCTCTCGATGGACGACCGGCTCGTCCTTCTCGCCCATGACAGCGATCCGTTCAACCGCTGGGAAGCTGGGCGCGCCTTGGCGAAGGCAGAACTCATGCGCATGGTCGATGGGGAAGAGGAGCCGGACGCCCGATACCTGGAGGCGCTCGGCAAGCTGATCGGAGATGACACGCTTGACTCGGCCTTTCGCGCGTTCGCACTTGGCTTGCCCAGCGAAGATGACATCGCTCAAACGTTGTATGACGGCGGGCAAACGCCGGATCCGGATCGCATTCACACCGCATCGGAGCAGTTGAAAGCTTCGATCGCCTCGGCCCATGCGCCGCTCTTTACGAGACTTTACGAGGGCTTGAACAATCCGGGACCTTACCGCCCGGTGGCGGAGGACGCCGGGCGACGGGCACTAAGGCTGGCAGCGCTTGGCTTTTTGGGGCGCGTCGAAGGACCAGACCGGGCGCGCGCGCTCTTTGGGGACGCGGACAATATGACGGAGAGCATTGGTGCCCTTGCCTGTTTGCTGCGCCTCGGCAAAGGGGCAGACGAGGCGGGCATGTTTTATGACCGTTGGCGTAGCGATGCGAATACACTCGACAAGTGGTTTTCGCTGTCGGTTGCCTGTGCCGCCCCGGACCAAGCTGTCACTGTGGCGGAAAACATGGTCACACACCCGGATTTCAACCTCAAAAACCCAAACCGTTTCCGCGCTGTCTTGGGCGGACTGGCGGGGAACACCGCCGGGTTTCATAGCGCGTCCGGGGATGGTTATGCCTTTGTGGCTAAATGGTTGAAACAGCTTGATCCCATCAATCCGATGACAGCGGCGCGGATGACGACCGTTTTCGAAACGCTGGCGCGGTATGACGGCGACCGGCAGGGTCAGATACGAGACGCCTTAGCGCAATTGCTGGTTGGAAAGCCGTCGAAGGATATGCAGGAGATCGCCGGACGCATCCTCGACGTTTGAGCCGCTCTGCGCAGCTTTGCTTGGCAAAAGTGCTGGCGATGAGGGAGATCGGCAAAGATGTGCCGATACGGTGCCGGCCCGTCCTCGCACAGTCCCAGTGATCCCTTGGGATTTACATTTCTGCTGAGCGAGGTTTGTCATTTGCATCAGGCGTAGAACTTTCTTTTTTACAGCGGTTTAAAAGGCGTTTTTGAGCTTCTGGCTCATTGCAGCCGCTCGGCGATCTGGCAGCGTTCGGCGTCGATCTGCCCATTTTTGAGCGCCGCGCTCTGGCAGATGGGGGCGGCAGACACCAACTGCTATTCTGAAATCACGAATCTGTTGCAATTCTCGGGTTCAAGGGTGGCGATGAAAGAACGGATTGATCCCCTGATCGCGGAGCGCGCACCGTGGCTGTTCGAACGAAATGTTACAGCCGCCATGGCGCGTCGTGGCCTTATGTCTTTGCTCGGCTATGAACGGACACTGCAACTGGGTGAGATTTACCGGAACATGCCCACAGATCACGTGATGCGCCATGTGGCGGGGCTCTTGGCGCGCGACCTCAAAGTTTCCGGGCTAGAGAATATCCCGCGTCAGGGACCGGCGCTGATCGTGGCGAACCATCCCACGGGTATTGCAGATGGCATTATGCTGCATCACGCGATTTATCCGCTGCGGCCGGATATGTTTGTCTATGCGAATTCCGACATCCTGCGCATCATGCCCCAGTTTGAGAGCTTGATTGCCCCCGTAGAATGGCGGGTCGATAAGCGGACGCGCGGAAAAACCCGTGAAACGATGGAGTACACCAAGACCGCGATTGAGGCGGGGCGCCTGGGGGTGATTTTTCCCAGCGGACGGCTGGCCAAGCGGCGGGGGCTGAAGCTCCATGAGCGGCCTTGGATGGCATCGGCGGCCATGATCGCGCGTAAGTACAATCTACCGGTCATTCCGCTGCACATCCGTGCGCGAAACTCGGCGCTTTTCTATCTTTTTGATCTAATCCACCCGACGCTACGGGACATCACCTTGTTCTATGAAACGCTGAATAAGGACCGCCAGCCTTACAGGATTACAATTGGTGAACCGATATCGCCAACGGCACTGCCCGCCAAATCGGAAAACGCCATTGAAATTCTGAAGCGCGCAACACTGGCGCTTGGCGGCAAATACGCCCCGACCGTGTCACTTCTCCAAAATACGCGTTTGCCCACCTGGGCGAGGTAACCTTCCTAAATTTACGGTGCGTTAAGACTTTTTGGGTCTTCTGTCAGTGCGAGACGAAACGCCCCGGAGATCGGATCGGAATTTAAGGTCTATTACGACTTGCTTCGCCCGAAACACGCCGCGAGCGCCGTTGATTTGCCTTAAAGTTGACGAATTGCCTCTCCACTCTTGTAAAAAAGGACTATGGAGCGAGGGTATGCGTGTTCTTCACATCATCGCACGCGGATTAGCGTCTAGCGTGACGTTTGTTTTGTCGAAACCGGCATCGCGCGGAGAGGCTCCCTTTGTGGAACCGGAAATCCCAAAACTTGCCATCGAGCACGACGATCCAGATCGCGGCGAGCGTCGCGAAGTGGCCTCTCTCATTGCGGATTTAATGCTGCAAGACGAGTGGGTAGAGATTGGCGATCAGATCGCTGCCTGGGAGGCGCAATTGGCGTCGACGCAAGGCGGACTTAGATTTCACGAGATCGGTGTAGAAGTCGCCTTGTCGGGCCTTCAGTCATTGATCGATGAGGCACCCCATACCTCGCTGTCGGACCTCACGGATGCCGAAGCGGAGTTGGGTTGTTTTATGGAGACCTATGAAAACGCGCCGGACAACCACGTTCTGGCTCTTCTGGCGGCGCGGGCGCATTTGGTGCTTGGCCTCGCCTATCGGGCAGACCATTGGCCGGAAGAGTGCCACAAGGATGCATGGCGACGTATGGCTCATCATTATGTGGCCGCTGGCGAGATACTGGAGCCCTATGATGCGCGCGCCCTTATGTCGCCTCTGATGGCTGAAGCGCAATATATGCAAGGTCTTGGCTCACCCGGCCAATCGCACCGGATGCAGGAATTGTTTGACGCCTGGATCGTACTCGATCCCTCGAACCCGGCGATTTACGCAGCCCATGCCGTGTGGCTTGCAAGCCCGGAAAACGCCTCGGATGTCGAGATTGAGGCGATGGCGGACGACGCGATAGACCGAACATCCGCCATTCTGGGCATGGGCGGTTACGCTTTGTTCTTTCATCCCTTGGTATCGCGTCGCGAGAACGGTCGGGAGTTGTATGATCCTGAACTATTCGCCTCCGCGATACTCGACCTTGCCACCCACTCAGCGACCCAATCGGAAGTGAACCGAATGGCGGATGCGCTTGCGGGCGAGATCCGCTCCATCGGTCCGGATATCGCACCGGTGGCGCTGAAGGACACGCTCTTCATGTTGATCCGGAACGAGATGAAAGTGCTTTACCCGGCGCTTTGGACGTTCTCCGACGAGGCAATCCGTGGGTTCATTCGCGAAGCATGCGATGCGCTGCCCGACACGGACGATGAATTTTACGGCTACGCGGCGTAACCTCCACTACTGCAGTTTCGGAAACGGTTTCGGTACTAGGGTCTGGACCTGACGGCGTATCCGCGTAGAGATGCGCGCGCCGCAGGAGGACACAGCATGAAACGCTCTCAGATCAACGAGGTCATGGCAGAGGCGGATGAGATGATCCGGCGCCATGGCTTTACTCTGCCAGCCTTCGCCTATTGGACGCCCGACACTTTCCGGCAGCGCGTCGCCGATGGCTCGGCACAGCGGATCGCCGATGCGCGCATGGGTTGGGACATCACGGATTATGGGCAGGAAGACTACGCCAACTTGGGATTGTTCCTCTTCACCCTGCGCAACGGGCATCTGGCGGACCTCGAACGTGGTCGGGGCATGGTATATGCCGAGAAGCTGTTGATTTCGAAGCAGGATCAACTGAGCCCGATGCACACCCACGTTATCAAATCGGAAGATATCATCAATCGGGGCGGCGCTACTTTGGTCGTGGAGCTCTACGGGTCTGACGACAGTGGGGCGTTTGCCGAAGATAAGGGCGGGTTGGTCCTCTGCGATGGATTGGAGCGTCCGTTTGCGCCCGGTGAAAAGCTCCAACTCGCCCCGGGTGAAAGCGTAACGCTGAACCCGGGCGACTGGCATGCCTTCTGGGGCGAAGGCGGGGACGTTCTCATTGGCGAGGTCTCAACCGTGAATGATGACGTGACCGACAACATTTTTCGCGAACCCATTGGTCGCTTTGCTGAAGTTGAGGAAGATACGGCGCCGACGCATCTTCTCGTCAGCGATTACGCGCGCTGGTTTTCTTGATCGATACCACGCGAATATTTGAGCGCCTGACTGAGCTACAAGCTGATACGATGCGACTATGAAGTGGTTGGACCTTCCGCCGTTTTGGCTTCTTGGCTGTCTTTTCGTGACATGGCCCATCCCCGTTCGCGCGGCATGGGCGCATTGGCCATGGCTCGGGACGCTCACGCTTGTTATCGCGGCTGCCCTGGTCGGTGCAGCGCTCTTTGAGTTTCGGCGTGCCCGCACCACCCCAATCCCCCATTTGACGCCTTCTGCGCTGATATCTAACGGCATATTCCGCTGGACCCGGAACCCGATCTATTTGGCCGACCTTTTGATCCTATTTGGCCTTTCCGTCATCTGGGCGAAGCCGTTGGGGCTGCTCTTGGTGCCCGTGCTTTGGTTGATACTCGAACGCCGTTTTATTTTAGCGGAGGAGGCGCGGTTGCAGGCCGAATTTCCGGAGGGGTTTGCCGTTTACGCTGGGACTGTGCGGCGCTGGCTATGAGGCAGATGCCCATATTTTCCCCTTCCGGTCTGTAGCAAAGACCTTTCAAAGCTTGCTTGCTTGTGAATTTTTCCGCTGGCCGCTAAAGACTGCGGCTTTACATCAAGGTTAAACCTGAAGACGGGGGACAGAACTGATGAAGATCGGAGCGCCGAAGGAATCTGCGGCGGATGAAGCGCGCGTGGCGATGACGCCGCAAAGTGCGAAAGACCTGCAGAAGCTAGGCTATGAATGTCTGATCGAGAAGGGCGCGGGCCTTGCCGCTGGCTTTGCTGACGCGGCCTATACAGAGGCGGGCGTGACGGTCGTCAGTGGCACAGCGCTTTGGAAAGACGCAGATGTCGTCGCGAAAGTGCGTCCCCCGAGCACGGCTGAAGCCAAGAAGCTAAGCGACGGCCAGACGCTGATCTCGTTCTTCTATCCGGCAGGCAACGAAAAGCTGATGGAAACGGCGAAAAAGCAAAACGCCAATGTCATCGCGATGGATATGGTGCCGCGAATCAGCCGTGCCCAGAAGATGGACGCGCTATCCTCGATGGCGAATATAGCAGGCTACCGCGCCGTCATCGAAGCGGGGAACAACTTTGGTCGGTTTTTCACGGGCCAGGTGACGGCCGCCGGTAAAGTGCCCCCGGCCAAGGTCTTGGTCATCGGCGCCGGTGTCGCGGGTCTGGCCGCCGTGGGCACCGCAACATCGCTCGGTGCGATAACATATGCTTTTGACGTGCGTCCCGAAGTGGCGGAACAGATTGAATCGATGGGCGCAGAGTTTGTCTTCCTCGATTTTGAAGAAGATCAGCAGGATGGCTCAGCTACCGGCGGCTATGCTGCCGTGTCGTCGCCTGAGTTCGCCGAAGCACAGTTAGCGAAATTCCGCGAGATTGCGCCCGAGATGGACATTGTGATCACGACCGCGCTGATCCCAAATCGCGACGCGCCAGTTCTCTGGACAAAGGACATGGTCGAGATGATGAAGCCTGGCTCGGTCATCGTCGATCTGGCTGCCGAGCGCGGCGGCAATTGCGAATTGACTGTCAAAGACGAAAAAATCGTCTCGCCCAATGGGGTGACGATCGTCGGATACACTGACTTCCCGTCCCGGATGGCGACGCAGTCGTCGCTGCTTTATTCCACGAATATCCGCCATATGATGACCGACCTCACACCCGAGAAAGACGGACAGGTCGTTCACAACATGGAAGACGACGTGATCCGTGGCGCGACGGTCACCTACCAGGGCGAGATCACCTATCCGCCTCCACCGCCGAAGGTGGCGGCCATTGCGGCACAGCCGAAGAAAGAGCCGCCGAAGGAACTGACGCCAGAAGAGAAACGCGCAGCGGAAACGGCGGCCTTCAAGAAGGAAACGCAAACACAAGTGGGCTTGTTGGCCATTGGCGGCGCGTTAATCCTTGCTGTGGGCCTTATTGCGCCGGCGAGTTTTATGCAGCATTTCATCGTGTTCGTGTTGTCGGTCTTTGTCGGCTTCCAGGTGATCTGGAATGTCTCGCATTCCTTACACACACCGCTAATGGCCGTAACCAACGCCATTTCGTCGATCATCATTTTGGGCGCGTTGATGCAGGTGGGCTCAAACAGTTTCCTCATCATGGTCCTGGCGGCGCTGGGCATATTCATGGCGGCGGTGAACATCTTCGGGGGCTTCCTGGTCACCCGACGCATGCTCGCCATGTTCCAGAAGTCGTAAGGTAGGGCAGAGACATGGATTTCGGATTTACCACTGCCGCCTACGTTGTTGCGGCTGTTCTCTTCATCTTCTCGCTTGGCGGTCTTTCGGGGCAGGAAAGCGCGAAACGGGCTGTTTGGTATGGCATCGTCGGTATGGCGATTGCGGTGCTGGCCACGCTCATTGGGCCGGGGGCGGGCCTCTGGCCGCTGGCGATCATCATGATCGTGTTCGGGGCGATGGTCGGCTATCAGCTTGCCACCAAGGTCGAGATGACCCAGATGCCCGAGCTTGTGGCCATCATGCACAGCCTTGTGGGGCTAGCCGCAGTATTTGTGGGCTTCAACGCCGACATAATGATCAACATTATTTCAGAGCTATACGCCGAAAATGGTGGTGTGCTCGGCGCTGTCGGTGACGATGGCTTTACGGCCATTGGGTTACCAAAAGAGGTGCACGAAGGGCTGTCGACCTTCGGTCAGCTTGTGGCCAAGAAATCAGGGGTTGAGATCGGTATCCTTCGGGTCGAACTGGCCTTGGGTATCTGGATCGGTGCGGTGACCTTCACCGGTTCGGTCATTGCCTATGGCAAGCTTTCGGGCAACTCGTCGAAACTGCCGTTTCAGATCGATACCAGTGCCAAGCAGCTACCGGGCGGTCACCTTCTGAACGCGGCGGCGGCGGCGTTCTCGGTGCTCATGCTGATTATGTACTTGTCAGGGGCTGGATCGTGGACCTTGGTTCTCTTGACCATTGCGGCGCTCTTCATCGGCTATCACCTGATCATGGGTATTGGTGGCGCGGATATGCCTGTCGTGGTTTCCATGTTGAACAGCTATTCCGGCTGGGCAGCGGCAGCGATTGGTTTCTCGCTTGGCAATGATCTGTTGATCGTGGTTGGCGCGCTGGTTGGCTCGTCGGGTGCCATCCTGTCCTACATCATGTGCAAGGCTATGAACCGATCCTTCGTGAGCGTGATCCTTGGCGGGTTTGGTGGCGCCACGGGCGAGCAAATGGCAGTGGAGGGCGAACAAATTGCCATCGATGCTGACGGTGTCGCATCGGCGCTCCAGGACGCCGATAGCGTGGTGATCGTGCCCGGCTACGGTATGGCGGTTGCTCAGGCGCAGACCGCGGTGGCCGAGTTGACGCGCAAAATGCGCGCGGCGGGGAAAGAAGTGCGCTTCGCGATCCACCCCGTTGCGGGCCGCTTGCCAGGGCATATGAACGTGCTCCTTGCGGAAGCGAAGGTCCCCTATGACATCGTTTTGGAAATGGACGAGATCAACGAAGACTTCCCGGATACTGATGTGGTCATCGTTATCGGTTCGAATGATATCGTGAACCCTGCCGCACAAGACGATCCGAATAGTCCGATCGCCGGCATGCCGGTGCTGGAGGTCTGGAAAGCGAAGCAGGTCTTCGTCTCCAAACGCGGCCAGGGAACGGGGTATTCCGGTATCGAGAACCCGTTGTTCTACAAAGAGAACACGCGGATGTTCTACGGCGATGCAAAAGCCTCCATCGACGGCCTTCTGCCGAAGATGGAGTAGGGCAACGCTTCATTGCCAAAGAAAAAGGCCCGCAGGGTGCGGGCCTTTTTTTCTTTTTGACACCACATTTCTGCGCGATGCGAGTGGCTGTGCGACTGTTTGCTCTGATAGCTTCCGCCCTTTTGCTCACCGCCTGCGGAAGCAGCACGACCTCAACCAAAAGCCAAAGCGGCATTGGACCCAGTTTGGCGGGAACGCCCCTGCTGGCCTATGATAAGATCACCTAACGCCTTACGACTATTCTGGTGGATGGGCGCACCGCGCCGCTCTCGGTTCGAATTGGCTTCACCGAGTTTGGCGGCGACTATAAGAAGCCGAGATATACAGTGCCCTAGTCGCAAAATCATATCGCAAGCTACGAACGCACGCGCTCAAAAGGGACAGGGGCTGGGTGCCGTACTAACTGGCATTGCGATGGATGTGGCGAGGCAAACCTAATGTCGGGAGGGGCCAATCCGCCTTGCACCAGAGGGCAGCCGCACGGCGTTTACGCCTGACCAATACGCTTCCGTTCTTGGCAGTCAGGCAAAACTCCCGAAGCCTAAAGGGCAGGTGACAAAAATGCCCGCTGTTTCGGTTGAAGGGACGGGCGGCACAATTCGCCTGACATGTGATAGACGGAACCCATACATGGCGGCGGTTGCGCAAAAGCGAAAGTCATCACACCGCCGCTGTTGCGCGCGCGCCGGACGGTAAGCCCGGCGCCACATAGCGTTCGCTGTTCAGGTAGCGCTTTCGATTTCGCTGCCCTGCCGCTGCGTTACACATAGCGAAGAACGCTTGTGGTTGGGGTCGTTTTTCAGCTGCTCGGTTGCGCGCGCTGAAAGAAAGGCGAAAACTGCAAAAAACCCGATGGTGCCGAAAGAGAGTACAATCTTGAGGACGTGAACGCTTTCCATGTCGATGTTCCCTTTTGAATTAATATGCCAGGGATACGACACGACAGGGAGTCTGGATCAAAATATTTATAAATTTCAATGGCATACATTTGTATGCAAAATTTGTTCCGGAGAATTGGGCAATTTTACCTGTCGGCATCAGGTTCAGCGGTACCGAAAAATACTAGCGGAAGAGTAAAACTACGCCGCCAAAGTAAAGCGCGAGGCCTATCCAACCAAAGCTCGCGGCGATCAATGCAATGCAAAAAAGCCCGGCCAATACGGCGGCGACGGTTAACATCGCTTTGCTGCGCGGCGCTGATCGCAAGCGTTCATACTCGTCGGCAAGGCTTTGTCGCTTCAACTTGGAAAGAACCAAGGCCGCAACCTTAAGGCCAGACTGTTTGAACGGTGTGTCAATCGACGTTCCCATGGGCGTAATGTAGCAAATATCTGCAAGAATTGAAGTCTTTCCGCCGCGAGACTTGATCTCGAAGAGATTCGGACGAGGTGGCATGATATAATTGTATAAGGACACTGCTATGCTATCTCGATTTATTGTCGTGCTTGGATACGCTCTCTTTCCGCTCTCGGCGTTTGCTGACGTGTTGGTGCGTTTTGTTGAAGGCGCCCCGAAAGATCGGTTCGATATCGTGGCCGGTGCAAACCTGTGCGGTGAAACCCCCGTCAGCGTGATAATCGATCTAGAGGGGTCTGCCGGTGCTTTGATCTTTGACGTGTCGGAGACGGGGGCCGGGGTAGAGGTGTTCCAGCCGTTTGAGCTCGTCGCCGGGCGGGACCACGTGACATCCCACTCTCCTGTTTCCGATGGCGACACCAGTCTTCGCCTCGATCTCGATGGTCTGTCCAAAGGAAAGAAGGTCGCGTTCACCATCGATGTGGATGACACAATTGGCGCGCGCGAGATCACAGTAACCGATGCCGAGATTGCGGGTGCTTCGGTGCGCCTTGAGGTTGAGGGTGAAACTGTTGAGGCGGAGTTTGACGGGGATGCAGTTGCGTCGCTCAACTGGACCGGTTGTGCTTAATCCACACGGTCGATTGTTGGAAAGCAACACCTTGCCAAGCGGCAAGGTGATTTGTCGGGTTCCGTCAAGGTCGAGGTCTTTACGACCAATCAGGCGTCGCGCCACGCGCCCGGCGCCAAGCCGTCCAAGCTCCATCGGCCTACTTGCCATCGCACGAGCCTGAGGCACGGGAACCCGATGGCAGCGCACATGCGGCGCACCTGTCGGTTGCGACCTTCGGTGAGGATCAGGCGTATCCATTGATCCGGAACAGTTTGCCTTGTGCGGACCGGCGGGTCACGCGGCCAAAGGTCAGGGGGTGCGATGATTTCTACTTTCGCCGGGCGCGTTGGTCCGTCCTTCAGTGTCAGCCCGCGCCGAAGAGGTTCAAGGTCGCTGTCGCTCGGCGCCCCTTCCACCTGAGCGAGATAGGATTTCTCCGTGTCGGTCTTTGGGGAGGTAATGCGCGACTGAAGCTTGCCATTATCCGTTAGCACCAGCAGCCCTTCACTGTCCCGGTCTAGCCGTCCTGCAGCATAGACACCCTTTGGCAGGCCGAAGGCAGAGAGGGTGGGGCGCGTTGTGGCGCTTTTGGTGTCCGTAAACTGCGCCAGCACGCCCATGGGTTTGTTGAAAAGAATGACCCGTGTCATGGGCTACATAGGACATATTCTAGGGGCGATGGCGACGGGAATTTGCCTCCCCTTTCTGTCAGGGAGTGAGGCTCCGCTTGGCCGTGACCTCGTGGCCTCGTGCGGCCGGTTCGTGATCGACGATTTCGGCAGGAAATCCCGGAGCGTGAATATCAAGCCCGGTTGCGTCCTCATAGCGCCGGATGATGTTGGGCGATAGTTCACGCCCGCCATATTTATCATTTGCCTCTTCGAATAAAGAAACAATCAAAGGAGACAGGGCAAGTGGTACGCCCTGCGCTTCTGCAATGTCCTGAAACAGACCGATATCCTTTAGTACGAGGTCCATGGTGAAGTTGATATCGCGCGAGCCGTTCAGGATGACCTGGCTTTCGGTCTCATGCACGAAGCTGTTGCCGGATGAGATGCGAATGGCCTTATATGTGGTTGCCAAGTCAAGTCCCGCTGCGGCCATGGTGGTTAGCGCTTCGGCAAGGGCCACCAAATGCGTTGTTGCGAGGAAATTTGTCATGACTTTCAGTTTTGAGGCGCTGCCAATGGGGCCAGTGTGAAGAACACGGCGCCCCAGAATGGTGAGCACCGGCAGCATTGCTTCAAACGTGTCACGGTCGCCCCCGGCGAAGATAGAAATGTTGCCCGTCGCTGCCCGGTGACACCCGCCCGAGACCGGACATTCAATCGCTTTGGCGCCGGTGTCTTCGACAAGAGTTGCGAGGCGGGTCATCTCATCGGCGTCCGTGGTAGACATCTCTGCCCAAATCTTGCCGGGGCCGAGGGCGTCGAGGAGCCCATCTTCCCCGTCCATAACGGCTGCGGAAGCGGCGGGTGAGGGAAGGCAAGTGATCACGATATCAACGTCGCGGGCGAGGGCGGCGGCGCTTTCCGCCCACCGTGCCCCCCGAGCCAGAAACGGTTCCGCCGCCGAGCGGTCGAGATCGCGAACCGTGAGGTCCACTGCATTATTCAGCAAATTACCGGCCAACTTGCCGCCCACATTGCCCAATCCGATGAAGCCGATCTTCATGCTGATCCTTTCGTTTTCATGCACCTTGCCCAGCGAATGCATGTCTTTGATCGCCCGTTTGCGGCGCGAACTACGCAAAAAGGCCGTTCTTCTCTCGCTTTTTGCCCAAGAGATGCGCAGTAGAGGTTGCGGCGGCGCGGCATTCGTTATCCTACTCGCGGCTATGACACGCCCGAACGAAACCCCACTTGCGTCCCGTTTGCCTGCAACTGTGCCTTTCGTAGGTCCGGAAGCGATAGAACGGCAGGTTGGCGCGGCTTTCAAAGCGCGGCTCGGGGCAAATGAAAGCGTTTTTGGTCCGTCACCGAGGGTGTTGGAAGTGATCCGTGCGGCAGCATCGGAAGCTTGGATGTATGGTGATCCGGAGGCATATGAATTACGCACGGCGCTTTCTACAGCGCTTAGGGTCACACCGGAAAACATCGTCATGGGCGAAGGGATCGACGGGCTTTTAGGATATGCGGTGCGACTTTTTGTGGGGCCGGGCGACACGGTCGTGACGTCAGATGGCGCCTATCCGACCTTCAACTATCACGTGGCGGGTTTTGGCGGTGACCTTATCAAACTGCCTTATGTCGACGACAAAGAGGACCCCAACACTCTTTTGGAGGCGGCCCACGCGCACGGCGCGAAGATGATCTATCTCGCGAATCCCGACAACCCGATGGGGTCCTGGCACAGGGCGGACGTTATCAATGATATGATAGCGAATTTGCCCGACGGGTGTCTTTTGGTACTTGATGAAGCCTATGTGGAGTTTGCGCCCGAAGATGCGGTGCCTGCGCTCGATACACGGAACCCGCAAGTGCTCCGGATGCGAACCTTTTCAAAGGCCCATGGTCTGGCGGGGATGCGCGTTGGGTATGCGCTTGGCGAGGCAAGTATGATCCGCAGTTTCGAAAAGATACGTAATCACTTTGGTCTGTCGCGTTTGAGCCAGGCGGCGGCTTTGGCCGCTCTAAGCGACAGCGACTGGTTGGCCTATGTGCAGCGCGCCGTTGAAGAAGCGCGTAGACGCATTGCCGAGATTGCGCGAAGCAATGATCTGCGTCCGCTCGCCTCTGCCACAAACTTCGTCACGATTGACTGCGGTCGCGACGCATCCTTTGCGAGAGCCGTTTTGGACAATCTGATGGCCGACGGCATCTTCGTGCGCATGCCGTTTGCGGCGCCCGGCAACCGTTGCATTCGCGTGAGCGTTGGACATCCCGAAGAGCTTGATTTGCTGGCAGACTTGTTGCCAAAAGCCCTCGAACAGGCAGCAGCAGGCTAAATTTCGCCTCTGCGCAGGAAAGTTACTCGAATGTTAAATTTAACGCGTTATTCTGAAGCCTATGCGCGAAGTTGAGAACTATACCGATGCTTTTCTGGTCGCCTTTGGCGTCCTGATTTTCATCATGCTCTTCGTGATCTGGGCGCTTTGGGGTTTGGTCGTCGCGGGCCTCGTTTCCTGGGGGGCAGATCGCCTGATGACTGTTGATTTCAAACCGAAGACCTGACCTGGTTTCAGCCGCAGCACGACGTTGTGGCGGTTTCTTCAACGCAACATCCAATTGCTTCCGCCGCTGATGTTCTTTGACGTTCGAAAGGTTTGCAAACGGCGCCGACGGGCCGCAGGCGCATCTCAACATGGGCGCCGCTGACCGTTGGAACACCGGGCGCCCACAGAGCGAGCCCGTTATTTCCTGGCGAGAACTCGACGAGGATATCCGCGCCTCCCAATTGCGGGAGGTTCTGTAAGCTCGTCTCCAGAATAGATCGGAACGCGCGGACCGTCATATGATCACCACCATAGCCATCCAGAAGTTGCAAATGACCTTTGGTAAACGTGGAGGTTTGCCCGCCGCAGTCGATGCTCGTCGCTTCCGAGTTGCGTAGCTCCGTGATGTGATAGCCACCCTGTATTTGGGCCGTATCCGTTTTGAAGATGAGCTCACTGTTCTCTGGCAAGCCACGCATGTGCTCCAAAAGTTCCTCAAAAGTCATGGCTTCTCCTTGAAATTTCAATAACTCTTGAATTATCGTCTCACGGAAGTCGATACATTTCAAGAAGTTTTGAAATATGAACGAAGAAGACGCCGCAAAGCTATTTCACGCCCTTTCAAACCCGGACCGCCTGCGCGTGATCCGGGCGTTGGTGGTAGCGGGTCCCGAAGGATTGAGCGCGGGTGAGATTGGCGCCGCGGTTAATGCAAGTCCCTCGCGCGCGTCATTTCATTTGGCGACCTTGGCGGATGCTGGCTTTCTGACGCGGCGGCGGAACGCCCGTAGTCTGGTTTATGCGGTGGATTTCAACCGCATCGGGGGACTACTCGGTTTCATGGTCCATGACTGCTGCAAAGGGCATCCGACCATTGAGGCATGTTGTACAGGAGCCGCTTCCAGCGACTAAGCGCCGTTTCAAAGTCCGTTCTGACCCGTCTCAGGCGCCAGCAATTACCGCCGCGGCCCGTTCAATGCCGCCGGATGCGTGGGGCAACTCCACGGCCTTGAGCCCGGCTTCAATCGTAGCAAGAGCGCCCAGGATCATCTGCGTGTTCACGTGGCCCATGTGGCCGAGGCGGAAGAAGTTGTTCCATTCCGGCGCACCGTCTTCCGCCATGCCAAGGCCGATGCCGAGGGTTAGACCCGCCTTGGTTTCACACCATTGGCGGAGTGCGGTTCCCTTGTCGGAGCCCGCCCGCAACGCGGTGACCGAGTGCGAGCGTATCGCTGGGTCGGTAATGTTGACCTCCAAGGGGCCTTCGGATCCCCAATGGTCAAAGGCCGCCCATATCGCGCGAGACAGCAGCGCATGGCGCGACCAGACCTGTTCCAGCCCTTCTTCGCCAATCATGTTCAGCGCTTCGTCCAATCCATAGAGGTGATGGGTCGGCGCTGTTCCATCGAAATATCTGTAAAACATGGGCGGATCGACCCGTGGACGCCAGTCCCAATAGTGGGTGACGCATTTCGCGGTGTCGCGCCCGCGATCCGCTTTTTCTGAAAAGTAGACAAAGCCAAGCCCCGGCGGTGTCATCAAGCCTTTTTGCGATCCGGTGATCATGACATCGACGCCCCAGCCGTCCATCTCGAACCGATCACACCCAAAGGAGGCCATGCAATCCACCATGTAGAGCGCGTCATGTCCCGTGTCGTTGATCGCGTCTCGCAGAGCTTTGATATCGTTGCGCACGCCGGTTGACGTATCGGTCTGCACGCACAGTACCGCTTTGATCCGTCCGTCGTCGGCGCGCAACCGCTCCTTGACGCGTTCCAAATCGATGGTGTCTCGTTTCCCAAAATCCATGATTTCGGTTTTGACACCCATGGCGCGGGCAATTTCCGCCCAACCATGGGCAAAGCGACCGGTCGCGGGCACCAAAACCAGATCACCCGGTGACAGGGTGTTGGCGATGGCCGCTTCCCAAACCCCGTGACCATTAGCGATGTAGATCGCCACATGGCTCGTGCTGCGCGCCACATCTTTCAGGCGCTGCACAATGCTGGGGAGCATATCCGGTAGCTCGCCGTAGTAAATGTTAGGTGCGGAGCGATGCATGGCGCGCAGCACCCGCTCGGGCATTACGGAAGGGCCGGGGATGGCAAGGTAGGTCAAACCACCGGAGACGGTCATGGTATGCACTTTCAGTTTGCGGTTCCATTGAGACCTAGAAGTCACCCGACCGATGGTCAACCGCTGGAACGGCTTGTGAAGGTGCGGCGCAATCGCTAGATCCCACATAGGCCAGAACAGGAAGCCGGAACAGGCCCTTGGAGCAGAGCAATCCCTTTCCTACGCCGCAGTCGCGTCGCGCCGCCCTTTGGCGGTTGATGCTGGTGGACCACGGCGTGCTACGTCGTTTTTGGACCCATGAATATGAGATCGCGCCCGGCGTGTGGCGGTCGAACCAGCCGAGCCCGGGCCGAATTGCCAATTGGGCCAAGCGGGGGATCGCATCTGTTCTGCTTTTGCGCGGAAAAAGCGCCGGCACGCCGTTTTACGATCTCGAAAGGGAGGCGTGCGAGCATCACGGCCTCGTCTTTCGCCAACTGCCCGTGGGCGGCGGCGTGCTGGTGCCCCAAAAGCGGCTAACGGCTATACTCGATGCATTTAGAACGTTGGAGAAGCCCTTCGTTTTCCATTGTAAATCCGGCATTGATCGCACCGGGTTCGTGGCGTTTCTGTATCTTGTCGCAGAAACCGATACACCGCCCGAGATTGCGCGCCGGCAGCTTTCCTTCAAATACCTCCATGTCAGAATGACACGCCATGGCATCTTGGACCTTGTGGTCGATACCTACCTTGCAGCTTACCGCGCGACTGGCATCTCTATCCGGGATTGGATTGGATCGGAGTATGACCCATCCATATTGACGGCCGCCTATAAGTCGGGCGTGCGCGCAGCATGAGCGAGGCGGTCAACCTCAACCGGCCAGTCTTCCAGTGGGTTTGGTCAAACTACCTGAAACGCTACTGGAAATGGTTGCTCCTCGCCTTTGTGCTGATGTCCATCGAAGGCGGGACGCTCGGCGCGCTGAGTTATCTGATGAAACCGATGTTCGATCAGGTCTTCATCGCGGGCGACCAGGGGGCCGTCACGTGGGTGGCGGGGGCGATCGCCGGTATTTTCTTGCTGCGCGCCGTCACCGCCTTCGCGCATCGCGTCATCATGGAAACGGTCGGGCTTCGCATCATCACGACGATGCAGCGGGACCTCGTGGGTCATTTTCTCACACTCGACAGCGCTTTCTTCCAGTCTCATCCCCCAGGCACACTGATTGAAAGGGTGCGGGGGGATACCGCCGCCGCGAATGCCATCTGGGCGACGGTGCTTGGGGCAGCGGGGCGCGATTTCTTTGCGCTTGTGGGGCTTTTGGCCGTCGCCATTTCGGTTGATCCCATCTGGACGCTCATCGCTATCGCCGGCGTGCCGTTGCTCTTCGGGCCAATTGCTGGGCTGCTGCGTTATGTGCGCGGTGTGAGTTATGAAGCGCGCGAGCGTGCGGCGCGGCTTGCGACCCGGCTTGACGAGATCTTTCATGGGGTCAACACCATCAAGCTGAACACATCTGAGGCCCATGAAAACGGCCGCTTCGGCCAAATCGTGCGCGAACTTCTCAGGTATCAACGCCGTGCGCTGGTCGGGCGCGCCGCTGTGCCGGGGATGATTGATATCGTGGCGGCACTCGGTTTTGCTGGCGTGATTTTTTACGGTGGCGGCCAGATCATTGACGGTGACAAGACGGTCGGTGAATTCATGTCGTTTTTCACTGCCATGGGTCTGATCTTTGATCCGTTGAGGCGCTTTGCCAATGTGGGCGGCGCCTGGGTGACAGCGCAAGCCAGCCTTGTGCGCATCCTGCACGTCTTTGACGAGACACCAACGATCACCAGCCCGGCTCAGCCGATCAAACACGTGGCTGATCAAACGGCTTCCGATATCACGCTCAAGGATGTCGTTCTGCGCTACCAGGGCGAAACGGCCTTGAATGGTGTCACCTTCACGGCCCGTGGCGGCGAAACGACTGCCCTCGTCGGGGCGTCGGGCGCGGGCAAGTCCAGCGTTTTCAATATCCTGACGCGCCTCGTTGATGTCGATAGTGGAGCGGTGACTGTCGGCAATGCGCCGATTGATCAGTTGGACTTGGGGGATTTGCGCCGTCTTTTTGCGGTGGTCAGCCAGGAAGCCCCGATGTTCGACGAAAGCTTGAGGGACAATATCCTGCTGGCCGATACCAAAGTGAGCGACGACCATTTGACCAAAGTGCTGGACGCGGCGCATCTTTCCGAGTTCGTCAGTGGGTTGCCGATGGGCCTCGACACGCCAGTGGGTCCCCGGGGTAGCAAGTTATCGGGCGGACAGCGTCAACGTGTTGCCATAGCGCGCGCGCTCTTGCGCAACGCCCCCATCCTGCTTCTCGACGAAGCGACAAGCGCGCTCGATGCAGAAAGCGAAGTGCGGGTGCAACAGGCGCTGGAGCATTTGTCCCAGAACCGAACGACGCTGGTTATTGCCCATCGCCTGTCGACCGTGCGTGCTGCCCATAAGATCGTCGTCATGGATAAAGGCCGGGTGCTCGACGAGGGGCGCCACGAAGAGCTTTTGGCGCGCGGCGGTGTCTATGCCCGGCTTTATGCGTTGCAGTTCGACGAGTGACATGCGCACACCATGTCAGAACAAACCGCTGATACGGCCTGTCATTTTCCCACGTCACTTGGCCCGGCTTCGTATCGCTTCTTGAGCGCATCGGGGCTCATGCCGAATTGATAACGGGCGAGGGTGCCAAGGTTTTGCAAAACCCGCCGCATCCAGCCATCCGCTTCATATCGATCCGCTGAGGTATGGGCGCGGGCGTCGAGGCCAACGAGACGGCCTGAAAGCGCGCGCGCAAGGGCAACATCTTCCATCAGCGGAACGTCCGGTACGCCGCCAACCTCTTCCAGCAAACTGCGGCGCAGGAGGAGGCCCTGATCGCCATAGGGCAATCGAAGCAGCCGTGCGCGGAGATTTGCGCCGAATTCCACCAGACGGGGCGCGCCGCCTTTGGCGCGGAAGCGAAGTTGAAACCACCCGGCGTACTCGGCGCGCTCTCGCATATGATGGTGGGCGACCGCCGCCCAACCTGGCGAAAGATGCGTGTCCGCATGGAGGAGCAAAACCCACTGGCCTTGGCTTGCCTCTACACCGCGACGCAACTGTCCACCACGTCCTGGAGGGCCCGCGACCCAAACCGATCCCAATGCGCGCGCCAAAGTCTCTGTTTCATCCGTGGAGCCACCATCGGTCACGACGACCTCTCGGATGAGGCCCCCCGATACCCCTTCCATCAAAGCCTCCGCCGTTGCGGATAAGTGCTCCGCCGCGTTGAGCGTTGGGATCACAATGGATAGGGGTGCGTGCATCGTACTTTCGTTCTAAAGCCGAGCGCTTATATACAGCCATGAAGACGGGAGAGGCCAGAGATGAGCGCACGTCAAATCATCGCCGTGACCGGCACGGATAAGGAAGACTTCCTTCAGAACCTCGTCTCGAATGACGTGGGTGGGCTTGCGAAAGGGCTGGTCTGGACTGCTTTGTTGACGCCGCAGGGTAAGTACCTGTCCGACTTCTTTCTTGTACCGGAACCCGACGCCATTCTGATCGATGTGGCGGCACCGTTGGCGCGCGACCTCATCCAAAGACTGACGATGTACAAACTGCGGGCGGATGTGACCTTAACGCCAGTGGAACGAACGGTAACCTGCGGCAACGGTCCTGTTGAGGCGGGCACATTTGCTGACCCGCGTCACCCGGCGCTCGGTTGGCGCGCCTATGATGGTCGTGCCGGAACATCCGACATCGCCGATGCTCTGCGGATCGAGCATATTGTACCCGCAAGCGGCATCGAGCTAGTGCCCAACGAAAGTTACCTGCTGGAAATGAACTTCGAAGCGCTGAATGGTTTGGACTTCCGCAAAGGCTGTTACGTGGGACAGGAAGTCACCGCCCGCATGAAACATAAGACCGAACTGAAAAAGGGCCTTAGCCGCGTGGAGCTTGACGGCTCAGCGCCAATTGGCACCGAACTCACAACAGAAGACGGAAAACCGGCGGGCACTCTATATACGCAAGCTGACGGTGTTGGACTGGCCTATCTCCGTTTTGACCGCGCCAAAGGACCAATGAAAGCCGGTAACATAACCGTGAAGAGCATGCTCCGCTCGTAGCATTTTTTGTCGTGAGCGATTTTAGCCAAATTTTAGCGTTATATCTCAAATGCTTGTGATGAAGGGGCTGGAAAGGCTTAGGCGATGTCCGTCATGGCCGCGTAAACACCGTGAAATAGGTTCAACCGTGCCATATTTCAGTCACACAGGTTTTATTTACCAAATGGGCAGGTCAATTGATGGTCTGCACGCACACACACACACTTGCTGAATGGCGGTTCCCAGGGGTGGGAGCCGTCATTTGCGTTTGGGCGATATTTTTTCGCCTGTCTTCCGATGAGCATCCGCATGTACTAGGCTCTCATTTGAGAATGGCACGCGAACAGAGAGATGTGCATCCCCATGAACGAAACAGACCCAGTAGTCATTTGTAGCGCGAAACGGACGCCATTGGGCGCGTTTCAAGGGGCGCTTTCTGCTGTGCCTGCGACGGAACTCGGGAGCGTGGCGATCCGGGCCGCCGTGGAGGGTGCAGGTGTCGCTCCCGACGCGGTCGATGAAGTGCTCATGGGCAACGTCTTGTCAGCTGGGCTTGGTCAGGCCCCGGCGCGTCAAGCTGCCTTGGCGGCCGGACTGCCCCAAACGGTGCCGTGTACCACGATATCAAAGGTGTGCGGTTCAGGTATGAAAGCAGTCATGCAGGCCTATGACGCAATTTCTGTCGGGTCCGCCTCTGTCGTTGTTGCAGGTGGCATGGAGAGCATGACAGGCGCGCCGTATCTTTTGCCGCAAGGACGGGGCGGGGCGCGGATCGGCCATAGTCGTGTCTTGGACCATATGATGCTCGACGGTTTGGAAGACGCCTACGATGTGGCACCCGACGGCACGCGGCGCTCCATGGGGACGTTCGGGGAGGATTGTGCCGAAAAGTACCAATTCACCCGCGAGGCTCAGGACAGTTTTGCGATGGAGAGTGTGCGGCGGGCGCAAGCTGCGGCAGACGGCCCGTTTAAGAATGAGATTGCACCAGTTACCGTCAAAGGCCGAAAGGGCGATACGGTGGTCGCGCGCGACGAGGGCCCCGATCGGATTAACCCTGAGAAGATACCAACCTTGCGAGCCGCTTTTAAGGACGATGGTACGATTACGGCAGCTTCTTCCTCTTCAATCAATGATGGGGCGGCGGCGCTGGTGCTCGCGCGGGCCAGCCGTGCCGAAGCGTTGGGTCTGCAGCCATTAATGCGCATTGTGGGCCATGCGGCCTATGCCGGAGCACCGGGATGGTTCACGACGGCGCCGGTCTACGCGAAAGAGCGGCTGTTTGAGACCACTGGATGGTCGGTCGAGGACGTCGACCTCTTTGAAATCAACGAGGCCTTCGCCTGTGTTCCTATGGCCTGCATGCGCGAACTCGGGATTGAGCACGAGAGGCTGAATGTCCACGGCGGGGCTGTAGCGGTTGGGCATCCCATCGGCGCATCCGGTGCGCGTATCCTTGTCACCTTACTCGGCGCAATGGCTGCTCGTAACGCTGAGCGTGGCGTGGCGTCCATTTGTATCGGGGGCGGGGAAGCTACCGCGGTGGCGGTAGAGCGCATTTGAGCGGCTTTAGGGCGGCTTAGAAAGCGTAGTTACGCCTGCTTCGCGTACTATTTCTGCGATTTGCGTGAGCTGCGCATCCAAAGGTGTGGACCTGCGCCAAATCATCCCGATTTGTCGGGAAGGTTGCGATGTCTCGAACCGATGCACGGAGACGTCGGCGGAGCGGGTTTCTACATTGAGCGCCATCTCCGGCAGAAGTGTCACCCCAATTCCCGCATTCACCATTTGCACCAATGTGGAGAGCGAGGAACCGTCAAGCATCTCCCGTGGGCGACTGCTGCCCATTTCGCAAAAAGACAGCGCCTGATCGCGGAAGCAATGCCCTTCTTCGAGGAGGAGCAAACGCATTTCACGCAAACCTTCTTTGCTTGGCAAGGGCGCGTGTCGATCTGCGCCGGGTCGGATTAGCACGAAATCCTCATCGAACAGGGCGACTTCTGTAAGCGTGGGTTCTGAGATTGGTAGCGCGAGAATAGCTGCGTCCAATCGACCTTCCAGAAGTTCTTGCAAGAGTTTTGGCGTGACGGTTTCGCGAATATAGAGCTCCAGCTCCGGATGGTCAGCGGCGACGCGCTGCATGACTCGGGGCAAAAGATACGGGGCGATTGTGGGAATCACACCAAGGCGCATACGCCCCACGAGCCGGTCTCCCGCCGCGCGCGCCAAATCGCCAATTTCGTCCACCGCCCGCAGGATTTCGCGCACGCGGGCCCCGAGGTCTTCGCCAAGGGGCGTCAAGCGGACGTGCCGCGCGCTACGTTCAAAGAGTTGTGCGCCCAGCACGTCTTCCAGTTCCTTGATCTGCATGGACAAAGCCGGTTGCGATATCGCGCAGGTGTCTGCCGCGCGTCCGAAATGCCCATGGCGCGCCAGTGCGTCAAAGTAGCGGAGTTGCTTCAGCGTGAGGTTAATCATAAGAATTACTTATCTTAATAATCAGATTATTCAACTTCCCCTGATAATGCGAAATTGTTAGAACAGTTCCAATTCGTGGCTAAGTCAGCCGCGCGACATCCCCAGGTTAAGTCCCAAGGAGAAACAGATGGACGGAGCTTTCGAGAGCAAGGGCAAGTGCCCTGTGATGCACACCGGCACAGTCAAAAACCAGGCTTGGTGGCCGGAACAAGTTAATCTCAAGATGTTGCATCAGGGTGGTACGTCTCCTGACCCAATGGGAGACGACTTCAGCTATGCGGAGGCGTTCAAGAAGCTCGATCTTGATCAGGTTATGGACGACCTGAAGGCGTTGATGACCGACAGCCAGGATTGGTGGCCGGCCGACTATGGGCACTACGGCCCGTTCATGATCCGCATGGCGTGGCACTCCGCAGGCACATACCGCGTGCAAGACGGCCGCGGTGGCGCGGGTGCGGGCCAGCAGCGCTTCGCACCGCTTAACTCCTGGCCGGACAACGGCAACCTGGACAAGGCGCGCCGTCTTCTTTGGCCGATCAAACAGAAATACGGTCGCAGCCTGTCCTGGGCCGACCTTATGATCCTCGCCGGTAACGCAGCGTTGGAATCCATGGGCTTCAAGACCTTCGGATTCGCTGGCGGGCGTGCCGATGTGTGGGAGCCGGAAGACGACGTATACTGGGGCTCGGAGACGGAATGGTTGGCCACATCGGATAACCCGAACAGCCGTTATTCCGGCGAGCGCGAAATGGACAACCCGCTGGCCGCTGTTCAGATGGGCCTGATCTACGTGAACCCGGAAGGCCCGGACGGTAACCCCGATCCCCTCGGCTCGGCATATGACATTCGGGATACGTTTGCCCGAATGGCTATGAATGACGAGGAGACTGTCGCGCTCGTGGCTGGTGGTCATACCTTTGGTAAGGCACATGGCGCGGGCGATGCCGCGTTGGTCGAGGTCGAACCGGAAGGCGCGCCGCTCCATCAGATGGGGTTTGGCTGGAAGAACGGCCATGGTACCGGCAGTGGCGTCGACACGATCACGTCGGGCATTGAAGGCGCATGGACACCGACACCAACCCAGTGGGATATGTCCTATTTTGACGTGCTCTTCGGTTATGATTGGGAATTGACCCAAAGCCCCGCCGGTGCAAACCAGTGGCAGCCGAAAGGTCTGAAGGAAGAGGATATGGCGCCGACGGCCGATGGTGTTGGCAAAACCCATATCATGATGACAACCGCTGATATGGCGATGCGGATGGACCCGGCCTATGAGAAGATCAGCCGTGACTTCCACGGGAACCCGGACAAGTTTGCGGATGCGTTCGCACGTGCCTGGTACAAGCTGACCCATCGCGACATGGGGCCGCGCGATCTGTATCTGGGGTCGATGGTGCCATCGGAGGAACTCGTTTGGCAGGACCCCATTCCGGTAGGTGCGATGCCGTCGGATGCGGATGTAGCCACCCTGAAGGATAAAATCGCGGCATCGGGTCTGACCATACAGGAAATGGTCTCCACCGCCTGGGCATCTGCCTCGACCTTCCGTGGTTCGGACAAACGCGGCGGCGCCAACGGCGCCCGTATTCAACTTGAACCGATGCGGAGCTGGGAAGCGAACCAGCCGGATCAGCTCGGCAAAGTCCTGCAAACGCTTGAGGCGATCCGCGGTGACATCTCCATGGCCGACGCAATCGTCCTAGCTGGTTCGGTGGGTATCGAACTTGCGGCCGAGGCAGCAGGTCACGACTTGACCGTCCCATTCACCGGCGGGCGCGGCGATGCGACTGCGGCGCAAACAGACGTCGAGAGCATCGGATGGCTTGAGCCCCAGGCGGATGGGTTCCGGAACTACGTCAATTCCAAGACTTACGACCAGCGTTCGCCAGCAGAGTTGCTTATCGACAAGGCGCAGCTTCTTGGCCTTACAGGGCCGGAGATGACGGTTCTTGTCGGTGGTTTGCGCACGCTTGAATGTGGGGCGACGGCGCACGGTGTCTTTACCGATCATCCGGGGACGCTGAGCCGTGACTTCTTTACCGCCATCCTCGACATGGGCACCGTTTGGGCGCCAAAGGACGACGGTGTGTTTGAAGGACGGGACAGAGCGACGGGTGCTGTGAAATGGACCGCGACCGAAGTTGATCTCGTCTTTGGTTCGAACTCTCAGTTGCGCGCCTTTGTTGAAGTTTACGGCTCCGACGATGCCGAAACGAAGTTCTATACTGACTTCATCGCGGCTTGGACAAAGGTGATGAACGCAGATCGTTACGATCTCGCTTGATCGGGTTTTAAAAAACGAGTGCCGGGCTGAGATCTCAGCCCGGCACTTTTTCTTTGGCCGCAGGGTTTTTCGTGTGTGCGCGCATCGATGAAGAGCTTTCAGGTCACGGCTTCCTTTCGAAAATACTCGGGCCGATCCCATTGCCGATGCGCAAGCACGTCCGACAGAACTTTGACCGCCGCCACGATGTCAGTTTCGTCCAGAAATAGCGGCGTGATCCCAAAACGCATGATGTCAGGGGCGCGGAAATCACCGATGACACCCCGTGCGATCAGCGCTTGCATCGCGGCGTAGCCATGTTCGAAGTGGAAAGACACGTGACTGCCCCGCTCGCTAGGATTTCGGGGGCTGGCCAGCCGTAACTCCGGGCATGTGGCTTCCACCTCGGCGATGAAACGTTCGGATAACGCAATTGAAGCTCGCTGAACCTCTGACATCTCGAGCCCCTCCCAAACATCGAGGGCCGCATCGAGCGCCGCCATCTGCAAGACCGGTGGGGTCCCAACGCGCATACGTTCAATACCCGCGCCCGGTCGATAGTGGGGCTCAAAGGCGAATGGTGCCTCGTGGCCCAGCCAGCCCGCAAGCGCGGGTTGAATGCGGTCCACCAAATCGGGCCGGACGGTGATGAACGCAGGCGCACCGGGGCCTGCATTGAGGTATTTGTAGGTGCATCCAACTGCAAACTCGGCGTTTGAGCCCACAAAATCGACATCCACCGCCCCCGCTGAATGGGCAAGGTCCCAGATCATCACAGCACCCATGGCATGGGCCGCGCGTGTTATCTGTGCCATGTCATGGCGCCGACCGGTGCGGTAGTCCACCTCGGTCAGTAAGACGGCAGCGGTGTCTTCGGTGATTGCCTGTTCGATGGTGTTGGGGGCGACCGTTTCAAGTCTGTGCCCTTTGTCAAGGCTCCGGATAAGACCCTCCGCCATATACAAGTCTGTCGGGAAGTTGCCGGTGTCGGACAGGATCACGCGGCGGTCGGAGCGCAGTTCGAGGGCCGCAGACAAGGCCTGATACACTTTGATCGACAGTGTGTCGCCCAGCGTGGTGCTGCCCGGGGCGGCACCGATGAGTGCGCCGATCCGATCGCCGAGGCCGGTAGGTGCCGCCATCCAACCGTCAATGTTCCACGCGGTGATGAGATGCGCCCCCCATTCGGTCGTCACCATATTGTTGAGGCGATCCGGCAAATGCTTGGGCAGAGGTCCAAGGGAATTGCCGTCGAGGTAGATGACCCCATCGGGCAGATTGAACAGGTGTTTCAATGGCAAAGTCATGGGCTGTCCTTACCGCCAAAACTGTAGGCTCGACAAATTGTATCCGTTTGGATACAAAATTGGATGTTTGTAATTTCCATCTTTGGGCGTCGCAAACCTCAAAAGGGGAGTCTTCTATCTCTCTCCCCGTTCTCTTGTTGAAAATACCCGGTGTAGCATGGAGCAGGGATCAAGCGGCGCGACAGCCTATGATGCGGTTTTAGACGCAATCCGCCGAGGCGATTACGTCCCCGGCGCGCGGTTGCGCGAGGAGGAAGTTGGCGCGCGATTAAAGCTCTCTCGCACCCCTGTCCGTGAAGCGCTGCGCAAGTTGGAGGCTGACGGCATTGTTGAACACCGGCCACGCGCCGGGGCCGTTATCCGGCAGTTGACCCATCCAGAGGTGGTTGAGCTTTACGAGATGCGCAGCGTGCTCGAGCGGACGGCGGCTGAGATGGCGGCAAAACATGGGTCTGAGGCGGAGTTCGATGCACTCGCGGGGCTCAACCGGCAGATCGCGAGCGAAGCGTCAAATCCCGCCCGAGCCGCCGCCATAAACCACGCCTTCCATCAGGGTCTCTACCTGGCGTGTCGCAACCGATTTTTGCTCCACGCGGCCCGTAGTTTGAATAATGCGCTTTTGCTTCTGGGACCCACGACCTTCACAGATGCTGAACGCATCGACATCGTGGTTCAACAGCATAACGCCATCATCGAGGCGCTTGATGCCCGGGATGCAGAGGCGGCAGGGGCCGCGGCCGAGGCACATCTGCAAACATCGCTTCGGGTCCGCTTGGGAGCGCTTGCCCTATGAAAACACTGTTCACTTTTGTTGCCGCCGCGCTCGGCGTGGCTGTCTTCATCGGCTTGAACCTGCCATTGCCGTGGCTGCTTGGTCCGATCTTCGCTTGTTTGCTCGCGGCGTTGTTGGGCGTGCCCATGAGCGGGATCAAACCTCTCAACGATGCCATGCGCACCGTGTTGGGCGTGGCCGTTGGGGCCACCATGACCCCGGCAGTTATCGCAACATTTCCTGCCATGTGGCCGACCTTGCTGCTGGTCCCAATCATGGTCATAGCTATCGGCGTGTGCGGCGTGCCTTACTTTCAGCGCCTCTGGGGCTATGACTTCGCAACAGCTTACTATTCGACCATGCCCGGTGGTTTGCAGGACATGCTGGTCTTTGGCGAGGAGGCGGGCGGCAATGTCAGGACGCTGTCCCTGGTCCATGCGACGCGCGTCATGGTCATCGTTGTCGCTTTGCCGTTCATCTTGAAGGGCATTTGGAACGCTGATTTATCGAACCCGCCTGGGCTACCTTTGACCACAGTGCCACCGGTTCAATTGGCGCTCATGGTCCTTTGTGCGGTGCTTGGATGGTGGGGTGCGTTGCGGATCGGCATGTTCGGTGCCTCAATCCTCGGGCCGTTGCTGGTGACCGCCGGTGCCGCGATGATTGGACTGATCGACAACAGGCCGCCCGCTGAAGCCATCTGGGCGGCGCAGTTTTTCATCGGTATGACCATCGGCTCAAAATATGCAGGCATTACAACGGCTGAGCTTAGGCGCGATGTACTGGCCGGGCTGGGTTTTTGCGGCGTGTTGATCGTGCTCACGCTGATCTTTGTGGAGGGGATATACGCTTTTGGCCTCGCCCCCGGTCAGGAGGCGCTGCTGGCTTTCGCCCCAGGGGGGCAGGCAGAATTGACGGTACTTGCCCTTATCGTTGGCGCCGATGTTGCCTTTGTCGTTGCCCACCATGTGCTGCGTATTTTTGTTGTTATCCTCGGCGCGCCACTCGCCGCGTGGTACTTCGACAGGACGATTTAAGCCGGTCATTTGCTATTTTGTAACGGCGAGGGCGCATCAAGGGTACTGGCACAGCGCCATGCCTACTCCCCTAGCGCAATGCCCTCGCGCCTGGGGTCGGCACCGCCGCTTAAGCTGCCAGAAACCGCAATTGCGTGAAGGCCGGAATTCAGACCCCTCACGTTGACTTCAAACCCCATTTCGCCGAAGGCCTCCTGAAGCTGAACCGCATCGGTCCCTTGTTCCAGATCAAATGTGCCAAATCGGTTGACCAGATGAGGCATTGATACCGCTTGTTGGACGTCCATCCCCCAGTCGATATGGGCGATAATCGCTTGTGCAACGTAACCGATGATCCTGCTGCCACCGGGCGAGCCGATGACGAGACTGGGCGTGCCATCGCGCAGAACGATCGTCGGCGCCATGGATGACCGTGGTCTCTTTCCGGGCTCGATCCTGTTGGCAATTGGTACGCCGTCGACATGGGTGCGAAACGAAAAATCCGTCAACTCGTTATTCAACAAAAATCCGCGCACCATGAGCCGTGAACCAAACCCGTTTTCGATGGTTGTGGTCATCGAAAGCGCGTTTCCATACTGGTCGACAATTGAAATGTGAGAGGTGGACGGAAACTCAAGGGAGACATCGTCCGCCCAAAGCTCAGCGTGATCCCACTCTGGTGAACCGGGCGAGACGTCTGCCAAGGCCAAGTCGCCAGCGAGGAGGGCCGCACGTTCGGCAAGATATGCGGGATCAATCAGGCCGGTCGTGGGCATCGGCACAAAATCACTGTCAGCCATGTAGCGGCCGCGGTCGGCAAAAGCCAATCTTGACGCGTCGCCGATCAGGCGCCATGCGTTCGGGTCCTGGGACCCCATGGCCGATAGGTCGTATTGGTTTAGCATCCCAAGAATTTGACCGACTGTCAGGGCGCCGGAGGAGGGCGGACCCATCCCGCATACGTCAACATCCCGATACTCTACGCAGGCGGGTTCCCTTTCGACGATCCGGTAAATTGCAAGATCGGTTTTGCTCAGAACCCCGGGATTGCCCGCTGCCGTTCGGACTGTCGCCACGATGTCATCGGCGATGGGCCCGGTATAAAAGGCGTCGCTCCCATGGGCCGCGAAGAGCCTCAGCGTGTTTGCGTAGTCCTCATTCGTCAGGACATCCCCCGCTGCTAGGGCCGTGCCGCCAGGGAAGAAATAATCCCTGGTTGCCTTGAAGGTCCGAAGGCGCTCCGCACCGCCCGAAATGGAACTCGCCAGCCGCTCCGAGACTGTGAAGCCGTCTTCTGCCAGCGAAATTGCATGATCGAACAGCCCCGGCCAAGGGGCTTGCCCCCAGCGGGCATGGACCTCCTCCAGCAATTTGGGCGTGCCCGGCGTGCCAACCGAACGGCCGCCGATCACGGCATCCCAGAAACCCATCGGCTCCCCCTCGTCCGTTTGAAACAGCGTGGGTGTTACGTCCAAGGGCGCTGTTTCTCGACCGTCGAGCGTGGTGACCTCCCCGGATTTTGCATCGTACCAAACCAGAAACGCGCCGCCACCAAGGCCTGAGGACTGCGGTTCAACAAGGCCAAGCACCGTTTGGACGGCGACCATCGCATCGGCCGCTGTGCCGCCCGCGCGCAAGACCTCGGCGCCCGCTTCGACCGCAAGCGGGTTAGCGGCAGCAACCATCCAATTCTCTGCGAGAGTTGGGTTGCCCGATTGCTTCGCGGCGAGTGCTGCTTGCGCTGCATCGGACAAGTTGTCGAATGCGGATAACTCGCTTTGATCCTCCGGCGCAACGGCGTCAGCCGCCTCTTGAGCCTGGGCACTGAACGGAAGAAAGAGCGAGAGAAAACTCGCGGTCACCACAATGCGCGTCAATTGAATACCCTCCATAAGCCAATGAAAATATGCTGCCTCAAGAGGATCGAAATGCAAACGGATTTTGTAAGTGATCTGTCAGCTTATCTAGCTTGGCACTCTACAAACGCGGCATGGGAAGGACTTTCTATGGCATGTGACAGGCGGGTGAGAACCGGTTTACGAGGCGAGCTACTGCGATGGTCGTAAGATTGCTGCCTTTGAAGACCATCAAACCCACATTTGAGAGGTAAGCAGCCACTACCGTTGCCGACACCAACAGAGAACAGATGATACGCAGCCAACTCGATATGCGATTGTGCTTATCCTAACCTATCGTATGAGTATCCAGGTAAAAGCTGGAACAATCGTCCCTTCAGCGATTTCCAAATGTTTGTTTGTGTCGTTTAGCGTGATAATTCGGGAAGCTGTAAGTCGGGAGCCTCCACCAGATCGCGCGAAAAGTCTTCGATTGGGTCATCGATGCGGAACAACATGCATCCGTCGTTCTCGCCAGGCAGTTGCTGGCAACTATCACTGGCTTCGCGAATTATTCCCACCTCGGCGATGCCTGCTGGTGGTTGGTGCTGATAGGCTGGCAATTCATCAGCGAAGCCAAGAAAGGGCATCAAACCGATCGTCCAAATGGACACCGCAGTCGCGATTTTAGTGCCCACTCTTTGGAGCAAACCCACCGACTTCCGGTCGGTTCCGCTTTAGCGTGAAACGAGTAGCTTATGTCCTGACCCTCTGGAGAATGAGCCGCAGCCGTGTCGTATGCTCATTTTCCAGAGGGTCAGGACATGCAATACGATACCTGCAGCCACTGCGTTTTCTATCATCTGGACCTGTCGCGGTTTGATGGCGCTCCTTTGATAGCATTTATTGCAGCAAATGAGATGAACTATTGGACTGAAACGGACGGACGAATTTCGTTCTGATGCGGTGCGGATCGCGCTGACGAGCGGGCTGACACGAAAGCAGGTGGCATCTGATTTAGGCGTAGGGCTTTCGACACTGAATAAATGGGTGACGGCGCACCGGGAGACTGATGTGATGTCGGATAAGGATCTGGACCTTGCCCGGGAGAATGAACGGCTTCGACGGGAGAACCGCATTCTCAAGGAGGAGAGGGATATCTTAAAAAAGGGTCGTCAATGATTGCGCCATTGGTTCGAGCAACAATGGCGACGCCTTCTTCGCGAGCCAAAAACCATGAGGTTCAGGTTCATCCACTGCCCGGCAGTCGAAACGCAGTTTCGATGAGAGGGGAAGAGCATGGCAGTGATTTCCCGACCAACCGCCTTTGCCAAGTTCTGGATGTCAGCGAACGAGGTTTACGAGCCTATCGCAGGCGACCGGCCAGTCAAAGGCAGCGGACAGATATGGTGGTGCTGGCGCACATCAAGGAACACTCCCGTCTAAGCCTGGGAAGCTATGGCCGTCCTCGCATGACCGAAGAATTGAAAGAGATTGGTCTGAACGTTGGTCACCGCCGAGTTGGCAGATTGATGCGTGAGAATGGTATCAGCGTCGAACGATCCAAGAAGTACAAGGTAACCACCGACAGCAACCACGCCTTCAACATCTCGCCCAATCTGCTGAACCGGAACTTCCATGCAGATCGGTCAAATCAAAAATGGGCAGGCGATATCAGCTATGTTTGGACACGTGGGGGATGGCTCTACCTGGCTGTGATCCTGGATTTGCATTCTCGGCGCGTGATCGGCTGGGCCGTGAGCAATCGCATGAAACGGGACTTGGCGATCCGGGCGTTGAAGATGGCGCTCGTCCATTGTCCTCGGACCAATGGCGGACAAGGCTCGCCACTGCGTCAACCACCTAAAGGCTGCGTTCGTCATAAGGATCGCGGCAGCCAATACTGCTCACACGACTATCAGAAGATACTGCGCCAACATGGCTTCCAGGTATCGATGTCCGGCAAAGGAAATTGCTATGACAACTCAGCCATTTTACGTCGGGAAAACAGTCCACTGGACTGTTTTCTGATCCTCCTCACGTTCTTCAAAACGATCAAGGCAGAGTTGATCTGGCGGCGGTCGTGGCAAACCCGGCGGCAGGCCGAAGCGGCAATCTTCCAGTAAATCAACAGCTTCTACAATCCGCGCCGACGGCACTCAGCATTGGGCTGGAAAAGCCCCGTCGCATTCGAACGAAAACTGGCCTAAACGAGCACTTGGAGCGACACGAAAACGTGACAGGTGCAATCAGGCTACGCGCCTCGGATGCGCGGTCGCGGGCCACTGGGAGGCTAACGTTGGGTAAAGACCCGAGGCCCAGATCACGTCGCCTTCCTTGCACCTAATAACGGAGCACCCAGGACCGTGCTCCAGATGGTTTGACATAGACGAAAAGCCCGCGCCCGTCGCCGTGCCGTCCCGGTCCTGCCGTCTCCACTTTCTGAGCGCTCAAAGTCATATCGTTCCCACATTTGTTCTCATATTTTTTGCGGATTCAGGATGGACGGGTGCGCACGTTAAAGAGCAGACGTGAACTTATGCTTCTGTAATTATTTATTTAATCTGGATAATCGCGAAATTGGACGGACCTAGAGAAACAAGAGTTATAAGGATAAATTTCCACCAAAGGGCTTTCGTCAGAAAGGCCAACATCGTTTCGATCAAGGTGTTGGGCCGCCGTCGCTCCTTAAGAATGAAGAGAGCTTTTGGGCTACTAACTCTATCCCACTATCTTCCGCCACTTCCTGCTTTGGTCAGCTCTAATTTGATTGCCATCCATAGAAGTTTCGGTCTTTTTTTTTGAGGCTTGCTCGTCGATTTATCTACGCGAACGCAATCTCTGATCGCGCAATGCTTTCGTGAAAGAACCCGCAATATGGCCGGTATTGTATTAAACGCCTTTCCAAATACCGGTTATCATCATGTGTCAGCGGGTGTTCCTCGACCTTTGCTTTAGTCGATGGTTTCTGCGACCGCGAAGCGCCGGAAGGCATATTGCAGTGCGACCAATGTCAGAAGTCCGATCAACGCCAGTGTGAGCCAGCTTGCCAGTCCCGGCACCACCAACGTGGTTCCCATCATTCTTAACGTGAACAGCCCCACCGCAATCGAAGCCGCTATGGCAGCAGATACAAAGATTGTTTTGGCGATAAACTCAACAATTGAGCGACCAAGGAACTCGAAGTCCGCCCGACCCATCGCAACGAGTTTTGTCGGGAACAGAAGATGCACTGTGTTCTCAACCGCATAGATGAGAAACGTCAACGGCAGCGCAAAGGCCGCCAGTATCAGTGCAACTTTTGGCGTGACGCTCGCCTCGAAGACAAGGGCGCTCGCAATAATTGCCAACGTAATGACAAAGGCCAGCAGGGTTTGAACCACGAGTTGGCCTGCGCAAATACGCCACGGAGAAATGGGCAGTGTCTTGTAGATTTCCATCCGACTAAGGTCACCGCGAAAGTCGCAGACCATATTGCGCGGGAGAATGAATGCGATGAAGATATAGATGATCATCAAAGTCTGTGCTTCGGTGATTGGTGCGCCGAGCGCTAGGGACATCGGCGCTATACAGGCAGCGAGACCGGCAAATACCAAGATAAGCTTGAACGAATTCCGCAACGCATTGAGGGCTTGCCGCAATGCAATGGGCCCCAAGCCGCCTAGAATTGGTGCACGGCGGATCGACTGCACCTCGGTCCGTTCCGTTGCCCAAAAGGACCCACCTTGTTTAATGCGCTCCCATCGGTTGCTGAGGCGGGCATTCTCCGCGAGGGAACGGTCGGCCGTGCGCGCATCGAGGACAATTGAAGCTCGCAGTAATGCCGTATTAATGACGACCGCAACAAGAGCCCAAAGCGCCATTTCTGAAAGTGATTGCGCCACGAAAAGTTCGGCAAACACGATGTAGGGGATCAAGATAATGGTCCCGATCCAGGAGTGTCGAAACTCGGACAGGAGGTCGATAATCCCACGGTCGGGCGCGGCCCATGCGTAAAGCAAGGTTGCAGCTCCAAGGGCGCAAAGCAGCGCCGTGGCGGGCCATCGAAACCTTGCGAACCTGCTGCCGTCGAGCGCGTGCCCCGTCATGCTGATGACGGCGCTGTTCAACTGAACGAACACAAGCGTCAGGAGCGTGGCGATGAAGACAGGCAGGACCGATCCTGCCTCGGGCTGTAAAAGGAGTGTGACGAACAGGCTGCTCAAGGTAACGCCAGCGACATAGGCTGCGAACTTATAGAGGATCAGGTCCCGTCGATGGAACGGCCCGGTAAAAAGAAAATTGATCTCATTCGGTGAAAAATGAAACGTCGGACCCGTCGTCATCATAACGGTGAGGAGCGAAAGCCCAAGCATACTGAGCGGCATAAAAGTAATGATCTGCTCGCCAAAGGCTTGTCGGTCCAGCGTCGCTGTTCCGAACAGGCCCGTGGCCGAGGAGCTATTCGAGGCGATGAGGAACCAAATGATCCCACCGAAAGCGAGCGAGAAAAGCAGGCCGCGTACGCTTGCCAACTGGAGCAAGCGCTGACGCAGACCGCCACGCAGTCGCAACAAGAGAAGCTGGGAAAGTGCAGCATCCATTTCTTAGACCGCCGCCGTGTCTGATGTCTGGTCTGGGGCTTGTGTGATTGAGAAATACACTTCCTCCAGGGCTGAGGTGCTGTCCGTATGGCCAACCTCGGCCAGCAGGTCTTCCATCGTGCCAAATCGGCGGCACTCGCCCAGGTTCAGCACCATGATATGTGTGCACAAATTCTCGAAAAGGCTCAAAAGGTGCGAGCTTATGATAATGGCCGCACCAGCCCGCGCACGGTCGCGGATGGCTTGTTGAATCCCACGGATGCCCTGGGGGTCTAGTCCCGTTAGGGGTTCATCGAAGAGGATCACCTTTGGGTCGTGCAGAAAGGCGCAGGCGATGGCTACCTTTTGGCGCATCCCCCGTGACAGGTTATGAACAAGCGTGTCGCGCTTATGTGAAAGTTCAAACGACGCAAGGAGTGCATCGGCCTCCTGTTCGAAGTCCGGGAGTTTGTAAGCAGCCGCCGTGAACGCCAGGTGTTCCCAAACCGTCATCGTGTCAAAGAGCCGTGGATCGTCAGGGATGTAACCAAGGTTCTTTTTGGCTTCGATGGGCGCACGGGCAACGTCATGGCCAGCTACCAATAGGCTCCCCGAACTCGGCGGGATGATGCCGCACAAAGTCCACAAAGTCGTTGTTTTGCCTGCGCCATTCGGTCCAAGCAATCCAAGGATTTGGCCCGGTTCGACCGAAAAGCTGAGGTCCTTCACGGCGGTGAAGCCTTTGTACTGCTTGCTGAAGTTCGTAACTGTAATCATCTTCTCTTTGCTCAAAACTATCCGGTTTGCCGTCAGCTAGGCGGGCCGGGACACTTTCCGAAACCGCTCAAGATCTCGACGCATGGCATCGGATCATGTCAAATCTAAGGTCCAAGCCGGCGCTCCAAGCGATTACTTTGTCGGGATTAGAGAGAAACAGGGGAAACATAGGATTGGCAGCCCTGCAGCATCGGCTGACGCAGGCCTTGAAGGCTCGTCTGCATAGAGAAGGAATGCCCGTGAAACCTGCTCCTTTCCCGCAAAGCACCTTCAAATCCCTATAGCGCATGACGAAAGAGCCTTCCGGAAACAAGATGAGCAGTACTTGGCACACGCACAGCAAGAATCGACAGGTCCACATTCTACTGAGCTTGATCTGTCCTAAAGATCGCGCTCGTAACGCATGGCTGGAAAGCGGTCCGCGTTCGCAGTGTCGTTGGACGCCGCCAAGTGTCTTATTTGAGCCTTTCACGACGTGTCGTCGCAATCCAAGAAGGCAGTTGCCGTAGTGCCTTGGAAGTCGTGTATGAGCCAAATTTCCCGAATGCCACGCTGACAAACAAGGCTTGCTTGCTTTGAAACCGCTAGCAAGGACAAATCTCAAAAGTCAGCCAAGCAAAGAGCTGCTCGCGATTGGCTTTGCGCTCTTGACGGCCTGGATCCTAACGCCTAATGGATGATTGTCGGTTTTCTTTCGAAAATAATAGGGAATTCGCGACGCAACCCTGCGTCAACCGAAACTGCCCCCGCAACTGTAGGCGGCTCGCCACATTTCGATATCCACTGGACCAAAGGGTCTGGGAAGGGAAATGGAGCTATGATCCGTCAGTCAGGAAACCTGCCGACAAAGACACTGAAACCGGGCGGGGATGTCTGGGGTGGATCGTGTTGGACGTCCGGGCGTGAAGCGCTCGCATCACGCATGTTCTAGCCCTCTTCTTTGCCTATTTTTTGGCAAAGGAGCCAATACGATGACAAAATATTTGGTAGCGTCCGGGGTGTTGGCGCTGACGATGACAACGACTTCGGCGACCGCACAGCAAACCAGCTATCCTCTGACCATTTCCAATTGTGGCTTTGATCAAACTTTTGATGCCGCACCTGATTCCACGGTGACAGTTGGCCAGTCCACCACTGAGCTTCTCTATCTGCTGGGTCTTGGCGACAAAGTTGCCGGCACTTCCGTTTGGTTCAATCCGGTGCTGGAGGAATTCAAAGAACTGGACGCGGGCATTGAACGTCTGGCCGACAACGACCCTAGCTTCGAAAGCGTCGTGAACAAAAAGCCTGACCTCGTCACCGTAATGTACGAGTGGCATGTGGGTGCCGAGGGCATTGTCGCAACCCGAGAGATGTTCCACGATGTTGGCGTCCCGACCTACGTGATGCCGACCGATTGTGAAAGCAAAGACAACCTGACCGGTATCGACGGCACCCGTTCGGAACTGTTCTCGACCGAACAATTCTACAAGGCCGTCACGCAAATGTCCGAAATCTATGACGTTCAAGCGCGCGGTGCTGAACTTGTGGCTGAGCTTCAGGCCGCCGAGGCACAGGCCGTCGCCAAGGCAGAAGGTCTAAACCTGCCCGAAGGTACGTCAGCGTTGTTCTGGTTCTCATCCCCAGCCATGGATGCGGACCCTTACGTTGCTGGCCAGCAAGGTGTCCCCGCCTACATGATGGACAAGCTGGGCGTCGATAACGTGGCTCAGTCAGATGAAGAATGGCCACTGGTTGGATGGGAGACCATCGCTAAGGCTGACCCAACCTTCATCGTAATCGCTGAGATGGATCGTCGCCGCTTCCCGGCAGATGACGTGGAACTCAAGCGTGAATTCCTGACGACCGATCCGGTTGCGTCAGAGATGACGGCCGTAAAGGAAGGTCGCATTATCACAATCGATGCCCATGCCATGAGCCCGACGGTCCGCGCAATTCTCGCCTTGGGTCAAGTGGCCGATGCTCTGGAAGGCTTCGACCTGCAATGAGTGCGACCGACCGGATGATTGTCCGGTCAGCCTCACGAAGTATGTGGAAGTGGGCGGTGATCGCACCGCCCCTTCTGTTTCTCGCGCTGATGGCTGGCACGGCTTTGGGGGAAACGCGCATCCCGTTGGATGTGGTCCTGAAGGTGCTGGCGAATAAGATTTTGGGAACCGATTATCCAGTGGACCGGATCGATTCAGGCATCATCTGGAGCTATCGTCTGGCTCGCGCCGTGGTTGCAGCGTGTTGCGGGGCGGGCTTGGCCTTGTCTGGCGTGGTGTTGCAGGCTTTGCTGCGCAATGCGCTGGCCGATCCCTACTTGCTTGGCATCTCGGCTGGAGCATCGACGGGCGCCGTCTCAGTGGCCATTCTCGGCATTGGTGCAGGTGCCCTTTCCATGTCCGTCGGAGCATTTGTCGGGGCGCTTTTAGCATTTGGCTTCGTCGCCATGCTTGCCCAAGCTGCCGGTGGTGGCACCGGATTGCGGGCAGCGGGCGTGATCGTACTTGCGGGGATTGCCGGGTCACAACTTTTCAACGCACTGACCGCCTTCATCATTGCCAAATCCGCAAGCGCCGAACAGGCCCGCGGGATCATGTTCTGGCTCATGGGAAATCTCAGCGGCGTACGCTGGTCCGACACCATTGCCGTTGTTCCCGCTGCGTTGTTTGGGCTGGTCGCATGCCTCCTCCAAGTCCGCGCCCTGGATGCTTTCACGTTTGGCGCGGACAGCGCCGCGTCGTTGGGGATCTCCGTTAAGCGTGTTCAGTTCGGCCTAATTGCTATTGCTGCACTCATGACCGCGGCGATGGTTTCCGTGACGGGCTCAATAGGCTTTGTAGGGCTCGTCATTCCCCATGCGATGCGCATGGTCGTGGGCACGCGTCACCGCGCTCTGATCCCGGCCTCCGCTTTGGCTGGTGCGGTCTTCTTGATCGCCGCCGATATTATTTCCCGCGTTGTGATCCCCGGGCGGGTTCTGCCCATCGGTGTTGTCACCGCTCTGGTTGGCGCACCGGTGTTTGCGTTCATCCTTATCGGGCGGAGGGCGGCAATGTGATCCTGCGTGGCATAAATCTTGGGTGGCGGGTCAAGCGCAAGGAAATCGTCTCAGGCGCAAACCTGACCGTGAACGAAGGCGAAATGCTTGGCCTGATTGGTCCGAACGGCTCGGGCAAATCTACCCTTTTGCGCATGTTGGCGGGCGTGAGGCGCCCGACCGTCGGCGAGGTCTATCTTGGTGACGAGCCAATGGCTGAGCTGAAGCAGCGTGACATCGCGCAAAAACTGGCGCTGGTGGAGCAACATGCCGATACGGAAGAGCGGATAACTGTACGCGATGCCGTGGAATTGGGGCGCACGCCTTTCCTTTCCGCCCTGCAACCTTGGGGTCCGGGGGACGATGCTATCGTCGCCAAATCCCTCGCCGACGTTGATCTCCACGGGTTTGAAGACCGGCTGTGGCACACGTTGTCGGGGGGGGAGCGGCAACGCGTTCACATCGCCCGCGCCTTGGCGCAGCAACCACGCGTATTGTTGTTAGACGAGCCGACCAACCATCTGGATATACGACATCAACTTGCCATCCTGCATCTCGTTAGAAATTTATCGATCACAAAGGTTGTTGCCTTGCATGACCTGAACCAGGCGATGATGTGCGACAGAATCTGTGTGATGCAGTCTGGTCGGATTGAGGCCATAGACACACCTGAGAACATTCTGAACGAAGACCGCCTGACGCGCATTTTTGGCGTCTGCGGACATTTCATCACCGATCCCGCCGATGGCGCGACCATCATCCGTTTTCATAACGCTCATGTAGGAGAATAATGCATGCGTCTGTTTATCACGTTTCTTGCAATTTTGATGCCATCTGTCGCTCTGGCAGAAGCTTATGAAGTCCAAATGCTGAATCGAAACGCGAGCGGTTCAATGGTCTATGATCCGCCTTACTTGAACGTGCAGATTGGCGACAGTGTGAAGTTTGTCGCCACCCGCGCAGGCCATGATGCGGTGAGCATTGAAGGAATGCTCCCTGAAGGCGCGACGCCGATCAAGGGCAAACTCAACGAAGAAATCACGGTAACATTTGATGTTGAAGGCCTTTATGGCATCAAATGCACGCCCCATTACGCCATGGGCATGGTGATGCTGATTGAAGTCGGTGCGCAAGAGGCGACCGTCGAAGACTTGCCAACCGATCTGCCAGAGCGAGCGGCTGAGCGTTTACAAGCGTATCTCAACCACTCGGAATAAAGGCTTTCCCCAGCTCAGATGTTTCCACAGACTGCGCGGTCTGTCGCGTATCAATGCTTGCGGAATAGTTTTCTACAACAGTTTTCTTAGTGAAGCAGGCCTTCAAACACCAAGCGTGCAAGTCCGCCTCGTCCGGATAGTGTCGAAAAAGTCCGTTGCTTGGTTGGTCTGGCGCTGTTGCACTGGAGGTTGAGCGTGGAGGCGTGGCGATGATGGGACCTCGGCAGGTGGCGCAAGGCGCGCTGTTTTACGAGTTCTCGATTGAAGAGTTTGTGCCGTCCGATCATCCGCTGCGCGGCATTGATCAGTTTCTCGATTTATCCGACGTTCGTCCGCTTTTTGCACCATTCTATAGCTGCAATGGTCGTCCTTCGATTGATCCCGATTGATGATACGGATGCTGTTGTTGGGCTATTGCCAGGGCATCAGGTCCGAATGTCGCCTTTGCGACGAGATGCATGTGTCTAGCCCCCTATCTTTGGGCCACTAATCGTTGACTTCTCTAATGTGGTTTCTGGAACGGGCGGACGCATGTTGAGCGCCTGACGAGTGTGACCAAAACCTGAATAGAGCTAACCTATGAGCGCCGACTCTAAGGGGCGTAGGTCAACACCCCTGTACGACATGGCAGGAACCCTAACATGCGAAGTGTCTTTGTTAATGCGCCTTGAATAGCAAATTGCAGTCATCAGATGCTGGTCGATATCCAAAAAGTGACATGGCGGAGCGTCCGTTTTGAGTAAAGTGCGCCGCAAAGCGTAGTACCGCGGTCAATGGCAACTGAGGCCCTTCCGAGAGTTTTCATAGAGTCACTTTGGATCAGGTTATGGCATCGCATCTGAGGTCTGCGTCGAACCCAAATTATGGAGCACTGCACAGCGCAAAACTCAGGTTGCTCAATGCGTGCTCTTTTTAAATTTGAAGGTACGACCATCGATGAATAATAGGCCAAGACCAATAATTAGTGCGCCAATCACTTGCGTTGCTAGAACGGCCTCATCCAAAAAAAGTGCCCCCAACATTACTGCACTTACAGGTATGAGAAGCGTCACAAGCATGACATTGCTTGCACCGGCGCGCACCAGAATTTCGAAGAAGACAATGTATGCAAGAGCCGTTCCAAATACAGCGAGTGCGACCATTGCCCAAATTGTAGAATGACTTGGCGTATCGAGTGTCCAAGGACGATCAATGATACTCACTATCACGAGCATAAAAACTGTTGAGGACAGAAGTTGACAGGTTGCCGATTTAACTGGTGGTACGCCACTCAAAAACCGACGCCCCCAAAGAGCCGCGAACCCGTAGCTGCCGGCGCCGCAAAGGCAAAGAATGACACCTATGGTTTGCGTCCACTCCAGAGTACTACCATCGCTTTGGATCACGCCAACGCCAATTGCCCCAAGCAAAACACCAACCAATCGCGATGGCGTCAGCGTTTCTTCGCGGAAGCTTGCCAAGACTAAAACGGTGAAGAGTGGTGTCATAGCATTGATAATCGATGCAAGGCCGACCGAAATGTAGGTTTGTCCGGCAAAGAAAAAGCCAAAGGGAAGAATGTTGTTGAGGATGCCCATACCCATGAAAGGCACCCATTCTTTTAGCGAACGGGGCAGTTTGAAGCCGTAGTACCAGAAAACTGGCAACAAAACGATTGCAGCCAATCCCACGCGTGCCAAGACAACAGTGAGTGGAGGAACCTCTTTGACGGCGACCCCTGCCGCAAAAAACGCGCCTCCCCACAAGATAGACAGAAAGACCAACAGGCTCCATTCGTTAGCGTTCATCGACTTTGACTGTGGAGACATCAACGGTTCCCTTTTGGAGTCCGAAACGTCAATACCGCTAAAGGTACGGAAATCGCGACCCGCTTCTTGCGAATAAGTGGAAACCATTTCTGCATTGAATTTGCACGCCGAGTGTCCAAGTGAACCCGCTGCTACGAAGAAGAACTGCGATACAGGGAACGCTTTCGCGGTGGCAAAGAGATTGTTTTTATAGTGGTGCCGCTTGACTTTAGTGTTGCCATCAAATCTTTTCTGGCAGGGGAACGAAACGTCAAAGTCTCAAAATGTCTTGGCGCTCTTTGCCTTTGATGTCTCGCAGAGCGTAAAGCGTGATCTTGCTGCTCACCCCCTTATGCCGAAGGTCGATAACATAAGGCAGAATTTCTTCTTTGTGCCATCTCATGAGATCGCGCAGGCACCAACCAACGCCGGTCTGTACCAAATGCTCTTGATCGTAAACCAAGGCGTTAGCGAAACGAAGTGCCAGGTCTTTGTGCAAGCCTGACTTCGCGACCTTCCGCGTGAAAAGGACGACGCTCGCCCGACGCAGCCACCTGTCTTCGCTGGTATTCCATCGTGTCAATAGCTCAGCCGTCGCTTGTTGGTGACGCTCAAGAATGCTTGGCAAAAAGAGCTTTGTTGCGCCGTCGATCTTGCTCCAACCATGGAGGCCGCTCACGATGTCTTCGAGTTCACAAAAGCGCGCCGGCGTGAAGTAATCGGGAACGTCTTCTAAAAGGGCGAGGGCAACGCTCTTTTGTTCTCCATACCCGGAGGCAATGAGGCGCGCGGCGAGTTCAATCTTCTCTTCTGTGCCCAAATCCTTAAGCTTGGGTCTCAAACTGCCTAGAAACCGCTTCATCTCTGGCGCCCTTACGCCGTATCCGAGATATCGCGGGTCAGGTTCATTCGCATCAGCGGCGTATGGTGTTTCTGCTCCTAAAACACGTAGCTGAGAAGCAATTTCGGTTTGTAAAGACGCGACATCGGCAGAGTGAGATCTGGTCATGGTCGCGTAAAGCTAGTTTTGGGCATTGGTTGTTCGCCTTTGGGAAACTGCACCGCAGCAACAGCCATCTTGCACAACGGTGCCTTTAGGTCGACTTCACCGTTCACGATGATTGGTACAAAAGTGATTTTACCGGAGTTAGGGCAGTATGCACTGTTGCCCTCAGCTCCTGAAAGGCTGCGTCACTGGGTCTATTTCTTGTGCGACGCCGGACTGAAGCTGTGGCGGGACGGCATGTTTCGCTCAACAAGATAACAACTACTGCTGAAGGCTGACCCATGTTTTCCTCACTAAGAAATTCTTCCCGGATCCTTGTCGCAGGCTCCTTTTTCGGGCTGGCTTCGGTCCTTGCAGATGCATTGCAGGCACAAGCTGTTGATCCATTACCTGACTATGTGACGGAAGCGTTTGGGACCCCGCCAGCGGTGCCCGACGGCCCCTTATCCCCTGCCATGCAGTTTGCACTGCGCGTTGCATTTGTCGATAGCGTCGCGTTGTCGACATGGGACGAAAATCAGACGTTGGCCCTGGCGGAAATTGCGAAGTCAGAGGACCCTAGACTGGCCTGGCTTATCAGTGACCTCATGCGCTTTGTCCCGTCACGACAGCTCAATGGGGCGCTGACAAACGCTGCAGGACAGTTGCTGGGTAGACAAATGCCGCTTGAAAACAGCTGGGGTGTTGTGACGGATCATCTCATTGCGTGGGATATTCCCGCGCCGCCGGAATACCTAAAGTTCAAGCGCGCCATCTTCACTGGAATGGTGCCCGGTTGGGATCGCCTTTTTGTGGAGGGGAACCTAGATTGGCGGCTCGTCTCCTGGGGCGGCGTCCTGATTGATGATCGCCCCTTTGATAGGACTGATGATGGGTGCAATTGCATACCGGCGGTCGACAATCCGGAAGTCAGCAGCGCCGATGATGCGAGTTGGTTGAAAGACGATGACGTCGTTTTCGGCATCGAGATAAACGGCGAGTACCGAGCCTATCCACGGCGCATCATGGAAGTGCGTGAAATGGTCAATGATACGCTCGGTGGACGTGATCTCGGCATTCCCTATTGCACCTTGTGTGGTGCCGCGCAGGCCTATTTCACGGACGAGCTGCCCGAGGGGATTGAAAGGCCGATGTTGCGGACGTCAGGGTTGCTGAGCCGGTCCAACAAGGTGATGTACGATCTCAACACCTTTTCCGTTTTTGACACATTCCTTGGCCATGCCGTGACCGGGGAACTTGCTGAAAAGAAAATTAAACTCGAGCAGGCGACGGTCGTGACGACCGATTGGGGAACGTGGAAACGGGACCATCCTGAAACAACTGTCTTGCTAGAACGCTACGCGCTTGGGCGCAATCCTGATTTTCGCAACGGCCGGGATGCCAACGGTCCGATTTTTCCTGTGGGCGATGTCGACCCGCGCTTGCCTGTTCATGAGGATGTCATCGGCGTCATCACAGCATCAGGCAAGCCCGTCGCTTTTCAAAGAAGCACAGCGCTTGTCGCGTTACGGCGCGGCGATACGATTGTGGTTGAGAACGTGCGTTTGGAGTTGGATGCGGGTGGGATCAAAGCCGTAAACGTCGATGGGTCAGGCCTTGGGAGCCATCAAGCTTTTTGGTTTGCCTGGTCCCAATTTCATCCCGACACCGAGTTGTGGAGCCAGTAGCAAAACTTGCCAGGGTATCGGTACGGTATTAGCGGCTGAAGCCACCGTTTTCATGTCGGATGCTGCCCGTGTTCCTCAATTGCGGTTAGCTGTATCATGTGGCGTCGCTCCAGCATCTGTCTGCTTTGTCGGCCGTCAGCGGAGCTTCACCTCGAATCTATCGATCTCAGCTTGGGACCGCGACCTAGCGTACAGGCGCTTTGATTTCCTATTGGAGGAATCAGTTCCCGCGCTTTTGCCAAACCAATGAGCCAAGGCCCACGCCAATGCCTGCAATCAAAAACACGGGAATGAACCCTATGAATTTGAAGGACGCAGCATTTTTCGAGGGGGCAACAAGAGTGTTTTCGAGCGACGCCCATTTGTGTGTGTTGGCGTCAAGAAACGCGTCGCTTGCCAGCATATCGATCAAATCTCTCCGGCTCCGGTAGCGTACCATCGCAAACCCGTCGAACTCTCCCGCAGTTTCACCCACGGAATTTATAATCGTGTTGTAGCGGGTCGCCCGGGCCACAGGGTAGCTTCCGCGAAGCAGAAGTTGTGGCAGTACAGACTGTCCGTAGAGTGCATCCGCTTCCGCGCCTGTCATCTCCTTGGAAGGCGTGTCATCTAGGGAGTATTCGGCGGTTTCGCGGTACTCCATAAGGTTAATCATAACAAAGGAACGTCCGTCGTCATTCCGAAGAAACGCCTCAAAGGCGGCTTCATCGGTCCAATCTGTCCCGCCGGTCGCCGCTTGCGTGGCCATAAATGCGTCGATTTCGGGATCGGTCAACGGACCCCGGAGAGGTGTGTGCCAAGCATAGAACGCAAAAAGTGCAAGGAGCATCGATGTCATTAGAACAGCGCGTTTCTTCATTTGTGATCCCTCTCTCGCCACTTTCTACGCAGTCCTATTCGAATTCCGTCGGTTTTTTGACGGCATCAAGGTCTCGCGAGCCGTAAGTTTGGCCACGGCCAGCCAAAGTTGCTGCTTCACTCATAAATGACCACTTTCATGAACTGGCCTGTCTACCTAAAAGAGTGGCCAAAGCAGATTTTCACCATTGGAAAGCCAATGAACCGCAGAGAAATGCTGTCATACACCGGAGCTTTCACTGCACTGGGGTACAAAGGGATTTCCAAAGCCATGGCCGCATCAGCGCTCTACGTACCGCCGGAAGAAAGCCCTCATCTGCGCACGTTTATGCAATGGCCAGTCAATCGTCGCGTCTACCGTGATCTTGTGTTTTTAGACATGACGCAGCAGACCATCGCCGACATCGCCAATACGATTGCCGAGTTTGAGCCAGTTACGATGCTCGCCGCTGCATCAGATCACGCGGGCGCCAGAGCAAAGCTATCGGCTGGTGTTGAGCTATGGGACATCCCGACAGAGGACCTTTGGTGCCGCGATGCCGGACCCATTTTCGCGATAGCCAGTTCCGGCAGCCTCGCCGTCACGCACGTCCAGTTCAACGGCTGGGGAGAAAAACAGGTCAGCCGGCGCGACAGTCAGATTGCGGCGACGGTTGCCGATCGGCTTGGGTTGGAGTTGATGCCCTCAGGTCTTCGTGGCGAAGGCGGTGGAGTTGAACACGATGGACATGGGCTCTTGATGGCCCATGAAAGCAGCTGGGTGAACGACAATCGAAATCCAGGGCTGTCCCGCGACGAGATCGAAAAACGGCTGCTCACTGCATATGGTGCCACTCGGATGATCTGGTCGGATGGTGTTTGGGACGAGGATATCACGGATTATCACATCGACAGTCTTGCGCGGTTCACAGGTCCGGGGCGCGTCCTTATCAATCTCCCCGATGAGCCAGACCTGACGGACCCGTTTCACAAAGCGGCACTGGAGACGCACGACAAGTTGATCGAAGAGGGCATGGACGTTGAGGTAATCCCCGAACCAAACACCCGTCGGGTTAAAAGCATCGACTTCGTGGCGTCCTATGCTAATTTCTATGCCTGCAACGGTGCGATCATTGCCGCAGAGTTTGGCGACCGAGAAACAGATCAATTTGCGAAAGATGCCTTGTCGCGGCACTATCCCGGACGAGAGATCGTGATGTTGAATGTCGATCCGCTGGGAGAGCTTGGCGGCGGCATTCATTGCGCGACACAGCAGATGCCTGCGATTTGAGATCAACGATCCGGGAGCAGCCATTCGTCATGCGGGCGCAAATCAGCTATGTTTATGCTGTCGATATGGACCGCGCTCCGAGTTTGCTCTCGCCGTGAAAGCGCATCGACCGGCCGCACCGCCTCAATTAACTTCATAAGCCAGCTGCGTTTAGAGATCTTACTCCGTCGCGGGACTACCACCTTTGGATTTCCATGCGGCAAGCGTTGTCTGATGAATGTGCACAAGTCAGCCCCGTGAAGTGCGTTTCTCGCAGTTTACCGCATTTGGTATGGGGCATGCAAAGCGCGTTTGATATCAGTGTATTTTGAGCTGACGCAGCGTTTGCTTCTCTCTGTTTTGAATGTTGACGGGACCCAACACGCTTGCCTCGCATCGGCAACGACTAGGCGGTTTCATTTACCAAGATAGCGAGGATATTCATCGTTTTGAAGGCCTTCGCAGTTTCAAGGAAAAGTTCAGACCGGTTTGGACACCACACCACATCGCCTGTGGTCATGCGCTGGCGGTTACCCATGCGTTTCGCCTTGGCAAAGCCCATTGGCGGCTCTAGTTTGCATGCTTGCCAGGACATTCGCAAAACGCGCCCTATGCGCTTTCGCAAAATCCCCAGCCCACAAGAAAACGCGTCGCCGCATAGCATAGGCGCGATACGGGGAAATGCTCGGGAAAGTGGGGAAAAATAGATGCGGATCGTACTTTCATTGATGTGTTGGGTTGTCTGCGCTGGATTGGCCATCGCTCAAGAAGCCGAAAACCCAGGATTGGGCGTCGAGTTGAACACGCTGGCGGATGCGGCTGACGGGTGCCAGCTCACCTTTGTTGCAACGACGAGTTACGAAAACGGCGTCGACAAGGCCGTGTTCGAGACCGTCCTTTTTGCCAAGGACGGGGCCGTCAATCGCCTAACGCTTTTTGATTTCGGTGCTATACCGGCGGGCCGACCACGCGTCCGGCAATTTGTGATCCCTGAATTGGCCTGTGCAGACCTTGGTCAAATCCTGATCAATGGCGTCAACACATGTGAGGCCCCGGGTATGGAGGCGACGGCCTGCGCCGCTGGTTTAAAGGTAACCAGCCGCATAAACGTAGCATTGATCGGGTGATGGATATGGCGCTCCTCTTAGAGAACGTACGCCAGGTAGTTGATCTTGGCGGCCCGGTCATCCTCATTCTGATTGTTGTCTCGATCTACGTTTTGGCTGCGACGCTGTATAAGCTGTGGCAGTTCCGGGCGGCGGGCGTTGGTCGGCACACGGCGCTTATGGAGGCCGTGCGCGCTTGGGACGCCGGGGACCGCAGCGCGGCCCTGGACAGGCTTGGTCATTCGAAGAGCTATCTCGCACCGGTGATCCATGCTTCCTTTGCATCGGATAAGGCGGACAATGATCGCCTCGTCAGCGAAGCCGAAACCCGGTTTGCCCGTCTGGAACGCGGGCTTGGGACGCTGGAGAACATCGCGCAACTCGCCCCACTTCTTGGTCTTTTCGGCACGGTCCTCGGCATGATCGAAGCTTTCCAGGCGCTGCAGGCAGCGGGTAGCCAGGTCGATCCCTCGATCCTTGCAGGCGGTATCTGGGTCGCCCTGATGACCACAGCGGCGGGTCTTGCTGTGGCGATGCCGACCTCCATCATCCACGCGTGGCTCGAAGCCCGGATGGATGCGGAACGCGGCATTGCCGATCAGGCTATCCAAACGGTGCTTAGCCCCCGCGAACGGCGGGCCGCTGCCGCTGAGTTGGCCGGGCGACCGGCCCATGCTTAAGAAACGGCGAAAGAAGTCTAGCATCTCCATGACGTCCCTTGTCGACGTCATTTTTCTGCTTTTGCTTTTCTTCATGCTCAGTTCGACTTTTTCAAAGTTCGCGGAAGTGGAACTCAGCGCTGCCTCGGGGGGCGGCGCTGCTTCTGGCGAACCGCCAATCTTTTTGCAGCTTTTCGCCGACCGTTTAACCGTCAATGGCGCACCGCAAGAACTGGCCGCCTTGTCCATTGAACCACAAGACGGTCAAGCCCTTCTGGTCGCCCTGCAAGAGGGTGTCTCAGCGCAACGTTTAACCGACCTTTTGGTCGCGCTCCGCGATTATCCTGGCCTCAGCGTTTCAGTTCTGGGATCGAGCTAATGCAACGGATGAGACGCAAGAAAAAGGGTGAACCAACGATCGCGTTGATCAACATCGTTTTTCTGATGCTGATCTTCTTTCTGGTTGCTGGTACGGTTGCTCAGCCGCTCGACGGTGACCTCAAGCTGGTCGAAACGTCCGATTTGGAAGGGCGCGAACCCCCTGATGCGATTGTCATTCGCGAAGACGGGACGCTCAGCTATCGCGGCGAGCCAGTTGGCGACACGCGCGCATTGGCACAGCGGTTCAGCCCGGAGCAATTGCAACGGGTGAAAGTCGTACCGGATCGTGAACTTGACGCCAGCCGCTTGGTCGAGGTTTCGCGCGACCTCAGGGCACTCGGCGCATCATCTGTGGTCATCGTGACAGAGCGGGCGCTGCAATGATCCCGTCTTCAACCGGGCTGAAGGCCGGGCTGGTCTTGGTGTCGGCCGCTGCGCATTTGATCGCCCTTGCAGCTTTTTCGAAGGAAGAGGTTCAGATTGCAGGGGGCGCAGATGCGGTAGTCGAAGCCCGCCTTGGCAACAGTTTTGCCGATATGACCGCCGGGACGCTCGAACCTGAGGTGACGGAAACGCCCGAGGTTGAGCCAGAGGAAGCCACAGAAGCTGAGCCGCCAACCGAAACACTCACAAACGAAGTGGACGAGGTTGCCACGCCGGTCGAGCAGCCGACCCAAACCCGCGACGTGCCGACTGACACGATAGAGCCGGTCGAAACAGCGACCACACCGCCCAGCGATACACCAAACGAGCCCGTCGAATACGCTACGCCGAAAGAGAGCGTTGTTTTACCCATCGACCCCGTCGACGTGGAGAGCGCGCTGCCGTCTCCCACGACGACGCAAACCGTCGAAGCGCAGCAGCCGGATCAAGTCGTTGAGACGACGCCCGACATCCTTGCCGCCGTTGTGCCGTCGGTCGAGCCTGCCCCACCCGCAACAACGGCGCCTGACGTAACTGAAACCGGGCCGGAGCCCCCTTTGGCCGCCGCGCCTGCGGTTCCCGAGATCGAGCCCGTTCCCGAGGATCATGCCGTACAAGCCTCGCCGCGTCCGACGCAGCGTCCAGAAGGCCCGACGAGACAGATCACACGCGAACAGCCAAAGGCGACGCCGCGCGGCGATAGCGCACAGAATGCCAGAGCAGGCAGCGCGGCAGGATCGTCGAACTCCACCAACACGCAACAATCCTCTAACGCCGCACGTTCTTCGACCGCGGCGGGGAATGCCGCTGTCAGCAACTATCCCGGACAGGTGATGCGGCGCATCTCGCGGGTGCGAAAGCCGCGCGTCGGCTCGCGCGGTACGGCAACCGTCAGCTTTTCGATCAGTGCCAATGGTGGATTGGCCAAAGTGGTGATTTCAAGAAGTTCGGGCAGCGCACGCCTCGACCGTGCGGCGCTTCAGGTTATCCGAAAAGCGGCCCCGTTTCCGAAGCCACCCGCTGGCGCGCAGCGCAACTTCCATATTCAGATTGAGGGGCGTGTTTGAGCCCCCGCGGCTTGGTGCCGTTTAAAAGCGTCGTGCTATCGGCAATTGTCGCGCCCTGGGACCCTGATTATGATCGCCTTTAGGGAGGTTGTGGCGTCCCGCCGCTACAAGCTGCCGAGGGAGCTGCCGATGCAGAACCGCTACGACAAAGGGATGGAGGTGAAACGCGCTGTCCTTGGCGACACCCATGTGGACCGCGCCGTTAATGAACAATGCTTTCAAATGGGCGAACCAGGTTTTTGCAGAAATGAAACAGGAGGCAGGTGCGTGAGCCTACCGCGATCAACGTATTTTTCTCCGCGCAATTGGATGCAACAGCGGCCCGCTTGCATGCCCCACAATAAGACACTGTGCGCAGGCAGGTCTGTCCCATGATCAGCTATTCGGACCACCCGTGGATGTCGGGCCTGTTCGGCGACCCGGAGATCGATGTTCGGTTCTCCGCCGACACCGAGCTTGCCCAATACCTGCGCATCGAAGCAGCCTGGACCCGAGCGCTCGGCGCGATCTCTGACGACGCAAAAGGCGAGGAAGTCGCCAAAGCGATTGAAATGGCAAGCATCGCGCCTGTCGACCTGAAGGACGGGTTTGCCCGCGACGGCGTGCCAATTCCCGCCTTGGTAAAAGCGTTGCGCCGTCTGGTTGGACCGGACGCGGAGCATTTGGTTCACCATGGGTTGACGTCCCAAGACGTCATGGACACCGCGCTGGTGCTGACGCTCACTGAGGTGCTCGGTATCGTGGGCGCGCGGTTGAAACGGCTGGATGCCGATCTTTCGGCGCTGACAGGAGTGCATGGCAGCGCGGAGATCATGGGCTACACGCGGATGCAGCCAGCACTCACCGTCGCCGTAGCGGAGGTCATTGCACGCTGGCAACAGTCCATTCCCGGGTTATTGACCCAGGGCACCGCTGCTATCGACGGGCTTGCGGTCATTCAGTGGGGTGGGCCTGTGGGCGTGCGCGAACATTCGAAGGCGAAAGAACTTGGGGCCGTCTTTGCCTCGAACCTGTCATTGAGTGATCCAGGTCGCGCGTGGCACACCGACCGGAGCCGCATCCTGTCGGCCATGAACTTCATCAGCCAAGTGACTGTTATGGCAGGAAAGATTGGCGAAGATCTCGCGTTGATGTCGGCGATTGGCCCCAGCCAAGTGGTCCTCAAAGGCGGTGGGTCATCCGCGATGCCCCACAAGGTTAACCCGGTGAAGGCCGAAGTCTTGATCACCCTCGCCGATCGTGCTGCCCTGTTGCAGGCGGCGTCGTTGAGAGCGGCGCGCCACGAGGGCCTGCGCTCCGGGCAGGCCTGGACGATGGAGTGGCAAACGGTTGCGGAAGCGTGCGCCGTGGCCGCCAGTTCTACGCGGCTCGCAATTGATTTGATCGCGGAGATCGAGAGTTTTGGCGCTTGATCGGGTAGCCTTTGCAAATTCTCACGTTGAAATCGGGTTTGCAGGCCGGGCCTGCGAACGTTCGCTCCGTGCCTCGCGCGGGGGCCGGCCTGACCACTTGGAAAACGCAGTCGAAAATGCGGCTTGTGATGCAAAGCCGGTCATCTCCGCAATGTCGGAAAGAGGCAGATGAGAACGCTGCAAAAGGTCTTTGGCCATGGTCAACCGAATGACACGATAGATTTGCATCGGGCTTTGTCCCAAATGCGCGAGGAATTGGCGATGCAATTGGCGCGTCGAAAGGTCAACAAGGGTGGCCAATTGCGTTGCATTCAATGGATCAGCGATATGGCTCTCCATCAGGGTGATGGCCTGTTCCAAAGCGGCTGGCAAAGGGCCATAGCGCGCCGCGATACTCGCCTGTTGGGGATCACTCGCCGCGCGAATATCGGTCTGAATAAACCAATCGGCAATCCGGCGGGCAAATCGTGCCCCGTGGTCAGCCGTAATGATCGCATGCATCATATCGAGCGGCGCCGTGCCGCCTGCACAGGTGTAGCGGTCGCGGTCGATAACGAACAAACGACGTTCGATCAGGTAGCTTGCCGATAGGCAGCGCAGGGCGTCGAGGTGGTGCCAATGCACTGTAAAACGTCGCCCTTCCATCAGGCCAGCCCGAGCCAGTATGGCCGCGCCGCCGGAGATACCACCAAGCGGTATGCCGCGCCGGTCCTGCTCGCGCAGCCAGGCGAAAAGGGTGGCGTCGTTCACTTGCAAGGGATCGCCTCCCGCTACGACAAAGATCAAATCGAAGCGCGGCAGATCATGGGACAGCGCGCGTGTTTCGAAGTCCGCCGGTAAGCTGGATCGTGCGGGTGCGCCATCGGTTGAGAGGCCGCAAAACTCATAGAGCACGGTATCGGCAAACATGTTTGCCGCCCGCAGCGGTTCCATGGCAGCGGCGGTGCTCATCGTGGCGAAGCCGTCGAGTAGGTAAAAGCCAATGCGTTTCGGGCGTGTCATGTCCTAAAGTGTAAAACAAATGTCTAAAAACGGAAAGTTTTGCCTTTTCCTATGGGGTAAAAGTTTCTTAACAGGAGTCGCTAATGGCATTTTCCGGATTTCGTGTGATCAAAGAGGCGCTTACGGGCCACCGTGGATGGACGCCGTTGTGGCGCAACCCGGACCCGCAACCCGCCTACGACATCATCATTGTTGGTGGCGGCGGCCATGGGCTTGCGACGGCCTTTCACCTGGCCAAGACATTCGGCGAGAAACGGATCGCGGTGTTGGAAAAGGGCTGGCTCGGCGGCGGCAATATCGGGCGCAACACCACCATCATACGGTCGAATTATCTTTTGCCGGGCAACCAGCCATTCTACGAACTGTCGATGAAGTTGTGGGAGACGCAAGAGCAAGACCTGAACTTCAATTCGATGGTATCGCAACGCTCGATCATCAACCTTTTCCACTCGGATGGCCAACGCGATGCCTATCGCCGCCGCGGCAACGCGATGCACCTTTCCGGTGCAGGCGGGACACTGTTATCGCAGGATGAGCTGCGCCAAATCGCCCCTTACTTGAACTTTGACAATGCGCGGTTCCCGATCAAAGGCGGGTTGCGACAGGAACGGGCGGGGACCGCGCGCCATGATGGCGTCGCCTGGGGTTATGCCCGCGCGGCCGATCAATTGGGCGTCGATCTGATCCAGAACTGCGAGGTGACAGGGTTTCGGATCGAAGGGGGCCGGTTGCGCGGGGTCGAGACGTCGCGCGGCGCAATTGAAGCGAAGAAAGTTGGTGTGGCGGTTGCCGGATCCACGAGCCGTGTCATGGAGAAGGCGGGCATGCGGCTTCCCATTGAAAGCCACGTTTTGCAGGCTTTTGTGTCCGAAGGGCTGAAGCCCATCGTCCCCGGCGTCATTACCTTTGGGGCCGGGCACTTCTATGTCAGCCAGTCGGATAAGGGCGGATTGGTTTTTGGTGGTGACATCGATGGATACAACAGCTATGCGCAGCGCGGCAATCTGCCGGTCGTGGAGGATGTGATCGAAGGCGGCATGGCGGTGATGCCCATGCTTGGGCGAGCTCGTCTTCTGCGGAGTTGGGGCGGCATCATGGACATGTCCATGGACGGCTCGCCGATCATCGATCGCACGCCCATCGACGGACTCTACTTAAACGCGGGTTGGTGCTACGGCGGCTTCAAGGCGACGCCCGGGTCGGGCTACGTCTTTGCTCATCTCCTTGCGACTGACACGCCCCACGAGACGGCAACGGCGTTCCGGTTGGACCGCTTCGCACGCGGCCATGTCATTGATGAGAAGGGCGTCGGCGCCCAACCCAACTTGCATTGAGGCGCTTATGTTGATCCCGCACCCTCTCCTTGGTCTTCGCGATGCGCAGGAATTCACCTATCTCGGGGACGCGTCCCTCCTGGATCGACCAGACCCGGCGCGCGAAGACGCGGCGGAGGCCTTCTACGAATACGCGTATCTGCGCGATAACCCGGCGGGTGTGCACCGCGAACTCTGGTTCCATGAAAACGGCGACCGGTCATGGCTTGTTGTCACGCGGGACACCGTCACCCATGAGATTTTGGGCGCGGAGCTTGCGCGCGACGTCAAACTGCGTGGAAAGAGGACGACATGACACGCCATGCTGGCGGATTGCTTGACCGGACCCGGTCTCTCACTTTCACGTTTAACGGGCGACGATTGAATGGCTATGTCGGTGACACGCTCGCCTCTGCGCTTTTGGCCAATGGTGTCCAACTGGTGGGGCGCAGCTTCAAGTATCACCGCCCGCGCGGCATCTTTTCCGCAGGCGCCGAAGAGCCCAACGCCTTGGTAACTTTGCGCTCGGGAGCCCACGCAGAACCCAACACCCGCGCCACTGTTGTCGAATTGTATGACGGGTTAGAGGCCAAGAGCCAGAACCACATAGGCCCGCTCGAATATGACTTTATGGCCGTCAATGATCTGCTGTCGCCACTGCTCGCCGCCGGGTTCTACTATAAGACTTTCATGTGGCCGCGCGCGTTTTGGGAGAAACTCTACGAGCCCGCGATCCGGCGCGCTGCGGGGCTTGGCGCGCTCTCCGGAGAGGCTGATCCCGATATGTATGATCGGGGCTATTTGTACCCCGACCTTCTTATCATCGGTGGTGGTCCCGCCGGGTTGATGGCGGCGCTGACGGCGGGGCGCGCTGGTGTGGAGGTTGTCTTGGCGGATGAGGATTTCCGCTTCGGTGGTCGCCTCCTTGCGGAAGACGCGGTCATCGCGGATGCGCCGGGCATGGATTGGGTCGCAGCGACCCTCGCCGAACTGCGCAGTTTGCCCAATGTGCGGTTGATGGTGCGGACGACGGTATTTGGCGTCTACGATCACGGTGTGTTTGGCGCGGTGGAGCGGGTCAGCGACCATCTGCTTAACGCGGATGGTCAAGTACGCCAGACGTTTTGGCGTATATCGGCGAAACGCAGCATTCTGGCGGCTGGCGCGACCGAGCGGCACATTCCGTTCGCCAATAATGACCGGCCGGGCGTGATGCTGTCGGGGGCCGTTCGCGCCTACGCCAATCGCTGGGCCGTCAGCCCGACCCGGAAAGCAGGGGACGGCGTCGCGGTGTTCACCTCGAATGATGATGGTCATCGGACCGCTCGTTCACTTCTCACGTTTGGCGTGCCGGTAAAAGCGGTGATCGACACGCGGGAAGAGATCGAGAGCATCGGCGACTATCGCACGGTTGCCGCAGCGAGCGTGACCGATACGCGCGGGCGCAAGGGGTTGCAGGCCGTTCAGGTGACCGATGCGCGCCGATCCTGGTGGCTCCACTGTGGGGCGCTTGCGGTCGCCGGTGGCTGGAACCCGAATGTGCATCTTGCCTCGCATCATCGCGCACGCCCGGTTTGGGATGCCGCGCGACAGTGTTTCGTGCCGAGCGGCGCACCCGCTGGCATGCGGGTCGCAGGTGCGGCAGCGGGCGAGGGGAGCACGGCGGCGGCGCTTGCCAGTGGCGCAGGCGTTGCGGTGGAGAGTTTGGGCGAACTGGGTGTAAAAGCCGTGCCATCAGTGCCGCACGCCGTTGAGGAGGCCGCGTCTGGAGAGGCATTCTGGCACGTCCCCGGCAAGAAACGCGCCTGGGTGGATTTCCAGAACGATGTGACGGTGAAGGATATCAAGCTTTCGCATCAAGAAAACATGCGCTCGGTCGAACATTTGAAGCGTTGGACGACGCTGGGGATGGCGACCGATCAGGGCAAAACGGCGAATGTGACCGCGCTGGCTGTCATGGCCGAACTTACCGGCAAGACTATTCCCGAGACGGGGACGACGATTTTCCGCCCGCCTTACACGCCGGTTTCGCTTGGTGTTCTTGGCGGTGGCGATACAGGCGCCCATTTTCGCCCGTGGAGGCTGACGCCGACCCACGCCTGGGCCGAAGCGCAGGGCGCCGTTTTCGTGGAAGCGGGGCTTTGGATGCGGGCGCAGTATTTTCCGCGCTCGGGCGAAACCCATTGGCGCCAAAGCGTCGACCGCGAAGCGTCGGCCGTTCGGAGCGGCGTAGGCATTTGCGATGTGACGACTTTGGGCAAGATCGATGTTCAGGGAAGCGACGCGGGCGAATTTCTGGACCGTATCTATGTCAATATGATGGGCACGCTGAAGCCGGGCAAGGTGCGCTATGGACTGATGTTGCGGGAGGATGGACAGCTTTACGACGACGGGACCTGCGCCTGTCTGGCGCAAGGGCAGTATGTGGTGACCACCACGACGGCCAACGCGGGGAGCGTCTTCCAGCGCATGGAATTTGCACGGCAGTGTCTCTGGCCCGAGCTGGATTTGACGCTGATTTCCACCACCGATGCCTGGGCGCAATTGGCGGTGGCGGGACCGCAGTCAAGGGCATTGCTGGAGCGCATTGTCGACGATTTCGATCTTTCGAACGAGGCGTTTCCTTTCATGGCATGCGCCCCGCTCACTATTTGCAAGGGTCTGCGCGCGCGTCTCTTCCGGATCAGCTTTTCCGGTGAGTTGGCTTATGAGCTTGCCGTTCCCGCGCGCTATGGCCACGCCTTGATGGAACGGCTGATCGAGCTTGGCGAAGACCTTGGGGCCACGCCCTACGGAACCGAAGCCCTCGGCGTGCTGCGCATCGAAAAGGGGCACGCCACGGCGAACGAGATTACGGGCCAAACCACGGCGGTGATGCTAGGTCTTGGTAAGATGGTTTCGCGCAAGAAGGATGCCATCGGCGCCGTGCTGTCGCGGCGCGATGGGCTGGAAGAGGACACACGCAGACTGGTCGGGCTGGTCCCCGTTGATCCCGGTGAAAGCGTTGTTGCCGGGGCGCATTTGTTTGGCACAACGGACCCGCAAGACTTGGCGCATGATCAGGGTTGGATCACCTCGGCCTGTTACTCGCCGCATGTCGGGAGTTCCATTGGTTTGGGGTATCTTGAGCGGGGCGATACGCGCATGGGCGAAGAGATTGTCGCCGCAAATCCGCTTGAGGGGCAATCAACGCGCCTTCGCGTGACGTCGGCACATTTTGTCGATCCGGAAGGGGAGCGTTTGCATGCCTGATCTTTATGCCATCACCGCGCTCGGCAAGCGCACCGCCTATCGCGCGGAAATTGGCCCTTACGCCTTGGCGGAGATGACTGAACTTGCGCTCGCCTCCGTTGTCCTGCCACCGGATACTCAAGCAAAACCTCTCGGTCTGGAACTGCCCGGTCCCGGTGGCCTGACGTGGGGGGCAGGCGACGGGTTGGCGTTTTGGGCCAGCCCCGGTCAGTGGATGGTCGGGCGGCAAGATGCGGCGGGCGGTGATTTTGCGGCTATGGTCGCAGCGGCTGTGCCGGAGGCGCGGGTGACCGAGCAAACGGATGCCTGGGTTGCCTTCAAGATCAGCGCCAATGCCGCAGAAGCAATTGAAAACGTCCTGGAGCGACTGGTGAACCTGCCGCGCCCCGCGCGCGGTGTCGGAACGGCGACCAGAACACTCATGCATCATATGAGCGCGTTTTGCGTCATGCGCTCGGAAACAGAGGTTGTGTTTCTAGGGATGCGATCGCAGGCGCAGTCGCTCTTGCATGCACTTGAGGCAGTCCTACACCAGCGGCGTGTAAGCCGCTGAGAACGAGGTCTTTCTAGAGCTGAAATCGTTAAGCCTAAATCAAAATCCACTGCCTCTCAATCAGCAAGATACTGATTTCGAGTGCAGATTTTGATACTATGTGTTACAGATTAAAACGAATTCGCTCTAGACGTCCAGCGCGTTCGCGCGTTCCCAATCGGAGAAGTGCGCCATGTAGCTCTGCCATTCCTGGCTTTTGAGCTTCACGAAGGCCGCGGACATTTCTGGCCCCAACATGTCGGTCAGCTCGGTGTCCGCCTCAAAGGCGCGGATCGCATCAAGGAGGTTGAGCGGCAGGCGCACCGCATCTTTGACCGTATGCCCCTCCGCATACATGTCGATATCTAGCCGCGTGCCCGGGTCCGCTTTTGTCGCGAGACCGAGGAGACCGGCGGCAATGATTGCCGATTGCAGAAGATAGGGGTTCGCCGCCCCGTCGGCGAGGCGCAACTCAAACCGCCCGGGGCCGGGAACGCGGACCATATGGGTGCGGTTGTTGCCGGACCAAGTGACCGTGTTCGGTGCCCATGTGGCGCCGGACTGGGTCACAGGCGCGTTGATCCGTTTGTAGCTGTTTACCGTTGGATTGGTGAGCGCGCACATGGCTTGGGCATGGGCAACAATGCCGCCCAAGAAGTGATAGCCATCCTGCGACAGCCCCATTTCGTCACTTGCGTCGACAAAGGAATTTGTATTGCCCGCCATATCCCAGGCCGAGATATGGGCGTGGCACCCATTTCCCGTCAGTCCCGCGATGGGCTTTGGCATGAAGGTCGCGCGGAGGCCATGCTTTTCAGCTACTGATTTGACCATAAACTTGAAGAAGGAGTGCTTGTCCGCTGTCGCAAGTGCGTCGTCGAACTCCCAATTCATCTCGAACTGGCCGTTGGCATCTTCGTGGTCGTTTTGATACGGGCCCCAGCCGAGTTCGAGCAGATAGTCGCAGATTTCGGAGATAACATCATAGCGGCGCATGAGCGCGCCCTGATCGTAGCAGGGCTTTTCTGCGGTATCATGCGGGTCGGAAATCTCTGTGCCATCGGGGTTCAGCAGGAAGTATTCCGCCTCAACGCCAGATTTGATTCGAAGACCTTTTGCCGCCGCCTTTTCCACCAGTGCGAGCAGCACGTTACGCGGGGCCTGCGAGACGGTCTGGTCATCCATCAACGGATTTGCAGGGACCCACGCGACTTCTTTTCTCCACGGCAGTTGAATGGCTGCATCCGGGTCGGGCACAGCGAGCATATCGGCGTTGGCGGGGGTCATGTCGAGCCATGCAGCAAAGCCCGCAAATCCCGCGCCCTCCGTTTGCATGTCGGCAATCGCCTGGGTGGGCACGAGCTTTGCCCGCTGTGCGCCGAACAGGTCGGTGAACGAGATCATGAAATACCGCACGGATCTCTCTTGTGCCCAGTCAGCCAAATTCACTGCCATGTCGTTGGTCCTTTACTTCCCCGGTATCCAGCTTGTTCCGGCAAGCGGAACCTGCGCCATCGCTGCCGCCTCGACAGTCAACGCGCAAAGGTCTTCGGGTTCAAGGTTGTTGACGTGGTTATGGCCGCAGGCCCGTGCCAGAGTTTGGCATTCCAGTGTCAGCACCTTGAGATAGTTGGACAGTCGCCGTCCCGCCGCCAACGGGTCGAGCCGCGCCATCAACTCGGGATCCTGGGTAGAGATGCCGGCCGGGTCTTTGCCTTCGTGCCAGTCATCATAGGCACCCGCTGTGGTGCCAAGCGCCTGATATTCGGCTTCCCATTTGGGGTCGTTGTCACCAAGGGCGATAAGCGCGGCGGTCCCGATGGACACCGCATCGGCGCCCAATGCCAGCGCTTTAGCCACATCGGCACCGGTGCGGATGCCGCCAGAGACGACAAGCTGCACTTTGCGGTGCATACCAAGGTCTTGCAGCGCTTGCACGGCAGGGCGGATACAGGCGAGCGTTGGCTGGCCCACATGTTCGATGAAGATGTCTTGCGTCGCGGCGGTGCCGCCTTGCATTCCATCCAGTACAACGACATCAGCGCCCGCCTTTACGGCAAGAGCCGTGTCGTAATAGGGCCGCGCACCGCCGACCTTGATATAGATTGGGACTTCCCAGCCGGTAATTTCGCGCAACTCCATGATCTTGATTTCAAGATCGTCCGGCCCCGTCCAATCCGGGTGACGGCAGGCGGAGCGTTGGTCAATCCCTTCGGGCAGGTCGCGCATTTTGGCAACGCGTTCATTGATTTTCTGACCGAGCAGCATGCCGCCGCCGCCAGGTTTGGCCCCTTGCCCCACCACCACTTCAATTGCATCGGCCCGGCGTAGATCGTCCGGGTTCATACCATAGCGCGAGGGCAGGTATTGATAGACCAATTTGTCCGAGTGACCGCGTTCCTCTTCGGTCATACCGCCATCGCCCGTGGTGGTCGAGGTGCCCGCCGCCGATGCGCCGCGCCCCAACGCCTCTTTCGCCGGACCGGACAGGGAGCCAAAACTCATGCCCGCAATCGTAATAGGGATCGCGAGTTCGATGGGCTTTTTGGCAAAGCGTGTGCCAAGGGCGACGGCGGTGCCGCAGGTCTCCCGGTAGCCTTCGAGCGGATAGCGCGACATCGATGCCCCAAGAAACAGAAGGTCGTCGAAATGAGGGACCCGCCGTTTCGCACCACCACCACGGATATCGTAGATACCGGTCTCCGCAGCACGGCGGATTTCGGCGTTCACCTCCGGTGAGAATGTCCAGCTTTGGCGCGGAACGGTTTGCGGCGGCCGCTTGGGCGATTGATCGTTCATGTCCGTCCCTTCAATACTGCGCTGCGTTGTCGACGTCGAAGTGGTAGAGCTTTCTTGCCGAGCCGTAGCGTCGGAAATTCGCGGGGTCCGCGTCTGCCTCTCCGGCGCTCAAAAGCTCGGTCAAAAGGTTCAGGTGTTCGGGCCGCATCTCCTTTTCGATGCAATCCGCACCGAGAGATTTAACATCGCCGCGCACGAAAAGGTTGGCCTCGTAGATGCTGTCCCCAAGAGCGTCGCCCGCATCGCCCAAAACGACCAGATTTCCCTTTTGCGCCATGAACGCAGACATATGGCCGATATTGCCATGGACGACGATATCGATCCCCTTCATGGAAATCCCGCAGCGCGAAGCGGCGTTGCCTTTGACCACGAGTAGCCCGCCGCGTCCGGTCGCGCCCGCATATTGGCTCGCGTTGCCTTCGACGATAAGCGTCCCCGACATCATGTTTTCACCGACGCCAGGCCCCGCATTGCCTTCGACCGTGATCCGCGCTTGTTTGTTCATGCCGCCGCAGTAATAGCCCGTCGAGCCTTTGATCGTGACATCGATTGGTGCATCCAAACCTACCGCGAGGGCGTGGCTGCCTTTGGGATTGTGAACCTCCCACGCGGTTTGGTTTGTGGCCTCAGGCTGGGCCTGGAGACGCTGGTTGAGGTCCCGCAGTTCGACGTCGCTCAGATCGATGCTTTGCATGGATCAGCGTTCCCAAAAATAGACTGTGGCGGGCTCAGGTTCCCAGATGCGGGCGCCGCGTATTCCGGGCAGTTCGGCAAGGGCGCGGTACTCCGACCCGAACGCCACGTATTGATCGGTTTCGGCAAGGACTGCGGGTTTGCAGGCAATCGGATCGCGCAGGACGCCAAACCCGTCCTTTGTCCCGACAACGAAAGTAAAGAACCCGTCGAGGTCGCCAAGGCTCGCTTCGAGCGCTTGGCCGAGATTGTCCCCGTTCTGCATGCGCCATGTCAGGTAAGCGGCAGCCACCTCGCTGTCGTTTTCCGTCTCCAGCGTGATGTTGTTGCGTGTCAGTTCCCGTCGCAGGTTGTTGTGGTTTGAGAGCGATCCGTTATGGACAAGGCATTGGTCCGCGCCGGTCGAAAACGGATGCGCGCCGTTGGTGGTCACGGCGGATTCCGTCGCCATGCGGGTGTGGCCGATGCCGTGCGTGCCGGTCATGGCGTCGATGCCGAAACGTTTCACCACGTCTTTCGGCAGGCCCACTTCCTTGAAGATTTCTATGGTTTCGCCGCGGCTCATCGTGGTCAGATGCGGATATCGTTCGGAAAGAATGGCCTTGAAGGTGGGCAAGCTGTTTTTTGCGATGGCATAGATCGCGTGGGTGTTCTTGCGCTCGACGCTAAAGTTGTCGCCGATAGCCTCCTTCAGCGTCGCCGAGAAGGCGTCGAAGTCGGTATCAGGGGTGTCCGACTGCACGGAAACCTTGAGCTGGCCTGCGTCGCCACCACCGTAAACAGCGATTCCAGCGGAATCAGGTCCCCGGTCGGTCATGGTCACCAGCATCTGGCTGAGCATGCCCCCTAGTTCAGGTTCCAACATACTGTCTTTAAGGAATAATCCGACAATCCCACACATGCTTCTGATCCCTGTCAAAGCTCGGTTTAAATAACTTACAGGAAAAAATATTTCTTGCCAGTTATATTTGGGATGGCCCTAAGGTTTACTGGGGGTAACAGATGATGCTCAGAAAATAGGCTGGAAGTCGGATCAATGCTTCGGGTCCGTGGGGGGCGTCTGCGTCGAATAGAAGCGAGTCCCCGGGCTGTAGATTGTAGGTCTGGTCGCCGTGCCGGTAATCGAGTTCGCCGTCGATCATATACAGGAGTTCAATGCCGTCGTGTTGGAATGTCGGGAAGATGTCCGACTGATCCGTCAGCCGAATGTAATACGGCTCCATCAGAACGCCGGAATTGTTCGATCCTAGATGGCCAAGCAGGTTGTATTGGTGACCGGCACGCGTGCCCTCTCTTTCGATTTCAACCCCCGCGCCGCTTTTGACATGAACCGCTTCCCGGACTTCTTCGTAACGGCGAAAAAGTGATGTGATGGGCACGCTCAGCGCCGTGGAGATCGTCTGCAACGTGGTCAACGAGGCGGAGGTATTCCCGTTCTCGATCTTGGAAAGCATTCCTATGGACAACCCGGTTTTCGCCGCAAGGTCTGCCACCGTCAGGTTTCGATCCCGCCGATAGGACCGCACTTCGCGCCCAATGGCGACTTCCAGGTTTTTCTCGCCTCTGTCAGAAACGCGATGGGGGTCTTGTTTGAGGTATCTGACGGCCATGTAATCGCAACTGATGATCCAAAGGACTAGGGCGGTAGGCTCGCACAGACCATCGGTGATGTCACCGTCTAAAGCGTACCAAAACTATTGCCCTTACGTTGGGTACTTGCTGCGTGGTTTGGCGATGGCCCTGGGGAGCCATGGGTGGTTTCCGCTGATTAATGCGGGCGTACCTAATGTTCACCGCTTAGTCGCAAACCGATGGCCCCGATCAGAATGAGCGCAACGAAGCCATATTGATACAGCGTCAGCGTGTCGCCAAAGATTAGAACTCCAAGCGCCGTTGCGCCAATAATACCAAGGCCCGCCCAAAGGGCATAGGCTAGGCCGACGGGCAGATCGCGCAGGGCAGGGGCGAGCAGCCAAAAGCAGATCGCATAGCACAGGATGGCGAGTATCCCCCAGTGCAGAATGGAAAACCCCTCTGAAAGTTTGAGGAGAAGCGTACCCGCCACCTCAAAGCAAATTGCCAAGGTGAGGTAGAACCACGGGCTCATTCAGAAAAACCGAAGATAGCGCTCACGCTCCCAGTCGGACACGTGATTGAGATAGCTGAGCCATTCGTCTTTCTTGTAACTGATCCAGGCATCGAACATGGCCTCTCCGAACACCGTTTTCGATAGGGTGTCAGCTTCGAACGCGGAGACCGCTTCGTCAAGCGTTCGCGGCAAGATCGATATGTTGCGCCGCGCCAGTTCTTCGGGTGTCGCAAGATACATATTATCCGTGTTGGGCTCGCCGGGGTCGAGGCCCTCTTCAATGCCGGACAGCCCGGCGGCGAGGCACATCGCAGCGCCTAGATACGGATTGCAGGCGCTGTCGGCAGCGCGCAGTTCCACCCGGCCACCTCCCTTGGGGATACGCATGGCGTTGGTACGGTTGTTATTGCCATAGCACGCAAAGATCGGTGCCCAGGTGAAGCCGGACATGGAGCCTTGCTTGACCAGCCGCTTGTAGCTGTTCACTTGCGGGGCGACCGTTGCCATGATCGCGGGCAGATGGCGCAAGATGCCAGCAAGGAACTGGTACCCCAACTTCGAAAGATCGCAGCCGCGCGGATCATCGGCGGATTTGAACAAGTTCTCCCCGGTCTTTGCATCCGCGAGAGACATGTTGAAATGTGCACCGGAGCCGGTGCGCTCCCCAAAGGGCTTCGGCATGAACGATGCATAGGCCCCATGCTTCGCGGCAATTGCGCTGGCCATTAGGCGGAGGAAGACGTAGCGATCCGCCATGGTTTTGACGTCCGCATAGGCGAAGTCGATTTCGACCTGACCAATGCCATCCTCATGGTCAAAGGAATAAACATCCCAGCCAAGGGTGTTCATCGCTTCCACAAGTTCGGCGAGCCACGGCAGGTTGTCGAGGAGCCGCGCAGTGTCATAGGCGGGCTTTTCAAGGTGATGCTTCGGTGAGACCGGGTCGCGCCCAGCTTCTGCGCCGCGCGGTTCGTCTTCCTCGCGGAACACAAAGAACTCGGCTTCCATACCAAGGTTCATGGTGAAGCCCATCTCGGCCGCGCGCGTGACCTGACGGCCCAAGATATTGCGCGAGCAGGCTTCGAAGGGCGACCCCTCGCACCAGAGGTCGGACGGGATCAGCGCCACATCCGTTTGCCACGGCAAAATCATGGCTGCATCCGGGTCGGGCATGCAGGCGACTTCCTCGTCGTGGATTTCCTGAGGGACGCCATCAAGGGCGGCGCCGGTGAACATCTCTGAGCCGCCCATCATTTGATCGAAATGGCTCATGGGGACGAATTTCGATTTGGAGACGCCGTGCATATCAACATAGGAGGCAATGCAGGTGCTGACCCCTGCTTGCGTCAATTTGGATTTAAGCTCCGCCGCTGTCGTCATGGGTCGTCTCTTTCTTGCTCAAAATGCACAACGGCGCCGCAGTCTCCGGCGCCGTTGCAGTCTTGGTTTCCGCTGGCTTACTTTTTCAGCTTCTTGTAGGCGTCAAGCTCATGCTTCGATCCGACAACAAGCGGAACAATGCACAGGATGATGGCGACGATCAGCCAAAGCGTCTCACCCCCTCCAGCACCGGTGTAGTACTCGGCGGTGACGGTCGACCAATCGGTAATTGTGGTTCCCATATCGGTGTCTCCTTACTCTGCTGGGGTTGCGGAGGCATTGATGCCTTCCGGATAGGCTTTCGCCGGGACCTTTGTCAGGTCGAGCCCGGCAATCTCCGCTTCTTCGCTGACACGTAGCAGGCCAACCATCTTAAGTATCAGCGACACCACATATCCCGGGACGAAGCCAAGCAGGAACATGGCAATCACGCCAACCAGCTGTCCAATGAAGCTAATGGTCGCGACATCGCCTTCACCTTGGTAGGCCGGATAGCCGGAGGCGAAGATACCGCAGGCCAACACGCCCCAGATGCCGAGTGTCCCGTGCACAGTGACCGCACCAACGGCATCGTCGATCTTGAGTTTCTCAAGGAACGCCGCTGCCGGCTGCATGATCGCACCACCCGCAAAGCCGATAACAAAGGCAAGCGGCGGCCAGTAGAGATCAAGCCCCGCCGCGCAGGAAATGATCCCGCCGAGGGCACCCGACATCATCCAGAATGGATCGCGCGTGACCATCCAAGCGCCGATGATACCGCCCGCAAAGCCCATAAGGATGTTGAAGGACATCGCCGACAAGGTCATGGGCGTGCCGTAGATGGTGGCCCATTTGTCGGGGAACCAGCTCCACGCTTCACCGGGTACGACGACACAGCCCATCAGGAAGCCCCAGAAGCCGACAATGATCAGCATCAGCCCCGTCAGTGTAAACGGCATGTTGTGACCGGCTAGGTCATTGGCCGTCCCGTCAGCGTTAAACTTGCCAATTCTGGGCCCGAGATTAATCAGAACGCCAAGGGCGAAGAACCCGGCAATCATGTGCACCACCCCGGCGGCGCCAAAGTCGTGATAGCCCCATTGGGTCACGAGCCAGCCCCCTGCGCTCCAGCCCCAGGCAGCACCAACGAGCCACAGGAAAGAGCCGAGTACGATGGCGAGAATGATGAAGCCAACGACCTGAATGCGCTCAATCACAGCGCCCGAGAAGATCGAGGCGGTGGTTGCTGCAAACAGCACGAAAGCTCCCCAGAACACGCCGGTGATCTGGTCCGCAAGGTTTGGCCCCATGACCGCCCCCATCGGGTTGGCGAAATCAACGCCGACCTGCCAACTCTCGGCGGTGGGGAACAGGCCAGGGGTCCAGGCCCAGTACACAAAGAAGCCGAAGAAGAACATCGTCGGCACCATGAAGGCGAAGGCGAGGATATTTTTGACGCCAGAGGCCAGCACGTTCTTTTGCCGTGACGCGCCCATTTCATAGGCCAAAAACCCAGCGTGAATAATGACCATTAGCGGAATGGTGAGGTAGTAATAGAGCTCGCCAAAGGCTGTGTTGCCGGAGGTGCTACTTGCCTCCAACGTTGCAACCTTGGCGGCCAATTCGGCCAGTTGTTCTTCCATGATGCCCCTCGTTCGTTAGAATCGACGGAAGCGTAGCCGCCAACGCCCAAGACCCCACACGAAAACGCGCCCTCAGAGGAAAAAAATTTTATCCTCTGTTAAGGTGCTGAAAATTTGTGCAGATCAATCCCGTTTGGAAAAGGTGATTGGCAGGGATATTGGGCCGGTGTTTCCGCTGTCGGGAAGCCAGTCCGCGCCCGCACCAGCGCGGATGTCTTTAAGGCGGCTCGAGAGAATTCGGTACGCAACCGCCATATCGTTTTTAGCAACGATCTGTCCAAGGCAGACGTGCATGCCGCCGCCAAAGCCATAGTTTTTCGTGCGGCGTTCGGTAATGTCAAACGGCGCGTCCTCGAACGTCGCCGGGTCGCTGCCGGCGCTTTCCGAGAGAAGATGAAGCGTGGTGCCGGTTTTGATCTCCAGCCCCTGGAACTCGAAATCCTCGACCGCTTCGCGCGTGACCCAGGTGATCGTCGGGCGCAGACGCATGCACTCGTTGGACGCGGCCATCCCGAGGTCAGGGTTTTCGGCCAAGGTTTCCCATTGCGACGGGTGGTTGAGGAACATGGACAGGCCGAGGCCAAGCTGGTTCCGCGTTGTATCAACCCCTGCAAAAACCAGCATCACCCCCATATTCATCAGTTCTTCATGGGTTAGCCGATCTTCGCCATCGGCTGCATTGACCAGCACGGATAGCACATCATCCTTCGGCGCTTTTTGCCGTTCATCGACAAGTTCGGCGACCAGGGCATACATTTCTTCCGTGGCGGCCTCGATCGTGTCGAGGCTTTCCTTGTAGGTGACGCCCAGGGCCAGTCCCATATCGGCGGCAAGTCGCAGGATCGTGTCCGCCGCCCCAGGCTCCATGCCAAGCAACATGGTGAGCACCCGGCCCGCGTATGGGTCGGCAAACTCTCGCATGAAGTCGCAGGCGCCGTTCTCGATAAACCCATCGATCAATTCATGGCTCAGCGCCTCAAACTCCGGCATTAAGCGCTTCACGGTTTTGGGTGAGAAGGCCGGGTTGACGAATTTTCGCAGCCGCCGATGATCGACGCCCTCGGTAACTAGGATGGTGCTGCGCCACCAATCCGCAAAATGCCCCGACCCCACGCCGTTGTGGTCAGGCCAGGCATGGCTGCCCTGGCGCAAGCTCTTGTGAATGAGAAGTTTACCCATCTCTTCATAACGCAGGACCGCCAGCCCATAAGGCGTCCGCGCATACCACGATGCCGCCCGCGCCTCCCGGACAGGCTTTGAGCGCACCGAATAAGTGGGATCGGCCAAATCCAGAAATGGCGCGTCTTCAAAGGGCAGGGTATCGTCCAGGCTCATTGCGCAATCGCCTTTCAGCAAACGAGAAGCCGCAACTTATGGCAGGCACTCCATGTACATTTCATTGTCCCAATCGGTCACAGTGGACATGAAACGCGCGTACTCATCGCTTTTGTACTCGTGGTAGAGGCGATACATTTCCCCGGGCAAGCCCCGCTTCACCACCTCGTCATGTTCAAGATGGGCCAGCGCCTCCCCAAGCGACATCGGCAGTTTCTTGACCTTTTTGCCTTCCGCCATCGCTTCATAGATGTTGCGCTCTTCCGGGGCGCCGGGGTCAAGGTTGTTGTCGATACCGTCATCCATGGCGGCCAGAAGGGTGGCACCCATGAGATAGGGGTTCACCATCGAATCGACCGAGCGGTATTCGAACCGGCCCGGTGCGGAGACGCGCAGACCGGTCGTACGGTTCTGAAAGCCCCAGTCGCTGAAGACCGGCGCCCAGAACCCGGTATCCCAAAGACGTCGGTAGGAATTCACCGTGGAACAGCCGATGGCGGTCAGGGCCTGAAGGTGGGTCACAACACCGCCGATAGCCTTCAGACCGAGCTTGCCCGGCATTTGCGGGTCATCGGTGTCGGGCATGAACGTGTTATCGCCCCCCGCCACATACATGTAGTTTTCTTTCATCCCCGGCAAATCTTCCGGGTCATTGCCAACCTTCTTGAAGACGTCCTCACCCTCCGTCCAGAGGGACATGTTGTGGTGACAACCGGAAGCGGAGACGCCCATAAACGGCTTGGTCATGAAACAGGCGAATATCCCATGCTCGCGCGCCACCTGGGCACAGAGCTGGCGATATGTTGTCAAACGGTCAGCGTTGCGAAGGACATCATCGAAGGTCCAGTTCAATTCCAACTGGCCCGGCGCGTCTTCGTGGTCACCCTGGATCATGTCGAGACCCATCTTCCGCGCATAGCGGATTACCTGCATCGATACGGGGCGCAGGCTTTCAAACTGGTCGATGTGATAGCAATAGGGTTTTGAGAAGCCATCCTTGGGCTTGCCGTTCTCATCGAACTTCAGCCACATCATTTCGGGCTCCGTGCCCATCCGGAGTTGCAGCCCGTGCTTTTTCTTGAACGCTTCGTGCAGGCGGCGAAGGTTGCCGCGGCAATCGGATGTCAGGAACGCGCCGGGGTCTTCTTTTTCTTCCCGATTTCGGAAAAGCGTGCAGTAGAAACGCCCAATGGTGGGCGCCCAGGGCAATTGCATGAAGGTCTCGGGTTCGGGAATGCCAACGAGTTCCGCCGCTTCCGGCCCGTAACCCATGTAGTTTCCGGCACGGTCTGTGAAGAGGTTCATGGTGGCGCCGTAGACCAATTGAAAGCCCTTTTTTGCGACGCTTTCCCAATGGTCTGCGGGAATACCCTTTCCCATAACCTTGCCAGTGACGGACACGAATTGAAGATAGAGGTACTCAATCCCGAGGCGGTCGATCATCTCCCGCACTTCTTTGACTTTCTCGTCGCGCCCTGGCGCGTCTACGAAACTTTCGATGTCCATCTCGGGATTCCCTCGCCTTTGTTCCCGCACAATAGTCGCAGCCTGACTACTACTGTCCAGAAAAAAATGTTACTGAGATGAAAAACAGATGCTACGCTTCTACTCCTCGTAGTGTTTTTTCGCCTCTGCGATTTGTGCGACCGCCCAGGGCAGCGCGATGTCGATCGCGTCGTCGAGGCCGGAGGCATCGTGCAAACCTCGTTCCCCAATGGCTTTTGCACCCGCCGCCGTCAGCGCTTGGGTCAAAACTACGCTGCCATTGTTGTAGGTTTGGTCGTAGTTCGTATCGCCCAGCCCAAAGACGGCAAAGCGAATGCCCGACAGATCGGTTGCCTCTTCTTTGAGCGCATCGACGAAAGGGATGGCGGATTGTGGAAGCTCGCCTTCGCCATAGGTCGAACAGACCATTAGGTAAAACCGGTCGGCTTGCAGATCGCCCGGCGCGGTATCTTCGAGGTTTGCCGTTTCGACATCGTCGATCCCGTCGAGGTTCTCTTCAATATCTTCACACAGCATTTCGGCATTTCCGGTTTCGGTGCCGTAGAGAAGTGAAACTTTCATCAGTGCTGTTCCCCTTTAGAACATAATGACAGCATTTGTTCTGTTGTAGTTGCTTTTGCCCTAACGCGGTTGGGTGGCGCGGCGCGGCGTTCCGCCTCGTCAATTTGCTGCCAATCTGCGTAGTCCGTTGCCACATGACCGACTTTTTCAAGCAAGGCCACTCTGCCGGGACGCGACGTTGCGTTTTTACCCTCGAGCGTGCTGGCGATTGTGCCCGCCACGGTTTTGGCATCGGCCCGGTTCTCGGCAATTGTGCCGGTCGGTCCGCGTCTGAACCAGCCGGTGGCAAAGAGCCCGTCGGACAAGTGGCCATTCGTCGCAGACAGGGCCGAGGACAGGATATCGTCGCGCCAAGCCGGTTTGGACGCGTCAAAGCCGATGGCGGTAATAATACTGTCGCAGGGGATTTCGTGTTCGCTTCCCGCCGAAGCACAGGCGACGGCGCTTAACTTGCCACCACGGAGAACTGGTTGGAGGGGACGGGTTGCGAAATGAAACGAGAGCGCTTTCCGACCATCGCCCGATTTGCCGCTGAGTGCAGCAAGCTCAATCAGTGTCTTATTGTCCGCGGCTTCCGGAAGGTCCGGCACATCAACCGTCAATCCGGCGATCTTGCCGAGTTCCCGCACCATGGCGGCATCGAACTTCGCCTGATTTGCTGGAGAGCGCGCGATCAGGTGAATGTGGTGCACATCGCTCCCCGTACCTGCATCAGAACCGACGAGGTCCTCCTCACCCTTGGCCAGCAAGCGAACAATATCCATGGCGACGTTGCCCGCACCAATCACCGCGACCGTTTGCCCAATTGCGGGCGCGAATGCGGCCTCGTCAGGGTGCCCGTTCCAAAGTCGCGTGATGCGCCCCGCGCCATAGACCGTTTCCACCTCTTCGAAGGCGTTCCCGAGGCTGCGATCCGCCGGTAACCCGGTTGCGAGCACAACGATATCGAACATCTCTTGGAGTTCCGTGAGGGTGATGTCAGTGCCGATATGGGTGTTGCCCACGAAGGCGACATCGTCCCTTTCGAAGAGCCGGGCGAATTGCTTCGTGACAGCCTTGGTGCCCTGATGGTCGGGCGCGACCCCGTATCGAACCAATCCATAGGGAACGGGCAAACGATCAATCAGGGTCAATTCGCTGGAAGGTAAGAGCTTGCGCAATGACTGGGCGAGGTAGCACCCGGAAGGACCAGAACCGACGACGGCGACTTTAGCTGACATGGTCCCGACTTTGCATGCTGACGAATGACTGCATTTTGTGCAACCCTGCTCGGCTGTGTTTCATAGTAAGAAGGAAGTTTTCTTTCAAGTGAAATTTTTCTTGCGAGATTCCGATTTTGATGGAACCCTGATCGGGCACTGGGTGGGAAGCGACTCTTTGGACCACGAGACCTACAACACCGCGAACTTTGAGTTGCAATCTGGCGGCGTTCTGCCGGTTGCGACACTCGCCTACAAAACCCACGGAGCGCTCTCGCCAGCCAAGGATAACGTGATCGTCTACCCGTCGCGATATGCGGGTACCCATGCCGATCAAACCTATCTAATTGCGCCGGGGATGGCGCTTGACCCGGAGAAGTACTTCATCATCTGTCTGAATATGATGGGCAGCGGTCTGTCTTCGTCGCCGTCCAACACGCCCGCGCCTTTCGACGGGCCGCGCTTTCCCAAGGTGACACAATACGACAACGTGCGGCTTCAGGCGAAGATGCTGCGTGAGGTTTTCGGGATTGAGGAAATCGCGCTGGCCGTTGGCTGGTCCATGGGTGGCCAACAAGCTTTCCAATGGGCGTCGTTGTTTCCGGACCAGGTCGCCGCCATGTCGTGCATGTGCGGGCAAGGGACGACCGCTCCACACACCTACGCGTTTCTTGAAGGGGTGAAACAAGGTATCATCAATGACCCGGCCTGGAACGGCGGCGATTATGATGAACAGCCCTGGGCGGGCCTGAGGGCCAAGGGGCGAATCTGGTGCTCCTGGGCGTTAACGCAGGATTGGTACCGGGCGCGGAAATGGGCCGAGATGGGGTACGAAACCGTCGCCGATTACATTGCTGGTGAATGGGACAAGATTTACTACCACCGGGACGCCAATGATATGTTGTCGCTTATTGCCACATGGCAGGCCTGCGATCTGGGCAACAATCCGGTTTACGATGGCGATACCGAGGCGGCTTACAAAGCCATCAAGGCTAAGAGCATTCTCTTGCCGGGCAGTACTGACATGTATTTCCCAACGGCGGATAACGAAGCCGAGGCGGCGCTCATGCCCCATGCGGAGGTGCGCGAGATCAAGTCTATCTGGGCGCATTACGCAGCGGGAGGGAAAGCGCCGGAAGACACTGCTTTCGTGGATGCCGCTCTGAAGGACCTCTTGGCCGCATGAAACCCGATGTCATCATTGTGGGGGCGGGTTCGGCTGGCTGTGTCCTTGCCGAGCGCCTGTCGCGGGACGCCGCGCGGCGCGTCCTTCTGATCGAGGCGGGACCGCGCGACAATCACATCTTCATCCGCATGCCCGCAGGCGTCGCCAAGGCGATCCAGTCCAAGCGGTTCAACTGGCATTACTGGACCACGCCGCAGCGGCACATGAACAATCGGCGTCTGACAACACCGCGCGGCAAGACCCTGGGCGGCTCGTCTTCGATCAACGCGCTCGTTTATATCCGGGGCAACGCCTGGGACTTTGACAATTGGGCCGCGCTTGGCTGTCATGGATGGGGTTACGAAGACGTATTACCCTATTTCCGCGAGGTCGAAGGCAACGCCCATGGCGCGGGCCCGTATCACGGGGGCGATGGACCTCTCAGGGTTTCGCATCCGGAGTCTGGCAGCCCGGCCTATCAGGCCTTCATCGATGCGGGCGTTGAGCTTGGCTATCCGTTCAACCCCGACCTCAACGGTGCAGAGCAAGCGGGGTTCGGGCCGTTTCAGTTGAACATAAATGATGGCAAGCGCTGGTCCTCAGCCGACGCTTTTCTGAAGCCGGCGCAATCGCGTCCAAATCTGTCGGTGAAAACCGATGCACATGTCATCGGTCTGCAAATGGACGGAACGGGTGTCGCCGGAATTCGCCTCGCCGGCGAAACACTGAGTGCGGGCACGGTCGTCTTGGCAGCAGGGTCAATCGGGACGCCGCATCTCTTGATGCTTTCAGGGATCGGGCCCGCCGACCATTTGAGCGAAACAGGCATAACCACGGTCGTCGATGCGCCGGGCATTGGGGAGAACCTCCAGGATCATCTGGAAGTGAAGGTCAAACATCGGATGACCCAACCTTATTCCATGTGGCGCCATGCGAAATTCCCAAACTATCTCTGGACCGGCGCGCAGTATCTTTTCACCGGGCAAGGGGCCGGTCGGCAGCAGGGGCTGGAGGCAGGCGCGTTTTGTACGCTCGATCAGAGCGCGCCAGCGCCGGACACGCAACTTCATTTCGTGAACGCCTTGGCCTTCGATGGGGCGACACCGGAAGATCGCGGCCATGGCTATGCGATCGATGTTACTCAGACCCGACCCGAAAGTCGCGGGACGTTCCGGTTAGCCAGTGCCGACCCGACTGACGCGCCGCTCATCGACCCCAATTACCTGGCGGAAGAAAAGGACCGCACCCAGATGCGAGATGGCATGAAGCTTTTGCGGGAACTCTGCCGTCAGCCCGCCCTCGCCAACATATCCGAGCCAGAGATGTTGCCGGGCGCGGATGTACAGAGTGACGACGAGCTTGATGCCTATATCCGCAACACGGCGGAATCAATTTACCATCCGGTCGGGACGGTCCGCATGGGAAGCGATGCGACCAGCCCCGTCGACAGTGCGACCATGGCGGTGCGCGGTGTCGATAACCTCTACGTGGCGGACGCGTCGGTCATGCCGCAACTGGTCAGCGGCAACACCAATGCAACATCGATCATGATCGGCACCAAGGGCGCGGATTTGATCATGGCGGCGCTGGAGGCATGATGCATATCCTTGTTCTGCAACATGAAACGGTAGAGCACCCGGGCATATTCCGCAGCTTTCTTGCTGAAGACGGGCATAGTTACGAAGCCGTCCAGTTGCAGTTAGGGGAGCCATTGCCCGCCGATATGAGCGGCTTTGATGCGCTTTGGGTGATGGGCGGACCGATGGACGTCTGGGAAGAGGATGCGCACCCGTGGCTGGCGGCTGAAAAGGCCTTCATCCGCGATGCCGTGAGTGGGCAGAACATGCCGTATCTCGGGTTATGTCTCGGGCATCAATTGCTCGCATCGGCCCTCGGCGCGGAGGTGGGGCCCGGTACGCCGGAAATTGGCATGATGCCGGTGACGGTCGATGAAGTGCCGCTGGCGGTTTTTGCGGGTCTTCCGACCGAGGTTGAGACGTTGCAATGGCATGGGGCTGAGGTGAAGTCCCTGCCGACAGGGGCCGTATCGGTGGCGTCCTCGCCAGTTTGCGCCATCCAAGCGATGCGGCTCGGCCATCACGCGGTTACTGCACAGTTTCATCTAGAGATTGAGCCGGACACCGTGGCGAACTGGGCGGAGATACCAGCCTATGCGGCAGCGCTTGAACGCGCGCTTGGACCCGGTGCCGTTGCCGATCTCGACACGACGGTGGCGGCTGCAATGCCGTCGCTCAATGCAACTGCGCGCAGTTTTTACAATAATTGGATGGCGCTGGCCGCCGGACAGGGGAGTTAGGAACGTGGGAAAACGCATATGTATCGTTGGGGCGGGACCGTCCGGGCTCGCCCAACTGAGAGCATTTAAGTCGGCTGAGGAAAAGGGCGAAGCAATCCCCGAGATCGTTTGCTACGAAAAACAACCCGATTGGGGTGGCCTTTGGCGGTACACATGGCGGACGGGCATCGATGAGCACGGCAATCCCTGCCACGGCTCCATGTATCGCTATCTGTGGTCGAACGGGCCGAAAGAAGGCTTGGAATTCGCCGACTATACTTTCGAAGAGCATTTCGGAAAGCCCATCGCCTCCTATCCGCCGCGTGCCGTTTTGTTCGACTACATCGAAGGCCGCGTGAACAAGGCCGGGGTCCGCGATTGGATCCAATTCGACACCATCGTGCGCGATATACGTGCCGTTAATGGCGGGTTCGAAGTGACCGCGCGAAATGGGGTGACGGATACCGAGACAACGGAGGTTTTCGATCACGTCGTCGTCGCAACCGGCCATTTCTCAGTTCCCAACGTGCCTCATTATCCGGGGTTTGAGACCTTCAACGGACGCATTCTCCACGCCCATGATTTCCGCGATGCGCGGGAGTTCGAAGGCAAGGACATTCTGATCCTCGGGACGTCCTATTCGGCCGAAGACATCGGGTCGCAATGCTGGAAATACGGATGTAAGTCGGTCACCGTCGCCCACCGCACCGCGCCCATGGGATATCACTGGCCCGACAATTGGCAGGAGGTGCCCAAACTCGACCGGGTCGAGGGCAAAACGGCGCATTTCATTGACGGGACAAGCAAGGATGTGGACGCCATCATCCTTTGCACTGGCTACAAGCACCATTTCCCCTTCCTGCCCGATAGTTTGCGTTTGAAGACGGCAAACCGGTTGGCAGCGGACGACCTTTACAAGGGCGTGGTTTATACCGGGAATACCGATCTGTTTTACCTCGGCATGCAGGACCAGTGGTACACGTTTAACATGTTCGACGCGCAAGCTTGGTGGGTGCGCGATTGCATCATGGGCAAGCTTTCGGTGCCCGATGCCGCGATGATGGAGACCGATTGGAAGAAGCGCCAGGTCGATGAGGATGCGCTGGAAGACGACTATGCCTGCATCGCCTATCAGGGGGCGTATACCCTCGAACTGATCGAAGAAACGGACTACCCGACCTTCGACGTGGAAGCTGCCAACCAAGCGTTCTACGAATGGAAAAAGCATAAAAAGAAGGGGATCATGGAGTTCCGTGATCACGGCTACACCAGTCCGATGACCGGCACCAAAGCACCCCCGCATCACACTCCTTGGGTGGATGCACTAGACGACAGCCTCGAAAACTACTTGCAAGTTTAAAACCAAAAGGTGGGACCAACCTGCCGTACCTCAACCCCAACCTTCCGCGCCAGCGGAACCAGAACAGGGAATGCAACATGAAGAGACTACTTTTGACTTCGGCAGCCGTACTTGCAGCCGTCGCCTCGCCGGTGCTGGCGGAGGACAGCAGCGACCCCATCATCATTCCAATCCATAACTGGTCGAGCCAGATTGTGATGTCGAATGTGGTGGGCCAGGTTTATGAGGAAATGGGCCTCGCCGTTGAATACATCACCACCGACAGCCAAGCCGTCTATGAATCGGTGCGTCTGGGCGATGTGACGCTTGAGCTTGAGGTCTGGGAAGGCGCATTCGGCGCGTCCTTCCGCGAAGCCTTGAGCAAGGGGGGCATTGTGGATGTCGGTGACCATGACGCGGTCACACGGGAGGATTGGTGGTATCCAAGCTGGACCGCAGAAGCTTGCCCTGGTCTGCCAAGCTGGGAAGCGCTGAACGATTGCGCGGCAATGTTTGCAACGCCGGAGACGGGTGCAAAAGGCATGTATCTCGACGGGCCGGTGGACTGGTTGAAGCACGGTCAGGAACGTGTCGCTGCGCTGGGTATGGATTTCACGGTGGTTAATGCTGGATCAGCGGCGGCATTGTGGGCCCATATCGGTGCGGCTGAAGCTGACAAGACGCCAATCGTTGTCTTCAACTGGACACCCAACTTTGCCGAGGCGGTCTGGCCCGGCGCATTCGTTGAGTTTCCAACTTGGGTCGACGGTTGTGATACCGACCCCTCCGTCGGACCGAACGCCAACGAGCTTTATGACTGCGGCAACCCTGCCGATGGCTACCTGAAGAAAGCGGCGTGGGACGGGATGGAAGGCAAGTGGCCGACCGCCTATTGCATGTTGGAGAAGGTCTCCTTCACCAATGCGCAAATCGCGGAAATGGCGCGCCTTGTGGACATTGATGAGCTTGAGCCCGAAGAGGCCGCAGAAGAGTGGCTTGCGGAAAACCGTGAGCTGATTGATCCTTGGGTCTCAGCCTGCTCGGCCTAAGTTATCAATGAAACAACATCTTGCCCTGGCTTTGCTGGGGCAAGGTGACGCCAGCCATCCCTGTTGGAAGCAGCCTGTGCCAAATGTGACGCCAACAATTCGCGCAAAGAAGGTCTGGAAGCTCTTCGGGGCTGATCCGAAGAAATACCTTGCGTCGCTCCCGGCTGGCAAAACCTACGATCAAATGCGCGAAGATGGCTACATTGCCGGCGTTCACGATGTGTCGCTTGAGGTGAACAAAAGCGAAATCCTCGTAATTATGGGATTGTCCGGCTCTGGCAAGTCCACTTTGGTGCGCTGTTTTTCGAGGCTCCATGATATCACGGGCGGCACCATAGAAGTGGACGGTACGGATATCGGTGGGTTGCGCGAGCGCGAGTTGATTGAGCTGCGCCGTTCCAAGATGGGGATGGTCTTTCAGTCCTTCGGTCTTCTGCCACACCGCACCGTGCTTGAAAATGTCTCGTTTCCGCTGGAAATGCGCGGCCAGGACAAACACACACGACGCGAACGCGCCCTTGACGTGATCCGACTGGTTGGGCTCGAAGGCCGGGAAGACTACTTCCCGCGCGAGCTTTCGGGCGGTCAGCAGCAACGCGTTGGGATTGCCCGCAGTCTCGCGATTGAGCCGGATATCTGGTTTCTGGACGAGCCGTTCTCGGCCCTCGATCCGCTTATTCGACGCGAGATGCAGGCGGAGTTCATACGGCTGCAAGAACTGCTCGATAAGACAATCGTCTTCATCACCCATGACTTTGATGAGGCGCTTCGATTAGCTGACCGGATCGCAATCATGAAAAATGGCGCTGTGGAGCAATGCGCCACGCCAGATGAGATCGTCCTCAATCCAGCGACGCCCTATGTGGCCAAGTTTACCGAAGAAATCGACCATGCGCGTGTGGTGCACGCCCATTCGCTGATTGAACCGGGGCTTATGGCGGGCGGCGAACCGATTGAAGGGAACGCCACCATCCGTTCACTGGCACGCCGCCTGATGACCGAGACGGAAGCCGCGCTGCCAGTCCGACTTGCAGATGGCCAAATCGGGGCGATGCCGCGTCAGGCCGCGTTGGACATCCTGCTCAGGGCAAGCGCATGACGGAACGCAGCGCCCTCGGCCTTGATGACGCGCGCCCCATGTTAAGCGGGCTTGCGGTGCCGACATTGCGGCAAGCGGTGTGGATATCCTTGGTTATGGCGCTTCTGTTGATTTTGTTGCGGCCCGTTTTGCCGGGCTGGGGCATCCGCATGCCCGATTGGGTTTTATTGCCGTGGGCGGCCTGGCTCGATGCAGGGTTTGCGTTCCTGCAAAATGAAACGCCGCTGATGGCCATTACCCGATCAATTGCCGACAGCATCGGTGTCCTGATCGATGCGGCCGCCAACATTCTCTACGGCAAAAGTCGCTGGCCGCGGATTGGGCCGGTTCCCTGGGCCGCTGTTGCAGGTGCGATGGCGGTTCTCGGGTATGCTTTGGGCGGCTGGCGATTGGCGTTGCTGGCAGGGGGGACCTGCGTCTGGGCCGCGATGATCGGTCAATGGAAATGGGCGATGGAAACGATGAGCGTCATTGTCGTCGCGGCGCCTATTTCCTTTGTTATAGGGCTGCTGCTGGGCATATGGGCGTGGCGGTCAACGGTCGTGGAAGCCGCGCTGCGCCCGGTGCTAATGGTGCTTCAGACGCTCCCGTTTTTCACTTATCTCCTTCCGGCGGTGATCTTCTTCAAAGTGGGGCCGACAGCCGCTGCCGTGGCGACAATCATCTATGCCATGCCGCCGATGATCCTGATGACAATGGTCGGACTGAAGAACGTGCCAAGCTCGGTCGTCGAGGCGGGCAAGATGTCGGGCTGTAGCCGGTGGCAGATGATGACGCGGGTATATCTGCCCTCAGCGCGGGACGAGATCCTCGTTGGCCTCAATCAGGTGATCATGCTTTCGCTCGCCATGGTGGTTTTGACGGCGTTCATCGGCATGCCGGGCCTTGGGGCAAAGCTGCTTTCGATGATGGGCAGCTTCAAACTGGGGCGCAGTCTTGAGATTGGCATCACCATTGTGTTGCTGGCCGTCACGCTTGATCGTTTGACCAAAGCCTGGGTGCTGCAACAGCCAACGCATTTCGAGAAGGGCACGCCCTGGTGGCAGCGCAACCGTTTCCTGCTCATCGGCGTTGCTGCTTTTGCTGGTCTTGCAGCCCTGAGCCTCGTCTTTCCGATCCTGGCAGAGGTCGGGCGGCGCCAATCGTTGTCCATGGGCTCCGAGATTGATGCGTTGATCAAATCCGCGCTCGCTTGGGGCCCATTGAATACGGCGACGGAAGCGATGCGGTATTTCTTCAATGTCTGGGTTCTGGTGCCCACTGAGCTTGCGCTCCTCTATATTCCGACGTTTGGCGTGATTGCCCTCGTCATGGCTTTCTGCCTTGCTTTGGGAGGCTGGCGCCCGGCGGCTTTCGGGCTGGCGTTCTTCGGCGCTGTCGCGTTGCTCGGCTGGTGGGATCGGGCGATGCTGACGCTGCACTCGGTGCTGACCGCCACGCTGCTCGCGTTCCTTTTCGGCATGCCTTTGGCCATCTGGGCATCGCGGAGCGCCAAAGCCTCCGCGCGGATGATCTTGCTTTGTGATACCGCGCAGACATTCCCAAGCTTTATCTACCTTTTGCCCGCGATCATGCTCTTTGGGATTACGCCGCTCACGGTTATCCTCGCGATCCTTATCTTCACGATGGTGCCAGTGATCCGCTACACCATTGAGGGGCTTCGAGGGGTCCCAACGGAAATTACCGAAGCGGCGGATATGGCGGGGTCAACGTGGTGGCAAAAGCTCCGCCATGTGCAACTGCCCCTCGCGATGCCGACCATTGCTGTCGGTCTGAACCAAGCGCTGGTCTTCGCCTTCTTCATGGTGATTATCGCGGCCTTTATCGGCACGCGCGACCTTGGCCAGGAACTCCAGCGCACCTTGGCAGGAACGAACCTTGGGACCAATTTCACTTTGGGCTTCTCTGTTGTTTTCATGGCCCTGACGTTCGACATCGCGATCAATGCTTGGGCGTCAAGACGGCGTACGGCACTGGGCCAGTAACGTGGCGGTTCAGGACTTCATGGAACACCCCTGGGAGCGGCGCGGTATCATCGCGCCGGGCCTGCCTATTCTGCCGCCTGGGGTGGAGCGCCACCCCGTTCCGGGCGGCGGCACGCGCGCGGTGCCGATCTTTCGGGGCGACGAGATCAGCGTGCTCGATAAGGAGGGGTTGCAACCGGCGGAACTGGTCATGTTCACGCCCGATGGCCGCTCGGATGCTGGGTTTCTTGGACACAGGGGGCAGGGGCGGCCGGACCGAACCATTGCGACACTGGCAGAGGGCGGCACGTCCGGTGCAAGGGTGCTGAAGGCGCTTGCTGCGGCGGGGTTCGCGATTGCAACCGGCGACGCGGTTCACTTGTTTGACGATGGTAGCCGCGCTGGGGACTGCGAAACGCTGGTCGCGGAGGCCGATGGCTTGTTGATCTGCGCGGCACCCGGTGGACCGATGGCGCCGGAGACGCAGTCGCCCCCGACCGAGTTGATGCTTTATGTCCGGCGCGCAAACCCGAAAACGGCGAAAGCGGCACTCCTTCCGCCGGACCCTTTGGCCGACCCTTTGGACGACATCAACATTCAACCGGGTGAAGCGCAGGCCTATGAGGTAAAGGCGGGCCAGTACATTCAAATCCTCGACGTCAAGGGACGGGAGTGCAGCGACTTTCAGGCGTTTTCCTTGCGGGCGCTCGAAAAGGGTTTGGAGCGGGAGATTGACCCAACAACCACGCGTTCACTCATGGGCGCGCTCTATCCGGCACCCGGCATTTTCTCGAAATACTGGTCTGTCGATCACGAGCCGTTGGTGGAGATCATTCAAGACACCTGCGGTCGACACGACACCTTCGGTCTGGCTTGCACCGCGCGCTACTACGAAGACCTCGGGTACCCCGGTCATGTGAACTGTTCGGATAACATGAATGCCGACTTGGCCCGGTTTGATATTCGGCCCCGGGGCGGCTGGCCCGCAATCAACTTCTTTTTCAACACGATGCTGGACGACACGAATGCAATCGGCATGGACGATCCGTGGTCACGGCCAGGGGATTACGTCTTGCTGCGGGCGTTGAGCGATCTAGTCTGCGTATCGACAGCATGTCCCTGCGACGTGGATCCGGCAAACGGGTGGGAACCAACCGACATCCAAGTGCGCACCTATGGCGCAGGAGAGGACTTCAAACGCTCCTTCGCCTATCGAAAGTCAGCGGAGGCAGATGTGGAACACACCAAGGAAACCGCGTTCCACGGGTGTTTTGCCCGGCACACCGAGGATTTCGTCGAGTATAACGGCTATTGGCTGCCCAACAGTTTCCCAAAGATTGGCACCATCGGTGAATATTGGGCGGTGCGCGAAAAAGCGGCCATTATGGACCTCTCTCCCTTGCGGAAATACGAAGTCACGGGCCCAGATGCCGAGGCTTTGATGCAGCTTTGCGTGACCCGCAATGTCAAGAAGCTCGCTGTTGGGCAGGTGAGCTACACGGCAATGTGCTACGAACATGGCGGTATGATCGATGACGGTACGATCTATCGCCTCGGGGAGACGAATTTCCGTTGGATTGGCGGCAATGACACGTCCGGGCTCTGGCTACGCGAACAGGCTGAGAAAAACGAGCTCAACGCTTGGGTTCGGAACTCAACGGACCAATTACACAATATCGCAGTCCAGGGTCGCCTCAGCCGTGAAATATTGGAGCCCCTGTTCTGGACACCGCCAACCCAGCCCAGTGTTGCCGAGCTTCCCTGGTTCCGCATGACCATCGCGCGGCTCGACGACTATAGCGGCACCTCCGTCGTCATTTCGCGCACCGGGTATTCCGGCGAGTTGGGGTATGAGGTGTTTTGTCATCCTAAGGACGCCGTCGAAGTCTTTGATCGGATTTGGGAAATCGGCGAGTCTCACGGGATGAAGCCCCTTGGGCTTGCTGCGCTCGACATGATGCGGGTCGAGGCCGGGTTGATCTTCGCTGGTTCCGAGTTTGACGACCAGACCGATCCCTTCGAGGCGGGCATCGGCTTTACCGTGCCGCTTAAGACCAAAGAGGACGATTTCATCGGGCGCGCGGCCCTGGAAGAGCGGAAAGCACATCCCCATCGCAAACTGGTTGGGTTTGAAATCGAAAGCGGTGTGGTGCCATCACCCGGCGATTGCGTCCGTGTCGGCAAGGCTCAGGTGGGCGAGGTCACATCGGCCATGAAATCGCCCATCCTTGGCAAGGTCATTGCCCTTGGTCGTGTGGCGGTCACGCATAGCGCGCCCGGCACAGCGCTCGAAATTGGTCAGTTGGACGGTCTCCAAAAACGCCTTGCGGCAAAGGTCGTGCCGTTTCCACATTTCGACCCAGCGAAATCGCGCGTCAAAGGAGATTACGGGGAATGACAGTGCCAACCGCCACGTGGAGTTATCCGACCGCCATTCGTTTTGGGGCGGGTCGCATTGGGGAGATCGGTGCGGCTTGCGCGGCGGCAGGCATCACGAAGCCTTTGCTGATCACCGACAAGGGGTTGGCCGAGAACGAGATCACCTCCCGCACGCGCGCGCTTATGGAGGCGGCGGGATTGGGCGCGGCGGTGCTCGCCGAGGCTGACCCGAACCCGAGCGATATTAATGTCGCCGCCGGGGTTGCCGCCTATCGCGATGGCGGGTTCGACGGGGTCATCGCCTTTGGCGGCGGCTCGGGGCTGGACCTTGCCAAGACGGTCGCCTTCATGGCCCGCCAAACGCGCCCGCTCTGGGATTTTGAGGATGTGGGCGATTGGTGGACCCGTGCCGACGCTGACGCCATCGCCCCGGTTGTGGCAGTGCCGACCACCGCAGGCACAGGTTCCGAGGTTGGGCGCGCCAGTGTCATCACCAATTCGCAGACTGCCGAAAAGAAGATCATCTTCCACCCCAAAATGTTGCCGCTTCAGGTCATCATGGACCCCGAGTTGACGGTCGGCATGCCGAAGTTCGTTACAGCTGGCACGGGCCTCGATGCCTTTGCCCATTGCGTTGAGGCCTATTCCAGCCCCCATTACCACCCGATGAGCCAGGGGATCGCGCTGGAGGGTATGCGGCTGGTGAAAGAATACCTCCCCCGCGCCTATGCCGACGGCACCGATCTTGAGGCGCGGGCGCAGATGATGAGCGCCGCTGCGATGGGCGCAACCGCGTTTCAGAAGGGGCTTGGCGCCATCCACGCGCTGAGCCATCCCATTGGCGCGATGCACCACACCCACCACGGGACGACGAACGCCGTCTTTATGCCAGCGGTCTTGCGGTTCAATGCCGACGCAATCCGGGATCGGTTCGATGGTGCCGCCGCCTATCTCGGCCTGTCGCGCGGGTTCGATGGATTTTGCGACTTCGTGGATTCGTTCAACGGCGCGTTGGGCATTCCCAAAACGCTTGGAGAACTCGGCGTCGACAACCCCGACTTGGATCGCTTGGCCGACGCCGCCCTTCGGGACCCCAGCATCGGCGGCAACCCGGTTGAACTCACCAGGGCTAACCTTCGTCTGCTATTCGAACAAACAGTGTAAAGGTGCGGCGCGCGGCGCGGCAGCGTGGCCTCCGCTGTCATGTCGCCCCTTGTTCTTCAAGCACCGCTTTGGCCACGCGAAAACACTCTAGCGCTTGCGGCACACCGCAGTAGATGCCGATCACATGGATAATCGCGCGGATTTCTTCCTTGGAAACACCGTTGGTGATCGCGCCTTTGCAATGGATTTCCCACTCCGTCATCTTGCCGAGAGCCCCAATCATGGCGAGGTTCATCATTGAGCGGGTCTTGGCGTCAATCACGTCATCTCCCCAGCCGAAGCCCCAGCACCAGGCGGTCATGGCTTCCTGAAACGGCCGGGTGAAATCGTCAGCTGCGGCAAGGTTCTTTTCAACGTAAGCAGCGCCGAGGGTAGCCTTGCGTTGTTCCAACCCCTTGAGAAACAGGTCTTCATCGAATGTGCTCATGGGCTTTCCTTTTTAACTGCCTTCTGCAGAGTACGTCGATCGTACCTGGTTTGGGCCGTGATCCGGTGTCTGTAAAGATGCGCGTAATGGGGTTGCATCCGTCGATGCACCTGACGCACCCGGTCCGGCGCTTTGTCGAGCTCAACGTACAGGCGCTTCTGCGGTTGTAGGCCAGTGGAGTTTGCAAGGTTGGCGTGAAAGGACCCGCCATCCCACCAGCTATGGGCCGAGGGGTCGCCGCCCTGTTCCCATGATAGCGCCTCCGGCATGAACGGCAAACCGACGGCGTCACAAAAGACTTCAACCATGGCTTCAGGTTCTTCCAGAAGGTCGTCGCTGTCGATCACTGGGGGCGGCTTGCCGTGCAGCGCGGTCAGTAGGTCAAACAGGGCGCGCTGTTCCGGAAACCCGACCTCAAGCTCGTCGAAATCGGGCCACTTGTCATAGATGGATGTTATCGTCTTGGCCGGGTCGCGGATCAGGAACGCGTGGGTGAAATTCGACAGGAACGCAGGCGTCCACATGTGGTTGATGTAGTGGGGAAAGTCCTTGAGGAACACGGGCCCGATCTCTGCGCGCACCTTGATATCTTCCCAGACGGAGGCGAGCGTCAGCCCTGGTGTCGTCTTCTCGCCCAACCGGAACCGTGGCCAAAGCGGGTCTTCGCCCTGATACCAAGCCTCGCCAAAAGGTTCGTGCAAACAGTCCAGATCGCCGCGCTGGCGCATCATCCATTCGAAGGCGGTAGACGTAGAACGCGGCACCGCCCAGAGCGCGATAATCCGGTTCATGGCAGGCTCTCCAGCAAGCGGCCGTGGGGTTTTGTGGGCGCAATGGACAGGTCTTTCATCATCCGCCAATAAAGCGCGATGTCATGGCCGATCACCGGCTTGCCAAGCTCCGCCTCCAACTCCTGCGCAAGATGGAGCGGGCGTTGCGGCAGGCCACCGGGACCGGTCCGAAAATTGCACATCCCGTTGATCAGGTAGGCATCGGCATGCGGTGCCTGCTCGGCCACATAGGCAAAACTCTTGGCGGCGAGGTCGCCGTCGAATACCCAGCGTTTCGCATTTACCGCCTCCTGATCCGGGAACCAGCCCTGATCGACAAAGTTCCCAGCCCACAGCACGTCAAAACCCGCCTCGCGAAGGAATTCAACGGTCCCCTGCCACCACGGGGGCCAATGATAAGCCGCGTTGAGCGCCACTTTCTCGACGTTCAGCGCCCACAACGCCTCCACCATAGCGTATCCTGCCATATGAAAGCGTGTCTGGTACTTGTCTGACAGTTCGGCGCAATGCTGCCGGATTCCGTCGACCCCGAGCCCGCTGGCATGGACCCAGTTCGAGCCGACTTGTCCACAAACATCGACGCCGTTCCGCGCCATGCAATGCACAAAGTCGTCGAGCATAGCAAAGTTCTGTTTCCGCTGATCCAGCCCGTGTGTGTAGTCGGGGACGTGTAGCATCCAGCCGTGAACACCGACGGTTTCGGGGCACATGCGCAAGAAGTCAGATGGTGCTGCGTCGTAATCGAATGGCGGGCAGGTGAAGCCAACTTGATGCGGGAAGAGCTTGTGCTCCGGTTTCCACTCAGACGGCATCATGGGCGGTCGGGCCAGGGCTCGTCTGCCGAACGGGCAAACCGGGGCAGATCATCGGCGACGGTAAGCCAACTCAGATGTTCCTCTGTATAGCAGTGGAGTTCAGGGGCGTAGGCTTCCGGATCGTCAAGGCTCGCGCCGTAGAGGTGGATTTCACCGGGCCAGCGCGTGCTTTCAAAACTCATTGGACTGCCGCATGTTGGGCAAAAACTGCGTTTGGCATGGGCGGATGAATTGAAAAAAGAGCGTGTCCCTATCCACGCGACCCGGGCTAGCTGGTAGCCCATCCAGGCGACGACCGGTGCGGAGGCCGCGCGCCGACAGCTTTCGCAATGGCAGAGTGCTGTCCATTTCGGTTTGCCCGTGAGTTCGTATCGTATGGCACCGCAAAGGCACCCGCCGGTTTGCCAGACCTCAGCCATCGATTGCCTCTCGCATCCAGCGCTGGAGGTGCATCACAGGGTGCTCGGAATTTACGCCGCCCTTTGGATCGATCACTAACGGGCCGGGGCGGTAGCCACGGGAGTTGAGGCCCCTTTGGACGCTTTCCACAAGGCAGATGTCTTCTGCTACAGTGGTGTCGAGGTCCTGCCGGGCCAACGCCCGCACCTTAGGATCATCGACGCCGTCGAGCGAGTACCATCCGCGCCAAACCACCACATGCGACGCATCTACAACCCGCCAGTGGTAGGTGTTGAGCACATTGCCCGGGTAGACCTGAAACGAAAACATCGGCCACAGAAACCAGCTCGAATATTCGTCGAAATGCGCAAAGCCGGAGTGGATGTCATAGGTCATGTCGTCCAGGCTTTGGCAGTCGGTCGTATGGCGCAGGCACATGCCCTGGGGCTGGATATCGTAGGTTTCAGGTTTGACGACACCATTGGCAAAGGTCGGATGACAGAGCGAGCAATGGTAGCATTCCGAGTAATTTTCGACGGAGACTTTCCAGTTGCAATTTTCCGGTATCTCGACCCATTCGAGTGGCTTCAAATCGGCCCAGTGGGGCAGCCAGTCTTCAAGTTCTGTGCGTGCGTTTGGAAACCATTCGTCCATCGGCTTTGCGTCTGGATCGAGATTGACGAAGAGGAAGCCGAGAAACGCTTCCGAGCGGACTTCGGTCAGGCAAATCTCGGACTTGTCCAGTCCCTCAACGGACTTAATATTCGGGCCGGCGCGAAGCTGTCCGGTCAGTTCGTAGGTCCACGCATGGTATGGGCAAACAACCACGCGGGTGGTGCCGCTCCCATCGACAAGCTGGTGTGCCCGGTGCTGGCACACATTGTAAAAGACGCGAATTTTCTCATCGCGCCCCCGGATGGCAAAGAGGCTTTCGCCAGCGATCTCAAACGTTCGATAGCTGCCGACTTGCTTGAGATCGGAGACATGGCAGCCGAATTGCCATGTGTTGGCAAGAAGCCCCTGCTTTTCAATCTCGAACACCTGAGGGTCGGTGTAATACCGCGCGTCAAGGGAGCGGATGGGATCAGACATTACGCCTCCCCATGGTAGATGCCCAACTGGTGGCGTCGCCTGTGAAAAGTGGCCACGCGCTCCGGGATTTCGTCGCTCGCCACCGCCACGACAAAGGACAGCAGCGTTTCGAGGAGGGCGATTATGCCAACGGACGACGGAAAGAACTGCGGCGTTTCCACGGAGATCACAAAGCCATGGTCCGCCGCGTGCAAGATCGGGCTTGCGGGGCTATCCGAGAAACCAACGACGGTCAGCCCTTGTTCTTTGGCGATGGTAACGGCTTCGACAACCTCGGCGCGGTAGGGTTTGCAGGTAATGGCGATCAATACGTCGCGCCCATCGGCCCAGGCCAGATCGTCAACCGGGGTGGAACCCGGGCGCGGGATCGCGTGGATTTGCACCATGCCGGTGGAGGCCAAATAGGTGAAGTTGCGTGCATTCGAATTGTGAATACCGACACCCAGCACAAAGACGTTCCGCGAGTTCCAGATCGCTGTTGCGGCGGCTTCGAGCTGATCCGTCGTCACATTGGCAAAGGTCTCTTCCACATTGCGGAGCGTCTCTTGGGCCATATCGGCAAAAAGTCCGCCCAGATCACCCGAGCGCCGAATATCCTGCAACCAGCGCGCCCTGTCCGGGAAATCGGCTGCCCCCCGCCGTATGGCGTCGCGGAAAGGAACGCGGAAGTCTTCGTACCCTTCAAAACCAACCTGTCGTGCCATGCGCACTATGGTGTTGGGCTTCACCTTTGCGGCTTCAGCGATCTCCCGAACGGTGGAAACGCCCACATCGCGAGGGTTTTCAAGCACATAGGTCGCGGCCTTGCGGGCCTCAGGCGTGAGTTCCGGCAATTCCTCGGCCAGCCGTTCCAGAATCGAATTTGATACATTTGTCCCATTCATGATTGACGATGGTATTTTTGTCCACTTAGCCTGTCGAGAGAAAAACGACTCAGAAAGGCGATCACGTGTCAAATTTTCCAAGCCACGCCCGCGTGGTCATTGTCGGCGGCGGGATCATGGGCGTCGGGCTCGCCTATCACCTGGGCCATGAAGGCTGGGGCGGGGAGACCGTTCTTCTCGAAAAGGCAGAATTGACCAGCGGCAGCACGTGGCACGCGGCAGGGCAGATCACCCATTCGACCTCAAGCTTCGGGTTGGGCAAATGCGTCGATTACAACATTGGGCTTTACTCGAAAGGGTTGGAGGCAGAGACCGGTCAGCCGGTCACCTGGCATGGCTGCGGCTCATTCCGATTGGCCTATACCGAAGACGAGATGGATTGGCTGCGGCACACGTTGTCCGTCGGTCGCGCACTTGGCTTCAATATTGAACTTGTGGGGCCTGAGGAAGTCGCAAGGCTCCATCCTTTCTACAATCTCGATGGCGTGCTTGGTGCGTTGCATACCCCGGATGATGGCCATGTGGACCCGACCAATGTCACCATGGCGATGGCGGCGGGGGCGCGTCAGAAAGGGGTGCGGATCATCCGGAACTGTCTCGCGACCAATATCACCCAAGCTGAAAGCGGCGAATGGCTGGTCGAAACGCCGCAAAGGACGATCACCTGCCAACATGTTGTGAATGCCGGTGGCACCTATGCGCGCCAGATGGGCGAATGGTCAGGGTTGCAGCTGCCCATGACCTCCATGACGCACCATTATTTTGTCACTGAACCCGTGCCGGAATTCGAAGCGCTCGAACAAGAGCTGCCGGTGATCCGCGACGACAAGAAGGTCTCGGGATACATCAGGATGGAGCAAAAGCGCGGGCTGATCGGGATCTATGAGAAGGAAAACCCGAACAGCGTCTGGCACGACCATTGCCCTTGGGATTATGAGAATTGGCTTTTTGACGCCGACTACGACCGGGTGATGCCCTATCTCGAAGAAAGCCTGAACCGGATGCCGATCTTTGCGGAGTTGGGCATTCAACGCGAAGTGCATGGCGCGATTTCGCATCCGCCCGACGGCAACCCGCTCATTGGTCCGGCACCCGGTGTCCAGAATTATTGGTGCTGTTGCGGCACGCAAATCGGCATTGGTTGGGGGCCCGGACTGACCCGCGAATTGGCCCGGTGGATGGTGCATGGCGCTGCCGATATCTCCATGCGCGAATATGACCCGCGCCGCTTCGGCGCTTACGCAACCAAGGCGTGGCAGGTCGTCAAGGCGGAAGAGGACTACTGCCTCCGCCATGAAATTCCGTTTCCGCATTTCAATCGGCTGGCCGGGCGACCGATCAAGCCGTCCGCGCTCCATGAGGTGCTGAAAGCGAAGGGCGCAGTACACGAAGAGGTGTATGGCTTTGAACGCCCGCGCTTTTTCGCGAAGGGGATTGCGCAGCATGACCACTATTCCTTCAACCGCACACCCGTCGACGACATGGTTGCGCGCGAGGTTCAAGCGGTCCGCGAGCGGGTCGGTATCATCGACGTCACCGCCTTTACCAAAGTGGAGGTCTCAGGGCCGGATGCCTATGCGCTGCTTGACCGGCTGACCGCAAACCGGATGCCGCAGAAAGTGGGGAGCATAACGCTCACCCACATGCTGAACCGACGCGGCCGGATCGAGTTGGAGACAACCCTGGTCCGGCTGGCAGAAGATCGGTTCTATCTCGTTTGCGCTGCGTTTTTTGAGCAGCGCCTGCTGGATCATCTCGATGCACACAAAGGCACGGCGAACGTCACTGTCACCGCTCTTTCGGATCGCTGGTCGGCACTTGCGCTTAACGGGCCATTTGCGCGCGATGTACTTGCGGCCTGCACCATGGCGGCTTTGTCCAATGCCGGGTTCCGGTGGCTGTCGGCGCAGGAGATTGAAATCGCGGGGCATGATGTCTGGGCGTTGCGCGTATCCTATGCGGGCGAGCTCGGGTGGGAACTCCACATGCCGAACGCCGCCTGTCAGGACGTCTACAACGCGCTTTGGACCGCCGGGGAGCCACACGGCATCGCCGACTATGGTAGTTTCGCCATGAACGCGATGCGGATGGAAAAGGGCTTCAAGGGGGCCGGCGAGTTGACCAATGAAGTCACGCTGGCGGAGGCTGACGTGCTGCGGTTTGCGCGACGGGACAAGACGTTTCTCGGCCACGACAAGACATTCAACGAAGACCTGCCATGGGTGTGCGCGTACCTCGAGATCGCCTCCGACGGCATCGCCGATGGACATGGCGGCGAAGCTGTCTTGCATTACGGGCAGATGGTCGGCGCTACCGCGTCGGTTGCCTTCGGACCGACCGTCGGCAAAATATTGGCCTTTGCCTTCATCAAGCCCCAAGCGGCCGAGCCTGGCACCGAACTTGAGGTGGTAATCCACGGAAAGCCTCGCGCTGCCCGCGTGTTAGACGCACCCGCCTACGATCCCCAAAGCCTGTTGCCCCGCACAGATGCAAGGCAGGAGGCGGCCGAATGACCCTCCCAACGACAATGGGCGCGATGGTCACCATGGGGCACGGGGATCTCGATCAACTGGTCTGGCACGCTGATTGGCCTGTGCCCGTTGCGGCGGACGGTGAAGTGTTGATCCGCGTCCGGGCCTGCGGGCTGAACAACACCGATGTGAACACACGCTCGGGCTGGTACTCGAAAGCGGTCACCGAAGCGACGACCGGTGGTTCCTTCAACGATGTCAATGATGAAGACCCAACCTGGGGCGGTGCGCCAATACGCTTCCCGCGCATTCAAGGGGCCGATGTCTGCGGTGAGGTCGTGGCCGTGGGGCGCGGTGTCGATGCCACGCGTATCGGCCAGCGCGTCATCACTGACAATTGGCTGCGTGATCCGAGCGACCCCGACAATATGGAAAAGACCGGCTATTTCGGGTCTGAGCGCGATGGCGGATTTGCCGAATACACGACCATCCCCGCGCAGAATGCCGTCCCGATTAACTCTCCGTTAAGTGACGCGGAGCTGGCGACCTTTTCCTGCTCCTATTCGACGGCCGAGGGGATGCTCACCCGCGCCAAAGTCACGGCGCACGATACGGTGCTCGTTCCCGGCGCGTCCGGTGGCGTGGGCGGCGGTCTGGTGCAGCTTGCGAAACGGCGCGGTGCCCGGGTAATTGCCATGGCGGCGGAGGCTAAACACGAGGCAGTCGCGGCGCTCGGTCCCGATCTGATCCTACCGCGTGCGCCGGACGATTTACACGCCGCACTTGGCGACGAACGCGTCACCGTTGTGGCGGATGTGGTCGGCGGTCCCGACTGGCCGCGCCTGATCGACTGTCTCGAACGTGGGGGGCGCTATACCTGTTCAGGCGCGATTGCAGGCCCGATGGTGGAACTCGATCTGAGGACTTTCTATCTGCGCGACCTGACTTTTCTCGGCTCGACAATCATCGCGCCCGAAGTCACGCGAAACCTTGTTGGTTACATTGAGGAGGGCGCCGTTAAGCCCGCACTTGCGGCAACATACCCGCTTAGGGACCTGCGCGAAGCACAAGCCGCCTTCATCGCCAAGAAACACACGGGCAATATCGTGGTTGTCCCGTGAAGATCACCCGCATCCGGATCTATAAGACGGGCCTGCCTTACGTGGACGGTGCGTATGTCTGGGGGGCTGGAAATGCGATTCAAGTGGCGAAGGCAAGCGTCGTCGTGTTGGACACGGATGCCGGATTGCAGGGCTGCGGTGAGTTCACACCCTGCGGTGAGAACTACATGGTTGCCCATTCCGAAGGGGTGGCGGCGCTGGCTCGACTTGTCGCGCGACACCTTCTGGGGGAAGACCCGCGCCAGGTTGCACGGATCGAACAGGTGCTCGACCATGCAGTTCAGGGCCATGGTTATGCCAAAGCGCCGTTCGATGCCGCCTGTTGGGACATCCTCGGGCAGGCAACGGGTCAACCGGTTTGGATGCTTCTGGGCGGTAAACTGACCGACGGTGCGCCGCTCTATCGGGTCGCCCCGCAAAAATCGACAGAGGACACGCTGGCGGAGATGCGGCGCTACCGTGCCCAGGGCTACCGGCAATTCCAAATCAAGGTTGGCGGCAATTGGGAAGAGGACATCGAACGCATCCATGCGGGTGTCAGTCTCATGGAACCCGGCGAACAGGCTATGGCCGATGCAAATCAGGGTTGGCGCGTCGATGACGCCATTCGAGTGGCTCGCGCGACGCAAGCGCTCGACTACATTCTGGAGCAGCCCTGCCGGACCTATGAGGAGTGCCAACAGGTGCGGCGCGTCGCAGATCAGCCAATGAAGCTCGACGAATGCGTGACCGGAATGGCCGCGGCGCAGCAAATTGTGGCGGATCGCGGTGCGGAGATATGCTGCCTGAAGCTCTCAAACTTGGGTGGATTGTCCAAAGCGCGCCGGGTGCGAGATTTTCTAGTCGATAACCGCATTCCCGTGGTCAGCGAGGACACATGGGGCGGTGAAATCACTTCTGCTGTCGTCGCCCATTTCGCAGCTTCGACGCCGCAGGACTATCTGCAAAACACAACGGATCTGATGAACTACAATACACGCTCCACCGGGATCGGCGGACCCATGGTCCAGGACGGGAAACTCTATGCGACCGACACGCCGGGCCTTGGCGTGACGCCAGATTTCGACAGCCTCGGGCCGCCCGTCGCGGAGTATGCCGCGTGAAGATTACTCGCATCTCCGTCTACCAGATCGATTTGCCGCTGGAGCATCCCTATTGGTTGTCTGCGGGGCGGCTGAAGTTTGAGATCCTCGACGCAACGCTTGTCAAAATCGACACCGATGCGGGACTGACCGGCTGGGGTGAAGGCACACCTTGGGGTCACACCTACGTGCCTGCCCACGGCCCCGGGATACGCGCGGGACTTGAGACCATGGCGCCGTTTATCCTCGGTCTCGACCCGCGCCACGTATTGGATGTTGAGCGGGCGATGGACACCGCGCTGCCCGGCCATCTCTATGCAAAGAGCCCGATCGATATGGCATGCTGGGACATCAAGGGGCAGGCCGCAGGGCAACCGATTGCTGACTTGATGGGCGGCGGCTCACGTACACCGCGTCCCATTGCCGCCTCCGTCGGGGCCAAGACCGTAGAGGAAACCCGCGCTGTGATCGACCGCTACAGGGCGCGCGGCTACACCGCGCATTCGGTCAAAATTGGCGGCGACGTGGCGCAGGACATCGCGCGCATCCGGGATGTGGAGAGCCTTCGACAGCCCGGCGACATCATACTCTACGATGCGAACCGGGGCTGGACGCGCCAGCAAGCGTTACGGGTGATGCGCGCCGTCGAAGATTTGCACGTGATGGTCGAACAGCCCTGCGAAACGCTCGATGACATTGCTGCCATTGCGCCCCGCCATGCAACGCCCGTGTCAGTCGACGAAAGCCTCGTTACCTTGGGGGACGCGACCCGCATAGCCCGCGACGGCATAGCGGAGGTGTTCGGCATAAAGCTCAACCGCGTCGGCGGTTTGACCAAGGCCGCGCGGATGCGGGACGTCGCCCTTGCCCACGGGATCGACATGTTCGTCATGGCGACGGGCGGCACAGTGCTGGCGGATACGGAAGCGCTGCACTTGGCCGCGACAATCCCGGACGCAAACTGTCACGCGGTCTGGGCATGTCAGGACATGATTACTGTCGAAATTGCTGGTGGGTGTGGCCCGCGCAACCGGGACGGCCACTTGCATTTGCCCGAAGCGCCGGGCTTAGGGGTGCACCCGGATGAAGAGGTGCTGGGAGCGCCGGTTGCGGTGTTCTCGTGAAAGTAGCCAAGCTTACCCTCTGGTCCGTTGGGCTGACGAGCCACGCCACCTATTATATGGCCGAGGGCAAAACCTGTGCGACGGTGGAAAGCCATGTGCTGTGCCTTGAGACCGATACCGGGCTGAAAGGGTGGGGCGAGGTCTGTCCGATTCCCCACTATTTGCCCGCATTTGCCAAGGGCATTCCGAGCGCCGTTACCGAAATGGCGCCGGAGATCATCGGGGTCACGCCCCTTGGCGTCGATGCACCGATGCGCAAACTTGACGATTTTCTCATCGGCCACGCCGCCGCGAAGTCCCTTGTCGATATGGCGCTATGGGATCTCTTCGGGAAGGCCGTCGAACAGCCGCTCTATGCCCTGCTCGGTGGTCGGACACGGCAGGATATGCCGGTTTACCATTCGATCACCTGCATCGCACCCGATGAAATGGCGCGCATCGCGAAAGAGGCTTACGCCTCCGGCATCCGGCAGTTCCAAGCCAAGCTTGGCGCCGATGCTGATTGGCAGGCCGATGCGGAGCGTCTGATCAAAGTCAGGGAGGCTGTGGGCGACGGGCCGCTCGTCTACGGCGACTGGAATTGCGGTGCGACCAAGTTGCAGGCGACACGTACAGGGCGGGCGGTCGCTCATCTTGATGTGATGCTGGAGCAACCCTGCAAGACGCTGGAGGATTGCGCCGCAGTGCGACAGGCCACTGGGTTAGCAATGAAAATCGACGAGTGCGCCTACGACCTGGCGACCTTGCAGCAGGCGCGCGACCTTGACTGCCTTGATGCGGTGGCGCTCAAACTCTCAAAATTCGGTGGCCTCTCGGCGATGCGCCGCGCCAGAGACCTGACGGTACATCTCGGGGCACAGATTTGCGCGGAATGCACCTGGGGCTCGGATGTCGTGACCGCCGCCTCGCTTCACTTCGCCGCCTCCACGCCCGAGGCCAGCTTGTTGAATGTTTGCGATCTGTCGGCCTACGTCGCGCCGCGCGTTGCGCCGGATTGCCCGACCCGCGAAAACGGGCGTATCGCACCGCCGGAGGGGCCGGGGCTTGGCGTGACACCTGACATGGGCACGCTCGGCACCCCCATTTTGGAGATTTCCCTATGAACAGGATCAGCACGCAAGCCGAATGGATTGCGCGGGCGGAAGCGGTTTTGCCCGCCGGCGGTTTTGGCAATTTTGACCCGGGCATTATCATTGCGCGGGGGGCTGGGTCGCGGGTTTGGGACGAGGATGGGCGGGAGTATGTCGACTATCTGATTGGCTCCGGCCCGATGCTTTTGGGACACGGTCACCCGGAAGTCATGGAGGCCGTGCTGGAACAACTTCCGAAAGGCATGACGTTTTTTGCCAATAACACGCGCGGCGTGGAACTTGCGGAAGCGATTACCGATGCCGTGCCCTGCTGCGAACAAGTGCGCTTTGTGGCTTCTGGGGGGGAGGCGGATATGTACGCGATCCGCCTGGCGCGCGCCTATACGGGCCGCGACAAAATCCTGAAGTTCGAGGGCGGGTATCACGGCATGAGCGCGGAGGCACAGATGAGCCTTGCGCCCACTGCGCGCGTGAACTTTCCGCAGGCCGTCCCAGACAGCGCGGGCATTCCGCAAGGCGTCGCCGACCAAATGCTGATCGCGCCATTCAATGATCTGGCCGCCGTCGAGAACCTCCTGGCAGAACACAAGGACGTTGCAGCCATCATGGTTGAACCCCTTCAACGGATCATCCCGGCCGCCCCGGGCTATTTGCAGGGTCTTCGCGATCTTTGCACCAAGCATGATGTGCTCCTGATCTTCGACGAGATCGTTACGGGTTTCCGCCTCGCCTATGGCGGGGCACAGGAACGCTACGGCGTGACGCCGGATATCTGTACGCTCGGCAAGATCATCGGCGGCGGCTTCCCCTTAGCAGCCCTCGGCGCGAGTGCGGAGATCATGGCCCATTTCGACAAAGCAATTGTGGGCGCCAATCGATGGCTGATGCAGCTTGGTACGCTGTCGGGCAATCCGGTCGCTTCTGTGGCTGGCCTGAAAACAATGGAAGTGCTGCGGCGCTCCGGCACCTACGACCAGCTTCGGAAAATCGGGGCCAGACTGCAAGAGATGCAGACGGCGGCGCTCAATGCAGCAGGCATTCCGCATCGGGTTTGTGGCGACCTCACATTGTTCGATCTCTATTTCACGGAGAACGAATGTCGTGACTACCGCTCGGCGCAGCATGACGATCCGGGACGTAACATGCTTTACAACGATGTCTTGCGCGCGAACGGCGTCTTCAAATCGCCGGGTAAACTCTACCCGTCCCTTGCGATCACGGAAGAGGATCTGGCCTGGACGCAAGAGGCGGTGTCAAAGGCGGCGGCAGCGCTCGCCGCCGTTTAAAGCGCGTCGTCCCTACTCAGCCGCCGTTTCGTGCGCCGCGCCGCAATCACAGGGTTGGCCGTAATGCTTCTCCCGCGACGTCTTTCCTATGCCGGGATTAAATGAATTTGTTGGATCAAGGCTTTGATAATGCGCGGCTAATGCTGGTTTTGCAGTATAGAGATGTCCAACATTGTGTTCTGCCGGATACTCCGCGCCCCGCTGGTCAAGAAGGGCCAGCATCCGCGCCTTCAATGCCTTGGTGTCGACCCCTTTGCGCACCGCATAATCTTGGTGGAACACATGGCATAGAAAGTGACCGTAGTAGAGCTTGGCCATAAGATCGCGGGAAATGTCCTCCGGAAGAGTTTCAAACCACGCGCGATCATTGCGTTTAAGCGCGATATCGAGGGCAATCGTGTCTTCGATCTCATGGGGCCGCACGGCTTGCATCCGGATGGCAGCACCCGCTGCCGCGAACCGATGAAGCCCAGCAATCTTCCCTTCGTGGGCATCGCAAAGAAACCAGCCAGAAGGGCCAACGGTTTCGTTCAGGATCGCTTCCATCGCCCCTTTCAGCGCGAATATCCGTGGCAGCCAGTCTGTGCCAAACCAATGGATCATCAGCACCGTGTCTTTGCCGTAGGTGCGCGCAATGTCGAAACACTCTCGGTGCAGGTATTCGCCGCTGATCGGCAACTCTGGCAGGTCCTGCAAGAGCTTACGCCTGAGTTCCGTCATCGCATCCACGCTGTTTGTTCCGATGTAGTAGACCTTTTGGTCCATTTCGGTTGGAAAACTGTCGAGGCGAACAGCAAACACCGCCAGTTTGCCCGCGCAGCCCGACGCTTCATAAAGCCCCTCCGGGTCGGCATTGTAGCGCGCCGGGCTATCGGCTTCGACATCGACGACCTTGTCGGCATACCCGTCCTGGCTAGCGACGCCTGTATCCGAACGTACGGCGTCTGAGGCAAAATCCCCGCGGTCGAGGCGCCCGAGGATTTCCTCCGGTGTTTCCCCAAGATCGATGCCGAGATGGTTGACCAACCGCAATTCGCCCTCTTCTGATATCTCGGCGTAGCAGGCGAGTTCCGTATAAACAGGTCCTCGGCGCACAAGCGAGCCGCCGGAATTGTTGCAGACGCCCCCCAAGACAGACGCGCCGATGCAGGACGACCCAATCACCGAATGCGGTTCAAGGCCCAAGGGTTTCAGCATTTTCTCCAACTGAAAAAGCGTGCCACCGGACAGGCTGACGAATTGAACGCCGTCTCGCAGCAGGTGGATTTTGTCCATCCGCAGGGTCGATAGGATCACCACTTCCCGGTCATAGGTGCCTTTCGGGGTCGAGCCCTCTGTCAGCCCGGTATTCGCCGCTTGCAGGATGAGGATTTTATCCGCTGCCACACAGGCCTTCAGCACGTTCCACATCTCAATCAACGTGCCGGGTACCACAACAGCGATGGCGTCGCCTTCGCCCGAACGGAACCCTTTCCGGTAGCGCTCGGTGGCGCGGGCACCGGTCAGCACATGGCGACGCCCTACGATGGTACGAAAGGTCTGGATCAGATCTGCGTTTTGCATGTCATCCTCAAAAAGCGCGAAGCAGATCAGCACCGTTTCATCAAGATATTTTAAGGATAATATGGTCGCACGCCATCGCGAACTGGCAGCCACTTGAAGGAGCGAGCTTAGGAGCCAAAGCGTCGTAGCGGCAACGGCTACCCCTTCAGAGCGCGTCGATGACCCAGACAAGCCAAAGGGTGATGGCCGGGAAGGCGGCTAGGATCGCCACGCGCACGAGGTCAGTCAGAACAAAGGGCAGCGCCCCCCGATAAGTGGCGGCAATCGGCGTATCCTTGGCCATGGAGTTGATGATAAAAAGGTTCAGCCCCACTGGCGGCGTAATCAGCCCGACCTCCACGACAATCAAAACAAGTATACCGAACCAAAGCCCGAAATCGTCCGGGCTCATGCCGAAATCCAGCGCGACCATGATCGGAAAGATGATCGGGACGGTGAGTAAGACCATCGACAGACTGTCCATCACACATCCGAACAACAGGTACATCAGCAACACGATGGTCAGGATAAACCAAGGGGAAAACCCTTGGTCGCCAACCCAGCCGGACGTCATTTGCGGCAATTGGGTGAGCGACAGGAAGTTGTTGTAGATGCTCGCGCCAAGGATAATGAGGAAGATCATCGCGCTTGAAGCCGCCGTGGCAAGGATGGCCTCGCGCAGTTTCGAAAAGCTCATGGCGCCGCCGAAAAGCGCTGTGAAGAATGTGCCGGCCGCGCCGACGGCCGCTGCTTCAGTTGGCGTGAAGATGCCGCCGTAAATACCTCCAACAACGACAAAAAAGATCAGTAGCACCGGCCAAATCTCAGCGAGAGTCCTGAGGCGTTGCGACCAGGGCACGCGTGGGCTCACCTGTGCGGCGTTCGGTCTGACGCGCATCCAGATGGAGATCGCAAGCATATAGCCGAGCGCCGCCAATAGGCCGGGGATCAGCGCTGCGACAAAAAGCTTGGCGATGTTTTGTTCGGCGAGGATCGCGTAGATCACCAGGATCACAGATGGTGGGATCAAAATGCCGAGCGTGCCGCCCGCAGCCAGCGCCCCGGTTGAAAGGCTGTCGGGGTAGCCGAAACGTTTAAGTTCCGGCAGGGCTACTTGTCCCATGGTTGCCGCAGTTGCGAGGGATGACCCGCAAATAGCGCCAAAACCTGCGCAAGCCCCTACAGCTGACATGGCAACGCCGCCTTTTCGGTGACCCAGGAAACTCTCCGCCGCTTTGAAGAGGGATGTAGACATGCCTGAAATCGTCGCGAACTGCCCCATCAGCAGGAATAAGGGAATGATCGAGAAGCTATAATTCGAGAACGTGCCATATGTGAGCGTTTTCAACTGGTTGAGTGTCATCATGGGCGTTCCAATGACAAGGTAGGTGCCGCCGACACCGATGCCGATCATCGCCAGCGCTATGGGCATCCGCAGAAAAATAAGTGCCAGCAGAACCGGGAAGGACCAGAGCGCGAGCTCGAAATTGCTCATACCGCGTGTCCTGTTAACCGGCGCCCAGACCGGAGGACGCAAAACAAGGCTACAAGAACAAAACCGGTCGCGCCCACCAAACCGGCGGCATAGCCGTACCAGACCGGGATTTGCGCAATCAGTGTGGTCTCGCCAAAGCGCATCTTGTCTTCCATGCCGAGATAGAGCCGCCAGGTCCCCACGGCAGCGACGAAGGCCATCGCCACGTTGAACACAAGCTCCAGCGCTCGGTCCATGGCGCTTGGGATCGCCCAGCGGAAGAGGTCGACGCGGGCATGGGCTTCTGTCAGTTGCGCATAGGGCAGAAAGGCAAATATAGCGGCGGCAACGCCGATTTCGGTCATGTCATAGATGCCGCGAATGGGGCCGAAGCCGAGGTCGAAGGGCAGGGCGGCCCGCCCGACAATGGACACACATGTCAGTAGGGTCAGCGCCAAAAGCACCGCACCGCCTGCCAAGGCGAGCATGGCAGCGATGACCTCGGCAATCCGTTCAAGCGTGCGGTACATTGTGTGTACAGGTCCAAAAAAAGAGGAAAGGGCCGAAACCCTCTCCTCATCAATGACGGGAACGACTTTTAGCCGCCGTGCTTTTCGATCAGCGCTTTTGCCTTTTCGATCATCGCGGCCCCGTCCTTACCGGCGGCATCCATCTCTGCCGTCCAGCGCTCGATGACCGGTTGCGCGGCGTCTTTCCAGCGGGCCACTTCGGCTTCATCCAGGGTCACAATAGTGTTGCCTGCCTCTTCGGCCTTGGCGCGCGCGGGCGCGTCCATCTCGAGCATGATACCGCTCGCGAAGGCGGAGAATTTCTCACCGGATTCCGCGTCGAGAATGGCCCGCAGGTCCTCGGGCATCGCGTCATACTTGGCCTTGTTCATCGCAAGCACGAAGGTAGCTGTGTAAAGTGCTTCGTCGCCCGAGAACTCGGTGTGACTTTCCACAAGCTCCGGCAGGCGCAGCGCCGTTGTTACCTCCCAGGGGATCACCGTGCCGCCGATGACGCCCTTTGACAGGGCCTCCGGGATTGCCGGAACGGGCATGCCGACCGGTTCGGCGCCGAGCTCTGACAAAAGGTCGTTGATCACCCGGGTTGGCCCCCTGAGCGTTTTGCCGTTCATGTCCTCAAGGGCCGCGATGGTCTCCTTCGAGTGGATCATACCTGGCCCGTGGACCCAGGCGCCCAGCACATGGACATCGGAAAACTCGCCATCCTGAAGCTCCGTTTCCATCACCTCCCAATAGGCTTTTGCCGTCGCCACGGGGTCTGTCATCATGAACGGTAGTTCAAAAACCTCCGTCGAGGGAAAACGTCCCGGCGTATAGCCCGGCAGCGTCATAATGATATCGACGACGCCGTCGCGGGCCTGATCCATCAGTTCAGGCGGGCGGCCCCCGAGGGACATGGCATAGAAGTGCTCAATCTTGATCCGCCCGTCGGAGGCTTCTTCGACGCTCCGCGCCCAGGGGTCCAGGATTTGCGCGGGCAAAGTTGCCTGTGGCGGTAGGAATTGGTGCATGCGGAGCGTGACGTCCTGGGCATAGGAAGCCCCCGCCAAAACCGCAAAGGCTACCGCGCCGAGCGTTACGCCTTTCAAAACGCTTCTTCTTTCCATTACGTTCCTCCCAATGTCGAAAACGGCGCGGTTTATGCGCGCATTACGTTGGGCTAGACTTTACCGGAAGAGCGGCAGATTTGACCAGACGTGTTTTCGGGAGCGGAGCGATGGACGGCGTCATTATCGCGGGAGGTGGCATCGGCGGGCTAACCCTCGCGCTCACCTTGCATCAGATCGGCGTTCCGGTGCGTGTCTTCGAAGCAGCACGGGAAATGAAACCGCTTGGCGTTGGCATCAACGTCCAGCCCAACGCGGTGCGCGAATTTTTCGATCTTGGCATTGACCGGGAAGCGCTTGACGCCGTGGGGCTGCCAATTCGCGAATGGGCCCTTCTTGGTCTCAACGGAAAGCAAGTCCATGCCGAGCCGCGCGGAACAGAGGCGGGGTATCATTGGCCGCAATATGCCGTCCATCGCGGCGCGTTGCACATGCTGCTTTATCAGACAGTCGTTGAACGGTTGGGCGCCGGGACGGTGCAGCTCGGTGCTCGGGTCGAGCGGTATGAGACCGATGGTACGAAAGTCTCCGTACGCATACGCGACCGTACTGGCCAGGCGGAAACGGTGCGTGGCGATGTGCTGATCGGTGCCGATGGCATCCACTCTGCTGTGCGGTTGCAGATGTATCCCGACCAACCCAAAGTCCACTGGGGCGGCGCAATCATGTGGCGCGGTACGGTTAGAGCGCGGCCCTTGCGGGGTGGGGCTTCCTTTGTCGGGCTCGGTTCGCACCGTCGCCGCATGGTGATCTATCCGATTTCAAAACCGGATGCCGATGGTGCGGCTTGGATCAACTGGATCGCAGAGCAGACGACCGACACCCCCGGCGATTGGCCCGATGGCCGCTGGTTCCGTCCCGTGGATGTGGCCGAGTTTGCCCATCACTTCCGGGCATTTTCGTACGACTGGCTGAATGTGCCCGATATGTTGGAGCGGGCGGATTGCGCCTATGAAAACCCGATGATTGACCGGGATCCGGTGCCAAGTTGGGTCGATGGACTGGTCGGGCTGATGGGCGACGCCGCCCATGCCATGTATCCCACCGGCTCGAACGGCGCGAGCCAGGCAATAGTCGATGCGCGCGTCATTGGGGCGAAAATGCTGGAGCATGGCGTCAAAGCCGCCGCGCTCGCCGCCTATGATCGCGAGCTTTGCGCGCCGATTTCTGAGCTTGTGTTGCGGAACCGAAGCGCCGGGCCGTTTGGCTTGCTCGACCTGCTCGACGCGCGTTGCGGCGGGGTCTTCGACGACATTGAAACCGTGTTGCCCGAAGCGGAGCGGCAGGCCTTTCTCGCCGAGTACAAGTCCGCCGCTGGTTTTGCCGTTCAGGCATTGAACGCAGCGCCGCCCATCATTCGTGAAGGCGCGACCATAGCCTAGGACAGGTTTCCCATTACTGCGGTTCGGTTCGTGAGCGATACCAGTGGATCGCCTCAGCCTCCGTTTCACGAATGAACGGTACCTTGCCGTCGAGGTAGCCGTCCCAACTTGGATCATCTCCGGCCAGCAGCCTTGCCTTCAAGTCGGAATAGGCTTGGGCCACGGCGGGATGCGCGATCAAGTAATCTCGAAACGCGAGGTGACGCTCCACATGCGGTGCGCCGCGTTCAAAGATATGGAGATGGTGCGTGCGCTGCCCGCTCTCGTCGTGTTTCCGAAAGTAGCGCCTGCCGTCGATACCGTACGCGCCCATCGCTTCGTATCCCGCTTCTTCGAACGCGGCTTGTCTCGCGTCGAGCCGGGGCAAGTCATCGACGACACCCAACATATCGAGTATCGGCTTTGCCAGAATGCCCGGAATTGCCGTGCTGCCGATATGATGAAATTCGATCCGTAAGTCGGCCAATTCGCGTGAGAGGACGGCGGCCTCGCGCTCGAATGCTGCGGGCCATCTGTCGTCGTGGGGAACAACGAAATTCACCATGGTTTGGGTCGCACTCGCTTACGTCACCACAGGAATGTTGATTTCCACCCGCAGACCACGCGCGCCAGCCTCCAAGCGCAGCGATCCCCCATGGGCCTGCGCGATGGCGCGGACAATGGACAACCCCAATCCGCTGGATGAGGTTTCCGACAGTCGTGAAAATCGTTCCATCGCCCGCACACGGTCGCCTTCCGGAATGCCGACACCGTCATCTTCGACCGACAGCGTAAGATGCGCATCAGACGCGACGGCGGCGACATCAATTGCGCCTAGCGACGGTCCGCCATGTAGAACGGCGTTGTTGACCAGATTTGCCAGGGCTTCGCGCAGCATTGTGCCGTCTCCAATGATCTCCGGAAGCGCGTCCAAGTGCGTGAGCGTAAGATCAACGCCTTGCGGAAGGTCCTCCCGCAACCCCGCTACCCACGTTGGCAGCAACGCGACAAGGTCGAGGCGGTTCTGAGCGGAGGGCGGGCTTAGCGCTTCGGCCCGCTCTAGCGTCAAAAGCTGTTGGCCGAGTTGGGCCGTCCGTTCGGCAGCTTGCACAAGGTCTTCGGCCCGCGCGCGCGCAGCGGTTTCATTCGGCGCATGGCTGACAGCTTCGGCCAGCGACAAGACCCCGGCAATGGGGTTGTGCAACTGATGCGCCGCATTGGCGATAAATTCGGATTGCGCCGTCATGCTGCGCGAGACTTGTGCGAAGAGCCGGTTCAGCGTCTCAACGATCCCCTCCACTTCAAGCGGCACCGCGCGGCGGATCGGCGCCAACTCATCGCTGGAACGCGCTGCAATCGCCTCTTCCAGATCGGTCAGCGGGCGCAGTCCGCGCCGCACGCCAAACCAGACAATCAGAGCCAGGCAGGTTATGAGCCCGGTGATTACGACGAAAGAGCGCAGCACAAGGTCACGCACAAAGACGGTACGCACATTCCTGTCCTGCCATACCGTTGTGGTGAAGATGCCAGCAAACCCCTCAATCTCCGTGCGGGTCTGCAATCGCACCCCGCTGACGTTCCGGCTCTGATAAACCGCGTCGAAATATGTCGGGCTTGCCGTCTCCGTGCGCGAAACCGGAATACCCACAGGCGGGGTTGCGTAGCCAGCCACGATTACCCCGTCAGGCGCATAGACATGATAGAAAACCGGCCCGCCGGAGGTGCTCGCCAATATCTCGCTCGTTTCCGGTGACAAAGCGTCGCCGCCCGAGATGGCGACGTCATTTGCCACCGCCAAAGCCGCCGACAGAAGGCTACGGTCAAAAACGTCCGCCGCCGTGCGGCGCGCATTGTTCAACTGCCAAAGCCCCGCAATGACGGCGAGGGTCATCAGCGGCAATAGGATGATGAGGGTCAGGCGCAGGCGAAGGGACAAGGCGCGGCTCATGCGCTCTCCGAACTCAAGGCATAGCCGATGCCCCGGATCACCCGGATCGTCACGCCATGGCTCGCCAGCCGTTTGCGCAGGCGAGAAACATAGACTTCAATCACCTTCTCGTCCGTTTCACTGCCAGCGCCGTAGACAAGGTCCAACAGGCGCTCCTTGCTGACCGGCGCACCCTTCGCGGCGGCTAATCCTGCCAGAACGGTCAACTCGCGGCGCGGCACATCGAGCGCGCCCGCATCGGTCAAAAGCTGAAGCGGCTCCAGCTCAAGCATGAGCGGTCCAATGGCAATCCGGCGTGTGGGCGCGGTCGCCTTCCGACGGCCAAGGGCACGCACCCGCGCCACCAATTCGTCCATTGCAAAGGGCTTAACCAGGTAATCATCGGCACCGGCATCAAGACCGCGCACCCGGTCTTCCGTCGTAGACCGCGCGGTCAGCAGGATCACCGGACGCGGGTCGCCGCGCTCGCGCATGGCGCGCAGCACATCGAGACCCGACTGACCGGGCAAATTGATGTCGAGTACAATGATGTCCACTGCCTCCTGTGCGATATGAACCGACGCTTCGGCCCCGTCGCCTAAGGCATCCACACTGTGCCCCTCGTCTTCAAGACGATAGGTGATCCCTTTCCGCAGGCTTTCATTGTCCTCGATCACAGCGATACGCATGGGCCAAAACTTTGCTGTAATGAAGGCTTGATGCAAGCTTCGTGCCGCATGATACTGCTATTGAGCCGTCTCGAGGCGGCTGGGAACATGCGACGGTCCCGACTCTCGGAGCCGTCAAAGGGAGGAAAATATGTCAGTAACGAAAACCACGCGCCGCGTGGCTCTTGGCCTTGTGGCCGCAGCCGCCGCGACGTTTGCCACAGAATCCACCGCCGGTGGCCACGGCATCAGCCTTGAAGGCAAGACAGTCGAGTGGGTCATTCCATTCTCGGAGACCGGCGGTTCAGCTAAGTGGGCTAACTTCTATGCCCCGCTCTTGTCTGAGGCATTGCCGGGCAACCCCACTGTCGTCGTCAAGTTTATGCCGGGCGCAGGTTCGACCAAAGGTGCGAACTGGTTCCAGGAACAAGCTTATGAAGATGGCACGCTGATCTTCGGCTCCTCGGGGTCGACGCAGTTCCCCTATCTCTTGGGCGATCCGCGTGTGCGCTACGAATATGGCGACTGGAACGTGGTGCTGGCGTCCGGGACGGGCGGCGTCGCTTACCTGCCACCTGATCTCGCTGGCAAGATGGATGGCCTCGACGCGACGGCGCTGCAGGGCGAAGACTTCATCTACGGCAGCCAGGGTGCCACGCGTCTTGATCTCGTGCCGCTTCTGGCCTGGGAAATGCTCGGCCTGAATGTCGAGCCGGTTTTCGGCATCAAAGGGCGCGGCGATGGCCGCCTGATGTTTGAGCGCGGCGAAGCAAACATCGATTACCAAACGTCGTCATCCTTTCTGAAGGGCGTTACACCGCTCGTCGAAGCCGGGACAGCCGTGCCGATGATGAGCTGGGGTGCGCTGGATGCGGACGGCAACGTTGTGCGCGATCCAACCTTCCCTGATATGCCAACGTTCAAGGAAGTGTGCGATGCCACACCGTCCTGCGAAACCAGCGGCGAGAAATGGGATGCCTGGAAGGCGTTCTTCGTGGCTGGGTTCCCGGCGCAGAAAATGGTCTTCCTGCCTGCGGGCGCGTCTGAAGATGCGATGGTGACCTACGCCAAGGCTTTTGAAGATATCAAGGCTCGGGCAGATTTCGCTGAGATCTCCGCTGGACGTCTTGGCGTTTATCCCCAGATGACCGGAGAAGAGGCCGCAGGCGCACTCTCAAGTGCAACCGTTGTACCGGACAGCGCAAAGACCTTCGTGGTTGACTGGCTGAAAGACCGCTACGGCGTTGATCTGAACGGCTAAGTCAAGAGGCGAGGCGTGTGGGATGACGCGCCTCGCCTTTCGCATCATGCTTGACGATCCTCGAAAGCGCGCTGGCACGCGTGACTTCAGAACCTTGCGGTCTGAAGCGCCGGTACAAGCCACCTTTGCCCTTAACGGGCGTTGCGTGACTTTGGCAAACAGCGACACTTGATCGTCAGGAACAGCTAAAACCATCGGGCGCAACCCGGCCTCGCCTCCGTCTTTCGCCCGTCCGAATTGATCGGCTCCCAGATGGAAATCCTTACACTCGCTCTTCCCGCCCTATCGGACGCCGCCAGTCTGATCTTTCAGCCCATTGTTCTTGGCTACCTCGTGCTCGGCGTGGTGATGGGACTTTGCATCGGAGTATTCCCTGGCCTTGGAGGCATTGCGGGCTTGTCGCTCCTGCTGCCATTCATGTTCGGCATGGAGCCGGTACTGGGCCTTGCGCTGATGATCGGTATGGTCGCGGTCGTTCCCACATCCGACACGTTCGCCTCGGTGCTCATGGGCATTCCTGGCTCCTCGGCCAGTCAGGCCACCGTGCTCGACGGCTTCCCGATGGCGAAAAAGGGCGAGGCGGCCCGGGCCCTATCCGCCGCCTTCGCCTCCTCGCTCTTCGGTGGGCTGGTGGGCGCTGCGTTTTTGACCATCTTCATCCTCGTAGCACGCCCCATTGTACTGGAGTTCCGAACGCCAGAACTTTTGATGATCACCGTTTTCGGTTTGTCGATGGTCGGCATTCTGGCGGGCCGCGTGGCGCTGAAGGGCATCGTGGCGGCCGGGCTTGGTATGATGATTGGCACCATCGGCGAAGGTGACAGTGCGGGCGAGTTGCGCATGGCCACCTACGACATGCCCTACCTTGTCGATGGGCTGAAACTGGTGATCGTGGGTCTCGGTATCTTTGCCATTCCCGAGATCGTGGCCTTGCTAAGACAGGACCGAAGCATCTCGGACCGCTCACCGCTGGGCGGCGGCTGGTCGAAAGGTGTCGGCGACTGGTTCAAGAATATCTGGCTCTCCGTCCGCTGCTCGATCATTGGGGTTGTCGTTGGTGTCATTCCAGGGCTCGGTGGTTCGGTCGTCGATTGGATCGCCTATGGCCACTCGGTCCAGACTTCGAAGGACAAGTCAAAGTTCGGATCGGGCGAAATTCGCGGCGTGATCGGCCCCGAAAGTTCGAACAACGCGAAGGAGGGCGGCGGTCTCGTACCAACGCTCCTCTTTGGTATCCCGGGCTCCGGTTCCATGGCGATCTTCATCGGCGCCATCGCACTTCTCGGGTCGGGCAATATCGAGGTCGGTCCCTCGATGCTGAAAAACAATCTGGATATCACCTATGCCATCGTCTGGTTGCTGGCATTGGCGAATGTGGTGGGCACGCTCATCTGTATCGGTGCCTCAGGTGGCATCGCCCGCCTGACGACGATACCTTTTGCACTGCTCGCGCCCTTCCTCTTCATGATTATCGCCTTCGCGGCGTTCCAGTCGGGGCAGGACATCATGGACCTTGTGGCGCTCTTTGCCATCGGGCTTCTCGGTATTTTGATGCGCCGGTTCGACTGGTCGCGCCCGGCCTTCCTCATCGGCTTTGTGCTCTCCAACCCGGCCGAAACTTACGCCAACCAGGCCGTGCAGATTGCGCAATCGCGCTTCCGCAGGAGCTTTGAGGACGGGATCGACTACATCTTTTCGCCGATTGTGATCGTGTTGATTATTATTACCGTGCTCTCGGTCGTGATCGGCCTCAGGCAGGCAAAGACGATCATGGCGGAAGGCGCTGTCAGCTCTGGCAAAAAACGCGCGCCCCTGATCTTCCTCCTGGCGGTTCTGGCCTATTTGATCGTCGCCTTTGTCAACGCATCGATGATCCCGGATTTTGCGGCGGCGGACCGGGTCTTCCCGCGCTTCGTCTCAGGCGTGGCCATCGTGGGGGGCGTGATCCTCTTGATCCAGATGATGCTATCGGATGAGACCCACGCGCTCTTCGCGGACCGCGAAGCCGACAGTTCGGAGGATAACGCCCACGGCCTCTGGAGCACACTGGCCTGGTTTGCCGCGTTGCTGATCCTGACGAGCTTGATTGGGTTCATCCTGGCTCTCGCGCTGTTCCTCTTTGCCTTCATCCGGTTCCGCGCCGGGCGCAGCTTTGGCTACGCGGCACTCTACACAGCGGCGGGCATTGCCTTCATCTGCACCATGGCCGGGCTTCTCAACCGCGATTTCCCGGCGGGTCTCCTGCAAGGTATGGTCGATTTGCCTTGGCCGCTGACATGACGGCTTCTTCTGTCTGTAAATACTTCGGGGGGCTGTCCAATGGACAATGGGGGCAGCGCCCCCTCCCTCCGCCAGAGCGCATCAACACCGGGGATACGCCATGACACAACAGGCCATTCCGTTCCTCTTCATGCGGGGCGGCACATCGCGCGGGCCTTACATGAACCGCAGTGACCTGCCGGAAGATCGCGACACGCTGTCTCGCGCGCTTGTGGCCATGGTCGGGTCGGGGCACCCCCTTAACATCGACGGGATTGGAGGCGGCAATGCGGTCACAACGAAAACCGCGATGCTTAGCCCCTCCGAAGATGACTGGGCGGATATCGACTATTTCTTCGCGCAAGTCGGCGTTGAGAACGGCCAGGTCGACTACAAGCCCACCTGTGGCAACATCTTGGTGGGCGTTGCACCCGCCGCCATCGAAATGGGCTTGAAGGCTCCCGACGGCGATGTGACCGAGGTGAAGATCCGTGCCGTAAATACCGGCGCGCGCGTCGTGGCCCGGGTGCACACGCCGGGTGGCGTCGTCTCCTACGAGGGAGACGCCCAAATAGACGGCGTGCCCGGGTCGGCAGCGCCAATCGAGCTGATGTTCATGGATGTGGTCGGCGGCGCCACGGGTTCGATGTTCCCGACCGGCCAACGCATCGACGAAATCGATGGTATCGAAGTTTCTTGCATGGATGTCGCCATGCCCATGGTGATCGCCCGCGCAGAGGCGTTCGGTCTCACCGGCTATGAGACGGCAGAGGAACTCGATAAAAACCGTGACTTCTATGTGCGCATGGAACCCATTCGGGTGGAAGCCGGACGGCGCATGGGGATGGGCGATGTCGCCAACTCTGTCGCCCCGAAGTTTGGGCTCCTGGCGCCCGCGCGCGCAGGCGGAACCGCCGCGACACGCTATTTCATGCCACTCACCTGCCACCCGAGCCTCGCAGTTACGGGCTCGCAATGCATGGCGTCGTGCCTCGCCTGTCCTGGAACGGTGGGTGCGGGCCTTGCTGATCTGCCGGATCACGGCCCGGTGCCCATGGCGTTGGAACACCCCATGGGGGCGCTCAATGTCGTACTGGATTACAAGCGGGACGGGGAAGCGTTTGACATGATCTCCGCTGGTCTCGTGCGCACGGCGCGGAAATTGGCGGCGGGCATGGTGTTTGTGCCGCAATCGCGTTTGTGATTGCCCTGAGACGCAGACTTGTTCAACAGAGCGCGTGAAGCGCATCAAACCGGAGGTCGACTGGTGAAGGTTCATATCCTCGACGATTGGTTCGACACGTTGCGCGGTTTGCCGTGCTTTGCTCTCTTAGATGGCCACGATGTTACCGTCTGGACCGATCATCAGCCCGATCCAGGTGCGTTGGCGGAACGGTTGCACGATGCGGAGGCGCTGGTCCTGTTCCGTGAACGCACCAAAGTCACCGCTGACCTGTTGGACCGCTTGCCCAACCTAAAGCTGATATCCCAACGCTCGGTTTATCCGCATATTGATGTGGACGCCTGCACCCGGAACGGTGTCACGCTTTGCTCCAACATGCACAGCGGCACGCCGTCGTACGCGGCTGCGGAACTCACATTGGCGCTCATTCTCGCAAGCTTCCGTCAGATACCCGAGCAAGTTGCCTCCATGCGGGCCGGGCAATGGATGGCCGGTGTCGGGCGCAGTCTGCGGGGGCGCACATTGGGCCTTTATGGCTACGGGCGCATCGCGGGCGCCGTGGCCGAGTATGCGCAAGCCTTGGGCATGCAAGTGCAGTGGTGGGCATCCGACGACGGGCGCGCGCGGGCGAAAGCCGATGGCGCGCAACTTGCCGAGAGCCGCGAGGCGTTCTTTGCCACATCCGACATTGTCAGCGTCCATGTGCGGCTCAAGCCGGAAACGCGCGGTATCATCACCGCGCAGGATTTGGCTGCGATGCCGCCCCGGTCGCTGTTTGTGAATACATCCCGTTCCGGCCTGGTGGTGCCCGGCGCGCTCGAAGAAGAGCTTGCCAAGGGGCGCATCTTCGCCGCCGTCGATGTCTATGAAAACGAGCCATTTCGCGACACCGATAATGTCCTGCTCACCCATCCCAACGTGCTCCCGACGCCCCATATCGGATATGTCACCGAGGATGAGTTCGACCTCCAGTTCACCGACATCTTCGAGCAAATCAATGCCTTCGCCGCCGGGTCGCCGATCCACGTGATCAACCCGGAGACGCTTTAACCTACGAAATAGGTTGAATGGATCGGCAACATGGCCGCACCGATGGATCGCGCGGTGCGGCCCACATGGGCGGCGCCAATTTGTGGTTTGTAAATGCCCGTCACGGCATAGGCGGCGATATTTTCCTGAACGCCCGCGACGAGATCGGCGCGCACCGCTTCGGGCATCGCGCCATCAATCAAAATCGCTTCGACTTCAACCACTGCCGCCGTTGAAATGGCGGCGGTGGCAAGGTGATGCGCCGTCCGTTCAACCCAGGGCGTGACCCACTTGGCAAAGGCACTCCAATCATCTGCCGGATCGCGCAAATGGTCGGGATCAATGCCCGCCTCCTGCAAGGCGTGTTCCAACCCGTGGAGGGACGCAACTTGCAAAAGCTGGGTCGTGCCTTCGCCGCTGGGCACGCGAAGCGCCCCGAAAGCGCCCGCATTTCCAGTCGGTCCCGTCACCACCTTGTTGTCGAGCACCAAGCCGCCGCCGATAAAGGCCCCAATGAAAAAATACGCGAAATTACCAAAGTTGCTGCCGCGTCCCAAAAGATGTTCCGCGATGCAGGCGGTTGTGGCGTCGTTCTGGATGGTCACCGGAAGTCCGACGGTCGTGCGAACCCGCTCCTCCAGATCGAGGTCCTTCCAGGCGCGCATGGCATCCTCTGGCGCATCGACAACTTCGAGCCAGCTCCAGATTTCAAACGGTCGTCCCACTCCGATGCCCGCAAGGGAGGACGCCGCCGCAGGATGTGCGGCGAGGATCTCGTAGCGGCTCTGTTCGAGGAAGCCGAAGACAGTTTCGATGGAAGGGTAGGGATAAGCGATGCTCTTTTGCGCCACAGGCTTTCCCATGAAGTCGACAAGCACTAGTTCGGCAGAGCGCCGCCCGATGTTCAGTCCAAGCGAATACACCCCATTCGGATTGAGCGACATCGGGATCGACGGCTTGCCGACCTTCCCCTTGATGGCCGCCTCTCGCCGCACCAAACCGTCGGCCTCAAGCGCGCGCAGGATGTTTGAAACGGTCTGCGCCGTGAGGACGGAATGGCGTGCAATCTCCGCGCCGGACAGGGCGCCGTGGCGCCGAAGCAAAGACAAAACCAGCCGCGCGTTCTGATCGCGGAGCGTGGACTGACTGCCTCCTGCGCCTTGCGGTCGTATCAGAGTATTGTTTAATTCCAATGTCTTGCGGCGCTCCTCAAAGAGAAGAGTGCCTAGACAGGTTCGCCCTGTCAATTTGTAAAATATATTTATTTATTCGTTGACCTTACGTCGGGAATCGTAAACCCTGATGAAATCTAGCCAATGGCTTAGAGAAATTCCTTGGGAGGAAAAAATGAAAAAACTGCTTTTGGGAACCGTGCTCGCGGGTGTCGCCATGTCGGGCGCCGCATTCGCCGGCAGCCATTCGGTCAGCGCTTGCCTGATCACGAAAACAGACACGAATCCGTTCTTTGTCAAAATGCGCGAAGGCGCTCTGGCCAAGGCGGAAGAGCTCGGCGTTGAGCTCAGCACCTATGCGGGCAAGGTCGATGGCGACCACGAAACGCAAGTGGCCGCGATTGAAACCTGCATTGCAAACGGTGCGAAGGGCATTCTTCTGACCGCCTCCGACACCGCGTCCATCGTGCCCGTCGTGCAGCAGGCGCGGGATGCGGGCCTGTTGGTCATTGCGCTCGACACACCGCTGGAGCCGCTCGATGCGGCGGACATGACATTTGCCACCGACAACTTCCTCGCGGGCAAGCTGATTGGCCAGTGGGCGCGCGCCGCTCTTGGCGACGCAGCGGATGACGCCAAGATCGCTACGCTTGACCTCAACGTGAGCCAGCCAACTGTGGATGTTCTGCGGAACCAGGGCTTCCTCGAAGGCTTCGGCATCGATCTTGCTGATCCAAACGTCATTGGTGACGAAAGCGATCCGCGTATCGTCGGGAGCGATGTGACCGATGGCAATGAAGAAGGTGGTCGTCGTGCGATGGAAAACCTCCTCGCCAAGGACCCAAGCATCAACGTAGTCCACACCATCAACGAACCGGCTGCCGCCGGTGCTTATGAGGCGTTGAAGGCCATCGGTCGTGAAAACGACGTCCTCATCGTGTCTGTCGATGGCGGTTGCCCCGGCATCGCCAACGTCAAGGATGGCGTGATCGGCGCAACATCGCAGCAATACCCGCTGTTGATGGCATCGCTCGGCATCGAAGCCATTGCCGCCTGGGCCGCCGACGGCACCAAGCCGGAGGCGACCGATGGCAAGGACTTCTTCGACACGGGCGTTTCGCTGGTGACGGACAAGGCCGTAGACGGCGTCGAGTCCATCGACACTGCCAAGGGCACCGAGCTTTGCTGGGGTTGATCTGAACCTATACTCAACGCAGACTTACGAAGGGGGCGGGCCAGTGCCCGCCCTTTTTTGATCCGGAGCGGGGAGGCTCGCGGACGCGGGGGAGAGCGCACGAATGTCAACTGATTATGAAGCCGTCGTCGCGGACGCCGACACATCCGTCGCCCAGTTCGACGATGACAACAAGGGACTGATCGGAAAGTTCCAACACGCGCTCCATGTGACACCGGCGCTTGTGCCACTGATCGTGCTCGTGGCGTCGATTATTGTGTTCGGGTTGCTCTTGGGCTCCCGGTTCTTCTCGCCCTTCGCGCTCACACTGATCTTGCAGCAGGTGCAGATTGTGGGTGTGCTCGCCGCCGCCCAAAGCCTGATCATCCTGACGGCGGGCATCGATCTAAGTGTCGGAGCCATCGCCGTGCTCTGCTCGGTCATCATGGGACAAATGACATTCCGCTACGGCGTGCCCGTTGAGCTGTCCATTCTCATCGGCCTCACGTTCGGGACCGCCATCGGCGCGATCAATGGATGGCTGGTCGCACGGGTAAAGCTACCGCCCTTCATCGTGACGCTCGGCATGTGGCAAATCGTTCTGGCGGCCAACTACATCTTTTCGGCCAATGAAACCATCCGCAGCCAGGACATCGCCGCCGAAGCGCCGGCTTTGCAGCTTTTCGGGACGCAACTGAAATTCGCCGGGGCGACCTTCACTTACGGTGTTATCTTCATGATATTGCTGGTTTTTGCCTTAGCATATGTCCTTCGCCATACCGCGTGGGGGCGACATGTCTATGCCATCGGGGACGATCCCGAGGCGGCGGAACTGGCGGGCGTCAATGTCAACCGCACGCTTATTCAGGTCTATGCGCTCGTGGGGTTGATCTGCGCCTTTGCGGCATGGGTGATGATCGGGCGGTTCGGCTCCGTGTCACCCTCGGCTACGACCGGGGTCATCGGGAACATCCAATCCATCACCGCTGTTGTGATTGGAGGGATCTCGCTCTTCGGCGGACGCGGGTCGATCCTCGGCGCCTTATTCGGCGCGCTGATCGTCGGTGTGTTTGAGCTTGGCCTCCGCATGTACGGCGCGGACCCACAATGGACTTTCATGTTCATCGGTTTGCTCATCATCGCCGCAACCACGGTGGACCAGTGGATCAGAAAGGTCTCGGCATGACGCAGCCTGTTCTTGAAGCGAAAGGGCTCACCAAACGCTACGGTAAGGTGACGGCGCTTGATAATTGTGACTTCGAGCTGATGCCGGGTGAAATACTCGGGTTGATCGGGGATAACGGCGCAGGGAAATCGACGTTGATCAAAGCGATCTCCGGCGCCGTAGCCCCCGATGCGGGCACGGTGACGCTGGAGGGGCGGGAGGTGAGCTTTTCCTCCCCCATCGAAGCGCGGGAGGCGGGTATCGAAACCGTTTACCAGACGCTCGCCATGAGCCCGGCCCTCTCGATCACCGATAACATGTTCATGGGCCGCGAAATCCGGAAACCCGGTGTGATGGGCCAGCTTTTCCGCAAACTGGACCGACCGGCGATGGAGAAGTTTGCACGAGAGAAACTCAGCGAACTGGGCCTGATGACGATTCAGAACATCAACCAGGCGGTGGAAACGCTGTCGGGTGGGCAACGTCAGGGCGTGGCCGTGGCCCGCGCTGCGGCGTTCGGGTCCAAGGTCATTATCCTAGACGAGCCGACGGCGGCGCTCGGTGTGAAGGAAAGCCGGCGCGTCCTCGAACTGATCCAGGACGTCAAAGCGCGGGGCATTCCGATCATTCTCATCAGCCACAACATGCCCCATGTCTTTGAACTTGCAGACAGGATCCACGTGCACCGGCTTGGGCGGAGACTGACGGTCATTGATCCGAAGGAACATTCCATGTCGGATGCGGTTGCCTATATGACGGGCGCCAAAGTGCCTGATGGTGTGGCGGCCTAGCTCCGGACGCGCCTACGATCAGTGGCTTCGCTACCCTTAGTTCTTTAGTGGCACTAGTAAATCGTGGCGCGCCGCAAGGCCGCATGGAAGTCGAAACTACCTGTGGAGCTTAGCAAGCCATGCCTCCGCCAAGCCTGCGGTCCGCTCGGCGAAGTCTCCCGCAAGCGCTTGGGGTTCGGGAGCTTCCATATGGCTGCCGATCCAAGCCAAAAGAGCCATGCGGCGCAGCATGACGAAGGTATCAATTTCTGTTTCGTCAGCAGCGGTGAGGGCACGCTTGCCGCGATATCCGTCTAGCCACGCGGCCTTCCATTCCGGCACACGGGGGTCGTCTTCCATGAAACTAATCGCGGCGGCAAAGTCGTAAAGCAGCCAGCCAAACCCGCAATCGTCAAAGTCGATGAGCCGGATGTCCCCCTGATGGACCAGAAGATTGGCAAGACGCATATCCCCATGGATCAGGTTGTAACGGTGCGGAGCTTTGCCATACGCCGACAACCGCGCCCGGATCGTCGGCTCAACCCGCGCCAGAACCGCTTCGATGGCTTTCGTCACACCGGGGGCATCCCGCCAATGGCCCCAAACCGCTTTAACTCCAAAAATATCATCAATATCCCAGCTCATGCGGCTGAAATCATTTGGTAAAACCCAGTTTTGCGTATGGGTGTGACATGCCGCTGCAATCTGGCCAAGTGAGCCAAATTCCCGCGTCAGATCACCATCCACTGTGGGCGCGGTGCCGTCATGATGGGCAAACATAACCATGAAACGAGGACCCTGAAGCGGGCCATACGCTCCCGTTTGCACCGCCGTGCCATCGCGTCCGGGGATCACGTCCGGGGTCAACACATCGGTTTCGGCACCGAGGGATTCAAGCCATGTCAGCTCGCTCTCGATCGCGCGCCGCGAATGATATCCGGCCCGATGCAGCCGCAGCACCGATTTGAAACCGGGCGCTTCAATCAGATACGTCATGTTTTCGGAAACATTGATGAGCGTCGCCTGCGCATCCTCGGGCACATCCCAAAGGGCGAGACTTTGCTCTACAAGGGAGTGTTCGGGGCCAAACGTCATGTCCGTCGCTCTGATTTCGTTCCGGCGATGTAGCGAAAATTGACGGACCTGCAAATAGTCGCGGACACCCCCTTGAGCTTCCAGTCACTGGAAGCTTTATATATCTCACGAAACAAGCTTGAGACGACGATGCCATCCACGCCCCTGACCATAGACATAGACGGGATGTCCTGCGCTGCCTGTGCCGCGCGGGTGGAAGACGCGCTTGTCCAGTCGCCGGGGCTATCCAGTGTTAGCGTTAATCTCGCGACCGCGCGGGCGACCTTCGACGCCGAAGATGACGCGGCTTTTCGGGGTGCAGTCAACCTGCTGAAAGAAAAAGGGTATCCAGCACGCACGCGGCGTCTCACGCTGGACATTGAGAACATGTCCTGCGCCTCCTGCGTTGCGCGGGTCGAGCGCGCCTTGGCTGCAATACCCGGTGTCACGGACGTTGCCGTCAACCTCGCTACGGGCCAAGCCGCCGTAACCGCCGTTGAAGGGGCGGTCGACGACGACGCGATTCTGGCCGCCGCTTCAACCGCTGGCTACCCTGCCAATTTGGTGCAGGCGGGCAACGGAAACACGCCCGCCAAACGCGCGCAGGCGGAAACGGCGCACCTTCACCGCCGCGTGGTACAGGCGGCTCTCCTGGCGATCCCGGTTTTCCTTCTTGAAATGGGCGGGCATGCCTTTCCTGCCTTTCATCATTGGATTGCGCGCACCGTGGGCATGGAAACCAGTTGGGCTCTTCAGGCGCTTCTCACGACAATCGTGCTCTTTGGCCCGGGCCGATATTTTTTCACCAAGGGTCTGCCAGCGCTTTTCCGGGGCGCGCCAGATATGAACAGCCTTGTCGCCTTGGGGACCGGTGCCGCGTGGAGCTATTCCATGGTGGCGACGTTTCTACCCGATCTGTTGCCACAGGGGACGCGGTCCGTTTATTTTGAGGCCGCTGCCGTCATTGTGCTCCTGATCCTTATGGGGCGTTGGCTCGAAGCGGGCGCAAAGGGCCGCACAGGGGCCGCCATAGAAGGGTTGCTTGGACTGCAAGCCAAAACCGCCCGCGTGCAGCGCGGTGCAGCGGTGGAAGATGTGGCAATCGGGGAGCTACGCCCCGGCGACGAAGTGGTCATTCGCCCTGGTGAGCGCTTGCCGGTGGATGGGACAGTCCTCGAGGGAAGCAGCTATGTTGACGAAAGCATGATCTCCGGCGAGCCGCTGCCCGTCGCCAAGGCCCAAGGTGAAAGCGTGATCGGCGGCACCATAAACGGCACCGGTGCGCTGACCATCCGCGCCGACCGCGTCGGGCAGGAAACTGTGCTGGCCCAAATCGTCCGCATGGTGGAAGACGCCCAAGGCGCAAAACTGCCCATACAGGGTCTCGTGAACCGGATCACGCTTTGGTTCGTGCCCGCAGTGCTTGCCCTCGCCGCGCTGACTTTTCTGACATGGGTGCTGCTGGGCGGTGGATTGGGCTTTGCACTCGTCGCCGCCGTGTCGGTCCTAATCATCGCTTGCCCCTGTGCCATGGGCCTCGCAACCCCGACATCCATTCGCGTGGCCACGGGGCGCGCAGCCGAGCTTGGCGTCCTCTTTCGCAAAGGCGACGCGCTGCAAGCCCTTGCAGAGGTGGATGTCGTCGCGCTCGACAAAACCGGCACGCTGACGGAAGGGAAACCGACCCTCACCGACATCGTGCTAACCGATGGATTTGAGCGCGCAGATGTACTGCGCGCCGTGGCGAGTGTAGAGGCTTCTTCCGAGCACCCGATTGCTGGCGCGATCCTGGCGGGAGCGCAGGCAGACGGTACCGACCTAGCCGCTGTTGAGAGGTTTGTCTCCGTAACGGGCGAAGGCGTTGCCGGAACTGCGGAGGGCAGGGAGGTCGCGGTCGGCAGCAAACGCCTGATGAGCGCGCGTGGCGTGCCGACAGATGCGCTTTCGACCGAGGCAGAAAACCTCGCCAATCAAGGACGCACCGCCCTTTTTGCGGCCATCGATGGGGAACTCGCAGCGGTAATCGGCGTAGTCGACCCCGTGAAGCCAACAAGCCATGCCGCCATTGCCGATCTGAAGGCGCGGGGTCTTGAGGTTGCTCTCGTGACCGGAGACCGCCGTGAGACGGCAAAGATTGTCGCTGCCGATCTTGGGATACCCCATGTGGAAGCCGATCTCTTGCCCGCGGGGAAGGTAGACGCCCTCGACGCGTTGAAAGCTGGCGGACGACGCGTTGCCTTCGTCGGCGACGGCATCAACGACGCTCCGGCGCTCGCCCACGGGGATGTGGGGATTGCCATTGGCACCGGGACAGACATTGCCATCGAAAGCGCAGACGTGGTTTTGATGTCCGGTGATCTTGGCGCCGTGGTCAATGCCTTCGACGTTTCCAAGGCCACGATGCGCAACATCCGCCAGAACCTCGGCTGGGCGTTTGGCTATAACATCGTCCTGATCCCCATTGCGGCGGGCGCGCTCTACCCGGCCTTTGGGCTTTTGTTGTCGCCGGTGTTCGCCGCCGCCGCGATGGCGCTGTCGTCGGTTTCCGTGGTCGGCAACGCACTTCGGCTTCGCCGCTTCAAACGCCAGCCAAAACCGCCGTATCCGCCTATACGCCCGATGCGTGAGGGCGCGCAACCAGCCGAATAGGAGGCGCTAATGAATATCGGGTATGTGGCCGAACGCGCTGGCCTGCCGCAAAAGACCATCCGCTATTACGAAGAAATTGGGCTCGTCCGTCCGCAACGCGGGATCAATGGCTATCGCCAGTTTGCCGAAAGTGATCTTCACAAGCTCACGTTTCTAGCGCGCGCCCGAGCGCTCGGCTTTTCGATTGAGGATTGCCGTACATTGCTTGGACTTTACGAAGACGCGGGCCGCGAAAGTGCTGCTGTCAAGGCGGTTGCAGAAGAGCATCTTGCGGAGATCGATCAAAAGATTGGCCAGCTTCAGTCGATGCGAGCTACGCTGGCTGAACTGGTTTCGGCTTGCCACGGCGACGACCGGCCCGATTGTCCAATCCTGACAGACCTTTCTCAATCGGGCGGTAAACTCACGCGGTCGTGACTATGCGCGGCCAGCCTGCGGATTAAGCTTCCCTCTGTTTAGGGAGGCGCACCGCCATGACCACGTTGAGACTTCTTATCACGCTATTTGCCTGTTGCCTTGGGCTTGGGACGCTCAACGCCGCGCCGGTCGCTTTTGATGGCCAGTGGAAAGAACAAGGGTTCCTGCGGTTCTTTACCAACGACTACAGCTTCCGTGGAAGTCAGCTCGATGTGGTGTCCGACGGCACCGTGTCGTTGGTCTGGCGCCCTGTGGAAGGCACCGAGCGCGCGGCCCGCAAAGCAAGTTGGCGCTGGCGCGTGACGGAAGGGGTCGGCCCCACCGACCTTACCAAGAAAGGCGGTGATGACCGCAACCTCGCGCTCTACTTCGTCTTTGTGGATGAAGCGACGGCAGCCAGCTTGACCGGCGGGAACGCGCGGCAACTCCTGCGCAATCCGAACACGCGCGCGCTGATTTATGTCTGGGGTGGGGACCATGCGCCGGGCAGCATCCTACCCAGCCCGTATCACCCCGGACTCCGGACAAAAGTGCTGCGCACGGGCAGTGCGGGCACATTTTCCGAAAGCGTGGACCTTGCGGCAGATTATCAACGCGCTTTTGGTGCCGCTAAAGGGGTACTTGTCGGCCTCGGCGTCTCAGCGGACAGCGACGACACCAAGGGGCGCGTCCGGGCGTCGCTTGCGGATTTGCGCCTCGATTGAAATCAAAAGCCTAGTAGAACCTCCTCGTGCTGCGATCTGACGCCGCAGGCGGTGAATTCCCCCCAATCTTTCGGAACTCTTGCGCCAAGATCCCTTGACCTCTTGGCGCGTTTCCGCAGGGTAGGAATACAGAACAGCGCGCTCGGCTGTGATCGGGCCGTGATAACCAAACTGGGAGTTTTGCATGTTTATGAAGCTAAAGCTTGGCGCCGCCCTCGTGGCGGGCACCCTGCTGGCCGCTCCAGCAGCGGTGGCACAAGAGTTCATTTCCATTGGCACCGGTGGCGTCACCGGCGTCTATTACCCGACAGGTGGCGCGATTTGCCGGTTGGTGAACAAAGGACGCAAGGAACACGGCATCCGTTGCGCCGTCGAATCCACCGGCGGATCGGTCTACAACATTAACACGATCAAGGCGGGCGAGCTGGAATTCGGCGTCGCCCAGTCCGATTGGCAGTACCATGCCTTTAACGGCACGTCGAAGTTCGAAGGCGATGCGGCCTTCCCCGACATCCGCGCCGTCATGTCCGTACACCCCGAGCCCTTTACGCTGGTGGTACGCGGTGACAGCGGCATCGACAGCTTCGAATCCCTGAAGGGCAAGCGCGTTAATGTGGGCAACCCGGGCTCGGGCCAGCGTGCGACGATGGAAGTCGTTATGGGCGCCTTCGGCATGACCATGGACGATTTCGCACTTGCGACCGAGTATAAAGGCTCGGAAATGGCCAAGCAGATCTGCGACGGCAATATCGACGCCATGATCTACACCATCGGCCACCCCGCTGCTGCAATCAAAGAAGCCTCGACGACCTGCGACGTGTCTCTGGTCAGTGTGACGGGTGAGGCGATCGATACACTGGTCGCTGACAATCCGTTCTACCGCGTCGCAACCATCCCGGGCGGCATGTATGCGGGCACCGATGGGGACACGACCACCTTCGGCGTGGGCGCGACCTTTGTGACCTCGGCCAGCGTGCCCGAAGACACAGTCTACGTGGTTGCCAAGGCAGTTATGGAGAACATCGATGACTTCAAAGGCCTCCACCCGGCCTTCGCCAATCTCGATCCGGCGCAGATGGTCTCTGACGGTCTCAGCGCACCGCTGCACCCGGGCGCTGAAAAGGCCTATAAAGAACTCGGCTTGATGAACTAAGACTGAAGTCTTGCGAAAGCTGAAAGCCCCGGGTTTTACCCGGGGCTTTTTATGCCTGCTTTGCGGACAGAGCTGCCTCTCGATTTTCGGACACTCCTGTCATAGTTTGCCAGTCACGTTTTGGAACAAGGACCCGTCATGTCTGTTAAGGATGTGCGCGATACTGCGTTAATCTACAAACTGGTCGAAAGAAACGGCATGCCAACCATCGCCGTATTTGAAGACGGAGAAGAACATATTTTTTATGATATTACATATGGTTATGATCTTGGAGAAGAATATGCGCACATATATACGAACATGGACTCCAAGGTCGAAGGCGCACAAATTGAGTTTTTTTTACAACTGAGCTAATCGCTGTGCTGGACGGTGAAACACGGACGCCCTTGTTCAGTTTCCCTATATAGTCAAGTCAGGCTCCTAGCCGTCCTTCACTTCTTCGCAGGGCCAACATGCAGGCGTTCAAATTTTCCCTTGCCACCCGCCCCAATTCCCGCGCAGCCTCAGTGAAAGGCAAAAGCCACCGGGTGAGGGGACGATATGACCGATCAAGCGACTGTGGAGCAATCTGCCGATGATCTTGTGGCCGAGGCCGATACCGGTGCGCGCAACCCCGCCATTGGATGGCAGGCAAACCTGATTGTCGGCACGTGTATCGCGTGGTCATTGTTCCAGCTTTACATCGCGTCGCAACTCCCCGGCATCGTGGCGCAGGCCACAGGTCTCAGCATTTTTGCCAATATCGTTGCGCAGGCCCGCTTCGTGCATTTGGCCTTCGCCATCATGCTGGCCACACTTGCGTTTCCGCTGTTCAAGACGTCACCCAAAGACCGGATACCCGCCTATGACTGGGCGCTGTTGATCCTGGGCGTGGCGTCTTGTTTGTATCTGGTCGTGTTCCGCTTCCAGATCGCGGACCGGCCCGGGCTCTGGAACACTTCTGACATCATTATGTCCTCCATCGGCATGCTTGTCCTGATGATCGCCGTTTACCGATCGCTTGGGCTGCCGCTGGTCATCATCGCCGGTGCCTTCATCGCTTTTGCCTTCTTTGGTGGCTATTCCGAATGGGCGCGCGAGATCACGAATTACGGCGGTTCGTCTTTCTCCAAGGCGTTGGGCCACTACTGGATGCAGACCGAAGGCGTGTTCGGTGTGGCGCTCGGCGTTTCGACCTCGATGATCTTCCTCTTCGTCCTCTTCGGGGCCTTGCTTGACCGGGCCGGGGGCGGATCATGGTTCATCAAGGTGGCCGTTGCCATGCTGGGCGCGCTCAGGGGCGGCCCGGCAAAGGCCTCTGTCCTGTCGTCAATGCTGACCGGGATGATCTCGGGCTCATCAATCTCCAACACGGTGACGACCGGCACATTCACTATCCCTCTGATGAAACGCATTGGCTTTCCGGCAGAGAAGGCGGGCGCGGTGGAAGTGGCCTCTTCCACCAACGGACAGCTCACGCCACCGGTCATGGGTGCCGCGGCCTTCTTGATGGTCGAGTATGTCAACATCCCCTATATCGATGTGGTCAAACACGCGTTCCTGCCCGCGGTCATTTCCTACATCGCGCTTCTTTACATTGTGCATCTCGAAGCGCTGAAGATGCAGATGCAGGGCCTTAAGAAAGCCGGTCGCCATATTGGGCCGGTGCTGATCCTCATCCTGTTCCTGTCGGGCTTCATCTTCCTCGGAATTTGCACCTTTATCATGATCGGCCTGCGGCTCTTGCTCGACGGGTTCATGGCGGAGAGCGTTTACGGCGCCGTCGCCATTGTGGGCGTGTTGTACCTGATCCTGGTTTTCTTCGCCTCGCGCTACCCGGACGTGGCGATGGACGACCCGGACGGCCCGCTAGAAGCGCCGCGCCTGACGCCGACGCTGCTCGGGGGCGCCTACTTCGCTCTGCCAATCTTCATCCTGGTTTGGAACCTGATGGTGCGAACGGAGAACCTCGACCGGCTCTCCCCCTCGCTGTCGGCCTTCTGGGCAACGATCTTCATGATTGTCGTGGCACTCACCCACCGGCCGCTCAAGGCCATGTTCCGGGGGCAGGGCTTCGGGTCCGCGACGGTGCAGGGCTGGAAGGACTTTATCGACGGTCTCATCCTTGGCGCCCGCAACATGATCGGCATCGGTGTCGCTACAGGCGCCGCAGGCATCATTGTCGGCACGATCAGCCTCACCGGCGCGCATCAGGTCATCGGCCAAGTGGTTGAGGTTATCGCAGGTGGCAACATCTGGATTCTGCTGATCCTGGTGGCTGTCATGTCCCTGATCCTCGGGATGGGCCTGCCAACCACCGCCAATTACATTGTGGTGTCGTCGCTCATGGCGCCGGTCATCATCTCGGTGGGGGCGACGGCAGGGTACATCTTCCCGCTTATCGCTGTGCACCTCTTCGTGTTCTACTTCGGTATCCTTGCCGATGACACGCCGCCCGTGGGTCTCGCGGCCTATGCGGCGGCGGCCATCAGCCGGGGCGATCCGATCAAAACGGGTGTTCAGGGGTTCGCCTATGATATCCGAACCGCGCTGCTGCCCTTCCTGTTCATCTTCAACACGGACCTTTTGCTGATTGACGTGGGGCTCGCCAAGGCGGTGCTTGTCTTCTTTATTTCGCTGATTGCGATGCTCCTCTTCGCGGCGGCCACCCAAGGCTATTTCATCGCCAAAAGCCGCATATGGGAAACGGTCGTCCTCTTGTTCATCGCCTTCATGCTCTTCCGACCGGATTTCTTCCTCGATCAGGTCAGCGAGAAATATCAGTCGGCTTCCGGACCGGCGGCTCTCGAATTGATGAGCGGGGCTACAACCGATCAGGAGGTGCGCGTCGTCGTAGAAGGGCCTGACTTTGATACCGGGCGAACCCGCCCCACCACGATCACGCTACCGGCCGTCAACGGCGATGCCGAAGGCGCGCTCGATGCGCAGGGTCTGACGGTTTTTGTCGAGGGCGAAACCATCGCCATGGACGAGCCTTTCCCGGGCACGCCGTTCTTTGAAAGCCTCGGCAACGAGTACGACTTTTACGGCGACACGCCGGTGCAGATCACGCAGGTGCAAATTGAAAACGAGCGCCTCCCGAAGGAACTGTTTTTCATCCCGGCACTGCTGCTCTTGGGCGGCATTGTCTTCCTGCAAAGCCGTCGCGCCACGCAACCGGCATTCTGAGGGAGAGCGCTATGTTCAAACACCTGCTGCTCGCGGTTGATGTCAACGCTCCAGACAGCGCGTCGCGCTCTACAGAAGCGGCTGTCTCCATGGCGCGCGCCCATGGGGCTGTGCTGCATCTTTTGAATGTCGTCCCGGACCAAGGCATGCCCATCGTGAGCGCGTCGCTGGACAAGGACCATACGGCGCACATGATCGAACTTGCCGAAAATGCTCTGAAGGCCTGGGCCAAGGCCCATGTGCCGGAAGACGTGGACCGCAAACTGCACGTGGCCGAAGGCACAGTCTATGACCAGATTATCAAGGTGTCGGACCGCCTGAAGATCGACGTAATCGTGGTGGGCGCGCACCGGCCTGAGTTGCGGGACTACCTCATGGGACCGAATGCGGCCCGCGTCGCGCGGCACGCGAACCAGTCCGTCTTTGTTGTGCGCTGACGTCTTTGGCGCCGAATAGAGCCAATCACGAAACATCTCGATGCCCATAAAAGCGGCGACGCCCCTTTGAGAGATTAAAGATTGGGCAAATTCGCGCATATGCCAATCAACAAGCGGTGGTGAAATGGGCACTCTTCGACCTTCTGCCTATGGATAAGCTCCGGACGATGGTCCGACCAAAAAATATGCGGTGGCAGCAGCAGAAACGCTGAAGCTCAACGTGTATCGCAAATAAAAATGCGTGGGGGCGCGCGAAGTCTGCCAAGCAGGACGGCACCCAGCCCACGTACCAACAAAGGGATTTGGAATGCCTCACAAACTTCTCGCAACCTCCGCCGCCGCGCTGCTCGCCGGTACGGTGTCGGCCTTCGCCTGTGACGCCCCGATCAAGGTGGGTGTCCTGCATTCGCTGTCAGGCACGATGGCGATCTCGGAAACGACGCTGAAAGACACGATGGAAATGCTCGTGGACATTCAGAACGAAAAAGGAGGCGTCCTCGGCTGCCAACTCGAAGCCGTCGTTGTCGATCCAGCCTCTGACTGGCCGCTCTTCGCTGAAAAGGCGCGTGAGTTGTTGACCGTCCATGAGGTCGACGTGATCTTCGGCAACTGGACCTCGGTGTCGCGGAAGTCGGTCCTGCCGGTCATCGAAGAGTTGAACGGCCTTCTGTTCTACCCGGTTCAGTACGAGGGCGAAGAAAGCTCGAAGAACGTGTTCTACACCGGCGCTGCGCCCAACCAGCAGGCGATCCCGGCCACGGATTACTTCCTGGAGGAACTCGGCGTTGAGAAATTCGCACTCCTCGGCACCGACTATGTGTACCCACGGACCACGAACAATATTCTCGAATCGTACCTTCAGCAGAAGGACATCGCGGCCGAAGACATCTTCGTGAACTACACACCTTTCGGTCACTCCGACTGGTCCAAGATCGTGGCTGATGTGGTTGCACTCGGCGCAGACGGCAAAAAAGTTGGCGTTATCAGCACTATCAACGGCGACGCAAATGTCGGCTTCTACAAGGAACTCGCCGCCGCTGGTATCAGCGCCGACGATATTCCGGTTGTGGCCTTCTCTGTCGGGGAAGAAGAGCTTGCCGGTCTCGACACGTCGAACCTCGTCGGTCACTTGGCCGCGTGGAACTACTTCCAGTCGGCGGAGTCGGACGCCAACGAAGAGTGGGTCGCCTCTTGGAAAGAACGCATGGGCGAAGAGCGGGTCACCAATGACCCCATGGAAGCCCATTACATCGGCTTCAACATGTGGGTGAATGCTGCGGAAGCGGCCGGCACGACCGATGTCGACGCAGTTCGGACGGCCATGTACGGCCAGGAATTCCCGAACCTGACGGGCGGTACGGCAGTCATGCTGCCGAACCACCATCTGGCGAAGCCAGTTCTGATCGGTGAAATCCAGGAAGACGGTCAGTTCGACATCATCAGCCAGACCGAGGAAGTGCCGGGCGATGCCTGGACTGACTTCCTGCCGGAATCCGCTGTCCTTAAGTCTGACTGGGCTGAGTTGGGCTGCGGCATGTACAACACCGAGACAAGCAGCTGCGTACAGATCAAGTCGAACTACTAATCGACGGATAACAACAAGCTTCTCAGAGGGCGCCCACCGCGCCCTCTGACCTGGAGGGGGTCTGGCATGGCACGTTTTTTGGTTCTGCTGTGGACGGTGCTTGGCCTGCCGGCTTCTGCTGTCGCACAAGATGCGACGGCTCCCATCCAGCAACTGCTGCAAGAACATGGCGAGATCATCGCCAAATCCTCCCGCAAGACCATTGGCCCCGCAATTGATGCGCTCGCCGACAGCGAACTTCCGAAGGCCGCCGAGGTGCTGGAGAAATGGCAAGCAAAAGAGCTGTGGTTCATTAAAGAGACCGGCCTTTTTGTCTATACCGAGAAGGTCGACAGCAAGACCGAGCGCATGATCGACATCGCTTCAGGCGAAGCCATTGGCGAAGTTGCCAAGCGTGATCTCAAGCAACTCAAACCCAATAGCGGCATCCGCGGCATGATCGGGGCGGCGCTGGTCAAATTCCAGTTGCAGGACCCCAGCGTCTTTGCCCGCAACCGGGCACTGAGCGCGATTGAACGCGATGCCGAGGAAACCCATCTCGCCGCTTTGCGCGACGTGATGGACAATGAGGAGAACCCGGAAATCGCGGCCCGCATGGCGCGGTTGGAGCGCCTCTTGACGATCTCTTTCGGCGAAACCGAAGAGGAGCGCATCGCGGCCATCGATCACTTTACAGGCGATCTGGGCGTGGATGTGCGCGCGGCGCTGAACCCATTGGTTGCGGTCCGTGTGGAAGCGGCAGAAATCTCTCCCGAAGGCGATGATGTCGTCCGCGTCCCCGCGCCCGGCAGCGAAGAGCTGAGCCGCGATGATGCGTATGACATTCTCGTGCGTGCCGATCTCGCCAAACCGCGGATCAGCCGCGACGACAAACGCGCGGCACTTGTCGCCAATATCGACGGGGGCGCGGTCGCGGGCGTGCAGGTGGCGTCGCTCGATAGCGAAGAGGCGCGAGATCTGGCCTATGCGGCACTCGCGCGCGACGGCGTGGTCGATGCGGTGGCGACCGAGGCGGAAGTGGACGAAACGCTGGGCGGTTTCACATTTTTTGAGCGCTACACCGGAGCGCCGCCCGCCGTCGCTCTGGCGGCATCAGCGGTGCTCGGAGGGATCGAGACCAAAGTTGCCATCAACCAGACGGCGGACCTTGCGCTCGATGCGATTTCCCTCGGCTCGATATATTTCCTCGCCGCCATCGGTTTGGCGATCACGTTTGGCGTGATGCGCGTCATAAACATGGCCCATGGCGAGTTCATCATGATGGGGGCCTATACCGGCTTCGTGGTGCAGCAGTTCGTGCCCGACCACACGCTGTCGATCATCCTTGCGATCCCGCTGGCCTTCGCGGTTACCTTTGGGGCGGGTGTCCTCATGGAGCGGTTGGTGATCCGGCACCTCTATCATCGCCCGTTGGAGACGTTACTGGCCACGTTCGGAATATCCATCGCGCTCCAGCAGATTGCGAAGAACATCTTCGGCACCCAGGCGCGCCCGCTGACGGCGCCGGGCTGGCTCGATGGCTCGCTTGCCTTCAACGATATCGTCTCCATCAGTTATATCCGTATCGCGATTTTCGTCCTCGCCTTGTTGTTCCTTGCGCTGTTTCTCTTCGTGATGAACCGAACGCGGCTCGGGCTTGAAGTGCGCGCGGTGACGCAAAACCCGCGTATGGCGGCCTCGATGGGCATCAATCCCGACAAGATCAACATGCTCACCTTCGGTTTTGGGTCGGGCATTGCCGGGATCGCGGGTGTTGCGATCGGGCTGTATGCCAAGGTCACCTCGGAGATGGGGGCCGATTACATCGTGCAAGCCTTTATGACCGTCGTGGTAGGCGGTGTTGGCAACATTTGGGGCACGCTGCTCGGCGCCTCGCTCGTCGGCACCTTGCAGAAGGGCATCGAGTTCCTGAACCCGTCGAACACGCTGGCGGCACAGACCTACATGATCCTCTTCATCATTCTTTTCATTCAGTTCCGGCCGCGCGGGATCATCGCGCTCAAGGGCCGGGCGGCGGAGGCATGAGGATGCGAGGGTTTGCGCCGTCTTCGACGTCGCCTTGGGCGAGAGGGCTTTGCCCCCTCGCGCTCCCCCAGGATATTTTCACCAGGAAGAAGGGGTGGGTATGAGCGAGATGTCAGCCGGTGCCCTGCGGCGAAAGCCTTTGGTGCTGCAGTACCCGTCTTTGGTGATCTTTCTGGGCCTGTTGGCGCTGTTCACCATCGCCGTGACGGTGCTGTCTGAGGGATTTGGGATCGGGGTGATCTCGACCTCCTTCGTGAAAACGCTTGGTAAGACGCTCTGTCTCTGCCTGGTGGCGCTGGCCATGGACCTCGTCTGGGGCTATTGCGGGATCCTGTCGCTTGGCCATATGGCGTTCTTTGGCATCGGTGGCTACGCGATCGGCATGTGGCTCATGTATGCGCGGACCGAGTTGATCGTGATCGAGAGCCTGGCCAATCAGGCGCTGCCGCCCACCGCGCAAGAGATTTCCGACGGGATTGCCACGCAGATATTCGGCGTTGTTGGCGCCTCGGAGTTCCCGCCGATCTGGGCGTTTTCCCACTCGCTGACGCTGCAATTGTTGGCGGTGATCCTGGTGCCGGGACTGTTAGCGCTGGTCTTTGGCTGGCTTGCCTTCCGGAGCCGAGTGACGGGCGTCTATCTGTCGATCCTGACCCAGGCAATGACGCTCGCCTTGTCGCTCTACCTTTTTCAGAACGACAGCGGGTTGCGCGGCAATAACGGGCTTTCGGGCCTTCAGAACCTGCCCGGCTTGGACGACGTGCCGCAATCGGTGGTGTCGGTTTGGTTCCTGTGGGCGTCGGCACTGGCCTTGGGGCTTGGTTATCTGGCCTGCGTCGCGATTGTGTCCGGCAAGTTCGGCTCGGTGATCCGGGCGATCCGCGATGATGAGGCGCGAGTGCGCTTTCTGGGCTATCCGGTCGAGGCGTATAAGCTGTTCATCTTCACTTTTACGGCGGTTCTCGCCGCTATCGCGGGGGCGCTTTACTATCCCCAGGCAGGTATCGTGAACCCGGCGGAGATTGCGCCCATCGCCTCAATCTATCTCGCGGTTTGGGTGGCCATTGGCGGGCGGGGGCGACTCTACGGCGCGGTTATCGGGGCGGCGTTCGTCTCGCTCCTGTCGACCTGGTTTACCGGCGGTCAGGCACCGGATGTGAACCTTGGGTTCTACACCATCGAATGGGTGAATTGGTGGACCGTTCTGTTGGGCCTGTCCTTCGTGGCCGTCACGCTCTTTGCTCCCAAGGGGATTGGGGGGCTTTTCGATCTCTTGACGGCGAAGCGCACGCCAGACCGGCACGGGGCGGATCTTGGCCCGGACCCGGGTGCGTTGCGTGAGAAGGAGGCGGAGACATGAGCACGCTCCTGGAAGTCTCGGGCGTTTCGGTCAGCTTTGACGGCTTCAAGGCGATCAATAATCTGTCCTTTAATATCGCGGAAACCGAGCTTCGCGCGGTGATCGGCCCGAACGGGGCCGGCAAGACGACCTTCATGGATATCATCACCGGCAAGACCAAGCCCAATGAGGGCAAGGTTATCTGGGGTGAGCGCTCGCAATCCCTGTTGGCCATGTCGGAAAGCAAGATCGCCCAGGCCGGTGTTGGCCGGAAGTTTCAGCGCCCCACCGTGTTCGAAGACCAATCGGTAGGGGAGAACCTGATGCTCGCCCTAAAGAAAAGCCGTAACCCGTTTTCGGTGCTCCGCTTCCGGGCAACCGGTGAGGACGAGGAACGGGTGGAAGCTCTGGCGAGAGAGATCGGTTTGTCCGGCGCACTACTGCGCAAGGCGGGTGAGTTGAGCCATGGCCAGAAGCAATGGCTCGAAATTGGCATGCTATTGGCGCAAGACCCGAAGTTGTTACTTGTTGATGAGCCTGCGGCTGGCATGACGCCTTCCGAGCGCGAACACACCACGGAGCTCCTGGTCGAAGCGGCGAAGACGCGCGCTGTGGTCGTGGTTGAGCATGACATGGAGTTCGTGCGCCGTTTGAACTGCAAGGTAACCGTGCTGCATGAGGGATCGGTGCTGGCGGAAGGGTCCATCGACCACGTGACATCGGATGCGCAGGTGATCGAGGTGTATCTTGGGCGATAGTCTTCTTTCCGTTGAAGGTCTGACCCTGCATTATGGGGGCAGCCAAATCCTCTATGGGATCGACCTTGATGCCGCGCAGGGCGAAGTGACCTGTGTGATGGGCACCAATGGTGTCGGCAAGACGAGCCTTCTCAAAGCGATTTCAGGCGCGCATCCCCGAAGCGGTGGGGACTACCAGTTGCGGGGTGAAGCAGTGGGCAAGGCCAGTGCACATGCCTTGGCGCAAAAAGGCGTGGCTTACGTGCCGCAAGGTCGCGAGATTTTTCCATTTCTTACGGTTCAGGAAAACCTGGAAACGGGCTTTGCCTGCCTGCCCAAAGTTGAGCGACACATTCCCGATGAGATCTTTGAACTGTTCCCAATACTGAAACAGTTTCTCAACCGGCGTGGCGGTGATCTGTCCGGGGGACAACAACAGCAATTGGCCATTGCGCGGGCGCTGGTCACCAAGCCGAAACTCCTGCTTCTGGATGAGCCGACAGAGGGCATTCAGCCGAACATTATCCAACAGATCGGCGAGGTGATCGGGCTTCTGCGCGACCGAGGCGATATGGCTATTGTGCTGGTCGAACAGTTTTTTGATTTTGCCTTTGATCTTGGGGATCGTTTCCTGGTGCTTGAACGCGGAGCCGTCAAGATGAGCGGGCGTTCGGGTGAACTTGCCCGGGACGATTTGCTGGCTGCGGTCAGCGTCTGAGATGGCATTTTTCGGCATCGGAAAATATCGATAAATCTGTGCTATAGGAGGGTAAGTTCATCTTTTGGATGTTCGAAAACCGGTGATGCAATCCGGAGACTGATGACGACGCCGCAGATGCGGATAGTGGGCGCGCCGACGCCGCGCCAGACCCTGGCCTTGGAAGCGTGATATCCGTTGTAGAGGGCAGTCCCTTCGTTGAAGGCGCACCGGGAAGCGATCAAATCCAGGGCCTCGATCAGCACGCGTATTTAACTGCCTATGACGGCGACGATGCGATTGAGACCGGCGGTGGGTCGGCTGGTGTCTTTGCAGGCGGCGAACGTCAGGCCAGGCCGAGCGCTGTCCGGCGCGCCTCCGCAAACCCTTGCACCAAGCGGTCGGCGACGAAGGCGAGGATGGCCATGGCCGCCCCAGCACTTACGCCTAGCCCCACATCGGCCTGCCCAAGCGCCAGATAGATGGACTGACCGAGCCCGGTCGTGCCGATCAAGGCGGCGATCACGAGCATCGCGAAGGCGTATAGGATGGTCTGGTTCAGCCCCAACAGGATGGCAGGTGCCGCATAGGGCAGGCGGACATCGACGAGTGTTTGCCAGGGGGTCGCGCCGCTTGCCGCCGCCGCTTCCAGCAGTTCGGGCGGCGTTTCTGTCACGCCACTTTGGGTGTAGCGGATCATCGGGACGACGGCATAGGCACAGATGGCGAGAAAGGCGCTGAACTCGCCAATCTGGAAGAACATCAACACGGGGATGAGAAAGACGAACAACGGAATGGTTTGCAGCATATCGCAGAGCGGACGGAGGAGTTTCCATGCCAGTGGCGACATTGCTGCCAGCAGCCCAAGACCCCCGCCCACAATCGCGCAGGCCCCCACAGCCGCGCCGGAAAGATAGAGCGAAAGGAGCGCGCGGTCCCAAAGGCCGGAGACCAGAATAGTGCCGAGCAGCAGGGTCACAAGGATGGCGAGCCGCGCGCCTTGAGCCACCCAAGCCAGAGCGGCAGCACTAGCCAGGACAAACGGCCAAGGCAGGTTGGTGATCCCGGTCTCGATGATGATCGTCGCCAAAATCACGAGGCACCCGCCGACCAGACGCCCGGTGAGGGCGAGGAGTAGGCCGCACAAGGTGGCGGCGGTGAAGAGCCAGAAGCTCATGCCGCTGGTCCACTGAAACCCCCAGGTAAAGGGAAGGACGGCTTCGTCGAGGCCGATCCGAAGCGGCAAGAGGCCGTAGAACATCGCGCCGTTCTTGATCCCATCCAAGGTCGCGCCATGGGTGGCGGTGAAGGTGCCGAGGCCCGCATCGACCGTTTCCGCTAGGCCGGTGAAGAGACCTTGGGGCGGGGCGGTTTGTCCGCTGAGGAAAAGGAAACACGCGCCGAAGAGGCCCGCGCCGAGAATGCTGAGCGTGACCGGGCGGCTATGGCGCTTGCGCGTCAGCGCGAGGCGGGCGGACATTCTGTCGATGACAATGGCAAAGGTGACGACCACCAACCCTGCCAGGAAAGCCTGCCCGAACTGCGCCTTTCGCATGGTCAGCAGCACCTCCCATCCGATGTCGTCGAAGCCACCGATCACGGCTGCGATAATCACCATCGAAAGCGCTGCCATCAGGCATTGGTTGACGCCGACCATGATCTGGCGCCCGGCGGCGGGCAGCTCAACGAAGCACAGTTGCTGTGCCCGCGTCGCCCCAGACATGACGCCCGCTTCTTTTACCTCGGGTTCGACACGCGAGAGGCCCAGCAACACATTCCGGGCCATTGGAGGGGCGGAATAGATGGCAGAGGCCACGAGCCCCACCACCGGTCCGAAGCCAAAAAGCAAAAGAAGCGGGGTCAGATATGCGAACGTCGGTATAGTCTGCATGGCGTCAAGCGTCGTGAGCAGGGGCTCCTTGAGGCGGGGAACCTCATTTGCCATGAGCCCGATGCCGCCGCCGATGAGAATGGCCAGGGGAACGGATACGACAACGAGGCTCAGCGTGTTCATGCTTTCCTGCCAGTAGCCCGACAGAAGGACAAAGCCGAAGCCGACAAGTCCAAGGAGTGCCAGCCGCCAGCCGCCGATATGCCAGCCGAGGGCGGTAATCCCCCCGATAATAACCGGCCACGGCGTGCCGGAGAGGGCCGCATTGGTCCAGGTCATCGGAAAGGCGATGAGCCATGACAGCCAACGCATTGTCGGCTTTATGAAGTTGAGGATCGTCTCCAGCGACGCGCCAACCCAATCGGTGGCGGGGACAGTCCAATCAGCCGGGAAACTGGCAAGCCACGGGGCATAGGGTTGTAACAGGAGACAAAGCGCGGCCATGGCCAGCGAGACCAGCGCCGCAACGCGACCGGGCGTCAGAGAGAGCCGCCGCCGCTCGATGACGTCCGCGAGGATCATCCTCCGTCCGCTTGCAGCGCGGCGGCCAGGTCTTGCGGGCGCACCCGGCCCAGAAGCGTGCCGTTCCGGTCGCGCACCGGCACCGGTTCGTAAAGCGTCATACAATTGGCCAGCGCATCTTCGAGGGTCATGTCGGGGTGAAGCCCGGGATCGTCTGGTCCGATCTCGCTTGTGTCGCCGTCCATGACAGAGCCCACTTTCGCATGGCGTCCGCGCACCACATCGCGGGTGAAGTCGCGGACATAGTCGTCGACCGGTGACAGGACAATTTCCGCTGGCGTGCCGATTTGCACGATCTCGCCATCGCGCATGATCGCGATGCGATCGGCAAGTTTCAGGGCTTCCGTAATGTCATGGGTGATGAAAACGATGGTGGTGTTTAGCCGCTTGCGAATGGCCAGGAATTCGTCCTGCAACTGCCGCCGGATCAGGGGGTCGAGGGCGGAGAAGGGCTCATCAAGGAACCAGACGGAGCAATCACCGGCCAGCGACCGGGCAATGCCCACCCGTTGGCGTTGCCCGCCGGACAGTTCGCGGGGGTAGGCGTCTTCCCGGCCCGCAAGCCCGACCATTTCGAGGATCGGTCGAGCCTTGTCATGGCGCGACTTGCGCCCCATGCCACCGACTTTCAGCGGGAAGGCCACATTGTCGATCACGGTCATATGTGGGAACAGCCCGAAATGTTGAAACACCATGCCGATGGTGCTGCGCCTGAGATCGGTCAGGCGCTTCGGCGTCGCCGCAAGGATATCCTCGCCCTCAATGTCAATCGATCCCGTTGTCGGTTCCACGAGGCGGGAGATGCCGCGGATCAAGGTCGATTTGCCCGATCCAGACAGGCCCATCACCACGAAAAGCTCCCCCGGGGCGACGTCGAAACTGATGCCGCGCACGGCCGGGATCAACCCCGCCTCCTTCAACGCAGCGGCCATGGCGGCGGGCTCTTTATGCGTGCGTCGGGTGGCCTTGAAGCGTTTGGCCGCGTCCGGGCCGAAGACCTGCCACAGGTCTCTGACCGATATGGCAGGTCGATCGCTCATCGCCTATTGAAGCGCGGCGTCCACCACCGGTTTCCACTTGCCTTCGTTGTCGCTCATCCAGGCGGCGACGACATCTTCGACGGCACCGCCATCCACGTCCACAGCGCCCATCATCGGTTGCTGATCTTCGACGGCGAGCGTGTAGTTGGAGAGGATTTCATAGGCGGCGGGCCATTTTTCTTCCATGCCAGCCCAGGAGGCTTTGAAGATGCGCGATGGTGAAAAGCCGCAATCCATCGTGGCATCCGGGTTTGGTCCCCAGCTGGCATCGCTGAAGCAGTCCTCATTTCCGACGGGTACATCGACGAATTGAACGTCATAGGCGGACATCGCCCAATGGGGCTGCCAGAAGACGATGAACAGGGGTGATTTCTTTTCGGTTGAGGCGCGAAGCTCGGCGATCAGCGCGCCTTCAGAGCCGGCTGGCACCGCTTTGAAGGGCAGGCCAAACCCGGCCATCCGCTCCGCACCCGGCGTGCCCCAATCGGCGGGATAGTCCACGAGCCGCCCCATGGGCAGCGTTTCAGCGGTCGCAAATACCCCGGCGCACTCCTTCAGCGCCTCCCAAGCGGGCAGGCCGGGGCAGAGGTCTGCCACATGGGCCGGGTAGGCGAGACCTTCCTTCGCGTTGAGCCCGAGATCACCGATCTCGACAATGGCGCCTTCGTCGATTTGCTTGGCGTATTCGTCCGAAACATTTGACGACCAGATTTCAAGGGTCGCGGTAATGTCGCCATCGGCGATGGCCTGGAACTGGTTCATCATGCCAGCGGTCACGTATTCCACTTGGTAGCCCGCCGCTTTCAGCATCTCGCCTGCCACATGGGTGGTCACGTGCTGGCCGGTCCATTCGTTGATGGCGAGTTTGATCGGTTCGTCGGTGGCGCCGAGGTCGGCCGCCTGGACGGAGCCTGCCATCAGCAGGATGCTGAGTGAAGTGAGGGTCGATTTCATGACGGGTCTCCCTGGGCTGCGTTGGCGCTTTGGCCGCGCGCGTTGTCGTTGTTCCGTATAGCCCCATTGTCCAGTCTATCGGCGGGAGGGCAAGCGGTTTCTGTGCCAAGGGATAGGAGCGCGAGTTTGTTTGGGAAGGAGGGGGCGCTGGCCCCGCCGCGCCTTGCGCGGCCCCCCGAGGTATTTTTGCCCAGATGAAGGACAGAGCGCGCCTTACGAGAACGCCTCAGAGGCGTCGCTCGACAGGGCAACGGTCACCGGGCGCTGAGGCACCCGGCTGGGATAGGAGATAGGGTATCTGTAAGTCGAGCGGCGCCGCTCTTGGCCCCGGATTGTCATCGTGTGGCAAGGTTTGGGAACCCTTGCCCCCTTTGGCCGTTGGGTGAGGGATTACCCCTCGCTGACGTTGGGGTGCCTTGCGGAGACCGCAAGACAAAAGCGTTCGAACGATTGCGAGTGTCGGGAAAAGGGGTTGCGATTTGGTGACCCGGGCGTTCTCAGACCCCGAGACCGGCCGTCAGCCCGCCGTCGATCAGGTAGTCCCCACCGGTGCAAAACCCGGCCCGTGCGCTGCAAAGAAAGGCAATTAAGGCGCTTGTCTCCTCCACAGAGCCCACGCGACCCAGGGGATGCGCTGCCCCGAAAGTGGCGATGGTGTCTTCGACCGAGGCGCCGGGGACGCTGGCCACGCGCGCGGCATATTCCAGAAGAGGGGTGCGGATGGAGCCGGGGCTGATTGAGTTGACCCGGATGTTGTCCTTCGCGGCGTCAACTGCTTGCGCGCGCGTCATCGCGTGGATCGCCCCCTTTGTGGTGGCATAGGCCAGTACACCGTTTTGGTTGGCGTGGCCCTGCACGGAAGATACATGGACAATCGCGCCGCCGCCGCGCGCCTTCATATGGGGGTAGACCGCACGCGATGTGAGGAAGCACGACGTCAGGTTGGTGGCCAGGACCTGGTTCCAGTGGTCGAGTTCCGTCGTTTCTGTCGTGCCGTAGGTTTGGATGGCGGCGGCGTTGACGAGGATATCAATGCCGTCATTGGCCGCCGCCACCTCTGCGGTCCAGCGTTCGACCGCCGTCGGATCGGAGACGTCGCAGCGCGTGAGAGTGACGGGCAGCCCGCTTGCGGCCTCCGCGGCCGCCGCGTTGTGGTCGGGGTCGGTCCCGGCCAGATAGACCTTCGCCCCGTCGCGGGCGAAGTGGAGCGCGGCGGCAAGGCCGATGCCGCTCGACCCGGTCACCACCGCGACTTGGCCTGTGAACTCACCCATGCCTGTGCTCCAACGCACGGATAACGCCGCGCAATTCGGCAAGCCCTTTCAGGCGACCGATGGCCGAGTAGCCGGGCAGCGTCTCTTTCGTCAAATCATCGAGCAATAGGTGCCCATGATCGGGGCGCATGGGAATGGTTGCGTCGTCACGGCCTTCGGCGCGGCGGCGGCGCTGTTCGTTGAGGTGGCAAGCGACGATTTGCACCATGTCTGTTGAGCCATCGAGGTGGTCGGCTTCGAAGAATGCACCACCGGTTTCGCGCTGAACGTTGCGGAGATGGGCGAAGTGAATACGCGGCGCCAGGGTTTCCGCCATGGCCGCAAGATCATTACCGGCGCGTGCCCCCAGTGAACCGGTGCAAAACGTCACCCCGTTTGAGAGGCTGGGATTTGCTGCAAACAGGGCCGCGTAATCGGCGACTTGGCTGACCACGCGGGGTAAGCCGAAGAGCGACCAAGGCGGGTCATCGGGATGAATGGCAAGACGCATCCCAAGCTCTTCCGCGACCGTGGTGATCGCCGACTGAAACGCGATGAGCCGGGCGCGGAGATCGGCGTCGGTCATCCCGTCATACTCGGCGATCAGGGCGCGAATGCCGTCCCGCGTGTGGTGCCCTTCGGCGCCGGGGAGGCCGGCGATGATAGTGGTCTCCAGCGTTTCCACCTCTTTCGGTGACATGGCAGACCGCAGCGCTCGCGCCCGCTCGATCATATCGCTGGTGTAATCCGTTTCCGCATCCTTGCGCTCAAGGATGAACAGATCATAGGCGGCAAAAGCGAGGGGGTCGAAGCGGAGCGCCAACCCGCCGCCTGGCGCGGGGTAGCGCAGATCGGTGCGCGTCCAATCGACGACGGGCATGAAATTGTAGCAGATCACCTTGATCCCGCAGGCCGCCACGTTGCGCATGGTGTCGATGAAACGTTGGATTGCCTCCGCTGCTCCGGGGCCGCCGGTCTTGATGGCTTGGGGCACTGGGATGCTCTCCACAACGCTCCAGTTGAGACCGGCGGCCGCAACCTCGCTTTGGCGCGCACGTATGCGATCCTCCGGCCAGACGCGCCCGTCATAGATTTCGTGAAGTGCGGTTACCACATCGCTGGCACCGGCCTGTCGAATATGCGCCAGGGGCACAGGGTCATGCGGCCCATACCAGCGCCAAGCTTCTATCATCGGCATCCTCCCATGGCGCTCAGATGACCACGATTGTGGGCGGGGGTGCAACGCCCCATGCTGCACTTCGCTTCTCGATACGCCTCGTATTTTGCGTGCCCGCGACCATTCGGGTCCCAGTTGGTTATGGGCGCAGGCTCTGCTAAGTTCCCGGATATGGACCCGGTAGCTCTTGTTTTCTACGCGATTATTTGCGGGCTTCTTAGCCTCTTCGCGCCCAACCTTGGCGGACGCGTGCCCCGATTGGCGGTGGGCGCTTGCGTCGGGGTCGTGGCGGCCAGTTTGCTGCCTCTCCTGAACAGCATGATCGGATATTGACGTGATGCGTGGCGTACTCCTTGGCCTCTGTTTGAGCATTATTCCGACCGTGGCACCGGCCTGGCTGGCAGAGAACGGCTTGATCGTGCGCCAAAAGGGAAGCGGTTTTGAGGTGCCTTATCGCGGTTTGACCGGGGCGCGGGACTTTTGGTGTGCCGCGGGAGATTATGTCATCCGCGAATTGGAGATGCCACCGGATACACGCATTTATCGCACATCGAAACCGCCGCGCCGGGCCGGTCAGGGGGTGCGTTTTAGCCTCCGTGCTGAGGGCGCGACGCGGACGGGGCTTCTTGTCTGGAGCGAGGGGCGTGGACTTACTGCATCGTTCGCCCGAGAATTCTGTCAAACGCAACGGATCGAGTCCCAATAACAACACCTTCATGTTGCGTGTGCGTTTCTGCCCTACCCAAAATGAAGCGGCTGGCCTATAAGACCTGTGGGAACGGCCCAATGGGCCGCTACAGGCAGGGAGAAGTGGCGGATGCGCTGCCCGTTTTGCGGAAATATAGATACTCAAGTGAAAGATTCGCGCCCGGCAGAAGACCATGTGTCGATCCGGCGGCGTCGTTTTTGTCCGGCCTGTGGCGGACGTTTTACCACCTATGAACGCGTGCAGCTACGCGATCTCGTGGTGATCAAATCGAACGGAAAGCGCGAGGACTTCGATCGCGATAAGCTGGAGCGTTCGATCCGGATCGCCATGCAAAAGCGCCCGGTTGAGCCCGAGCGGATTGACCAGATGATCTCCGGCATTGTGCGCCGTCTTGAGAGCATGGGCGAAACGGATATCCCGTCGACCACGATTGGGGAGATCGTGATGGAAAGCCTCGCCCGGATCGACAATGTCGCCTACGTGCGTTTTGCCAGCGTTTACAAAAACTTCCAGGACGCAGGTGACTTTGACAAGTTCGTCAGCGAACTGCGCCCGCCGCAGAAAGACGATTGACGACGCCTCCCCAGCAAGAAGATGAGCGGCACATGGCCCACGCCCTGGCGTTGGGCGCGCGCGGGCTCGGCCAGGTTTGGCCGTGGCCTACGGTCGGCTGTGTTCTGGTGCGCGAGGGGCGCGTTGTCGGACGCGGCACGTCCGATCCGGAGACAGTCCGCCATGCGGAGCGGGTCGCCCTCGACCAGGCAGGGGCAGCGGCGCGCGGCGCGACAGCCTACGTAACGCTGGAACCATGCTCGCATCAAGGGCGCACGCCGCCCTGCTCGGACGCCTTGATCGCAGCAGGCGTTGCCCGTGTTGTCGTGGCGGCGGACGATCCCAATCCGTTGGTGGCGGGTCAGGGACTGGTACGCTTGCAGGCGGCGGGCGTTGAGGTTGTCACAGGCGTCGGCTTGGCGGAGGCGAACGCGCAACATCGCGGGTTCTTCTCCGTCATGACGAAGCGCCGCCCGATGGTGACACTCAAGCTTGCGGTCACGCTGGATGGGCGGATCGCTACCGCGACAGGCGAAAGCCAGTGGATTACCGGGCCCGCTGCCCGCCGGGAGGTGCACGCCATGCGCCTGCGCCATGATGCGGTGATGGTCGGCGCTGGGACGATGCGCGCGGATGATCCAACGCTGACGGTCCGCGACATGGGCGCGCGAAAGCAACCCGTTCGTATCGTGGCCTCGCGGCGCCTCAGCCTGCCTTGGCCGAACCGTTTGGCGGCGAGCCTTGAGGCGGGGCCGGTTTGGGTGGTGCACGGCGCAGACGAAGTAAGCCCTGCGGATCAAGCGCCATGGCGCGACGCCGGGGCCCGGTTGATTGAAGCTCCCGTCCGCCAAGGGCAACTCGATCCTAAAGCCATGCTCGAAGCCTTGGCCGCCGCCGGCTTGACCCGGGTATTCTGCGAAGGGGGCGGGATGTTGGCGGCGTCGCTTCTGGCGGCGGATTGCGTGGATGAGCTTGTGGTGATGGCGGCAGGATGCGTTCTGGGGGCCGAAGGGCAACCGGCCATCGGTGCCTTGGGCATCTCTCAATTGGCGGATGCACCCCGGTTTGATCTGGTCGAGACGCGGGCGGTGGCGGGTGATGTTTTGCACCATTGGACACGCTTGAGCGCCTAGGTCCCCCAGCTAGTTCGCGAGGCCTAACTTTAGAACAAGCCTTTGAACCAAGCCATGAGCCTGTTGACCGGCAGCGGCGATACGCCTGCCGCCAAAAGCTCGACCGCCGTTTCCGGGCAGATAGGGGCACCGCTGCGCGGGTCGAAATAGCGCGGGTATCCGATCAGGCAGGCATGGGCGAGGGCTTCCAAGGTCACGTCGTGCTCCACGCGATGGGGTGGGCGCGGGACCAAGTCCGTCGTCAACCCGCGCCCGGCATAGAAAGGCATGCCCAGACAGGTCACCGGCTTGCCACGAAGGAGCGCTTCGAAGCCGAGCGTAGACGCGAGCGTCCAGACCTCATCGACAGCGGCGATGGCGTCCGCCGCCCCGACAGATCGGAACACTTCATCTGCCAAGCCGTTGAGATCGGTCACCGAAACAGAGCCCTCGCGGAATCCGGCTTCCACGTCCGGGTGCGGTTTCCAAACCAGAAAGGCGTTCGGGTTGGCTTCCCGCGTTTGGCGGAGCAGGTCGAGATTGGTGCGGATATCCGTCGCACCGTGGAGGATCGATGCAGCGTCCTCCACCTGACCGACAACCAAAATCTTCCGCCGATCTGTGTCCAGCGCGGGCGCCTCACCTGGTAGGTTGTATTTCGTAGTCTTCCGCCGCGCGATCTGCCCCATCAGCCGTCGTGCCCGCTCGATTTCACCTGCGGGCAGGTTTGGTGCCGTGGCGATCAACCGGTCGAGACGGCTCTCGCGGCTCGCGTCGAAATAGAGCGAGGGCGCATCCAGAACGAGGGAGGTTGGCGGGATCCGCGCTGCGCCAAGTCCATTTGATCGCAGAAAGCCGTCTTCCATTCGGCGCGTCCCTTCGGGTGCATTTGCCATCCCCCAGACGACCTCCGTCCGAGCGGTATTGGTGCCCCGGAAGTGTACCTTTCCCGGGTGTCCGAAAGCGCGTTTCAGATGCGGGCGTGTCCAAGTTTGCATACCGCGCATCACGTAACCTTGGCGATCTTCGCGCCAGGCGCGGGTTTCCGCAGCGAGATGCGCAATCACTTGTTCGATCTCGCATAGCCGATCCGCAACAGGATCGTACCAGACGGGGTAGAGGATCATGGCGGCGGCAAATAGCTGTGCGCGGGTGAGGGTGCGTTCGCGCCGGGGCGGCGCGTTTTCGTCTGTTGTCAGGCCCCAGCCGGCGTAGAAAGGTTGACCGAACACGCGAGGTTTATGTCCGGCAAAGATCGCCTCGAACCCCTGCACCGACGAATGGGTATAAACGCCAACAGCCCCGTCGAAGAGGGTCCAAGGGCTGATTGGCTCGGTCAGGAATGTGACGCGGTCAATGCCGATATCCTTGTCGATCAGGCCCTTGCGCGTCCCGTCGATAGCGTTTGGGTGGCTCTTGACGATAATCGGCAGGCCGGGGTGTTCCTCCGCCGCGTAGGTCAGCATTTCGCGAAAATCGGCGCGCCCCGCTCCCATGAGTCCGGCATAGTCTTCGGTCTGATCGATCACAACGACATAGCCCGGAGACGGGACGGCGATATCCGGGTCAGTGGCGCAGCATTTGCCGAGATGCCAGTGTTTTAGGCTATCAATGGCATGGCGTGCGCGGTCGAGAAGCGCTGTATCATCAAGCGGATAGGTCGCGAGTAAGGTCTCAAGGTCGGAAGGTTGGGATCCGTCAAAATGAACGCCGCTTTTGTCCAGGTTGAGGCCGATGGGGTCGGAGGTTTGCGTTTTGTGGGGATGTACCGAGCGCAGGAATGCCTGTTCGACGCTAAGAACGGGTGCCTTTGCCCAATCTGCTGCTGCTTCATCGCGCCAGGATGTGGGCGTGCGTCCCGTAAGCCCGACCCAGTCGTCGTCGCCCGGCACGCCGACGGAAACGGACCAGCCCGCGAGGCTCAAAATACGTTTCAGGCGGCCTTCGGTGAGAAAGCCGCCTGAGTAAACGCAAAGCCTCTGTGCTTCAGAGAGCGTATCCAATCAGTTGGAGTTAAGCGCCGAGTCGATGGTCGCCGCAGTGCCAACCGGTGCCACAATCGCCGACAATACACGGCTGAACTGGCTGTACGGTGCCTCGGTCACATAGACTGTATCGCCGCTGCGAATGTCGAAATCGCGCGCGAGGAAGACGCCATTTGCCGATGTCAGGTCAATGACATAGACGAACCGCTGCTCGCCGGTGAGGTCTGCACGTCCAAGAACCTTGTTCGCGATATTCGCCGGCTCGTCACGGAAGACGAAAATTCCGGTTGGATCGCCGAGACCGGCATTCAGGCCACCGACGGAAGCAAGAGCTTCTACAGCCGATACGTTACGGGTCTCAAACGGTATTTTAATCTGTGCGCCCGTTGCGCCAAGCGCGGTAAAGAAGCGCTCATCCTGTTCGACAAGGACACGGTCACCACCGCGAAGCGCGATATCGAGCCGCGGGTTCTGGTAAAGGTCTTCAAGCCAAACTGTGCCAGAGTGTCCGCCGCGGATGAGCGTGATCTGCGCGACTTCCGGTGGGAGCGCGATGCCGCCCGCTTGTGCGAGCATGGCGGTCAGGGTGCGCGTTGGGCGCTCAATCGGGTAGACGCCTTGAGCGTTCACGCCGCCGATCAGAGAGACGGTCGCTCCGTCGCCTGCCAGCCGTTGTACGACCACCTGTGGGTCGGGCGTTTGGGATTCCAGCTTTTCGGTGATGATGCGGCGGATTGCTTCCGGTGTGTTGCCGCTCGCCTTGATCCGGCCAGCGTAAGGCACGAAGATGAACCCGGCACCATCTACCTGTATTTCTTCCAGAATGGCAGGAAGACCGCCATTTGTAAGAAGGCCGTCGTCAACGTTTTCGTAAATCTGGAGGCCAAGTGTATCGCCGGGACGCACCGTATCGGAGCCAAGCACACCGGCGTGGATCAAACCGCTGGAAAATCCGAGCGTTGGCGAGAATGCCGATTTCGCCGCGACATCATCATCCACGGTGACGATGTAAGCGTCGCCATCTTTCTGGACAGAGCCTTGAAAAATCTCGTTTTTTGTTGGACCAGTTCGCGGAAGTCCGCAACCGGCTACCATGGTTGCTGATAAAAGGACCGCGATCAAACGCGCACGCTTCATAGACTTGGTATTCACTGCTCGACCCTCAAAATAGTTGCCCGCCTCTGACGTTGCGGCAAGCGTATATACTAAATTGCACAATTTCCAGCGGGTGAACAGCCCGTTGGCGAACCAGCGAAATGTGTTGCGCGTGCGCCGCAACTATAAAATGCGGTAATCGTGCATAAGGATTGTCAGGAAGCAGGAGCTTGGCAGTAATTTGGTACCGCAATTCACGCCGTGCACGGACGCCTTTGAGCGCGCCTGGGGCTTGCGGCGTGGCCAAGATAGAAATGCGATGCCACATGTAGACGTTGCGATTGGGTGGGGTCGAATTGGCATAAAACGTGGCGATTAGATCGTGGGTCTTCTAAAGCCCTTTCCGTTGTGCTTGCTTTTCTCAGAGCTTAGGAGAGAGGGCGAAGCTTTCGGCTGAAGTCGGGACGATATAGGTCCGGGAAAAGCGAAAAAGGGGTACGTCATGTTCACGGGTATTGTAACGGATCAGGGTGAAATTCTCGCGCTCGAACAGGCGGGTGATCTGAGGGTGCGGATCGGGACGACCTATGATGTGACCAAGATCGACCTCGGCGCGTCGATTGCCTGTGATGGCGTCTGCTTGACGGTTGTCGATCTCGGAAATCAGCCGCGGCATTGGTTCGATGTGCAGGTATCTGCGGAAACGCTGTCAAAGTCGAACCTTGGCACTTGGGCCGTCGGACGGGCGGTTAACCTTGAGCGCTCCCTGCGGGTCGGGGATGAACTGGGCGGGCATATCGTGTCGGGCCATGTGGACGGAATGGCCACGGTCGTCGATATCCGGGATGAAGGCGACAGCACACGCGTTTTGTTTGAAGCTCCGCCGGAGCTTGCAAAGTTCATTGCATCCAAGGGCTCCGTTGCGCTTAACGGGACGTCTTTGACGGTGAATGAGGTCGACGGCGCTCGTTTCGGGATCAATTTCATCCCCCATACGAAATCTGTCACCACTTGGGGCCGCGTGACGGTCGGTGACCCGATTAACCTCGAGATCGATACGCTTGCGCGCTATGTGGCAAGACTGGCGGAGGCGGCGGCATGAGCGGCATGGGCCATAACGGCGGGCCAACGATGGAAAAAGGGCGCGGTTGGCGGCGCTACGCTTGGAAGCGGGCGCGCGCAGAGCTGTTGCCGAAGATGCCCATCGAAGTGGTGCGTCGTCGGGTCAAACGGGCGCGAGAACTGGGGCTTGACTACAAAGCCTATGCGGGCATTCGGGCGGCAACGGGCAGGGATGTCATCGCGCTGTTGTTCTCGGACAATGCGTTGCGGCTGATGGCCGATGCGCGAATGCCCAGCGACCGCGCGGCTCATTTGGCGGCGCTGCGCCATGTGGAGGCATTGGCGCTTGTTCACGCGCCGCTCGACCCGGATCGGGTTCTGGAGGCGCATCCGCTGTTCACGAGGGCGGGCACGGCCCCGGGCTTCATGGCAAACTGGGGTGAGGTGCGCGACAAGGTGCTTGAGGTGAAGGGCGTCTTGCCTGCCGACGGCGTCGTGGTGATCGGTGAGACGTGGTTGGAGCGCGATTGGTGCGCCGCTGCACGCCTGGCCGGTTACCTGTCGGCGGAGCGCTATTTCGCACCGAGATAACGCGCTGTCCCGAAATCGTGAGGCCTGTTGATTCCGGTTTTCCCTGCTCCGGGCGCTAGCGTGCCGCGTGGGGGCAATTGCGCTCTCGATGTGTGAGTCCAAAGGGAGAATTCCATGATACTCAGACCTTTAACCCGCCTTTCGGCGGCCGCTCTCCTATTGTCTGCCGGTTTGGCAGGGGCGGTATCGGCGGCTTCAGTAAAAGTCACCATTACCAATAATCAGGGGGCCAACGGCGTCTATCTGACACCGCTCTTCACGGCGCTCCATGACGGGAGCTTTGATCCGTTTAACAGCGGGTCGGCGGCATCCCTGTCGGTCGAAGACCTCGCCGAAGAAGGAAACCCCGCTGGCCTTATCGCCGACGCGAATGCGGCTGGGGTGGCAAACGGGGTGATTACCGGGCCTGCCGGTTTCGGTTCGATGCCAGGGCAGCCGCCCGTGCTTGACCCAGGAGAGACCGCGTCGATCACCCTTGACGTCGATCCCAAGTCGCAGCGTTTCCTTTCCTTCATGTCGATGGTCATTCCGTCCAACGACATTTTCATCGGCAATGACAATTCGATGGCCTATGAGGTGTTCAATGGTGCCGGTCGCTTTGCCGGTCTAGGACCGATCAGCGTCTTTTCCGATGATGCCTGGGACGCCGGAACCGAGGTCAATAATGGCCGCGGCGCACCGTTCAACACCGCAGGCGGCACCGCCACGGATGTCGATGGGGTCATCACGCGCGCGTCGGATCGCCTGTTCTTTCTGAACGGTCAAAATACGCCCGCAGGCACCACCATTGATCTTGCCAGTGGACGCAATCTACTGGCGACAATCGAGGTGAGCCAGGTGCCGCTGCCCGCCGGGTTCCCGCTGCTGATTGCCGGGTTAGGTGTGTTTGGCTGGATGAAACGCCGTCAGGCCACGCGCACAGCCTGAAGAGACTGCGCGTTCGGGTAAGACTGTCGCCCGAACGCGCTGACCAAACCGTCCCCTTGACGGTAAAGGGGGCGCTGGCTTTCGTGTTGTTCAAAGCTGGTGCCTCCTTATTGCGCTCTCACAAACGGTCGGAAACCGCTTTGGCGTGCGTAGCGATGCGTGCTCCGAGGCAGGACGACGCAGGGTTCCCTCTGGCCAAGGGACCGGGCTTAGGCTAAGTCCCCGCCTGCACCGAGAACCTGCCGCGATTGTGAGCCTTTGATGTCATTCGAAACCCCGGGTCCAGCGGAAGAAAACTGGCGCGACGCGATTTCGTCGATTGAGGAGATTATCGAGGATGCACGCAACGGGCGGATGTTCATCCTGGTCGATCATGAGGATCGGGAGAACGAAGGCGATCTGGTGATTCCGGCGCAGATGGCGACGCCGGAAGCGATCAACTTTATGGCCACCCACGGGCGCGGGTTGATTTGTCTGAGCCTGCCCGGTGAGCGCATCGACGCGCTCGGTCTGCCGCTCATGGCGTCGCAGAACTCGTCGCGACATGAGACGGCCTTTACGGTTTCAATCGAGGCGCGCGAAGGGGTATCGACGGGGATATCGGCCCATGACCGAGCGCGGACCGTTGCTGTAGCGATTGATGCGGGCAAAGGCGCGCAGGACATCGCCACACCGGGCCACGTGTTTCCGCTGCGCGCGCGCGACGGCGGTGTGTTGGTGCGCGCCGGTCACACGGAAGCCGCGGTCGATGTCTCGCGGCTTGCGGGATTGAATCCGGCGGGTGTGATTTGCGAAATAATGAACGACGATGGGTCCATGAGCCGGTTGCCGGACCTCGTCGCCTTCGCGCAGCGCCACGGGCTGAAAATAGGAACGATCAGCGATTTGATCGCCTACCGCCGACGCCATGACAATCTGGTTGCTGTCACGCGTGAGGCCCCCGTGACGTCTGAGTTTGGCGGCGAATGGCAGATGCGTGTTTTCTCTGACACGGCCCATGGGGATGAGCATATCGCCCTCGTGAAGGGCGATATATCAACGCCGGAGCCGGTGCTGGTGCGGATGCATGCCTTGGACCCCATGCTCGATGTGGTGGGTCTCGGTCCCGCAGGCCGTCGGAGCGAGTTCGGCGATGCCATGCGGCTTATCGCGGAAGAGGGACGTGGGGCGCTGGTCCTGCTGCGGGATACCACCATGAAACTAACGTCTGGCGATGAGGTGTCGCCCCAAACGCTCCGCCAGTACGGGCTCGGGGCGCAAATTCTGTCGTCCCTCGGAATTAGCGAGATGATCCTTTTGACCAATTCGCCACAGCCGAAAGTCGTCGGTCTCGACGCCTATGGGCTTGATATCGTGGGCACGCGCAAAATTTCGGAGCTTGGCTGATGGCAGGGGCGTCGCATTACAGTTTGGAGACACCGTCCCTGCCGGGGGCGAAGCTGTTGGTCGTTGTCGCGCCATACTACAAAGACATCGCGGATGATCTGATCGCGGGCGCGCTCGCCGAAGTGGAAGCGGCGGGAGCGACGGCGGAGATTTCCGAAGTGCCTGGCGCGCTGGAAGTGCCCACGGCCATCGGCTTTGCCCATCGTTCGGGCCGCTATGACGGGTTTGTGGCGCTTGGTTGCGTGATCCGGGGGGAGACAACCCATTACGAAACGGTTTGCAACGACAGTTCGCGTGCGCTTCAGCTCTTGGGGCTTGAAGGCGCCTGTGTGGGCAATGGTATTTTGACCGTTGAGAACCACGCGCAAGCAGCGGTGCGAGCTGATCCTGGACAGCAGAACAAAGGGGGCGGTGCGGCAGCGGCGGCGCTCCATCTCATCGCGTTGAAGCGGCGTTGGGCATGAACAAGGCGCGGCAGGAAAAAAGCGCGGCAAGGCTGTATGCGGTGCAGGCCCTTTTTCAGATGGAAGCCGCCGGGCAAGGGGCAGACCGGGTTCAGACGGAGTTCGAGGATCATCGCTTCGGGGCTGAGTTCGACGGCGACACCTTGGCAGAAGGCAATGTCGATCTCTTTCGCAAGCTGATTGATGATGCGGTGAATTGGCAGTCAAAGATCGACCAAATGACCGACCGCGCCTTGGCGGAGAACTGGCCAATCAACCGCATCGATCCCACGCTCCGCGCCCTCTTCCGGGCGGCGGGCGCGGAATTGGTCGAAGGGGAAGCGCCGCCAAAGGTGGTCATCACGGAGTTCGTCGATATCGCCAAGGCCTTCTTCCCCGAAGGCCGCGAGCCAAAGTTCGTAAACGCGGTATTGGATCACATGGCGCGGGAAGCAAAACCCGAGGCTTTTTGAGGTTGGCCAAGCCACCTTTTTTTCCCCGGTGCGATCTCTTTTCGCCATAATTCTCGGTGAGTTTGCGCACAATGCAGTGTGTTGCGAGTTAATCAGCCATGGATGAGCAGCAAAAACGGGTATTTGCTGAAAGGTTAGAGCGGATTCAGGCGCAAAAAGCCGATCCTGTACCTGCGCCCGAGATGCCGGAGATCGTGCAGGGCCTGAACGAATTGCCGCCGCTCCCGCCGGTCAACCCGCCGGGGGGGAATGGCGGCGGCTTCGGTCCCATACGCACGCTGCTGATCCTTGTCATTCTGCTGGCGATGGGCGGCTTCGGGGCGTTTTATGCGTCAGAGATGTCCGACGGCGCGCTCGACCTGACCGATGTGCAGTCCGTCACGCCGATCGAAACACCGGCGCAGGCGGTCCAGGAGCCACCGAACCCGTTGTTGGCCTTCGCAGTCGACCGACCGGAAGCGCGCTCGCCCGGACAGCGGACTGCGACGGACCGAGGGTGGGAACACACCTTGGGCAGCGTGGCCACGCCGGATGGCGCACAGGTTCAGGTCGCAGATATCGCGAGCGGTTTCGATCCAAGCCGCCTTGATTCAAGGCCGGCGCGGATCGAGACCTTTCAGCCGAACGAGAATTGTACGCTACGCCGACCGCGCGATGGGGAGGTGGTGCGAAACGTGCGCCTTGGGGCCGGGACAGGCTTCACGGAAGTGCATGCGGTGTCCGATGCCGGTATCGCCGATGCGATACTGACCCATAGTCAGGCGGCACTTTTCTCGCCGAAATCACACGAATTCGGACGGACGGCCAAAGGTCGCATGAACCGCGTAGACGTTTTTGTGACCGACACCTCTGGTCCGGTTTACCTGGTCTTGCAGGCGCTTTCGGGCAACACGCTTTGGAACGTGCATCGCGGGCAGGGCGTGCAGATTGCCCATATCGCGATGATCGGAAACACCTCGGGCATCATCGCGCCCAATGGCGTGGCGTTCGAAGCTCTGCGCATTGCGGATTTTGGCATCAACTTTGACTTTGAAGCCCATGATGTCGCTCAACCTTGCATGATTGCGCCTTATCGCTTGCCGAAGGACTTCTGGGAAGGTCAGAAGAAGGCGGCCAAGGGCAACGCCCTGTTCGAAAATCAGATGTTCACCTTCAACAGTGGCCATCGCGCATTCTCCGCTTGGTATACGGAGGTTTTGGGTGTCGATCCGGAAACCGGGCTGACCGAAGCGGAAGGGGCGGCCCATGCGCTCGTGGGGCCGGTGCCGCCAGGGTTGTTGGGGTTCCGACCCCTCGCCGGGCAAACCATACATGTCACCGAGGCCGAGCGGCTGTTGATCGGCGACGATGCTCTTATCGAGGCGCATCAAGCGCTTATGATTGCTGCTGCCGGAGGTGATGTTGCCGCGATCCAGCCGGAGACACGGAGGGTGCAGCGATGAGAGGTATTTTTGGCGTGATTGTCTTCATCCTCATGGCCCTCCCGCTCGCGTGGTTCTATGTGGCGATGTATTGGGGGTTCACGATCACCAAGGATATCGCAGCCTTTCAAAGCGGCGAGACGCTCGAACTCCCTATAATGCCCCCGGTCAAGTGGTTGGAAGGGCGCCGCCAAGTGAAGGATGCGTTCAGCCCGGACGAGATTACCCGGGGCCGATCAGTTTCCTACAGCATCGAAGTGCCCTTTGCTGACATGTTGCAAGACGGTGAGGCGATGCCGGATCGCGCGTTGGCCGAGCTTTACGCCACGCTACGGACGCCCGCCTATTTCATGCCGATTTGTGACGAAATACTGGGCACGCTGGCAGAGGCTTGCGAATTGGGATCGTTCAAGGCCGATGTTCGGTATCCTGAGGATCGTCGGCACTGGTCGACAACGATGGAACATCCGGAGACGGGTCTGGCCATCTTGACCGCCTCACTGAACTACTTACCCGCCTATCCCATGGGCAATCCGGGGATTGTCCCCAACGGTGAAATCGAAGCTGCGCGTGTGGAGCTATTCGATGGCAAGCAGGTTCCAAACACAGTCGAAGGTCGTGCGGAAATCTATGCCGAGGCGCTCGCGCTTTGTACTGCGATGCGGGAGGCTTTTGGCAATTGTTCGCTGCGCAGCGTGTCTATGGAGCCGCGCCGTGCTAAGCGCGATCCTGACGCGGAACCCCATCTGACGGCGACGGTGGCGTTCAGGGTGATGGTGGATAAGACCAAGTACCGGCGCGCTGCGGTACAAGCGGCGCTTGATGAGATCGTCGCAACGCGACTGGCCTCGACGGCGACAGGCAGCGATGGTTAGCAGTGAATGCTCGGGCGGCGCCGGTGCAGTACGCCGTCGGGGCTAGATGAGGTCGCACTTCTCTTGCCCCTCAGAAAAGAGCCCGTTCTCCTGCAAGCCTAAAGCGCTTTGCGTTTGCTCTGAATCGAAAGACGCTGCCTCTCCCTTTGGTCGAACGCGCCTTCCGATACAATTGGCTCAGATAAAACGCAAAGCGCTGTAGCGGCAATCAGCAATTCGGGATATTGACAGCTAGCCCACCTAAGGCCGTTTCCTTGTATTTCTCGCTCATATCAGCACCGGTCTGGCGCATCGTTTCAATCGCCGCGTCGAGCGGGACGAAATGGGTGCCGTCACCACGAAGCGCGAGGGAGGCCGCTGACACCGCCTTGATCGCCCCAAGGCCGTTGCGTTCGATGCAGGGCACTTGCACCAACCCCTTCACCGGATCGCAGGTCATGCCAAGATGGTGTTCGAGGGCAATCTCCGCCGCGTTCTCGACCTGTTGCGACGTGCCGCCGAGAACCGCCGCGAGGCCCGCTGCGGCCATGGCGCTTGCCGATCCCACCTCTGCTTGGCACCCGCATTCCGCACCGCTGATGGAGGCGTTGTATTTCACCAGACCGGCGATGGCCGCTGCGGTCAAAAGGAAGGTATCGATATCTCGCACGGAAGCGCCGGGCACATGGTCGAGCCAATAGCGGATCGTGGCTGGAACAACGCCCGCCGCGCCATTGGTGGGTGCCGTGACGACTTGGCCCCCGGCGGCGTTCTCTTCGTTCACGGCCATGGCGTAGACGCTGATCCAATCGTTGATGACATGGGGGGCGGTCAGGTTGCGCCCGCGTTCGGTCAGGAGCGCGCTGTGTATGCCCGGTGCGCGGCGTTTGACGTCGAGCCCGCCGGGCAGGACGCCGTCGGTCGCAAGGCCCCGGTCGATGCAGGCGCTCATCGTGGACCAGAGGCGGCTCAGCCCGGCGTCGAGGTCGGCGCGTTTCATCCGGGTTTCTTCATTGGCGCGCTTCAATTCGGCGATAGTTTTGCCGGTCTGTGCGCACATCTCCAACATTTCCGCCGCAGTGGCAAAGGGATACGGGACGGGGGCTTCGCCGGGCTTTTCGTTCGTTTGCGTGAGTTCCGCCTCGGTCAGCACAAAGCCGCCGCCGATGGAATAATAGGTTTCCTGAACCAGCACATCGCCCTGGGCATCGGTGGCCATCAGGACCTGCCCGTTGGTATGGCCCGGCAAAGGGGGGCCGTAGTCGAAGAGGATGTCCTTCTTCGGGTCGAAGCTGAGCGGCGGCAAAGTGTCTGGCGTTAAGCGGTGCGTGGCGGAAATCGCGGTCAAAGCGGCGTCGGCGGCTTCCGCTTCGAACGTATCGGGCTGAAACCCGGCGAGGCCGAGTATAACGGCGCGGTCGGTGGCATGACCCACACCGGTGAAGGCGAGCGACCCGTGCAAGCGCGCGCGGACACCCACGGGTTGGAAGGCGGAGCTGCGCAACAAGTCGAGGAACCGGCCAGCGGCAACCATTGGACCCATCGTGTGGGACGACGACGGACCGATGCCGATCTTGAACATATCGAAAACGCTGAGAAACATGACAGGCATGTAGCTCGCCGCCCGAAAGGAGCAATCGTCGCCTGCGGCAGGTTTGCGCATGAAATCGTCAGATTGCATCTCGCTTTGCGTGGTTCGGCGCGTTAAACGGAAGTCGAGACAGAAGACAGGCTGCCCATGACCCTTTTAGCAGACGTTTCCGCAAGCCTTGCGCGGCGCACAATGGACCTCATTATCAAGACCGGCGACGAAACCATCGAGCGTCGTATCGCCGATGAAATCGGAGCCTCCTCGCCGACATTGCAAGAAAACTTCTTGACCGACATGCGGATGTTGAAGGCGGAGCGGCGCGGCCTCGTTCTGTTGGACAAGTACGACCGGGGCGAAGACATCCCGGTCGCACAAATCTCAGCCCAGCCGCAGGATGATGGGGGACATTGAGCTGTCGCGCCACCTACGGGCAGAGCCGGTTATCTGAAGTCAGACGCAGTTCACTTTGACGGCGCGCACAGGGGCTTTACTGCCGTCTCCGAGGGTGACGGTCCGGTTCATGGCGGTCCAGCGTTCTGCGAGTTTGGCCGTATCGCCCTGGCCTAGCTTGCGACAAAGCGGGCCCACCCGACCGACCGCCGTGGCTTCCGAGATTTCATTCGCCAGATACTCGACGTTGAACTTCCCGTAGCTCGACTGCCAGACAATATAGAGCCCTGCGCGATCCGCCGGCTTTGGAAACTGTTTTTCCAAGCGGGTGTCGCGGTTTTCCTGCGCTTGCTCGGGGGAGACGGAACAGGCGGCGAGAGTCGTCGCGATCAAGAGCGCCAAGGCGGGTTTTGAAAATCGGGCAAGCATGAAAATCTCCTGTGTTTCGAGTGTCGGCTGAGTGCTCTCAAAACATGTTGAAAATTTGACGTCGGACGGCTCAATCTATTGAGCACTGTCCTAACAGCACAGTCGCCAGGTCGGCGTGAGTATTCGGGAAATGATGCAGATGGTGCTGCAGGGGAGGATTGAACTCCCGACCTCTCCCTTACCAAGGGAGTGCTCTACCACTGAGCTACTGCAGCGCGAGGGGCGGGATACTGAGAAAACCAGTACCACGCAAGGGTAATCTGGACGGTATTTGATCGCTGCGGTATGTCGCTTTCATGGGCAAAAAAACACCCCCCGCAAAACCCGAAAAGGGTGCGACACGCGAAGACCGGTTGAAAGCGGCGCTGAAGGCGAACTTGCAACGGCGCAAGCAACAGGCGGATGCGCGGGGGTCAAATAACAAAAATGAAAAGGCAGGCTGATGGATTCTATTTTGGTGACAGGCGGGGCTGAGCTTCGCGGCAGTATTCAAATTGCGGGCGCAAAAAATGCCTGTTTGGCGCTGATGCCCGCGACGCTTCTGACCGAAGAGCCGCTGACGCTGATGAATGCGCCGCGCCTGTCGGATATCGCGACGATGACGCTTCTGTTGCGCTCCCTCGGTTCGGAGGTGGAGAGCTTGCAGGACGGACGGGTGATTGCCATGTCCTCCCTCGGGCCCATTTCAACCACAGCCGAGTATGACATTGTTCGGAAAATGCGCGCGTCGAACCTTGTGCTTGGACCGCTTCTTGCGCGGGAAGGGCATGCGGTCGTCTCGCTGCCGGGGGGCTGTGCCATCGGGGCGCGTCCCATGGACATACATGTATCGGCCCTAGAAGCGATGGGGGCGGAGATCGAGCTGAAAGAGGGCTATCTCCACGCACGCACACAAGGCGGTTTGAAGGGTGCGCGTGTGCCGCTTCGTTTTGCCTCTGTCGGGGCGACGGAAAATACGCTGATGGCGGCGACGTTGGCGAAGGGCACAACGGTGATTGAAAACGCCGCGCGGGAACCTGAGATTGTGGACCTCGCCGCCTGCCTCACTGCGATGGGCGCACATATTGAAGGGGCAGGTACCTCAACCATTACGATTGAAGGGGTGGACCGTTTGGGCGGCGCCACGCACCGGGTGGTTACGGACCGGATTGAGCTCGGCACCTATATGCTGGCCCCGGCGATCTGCGGGGGAGAAGTTGAGTGTCTTGGCGGGCGGATCGATCTTGTGGAGGCTTTTGTCAGCAAGTTGCACGAGGCAGGGATCGACGTTGAAGAAACGGCACAAGGGTTGAAGGTGGCGCGCAAGAACGGGCGTGTTTCGGCGATTGATGTGGCGACCGAGCCGTTTCCCGGGTTTCCGACCGATTTGCAGGCGCAAATGATGGCGCTCATGTGCACGGCGGAGGGGGTGAGCCACCTCGAAGAGACCATTTTCGAGAACCGGTTCATGCACGCGCCGGAATTGTTGCGTATGGGGGCGGATGTGGAAATTCAGGGCGGCACAGCTACCGTCACCGGAGTTGAGCGCTTGAAAGGCGCTCCCGTGATGGCAACGGATCTGCGCGCGTCCGTCTCGCTTATTCTGGCCGGGCTCGCGGCGGAAGGGGAGACCATCGTGAACCGGGTTTATCACCTGGATCGGGGCTATGAACATGTTGAGGAAAAGTTGGGCGCAGTTGGCGCAAAGATAGAACGGGTGCAGGGCACATGACGGAAGATGCGAGATTTGAAGATGGTGTCGAGCGCCCGCTTCGTTTGAAGGCCGAGGACGCGGATGATCTGAACGTCATCTCATCACTGGTCCAAGACGCAATTTTACCGTCAAATGAAATGCTCTGGGAACCCCGCCGCCGCCGATTTTCTTGTCTTATCAATAGGTTTCGCTGGGAAGATAAGGACGCTGCGGAGCGACAGGGTCGGGCGGTCGAACGGGTTCAGGCGGTTTTGGCCATCGATGATGTCTTGCGGGTGAAACAGCAGGGATTGGATGTGCGCGACGCTGATACGATTTTGTCGCTGCTTTCGTTGTCGTTCGAGCCTTTGGAGGACGGTGCCGGTCGCATTGTGATGACCTTTGCGGGTGACGGGGCGGCGGCGCTGGAGGTTGAGGCGGTCAATGTACTTTTGCAAGACGTGACGCGCCCCTACGCGGCGCCTGCGGGAAAATCGCCGACACATCCTGACTGAGCGCGCTTGAGACCGGTGCCACGGCCCGGTAAGAGGCGAGGCAAAGGACCAAAAGAGATCATGCCGCAGTTTCTGTCCACAACCGACGCCGATTTTGAAACGCGCTTTCGCGCGCTTCTCGCAATGAAACGCGAGGAGGCGCCGGACGTGCAAGATACGGTGGCCGAGATCATTCGCGATGTGCGGGCGCGCGGCGACGCGGCGGTACTCGATCTGACGGCCAAGTTTGATCGGGTGACGTTGACGCCTGAGACCATGGCGATCTCGGACGCTGAAATCGAAGATGCGGTGGACCGGATCAGTGATGATGAATTCGCGGCGCTGAAACTCGCGACAAGTCGTATCCGCGCCTATCACGAGCGCCAATTGCCGCGCGACGAGAAGTGGACGGATGCGAGCGGGGCGATGCTTGGGTGGCGTTGGACACCGATTGGGGCAGCGGGGTTGTACGTGCCGGGCGGTCTTGCGACCTATCCCTCATCTGTTCTGATGAACGCGATCCCGGCGACGGTAGCGGGGGTGCCGCGTCTTGTGATGGTTGTGCCCACACCGGACGGTGCCATTAATCCGGCAGTGCTTGCGGCGGCGCGCATTGCGGGTGTCGACCGCGTATACCGCATCGGCGGGGCACAGGCGGTGGCCGCACTGGCCTATGGGACGGACACCATCCGACCGGTCGATAAGATCACTGGACCGGGCAACGCGTTTGTTGCCGCGGCCAAGCGGCAGGTATTTGGCAGGGTGGGCATCGACATGATTGCCGGGCCATCGGAAATTCTCGTTATCGCCGATGCCGATAATGACCCCGATTGGATTGCCATAGATTTGTTGAGCCAGGCAGAGCACGACGCCAGCGCGCAGTCGATCCTGATCACCACCGATGCGGGGTTCGGCCAAACGGTGGCGGCGGCGGTTGAAGCGCGTTTGGCCACCTTGAAGCGCCACGAAATCGCGGGCTCGAGTTGGCGCGAAAATGGCGCCATTATCGTTGTTCAGAACCTTGGTGAGGCGGCGGCGTTGACCGATGATATTGCGCCGGAGCATCTGGAAATCTGCGTCGCCAATCCTGGCGCCCTGGCTGACAATATCAGAAACGCAGGCGCGATATTCCTCGGACCTTGGACACCAGAGGCAATTGGCGATTACATTGGGGGTCCGAACCACGTCTTGCCGACAGCGCGTTCGGCGCGGTTCTCGTCCGGTCTCTCCGTTCTGGACTTCATGAAGCGGACAACAATTGCCGAGATGACCCCAGGCGCATTGGCGGAGATTGGGCCAGCGGCGGAGGTTCTGGCCAAAAGTGAGAGCCTTGAGGCCCATGGGCTTAGCATCCGCGCGCGGCTCGATCGTTTGAACGAATAGGCGGTTGGCGTTCGTTAAGGCACCTGCGTTGTTGTCACGTTTCCAGTGTTTCCCTAGCTTATGCACCGCGCCTTCCCAACGTATAGGAAGGGCACGCGCGTCCTATCGGCGGGCGGATAGCGCGTTTTGGGCGCCGATAACGCGCACGAGGCGCGTGGCTGCCAATTCTTGCGCGGATAAGCTTTGGGCAACGCTCAATTCACGGGAGGCCGCGCTCGATACGCGGTCTGTGTCGAGCGGGGGGACAGCGCGAAAGACATAGACCATCTCCCCATTCACCGGCCCGTCGGTTTCGGGGACCAATGCGGCGGCGTACCAGCCTTGTGTTGGTGGCACACCCGTGGCCCGGACGATGGCACCCGTGGGCGTGGGCTCGATGCGCAGCGACGTGACCTGCGCTATGCGGGGCCGGGGGTCGGTTTCCACCACGACGACGCTGGTCGCGGCTTCGGGTTCGGAACTTCCAAACCAATTGAACGGGTTCAACCGGCTTTCGGCGACCCGACCACAGGCAGTCAGGCCAACTGTCAACACTGCCCCCAAGAGTAATACCCGTACCTGCATGCGTCGCCCCTCATTCCTTGCCCATGTGCTAGCTGAAATGCCAAGCCATGAAAAGCCGTCTGGACCTTGTGCGGGGAAAGCCCTACCTGAAGCTCATGGCCAGTGAAGCATTTGAAGACGTCGCCGACACGTTCGAGTTTCTCGATGATTGGGAAGACCGGTATCGCCATGTGATCGATATGGGCAAGATGATGGACCCTCTTCCGGAAAGCCAACGGATTCCGGCAACCAAAGTAGACGGCTGCGCGAGCCAGGTATGGCTTGTTCCGGAAGTCACCGGGCAGGGCCCAAAAGCTACATTTTCCTTCACCGGTGACAGCGACGCCATGATTGTGCGCGGGCTGATAGCGGTGCTCATCGCGCTTTATAACGGATTACGCGTTGAAGATGTCTTGGCTGTGGATGCCACTGACGAATTGGGCCGCTTGGGTCTGAACGAACACCTGTCCGCTCAACGCTCGAATGGTTTGCGCGCCATGGTGCAGCGTATTCGTGATATTGCCGAGGCTGCGCGTCAGGCCTAGCGCAATGCGCGTTGCAAGCCTTTGTAGAACGAGGGGAGCGCCGTCATCGTCCCGAACGCGTAGAGCATGAGGAGCACGAGATGCGCTATCGCGGTTCCTTTTGTGCCGAATCCTGCGGTGCGCAAGCTTGTTTCCGGTCCCGTCGCGTTGGGCAAAGTAAAGACGAGATCGCCAAAGCTCACCGGGCCTGACGCATGGACGGCGGGGAGCTTGAACGGGTTTATCGTGGCGGCTTCCGCGCTGCCGAGGGTCGCTGCCCAAAAGGACCAAATCACGCTGAAAAAAAGAAAAAGGCGACTGGAGACGTACAACATGCCCGCTCATATGCAGCGTTGCCATTGAAAAACCGTTAATTTGTGGGCAATTGCAGCCCCTGTAAGGCCGTGCCAAGCTCGCCGTAGCCAGTGAACCGCCGTTCAAAGGCCAATCCAAGACGGCGGGCGCAGTCTTTGGCTTTTGCAGTGAGCGCCGGATCGTCCGTTTGCGCTTGATAGACGAGCTTCTCGTAATGTCCGAAATACATATCCCGCAGTTCGGGGTGGCGGTCGAGGCCCAATGGCTCCCAAACGAAGGCGTCGAACTGGCGCGTTAGAAAGTCGGTCAGGTAGAAGGCTGTGAATTCGTCTTTTGACTTCTCCAGAAACGTCTCCGTGCCCTCAAAAAAGGCATAGCAATGGGGACCTGGCAACATGTCGAGGCCAAGCTCCTGAGCCGCATCGGCCAGAAGTCCGCCAGTGCCGCAATCGGCATAAGCAAGGAAGATGCGCTCATACCCTTGTGTTTCTGTTACAGCTTTGCGGACGGCCGGTACGATGCGGTCGGGATGGTTATGCAGGATAGCTGGCAGGCAACGGAGATCGATATTGGGCATCTGCTCGGTAAAGACGAGGATCTCGCGGGCGAGCGCACCGCACGCGAGCACAAGCAGTTTGCCGTTCGAGCCGCCTTGCCAGCCCGTTTCGGTCAGGGTCTTATCATCCATCACGGTGCAACTCTGACAGTTTGGACGCTACGAACGTTGCGCCGCGTGTGTTGGTTGGTGTTGGTATGCACAGACGCGCCTCGGCACAATGGGCATCTGCGCGTTCTTCGACCTCTGGTTTGTGGCTTTCCGGCTTGGCATGTCCCATGGGCAATAAGATCCGTCAGAAATCCAACCTACCTCAGTGTAAGTGTCTTTCAGTTCTGCGTCAGGTTTCTGCGCCTTGAGCTTACGTTCTTTGGCTTCGAAAAGCGATCAAAATGCCCCGATTGCCGTGCCCGCGCTGAGTATTGTGATATCCACGGGCCGACGCCACAGGGCGGATCAGTTCGCGCGGGCAAGCGCCGCCTTTAGCCAGCCGCCATTTGGTTGTGCTTGCGGGCCATGAATTCCTTCGCGGTCTCAACAGCGACGGCGGCGTCCCGACAATAGGCATCGGCGCCGATTGCTTTGCCAAACTCTTCGTTCAGCGGCGCGCCCCCTACGAGAATGATGTAGTCGTCCCGGATGCCTTGTTCGACCATCGCATCGATCACGACTTTCATATAGGGCATGGTTGTTGTGAGCAGCGCGGACATGCCAAGGATGTCGGGCTCGAAATCGTTGAGCGCTTCCACATAGTTTTCGACCGGGTTGTTGATCCCGATATTCAGCACTTCGAACCCGGCCCCTTCCATCATCATGGTGACGAGGTTCTGGCCAATGTCGTGAATGTCGCCTTTGACTGTTCCGATCACCATTTTGCCGATGGTCGGCGCGCCGGTTTCTGCGAGGAGCGGCTTTAGGATGGCCATGCCGCCTTTCATGGCATTAGCGGCGAGAAGCACTTCGGGGACAAACAAAATACCGTCGCGAAAGTCTTCACCGACGATTTTCATGCCACCAACAAGCGCCTCGGTCAAAACCCGATAGGGCATCCAACCGCGTTCGAGCAGGATATGCGTGGCTTCCTCGATTTCCTCCTTCAGGCCATCGTAAAGGTCGTCGAACATTTGTTGGACAAGTTCCTCATCATCCAACTCGCTCAGGACGATGTCGTCTTCTTCGTCTGACATGGCTATCCCTCGGCCCAAAAAGTAAGGTTTCCTCGGTTATCGAGGAAACCTTAAGATTTCAAATGCCGATTTGCGACTTAACGTTTCACGCCCGCGACTTGCGGCGGCGCGCCCACAGTCCAAATCCGCCGAGCGCTGCCAGCATCAAGGGGGCTGTGGCCGGAAGCGGTATAGGTGCCACATTCTCGAATGTCGCCAGTTCGCGGCCCAATTCCTGCGCTAGAATGGTGTGCACCCATTCGGTTGGATGAATTTCATCGTAGAGCAGATAGTTAAGCGGGTTTGCGGCACAATCGCTCGGATTGAAGATACATGGCACAGGCGCCAGATCCCGGGTCGGGTCGAGCGCGGTTTGTACAAGAACCTGCTGGAACAGGCCGTTGATGTCGTAATACCGGAAGTCATTGTTAGGCAGCCGGGCATCCATCCGGGCGAGCAAGCTGGAGACGCGGTTGTTGAACTGACCAACGGCGGCAGGCAGGACATCAATCTCCGGAAGACCGAGAACGAGGACATTGCCGACACCGAAGCGGTGCAGTGACTTCACGCTTTGCGCGATGCTTTTGACCATCCCTTGCACCGCGCCGTTCACGTCCTGGCGCGTCATGTCGGGGGTGAAGGCGCGAAAATCGTTGCCGCCGATCCAGATGGCGGCGGTCGTGTTTCCGTCGACGGCAAGGCCGCTTTTGCGGAACGCGTCAACCTGCGCCTGGAGGTCCAGGATGCCGTCATCATCGGCAACCGCTTTCGCGCCGCCAAAGCCGAAATTCGAGCCGCCTGCCAAAGAGGGCGTCAAGCCGAGCTGCGTGGCCCATGTGTTGCCGTTCGTGAATTGTCCATTCGGGTAGCTACGCGGTGGCAAAAACCCATCGACAGTGTCATTGATCCCCGTGCCGCCGCGGAACTTGATCGCGAGATCAAGGTTGCCGCTGTCGATCAGAGAATCTCCGAATGCCAGCAAATTTGTCGTGCTGGCGTGCAGGTTTGTTGCGCTTAGCGCCAACAATACCGCCGCTGCTTTTAGCATTGTTTTCATAGTGTGTTTAACTCCCCCACCATTCCCAGCGGGCATATGACATGGATGCCGCCGGGGAAGGCAAGCACTTTTTTGGTTTGAATGTTCTATATTTGTTCTGATCATCAGACGATGGTATTAAAGACGAATCCAAAGGGGCGTGCGGCCCTTTCCAACCCGACGGGACGGTTCGAGACCCATAGCGCTGAGAGCATCGATGATGGCTGGGCGGCGGAAGAGGCTTTGCCGGTTTTGCGGACAGAGGTGAGTGAGGAAACACCTCGCTCGATCATCACAAAGAATACGTCGCCCGATGTGTCTTTTGATCGCTCGATCAATCCCTATCGCGGCTGTGAGCATGGGTGCATTTACTGTTTTGCCCGTCCTAGCCACGAATGGTTGGGATATTCGGCGGGCCTTGATTTCGAGACCCGCTTGATCTCGAAACCGACGGCGCCAAAGCTGTTGGAGCGTGCCTTCCGTGCGCGGGGATACGTGCCGGAAGTGATTGCCATCGGCACCAATACAGACCCCTATCAGCCGATCGAGAAAGAGCGTCGGATCATGCGGGGCATCTTGGAGGTATTGTCCGAGTTTCGCCACCCCGTCTCTGTCGTGACGAAGGGCAGTTTGATCGAGCGGGACATCGATCTTCTGGGCGAAATGGGACGGGCGGGCCTCGCCAGGGTCGGGATCAGCGTGACGACGCTTGATCCGTCAGTATCGCGCAAGATGGAGCCCCGCGTACCATCGCCTGCGCGCCGTCTCGAGACCATTCGGCGTTTGGTGCACGCGGGATGCCCAGTGCGGGTTTTGGCGTCTCCAATGATCCCGGCGCTCACGGACCATGAATTGGAAGCCATCCTCGAAGCCGGGGCCGATGCCGGCGCGACGGCGGCGAGCTGGGTGATGCTGCGGTTGCCCCACGGCGTCGCGCAACTGTTCCGCGACTGGGTTGCCGAACATTACCCTGACCGGGCGGCACGGATCATGGGGCGTGTCCGGGAATTGCATGGCGGTAAAGACTACGATCCGGAATGGGGCAAGCGGATGACGGGTGAAGGGCTGTTCGCCGACATCATGGCGCAGCGCTTTGCGGTGGTGACGGCGCGGCTCGGTTTGGCAGTGCGCGAGCCGCCGCTCAGGACGGACCTATTCGAGGTACCTTTACGAGACGGCGATCAACTCTCGCTGTTTTGAGGCATGTCGGTAATTGGTCGGCGTGGCCGAAGAAGTGTCCAGGCGTCTTTGTGTTGGGTGCTGGGCGAGTTTCTTCGCGACAAAGAGGAGCCGGTCAAGCTTGGAGGTTTCGCCGCAGCTTTGCTGCGCCGATCCGCTGGAGGGGTTCAACCCCTCCAGACCACCCCGGGAGTATTTATCGACAGAAGAAGGCGGGACGGTTTTGTCAAATTGCTGCCAAACTCTTCTTGCATCAGAGTGCCGCTGTTTTTGTCTTTGAAGGTCGACTTCCTCTGGGTCCTTAGTGCCGCCCTCGTCGCGTTCTTGCCGATGGGTCGACAATATGTGCCGGGGGGTGCTTGGCAGGCCCTGTCGGCCTGCGTGTCGAGGCGGATCGCCAGGGATCATGGAATCTATGCCTTTGGTCTGGTCGGTTTTCTGTCGATGTTCCGCAATGCAATGAGGTGTTTTTTGCGCGGCGCGCGGGGGAGCAGCCGAAGCTGGCGTCATGGGCCTGTCACTCTTTCCGGTGTTCGGATGGTTTGTGGCGGCGAATGTCATCGGCATGTTTCCGTCGATGTACAAGCATTGGCCGCAAACCTATGTCTTGGTCGCTGTCGGTGTCCCGATCTTGCTTTGGCTGTTCTGGGCGGACGGGCTTTTGCTTGGCCTTTTGGTTTCGGCGGGGGCCCGTTCCATTCTGCGCTGGCCGCTCCGGTTCGCGTTGCGCTGGGTTGGGCGGATTTTCCAGGGTCGTTGGATGAGCCACTGAGCGAGCGGCGCCCCGACCGGCGCCGAGCTTGATTCAAATTGTGCCGGACCATGGGGAATGTTAGCCCGAGGCCATGACGGACCTGTCCCATATCGAGACACGCGGGCGGCTTTTGCCGGGGTATTCCCTCGCAGGCGTCACGTGGCTTCGGGTGGGCGGGGCGGCGGAATGGCTTTTAATGCCGAAAGATGCGGAGGACCTTGCCAGTTTTCTGACGGCGCTTCCGCAGGATGTGCCGGTCTTTGCGATGGGCGTCGGCTCGAACCTGATCGTTCGCGACGGGGGCGTACCCGGGGTTGTGATCCGGTTGAGCCGGGCATTCGGCGAGATTTCGGTCGACGGTGATCTTGTCACCGCCGGGGCGGCGGCGCTTGATGCGCAAGTGGCGAAGCGGTCGGCGGAGGCAGGTCTGGACCTCACGTTCTTGCGGACGATCCCGGGTTCAATCGGCGGCGCGGTTCGGATGAATGCGGGATGTTACGGGTCCTATGTTGCCGATCACCTTGTATCAACGGATGTGCTTTTGCGCGATGGGACGCGCGTTTCGCTCACCCCACAGGAACTCAGTTTTGAGTATCGCTCAAGCGATGTGCCGGACGAGGCCGTGATCCTGTCGGCGGTGTTCCGCGCAGGTCCCGGCGATCCTGCGGCCTTGCGGGACAAGATGGTCGCGCAGCTTGCCAAGCGTGACGAGACGCAACCGACCAAGGAGCTCACCGCCGGGTCCACGTTTCGCAATCCGGCCGGGTTTTCTTCAACAGGCAAGGCTGACGACCGCCACGAGATGAAAGCGTGGTCGGTTATTGAGGCCGCAGGCTTGCGGGGCGCGACGCGCGGCGGCGCGCAGATGTCGCCCAAACATCCGAATTTTTTGGTCAATACCGGCACGGCCACAGCGGCCGATTTGGAGGGGTTGGGCGAAGAGGTGCGGGAAAGGGTGTTCGCGCATTCGGGAATCAGGTTAGAATGGGAAATCATGAGGATTGGCGAACCGATCCCTTGAGGCAGTAACGAAACGCTGGGGGGGCAACCCTTAGCAAGAGACAGGTTAAGACGGGCATGTCGAGCAGGGCAGCCCCGACAGTGCTGGTACTCATGGGCGGACCCTCCGCGGAGCGTGAGGTTTCCTTGTCCACGGGGCGCGAATGCGCGGCCGCGCTGCGGGACGCAGGATATAACGTAAGCGATTTGGATGCGGACGAGGGCGTCGCGGACCATCTCCGTTCGGCGCGCCCGGATGTGGTGTTCAATGCGTTGCACGGACGGTGGGGCGAGGATGGCTGTGCGCAGGGCATCCTGGAGTGGCTCCGTATCCCCTACACCCATTCGGGCGTTCTGGCGTCTGCGTTGGCGATGGACAAGACGCGGTCAAAGGCGGTGTTCGCGGAGGCGGGCATTCCCGTCGTGCCGTCGGTCATTCGACCCAAAGCAGAGATTGGCGCGGCGCATGTAATGGCGCCGCCTTACGTGGTGAAGCCCAATAACGAGGGCTCATCCGTCGGTATTTATATTGTGCAGGAAACAGCCAATGGCCCGCCAGTCCTTGCCGACGATATGCCCGACCAGCTGATGGTGGAGGCTTATATTCCCGGGCGCGAGCTGACCGTGAGCGTGATGGGGGAACGAGCCTTGTGTGTGACGGAGATCGTGACCGATGGGTGGTACGACTACCATGCGAAATACGCGGCCGGCGGTTCCCATCATGTGTTGCCCGCTGACATTCCGAACGATGTCGAGGCGGCGTGCCTCAGCCATGCCCTCACAGCGCACCGTGTTTTGGGCTGTCGGGGCGTGAGCCGTACGGACTTCCGCTGGGATGACAGCAAGGGCGTTGCGGGCCTCTTTGCCCTTGAGACAAACACGCAACCCGGGATGACATCGACCTCCCTTGTCCCGGAGCAGGCGGAGCAAGTTGGGCTGAGCTTTCCCGCGCTTTGCGACTGGATCGTAAAGGATGCGTCATGCGACAGGTGAGAGAATACAAAAAGCAACTTCTGCCGGCCGAAAAGCCGCGCAAGGTCCGCGCCAAAAAACGGGTGAGGCGCGATCCGGCCCCGTCGCGGCTGGCGTATAAGCTCAACCGTTTAATGATGCGGAGCGGCGTACAGCTCTTTTTGCGATACGGTTTGCCGGTGTTGGTGCTTGCGGCGGGGGCGGCGTTTTGGGCGTCTGACCCGGTCCGGGTCGAGGCCGCGAAGGACCGGGTGGCCGAGCTTCGGCGCCAGGTTGAAGAGCGTCCCGAGTTCATGGTGCATATGATGGCGGTGGAAGACGCGTCCTCTTGGGTGGGGGCCGATGTGCGCGAAGTGCTTTCATTGGATTTCCCGATATCGTCGTTTGATCTGGACCTTGATGCGCTTCGGGATCGGGTGGAAGAACTGGACGCCGTGGCACAGGCCTCGGTCCATGTAAAAAGCGGCGGCGTGCTGACGGTTTCGGTGACGGAACGTGTCCCGGTGGCGGTTTGGCGCTCGCGGGAGGGGCTCCAACTGATTGATCCAACGGGACACCGCGTTGTTGGTTTGGTCAGCCGGGTCGAGCGCCCGGAACTGCCGCTGATCGTTGGTGAGGGCGCGGACCGGGCGGTGGCGGAAGCCTTAGAACTATATGCGGCGAGCGGCCCCCTCGAAGAACGTTTGCGTGGACTGTTGCGTGTGGGCGAACGCCGGTGGGACGTGGTGTTGACCCGGAAGCAGCGCATACTTTTGCCCGAGGAAGGTGCCCTGACGGCATTGCAAAAGGTGCTCGCGCTCCACCGAGCGCAGGACCTTCTGGCGCGGGATGTGGCGGCGGTCGATTTTCGTAACCCGGCGCGACCCGTGGTGCGACGGGGCACCAGTGTCATCGAAGGGCTTTTCGAGACCGATTTTGATTTGACCGACAACAAGGATGAGTAAGCGATGAGTGAGCTATACCAGGCGCAACGGGCGATGCGGGCCATGCGGCAGGCCGCCATTCAACGCGGTGTCGTTGCCATCCTTGATGTGGGCACATCGAAGATCGCCTGTCTTGTCCTGCAGTTCGACGCGCGGGGACGAGCGCCCGAGGGCGAAGGGATCGGTGCCATGGCGGGGCAGACCCAGTTTCGGGTTATCGGCGCGGCGACGACGCGCTCGCGGGGCATTCAGCTCGGTGAAACCTGCGCCGTCCAGGAGACAGAGCGGGCCATTCGAACCGCTGTGCAGGCGGCGCAAAAGATGGCGAACACCCGGGTCGATCACGTGATTGCCTGCCTTTCCGGCGGGCAACCGCGCTCCTATGGATTAGCGGGTGTCGTCAACGTCAATAGCGATGTGGTTACGGAGACGGATGTCGCGCGGGTTTTGGCGGCGTGTGATGTGCCGGATTACGGTGCCGATCGCGAAGTGCTGCATGCCCAGCCGGTGAACTTCGCGCTCGATCACCGCACTGGGTTGATCGATCCCCGCGACCAGATTGGACAGCGGCTGGCCTGCGATATGCACATGTTGACGGTCGACCGGGCGGTGATCGAGAACCTGATATATTGCTTGAAGCGATGCGACCTCGAATTGGCGGGGCTGGCGCATTCGGCTTATGTTTCGGGCATGTCCGCGCTGGTGGAAGATGAGCAGGAACTTGGCGCTGCTTGCATCGACATGGGCGGCGGAACAACCGGCCTGTCGATTTTCATGAAGAAACACATGATCTATGGGGATGCTGTGCGGTTGGGCGGTGAGCATGTGACCCAGGACATCTCCAAAGGCTTGCAGGTGTCGATGGCAGTTGCCGAACGGGTGAAGACGTTCCACGGCGGCGTCGTGGCAACGGGTATGGATGATCGTGAGACGATTGAGCTTGGCGGCGATACCGGCGATTGGGAACAGGATAGACGCACTGTCAGCCGCGCAGAATTGATCGGTATTATTCGCCCTCGCCTCGAAGAAATCCTCGAGGAGGTGCACCAGCGTCTGGATGCGGCGGGTTTCGAGCATTTGCCCAGTCAGCAAATTGTCTTGACCGGCGGCGCGAGCCAAATTCCCGGACTTGATATTCTTGCCCCCAAAATCCTCGGACAACAGGTGCGTGTCGGTCGCCCGTTGCGCGTCCACGGCTTGCCACAGGCGGCGACGGGTGCGGCCTTTGCAAGTGCCGTGGGCCTGTCGCTTTTTGCAGCGCATCCCCAGGATGAGTGGTGGGATTTTGAAATGCCATCGGAACTGGGCGCGCCGCGCTCCTTGTTGCGGGCCATGAAGTGGTTCAAGGACAACTTTTGAGCATGGGGAAGCGCCAGTGCAGGTGGGCGGGCATAGCCATCGCAACCTTGCTGAGTTGCGTCGCCGCATCTTCTGGGATGGCGCAGGAACGTGTGACTCCAGAGATGTTCCTTGAGTTTGCCATGGGTCGGACGCTGACCTTCAACACATTTCCTGACGGTCAATTGGTGGGGGTCGAAGAATACCTGCGGCCTAATCTCTCGGTGTGGCGGGACCGGAGTGAGACCTGTGTGTATGGCAGGATCACCTTGGAGGATGGTCAAATTTGTTTTCTATACGACAACGACCCCGACGATGTGCCGGTTTGCTGGGTGCCGTTCATCGAAGGGGACCGGTGGTTTGTCTTCAACTCAAATGGTGTGAGCGGCGAAATTCAGGAGATCACTGATGTGTCCGACAGTGGACTTCAATGTCCGGTGAAGCCTGGCGTTTGACATCGCAGAGTGGCGAGCGACTGCTCAAGAGCAAGAAACAGGGCGACGCGGCAGACCGAATCTGCTAAGTTATCCACAAGGCTCGACAAAGGGTCACGAGGCGGCGAGCAGGTCCCTCATCATTTTGAAATGCAGCTTTCGGGTGTGCGTATTGCGCGATGTCATAGACTCAATCCATGAAGTTATTGAGCTAAGCCCTCGACATTCCACAGGATATTGGGGCTGCAACTACATCATGGTGGCTGGGCGAAAAAACTTGCCATATTTCGTGGTTTGAGTGCCGAATCGGGGTGACCCAAGGGCGGGTTTTCGATAACGTCCAATCACCCCAATGACGGCCCGTTGAGCCGGGACAGCAAAGCGCCTCTGCCCGGTGGCGTGCATAATAACAAGATACAGGCGGACGAACCCATGACGTTGAATTTGACAATGCCCACCCATCAAGAGTTGAAGCCGCGGATCACTGTGTTCGGTGTTGGCGGTGCTGGCGGCAATGCCGTGAACAACATGATCGAGAAGAAACTCGAAGGTGCCGAATTTGTGGTGGCTAATACCGATGCGCAAGCGTTGCAGCAAATGAACGCGGCCACGAAGATTCAAATGGGCGTGAAGGTAACCGAGGGCCTCGGAGCCGGTGCGCGTCCGTCGGTTGGTGCCGCTGCAGCGGAGGAAACGATCGAGGAGATCGTCGATCAGCTTGCCGGGTCGCACATGTGTTTTATCACCGCCGGGATGGGCGGTGGCACTGGCACCGGGGCGGCTCCGATCATTGCACAAGCGGCGCGGGAACTCGGCGTGCTGACAGTGGGCGTTGTCACTAAGCCCTTTCAGTTCGAAGGCGCGAAACGCATGCGCCAGGCGGAAGAGGGCATCGAGGCGCTGCAAAAGATGGTCGATACTTTGATCATCATTCCGAACCAGAACTTGTTCCGGCTCGCCAATGAGAAGACGACCTTTGCCGAAGCCTTCTCCATGGCGGACGATGTTTTGCATCAGGGCGTCAAAGGCGTGACTGACTTGATGGTGCGCCCGGGGCTCATCAACCTCGACTTCGCGGATGTGCGCGCCGTCATGGATGAGATGGGCAAAGCGATGATGGGAACCGGCGAGGCCGACGGTGAAGATCGCGCCATTCAGGCAGCTGAGAAAGCAATCGCCAACCCGCTGCTTGACGAGATCAGCCTCAAGGGCGCGAAGGGCGTTCTCATTAACATTACTGGCGGCGAGGACCTGACGCTCTTCGAACTCGATGAGGCCGCCAACCGTATCCGTGAAGAAGTGGACCCGGATGCGAATATTATCGTGGGCTCAACGATGGAAGCGGATATGCAGGGGCGCATGCGCGTAAGCGTGGTCGCCACCGGGATCGACGCCGATATTGCAGCAGCCTCCGCACCGAGCCGACCGGCCGCTGCTGAAGTTGCCGCCCCGGCACCAATCGCTCAACAGCAAGTGCCCGTTCCGCCTGTCGCTGTGGCGCAGGCCCCGGCCCAGGAGCCCAGCCTGTTGGAGCGTATGGAGCCGCAACCGCAGCCGGCGAGCGACGATGGCTTGCCACCACCGGCATATCAGCCGGCACCGGAGATCGCAGCGGACGCCGCGCGCCCGGCGCCGGGTACGCCAACACCGGAAGCGATTGCGCGCCTTGAGCGGTTAACTGGCCGTGCACCTGGCGCCATGGCAAACCACACGCCCGGCACAGTTCAATACGAACCGCGTAACGCGGCCCCTTCTGATGTCGATCAGGACCGTCCGCGGTTTGGCATCAACACTCTAATCAACCGTATGTCAGGCTCCGCAAGCGATGCGGTTCGGCACCAACCACCGATCAGCAGAGATGCCGCAACCAATGAGTTGCCCGAGGATCAAGAGCGGATCGAAATTCCAGCGTTTTTGCGACGTCAGGCCAACTAGAGTAGGGAGCGTCAAAACCGGACACTAAAGACATAGCTTACCGGGTGCGCGCGTAGCCGTACCTTCCGTAAGGTAACTTTGTCCGGGGATGAAAAGAACTGAGTCGCAATATTCTGTCACTCCCTGATGGGCCGGCGCAAGCTGGCCCTTTCTTTTATTTCCATCCTTGCAACAGAAAATTCTGAACTGGCTATTGATGCAAAATTTCAGACAATTTTTGATAGTTAACACAAAGTCGCCCTTCGTCGCGCCGTAGTTTCGACACCCTCCCTAACAAATCTTAACGCCGGTGCGTGAGGCGCCGCTCAATGTCTTGGACGAAGGGGATAACGATGTTCAGGAGTGGTTTTGTAGGTAAGCGTTTGAAGCGGTTTCAAAAGGATGAAGAGGGGTCCCTCATCATCTTTTCGATGTTTATTTTCTTGACAATGATCATCTTTGGCGGCGTCGCCGTGGACCTCATGCTATATGAGAACAGACGCGTTTACGTCCAGAACGCAACCGACCGTTCTGTGCTTGCGGCTGCTAACCTAAAACAGACGGTCCCTGCGAAAGAGGTTGTAAAAGACTACCTCGCCAAGGTTGGTATCGATGTCGATGATGAAGACATCTACCTGCGCGAAGTGGGCGCTCAGCCAGTCGTCACCGGGCGCCAAGTCGCCGTGAAGGTTGAAGCGGAATCGCCCACCATCCTGATGAACATGATCGGCATCGATACTTTGCCTTACGGCTCGGTGTCTTCGGCTGAACAGTCCGTAAACGATGTCGAAGTGTCCTTGATCCTTGATGTGTCGGGCTCCATGGGCTGGAACGGCAAGCTCGGCAATATGCAAACCGCGGCGAAGCGCTTCGTTGAGGGTGTGTTAGAGGGGTCGGACGACAACCGGGTTTCGGTTTCGCTGGTGCCGTACTCGACGCAGGTTTCCGTCGGCCCGGAACTGATCGATCGCATCACGACCGAGCACGAGCATGAATTCTCCCATTGTGTGAACTTCGAGGAAGAAGACTTCGACACCACCGCGATCCACCGGTATCGCCCGGCGGTGGACAATAACGGGATGCCCATTCTGGATGCCGATGGCAATCAGGTCATTGAACCAATCCCGCTATCGCAAACCGCTAGCTTCGACCCCTGGAGAGGCTGGAACAGCAGCCGTTCGCTCCGCTATCCAGTGTGCCGCGATCAGGACTATGTCGATATCCTGCCCTGGTCGAACAGCATCGGCGACCTGACAGACCAGATCGATGATCTTACCGCAAGCGGCAATACGTCCATCGACGTGGCCATGAAGTGGGGGACGGCGCTGCTGGATCCGTCAATGAACCCGGCCCTCGTATCGTTGAAAGACGATACCGGCGACGGGATCGACATTGACGCGGAGTTTGTCGTGCGGCCGCGGCCCCATGACTATGAGGACGTTCTCAAGTTCATCGTGCTGATGACCGATGGCATCAACACAACCCAATACGAGCTTCGTGACGAAGATAAAGAAGGCATGAGCAACATGTATTGGTATCGCAACGACCACTGGTTGGCTGTTGTGCCCGATGACTTCGACGACAGCGATGGTCCCGCCGAATATGAAGATATGGAATTCTGGAACCTGGACGATCAGTGCTGGCACTATCAATATGGTGGTGACTGCAACGGTTGGCGCAAGCCGGACGAAGACGATCAGCTTACCAAGCTGGAAATGTGGAATGAGATGACGCTGGCATGGCGTGCGTTCCACGGCTTTTACTCACGTATCGAACCCACCCGTGCGGCACGGTACTATGAGCAGATCGGCGGCATTTACGGCTATGACGGCCCGCGTCAGACGATCGTATCTCGTTCGAACAACCCGAACGCCGACACAAAAGACGCGCGTTTGTCCGATATCTGTGATGCTGCCAAGGACGCCGGTATCGTTGTATTTACGATCGGGTTCGAGGTCACGGATGAGAGCGCCGACATCATGGAAGCCTGTGCCTCTTCTGACCAGCACTTCTACCGGGTGAATGGGCAGGACATCCAGTATGCCTTTGCGTCGATCACCAACAAAATCAACCAGCTGAAGTTAACACAATGATTGGACATGTCAGAAAAATCGGCCAGGCTTTGCGCTGGTTCGGTGTCTCCGAAAAGGGCGTTGCGACGGTAGAGTTTGTGATCGTGTTCCCGTTCTTTGTTGGCGTTTTCCTCGGCTCCTACGAGGTGGCGATCATGAATATTCGCGCCGTGATGCTCGAGCGTGCCGTTGATATGGCGGTTCGCGAAATTCGGCTCGCGGGGGGCGCGGATATTGAGCACGAAGATGTGCGGACATTTATCTGCAACCGCATGATCCTCATCAAGGACTGCACAGATGTTACCAAGATCGAACTGACGCGTGTTGATCGGGACACTTGGACAGTGGATCTTGAGGCAACGCCGGACTGCCAGGATCGTCTGGACGATATCAAGCCGCCAAAGAACTTTCAGAACGGCACAGAGAACGACCTGATGTTGGTCCGTGTCTGTGCCGTTGTGGATACCGTCTTTCCCACTTTCGGGGTTGGACGCACAATCCCGCGCGATCCGGATGGCGGCTACATACTGACGTCGCTCTCTGCATTCGTGAACGAACCTGCTTAAGGGGGAAAGGGTAACTCATGGTGAAAAAGATGATAATCCAACGCGCCCTTCGGGATGAACGTGGCAGTTTTTCTGTCGAGGCAATCCTGATGTTCCCGCTGCTGATCTGGGCCTATTTCGGGATGTATGCCTTCTTTGAGGGCTTCCGGGAGGGCAATATCAACCTGAAAGCTACCTACACGATTGCGGATGTGTTGTCTCGGGAAACCGAGGAAATCAACATGACCTATCTCAACAACATGAACACGATCTACGAGTGGTTGTCGCTGACGGATGACAGCACGCAGATGCGCGTGTCGGTCGTGATCTGGAACGAAGACGAACAAAAGCACGAGCTCTACTGGTCGCGCGGCGTCAACGGCAAGGATGACATGGAAGAGGTGTTGGTGCCTTACAACATCACGCCGCATGTGCCGATCATGGCCGATCAGGCGAGTGCAATCGTTGTGGAGACATGGGTCGATTATAAGCCAATCATGCTCCCGACCCGCGACTCTGGCATCTTCGAACTGCTCGGTCTCGGCTGGAGCGATACCGAGGTGTATAATCTGGTAGTCGTCTCACCGCGCTTCGTCGATCAACTCAAGTTTGAGGGCATGGGCGACGGCACCGGGTCCGTACATGACGACGATGTTGATGACGATGTGAGCGCAATTTAATTAAATTTCAAGAAAGTGACTCACAAAGAAAAGGGCGGGCCAGTCTTGCCCTTTTCTTTGTTTTAAAGTGGTTTTTCGCGCATTGCCGCATATCTAGGCGGTGATTCGCCCAACCCTCACATGCATGTTTCAGGATGTTGCAATGATTGTGTTGAGGCCCGCGCTGCCTCGGCATAGCTACAACACGTCGGATGGCAGGCCGACGCAAAGAAGAGCAAACCAAGTGCAGACGACCCTCAAATCATCCGTGACTTTCACCGGCACCGGCCTTCATACAGGCAGCGCAGTCCGTGTAGCCATCAAGCCGGCGTCGGCGGAATACGGCATTTGGTTCCATCGCGTGGACGTCACCGATCGTAATCCGATGGTCCCGGCTCGCTGGGACGCCGTGTCAAACACGGACCTGAACACTCAGATCTCCAATGGGGATGGCGTGTCTGTTTCCACGGTCGAGCATTTGATGGCGGCGTTGGCGGGATGCGGTGTCCACAACGCGTTGATCGAAATCGATGGCCCGGAAGTGCCGTTGCTGGATGGCTCCTCTGCTGAATTTGTGACCGGCATTTTAAATCGGGGCATTCGTCGTCTGGATGCACCGCTCCGTGCAATCCGCGTTTTGAAGCCAGTCACCATCGAACACAATGGTGCCGCGGTCACGCTTGAACCATCGCCTGAGCTGGAAATTGACTTTGAGATTGAGTTCTCGGACTCGGTGATTGGCCATCAGGAAAAACACCTGAATATGGCGAATGGCGCATTTGTGCGTGAGCTGTGCGATAGCCGCACGTTTTGCCGCCAGGCCGACATCGAGGCGATGCGGGATCGCGGTCTGATCGTGGGCGCGACGGTTACAAGCGCTGTCGTCGTTGATGGCGAGACGGTCGTGACCCCCGGTGGTATGCGCCATGTCGATGAGCCTGTGCGCCACAAGATGCTTGATGCTCTAGGCGACTTGTCCCTCGCTGGCGCGCCAATGCTTGTGCGCTACCGGGGACAGAAAGCAGGCCACGCCATGACAAACAAAGTGCTGCGCGCCCTGTTTGCTGATCCGACAGCCTATGAGATGATAGAGTGCAACGCGGCGATGGTTGCACGGCTTCCGGGTGCCGGGTTGCGCCGCGCAGACAGCATGCGGATTGCGGCCTGAGCGCCAGAGCAGCGGCTAAATCAAATTTCGTTTTGCTATCGGAGCTTATATGCTACCACCCGGGGCGGTACCGGTGGTGAGGGGCGGAAGGCGCATGAGGTTGCCGAAGTTTAGAATAGCGCGAGTATTCGCGATGGTTACGGCGCTTGGGCTGCTTTCGGCATGCGGCGGCGGCGAAGAGGCCGTGCCGCTTGAGAATTTCTCTGCGGAAGAGTTGTATAAACGTGCTGAACTGGAACTCGAAGTGGGTGCGCCAGATGATGCCGCGCGGCTTTTCGGGGAAGTGGAACGGCTCTACCCCTATTCCGAATGGGCCAAGCGTGCCCTGGTCATGCAGGCATTTTCCTATCATCGGGATCGCGATTACGAGGCGGCGCGCGGCGCGGCGTCACGGTATCTGACGACTTTTCCTGCGGACGAAGACGCCGCTTGGGCGCAATATCTCCTCGCCTTGTCCTATTACGATCAAATCGATGACGTGGGCAGAGATCAGGGGCTGACCTTCGAGGCGCTCCAAGCCTTGCGCGCTGTGATTGAAGAATATCCGGACAGCGATTACGCGCGGTCGGCCATCCTGAAATTCGATCTGGCCTTCGATCATCTTGCCGGGAAAGAGATGGAAGTGGGGCGCTACTATCTGAAGCGCGGACATTACATCGCTGCGATCAACCGGTTTCGCGTTGTGGTGGAGGATTTCCAGTCAACCACACAAACACCCGAAGCGCTCCATCGCTTGGTCGAGGCATATCTTTCCTTGGGCCTTACAGACGAAGCCCAGACGGCAGGTGCTATCCTCGGCTTTAATTTTCAATCGACCGATTGGTACCAGGACAGCTTTGTCCTTTTGACAGGGCGGGGGCTGCGCACGGAACCGGCGGGCGATAATTGGCTGCGGCGTGTCTATCGTCAGACCGTGCGCGGCGAGTGGCTCTGACCGACCATGCTACGGAGTCTCGACATCCGGGACATGCTTATCATCGACCGGCTGACGCTTGAGTTTCAGCCCGGTTTGAATGTGCTGACCGGAGAGACCGGTGCGGGAAAGTCCATTCTGCTCGATGCGCTCGGCTTTGTGCTGGGTTGGCGTGGCCGTGCGGAACTCGTGCGCGAAGGTGCCGAACAAGGCGAGGTTACCGCCGAGTTTGCCCTCGCCGCCGGACACCCTGCCTATGAGATACTCGACGAAAGCGGTATCCCGCAGGATGACGCGCTGATCCTGCGCCGCGTGAATGCGCGCGACGGCCGCAAAACCGCCTGGGTGAATGATCGCCGCGTTTCCGGTGAGGTGTTGCGGCGATTGTCCGATTGCCTTGTCGAACTGCATGGGCAGCATGATGATCGCGGTCTCCTGAATGCGCGCGGGCACCGTCAGCTATTGGATGCGTTCGGCGATCACGACGAACTTCTGGCGCGCTGCCGTGCCGCCTGGCGGGATTGGCAAGGGGCGCGCTCGGAACTGGCTGAGGCCGAAGCGGAAGTGGCCGCCCTGACTGAGGAAGAGGATTTTCTCCGCCATGCCGTGCAGGAGTTCGAGACTTTGCAGCCGGAACCCGGAGAGGATGCTGCGCTCGATGCGCAGCGCCGCATGATGCAGGCGGGCGAGCGGGTGCGAGAGGATGTGGCACGGGCGCGATCGGCCTTGGGCTCAGGTGGCGCGGAAGGGATGATGCGCGATGCGATGCGGTGGCTCGACACGGCATCCGACGGTTTGGGCGATGGGTTATCCGAGGCCGTCGCGGCCCTCGATAGAGCGCTTCTGGAATTGGGCGAGGCAGAGGACGGCGTCGCCCAGGTGCTTGAAAAACTGAGCTTTGATCCAGCGGAACTGGAGCGGGTGGAGGAGCGTCTCTTCGCCCTTCGGGCCTTGGCGAGAAAGCACGACGTCACGCCCGATGGTTTGGCACAGATGGGCGCGGTTCTTGCTGAGCGGCTGCGCAATCTTGATGGCAGTGCGGAGAGCGTTTCGGCGTGTCGCAAGGCAGTGGGAGAGGCGGCCGGGCGTTACGATGCGGCGGCAGATGCTCTGGGCCAATCGCGCGCGGCGTCTGCCGAGGCGCTGGATGCGTCCATGGTCAAGGAGCTTGCGCCCCTTAAACTTGAACGCGCGGTTTTTGCGACCGAGATCGTTGAAGGCGAACCGGGTCCCGAAGGACGCGATCAGGTGGCTTTCACCGTTGCGACCAATCCCGGCGCGCCTTCCGGTCCATTGAACAAGATTGCTTCGGGCGGCGAGTTGAGCCGTTTCCTCCTCGCCTTGAAAGTGGCGCTCACGTCAGAAGCGTCCGGTCTCACGATGATCTTTGACGAGATCGATCGAGGTGTCGGCGGTGCGACGGCCGATGCGGTAGGCCGTCGGCTCGAAGCGCTTTCGTCAGACGCCCAAGTGATTGTTGTTACCCATAGCCCGCAGGTTGCGGCGCGCGGCGGCCACCATTGGCGGGTGGCGAAACGGGTCGTGGACGACAAGACGCTCAGCGATGTCGCAGCGCTGTCGGAAGGCGAGCGGATCGACGAGTTGGCGCGGATGTTGGCGGGCGATCGCATAACCGAGGAAGCGCGCGCGGCGGCTCGGGCTTTGCTAGCGGCCTAGGCTTTTGCGGAGCCTTATCGCGCAATCGCGAATTAAGCGCGACGGCGTCGGCGGGTCCGGCGCGGTTCTTCCACACCTTCGGTCCCGTCCGATGCGGATGAGAAGCCACCGAGCTTTTCGGCAATCGCTTCCAATGTCGGCGCGGAAAGCGGCGTATGGGTTTCCAGCGCGTCGCGCATCTTCTCGAGATGTTCGGGTGTGGTCCCGCAGCAACCACCGATGATACGTGCACCACAGTCCCGCGCGAGCCGCGCATAGTCCGCCATCAGGTCTGGTGTGCCGTCATAGTGAATATGGCCTTCCACGTATTTTGGAATACCAGCGTTGCCCTTCGCGATCAGCGGGCGGTCGGGCCCCTGGGCAGAAAACCCGAGCACCGTTCGCAACAGATCGGAAGCGCCAACACCGCAATTTGCACCGTAGGCGACCGGTTTATGGGTGAGTTTCCCCACGAGTTCTACGAGACCGGCGCTTGTCAGGCCCATCATGGTACGGCCTGCGGTGTCAAAACTCATAGTCCCGCACCACGGCATGTCTGCGAGCTCGGCCGCGCGGGCGGCGGCTTTGAATTCTTCCGGTGCGCTGATCGTCTCAACCCAGAGGACATCGGCACCGCCGGCTTTCAGACCCTCGGCCTGCTCATGAAACATCTCAACCGCCGTGTCGAAGGTCAGCGTCCCAAGCGGTTCCATTATCTCCCCCGTGGGGCCCATGGAACCGGCGACGATGACAGGGCGACCAGCGGCATCGGCAACGGCGCGGCCAATTTCCGCGCCCGCTTTGTTCAACTCGTGAACGCGGGTTTCGCCACTATGCAGCTTGAGGCGAGAGGCGTTGCCGCCAAAGGTGTTGGTCAGAAAAAGATCGCTGCCCGCATCGACCGCACCTTTGTAGAGCGCATGTATCTTGTCCGGTGCATCGACATTCCAAAATTCCGGTGCGTCGCCCGACTGCAACCCCATGTTGAATAGGTTTGTTCCGGTTGCCCCATCCGCCAGGATCCACTCATGGGCCTCAAAATATCGGGTCAGCGCGTCGGTCATAGCGGTCTCTCAGGAAAGTTGTGCCGGGCATGACATGCGGATGCGCGCCATTCAAATCGAATTTGCTCATGATTTTGTTTAGATTTCTTCAACCGGGACAAAAAAAGGCCGGGCGCTAAGCCCGGCCAGTCCAACAGGGAGGTTGAATGCGACAGCTATGCTGCCGGGTTCACAATTTCAGATAAAAGGGCGAGCAGGAAAAACAACCCAGTTATACTACTTAATATCGCAGATCTGATATGCGTTTATTGCATAACTCTTAAGCGCCTTGCCCGGCTTTCATGCGCTTTCGATGGGCAATGATCTCTTCGGTAACGAAGTCACGGAAGGCGGCGATCCGGCGGGATTGGCGCAACTCTTCCGGAAAGGCAAGAAAAACAGGGACTTCGTTCGATTCGATGTCCGGCAGGACACGCAAGACCTCCGGAAAATCTTCGATCACATAGTCCGGCAGCACACCGATCCCAAGCCCGGCTTTGACGGATTGCAACACACCAAAGTAGTTGTTCACGGTCAGCATTGATTTGATGTCGTGGGTTTGAAGCTCGCGCACCAGTTGCGCACCGGCACTTACTTGCGTGGTGGTCACATTCTGGCAAATCAGGCGGTGCGCGCCGATTTCCTCCAAGGTCTCCGGCATGCCATGCTTATCGAGGTACTCCTGGACGGCATAAAGGCGCATCCGAACGCTCATCAGCTTGCGGCGGATCAGATCAGCCTGGCTCGGTTCCTTCATGCGAATGGCAACATCCGCTTCGCGCATGGGCAGGTCGAGCACACGCTCTTCGAGCATCAGATCGATTTTTAGTTCCGGGTACTTCTCATAGAGCGCGGGCAATCGAGGCGCCAACCAAAGCGAGCCGAAACCGGTCGTCGTGGTGACGCGGAGTTCGCCGAATACTTCTTCTTCGCTGTCGCGAATGCGCGCCTCCGCCGTATCCAGACGCCGCGTCATGGCGGACGTTGCATCGAAGAGCAATTCGCCCTGTTCCGTGAGAATCAGTCCCCGGGCGTGGCGGTGAAAAAGCGTGGTATTTAGACTGTCTTCGAGCGCTCTGATCTGCCGCGAAACGGCGGATTGGCTCAAATGGAGCACATCCCCCGCATGGGTAAGGCTCCCTGCATCAGCAACGGCGTGAAATATTCTGAGCTTGTCCCAATCCATCGTGAACACTTCCTTCGCCGTTAGCGTTATCTTTTTTCATGGTTTGTCGCGCGTAACAAATTTGAATGCAAACGGGGAAGCACTGCGTTTTTCATTTTGTAGGTCAGCAAATATGACCTACATTAGTGACAAGTGGACGAAGCAGGAGCCGGTATGACCCATCGCGACGTAACGCTGCATGACAAGTTCGATCTCGCCAAGGACACGGTCCTGTTGAATGGCACCCAAGCCCTTGTGCGATTGATGATGATGCAGGCGGCGCGCGATCGTGCTGCGGGACTCAAAACAGCAGGTTATGTGACGGGTTACAGGGGGTCGCCGCTTGGGGCCGTTGACCAGCAAATGGCGCGCGCTGCCAAGGAATTGAGCGCCGAAGGAGTTATTTTCCAACCGGGGCTCAACGAAGACCTGGCAGCCACCGCGGTATGGGGGACACAACAAGCCGAACTAAGGGGCGAGGGGAAGCAGGACGGCGTGTTTGCCCTTTGGTATGGCAAAGGTCCCGGTGTTGATCGGTCCGGCGATCCGATGAAACACGGGAATATGGCGGGCACATCCCCCAAGGGCGGTGTCTTGATGGCTATGGGGGATGACCATACGGGCGAAAGCTCGACGGTTTGCCATCAGTCAGACTGGGCGCTTGTCGATGCCTATATGCCAGTTCTGTCACCCGCCGGCGTTCAAGAAATCCTCGATTACGGCCTCTACGGATTTGCGCTGTCTCGGTTCTCCGGACTTTGGACCGGTCTTAAACTGATGAAGGATACGGTCGAGGTTACCTCCGTTATCGATGGTCGGCTGGATCGGATGTCCTTTGTCCAGCCAGAATTTCCAACGCCAGAGGGTGGTCTCAACATACGGCTCGGCGATCACTGGATCCCGCAAGAGGCGCGCATGATCGATCACAAGCGTTTCGCGGCTGAAGCGTTTTCGCATGCCAACAAGATCGACAAACGGGTGTGGGGGAAGCCGGGGGCTAAGATCGGTTTTGTTGCTGCAGGAAAGAACTGGCTTGATCTCGTCCATGCGCTTGGGCTCCTCGGCATTGACGAGGAAGAGGCCGAACGGCTCGGGATCACGACCTACAAGGTTGGCCAGACATTTCCACTGGATATGAGGGGTTTCCACGATTGGGCGGAATACCTCGATTTGATCGTTGTGGTCGAGGAAAAGCGCAAGCTGATCGAAGTGCAGATTAAAGAAGCGATCTTTGACGACCGGCGGGGGCGGCGGGTCTATGGCTGGTACAAGGGCGGCGCGGGCACGTTGCACTCGGAAGAGCTGTTCCCAACGCGATACGCGTTGGACCCGGCCATGATCGCCGAGAAGATCGGCGGCATTCTCATTGAGGAAGGGCGGGGAACGGATCGCATCCGCGCAGGTCTCTCAACAGTTCAGCAGGCAAGGGCGGCTGAAAATGCCCCCGACATCGCGGCGCGTTTGCCGTATTACTGCTCCGGCTGTCCCCATAACTCGTCAACCAAAGTGCCCGAAGGTGAGCGCGCCTATGCAGGGATTGGCTGCCACTTCATGGTGCAGTGGATGGACCGGGAAACCAGTGGCTTTACCCATATGGGGGGCGAAGGCGCGAATTGGATCGGCGAGGCGCCTTTTTCGACGCGCAACCATATCTTCCAGAACCTTGGCGACGGGACCTATAACCACTCCGGTCTCATGGCCATCCGCGCGGCTTTGGCGGCTGGTGTAAACATCACCTATAAAATCCTCTACAACGACGCGGTCGCGATGACGGGTGGGCAGTCCAACGATGGTGAATTGCCGCCTGAGCGGATTGCAGCAGAGTTGCTTGCCGCCGGGGTGAAAGACATCGCCGTCGTTTTTGATCCGAAGGAAGAACCTGAGCGCTTAGTCTTTCCGAAAGAGGTGACGTGGCAGGACCGCTCCGAATTACCGCGCGTTCAAAGAGAGATGGCGGCGTCAGAGGGCGTGTCGGTCATTCTCTATATTCAGACCTGTGCGGCCGAGAAGAGACGTCGGCGGAAGCGGGGGCAGTTCCCGGACCCGGACCGGCGTGTGTTCATCAATACGGATATTTGCGAAGGCTGCGGCGATTGCGGGGTGCAGTCGAATTGCGTCTCCATCGTGCCGGTGGAAACCCAGCTCGGGCGCAAACGTGCAATAGATCAGTCGTCCTGCAACAAGGATTTCTCCTGTATCGACGGTTTTTGCCCATCATTCGTGACTATCGAAGGGGCGAAAATCCGCAAGGCGGCGACAGTGGAGATCGATACAGGCGATTTGCCGGACCCGAAACTGCCGGAAATCGACGGAACGCATAACGTCGTTATCACCGGCGTCGGGGGCACGGGCGTTGTCACCATCGGCGCGGTGCTGGCGATGGCCGCGCATCTCGATGGCAAAGGCGCTGGCATGATGGAAATGGCGGGCCTCGCGCAGAAAGGAGGCGCGGTTCACATCCATTGCCGGATTGGGAAACGTCCGGAAGACATAACGGCGATCCGTGTGGCGGTCGGAGAAGCGGATACCCTGATCGGTGGCGATTTGGTGGTATCGGCCGGGGCAAAAACGACCGAGTTGATGACAACCGGACGTACAGGCGGTGTCGTCAATACCCATGAAATCATTACGGGCGAGTTCACTCGAAACACTGAATTTAGCATTCCCGGTGAGCGGCTGTTGCTTACACTGGAGAGGAAGATGCAGGACGGGTTGCGGAGTTTTGATGCCTCCGACCTGGCAGCGAAGGTGATGGGTGATGCGATTTATTCGAACATGATCCTGTTCGGTGCGGCTTGGCAAATGGGGCAAGTCCCGGTAGCTGGCGACGCCATTCGCCAAGCGATTGGTTTGAACGGGGCAAAGGTGGACGAGAATCTTCGGGCGTTCGAGATTGGCCGATGGGCCGTGCTCAATGCCGAGCATGTCGCAAAGATGACGGCGGCCGAAGTCGTCGATTTGCCGAAATCGCTAGATGAACAGATTGCCTTTCGAGAAGATCACCTGGTGCGCTATCAAGGTAAAGGATTGGCGCGGCGGTATCGTAAGCTTGTTGACCGTTGTGAAAACCCGAAGCTGAAACAAGCGGTTGCCAAAGGCTACCACAAGCTGTTGGCCTACAAGGACGAATACGAGGTCGCGCGGCTTTTGCAGGAAACCCGTCGCAAGGCGGAAGAGGCCTTCGAGGGCGACTTAAAGCTTACCTATCATTTAGCGCCACCGCTACTTTCGAAAGAGGGTCCCAATGGGCGGCCCGCCAAACGGCCATTCAGGGAAAACAGAACTTGGCAGTTTCGCTGGTTGGCGCGGATGAAGCGTCTGCGCGGCTCACCCCTCGATCCGTTCGGGTACACTGCCGAACGACGCATGGAGCGTGGGCTCATCCGGCAATATGAAAAAGACATGAAAGAGGTTCTGAGCGCGCCCGATCAAAATCTTGAGGCGGCATACGCTTTGGCTGAATTGCCGCTCCAAATCAGGGGCTTCGGCCCTGTAAAGGCGGCGCATGCAAAGAGTGCGGCCCAGCGTCGACAAGAGTTGCTTAGCGCGTTCCGCAACGGAGATGCTTTACCGGTTGCCGCCGAGTGAGAGGCTTCCCTGTGTTGTCTCGGGCGCGTTGGTAACCAGAATGTCAAAATACTGATAAGAAATATCGCAAAACTAGGTAGAAGGCTCTACATCGACGTCACACCGGGAAAGGCGGTTGGATGAACAAGCAGGTTGCACGCGATATTTCGTATTCCTTTTCTGCCCAGACCAAGGGCGGACGTGCGGTTATTCGAACCCTCGAAAACGCGACCGGGCGGTTAAAGCTCATCAAGCGCGCGGAAGGGTATCAGGACGAGGTCGCGCAAGGTGCCGATTTCTGGCAGGTCATGGTGGCGCGATACGGTCTGAGCTTGAACGTCGTGCGCGGTGCCCTGTCGAATATTCCGAAAGACGGACCGCTGGTGGTCGTGGCGAACCACCCCTACGGTATACTTGATGGTCTGATCCTTGGGCACATTCTGAGCACTGTCCGGGCCGGAGAGTTCCGGATCCTCGCCAATAGCGTTTTCCGCAAGGCGGAAGAGTTGAACCGTTTCCTTTTGCCCATCAGCTTTGATGAAAACCGGGATGCGGTGCATCAAAACGTTGAGACCCGCAAAACAGCGTTGAGCTTTCTGGACAACGGCGGCGCCATTGGTGTGTTTCCAGGCGGGACCGTGTCAACCTCGGTGAAGCCATTTCGCTCGCGCCCAATGGACCCGGCGTGGCGGTCCTTTACGTCAAAAATGATTTCGAGGAGCGGCGCGACAGTGGTTCCGGTTTTCTTCGAAGGTAGTAACTCACGCCTCTTTCAAGTCGCCAGCCATTTGCACAGCACTTTGCGGCTCGCGCTTTTAATCAAAGAGTTCAAGCGGCGCACCGATGATCCCGTCAATCTCGTGATTGGCGACCCTATCTCGTCGGATGTGTTGGCTTCCTATCGTTCGGATTCGAAAGCAATGATGGACTTTCTGCGGTTACAGACCTATGCGCTGTCGCCAACACCGCTCGCGCCGGCATACGGGTTCGAGTTTGAAGACAAGCACAAGCGGACAGATAAGCATGGCGGTCGGGATATTTGACAGCGGGCTGGGGGGCCTGACCGTTTACCAAGCAGCTGCCGAGCGGTTGCCGGATGTTCCCTTCGTTTACCTCGGAGACAACGCGCATACGCCCTATGGTGTTCGTGACGCCGACGATATCTATGCGTTGACAACCGCTGGCGTGACCCGGCTTTTTGAGGCGGGATGCGACCTTGTCATTCTGGCGTGCAACACAGCGTCAGCTGCAGCATTGCGGCGGATGCAAGAGGGCTGGGTCCCGTCGGGTAAGCGGGTCCTCGGTGTATTTGTGCCGTTGATTGAAGCCCTGACGGAGCGGCAGTGGGGCGACAATTCCCCGCCGCGCCAAGTGGCGGTGCAGCATGTGGCCTTGTTCGCCACGCCTGCAACTGTCCGGAGCCGCGCCTTTCAGAGGGAATTGGCGTTCCGGGCTATTGGTGTGGACGTGGAAGCACAAGCCTGTGCCGGGGTCGTTGATGCCATTGAGGAAGGGGATATGATCCTCGCCGAGGCCCTTGTGCGTAGCCATGTGGATGCGTTGAAGCGAAAAATGCCTGAACCAGACGCAGCTGTTCTTGGTTGCACGCATTACCCAATCGTCGAAGAGGACTTTAAAGCCGCACTCGGCGCGGATGTGCCAGTTTTCAGTCAGCCAAAGCTTGTCGCCGAGAGCCTTGCGGATTATTTACAAAGGCGCCCCGAGATGCGGGGATCAGGCGAGGTTGGCATGTTTCTGACGACAGGCGATCCACAGCGGGTGAGCGATCAGGCGACCCGTTTCCTCCGACGACGAACGGAGTTTTATGCTGCCTAGTGGCAGCTTTCGTTTCGTCGTCTTATACATCTGTGAAAATCTGAAGGAGCGGGCGCATGCCCCATAACATCGCCATTCTTGGTGCGTCGGGATATACCGGCGCCGAATTAGTGCGGATCATTGCAACGCATCCGTCGTTTGAAATCAAAGCCCTGACCGGCGACCGGAAGGCGGGTCAGCCCATGGCGTCGGTCTATCCGCATTTGCGCCATCTCGACTTGCCGAAGCTGATCCGGATCGACGAACTAGACTACACGGGTATCGATCTTGTGTTCTGCGCGCTTCCCCACGCAACGAGCCAAGCGGTCATTCCGAACATTCCGAGGTCAGTCAAAGTGGTCGACCTGTCTGCTGATTTCCGGCTGCAGGATCCGGAAGCCTATGCCACCTGGTACGGCAAGCCCCATGATGCGGTCGAACTCCAGAGCGAGGCCGTTTACGGGCTGACCGAGTTTTACCGGGAGGAGATTAAGTCCGCGCGCTTCGTCGCTGGCACAGGTTGCAACGCGGCCACGGGACAATATGCGTTGGTGCCTTTGGTGAAAGCCGGGGTGATCGATCTCGATGAGATCATCTTAGATCTGAAGGCCGCGACCAGTGGGGCAGGACGTTCTGCGAAAGAGCACCTCTTGCTGTCGGAACTCTATGAAAACACGAAACTTTATTCTGTGGGCGGGACGCATCGGCATCTTGGCGAGTTCGATCAGGAGCTTTCGAAATGGGCGGGGCGCGAAGTGTGCGTGCAATTCACGCCGCATCTCTTGCCTGCAGCGCGCGGGATTGTCCTGACATGTTATCTGAAAGGTGATCCCGAGAGGGTTTATGAGACGCTGGTGGCGGCCTATATGTCTGAGACTTTTGTTCAAGTGCTGCCATTTGGTGAAGTGCCGCAAATGAAAGATGTCCGCGCCTCCAACCAGTGCCATCTCGGTGTTGCGGGCGATAGGATCGCGGGGCGTGTGACTGTTGTGGCGGTGTTGGATAACCTGACCAAAGGTTCGTCGGGTCAGGCAGTGCAGAACGCCAACCTGATGCTGGGCGAAGAGGAAACGGCTGGGCTGATGTTTGCGCCGGTTTATCCTTAGGGAAGCGGTGCCGGTCGCTGGATGATTGCTCCCGCCCCCCGCAGTTGGCCCGGTGAGAAAGAGACGTGACGATGAAAGGCTTGCGAAAACAACGACGTATTCAAGTGGTTGCCTTGGCGGGCATCTGCATCGTTGGGGTTTTGACGATTCTTTGGTTTTTGCCAAAGGATGCCTTTCAGTTCTTCCGATCACCGACTGAAGTGCTGGCGGCCCCGCCAGGGGAAGAAGAGTTCTTTCAACTCGGTGGGTTGGTTAAAGAAGGGTCGATGACGGCCACTGAAGGCGTGCACTTCAGCTTTGTGATTACCGATGCCAACGCGGAAGTGCCGGTCCGCTATGTGGGAAGCGATCCGGCGCCTGATCTTTTCGGAGAAGGCCAGGGGACTATCGTGAAGGGTTATTACGTGAATGGTGTCTTTCAGGCCTCGGAGTTGCTCGCCAAGCACGACGAAACCTATATGCCTGCCGAAGTCATCGACATGCTGAAAGAGCAGGGCGTTTACCAGGAGCCGAACGGCTAGTTGGCCACCAGTTAACCTTTAGCACTCAGGGTTTCCCCCGCATGAAAGGGGGCCGGGTGCCATGCAGAGCGTTTCGAAAATCGCGGATGCCATCCTTGCACGAGAGGGTGGATATGTGAACGACCCCGATGATCCAGGTGGAGCGACCAATCACGGCGTTACCATACACACAATGCGGCGCCTTGGCCTTGATCTCGATGGGGACGGAGACGTTGATGCGGCGGATGTCCGTTGGCTCAGCCGGGCGCAAGCGAAGGACATCTTCATAAAGCGTTATTTCCATGAACCGGGAATTTCGGGGCTGCCAACCACGCTGCACGCAACGGTTTTTGACATGCAGGTCAATGCGGGCGCTAACGCGGTCAAGATACTCCAACGCTTGCTTCGCAAAATGGGTTTCGAGATTTCGGTAGACGGGCAGATCGGACGCCAGACTCGTCGGGTAGCGCGCGCTGCCGCTGAGGCCGCGCCAGACCATTTGGCCGACGCCTACGGAATTGAGCGGCGCAACTATTATTACGCTTTGGCAGATCGACGCGCGGCCAGTCGCAAATACGCGAAGCGGCGGAACGGGGGTAAGGGCGGCTGGATCAAACGGGCGGAAGAATTCATTTCTCAAAAATACCACTTGAGCGATGCCGAACATAGACAGCGTACAGCGAGGTGGCGATGATTGGTTCACTCCTGGGGATGCTCTTTGGCGGGGGGCGGAATGCCATTCGGGAAACCGTCGAGATCTTTCGACCCAACGCGGAAGCGGAAGAGCTACGCGCGGCCGCGAAAGGCGCGGCGGCGCTGTCTCAATTCGCCTCGGAGTTCGGGATTGAGCGCAAGGGGTGGTTCGACCGTTTCATTGACGGGTTAAACCGGCTGCCGCGCCCGATGCTAGCTTTGGGGACGTTGGCGCTTTTTGTTGCGGCGATGACCGACCCCATTTGGTTCGCGCAGCGGATGCAGGGGATCGCGTTGGTTCCCGAGCCCTTGTGGTGGCTGATGGGGGCAATCGTATCATTCTACTTTGGCGCGCGGCATCAGGCGAAAACCCACGACTTGCACCGCTCGCTGGCTGGCACGTTGGCACGGACGCCTGAAGTCATTCAGAGTATTGAGGCCTTAGGCGGCTTCCGCGAGGCCGAACCCATTGAAGATGTCGAAAGTGTCGAGGCAAGTTTCAACACCATGGCACAGCCCGCGCTCTTAAAATCCGCGTCTGCCGGGGCGCAAAAACGCTATCCCGATAATGCGGCGCTGGAAGACTGGAGACTGTCGCGTGAGCGGTGACCTCCTGATCAAAATCATCGCCGACCATGGCCCTTGGGTCATCCTCGTCTTCTTCTTGCTGTGGCGGGATGCGGAAAAGGACCGGGCCACGCGCGCGGTGTTGGACAAGAACGCTGCGCTTTTGACGGAGATTACGACGGTTATCAGGGAACGGATGCCGAGGAACTGACACATGCTGGAACGCGCATGGAAATGGTTGCGGCAGATGCTCTCAGGACAGCGCCTGTCGGCTGCCATTCAACGAAACGAACGGGCGGCGGACGAATTGGACGATGTCCTAAGAGAGGTGCTCAAAAGATGACGCGACCTATTCTAATTCTCCTTTCCACGATCGCACTGTTTGCGGTAAGCAGTGCCTTTTTTGGCTATAAGGTTGTGTATCAGACAGGGTACGGCGCGTTTGCGCTTTTGGCCGTTGTGATCGCCGGTACGTTTTTCTGGCTATGGGTGAAGCGATCTACCCCCCTGGCGCTTGGTATGGTCTTCAGCTGGAGTGGTGCGACGGGTGTTATGGCCTGGTGGTGGCTATATAGCCTTTTGGGCCGTCCAGATTGGATGCAGGACAACGGTCTTTTGTTCGTTTTCCTGTCCACCTACCTCGTCGGCGCTGTATTGCACCTTGAGGTGATAGGGCGGTCATTTGCCCTGTCCCGTGGCGCGACATATGCACCTATTGTAGCGGCGGTTGTCGTTTCGATGGCGCTGGCTCTCTTCCTGTAAACTCACGCTGTTGCGACCAACCGTCTCTTGGCGGTTGGGTGGGCGCGATCTAAAACAGGTCCATGATCGTGGAGCTTGGACATTTTACCCTTTTGCTGGCTTTGCTTGTGGCTGGCCTGCAAATGGTGATCCCCCTGGTCGGTGCGCAACGCGGCTGGGCATCCTGGATGATGGTCGGTGCGCCGGCGGCTATGGCGCAGTTCGCACTCCTTGCGTTTTCCTTTTGCGCCTTGACCTATGCCTTTGTTACTTCGGACTTTTCTGTCCGTTTGGTGGCCCTTAACTCCCATACGCTGAAGCCGATGCTTTACAAAGTGACGGGCGTTTGGGGTAACCACGAAGGTTCCATGCTTCTCTGGTGCGTGATCCTTGCTTTGTTTGGCGCTTTGGTCGCGCTTTTTGGAACAGACCTACCCGACAAATTGAAAGCGCGTGTGCTGGCCGTACAAGCCTCCATTGGCGTGGCGTTTTTGAGCTTTCTGATCTTCACCTCGAACCCGTTCCTGCGCCTCGTTATGCCGCCAATGAACGGCCAAGACCTCAACCCGCTGCTACAGGACCCGGGCTTGGCGTTCCATCCGCCGTTTCTCTATGTGGGCTATGTTGGCCTTTCGATGAGCTTTTCGTTCGCGGTCGCAGCCCTCATTGAAGGGCGCGTTGATGCGGCATGGGGGCGATGGGTGCGGCCCTGGACCCTGCTAGCCTGGTTGAACTTGACCATCGGGATCGCGCTTGGCTCCTGGTGGGCCTATTACGAACTTGGCTGGGGCGGGTTCTGGTTTTGGGATCCGGTTGAAAATGCCAGTTTCATGCCCTGGCTAATTTCGGCGGCACTCCTCCATTCGGCCATTGTGGTCGAGAAGCGAGAAGCACTGAAGAGCTGGACGATCCTTCTTGCGATCCTCGCCTTCGGCTTCTCTCTAATTGGCGCCTTCATCGTTCGTTCCGGTGTCCTAACAAGCGTCCACGCCTTCGCCAATGATCCGGAACGGGGTGTCTATCTTTTGGCGATTACTGGCGTTTTCATGGGGGGGGCTTTGACGCTTTACGCCGTCCGCGCCAGCGAGATGCAGGCGAAAGGCGTTTTTTCCGTCGTCAGCCGCGAAAGCGCGCTGGTCATGAACAATGTCCTTCTGGCGGTGTCCACCTTCGTCGTCTTCATCGGTACCATCTGGCCGCTGGTTGCAGAAATGGCGTTTGACCGCAAAGTCTCTGTGGGGCCGCCGTTTTTCGATGCGGCCTTTACGCCGTTCATGGTGCTTTTAGCGATCTTGCTGCCGCTGGGATCAATTCTTCCTTGGAAACGTGCCAAGCTTGGACGTTCCCTCAAACCGTTGTGGGTCGTTTTGTTGTTGGCGTTTGTGGTGTTCGCGTTGATTTGGACGGTGCAAACCGGACGCACGTTTTTGGCGCCTATGGGGGCACTCTTGGGCAGTTGGCTGGTCTGCGGCGCACTTGCGGACCTTTGGCTGCGGACCGGTCGCGGTGGTATCGCGGACAAGCTGTCACGGGCGCGACGTTTGCCGCGCGCCGATTGGGGGCGTGTGGTCGCACATTCTGGTTTCGGTGTGACCATTTTTGGCATCGCAGCCCTTCTGGCATGGGAAATCGAAGATGTGCGCACCGCGCAAATTGGCGACACATTCGAAGTGGGCGGCTATGAAGTGACGCTCCTGGATGTGCGCGACGTGGAAGGCCCTAACTACCTGTCGACGATGGCGGAGATCCGACTGACCAAAGGGTCCACGACAGCGGTATTGACGCCGGAAAGCCGGTACTACCCCGTTGCGAGCATGCCGACGACCGAAGCGGCCATCGCCAACGGGGTTTTCCGCGATCTTTATGCGGTCATCGGTGATGAGCAGGCGGACGGGTCGTGGGCTGTCAGGACCTTTGTCAAACCGTTTGCCAACTGGATATGGGCGGGCGCGATCATCATGTCGCTGGGTGGCTTGCTCTCGCTGACCGACCGGCGCTTCCGCGTGGCAGCGGGGGCTCAAAAGGCGCGCGCACCTGTGGCAGCCGAATGATCCGCGTTGTCTTTCTCTGGCTCGTCATGGCGACGGCTGCCTTTGCGGTGCAACCGGATGAAATACTGGATGACCCTGTCCTGGAGGAGCGGGCACGTGCGCTTTCAAAGGACATCCGCTGCCTTGTGTGCCGAAACGAGTCCATCGATGAAAGTAACGCAGAACTTGCGCGGGACCTGCGATTGCTGGTGCGGGAGCGTCTCGTGCAGGGCGATGATGACGAGGAGGTCATCGATTTTCTGGTCGCGCGCTATGGCGAGTATGTCCTTCTGACACCGCGGGCCACGGGGGCTAATCTGCTGTTGTGGTGGGCGGCGCCTATCTTGTTTTTGATCGCCTTGGCGATTGCTTTTGTCTATGTGCGCGGGCGGCGCGAAACCGCCACAGGCGACGCGCTGAGCGACGCGGAACAGGCGCGGTTGACGGAGCTTATGAAGGATTAACCTGCGATAAAACGGGAACGACGCGGCGTTGGGGTTTCCTGAACGGTTCAGTTCACCTATGTGTCCTTTGGAATTCCAGAAGGACGCCACCACATGGATTATCAGACGCTGACCGTGACCCATAACGACGGGGTCGCCGTAATCACTTTGAACCGTCCCACCGTCAAAAACGCGCTGAACACTCAGATGCGTGCCGAATTGTTGCATGCGTTTCGGAGCGAAGCGCGCACTGCCCGCTGCCTCGTTTACACAGGCGCTGGTGACGCCTTTTGTTCCGGCCAGGATTTGAGCGATGCCAAGTCGCTCGCGAGCGTTAATCTCGAGCGCACGTTGCGGGATGAATATGTGCCGTTGCTCAAGGCGATTTTTGACTGCCCTGTGCCGACGATTGCTGCGGTGAATGGCGCGGCGGCTGGGGCGGGAGCTAATCTCGCGCTTGCGGCTGACGTTGTGATTGCGTCGGAGAAAGCGGTCTTTCTTCAAGCGTTTGCGCGTATCGGCCTCATTCCGGACGCAGGTGGCACCTATTGGTTGCCGCGCCAAGTGGGGTTCGCCCGTGCGATGGGGGCGGCGCTCTTCGCCGAGCCAGTGCCCGCCAAACAGGCGGCTGAATGGGGTATGATCTGGGAAGCGGTTCCCGATGTCTCGTTCAACGCCCATTGGCGGGGGCGCGCGGAAAGGCTGGCTGCCGGGCCAACGCAAACCTATGCCCACGCGAAGCAAGCCATCAGAGGCACCTATAGCAACACCTTGGAAGAACAGTTGCTTTTGGAGGCGAAACTCCAGGGGAAATGCGGCAAGACGCGCGATTTCCGCGAAGGAGTGATGGCGTTCTTGGAAAAGCGACCGGCGGAATACGAAGGGCGCTAAGTCGTCTTTGTTTTAGGGATGCGTTGCGTGTGGCATGCCGGGCACGGGCTGCGAGATGACAGGGCACCTGACACATTCCACAAAGAAGTAAACCCGGCGCGAGGGCGTCGGGCTTACGGCATGATTTAACTTGTATAATCTGGACGTAACAGTGCCTTAGCGGTTCTCGACGTCCACATAATCCCGCAGCGGCGCGCCAACATAGAGCTGGCGAGGGCGCCCGATCTTCATTGTCGGGTCTGCGATCATCTCTTTCCATTGGCTGATCCAACCCACGGTGCGGGCGAGCGCGAAAATTGGCGTGAACATGGACGTCGGGAAACCCATCGCATCGAGGATGATGCCCGAGTAGAAATCCACATTCGGGTATAATTTACGCTCTGCGAAATATGGATCATCGATGGCGGCCTGTTCCAGAACCTTCGCAACCTGAAGTGTCGGGTTGTTTTCAACGCCAAGGAGGTCAAGCACTTCATCGGCTGATTGCTTCATGACACGCGCGCGGGGATCGAAGTTCTTGTAGACGCGGTGACCAAAGCCCATCAAACGGAAGGGGTCATCCTTGTCTTTCGCGCGGGCAATATACTCAGGAATACGGTCAGGCGTACCGATTTCGCGCAGCATTTCAAGGCACGCCTGGTTCGCACCGCCATGGGCCGGGCCCCAGAGGCAGGCGATGCCAGCGGCAATACAAGCGAATGGGTTTGCGCCAGAAGACGAGGCGAGGCGAACAGTTGATGTGGACGCGTTCTGTTCATGGTCGGCATGGAGCGTGAAGATACGGTCCATGGCACGGCTCAGAATTGGATTTACCTCATATTCTTCGGCTGGAACCGCAAAACACATCCGCAGGAAGTTCGATGCGTAATCAAGATCGTTGCGCGGGTAGACGAAAGGCTGGCCGATTGAAAATTTATAGGCCCAAGCCGCAATTGTCGGCATCTTCGCGATGAGGCGGATCGAGGCCACTTCACGCTGCCAAGGGTCATTAATGTCGGTGCTATCGTGGTAGAAGGCAGACATCGCGCCGACAACGCCCGTCATAATGGCCATGGGGTGCGCATCACGGCGGAACCCACGGTAGAAATAAACCATCTGCTCGTGAAGCATGGTGTGGTTGGTCACACGGGTTTCGAAGTCTTCCAGCTCGGCGGCCTTGGGCAATTCACCATACAGGAGCAGATAGCAGACTTCGAGGAAGTGCGACTTCTCGGCCAGCTGATCAATGGGATAGCCCCGATGCAGCAATTCGCCTTTATCGCCGTCGATAAAGGTTATGGAACTGTCCGTCGCCGCCGTAGAGGTAAAGCCTGGATCATAAGTGAAGACATCGCCCTGCGCGTAGAGTTTGCGGATGTCGATGACGTCCGGTCCTGCGGTCGGCGAGAGGATCGGCAAATCCAGCTCCTTTCCGCCAAAGGAGAGTTTCGCTGTCTTTTCTTCGCCCATATCTTTCACGATCCTCTTCCTTTTCTTTCGAAGGGCAGCGTTGCCGCCACCTATGAGGTTGCGTCGGTCAGCCGCAAAACCGTTTCGTCGCGCCCCAGCACCAGCATCATGTCAAAGACACTAGGTGAAACAGCGCGTCCGGCTAAGGCAGCGCGCAACGGCGCCGCAAGCTTCCCGAGCTTTGTATTGTGTTCCTCCGCCAAAGACCCCACGAGGCCCTGTAGCGTTTCGCGATCCCAGCTAGCATTTTGCAGGTGCGGCGTCAATTCTTGCAGTATACCAATGTGTACATCATCCAGCGAAATTGCTGATTTCTCATCTGGCTTAATTGGGCGTTGGGAAAGAACAAAATTCGCTTTTTCAATAAGTTCTGGGTATATCTTCGCGCGATCTTTTAAGCAGTACATGGCTTGCGACAAAGCGTCTTCCTGGGTTCCTGTCAGTGTTGATTGACCGGAAAGTGTCAAATATTCCTGAATCCCTGTGATAAGTGCAGCATCCGTCATCGACGCGATGTGCTGACCGCTTAAATTAGCGAGCTTCTTGGTATCGAAACGCGCGGGCGCTTTGCGGATGCCTGCCAGATCGAACCACTCGACTGCTTGCGCGTCGGTGAAGAACTCTTCGTCGCCATGGCTCCAACCGAGCCGTGCCAGATAATTGCGCATCGCGGCCGCTGGATAGCCTTGTGCGGCCCATTCCTCTACTCCGAGCGCACCGTGGCGTTTGGAGAGTTTCTTGCCGTCTTCGCCGTGTATGAGCGGGATATGGGCCCAAACCGGGATATCCCACCCCATCGCGTTGTAGACCAGCATTTGTCGGGCGGCGTTGTTGAGATGATCGTCGCCCCGGATCACGTGGGTTACACACATATCGTGGTCGTCCACTACGACTGCGAGCATATAGACCGGCGTGCCGTCCGAGCGCAGCACGATCATGTCATCCAATTGGTCGTTCCGCAGGGTGACATCGCCCTGCACCTGATCCCGGATCACCGTGTTGCCGTCACGTGGGGCTTTCACCCGGATCGCATAAGGGGCATCGGGGTGCTCGCTGGCCGGGACATCGCGCCAAGGGGAGCGAAAGAGCGTACTTTCGCCTTTGGCGCGGGCGGCCTCTCGAAATGCTTGGATTTCGTCTTGGGTCGAAAAACACTTATAGGCGGCACCCGAGGCGAGCATTTCGTTGGCCACCTCCGCATGGCGCTCTGCGCGCGAGGCCTGGCTGACGGCGTCGCCATCCCAGTCTAGGCCCAACCATTCCAGCCCCTTGTAGATTGCAGCCGTCGCCTCCGCTGTGGAGCGCGCACGGTCCGTGTCCTCTATCCGAAGGAGGAACTTGCCGCCCTTTGCCCTTGCATAGAGCCAATTAAACAGGGCGGTGCGCGCACCACCGATGTGGAGAAAGCCGGTGGGTGACGGCGCAAATCGGGTGACGACGGGGCTGTCGGTCATGGGGGCGTTAACCTCTCGGAAACCATGATTGGATAAGTCGCAAGCGGTGTAGTCAACGCGCCCGGAGGTGACAAGGGTGCGCCTGTCAGAGGTATTCCTAACCGAGTTCTCGCGCCAGCAGGGGCATTGGTTCCTGTGGGCACCGATCCTCTATGCCTGCGGGATTGGTACCTATTTTGCCCTGAGATTTGAGCCTTCGCCGGACCACTGGCTTTGGGTCGTCATCGGGCTTTGTCTTGCCGCGGCAGGTCTTCGTTTCTCGCAGGGCGGCTTGCGCCTTGTCTGTTGTGGGGCGTTACTTCTGCTCCTCGGATTTGCAGTTGCCGGGAGTAAGGCGCACCGCGTCGCGGAGGAAAAGCTGAGCTTTCGGTTCTACGGCGCAATCGAAGGCCGGATCGTAAAGGTGGACCGTTCAGCCTCGGACGCGCTCCGCCTTACACTCGACCGCGTGCGACTAGAGGGCATCCCCCGCGCGAAAACCCCCGCACGCGTGCGCGTGGCCTTGCATGGTCAACAGGGTTTCGTGGAACCTGAACCCGGTATTACCGTTATATTGACCGGGCATTTGTCCCCGCCCGGCGGCGCGGTGGAGCCGGGGGGATACGACTTTCGACGACAGGCCTGGTTTCAGCGCTTGGGCGCTGTCGGCTACACCCGGACGCCTGTTCTGGCACTTGCACCCCATGACGGTCGGGCCTGGGAGCTTTGGGTTTACCGGCTGCGCATGCGGCTCTCGGCGGCTGTTCAAGCGGCGTTGCCGGGACCCGAAGGCGCGTTCGCTTCGGCGATTACGACAGGCGACAGATCGGGCATCGCAGAGGCCGATTACGATGCCTTGCGGGCGTCCAATCTTGCGCACCTTCTGGCGATTTCCGGGCTGCATATGGGGCTTTTGACCGGATTTGTCTTTGCCGGCTTGCGCCTTGTTCTCGCACCTTTCGTCTGGCGTGTTTCGGTCAAAAAAATTGCGGCGGCAGGGGCGTTGGTGGCCGGTGCCGCATATCTCACGCTGTCGGGCGGGAATGTCGCCACGGAGCGTGCTTTCATCATGGTTGCCGTCATGTTCGGTGCCGTTTTTGCCGATCGGCGCGCCGTTACGTTAAGGGCCGTCGCCGTTGCCGCGATGATTGTGTTGACGCTGAAGCCCGAGGCACTCTACGGCCCTGGTTTTCAAATGTCTTTTGCCGCCACCACCGCGCTTGTTGCCGTCTATGGCGCGTTTCGCACCTACCGGCTTTCCGCCTATCGGTGGCCGCGCTGGTTGCGGATCGTGGGCGGTGTGGCGTTGTCCTCTCTGATTGCGGGGCTTGCGACGGCACCCATCGGAGCCGCCCATTTCAATCAGGTGCCGCATTACGGGCTTATCGCAAATGTACTGTCTGTGCCGCTCATGGGGCTGGTGATCATCCCCGGTGCCGTGATGGCGGCGGTTTTGGCGCCGCTCGGCTTGGGCGAGCTTGGCTTGGCCATCATGGCGCCTGCCATCCGCTGGATCCTGACCGTTGCCCAGACCGTGTCCGGATGGGACGGCGCATTGAGCCATATCGCGGCGCCAGGACCTGCTGTTTTACCGGTGCTTTCGCTCGCGATGGTTTGGCTTGTGCTCTGGCAAGGCTGGGGCCGCCTTGCGGGCGTGCCGGTGGCGCTTTGCGCTCTGGCCATGTGGAGCCAGGTCGAGCGCCCCCCTGTCCTCGTATCGCAAACGGGGGGGCTGATCGGCGTCATGACCGGGGAGGGGCGCGCGCTGTCCAAACCGAAAGGAGACAGTTTCTCGGCAGAAAGCTGGTTGGAGAATGACGGCGACCCGGTGCTCCAATCGGCAGCCCATGGCCGTCCGGCTTTCGTTGAAAAGGGCCGTCAGCGCGACGTAACGCTTGGCGCTTTTACCATCCGCCACGCAACGGGAAAAACCGCAGCGCGCGCCGCGCTGTCGAAGTGTGACAGGGTCGCACTTCTCATCGTCAATGTACCGCTCGACGCGCCAGAAGACTGTATGCTCTATGATATCAGACGGTTACGTGACACGGGCTCGCTTGCTATCCGGAGCGATCCGGACGGGTTGCGGATCATCAGTGCGCAAGAGATTTCGGGGCGCCGGTTATGGACGCCCTGATGAACAAAGCCGAATCTACGTTCTTGTCCTAGCGGTCGCTAACGAGGTGGGGGCGGCGCCTAGTAACTACGGATGAGCCCAACGAGCAACCCTTGCACCTTGACTTGGTCGTCACGGAACAGACGCGTCTCGTAAGCCGGGTTCGCCGCTTCCAAGGCGATTGTGTTGCCCTGTTGCCGGAACCGCTTCAGCGTGGCTTCCTGGTCTTCCACTAAGGCTACGACGATGTCACCATTGTCAGCGGTCGATGCCTCTCGGATGATGACGATATCGCCGTCGTTGATGCCCACATCAATCATCGAATCGCCTTGAACTTCAAGGGCATAGTGATGGCCTTTGCCGATCATTTGGCCCGGGACAGCAACCCGCGAATGTTCGTGGCTGATCGCTTCGATCGGCACACCGGCGGCGATTTGACCCATGACCGGCAGTTCGAGCGCATTCGCTTCTACCGGCATCGCACCTTTCGGATCCGGCGCATCGCTTTTGTCGCCGTCGATGACGCGAGGCGTAAAGCCGCCCTTATCCAGCGCTTCCGGCAGTTTCACAATTTCGATTGCGCGTGCCCGATGGGCAAGGCGGCGAATGAACCCGCGCTCCTCAAGGGCTGTTATCAATCGATGAATGCCGGACTTCGACCGCAGGTCGAGCGCCTCCTTCATCTCATCGAACGATGGGGGAACACCGTCCCGTTGCAGGCGCTTGTTGATGAAATCAAGCAAATCCAACTGTTTGCGGGTCAGCATCTGGGCAAACCTCCTCTGCTCTTAACCTCGTGGGTTAACCCACGTTCGGTTAATGTTCTATACCCGTTCATGATTTGTGTCAAACACCACTGAACCCGGACAGCGCCACCATCCATTCAGCATGGTTAAAATTCGATGAATGAAACCGGGGTGTTGGCCTCAAGGGCGGGGTCATGTGGGGGGCGCACCACTAGGACATCGGCGTCTGCAAGGACGGTCAGCAACGCACTATCCTGGCGCTCCGCCACAGTTAGTTTGTCCCCGACGCGCGAGGCGCGCATGTAGTGTTCGCGAGGCCCGTTTGGTCCGATCGGCGCCGCCAGCGTCCCAGTTTGCTGCGAAAGAGGCTGATGTGGCAAGCCTTGCATTGCTCGCAGCAATGGTCGCATGAAGATATGGCCGCAAACAATTGATGAAACTGGATTTCCGGGAAGCCCAAGCATGGGAATGCCAGCGAGCCTTCCAGCCATAAGTGGCTTGCCGGGGCGCATTGCGATTTTATAAAACGCCTGCTCAAGACCCAATTCCTTCGCCACCGGCCCCACAAGATCGTAGTCCCCGACTGAAGCGCCGCCGATTGTGACGATCAGGTCGACGCCCGTCGTCAGCGCAAAGGCTGCTTCGAGGCTTTCGCGCGTATCTGCCGCGATGGGAAGGAGCCGTGCCTCGGCCCCTTCTGCTTCCGCAATGGCCGCAAGAGCCAATCCGTTCGAAGCAATAATCTGCGACGCCGCTGGCGCTTCGCCCGGCATGACAAGTTCGTCTCCGGTGGCGATAAAGGCCACTTTGGGGCGGCGCGAAACTGTAACCTCGGGGCAGTTCATGGCGGCGGCCAATGCCGTGAGGGCGGGTGTCATGCGACGGGGCGCATCAATCTGGTCGCCGACATTAAAGTCGCGTCCGATCTCTCTGATATAAGTTTCTTTATCTGCGTCTTCATGTATCGAGATGATGTCACCGGCCCGGGTAACATCTTCTTGGATGACCACCCGCATCGCCCCGTTTGGGACAGGCGCGCCGGTGAAAATACGCACGGCCTCGCCCGGGGACATATCCGCGACAGCATCGCCGCCCGCCGCAATCTCTCCAACCACGCGGTACGTATCCGCCTCACCAGCAACGGCATAGCCGTCCATGATGGAGGCGCGAAAGGGCGGCTGTGCGCGGGTCGCTGTCACCGGGGCGGCCAGAACGCGCCCGGTCGCACGGCGCAGCGGAACGGTCTCGGTGTCGAGGCGGTCAGCGAGCGCGAAAACGTGACCGAGCGCCTCGTCGACCGTGATCACCTTGGCGCCTCATAGCGGCCTGACTTGCCGCCGTCTTTCAGCACAAGTCGAATATCTTCGATGACCATCGATTTCTCCACAGCCTTCACCATGTCGTATACGGTGAGGCATGCGGTTGCGACGGCGGTCAGCGCTTCCATCTCCACGCCAGTCTGACCGGTTGTCTTGACGGTCGCTTCCACGCGAATACCGGGGCGGTCCGTATCCGGTGACAAGACCAAGGCCACCTTGCTAATGGGCAACGGATGGCAGAGCGGGATGAGGTCGGCGGTCTTCTTGGCACCCATGATGCCCGCCAGTTGTGCAACCGAAAGAACGTCGCCCTTTTTTGCGCGTTTATCCAATATGATATCAAGGGCTTCGGATGACATCTTGATGTAGCCTTCGGCCACTGCCACCCGGTTTGTTACCTCCTTGGTCGAGACATCGACCATATGCGCTTGGCCATCGGCGTCGAAATGGGTGAGGCCGCTCATGCGGGGACCGGATCGGCGAGGATGTCGCGCGTTGCCACCGTGACGTCGTCCTGCCGCATAAGGCTTTCGCCAATCAGGAATGTGCGCGCCCCTACTTTCGCGAGGCGTGTGAGGTCTGCTGGCTGGAAAAGGCCGCTTTCGGCGACGAGTATTTTGCCCTCTGGAACGTGCGCTGCGAGACGCTCGGTCGTGGCAAGGTCGGTCTCAAACGTCTTTAGGTTCCGGTTGTTGATCCCGAGGAGCGGAGAGGTCAGTGCCAGTGCCCGGTCGAGTTCGGCCGCGTCATGGACTTCCACCAGTACGTCCATGCCCCATTCACAAGCCGCCTTTTCAAGCTCTTGCGCCTGCATATCCGAGACGCTTGCCATGATGATCAGAATGCAATCGGCGCCCCAGGCGCGGGCTTCGGCGACCTGGTAGGTTTCATAGAGGAAGTCTTTCCGCAGGCAAGGTAGCGAGGTCGCGGCGCGGGCTGCTTTGAGGAAATCCGGCGCTCCCTGAAAGGACGGTGTGTCCGTCAAGACGGAGAGGCAGGTCGCGCCGCCCGCCTCATAGGCTTGGGCCAGAACGGGCGGGTCGAAATCGGCACGGATCAGCCCTTTGGAGGGGCTGGCTTTTTTGATCTCGGCGATTAAGCCATAGCCTGTCGTTTGGGCGCGCTTCAGCGCGTCGGTAAACCCGCGTGGCGCGTCTGCGGCTTTTGCCTTTGCTTCGATCTCCGCGAGCGGACGCGCCGCTTTAGCCGCGGCGATTTCTTCGAGCTTATAGGCTTTGATCCGGTCGAGTACGTTGGTCATGATCCTGTAATTACCGTGAGTTGCCCCGGGAAGAAACGGCCTAGGACGAAAAATCAGGGCTGCGCCGTCAATTTCCCATTTTTGTCAGGAGGTCCACTCAATCGGCGTTTGGCCTCGTTCGGACAGCCAGGTGTTAATCCGGCTGAATGGGCGCGATCCGAAGAAGCCGCGGCGGGCGGAAAGAGGGGAAGGGTGGGCAGTTTCTATTTTGAGGTGATGGTTGGAAAGCTGTGCTCCGAGTTTTTGCGCGTGTTTGCCCCAAAGGAGGAATGCCCGTGGGGTTCTGTCGAGGCGGGCCAACACTTCCGATGTCAAGTCTGCCCAGCCTAGTTTTGCGTGACCGCCAGCCTCGCCCTCCGGCACCGAGAGCGCGGTATTCAACAAAAGGACGCCCTGATCGGCCCAATGTGTAAGGTCGCCGTTGGTGGGCGCCGCGCCGAGATCGTTTGCTAATTCCTGGAATATGTTTTTGAGGGAGCGGGGCAGCGCCACATGGGCAGCCACCGAAAAGGCAAGTCCGTTGGCATGCCCTTTGGTCGGGTAGGGGTCCTGGCCGAGGATGACGACTTTCGCTTGAGCGGGCGGTGTGCGGGCGAGGGCGGCAAAGCGCAGGGGGGCAGGCGGCAGAATGGTGCGCGTGTCTTCTGCGAGAGCCGCCTCAATCTTTGGCCATTGCCGTGAGAAGAAAGGCAAGTCCGCCCATGCCCCCAATGTCGGAAGGGGGGCTGTCTGCCCCCCGCCGCCTGCGGCGCCTCCCCCCGAAGGTATTTCTGGACAGGCGAAGCCCATGGACGTCACGCAGCGGTAGTGATGCGTGCGAGGCCGTCGACCTTGGCGCGGGCGGCGCCGCTATCGATGCTGTCACGTGCCATCTCGACCCCACCCTTGAGTGTTTCGGTCTTGCCCGCCACGAGAAGCGCGGCAGCGGCATTCAAAAGTACAGCATCGCGGTACGCCCCCTCGGCGCCCGAGAGCAACGCGCGGAAGGCAATTGCGTTTTCCTCGGGGGTGCCGCCGAGAATGTCTTTCAAGGGGTGCACCGGTAATCCGGCATCTTCGGGATGCACCTCCCGCGCCGCGATCATACCGCCGGAAAGGGCGGCCACCGCAGTCGGGCCGGTGATCGAGATTTCGTCCATCCCATCCGCTCCGTGTACCAGCCAGGCGGCTTCCGTGCCCAAAGCGGACAAGGTTTCCGCCATGGGAAAAATGAGATCGGGCGCGAAGGCGCCGGTAAGCTGGCGTTTTACACCGGCCGGATTGGTGAGCGGGCCAAGGATGTTGAAGATGGTTTTTGTCCCCAGTTCCATGCGCACGGGCATCACATGTTTCATGGCCGGATGGTGCATCGGGGCCATCATGAAGCCGATCCCAATCTCTTTCAGCGCTCGTTCCACCACTTCGGGACCAACCATCACATCGATGCCGAGAGCGCCTTGCACATCTGCGGCGCCCGACTTCGAAGAGAGGTTACGGTTCCCGTGTTTGGCGATGGGCACACCGGCGCCCGCAACGACAAACGCCGTTGCCGTCGAGATGTTAAGCGTGCCCATGCCGTCCCCCCCGGTGCCGACAATATCCATGGCGCCTTCGGGGGCGGCGACGGCGTTGCATTTGGCGCGCATGACAGCGGCGGCAGCGGTATATTCGCTCACCGCCTCGCCCCGCGCGCGCATCGCCATCAAAAGCCCGCCCATCTGCGCAGGCGTAGCGTCCCCGTTGAAGAGTATCTCGAAGGCTTCTTCGGCTTGCGCACGGCTGAGGGGGCCTTCGGACGCCGCGAAGATCAGGGGTTTCATGGCATCGCTCATGCGGGCACCGGAAGTGTGTTGAGGAAGGTTTTGAGCATGGCGTGACCGTGCTGCGAGCGAATGCTTTCAGGGTGGAACTGGACGCCTTCGATTGGAAGCTCCCTGTGGCGAAGCCCCATGATGGTGCCGTCGTCGAGCCAGGCAGTGACTTCCAGGCAGTCCGGCAGGCTATCCCGCTCTACGACGAGCGAATGATACCTTGTGCCTTCGAGCGGCGAAGGGAGGCCCGCGAAGACGCCCCTGCCTTCGTGACGAATGTGGCCCATCTTGCCGTGGACGATTTCGCCGGCGCGCACCACCTTGCCGCCAAACGCCTGCCCGATGGTCTGATGCCCGAGGCAGACACCGAAAAGCGGAATGCCGGTTTCGGCGGCGGCCTCGGTGAGTGCGAGGCAAATGCCCGCGCGATCCGGGTCGCAAGGTCCTGGCGACAGCAAAATACCGCTTGGATTTAGCGCCATTGCCTCTTGGACATTGAGCGCGTCGTTGCGTTTTACGACGCTTTGCCACCCCAATTCGCCGATATAATGGACGAGATTGAAGGTGAAACTGTCATAATTGTCGATCAGAAGCAGCATGTTGCGTCCTGTAGGCGGGTTGGCGCATATTGTTGGTGTCAGCGCCGAAAAGCGCGGATATACTTGTGCGAGAGGCGCCGCCCGAGGTCAAGGTGCCCGAGCGAGGCGACGAAATTTTAGAGCGGAGGAAAGACCCGTGGGACGCGGCTTTCTGTCAGGTATTTTTTGGGGCGCTATTGTCAGCATCGTAGCGCTGTTTGTGTCGCATCAGGCGGTAGATCGGCAATCATTGAGTTTTCCCAAACCCGAGGCTGCCGAAGTGGATGTGCCCGGCGGGTCGGAGTTTAATCAGGCGCGTCCGGAAACGGACCCGGTGGTGCCCAGCACCGATTCCCGCCCCGAAGGCGATACGGTGGCGGTCGTGCCCATGCCAGAAGAGGACGTCACCGAGCCGCCCGTGATGGATACGACGGCGCTGGAAGTGCCGGTGCCTGAAACGACACAAGACGCGCCCGAGACATTGGGCGAGGCGCCGGAAGACGTGGCGGAGGTGACGGAGCCGGAAGTCCCCTCTGCGGACACCACCGTCTCGACTGAGGCCGCCGCCGCCGAGTTAGAGCAACCGGAAGCCCCCGCGACAGCTCCGGAGCGCGCGTCGGTTGAGGAAGAGGTGCTGGAAGCGGCACCCATCGGAGAAGAAGAGCAACGCGCGCCATTGATCGTCATTCACGACAATGATGATGTTGCCGAGAGCACAGAAATCGCGGCACTGCCTGACACCGATGAGACCCCCGCGCAACCGACGCCCGAGGTTGCCCCTCAGGTGACGGGTCAAGTTGATGCGCCCGATGTGCCATCAGCGCCTGAGATAACGGAAGCGCCCACATTGCCCTGGTTGGATCGTTTGCGGGAAGCGCAACTGGACGAGGCCCCGGATGCACCGGAATTGCCTGCTGTGAGCGCCGAGCCCTCATTGCCACCCGTTGGTGCTGAGGCACCAGACACGCCGACCATAGGCGATAGTGGTGCGATTGTGCAGGAGGATGCGGTGGCGTCGGCCGTCGAAGAGGCTCTGGATGCGCTGGAAACCGGTACGAGTGCCGACGACGGCGAGAACCTCCTCCAGCCTGTGGAGACGTTGACCGAAAGAGATGACGATGCGGCAGACACTGGCTCCTTGCCTGTCGTTCGCCGTCTTGGGGATGCGTCTAGCGATGATACTGACGCAAGCGAAGCGGAAGTGCCCGAAGATGTGACGGCGGAGACCGAGGTAGAGATTGACCCCGACGCGCCAGCGCTGACGAAATATGCGGCCGAGTTTGAAGCGCCAGCAGGTGTGCCACTTTTGTCGATTGTTCTGGTGCAGCAAGGGGCCGATGCTTTATCTGCGCAGGTGCTCGACGCCCTGCCCGAAACGGTTGGCTTTGCCGTAGACGCATCCTTGCCGGATGCGGCAGGCATAGCAAGAACCTACCGGGCAGCCGGGCATGAGGTTGTGATGATCCCGGCTTTGCCAAATGGTGCGGCCCCGCAGGATATTGAACAGGCTCTTGGCGCGAATTTCGAACTTGTGCCGGAAGCGGTTGCGGTTATGGACGTTTCTGGTTCGAGCTTTCAGTCAGATCGTGCGGCGGTGGATCAGGTGGTCGATGTGGTTGCCGATACCGGCCATGGGTTGATCACCTTCCCGCGCGGGCTGAACACGGCGCACCAAGCGGCGCAGCGGGCGGGTGTGCCAACCGGTTTGATCTTCCGCAACATGGACGCGGCTTCAGAAGACCAGGAACAGATCCGCCGGACGCTGGACCGGGCCGCGTTCCGCGCGCGCCAGGATGACGCGGTGATCCTCGTGGGAACAACGGGGTCTACCATGCTGTCAGCGCTGACGGATTGGGTGCTGGGGAACCGCGCGGCCTCCGTCGCGATCGCGCCGGTCTCTACTGCTCTAAGCGGTGGCTTCCAGTCGAACTAAAAGCGACGCCACAAAGTCGCAGTCAGGCGGCAAGTTGCGTTTGTTGGTCGGCTTCTGCGGCTAGTACGTCAACTCTCGTGATGCAGATTAGGTCGAGAGAACAACCCTTAATGGGCCGGCGATCCGGAGGTGTCGAGCAAGCTACGTCCGCCGTCGACGGTCAGGATTTCGCCGGTCACGAAACTGGACCCCTCCGACGCCAAAAACTGTGCCGCATCGGCCAATTCGGTGGGGCTTGCGATGCGAGACAAGGGCGTGCTTTCGATGATCTCGCCGCGCATGTCCTCATCTTCCTTCAGCGCTCCCTTGAGCGACGCACTCATTACCGAGCCGAGGGCGATGGCGTTAACCCGAATCCGGTGGGGGGCGAGGGCGACCGCCATGGAGCGGGTGAGTTGGTCCAATGCCGCCGAGCTGACCGAATAAGCCAACAGGTTGGGCTGTGTCCGGCGCGCGGCAATGGAGGACAGGTTGATGATCGAACCGGCTGGCGCGTCGGGATCAGCCTCCTCCGCCTGTTTGATCATGCGCTTGGCAAAGAGCTGGCTGACGCGGAGCGAGGTCATCAGGTTTTGCTGGATCAGCATATCGACGGCGTCATCCTCCGCATTCAGCGGGTCGGCTGCCACCATCTGACGCGAGGCGTTCACAAGGATATCGACGCGGTCAAACCGATCAAGTGTCGCTGACAGCAGGTTTGCGATCGTCAGCTTCTCGCGGAGGTCACCGGCGTGAAAGGCGGAATTACCGGCAGTGTCGTCATTGTCAGGCAGTTCGTTCTTTAGTCGTTCTTCATCGCGGTCAGCGAACATGACGTTGGCCCCGGCGGCAACGAATTGTCGAGCGATGGACAGACCGACGCCATTCGCGGCTCCCGTCACAACAGCGGTCTTTCCGGCAATGGAGAAGGACATGGGCTATCTTCCTTTTGGGGAGGGGCGGGGACGTTCGGCGCGGATAACCTTGTACCCGGCTGTGTCAACGAGGGTTGTGACCGAGGCGAAGGCCTCATCCAGCGTTCGTTCATAGGGCAAATGGCGGTTCGCGACAAGCCAGAGCGTTCCGTTGCGGGTCAGGATTGACCTTGCGTTTTTGATGAAAGCTTGGCCAAGGGTTGGATCCGCCGCGCGTGCGGCATGGAAGGGCGGGTTGCAAACAATGTGTTTTGGCGGCGTTTCCGGTAGAAACGTCCGGGCGTCGGCCCAGTGGAAGCGTGCGTTTGGCTTGCGAATATTCTGTCGCGCAGCTTCAATTGCCACATGGTCCGCTTCCACGAGGTCGATGGACGTAGCCCCGCGCTCCAAAGCGGCATGGGCCAACACGCCCCATCCCGCACCGAGGTCAACCACATGGCCGGTAAGCGCCTTCGGCAATGCCGCGATCAATGCGGCGGACCCCGGATCAATCCTATCGGCTGAGAAGACGCCGGGACCCGTCTTGAAGCCATCAACCTCCATCTCGGCCTCGACCCAATCTGTAAAATCGCCCCCCTCGATCACACAAAGCTTGCCATGGGCTTTTGAGATGACTTCGGTGACGTCGGCGTGTTTCCGAAGGTCTTTCACAAGGCTGTCGATGCCGTCGGTTTTCTGACCGTCGACGATCAAATGACCGGATGTCAGCGGTCGCAATGTTGCGATCAAACTGCGCGCTGCGTGCTTTGCGCGAGGCAGGGCGAGAATGCTTAGAGAGTACGGTCCCTCTGGCGCGACTTTGGTTGCAAACCCCGCATCCGCAAAGGCCTTATGGTCCGGGAAATACCGCTGAACGACTTCGACCCGGTTTTTCGGCAAAATGGACAGGTCTGTCCCAACAGGGGGGCCGACAACCGCCGCAGTGCCGTCCCCAGCCACTTCAAACGAACCGTCCGCCAAAAGCAGGGTGAGCCGCGTGCTCAACATGTCTGGGCTGGGGTCATTGCGATAAACAGATAGGGTGACCGTCGGTCACTCTTTCTCCATCGTGCATTGCAGCGGGTGTTGATGGCGGCGCGCGAAGTCCATCACTTGGGCAACTTTGGTTTCGGCGACTTCGAAGCTGAAAACGCCAACAACCGCGAGGCCCTTCTTATGAACCGTCAACATCAGCTCAAATGCTTGGGCGTGATTCATGCCGAAAAAACGCTCTAGCACATGCACGACGAACTCCATCGGCGTGTAGTCATCATTCAGGAGCATCACTTTGTAGAGCGGAGGCTTGTCGGTCTTCGGCTTTGTTTTCGTCAGAATAGACGTTTCGCCGTCGCCGTCATTGCCAGTTCCGTCTTCGTCAGCGGCCATCATATGAAGTTTGAGGATTGTCACCTGTGCCGATACGCCAGTTCCTGCCATCGAGCGCACAATATAGGTGTTCTGTTCTGTTAGAAAAGGGCCGAATGACCCCGGATTGCATTTCGCTAAGGCCAGCGGAGCTTTGTGTGGGGTCGGCGGTGGTTAGAAACAGGAAAATTTGCGCTGCGGTCGGAAAGTCAGACACCGAAAACTATCGGGCCTCGCGATGAAATTTCGTATCGGGCGAGGTCTTTGACCATGCAAGCTGTGCCGTTGTCGGGCTTTCTTTGCGCAGGTTCCGCAACATGTTGCGGCCTCGGCGAAAGCTCGCCCTTTATCTTGGCCAACAAAAATTACCGAAAATTCATTGTTTTCTGATGGTATCTGCCGTGTTACCGTTGTGGATAACTTCTAAGCTCCGGCGAAAAGATCGGGGCGCGAGGCAGGCAAAAGGCAGTAATCTCGTGACGATATTTTCCGTCGTCCTTAGGGCGTTTGCGACTATTTCTTTTCTCTTGGCACCGATCAGCGCTGTTTCCGCGCCATATGCCGCAGTGGTGATCGATGCGCGAACCGGTAAGGTCCTGCACTCGCGGAATGCGGATACACGGCTCCATCCGGCTTCCCTGACGAAAATGATGACGCTCTACGTGGCGTTCGATGCGGTCGAAAAAGGGGAAATCAGTATGGACAGTCTCGTGACAATTTCGCGAAAAGCAGCGGCTGAGCCGCCGTCTAAACTGGGCCTCAAGGCCGGTCAGCGCGTCAAGCTGCGCTACTTGATCCGCGCCGCCGCCGTGAAATCCGCGAATGACGCGGCGACTGCGATCGGCGAAGCGATCTCCGGGTCCGAGGCGGCGTTTGCAAGGCGGATGAACCGCATGGCAGCAGCGATGGGTATGGGCCGCACGACGTTCAAAAATGCCCACGGATTGACCGAAACCGGGCATTTGTCGACAGCGCGCGATATGACTGTTCTGGGGCGTCATGTGTTCTATGACTTCCCGCAATACTACAATTTGTTCTCTCGCAAACAGACGAGTGCCGGAACCAAGATGGTGGCAAACACCAACCGCCGTTTGCTTGGGGCGTATCGTGGGGCCGATGGCATCAAGACCGGGTACACCCGCGCGGCTGGCTACAACCTTGTCGCTTCCGCCGAGCGTGGTCAGGAAAGGGTGATCGCCACAGTCTTTGGCGGGCGTTCGGTGACCTGGCGCAATGCGCGGATCGCCGAGTTGCTCGACATGGGGTTTGACCGGTCCCCGACCCGAACGGCAGTGGTCAAGCCTCGCAAGCCGGTCATGTCGGGGGGTAAGCCTGGCAAGATCGTAAGGACAACCGGGATCGTTACAAAATCACCGCGCCCCCTGTCCCGCCCAATCGATGCACCTGACAACACGACGCTTGTTGCCGTCGCCGAAGGGATCACGGATGTTCTCGCGGAGGTCGCCGTGTCAGACACGAAAATCGATCTCCCCGAACCCGCACCCCTTGCTGTTCAGGCGGCGAGCCTTGCGGGCGCGTTTTTACGACCTGCGCCACGGCCACAAGCCGAGGAAAGTGAGGCTGTGGGTCAAGAGGAGCCTGTTGTCGTCACGCGTCTGTCCACAAGTGGCGGACGCCATTGGGCAATCAATGTTGGGCAATACACCACCCGTGACGAAGCAGAGCGAGTCCTGGTGCGCACCGCCCTGGTGGAAATTGCAACGCTCAACGACGCGCTGCGCAAAGTGGTGCGCTCTCCCAGAGGATGGGATGCCAATTTCGTTGGGTTGACCGAAGATCGAGCGGAATTGGCTTGTCGACGCCTGCATGCTCAGAATGTAAACTGCATTCCTGTCGGGCCGGGATAAGGTGACAGAAGAACACCCATATAATCTCTATCGCGCCGGTCTGTTGCACCATTGGTTTCCCGGGATCGCAAGGTCATTTAGAGTGATGGACTGCGGGGTGTGCCAGTGAAAATAACGCGACTCTTCAAAGCATTGGATGGCGCTCACCTTGATGGTTCGGTCTTTGATGCGCATTTATCCTCAGCGCAGAAAAGAGAAAGCCACCATGACAGACCTAAACCGTCGCACCTTCTTGGCCGTTACCGTCTCTGGCGCGGCGGTGCGAAGCGTTCCGGTGCTGAAACCGGCAGCAGGCAAACGCGTTCTGACACTCGTTTATGACAAATCGCTTGGCATGATGCGGGCGATTGACCGGGTGGTAAAGTAGCCCAGCGGGTTGCAAGCCGGGTCTCATTTTTTTGGGGCGGCCGGTGCGCGCGTCAAATCGGAAGTTACAAACTTAGGATGCGTTGGCTCGCACTATTCAACTCGATGATCGTGTCACGCTAACTCTTGCAGCCGGGCGAGAGCGGTTTCCAACCGCATGAGCTGCGCGCCGCGGACACGCGCGTTTTCCTCAGTTTCTTCAATGACATCGGCGCTGGCGTTTTCTCGGAATTTTGGATTTTTGAGGCGAGCTTCCAGGCCTTTGACCTCTTTTTGGAGCTTGCCGACGGATTTTTCGAGGCGGGCTTTTTCCGCGCCGGCGTCGATCAGACCTGCGAGAGGGAGGGCGAAGGTGCCGCCGACAACGGCAATGGTCGCGCTGCCCTTGGGCGCGGCATCGCTGCTTTCGCGCCCGGCGATCCCGGCCTCGCGATCGCTGGTGATCAGCGTCTCGTTGCGGCTCCACATGGCGTCCTGCGCGGGGTCGAGGCTGAGCTGAAGAAGCGTGACCTTTTCCTTTTTGGGCACGTTCATTTCGCCCCGGACGGAGCGGGTTTTCTCGATAAGATCACGCACCCAGTTGAGTTCGTTAGCTGCAGTTTCATCAATGATTTCAGTACCGTAAGTAGGCCAATCGGCATGCACGCAGGGCTTGGCGCGGGCGGGGGCGGAGAGGTCCCATAGCTCTTCGGTGATGAAGGGCATGATGGGGTGGAGCATGATCAAAAGCTGGTCCAGCGCCCAGGCCATCGTTTCCCGCGTTTCATCGGCAAAATCGCCGGACATCAAGGGTTTGGAGAACTCCAGATACCAATCGCAATAGGTGTAGGTGAAGGCGTAAAGCGTGTTGGCGGCGTCGTTGAAGCGGAAGGCCGCCAGCGCCTCGTCAAGAGCCATTCGCGTTTTCGCGACCTCCCCCACGATCCATTTGTTCACCGAATTTCCCGCATCGGTATCGCGTCGGTGTAACGTCGGTATCCCGTCGGTGCGCGCCACCGAAAAGACGCCGTTCATTTCGGCAAAGCGCGCGGCGTTCCAAAGCTTCGTGGTGAAGTTGCGGTAGCCCTGGATGCGCTGCGTCGAGAGCTTCAGGTCGCGGCCCATGGCGGCCATGGAGGTCAGCGTGAAGCGGACGGCGTCGGCGCCGTATTCGTCAACCAGTTCGAGCGGGTCGAGGACATTGCCTAAGGACTTCGACATTTTCTTGCCCTTCTCGTCGCGGACGAGGGCGTGGACATAGACGGTGTCAAACGGGCGGTCGCCGACGGTGGCGTATTGCATCATCATCATGCGGGCGACCCAGAAGAAGATGATGTCGAAGCCGGTGATGAGGACGGAGGTGGGGAAGTATTTCTTCAGTTCCAGCGTGGACGCCGGCCAGCCGAGCGTGCCAATGGGCCAGAGGCCGGAGGAGAACCAGGTGTCGAGGACGTCGGGGTCGCGAGTTAGCGGGATTAAAACAGTATCGGCCGGCTTATTTTCGTTGGCCGCGTTCAAAACTGGAAACACGGATCTTGGATAGTCTTCGAAAGAAACCTCTTCGATCAAGTCCGCGCCGTAGTATTCTACCGCCTTCGCGCGAGCTTCTTCGAAGTTGGCTGCGCAAAATGGGATGTAGAGGTCGCCGGTACCCCCTGTTGCATCATTGAGTTTTCCATCCTTGTTTTCGACTTTCGGCCCATACCAAACCGGGATCTGATGCCCCCACCAGAGTTGTCGCGAGATGCACCAGGGTTCGATGTTCTCGAGCCAGTTGAAGTAGACCTTCTTGTGCTGCTCGGGCAGGATTTCGGTGGTGCCGTTGCGGACGGCATTGAGCGCGGGGCCGACGATTTTATGTGTATCCACGAACCATTGGTCGGTGAGCATGGGTTCGATGACGACCTTGGAGCGGTCGCCATAGGGGGCCATGATTTTCTTGGCTTCGACGAGGGGGACCATGGGCGGTTCCGGTTGGTCGTCGGTGGGTTGGAAACCCACCTTACCATTTGGATCGGGCGTAGGGTGGGGTTTCACCCCACCGCCCAAACGGGGATCATCCGCCTTGGTCATGACGGCAAGACCTTCGGCGGTGATTTGCTCGACGACCTGTTTGCGGGCAGCTTCGCGGGGCAGGCCGCGGAGGTCGTCTGGGATGAGGTTGATCGTGTCGGTCTCGGCCTCGGTGAGGGTTTTCTCCCCCTTGGCCACGCTCATCGCGATGGCGGCGGCTTCGGCGTAGGGCGCGCCGTCGTCACGCATGTCGCCCTTGGTGTCCATCAGGCGGTACATGGGGATGTTGCCGCGCTTAGCGACCTGGTAGTCGTTGAAGTCATGGGCACCGGTGATCTTGACGGCACCCGAGCCGAAGTCGGGGTCGGGGTACTCATCGGTGATGATCGGGATCAGGCGGCGGTGTTCCTTGGGGCCGACGGGGATTTCGCAAAGCTTGCCGACGATGGGGGCGTAGCGTTCGTCGGACGGGTGGACCGCGACCGCGCCGTCGCCGAGCATGGTCTCGGGGCGGGTGGTGGCGATGGAGATATAGTCGCGGGTTTCGCGGAGCGTCTCGTTTCCGTCTTCGTCCCTTTCGACGTATTCATAGGTGACGCCACCCGCGAGCGGGTATTTGAAGTGCCACATGTGGCCGTCAACTTCGATGTTCTCGACCTCGAGGTCGGAAATCGCGGTTTCAAAATGCGGGTCCCAGTTGACGAGGCGTTTGCCGCGATAGATCAGCCCGTCTTCGTACATCTTGACAAAGACGCGGATCACCGCGTCGTGGAAGTTGCCGTCTTCACCCGCTGGTGCCCCGGGCGCACCCGACATGGTGAAAGCCTCGCGCGACCAGTCGCAGGATGCACCGAGGCGCTCCAACTGGCCTTTTATATTGCCACGCGAGCGGACTTTTTGTTCCCAGACTTTCTGGGTAAACGCCTCGCGCCCCAATTCGCGGCGACCCGGCTGCTGGGTTTCCATCAGGTAGCGTTCAACCACCATCTGCGTTGCGATCCCGGCGTGATCCGTGCCCGGCTGCCAAAGCGTGTCGTGCCCCTGCATCCGGTGCCAGCGCGTCAGGATGTCTTGCAACGTGTTGTTGAAGGCGTGGCCCATGTGGAGCGCGCCTGTAACATTGGGCGGCGGGATCATGATGGAGAAGGTCTCGTCCGACGAAGCATTCGCCCCGGCTTTGAAGCAGCCATCCGCCTCCCATTTGGCATAGATGCGGGCTTCGGCTTCCTGGGCGTTGAATGTCTTTTCCATGGGGCGCGTATCCTTTGGTCGCGGGGTATTTAGCCTTCGCGGCAAGGAAGGGAAAGGGCGATTGGCGGGTCGGAAAATGGCGATTGCCCTGCCGCTGGCGCAAGGGGTCGTTTTCGGGGTGAAAATTGGTCGCAGATGTCTGGACATGGGCGAGTGCCCCGCTAGGCTCCCCCGAACAAACGGAGGCGTTACCCCATGGACAAGTTCGGCAAATCTCAACCGGTGCGGCGGCTCGAAGATCAGCGCTTCCTGACCGGGCAGGGGCGCTACATTGATGACATTGCGCCCGATGGTGCGCTGTTCGCGGTGTTTGTGCGGTCCCAGGTGGCCCATGGGGTGCTGGCGCCGGTTGATTTGAGCGAGGCGCGGGAGATGCCGGGCGTCGTGGGCGCGTTCGCGGCCGCTGATTTAGCGGCGATGGGGATCGACTACGTGATGCGCGGGGCGGTGGTGACCAATCGCGACGGGTCGAGCGGCGTCGATGTGGCGCGGCCGTTGCTGGTGGCCGACAAGGTGCGCTATGTGGGCGACCCGGTGGCGGTGATCGTGGCGGAGACGCGCGAGGCGGCGAAGGATGCGGCGGAGGTCGTGTTTGCCGAAACGGAGGATTTGCCCGCGAAGCTGGACTTTGCGGCCGGTGGCGCGCCCATCCACGACGAGGCGCCGGACAATATCGCCTTTGACTGGGCGGTGGGCGATCACGCGGCGGTGGATGCGGTCTTTGCCGATGCCGCCCATGTGGTGGCGACGCGGGTGGTGGACAGCCGGGTCTGCGCCGTCTCCATGGAGCCGCGCGGGTGCTATGCGGCCTGGGACGGCGGGCGGCTCACATTTAATTATGGCGGTCAGGGTGTGTGGGGCACCAAGACCGAAATGGCCAATTGTTTTGGTATTGCAAAGGAAGACGTCCATGTCATGACCCCCGATGTGGGCGGTGGTTTCGGCATGAAGGGGTTCGACTATCCGGAGTATTTCGTGGTCGCGGCGGCGGCGAAGGCGCTCGGGCGTCCGGTGCGCTGGATGAGCGAGCGGACCGAGGCGATGCTCACGGATAATGGCGGGCGCGACCTGATTTCGGATACGGAGCTTGCCTTCACCGCCGATCACCGGCTGATCGGGTACCGGGTCGAAACGGTGTCGAATATCGGTGCCTATAACTCGGGCTATGCGCAGTTCATCCAGACCGAGCTTTTCGCGAAAGTGGCGCAGGGTGTCTATGATGTGCGCGATGTGGCGCTGTCCTGCAAAGGTATCTACACCAACACCACGCAGATCGATGCCTATCGCGGCGCGGGTCGCCCGGAGGCGATCTTCGCGCTGGAACGGTCCATGGATAATGCAGCGCGGCAGCTTGGCGTTGACCCTTGGGAGTTGCGCCGGAAGAACTTCATCCGGCCAGAGAAATTTCCCTACAAAACGGTTTTGGCGGACACGTACGATGTGGGCGAGTTCGACAAGGTGCTGACCCGAGCAGAGGCGGAAAGCGACGCGTCAGGTTTTGCAGAGCGGCGTGCGGCTTCCGAAGCGGCGGGCAAGCTTCGCGGCATCGGGTTGTGCTATTACATCGAATCCATTCTGGGCGATCAGACGGAGCGGGCACGCGTTGTTTTCGAGGAGGATGGCACCGTAAGTCTGTATGTCGGCACACAGTCGAATGGGCAGGGGCACGAAACGGTTTACGCAACCTTCCTGTCCGACCATACCGGCATACCCTACGAGGCGATCCGTATCGTGCAAGGGGACAGCGATATGATCCCCAAGGGCGGCGGCACAGGGGGCTCGCGCTCGGTGACGACTCAGTCCACGGCGACCCTGGCGACGGCAGCGACAATCATTCAGAACTTTACCAATTATCTTCAACAGAAGAACAACACCGACGGCATCACATTTGACGATGAGGTGTTCCGCATCCCCGGTTCAAACGAGACACCAAGCATGATGGACGTGGCCGAGATGTTGCGCGCGGATGGGCAAACCGACCTGTTGGATGTGCAGGAGAAAACCACCTTGCCGGCCATGTCCTTCCCCAATGGCTGCCATGTGGCAGAGATTGAGATCGACCCCGATACCGGGGTGGTGAAGGTGGATCGCTACAGCGTGACGGATGATTTCGGTAATCTCATCAACCCAATGCTCGCCGAGGGGCAGGTCCATGGCGGCGTCGCGCAAGGCGTTGGTCAAGCCCTTACGGAACATATGGTTTTCGATGAGGACGGGCAGCTTTTGACGGCGAGTTTCATGGATTACGGAATGCCGCGCGCCGATGATCTGCCGATGTTCGGCTTTGCCACGGAACCGACCCCGTCGACCACAAATCCCATGGGGATGAAAGGCTGCGGGGAGGCGGGAACGGTCGGCGCGTTGGCGGCCATTTCGAACGCCGTAGCGGATGCGCTGGCAAACCGAGGCCTCGAAACGGTCGATATGCCGTTCACCCCGGCAAAGGTCTGGCACGCGTTGAATGCGCCTCTCGCGGCTGAGTGAAGCGTAACACATTTACTGCACGTTAATGCGAGCGTTCGTCACATTTGTAGATTTGTAACCGGTCCGCGCTTAGATTTAACTCTATGGCGAATTTGCGTGATATCCCATGATGTTGAAGGAGCGTCTCCGCGACCTTCTGGGGTTCTTTCGGCGCACGGAACGCTCAGTGCAGCAGCATTCGCGCGAGCCTGTCGATCACGTCGTTTTGTTGGATGGGACAATGTCCTCGCTCGATGACGGCGAGGAAACGAATGTCGGTCTGATCTACAAACTTCTGAATGAAGCGGCACAGGAAAACCGCGTCGCCCTTCTCTATGAGGCGGGCAACCAGTGGGAAGACTGGTCAAAGACACTGGACATCATCGAAGGACGCGGCATCAACCGGCAAATCCGGCGGGTCTATGGCTGGCTCGCGTCACGCTACCGGCCCGGGGACCGTATATTCCTCATTGGCTTTTCGCGCGGTGCCTATGCGGTTCGATCTTTGGCGGGCGTGATTGGCGCGGTGGGCTTGCTCACGCAGGAAAACGCGACCGAACGGATGATCCGCGAAGCCTACCGCCACTATCAGGACGGCACCTCACCCGAGACCTGCCGGGCGTTTCGCCAGGCCTATTGCCGCATCCATACGGAGATCGAGATGATCGGCGTTTTCGACACGGTCAAGTCGCTCGGGTTTCGGGCGCCCTTTGTCGTGCGATGGGCGGAAGTCAAACATGCGTTCCACAATGCAAGCCTTGGGACCCATGTGAAGCGTGGTTTCCATGCTTTAGCGCTTGATGAGACGCGCGAGGCGTTCGCGCCGGTGCTTTGGGCGTGCCCGCCGGGCCATCGCGGCGAGGTTGAGCAGGTCTGGTTCCGGGGCAGCCATGGCGATGTGGGTGGTCAGCTGACCGGCAAACACGAAGCGCGGCCCTTGTCGAATATTCCCCTGGTCTGGATGGTGGAGAAGCTCGACGCCTGCGGGTTGCCGCTCCCGAACAACTGGCGTGCGCGCTTTCCAATGGACCCCGATGCCGAGGGCGTTGGCAACTGGCGGGGCTGGGGGAAATACTTCCTGGCCCGAAAGAAGCGAGTTGTCGGGGCTGATCCGTCGGAAAGTATTCATCCCACGGCGATTGGCCGATCCCCACGAGCGCCTGAGACCGGCGATCCTGTTGCGACCTGACGCTGACCGGCTATTGGCGGTAATTTCTAGGGTTAGGCGACGTTTTCCAGGGCGGCCGCAGGGGCGAGCCCAAGGGCGTGTACCACGTCGCGGGTGATGCCGGGGGCGTTCAGGGTGTAAAAATGCAGATGCTCCACCCCGCCGTCGATCAGTTTTGCGCAAAGCTCCGTTGCCACAGCCGTTGCCAGAAGTTCGCTTCGCCCATCGCGCTCCGCTTTCTCGAAGGCTTGGGCCAAATGGGGCGGGATCACTGTGCCGCAGCGGGCGGCGAATTTTTGCAGACCCTTCCAGCTTTGCACCGGCAAGATACCCGGCAGGATTGGCGCATTGATCCCTGCGGTCGCACAGAGATCGCGGAACCGGAAAAAGCTGTCCGCATCGAAAAAGAACTGGGTGATGGCACGGGTTGCGCCCGCGTCCACCTTGCGTTTCAGCCATGCCACGTTGGCATGGGCGTCCTGCGCTTCGGGATGAACCTCTGGATAGGCGCCCACGGTAAGATCAAACTGACCGGTTTCGGCGAGCGCTTCGATAAGCTCGACGGATGATTGGAACCCGTCAGCGCGCGGTTCGAAGCCCTGCGTGCCCGAGGGCGGATCACCCCGGAGCGCCACGATATGCGACACCCCGGCTTCCGCATAGCGCTTCGCGATATCCAGGGTCTCGGCGCGCGATGCGTCGACGCAGGTTAAATGCGCGGCAACGTTGAGGCCGGTATGTTTGCCGATGGCTTCTACCGCCTCATGGGTGAGCTTGCGTGTCGTGCCGCCCGCGCCATAGGTGACGGACACGAACTCGGGCGCGGTGTGTTGCAAGGCATGGACGGTGTCCCAGAGCCGAAACGACGCCTCGATCGAGCGGGGCGGGAAGAATTCATAGGAAATCGTGGGGGTCATGGCGTGGCTCCGGCAGGTTGCATGCTTGTCTCATAGCGGCGTTTGTGAAACAAATTCATAATTCTCAAAACGGTTATGAGGCTCGCTACATAATGCACATCGAATTCCGTCATTTGCGGACCATCCGGGCCATCCATGAGGCGGGCGGGCTGGCGCGGGCGGCGGATGTTCTGAACATCACCCAATCGGCGCTTAGTCATCAGGTGAAGGGGCTTGAGGACCAGACCGGGGTGGAGTTGTTTGTCCGGCGAACCAAACCGCTGAAACTGTCGGCGGCGGGGCACCGTCTGTTGCGACTGGCGGACAAGATCTTGCCGGAACTGGAAGCGCTGGAAGCGGAGTTCGAGGGCCTCCGTAAGGGCAAGTCGGGGCGTTTGCACATCGCCATCGAGTGCCACGCGTGTTTTGAGTGGCTGTTCCCTGTCCTCGAAGCGTTTCGCAAGGCGTGGCCGGATGTGGATGTGGATATCCGTCCGGGACTGGCGTTTGAGGCGATGCCCGCGCTGCAGCGCGAAGAGGTGGACCTTGTCGTCTCTTCCGATCCCGAGGAGATGGAGGGCGTCGATTTCACTGGCTTGTTCGATTACGACCCGGTCTTTGTGGCCTCGGCCCAGCACAGGCTGGCCGCAAAACCCTTCGTTGAGGCCGAAGATTTCCGCGATGAAATGCTGATCACTTATCCCGTGGAGCGCGCGCGGTTGGATGTCTTCAGCCAGCTTTTGAACCCCGCCAAGGTTGAGCCGCGCGCCGTCCGGCAAGTCGAGTTGACCGCCGTCATCCTTTTGCTCGTGGCTTCAAACCGAGGGGTTGCCGTGCTGCCCGATTGGGTCGTGCGCGAAGTGCGGTACAACGCCGATTATGTCACCCGTCCCCTCACCGCGAACGGGTTGACGCGGCGGCTCTACGCCGCCACGAGAAGCGAGGATACGACAAAGCCGTTCCTCGCCCATTTGCTTCAGTTGGCAAGACGCATCCCGGTTCAGCTCCAATGGGGTGAAACGGAATTTGCCGAAGAAGTTTAGGGTATGTCCTGCGCCGGAGTTTTAGCCGCGCAGCTTATTTATCACAAAGCCCGCGATGACCTGAACGATCAAACCGCCGACACCGCCACCAACGAAGTTGCCCGCGAGGGAGGCGATATCGAGGCCGCCCGCCGCTGCGGCCGCGTCCGCCGCGCCGGAACCCAGGATGTTGCCCAGAATGCCGCCGCCACCAAGGCCGCCGATGCCGCCCGCAAGAATATTGCCCAACGGTCCAAGATTGCTGCCTGAGACGGCTTTACCGCCCCCCATGCCACCAAGGGCACCGCCCACGACTTGTGCGAGTAACTGTTCCATTTTTCCCTCCCGATAAATGGTAGAGCCGCGTCTGCATGTAACGCCGCAAAAAAACTAGGGGGAAATTTCCTGACTGGCGCTCATGCTTTCCCGCTTGTGGCCCCGTTGCGTACAGCGTAAAGCGCCGCCCATGCAGGGCAGTGCAAATCTTAATGTGATGGTCAAGGCGGCGCGCATGGCCGGTCGGAGCCTGGTGAAGGATTTCCGCGAGGTGGAAAACCTTCAGATTTCTTCCAAAGGAGCCGGCGATTTCGTCAGCCGCGCCGATGTCGCCGCCGAGCAAATCATTCGCGATATTCTTATGGAAGCGCGACCGAACTATGGTTGGGTTGGCGAAGAAAGCGAGGCGGTGGAAGGAAAAGACCCCACGCGCCGTTGGATCGTCGACCCGCTCGACGGCACGACGAATTTTCTTCATGGATTGCCCCATTGGGCGGTTTCCATTGCGCTTGAACATAAAGGGGTCCTCGTCGCCGCCGTCGTCTTTGATGCCGCAAAGGACGAGATGTTCGTCGCGGAGAAAGGCCAGGGGGCCTTTTTGAACGGCTCGCGCCTCCGGGTCAGCGACCGGGTGAAGACACTTGAGTCGATTTTCGCAACCGGCCTGCCGTTTGCCGGGCACGCCGATTTGCCGGAGGTGCTGCAAGATCTCGCGCGCGTTTTGCCCACCTGCGCCGGTGTGCGGCGGTTTGGGTCGGCCGCACTGGACCTCGCCTATGTGGCGGCAGGACGCTACGAAGGCTATTGGGAACGCTCGATCAACGAGTGGGACGTGGCGGCGGGCGTGCTTTTGGTGCGCGAAGCCGGTGGGCTGGTCGAGGGTATCGACGCCCTGAGTGATCCTTTGCAAACCGATAGTATTCTGGCGGCGAATGCGTCGATTTTCGAAACATTCTCTCGCCTAATCCGGGGGTAATCCGCCATGTCCTTGCCGCAATTGGCTGATGGTTTCAAACGCATGTCGATACATGGTCTTTTATTCTGGAGCGTGGTCGTGGCCCTGGGCGTCACGGGTCTCACGCATTTTCACGAACCCCCCGAGCCGGTCGCAACCCTCGAACAGTCGCTGGGCGACGGTGTAAGCGTGTCCGGGCTTTAAGGCGCGGTTCAGGTGTCGTCGCGCTCTCGCGACTTCTTCAACAGACGGCCGATTAGGAAACTTGTGCGCGGCGCATAAACGTAACGTGTCCGGGTTTCGGTGCCGCGTCGCATCATACGGAGCAGGCTGAACCCGATCAGGATTGCGTGCGCGATAGAGACAAAGATGAACATCGCCGATGGTCCAAAGCGTTCGATCAGCGCGGACACGGTCCAGGGCGATGCAATGGCGCCAAGGGCGTAGAGGAACATCAGCGCGGCGGAGAGTTCGACCCGTTCGTCATCGGCGGCAAAGTCATGGGCGTGGGCGGCAGAGACCGAATAGATCGGAAAAGTCACCATGCCGAAGAAGCCCGCCGAAAGGAAAGCGGCGGTGGTGCCTTGGGCCGCGGTGGCAATGGTGATGCTGCAGGCGACGATCGCGAGCGCGGACAGGGCGACAAGCACCCATCGGCGATCATAGCGATCGGCGCACCAGCCCACGGGGTATTGTGACAACACACCGCCTAGGACAAAGGCCGCAAGGAAGAGTGCGATATTGTCAACCGACAGGCCGATTTCGACCCCGTAGAGCGGGCCGACCATGCGAAATGCCGCCGCCGTCAAACCGGCGGAGATGACACCGGCCGCCGCCAAGGGCGAACGTTGCCAGGCAAAAAAGGGGCGCAGGCGCGGGGCCTCGGGGATCTCCGGTTGCGCGACCCGGGTCAGCACGAGCGGCACGAGTGCGGCACAACAGATGAGCGCGAGAATGTTGTAGGACACGTAATGCGCCGGTTCGAGGACGGAAATCATCAACTGCGCGGCCAGCGCGCCGCTGATGTCGACGACCCGGTACACCCCCATGGCACGCCCACGGGTTTCGTTGGTGACTTTCGCCTGCAACCAGCTTTCGACCACCGTGTAACTGCCGGCGATGCAAAGCCCGCTCATTACGCGCATCACCATCCAGGCGGTGGCGTCGATGATCAGCATGTGGCTAAGGATGCCAATTGTGCCCGCTGCCGTGAACGCGGCAAAGGCGCGGGAATGTCCGACCGATCCCATGAGGCGGGGTGCCCACCAGCAGCCAATAAAGAAGCCGATGAAATGGCTCGATCCCAAGAGGCCGATCTCGGATGTGCTGAAGCCCAGGCTGACGCCCGAGATTGCATCGAGGGGGGCAATGCCGCCGGAGCCGAGTTGCAAGAGCAGTACTGACAAGAGCAGTGCGGTGAAGGAGATTAAAAGGCGCATGCCTGTTCCGTAGGGAGACGTCCGACCGTCTCTTTCTCTTCTGTTAACCACCTGTCCTGATTTGGGAAGACTTTTGTACGCATTTGAGGCAAAAACGACGCTCGTGGTGGGGGCACCGAGTTAGGTGCGTTAATGATTCAGGTGATTTTCGAGTTTGACGGCGGGTATGTGCCGTTCACACCGGCCGCGAGCGTCTCCGGCATGCAGGTTTTCTTTGATGGACGGTTTTTTCAGGTGCTGGAAGGCCCGGAACTGGAAGTTATGGCTGCGGCCTATCTTTTGATCTCAGAAGGTCATCCGATGGCGCAGTTCGAGATTGAGACACGGTCTGTGCATCGCTGGCGGACCAAGCTGCGTTACCTCGAACTCATCCCGACGCGTTTGGCACATCGGTTGCGCTCATTTGCGGAGACGACCGATCTCAGCCAAACGACCGAAGGCACGCGCGCGGTAAACCTCCTGCACGAGGCTGGCAATGGCACGGCGCCACGGGCGACCGCCTTTGGGCGGTCGTTTGGGCCGCGGGTTGAAGGCGTCTCAGGTCATCGCGCCTGGGTGGCGGTTTAGCGGGAAACGTCGCTTGGGGCCTGCATGATGCCCTGAAGATGTCACTGATTTGGGCCCGCTGGTTGATCTCCAGCAGGGAAATTCTTGAGGATGTGGGCTAGTGGCTGCCCAACTTCAGACCGGATAGTGACAGATTACTTACCCCCGATGCGCTGTTCATCGCCTGTGCCTTCGATGGCGTCCAGCGAATGCTTGCCGAAATCGGGAAGGGCGTCCCAAAGCTTGTCGATGCCCTTTTCCAGATCCCCCAATTGCGCGGCGTATTCGATTGAGACCTTATGGCTGCGCAGCCTTCGCACGCGCCGGAGGGTGGCCGCCAGAATGCTGCGCATCTCGACCGAGCATTCCTGCGAATACCGACGCACAGCCATTTCCAGATTGAAGCGCTTTTCGCGTTCCTGTTCCAGCGATAGCGACATGATGCGGCGCTCAAATGCCGACGCAACTGCCTTTTGCAGCGCCTCGACCGAGAGCGTCGACTTTGTAAGATAGTCCGAGCAGCCCTGGCGCATGGCCTCGACGGCGATATCGAGGCGCCCTTCGCCCGCAACCATGATAGAGACCGCAGACTGATCTGGATCGCCCGCCAGAAGCCGAACCGCATCCAACCCATCTTCGCCCACAAGAAGGTAATCTATGAAAACGATGTCGAAATCACGGGAGTCGAGCGCGGCGCGCATTTCGTCGATGGTGCTCACCTCCGTCGCTTCATAGGTCAGGCCAGCATCGGTACAAAGGCGCAACAGGCGCTTGCGATCAACTTCGCTGTCATCGAGAATCAGTAGGTGCATCACGCTTTCTGAATGGCTCGCGCTGTCGACTTCTATCTGCGTTGCTTCATTGAGCATAAACGGGCTCCATTTACGGTTCACTCCACACTGCAAGTCATCTAGCGGGCGAAGTTTTCCCGAAGATTAACGGCGGCTTTTGTTTTTGATAGCTCAGGTTTACGGCTCTTAAAGGTGCGCGGTTTAAGCCGCAGAGGTCGCAATCAGAAAAGTCGGTTCGCATGCCTGTTGATCTCAGTTTTGATCCCTCCATCCCAGTTGCTGAAGCAAAATCGGAAACCGATGAACTCATCTATCGTATCTCCCACGATCTGCGGGCTTCGGTGCGTGCTCTTCAAGAACTGCCGGCCTGGGTGATCGAGGACATTGACGCGGCGCGCATCGCGCTTCCCGCATCTACCGCGCGCCATCTGGAGTTGATTTCGAGCCATGCTTGCAGGATGGATTTGATGCTGACGGGGCTGTTGGAGTTTTCGCGGATCGGGCGCATGCAAGCCATCGCGCCGATCAAACCGGCACATGTCGTGCAAGAGGTGATCGACGACTTGGGCCCCCCCGCAACCGCGTCGCTTCTTGTGGAAGTGGATCGGGGCAGCGTGCAGATGGGCGACACCGATCTGGCGCGGGTATTTCATATCCTTTTGAGCAACGCGTTGCGTTTCAACGACAACCCGAAACCGCATGTCGCCGTCACCGGTGGACCTACCAGCGGAAACAAATGGGTCATTTCGGTCACCGATAATGGGACCGGCATTCCGGAGGACAAACGCGACTACGTGCAACGTCCAATGACAAAACTGGTGTCGCGCGATGCGGATTCCGGCGCCGGTATGGGGCTGGCTATTCTAAAGAAAATCGCCTGGTCCTATGGAGGGGAGGTCGCGATCTCCACGCCGAAATCCGGTGTTGGCACAAGGGTCGATATAAGCCTAGCGGTCAACTAAGGCATCCTGCCCGAAAAGGCGATGATGCGTCTAGGATTAGCCCTGGGCTTCAGCCGGGTTTGCTGTCCTAACCATTCGCAAAATACGCGGTGAGGCGCATCGGGCAATTGCCGTATCGGCGCGTTTTCTAAAATTCGACACCGCTGTCCGGCGCTGAGGAGCGATTGCAGCCGGTTCCAAACCGTCTGACAGTTAGAAGCGCGCATTGCGCGGCCTAGGGTCAGGACCCATTAATCCTGCACCACTGGCGCAAAACCAGCTAGATTTCAGCAGTTTGGTGCGCACAGAACATAGGAGCTCTATTTTCAAGCGTGCCGAGCCGCTGAGATGACGCAGATTTTGCGTCTTTCAGATTTGGCGGATTTTCTACCAGCCCGCCTCACAACGCCTTGAAATAGAGCCACTATTCCTGCGGCCTTTTTCTTTACCCGACAGAAAATCTGACAAACCAGTCCCGCAGGATTAATGGGTCCTGACCCTAAACAGGTCTCGCGAGGTTAAATTTGCGCTGCAGCGGCCTGCTGCCCGTGTCAGGCGATCCATTCGCTGACCGGCGCTGTAGCCTCTTGCAAGGGCTGGCTGATGATGTCGACCAGGCTTGGACCGCCATGGGCAAGGGCCTTTTTCAGAACGGTTTCAAGCATGTCGGGTTCCGAGACTTGATACGACTTCACACCAAACGCGTTCGCGACAGCGGCGTGATCCGTTCGGTCGAAATCGACAGAAAAGTACCGCTCATCAAATTTCGTTTTCTGGCCCGCCTTGATCCACCCATAAACCGCGTTTGAAAAGACAATGAATGTTATCGGCAGGTCCCGCCGGACAGCGGTTTCCAACTCGCCACAGGTGAACCCAAAACTGCCATCGCCCATCAACGCGACCACCTTATGCCCTGGTCGGCCAATCGCCGCGCCCATGGCCGCCGACATGGCATAGCCAAGCGCTCCGTGCGCCCGGTTTGAAAACAACCAGCGTCCCGTGCGGCGCACCTCATAATAGGCCGAAATAAAGGGGCAGGGGGTGCCCGGATCGCCCACCACGATTGCATCGTCATCAAGCACGCGACGCAGCGCTTGTATCGTGCGCTCCGGTCGTATGGGCTGAGCGGTGCTGGCGGCTCGTTCGGAGAATACCTGCCATTTTCTCGCCTTTGCGGGGGCAATCCAGGCCGCACCGCCAAAGCCTTCTGTTTTATAGTTTGCAAGCGCTGTATTCAGCGCTTCAAGGCCAAGGCGGGCATCTGCGACAACGCCGACCTCCGTTGGATAGCTGGCGCCGATCACCATGGGATCACTGTCGAGATGCAAGACGCGCGTGCCTTTCCGGGGCGCGCGCCAAAGCTCAGTGGTGACCGACCCCGCACGGCACCCGATAAAGAAGACGAGGTCAGCCGCCTCCACGATGCCGCGTGTTTCCGGGACACCGCCATTCGATCCGACGACCCCGAGGCAATTGGGATGTTTCTCCGGCAGAGCGCCCTGGCCCGAGATCGTGGTGGCCACGGCAATGTCCAACTTTTCGACAAGCTGGGCAAAGGCGGCTTCTGCGCCCGAAAGTACGATGCCGCCGCCGCAGATCACCAAGGGCGACCGCGCCGAGAGAAGCGCCTCGCGCAGTGCCTCTATGGCGACCGGGTCCGGGCCGGCGGGGTACGCAGGGAAGCGGCAATGCGCCGGATCGTGCCAGAGGCTGTCCGCCTCTGCCGTCCCGCGCTGGACATCGATGGGAAAGCCGAGATGCGCGGCCCCGGGACAGCCTGTGGTCATTGTCCGAAAGGCGGCGCGGACCGCATCCGGGACCTGATCGGCATGTTGGATGACTTGGGCGGATTTCGTCAGCGGTGCCATGAGACCGGCCTGATCAAGTTCGGTCAACGGATAGTGTCCCCGCGAGCGGGTGCCCACATCGGACGTGATGGCGAGGATCGGCACCGAGCTTTCGGTCGCTTCCACGAGACCCGGCAGAATATAGGTGGCACCACCACCAGACGGGCCTTCGCACACGCCTGGCCTGCCGGTCACGCGGGCATAGCCATCGGCCATATAGGCGGCAGAGCGTTCATCGCGGGTCAGGATGTGTTCGATGCCGTGATCCAACCGGTAGAGCGCGTCATAGAAGGGCAAGGTTGTATCGCCGCAGAGCCCGAACACGTGGCGCACGTCATAGGCATCGAGCATGCGGACCATGGCCTCGGCACCGGTGAGTGTATTTCGGGTCATCAGGCGCTCCGTTTTTATCATCTGACCTGGCTTTGGAGTACGATGCAAGCGGGGGCGCTGCCCCCCGTCCCCTGGCGGGGCCGTCCCCCGAGGTATTTTTGACCAGATGAAGCGCGGTGTGCAGTTGGATGTTAGCCGCGCGCGGCGTAGGCGAGCCAGCCGGCGCATTCGGTAAGTTTTTGGGTGGCGCCGAGCACGTCGCCGGTTTGGCCGCCGATCTGGCGCCGGGCCAGGGCTGTGACGGCCAGCGATGACAGAAGGATCACCAAGGCGGTGACCACGGTGCCGGTAAGGAGCGTCAGTGCAAGCGTGATGGCGAGGGCGGTCAACATCGGTGCGCCGAGGCTGACCGTCGCGCTGCGACCGAGCCCGTCGCTCCGCGCCGGTTTCAGGGTGATCATTGGGAACAGCATGGCCGTTCGGCTTGTGGCGGAGAGCGCAACGAACGCCCATGGGTGTGCGGCGGCGGTAATTGCCGAAGCGAGGAGCGCCAGCGTTAGGATCAACGCCACCACCCCATAGGTGCCGATCCGGCTGTCTCGCATGATGTCGAGTTTACGTGTCACCGTCGCGCCACCGCCGAACCCATCGGCGGTGTCTGCCAGACCGTCCTCGTGGAGCGCGCCGGTCAGGACCACGCTTGCCGCAATGGCAAGGAGGGCGGCGGCGAGAGGGGGCAGACCTATCGCTATGGCGGCACTGTGGGCGAGGGCCATAGCGCCGCCGACGACAACGCCCACCAGCGGGAAGGCCCAAACGCAGGATGCCAGCGGGGGGGCGTCCCCTCTTATTTGGCCCGCGGGCAGACGGGTCAGCATCATGAAGGCGAGCTGGACTTCAGCGAAGCGTCCGCTCACCCGTCTGCCACTCCAGCTTCGGCAAAGGTCGCCATACCGTTATGGCAGGCCAGCGCGCTTCGCACGATACCGAGCGCCAGGGCGGCGCCAGTGCCTTCGCCCAGACGCATGTCGAAATCGAGTAGGGGCTTTTTCTCCATCGCCTGAAGCAAGCGGGCATGGCCCGGCTCCGCGCTTTTGTGGCCCATCAGACAGTGATCCAGCAACGTGATATCCGTCGCTGCAAGGGGCGCTATTGCAGCGGTGGAGATATAGCCGTCGAGCAATACCGGCACGCGGGCAGCGCGCGCGGCGAGAACAGCGCCGCAAATCGCGGCTTGTTCGCGGCCACCGAGGGCGGCGAGCGCCATGATCGGCGCCACCGGTCCCATGCGCGCGAGACCGTCACCGATGACTTTTGCCTTGAGCGCCATGCCCGCGTCGTCTGACCCCGTGCCCCTGCCGACCCAGTCATCCGGTGCGCCGCCGAAGCTGGCACAAGCCAGCGCTGCCGCGATTGTGGAATTACCAATGCCCATTTCGCCCAGAAGCAGAATGTCCGCGTCCGGGTCGACCGCCGCCGCCCCGATGTTGAGGGCTGCCAACGTTTCAACCTCTGTCATGGCTGGCCCGCGCGTGAAATCCTGCGTAGGCCGGTCAAGTTCCAGCGGGACCACCGTGAGATCGGCGCCATTGGCGCGGCAAAGCTGGTTAATCGCGGCCCCTCCTGCTTCGAAATTGGCCACCATCTGCGCCGTGACAGCTTGAGGGAACGGATTTACTCCTTGGTCACAGATGCCGTGATTGCCCGCGAAAACAAGCGCTTGCGCCCGGTCGATGGTGGGGCGCTCAGTGGCTTGCCAGCCCGCCATGAAGACCGCGACATCTTCCAGAACACCCAAGGACCCTGGCGGCTTTGTCAATTGGGCCTGGCGGTCGCGCGCCGCCCCACGGCTTGTCTCGTCGATTACCGGCAGCGTGGGTGCAAGGGTTTGGATCGCGGCGAGGGACGTCAGGTCAAGGGGCATTGGGTTTTACTCTCAGCGGATATCCTGCGACGGCCAGATAGACCTCGTCCGCAGCCGCCGCAAGACGTTGATTGAGGGTGCCTTGGGCGTCACGAAACGCGCGTGCAAGGGCGTTTTCCGGCACGATGCCAAGACCAACTTCGTTGGTGACGAAAATGACGGGGCTATCGTAACTGGCGAGGCTAAGGGCAAGCGTTTCGACAGCGTCGGGCCAGTCCCGCTCGTGATGCATCATATTGGACAGCCACAATGTCAGGCAATCCACGAGCCTTGGGCCGCGCCCATCGGTTTCGCTCAAGGCATCCAGAAGTTCGAGCGGTTCCTGAACCGTCGTCCATTGTGGGCCGCGCCGGGCCTGATGGGCGGCGATCCGCTCCGCCATTTCGGTGTCAAAGGCCTGGCCTGTGGCAATGTAAGTCGGGCTGGAGCCCAACTCGAGGGCCCAAGTTTCCGCGATGCGGCTCTTGCCCGAACGTGCGCCCCCGGTGATGAGTATCGACTTCGCCATGGCCCCGTGACAAATCAGATCACAGGCGAAATGGAAAGCGGGTGCGGCACGTGGCTCAGGGCGAATTGATTGTCATCCGACATGGGAAGACGGTGAGCCCCATGACATTAAACGGGCGCCATGACGTGGCGCTTGCTGCGCCGCCGTCCCCGTCGACGATGGAGATCGCCGGGCTTTGGGTGAGCCCGGCAAAACGCGCGCGGGCAACGGCAGCCGGGTTGTTCCCTGACCAGCCGCAGAAGGTGGATGCGCGCCTGTGGGAACAGGATTTTGGGCAGTGGGACGGCCTGCCCTTCGCCGAATTGCCGGATGTTGGCACGCTGAGTAAAGATGCGCTGGCCGATTTGAAGGCCGAGGGCGGGGAGAACTTCCACGACATGGCGCGCCGGGCTGAACCCGCCCTCCGCGAGGCGGCGCGTCTTGCGATGGCAGCGCCCTTGCCAATTGCGGTTGTGGCCCATGCGGGGATTGTGCGCGTGGCCCTTGCCATGGCGATGGGGGATGCGGCGGCGGCGTTGGCATTTCAAATCTCCTATGAAGGGGCGACGCGGTTAACCTGCTCGCAAGGGGGGATGGCGATTACCGCTGTCAATGCGACGCTCCCATGAGTTTCGCGGCCGCAATGCTGATTGGTTTGGTATTGGATGTGGTCGTAGGATGGCCCGACGCGCTGTTTCGACGGATTGGACATCCGGTGACATGGATGGGGTCTTTGATCACACTAGGGGAGCGGGTGTTGAACCGTGGTGACGCGGCGCGGCGTCGTGCCAACGGCGTTACCCTTGTGATTGTTGTGGTTGGTCTCGTGGTTGCTGTGACGGGTGCTTTGGCCGCGTTGGTGCCCAGCGGGTGGTTCGGCGTGGTGATTACGGGGCTCTTGGCTTGGCCCTTCGTTGCGGCGCGTGCCCTCCAGTCCCATGTTGCCGCCGTGGCCGCGCCGCTGGTGGCAGGCGATTTGGACGGCGCGCGCGCGGCGGTGGCGATGGTTGTGGGCCGGTCACCCGACACCATGGACGGGGCGGCGATTGCCCGCGCCGGTTTGGAGAGCCTCGCAGAGAACACGTCCGACGGTGTTGTTGCGCCACTTTTTTGGGGCGCGATTTTCGGATTGCCTGGGATTGCTGGCTACAAAGCGATTAACACGCTGGATTCGATGATCGGCTACCGGAATGCGCGCTACGAGAATTTTGGCTGGGCGGCGGCCCGCCTTGATGACGGGATTAATTTGCTGCCCGCGCGTCTGACCGGTGGATTGATCGCGCTGGCCGCCACGGGCGCGCGCCGGGTGGCGTTCCGGACAATGATGCGCGATGCAAGGCGGCATCGCTCGCCCAATGCCGGTTGGCCCGAGGCTGCGATGGCCGGGGCGTTGGCGGTGCGACTGTCGGGGCCGCGTGTCTATGACGATGTCGCCACGGACGACCCCTGGCTCAACGCGGTTGCGGGCGATCCGCGACCCGAGGACATGAAGCGGGGGTTGCGGCTTTTTCGACGCGCCGTGCTGCTCTCCGCTTTCGGGCTGGCGGCACTGGCTTTGATTTAGAGCGAAAGCGTTTTAACTCACAGCATAGTTTATCAAAATCTGCATTCTAAATCAGCCTCTTGCTGATTGAGAGGCAGTGGATTTTGTTTCAGATTTAACGATTTCTGCTCTAGCCTGTTTGAAGCAAAGCCCGGCATGTCTTCTGTGAGGTTTTGCGCCGCCTTCGGCGTCGCTCCGCGCGCGGGAGCTTCGCCCCCGCGCGTTTTTTTGAGTATTTTCGGACAGAAGAAAGCAGCTGGCGCTAAAGCATTTCGACTTCAACCTGAAACATCGCGTATCGCTTTTTGCGTTCGATCGAAGGAAGAGGCAGCGAAAAGCGATTCAGGTACAAGTCGAAATGCTTTAGCGCGCGAGCGCGAAGAGGCGATCAAGATCGAGATGGGTTTCCAGATGCGCGCCAAGGGCGTCGAGCGTGTCCTCGACCACCGTGTCATAGGTGAAGTCAGAGCTTGGGATGGCGAGTGTTTCGAGAAAATGGCGTCGGAAGGCGTCATCGCGGAACATGCCGTGGAGGTAGCTGCCTTGAACGCGGCCATCGGGAGACCTGGCCCCCTCCGGTCGCCCATCGATCCGCGCGAAGGGACGCGCTGTCGCGGGACCTGTCGTCCGGCCCTTGTGCATTTCGTAGCCAGTGAACCCAAGGCCACTTGCGTCGTGCTCCGCCGCTATTTGCGTCAAACGCTTGTCACCGGTCATCTCGGTTTCGACGTCGAGGAGGGCGAGGCCCGCCGCTGTGCCCGGTGCGCCTTCTATGCCGTCGGGGTCTTCGATTAGTCGCCCGAGCATCTGATAGCCGCCGCAAAGCCCGAGGATATGCCCGCCGCGCCGGTGGTGGGCGGCAAGATCGATATCCCAGCCTTGATCGCGGAGAAAGGCAAGATCGGCCCGGGTCGACTTGCTGCCCGGCAAGATCACGAGGGCCGCATCGGCGGGAAGGGCCTCGCCGGGTGCCAGCATCGTCAACCGAACGCCGGGCTCCTGCGCCAAGGGGTCCATATCGTCGAAATTTGCGATGCGTGAGAAACGGAGACACACGATATGCGCCGCACCCCGTTCGCTCGAACGGATATCAAGCGCGTCTTCCGCAGGCAGGCGCCAGGCATCGTCGAACCAGGGCAGGACGCCGCAACCGGTCCAACCGGTATTGTCAGCAATCAGCGCATAGCCCTCATCGAAGAGCGAGGGATCGCCGCGAAACTTGTTGACGAGAAACCCGGCAATCATGGCGGCATCTTCGTGGGGCAGAATGGCCTTTGTTCCCACAAGCTGTGCAATCACGCCGCCCCGGTCGATATCACCCGCCAGGATCACTGGCACGCCCGCCGCTGTGGCAAAGCCCATATTGGCGATATCTCCCGTGCGGAGGTTTACCTCCGCCGGGGAGCCTGCGCCTTCGACCAGCACAAGGTCATGGACGGATTTCAGGCGCTGAAAGCTCTCAAGGACGGGCGCCATGAGCCTCGGCTTGATCTTGGCATAGTCGCGTGCCTTTGCCGTACCGATCCGCTTGCCCTGAACGACGATCTGCGCCCCGGTCTCGCTCTCGGGCTTCAGGAGGACGGGGTTCATGTCGGTATGGGGGTCAAGGCCCGCCGCCTTGGCTTGCAGGGCCTGCGCACGCCCAATCTCGCCCCCGTCTACGGTGACGGCGGCGTTGTTTGACATGTTCTGCGGTTTGAACGGCGCCACCGATATGCCCCGGCGACGCGCGGCGCGGCAAAGCCCGGCGACGAGGATGGATTTGCCTACGTTAGAGCCTGTGCCCTGGATCATCAGGGCGCGGCTCATGTCCAGCTGTAGAGCTGGCGCAAGACGGCGTCCCGGCTCCCATCGGTGAAGTGCAAGCTTTGCCAGCCGAGCGCGCGCGCCGCCTCTACATTTGGCAGGTGATCGTCGATCAGCAGAACCTGTGCAGCCGGAATATCGGCCCAGCGAAGAATGTGATGAAAATAGCCCGCATCCGGTTTCGCGACCCCCATGCGCCCCGAGGCGAAGACGTGAGCGACACGCGCCCCAAACCCCATGTTGGTCTCAATAAAGGCCGCGCGCCGCCGCTCGTTATTGGTGCCGATTGCGTGGCGACAGGGGAGATGGTCGAGATAGGTGATTACCTCGTCATCGGGCAAGGCATCCTTCTCAAACCAATAGGCTAGAAGGTCTTCGGCGGTTACACGGGTCGCTTGACGCGCCAGCCACTCGCCCACCACGTCGCGGAGGTCTTCTTTTCCCCGGATCACACCGCCCATGCGACCGGATGCGAACAGAAATTCGGACAAATCCGACGGATCGAGCCCAAGGTCCGTTGCCAGCTGATCCGACCACACAAACCGCCCGCCCACAACGTTTCGGTTGAGCACACCGTCAAAATCCCAGACGATCAGGGCGGGACGCTCCAGGGTCAAAACTCGATGCCCGCCTGCGCCTTGATGCCGTCCTTGAAGGGGTGCTTGAGCAGCGTCATCTCGGTCACAAGGTCCGCCGCTTCGATCAATTCGGGCTTTGCGTTGCGCCCGGTTAGGACCACATGGGTCATTGCAGGCTTTTCGGTCAGAAGGAAATCGACCACCGCGTCGATATCCAGATAATCATACCTAAGCGCGATATTGATCTCGTCGAGCAACACAAAGCGGTAGTCCTCGTCTCGGATGAAGTCTTGCGCTTTGGCCCAACCCGCCGCCGCCGCTGCAATATCGCGATCCTTGTCCTGGGTTTCCCAGGTGAAGCCTTCCCCGGACGTGACCCAGGTCACTTCCTCGGGAAAGCGGCTCTTAAAGAAATCGCGCTCACCGGTGTACCACGTGCCTTTGATAAACTGGACGACGGCCGCTTTCATGCCGTGCTGAATGCAGCGCGTGAGCATCCCGAAGCCGGAGGACGACTTACCCTTGCCGGGACCGGTATGGACAACGATCAGACCTTTTTCTTCGGTCTTCGTTTCCATCAGCTTGTCGCGGGCGGCCTTGATTTTCTGCATCTTGGCGCGGTGGCGGTCGTTTTCGTCGGTCATCGCGTCGTCCCTCTTTCTTGACAGTGCCATGGGATTGGCAGAGTGTCCGGTTTGTTGGTGCCTGACTACTCAGGTGAAAAGGGAATGTGAAGCGGTGCCACGCGCGCCGTCAAAGCAGCCGCCCCCGCGACCGTGACCGGAGAGGGGATCCGCATCAGCCACTGGGCAAAGCCCGGGAAGGCCGGATCACCCGTTATCATCCGCAAGCCGGGAGACCTGCCAGCAAAGAAACGTCACCGGACGGGGGGTTCCGGGAGCGGTGTCGGGCTCGGACTGGGCCCGCGCGTTCCTGCCTTCGTCACATGAAAAGGACTGTCTGGTTGTGAGCGCCTTGCCGCCCGTCGAACTTCTGGTCTGTATGACCTGCAAACGCGAAGGCATGGACCCCGAGGCTACGCGCCCCGGTGCGGTGCTCCATGATGCTTTGCAAGGGGCCGATTTGCCCGAAAATGTCGTGTTGAAGCCGGTGGCGTGTTTGTCCAACTGCTCACAAGGCATTTCCATTGTCTTGCGGGGGGGCGAAACGCGGTGGACCTATGTTTACGGCAATCTTGCGGAAGATGCCGTCGACACGGTTGTGGACGGTGCCCGTCGCTATGCCGCAACACCGGACGGGCTGGTGCCGTGGCGCGAACGGCCCGAACATTTCCGCAAGAACTGCGTCGCACGTATCCCACCCATCGCCACCTCGGTGCCAAGCCTTTAAAGTAGCTGGAGTAACTCATGTCTGATCTCGCCAAAATTCCCGTCACCGTTGTCACCGGGTTCCTCGGCTCCGGCAAAACCACCCTGATCCGCCATCTTATTGAGACGACCGAAGGTCGGCGCCTTGCGGTGATCGTCAACGAATTTGGCGATGTCGGCGTGGACGGTGAAATCCTGAAGAGTTGCGCGATCCCCGATTGCCCGGCGGAGAATATCGTCGAACTGGCCAATGGGTGCATCTGTTGTACTGTGGCCGATGATTTTATCCCGACGATCGAAGCGCTGATGCAGCTTGATCCTTTGCCCGATCACATTCTGATCGAGACCAGCGGCCTCGCCCTGCCAAAGCCGCTTCTCAAGGCGTTCGACTGGCCCGCGATCCGGTCTCGCGTCACGGTTGACGGCGTGATTGCGCTGGCGGATGCGGAAGCCGTGGCGGCCGGACGGTTTGCGCCGGACGTTGCCGCCGTGGACGCGCAGCGTGAAGCCGATGACAGCATCGACCATGAAACGCCCCTGTCGGAAGTCTTCGAAGACCAGATCTCTTGTGCCGACGTCATCCTGCTGACAAAGCCCGATCTTGCCGGGCCGGAGGGTGTGGCGAAAGCCAAGGCGATGATCGCGGATGAAACACCGCGCCCGCTGCCCATGATCGAAGTGGCGGAAGGCGCGGTTGATCCAAGGGTGATCCTGGGCCTTGGCGCGGCGGCAGAAGACGATCTCGATGCGCGCCCGTCGCACCATGATGGCCACCACGACCACGATCATGAGGATTTCGACACCATCGTTGTCGGCGTCTCCGAAGTGGAAAGCCCCGGTGAGCTGGTTCGCCGCATCACACGACTTGCAGAAAGCCATAACATCCTGCGTGTGAAGGGTTATGTCGCTGTGAAGGACAAGCCGATGCGGCTCTTGGTGCAAGCGGTGGGCGCTCGCATCCGCCACCAATATGACCGGCTTTGGGAACCGAGAGAGGACCGGACGGGCCATCTCGTGGTGATCGGTGAGCATGACGACATCAGCGAAGCCGCCATTCGCGAGGTGCTGGTCCCGCACGTGCAGGAAGCTGCCGAGTAAAGCCCATGCATGTCGTCTTCCGGGAAAGCCACGGGCTGGAAGAGACCGAGACACCGACGGATCTCGGTCAAACGCCCGCAGAACTGGTTGTTCTGTCATTCTCGGACAGCGATCTTTCGGCTTTCGCGGCGGGCTGGCACCGGGCGAAGCAGGCAGGGCGGCCTTTGCCGGAAACCCGTTTGGCCAATCTCGCGGCGCTCAAACATCCGATCTCCGTCGATACCTACGTCGAACAAACGCTGGCAGGGGCGAAGGCGGTCTTGGTCCGGCTGATCGGCGGCGTGCCCTATTGGGACTACGGGTTGCAGCAACTCCGGGCTCTTGCCGATGCGCGCGGTCTCGTTGTGGCGGTGCTACCTGCCGATGGTCGTCCCGACCCGCAGCTCGACGCCTATTCCACGCTGCCCAAGGCCACGCTCGACCGCCTCGCACATCTTGTGGCGGAAGGGGGCGCCATCGCTGCCGAAGCCGCCCTGGCGCAATTGGCACTGGCCGCAGGTCTCTATGCGGGGCCTGTCACCGGGGAAAAGACGGTACCGCCCTTTGGCTGCTGGACCCCGGGTCGCGGCGCCTTTGCCGCCGAAACTGCCTGTGGCAACTGCGTGGCCAGCTGCCCCGCCCATGATGCAAAACCCCTTGTATTAGTCACGTTTTACCGCGCCTATTTGACTGCCGCTGACACGCGCCCCATTGAGGCGCTTTTTGACGCGCTCGCGGCCCGAGGTTTTGAGGCCCTCGGCCTCTTTGCGCCGTCCCTCAAAGCACCGGAAGCCGCCGGCTGGCTCAAGGAGCGGATCGCGGCGCTCAACCCGGCAGCAATAGTCAACGCCACCGCTTTTTCCGGCAAAGGCGCGGACGGCAACTCACCGCTCGATGCGGCGGGGGTGCCGGTGTTTCAGGTCGCGTTATCCACCGCCGGCCGCGCCGCCTGGGTGAGCGCGGTACGGGGGCTTTCCCCTGCCGATCTCGCCATGCATGTGGTCTTGCCGGAAGTGGACGGACGCCTCTTTGCGGGCGTCGCTTCCTTCAAAGAGCAAGGCCGCTACGATCCCGATTTGCAAATTGCACTCGCCGCACACCAGCCCGAACCGGATCGCATTCGCGCCATCGCCGACCGCGTGGCGGCTTGGGTCAAGCTCGCCGCGCCAGCAAGGAAGAAACGCGTAGCCCTCGTGCTGTCCACCTATCCCGGCAAGCCCTGGCAGATGGCCCATGCGGTGGGCTTGGACGCGCTCGCCTCCGCCGAAGCCATGCTGGCCGATCTTGGCGAGACCGCAACAACACCGCTCGATACCGCGCTTCGCACGGAGACGTTGACCTGGCCGCTCGCGGCATATCGCGCGGCCCTTGCGTTGCTTCCGGAGGAGCTCCAATTCGACCTCATCCGCGCTTGGGGACGCCCTGAGGACGACCCCGCCCACAAGGACGGCGTCCTACACTTCGCTGCCACGCGGCAGGGGGCGACGCTAGTTGCGCTACAACCGGAGCGGGGCAGCGTGGACAGCCGCGTCGACGATTACCACGATCTGGCGCGCACCCCGCGCCATGGCTATGTCGCCTTTTACCTCTGGCTCCGCAGTCAGGTCGATGCCCTGGTGCATATTGGCGCCCACGGCACGCTCGAATGGCTGCCCGGGAAGGCCGTTGCCCTGTCGGATAGCTGCTGGCCGGAAGCGCTGATCGGCGATCTACCGGTGATTTACCCCTTCATCGTGAACGACCCGGGCGAAGCCGCCCAGGCCAAGCGCCGTATCGGCGCGGTCACCCTCGGTCACGTGCCCCCGCCTTTGGCAACGAGCGGTACGGCCGCGCGATTTGGCACGCTCGAGGCTTTGCTCGATGAATTCTCCAACGCCGATGGACTGGACCCCCGACGGCGTGATCGGCTGCAAGATGACATTAGAAGTGAAGCGCAAGCGATTGGTCTAGAGGGAGATTTAGGATTAAGCGCGGCTATGTGCACCGCTGAAGCCATTACCCGGATCGACCGGTTTGTTTGCGACATCAAAGAAAGCCAGTTTGGCGACGGTCTCCATGTGTGGGGTCAGGATGGCGGCGCCTTTGGCACGGGGCCTAGCGAACGCCAAAGCTTGAGCGACGCCTTGGCCGGGCATCGGATCGAAGCAGGTCCCTCTGGCTCACCCTATCGGGGACGGACAGACGTGCTGCCCACCGGCCGGAACCTCTATACGACCGATCCACGCTCAGTGCCCACGCGCGCAGCTTACGCCCAAGGGGTGAAGCTGGCCGAAGAGTTGATCCGCCGCCATTTGCAGGAAGAGGGCGACTATCCAAAGGGGCTTGTGGTCGACCTCTGGGGCTCGGCCACCATGCGCACCGCAGGGGAGGAGTTTGCTATGGCGCTCCACCTGCTTGGCGTGAAGCCAAGTTGGGATAAAGCCTCCGAACGGGTGTCCGGCATTGAAGTCCTGCCGATTGCCGATCTGACCCGCCCGCGCATCGATGTGACCCTCCGGGTGTCCGGCTTGTTCCGCGATGTATTCCCCGCGCTGTCGGTGCTCTTTGGTCAGGCGGTGGATATCCTGTCGCGGCGTGATGAGGCGCGGGACTGGAACCCCTATGTCGGGCAGAGCGCGGCGCGGGTCTTTGGACCGAAGCCCGGTCAGTTCGGACTGGGGATGGACGATATCGGCGAAGACCTGACCGAAGCGGCGCGGCATCGGGCGGGGGAAGCGTGGTTGCAGGCCAGTTCCTGGAGCTTCGATGGTGGCGAGGGTACACCCAACGGGGACGCGCTCCGCGCACGTGTTGCTGCGGCGGACGTGTTTGTGCATCTTCAGGATTTGCCGGAAACGGATTTACTACTGGCGGCCGACTACGCCAGCCACGAAGCTGGGTTCGCTGCGGCGAAAACTGTGACAGGTGGCGTGAAGACACGGCTCTATCACCTTGATAACGCTGACCCAACGCGTCCGCGCGCACGGCTCTTGCCAGAGGAAATCGCTCGCGTGGTGCATGCCCGTGCGGCACATTCCGGTTGGATCGCTGGCATGCAGCGGCACGGGTTTCGCGGTGCGGCGGAGATTGCGGCGACGCTCGATCACATGGCGAGTTTTGCGCATCTGGCTGGTGTTGTGGGGCCGCATCTCTTCGATCTCTTCTACGATGCAACGCTTGGGGAGGCGGCGGTACTGGACTTCCTCGCAGAGGCCAATCCGGAAGCTTTGGCCGCGATGCAAGCGCGCTTTGCCGACCTTCTCCGCTCGGGGCTTTGGGAAACGCGGCGCAATTCGATCCGGGTCGAGTTGGAGGCGTTGGCGTGACCGCCGTGCGGGGATGGTGTCCTTCGGCGCATCGACACATGCTGTCTGGCGATGGGCTGATTGTCCGCATCCGCCCGCCCATGGCGCGGCTCGACCGGATGCAGGGCGGCACGCTCGCCAAACTGGCTAGGGAGTACGGGAACGGCCTGATCGACGTGACGTCGCGCGGTAACCTGCAAGTGCGTGGCGTGACCGAGGGCGGGTTTCCAGCGCTCCTCGCCGCGCTGATCGCGGCTGGTCTCGCACCCGCCGACCCTGCTTTAGAACTTCCTCTGACGGTGACGCCGTTCCCGGACGAGGCGGGCAAGACGGCAGCACTGGTCGACGCCTTGCAAGGAAAGATCGCGAAACTGCCCGACCTGCCGCACAAAATGGGTGTGCTCATCGATACCGGTCCTGAGCGGTGTCTCGCGGATGTGTCTGGCGATTTCCGCTTTGAGCGCGGGAGCGAGGATATCATCCTGCGCGCGGATGGGGCGGCTCTCGGGCGGCGCGTCACCGTTGCATCGGCTGGCGCCGCTTTGGTTGAGATGGCCCACTGGTTCGTCGAGACAGGCGGTCGTGACGCAGGCCGGATGGCGCGCCACTTGGCCACCACCCCCTTGCCTGACGCCTGGCAGACCCACGCCCCAACCTCTGCCCGGCCTGCACCCGTCCCCGACGTCACCAAGGGTTGTTTAGGCGTTGCGTTCGGCCAAATGACGGCGGACGATTTGCAGGATTGCTTTGCGCAGCCCGAGGTCGCCTATGTGAGTATCACCCCTTGGCGTCTCATCCTTCTCCGGGACGCCGCAAACCGCCCCGTCAATCTGTCCGCGAGCGTTACGAAGGCCACGTCTTTCATCACCGATGCCGATGATCCCCGGCAACAGGTGGTGGCCTGTCCGGGCGCGCCCTATTGCCCGCAAGCGACCGTGGAGACCCGGCAATTCGCAGGCCAGCTCGCGCCGCTCATTCCAAGGGAAAGCATCGGAGCCGCGCCGACCCTACACGTGTCTGGGTGCGCCAAGGGTTGTGCAAGAACCTCCGCTACAGCGCGAGTCCTCGTCGGGCGCGATGGTGCCTTTGATCTTGTGCTTCACGGGACACCCAAGGACCGGCCTATGCGCACTGGTTTGACGTCGGGAGAGATCCTTGAGATGTCCGCGTGGGCGGGCGAACGAGATTTCGCTGGCGCTCCGGTCTGTGTCAGTCCAAACCGCGCGAGGCGCACCGGTGCCCCCGGCGCGGTTGGTCAAAAGACAACGGGCGAGAGGTAACCGGGCCTATGCCCCATATGTATGAAAAGGATGGCGCCGCGATCTATGCCCAGTCCTTTGCCACCATTCGCGCAGAGGCCAATCTCGCGCGGTTCGACCCCACGGAAGAGCAGGTTGCCGTCCGTATGATCCACGCCGCCGGGCTGGTCGGTTTGGAGGAACATATCCGCATTTCCCCTGGTTTTGTGACTATTGCGCGCAACGCTCTTGAGGCAGGCGCGCCGATTTTATGCGATGCCCGCATGGTCAGCGAAGGCGTGACACGCAAACGCCTCCCCGCCGACAATGATGTCATTTGCACGTTGAACGCGCCCGAGGTGCCAGCCATGGCGCAAGCGATGCACAACACGCGCTCCGCCGCCGCGCTGGAGCTTTGGCGACTCCGGCTAAAGGGCGCGCTCGTGGCAATTGGCAACGAGCCCACGGCGCTTTTCCACCTTCTGAACATGCTGGAAGACCCTGCCTGTCCGCGCCCTGCCGCCATCATCGGCTGCCCGGTCGGCTTTGTCGGCGCGATGGAATCGAAGGACGCGCTGTGGGCCGAACAGCCAGTGCCTTCGCTCATCGTGAAAGGTCGTCTGGGCGGCAGTGCCATCACCGTGGCGGCCATCAACGCCATCGCGAGCCGCGCAGAATGACCGGGCGTATTTATGGCCTCGGGCTCGGTCCCGGCGATCCCGAGCTCATGACTGTTAAGGCCCACCGGCTGCTCTCCAACGCGCGCCACGTGGCGTTTTTTCGCAAAGCCGGACGTAAGGGACAGGCGCGCACCCTTGCTGACGCGCTGATCCCGGCGGGCGCCATGGAACATGCGATGGAATACCCCGTCACCACCGAAATCCCCGTGACCGACCCGCGCTACAACGAAGCGCTCGCCGCATTCTACGAAACTTGCGTTGCCCGACTGACCGAGCTTGCTGCGGCGGGGGAAGACGTCGTCGTTCTGTGCGAGGGCGATCCGTTTTTCTACGGCTCCTTCATGCATCTCTACACACGCTTGCCAAGGGATCAGGTGGACGTGGTCCCAGCGGTGACCGGCATGTCTGCGGCCTGGACCGCAACCGGTCAGCCGATCACCTGGGGCGACGATGTGATGTCGGTTGTCATGGGCACGCTCGACGAAGTGACACTGACCCACCATATTGGCGCGGCCGACGCGGTCGTCATCATGAAGATCGGGCGCAACCTCGCGAAAATCCGCAAAGCGCTCGGGAAGGCAGGTCGCGCTTCGGACGCCTGGTACATCGAGTACGCAGCGATGCCCGGCCAGACGGTGCAACGTCTTGCTGATCTCGCCGAAGACTACGCGGCACCATATTTCTCGATCATCGTGTTGCACGGTCAGGGGCGACGCCCGTGAGCGGCAGCCTCGCCATAGCCGGGCTGGGCCCGGGCGACCCGCGGTTCTGGACATCGGAAGTGGCGGCGGCGCTGGAACATGCAACGGATGTCGTGGGCTACATTCCTTACGTCGCCCGCGTGCCGGACCGACCGGGTCTTCTAAAACACGCCTCCGATAACCGGGTCGAGTTGGAGCGGGCGCGCCACGCGATTGAACTGGCGATTGCCGGGCGTCAGGTGGTTGTCGTGTCCTCCGGTGATCCCGGCGTATTCGCCATGGCCTCGGCGGTATTTGAAGCGGTCGAAGCGGGGCCGGACGCGTTTCGTCAATTAGAAATCAATGTCTTGCCCGGTATCACGGCCATGCTCGCTGCCTCGGCGCGCGCGGGCGCGATCCTCGGCCACGACTTTTGCGCGATCAATCTGTCGGACAATCTCAAACCCTGGCACGTGATCGAAAAGCGCCTCCGCCTTGCCATTGAGGCCGATTTTGCCTGTGCGTTTTACAACCCACGTAGCAAGGCAAGGCCAGACGGGTTCGGGATGGCCCTTGCCTTGATGCGGGCGGCTTGTACGCCCGAGCGTCTCATTACCTTTGCGCGCGCCGTCGCCACGCCAGAAGAGCAGATCACGACCGTGCGTTTGGGGGATGCCGTGCCCGAAATGGCAGATATGCGCACTGTGGTATTGCTGGGCTCGTCCCTCACCCGCCAGATCGATCGGCCGGATCGCGCACCGATTGTCTATACGCCGCGGAGCGTCCCGGAATGAGACTGGACCCAGGCGATCGCGTCGTCCACGCTGTGGACCTCCTCCCGCTTCGGCAGGCGGGGGCGGTCGACCATGAGGACCGGAATATCAAGCCCGCGCGCGGCCTCCAGCTTGGCCCGCGCGCCGGTGCCGCCGGCGTTCTTGGAAACGATCAGCCCAATCCCGTATTTCAACAACAAGGCGCGATCAGCCTCCACGTTAAACGGGCCTTTGGCAACGACAATGTCGTGATGTGGCAGGGGCGGCGGACTGCTCGGCGCGTCGACCAGCCGCAACAGGTAGTGGTGCTGCGGCTGTTGGGCAAAGCGCGCAATTTCTTTCCGACCAATGGCCAAAAAGACCCGCTGCGGGTCGGTATCGAGTGCGGCGACCGCGCTTTCCATGTCAGGCGCGTGAATCCAGGTGTCGCGGGCATGGGCCTTCCACGGCGGCCGGGTGAGCGCGAGCAACGGTCGCGCGAGGCGCGCCGCCGCAAGGACCGCGTTCTTGCTCATCGTTTCCGCGAAGGGATGGGTCGCGTCGATGATATGCGTCACCCCCGCTTGTCCGATATAGTCGGCCAGCCCATCGGGCCCGCCGAACCCGCCAATCCGTGTCGGGACAGGCAGCGGCTCGGGCAGTTTGGTGCGCCCGGCATAGGAGTAGATCGCCTTCAGGCCGGCATCGGCGACCGCATGGGCCAGAAGGCGGGCTTCGGTCGTCCCGCCGAGGATAAGAAGGATGGGGCCTGTGGACACGGGTAAATGGCTCACAATTCTTGGTTTGGGGGAGGATGGACCGGACGGGCTGTCTCCTGCAAGTCGCGAGGCGCTTTTGGAGGCAGAAATTGTCATAGGTCCGCCGAGGCATCTGGCGCTGTTGGGGACGATTTCGGCTAAAACCTGCCCTTGGCCCGTGCCATTTGCCGACGGTATACCGAAACTTCTGTCCTTCCGAGGGCGTAAAACCGTTGTATTGGTGTCGGGCGATCCGTTCTGGTTTGGCGCAGGCTCAGTGATTGCCCGCCATGTGGCGCCCTCAGAGTGGCGGGCGCTGCCGGGCGCTTCGACATTCTCACTGGCGGCGGCGGAACTGGGCTGGCCGCTCGAAGACGTGCTTTGCCGCGGTTTGCACGCAGTACCCTTCGCCCGGTTGCGCCCCGATCTGGCGCCGGGCCGCCGCTTGGTTGTCACCGTGCGTGATGGCGCAGCCGTTGCGGAACTGGCGGCGTTTCTGACGGAGGCGGGGTTCGGCGACAGCCACCTGCATGTGTTGGAAACGCTTGGCGGACCCCGCGCCCGAGCGCGTATGACACCAGCGAATAAGTATGATTTGGCGGATGTTTCGCACCCCGTCGCCGTTGCGATTGAGGTCGCGGGCAGAGGCCGTGCATTGCACAAGTCAAGCGGTCAGTCAGATGACACATTCCACCATGACGGCCAAATCACCAAGCGCCCGATACGCGCCATGACCCTCTCCGCGCTTGCGCCCCGGCCCGGCGAACTGCTTTGGGATATCGGCGCAGGCTCCGGTTCGGTGGCGCTCGAATGGCTACTGTCCGATCCCTCGACAAAGGCCATCGCCATTGAGGCGCGTCCCGATCGGGCGGAGACGATCCGGCGCAATGCCGAGGGGCTTGGGCAGGATCGTTTACAGGTCATCGAAGGCACCGCACCCGATGCCTTGCACGATCTGCCCCTGCCAAACGCCGTCTTCATCGGCGGTGGCCTGAACGCCGATCTGTTGTCCTGGCTCGAAGTGCGGCTCGCCCCCGGCACGCGCATCGTCGTCAACGCGGTCACGCTCGAAACGGAAGCCCTATTGATTGATGCGGCAGCCCGTCTCGGCGGATCGCTCCTCAGGCTTGAGTTGTCGGAGGCACAACCCCTCGGGCGCTTCCGAGGCTGGAAAGCCTCCTATCCGCTGGTGCAATGGAGCGCGGTCCTATGAAAGTGGCGGGGTTTGGCTTCCGCAGGGGCGCAAAACTCGAAAGCCTCCTTGCCGCTCTCGATGCGGCAGGCGGACCGGCAGGGCTCTCCGCCATCGCGACGGTTACCAATAAAGCCGAAACGGATGTCTTTCTTGCCCTTGCGGACCACCTCGCCCTGCCGATAGAGGCGGTTGCAACGGACGCCCTGTCGAGCGTCGTCGTCGCAACCAGGTCGGAGAAAAGCAACGCCATGTATGGAACCGGCAGCCTGTCCGAAGCCGCCGCCTTGATCGCGGCAGGCCCGATGGCGACGCTTCTGTCACCGCGCGCGATTTCCGCCGACAGCATGGCAACCTGCGCCATTGCAGAGGTGACAGCGTGACGGTGCATTTCATCGGTGCCGGTCCCGGCGCGGCGGATCTGATCACGCTCCGCGCTCGCGATCTGATCGCTGCTTGTCCGGTTTGCCTCTATGCCGGGTCGCTGGTGCCGGAAGCGATCATTTCCCACTGCCCGCCGAATGCCCGGATCGTTAACACGGCGCCGCTCGACCTCGACGCGATCATCGCGGAATGCCAGACCGCCCACGCGGCGGGGCAGGATGTTGCACGCCTCCATTCCGGGGACCTCTCCGTCTGGTCGGCGATGGGCGAACAAATGTCCCGTCTCAAGGCGCTGGACATCCCCGTGACCGTCTGCCCCGGCGTTCCCGCATTCGCCGCTGCCGCCGCTGCGCTGGAGACCGAGTTGACGCTCCCCGGCGTCGCGCAATCGGTGGTTCTGACCCGCACATCCGGGCGCGCTTCGGCCATGCCGGAAGGAGAGGCACTGGCCAATTTCGCGGCTACGGGCGCTACCCTTGCCATCCACCTGTCGATCCACCGGCTCGAACAGGTCACCGCCGAGCTCATTCCGTTCTACGGGCGCGAGTGCCCGGCGGTGGTCGTCTTTCGTGCCACATGGCCGGACCAGCAAGTGATAAAAGGCACGCTTGAGGCGCTGCCCGGACAACTCGGCAGCGATATCAACCGCACCGCGCTGATCCTGGTTGGTCCGGCGCTTGCGGGCGAGACCAAGACGCGATCAGCGCTCTACTCAACTGATTATGACCGCCGCTACCGCCCGCAATCGGCCGATAGCCCGTTCTCATCGCTCGGGGAGGACTAAGATGACCGCGCCCGGCCTCATGATTACCGCGCCGTCCTCCGGCACCGGCAAAACCACGGTGACACTCGGTCTCCTGCGTGCGTTTCGCGACGACGGCCTGACGGTGCAACCGTTCAAAAGTGGCCCTGACTATATTGACCCCGCCTTTCACCAGGCGGCGGCGGGCCGGAAGAGCTTCAATCTGGACACCTGGGCCATGGACGACGCGCTGCTTTCCACGATTGCTGCTGAAGCCGCCGGGGCCGATCTTGTCATCGGCGAAGGCTCCATGGGGTTGTATGACGGTGTCGCAGGGCAGGGGGCGACCGGGTTTGGGTCCAGCGCCGAAACCGCGCGACGCATGGGCTGGCCGGTGGTGCTGGTGGTTGATGTGGGTGGGCAAGCCCAGTCGGCGGCAGCGACGGCGCTTGGCTTCAAGACCTACGACCCCGATTTGCCATTTGCGGGCGTCATCCTGAACCGCGTCGCCTCGCCCCGCCACGAGCGGCTCACACGGCTTGGAATGGAGCGCGCGGGCGTGACGGTTCTCGGCGTGCTGCCGCGCCGGGGGGATTTGGCGCTGCCGGAGCGGCATCTCGGCTTGATCCAGGCGGTGGAACATCCCGATCTTGATACTGCGATTGCGGGCTATGCGCAGTTTCTGCGTGAAAACGTAGATTTACCGGCTATTCGAGCGGCGGCGTCTGCCTGTGCGCAGCCAGCACACGGTGCATTGCCCAAGCCGCCAGCGCAACGGATCGCGCTCGCACAAGACGCCGCGTTTTCCTTCACCTATCCGCATTTGCTTGAGGGCTGGCGCCGCGCCGGGGCGGAGGTGATCCCGTTTTCGCCCCTCGCCGATGAGGCCCCGGATCCAAGCGCCGATCTCGTCTGGCTGCCCGGGGGCTATCCAGAGCTCCACGGCGGCACGCTGGCGGCGGCAGAAAACTACCGCCATGGCCTTTGCCGCCATGCCGAAACAAAACCCGTTCACGGGGAGTGCGGCGGTTATATGGCGCTCGGCGAAGGGTTGGTCGACAAGGAGGGGGTGCGACACCGAATGGCCGGGCTTCTGGGGCTGGAAACATCCTACGCGAAACGCAAGTTCCATCTCGGGTACCGCCGCGCCGTTTTGCAGGCGCCGATGCCAGGGTTTCCGGCAGGTGCAGCCTTGCGCGGCCACGAGTTTCACTATTCCACCATCCTCAATGAACCTGACGATCCCTTGGCCACCGTCACCGATGCCGATGGGGCGCCCGTACCTGAAACCGGCTCCCGCCGTGGCCATGTGACGGGCACGTTTTTTCACTTGATTGCCGAGGATCGCGGGTGACTGGTTTCGTAAGCTTTGTGGGGTCCGGGCCGGGCGATCCGGAACTCCTGACCTTGAAGGCCGTCGACCGGCTGAAGCGTGCGGATGCCGTGCTCTACGATGACCTCTCCGCTGGGGAAATCCTGTCCCATGTGCGCCCCGGTGCGGATTTGATCAGCGTCGGGAAAAGGGCGGGCCGCGCCTCCCCGCGTCAGGAACATGTGAGCCGCCTCCTTGTCGATTATGCCACGGCTGGCGGGCGGATTGTCCGGCTCAAGTCGGGTGATAGCGGCGTCTTCGGTCGCTTGGAGGAGGAACTGGTTGCGCTTCATGCTGCGGGCATCGGTTTCGAGATCGTCCCCGGCGTACCCTCCGCCTGCGCCGCTGCAGCGGTTGCGCAAATGCCGTTGACCCGTCGGCTCACGGCCCGGCGGCTTCAATTCATCACGGGACACGATGTGACGGGCGCATTGCCCGAAGACTTGAACATGGCGGCTCTCGCGGACCCGAGCGCGACCACGGTCGTCTATATGGGGCGGCGCACATTTGCGCGGCTCGCGCAGCTTTTGATAGCCCATGGATTGCCCGACATGACACCAGCTATGCTGGCGGAGGGCGTCACGACGGAGGCTGAACATTTCGAGCGCAGCACCGTCGCCGAGTTGGCCACACGGCTCGAACGCGACCCCCCCTCAAAAGCGCCCGCGCTTATCTTCTACGGTGCGCTCGCCCCGGGTTTCGCGGGCGGAGGTGTCAAATCTTCGGTGTCTTTAGAAAGCGAGTGACAACGACCGACCTTAGCCGCCCTTGATCGTACCCGTGGGGCGCGTATCCGGCAGGCTGATGCGGGCAACCTGCTCCGCAATCGGGTCCGTTGACAGGGGGTGCGTCTCCGCCGAGTAGCTCTCCGGATCGCCAATGTCGCGCCATTCGCCGCCGAAATACACCTCTAGCGCAGAGAAGTTCGCCTTGTACCCCATCTTCGACGAGCCAGCGACCCAATAGCCGAGATAGACGTAAGGAAGCCCCGCCTCGCGCGCGATATCGATGTGATCGAGAATGACCTGTGTCCCGAGGCTCGCGTTCCGTTGGGTTGGATCGTAAAAACTGTAGACCATCGACAACCCATCATCGAGGACATCCGTCAGGCAGACGGCCCGCAAATGGCGTTCGCCTTCGCTCCGCTCCGAGTACTCGACAACGCGGCTGCGCACGGGCGTTTCCTCGATCATGGCGGCGAATTCGAAGATATCCATATCCGCCATGCCGCCATCGGCGTGGCGTGCATCAAGATAGGTCCGGAACAGCGCATATTGGTCCTCGGTCGCCCAAGGCGACGTCGCCTCCCTTTTGAGGTTGGCATTGCGGTTCCGCGTCCGGCGCTGGCTGCGCGATATCTTGAAATCGTCTACCCGGATCCGCGCCGATAAGCAGGCCGAACATTCGGCGCAGGACGGGCGGTAGAGCACATTTTGCGACCGCCTAAAGCCTTGCTTTGACAGTGAATTGTTCAACTGTTCGGAATGATCGCCTTGTAGGGCCGTGAACAGTTTACGCTCCATCCTTCCGTCCAGATACGGACAGGGCTGCGGCGCCGTCACATAGAACTGTGGCGCAATGGGGAGCGTATGACGCATGAATTAGCCTTGGGCAACAATGCACATTTCCCTCGAACCCTAACAAGCTTATCGCCCGTCGCCAATCCCCCCATATTGGCGATGTCAGAGAACGCGGCGATTCACTGCCGCCGTGCCGAGGATGATGTCCGTCAGCCCCTGGCGCCGTGGTGTCGTCAGCATCATAACAATGGATACCAACTGCAGCGGTACCGTCACGACGGAGACGAAATATCCAAGCGTGTGCAGGAGCGCTGTCCCGCGGCTAAGCGGCCCGCCATCGTTGTCGCGAAGCTCAATCGCCATGAACCGCATCCCCGGCGTGGCCGAGCGCCCCGCAATCGTCAACCAGCGGTAAAAGAAGCTGACCACGGCGTAAATGAACGTCCAAAACAAAAGCGGCAGAAAGGCCCCGAGCATCGATAGGCCGAAGACGATCAGCGAGATCAACACGGTATCCAAAACCCAGGCGAAGAGACGCTTGGAGGGCACGTCCTCGTACAGCTCGACGTGGTAGTCAGGGTCCGGAAGGCCCGAGGGGCGATGGCTCTCAGTCATTGTCATGGGGATGGGTATCCTGTCCAACGAGGGTGGGGAAGCTCTGGCGCTCAGGCTGGTGTTGCTTGGGCAGCTTTCTCGCGCTCCACAAGGAACAAGTCGAACTCGCTCTTGTCTTTGGCATCGCGCAACCGGTTGAGGAACCCATCGAAGTTGGTCCGCTCTTTTTCCAGCCGGTTCAACAGCTCATTGCGATAGGCATCAAAGCTGGCATTGCCGGAACTGGCGGGGGTCTTCTCGACTTTGGGTCTCAGGAGTTTCACGGCGGCCTTAAGCTGCTTTTCACTCCCCATGCCCGCGAGTTGAGCCCATTGATAGGCGAGGAAAGCGGCCAAGAACAGACCCAGCACGCCGAACTGATCCATGGCGATGATGGAAACCGGGATCGCAAAAGCGGTGTACCCGACAATCGTGAGAATTTGAACGGCAAGGGGCGGGCGCGCCAGCAAATTGAGCGCATTCTCTGTGGTGTCTTTGGTCATATCGAAAGTCATCCTGTTGGCACTGACGAACCCCGCCGAAGCGGGGCTCGTGGGGATAGATCACGCAGGCTCTGCATCACCATCAATCTCGGTGTCGGACTTCTTTTTGGCCCGGTCATCCATGAACTCGTCGAATTCTGCCTTGTCCTTGGCGTCCCGCAGGCGCTGCAGGAAGGCTTCGAAAGCGTCCTGTTCTTCTTCAAGGCGGCGCAGCGTTTCGGCCTTGTAGGCGTCAAAGGCAGTGTTGCCGCTGGATTTGAGGGCGTGTGCCGCGCCACGGGTGCGGCGACCGCAGTTTCCACTAAACATGCGTTTACTCCAGATCATGTAAGCCAGAAGGGCGAGGCCAATCGGCCAGAAGAGAATGAAACCGAGGACCATGGCCGCGATCCAAGCGCCTTTGCCACGCGCGTCGAGCCACCGCTCGCTCCGGCGAAACCAGCTGTCACGCTGGGCGGTCGGGGTGGTCAGTGTCGCGGTTGTCATCGTCGTATCTCCTATTGGTTTGAGTGAATGTGAAGCGTTTTCACATTGAACATATCAGCCTCGCAGGGCTTTGGGTCAAGCGTTTATGTGAATGTTTTTTACATTTACACTGCAAGCCATTGTTTAAGAAAGAATAAAAGTTCGGTTAGTCTCGAAATTGGACGAAATCCGCGTCCTGTGCTTGGGCCAGTTCGCGCAAGATAGCAGGGGCAATTTCAAAGATGTGGCGCGGCGTGCCAGCGGCGGGATAGACGGTCTCGAAGTCGTAAAGACGTGGATCGAAGAACGCCTTCGGCGGCACCTTATGGGCAATCGGGGCAACGCCGCCGATGGCAAAGCCGGTCATTTCCCGCACAAAGGCAGCATCGGCCCGTCCGATGGGTTCACCGGCTAAGGCGCTTGCCTTCGCAGCGTCCACCTGATGTCCGCCCGCCGTGATGAAAAGCACCGTTTGGCCAGTTTCTTCGCCGCGAAAAATGATGGACTTCGCGATTTGATCGACGTCGCAGCCAGCCTCGCGTGCCGCATCGGCAGCGGTTCGGGTTTCGCCCGGCATCTCCCTAATCTTGTGCGGGTAACCAGCGGCGGCGAGCGTCGCTTCGATGCGTCTAAGGCTTTTGCTCATGGGGGGAGTGTCCTTCCAGTGACGCCCCATGGCAAGCCGCCAAGATAGAATTCCGAAACCTTCCATTCGGTAGCGATTGGTTGGGGAACAAGCGATTCACGTTTTGGCGCAAAGGCGTTAAGTTCGCCCCATGACGACGTCTTTCGAACACCGCATCACCCGACTGCCCCGCGCCTTTGAGCCCGAGCGCGGCGCGGACGCCTTGGCGCATCTCCCGGCGCTTGGCGGCAGCTTGGCTGACTTGGTGACAGGTGCAGCGGGGTCGTCACCCTATCTCGCCGATCTTTGCCGCCGGGAGGGCGCGTGGCTCGAAGAGGCGCTCAGCATCGCGCCGGAAGACGCGTTCGACGCGTTGATCGCGGCACCCATGGAGGATGTCGCCTCGGGCCTCCGCCGGAAGAAAGCGCGCGCTGCGGCTCTCATCGGTTTGGCTGACCTTGGTGGCGTTTGGGAGTTGGATGCGGTGACCGGCGCATTGACCCGCCTTGCCGACCATGCCGTGCAGGTGGCCTTGGCGGCCGCCCTCCAAGGGCCGTTGGAACGCGGGCGGTTGCCCGGCCAAGGCGCGGCGGACATCGAAGTCGCCGGTGGCCTTGCCGTTCTTGCCATGGGCAAGATGGGGGCAGGGGAGCTTAACTATTCGTCTGACATCGACCTGATTTGCCTTTTCGACGAAACCCGTTTTGAGGCGGATAGCTACGGGGAGGCGCGCGCCGTTTTCGTCAAAGCTGTCCGCGCCATGTGCAAGACGCTAAGCGACCGAACGGCGGAGGGGTATGTTTTCCGCACCGATCTCCGCCTCCGCCCCGATGCGTCCGTCACCCCGGTGGCGATTTCGATGGAGGCAGCGGAGCGCTATTACGAGAGCTTCGGGCGCACCTGGGAACGCGCGGCGTTCATCAAGGCGCGGGTTGCCGCCGGGGATCACGGGGCAGGCGCGCGGTTTCTCGACGCGTTGACCCCGTTCGTGTGGCGACGGCATCTTGATTACGCGGCCATTCAGGACGCGCAGGACATGCGCTTGCGCATTCGCGACCACAAAGGGCTGACCAAACCGATCTCGCATCTTGGGCATGATTTGAAGCTTGGCGCGGGGGGTATTCGTGAAATCGAGTTCTTCACCCAAACCCGGCAGTTGATCGCCGGTGGGCGCGACCCGTCCTTGCGCGCGCGGCGCACGGTGGCGGCGCTGTCGCAACTGGCGGCGCAAGGCTGGGTCGGGACGGACGAGGCGGCGCAACTGACGCAAGACTACCGCGCACTCCGTGACCTTGAGCACCGGGTGCAGATGATTGCCGATCAACAAACGCATGCCCTCCCCGAAACGACCGCTGAGTTCGAGCGCCTTGCCGCCCTCTGTGGTGAGGACCCGGATGCTCTGGCCCGCGAGATCGAAGCGCGGCTCCACAGGGTAAGCGAGATGACACGCACCTTGTTCCAGCCATCGCCTGACTTGGCACCGCCGCGCGATACCGGACCCGACACAGCGCTCTTGTCCCGCTGGGCGGGGTACCCCGCGCTCCGGTCGCCGCGCGCGGTCGAGATTTTGAAACGCGTCTGGCCCCGTGTTGCTGCCCGGTTGGCCGAGGCGGGGCAACCGGAGGAGGCGCTGTCGCATTTCGATGCGTTTTTGAACGGGCTGCCCGCCGGTGTGCAGCTCTTCTCGCTTTTCGAAGCCAATCCGCAGCTTCTCGATCTGGTTGTCGACATCGTTGATACGGCCCCGGAACTTGGCCAGTATCTCACGCGCAACGCAGCGGTCTTCGATGCCGTGATCGGCGGTCAGTTCTTTGGCAGCTGGCCGGGCGAGGCGGCACTTCAAGCGGAATTGGCGTCGCTGCTTGCGGCGGAAGCGGATTATGAAAAGCTCCTGGACCGCGCGCGGCTTTGGCAAAAAGAATGGCATTTCAGGATCGGCGTGCATCTGTTGCGCGGGCTTGCCGATGCCGATGAAACCGGTTGGCATTACGCCGATTTGGCCGGTGCCGTAATCAAGGCGCTCTGGCCCCATGTGACGCGGGAGTTCGCCCGAAAACATGGGGAAGCGCCTGGGCGCGGGGCGTCGGTGCTGGCCATGGGGTCCCTTGGGGCAGGGCGGTTGACCGCGACCTCCGATTTGGATCTGATCGTTGTCTTCGATGCGGGGGATGTCGAAGCCTCTACCGGTCCGCGCCCCCTCGCCACCCGCCCATATTTCGCCCGTCTCACCCAAGCGCTGGTGACGGCGCTGTCGGCACCGACGGCGGAAGGGCGGCTCTATCAGGTTGATATGCGGCTTCGGCCTTCCGGGCGTCAGGGACCGGTGGCCACATCGCTGGCGGCCTTCACGGCTTATCAGACGGAGGAGGCCTGGACCTGGGAACATCTGGCTCTGACCCGGGCCGAACCCCTCGTGGGCGATCGCAGTTTGATGGACGATATCGAAGCGGTGCGGTGTCGGGTTCTGTCAACCTTGAGCGCGCGGGCCGTCATTTTATCCGATGTGACCGACATGCGGGGTCGGCTTCACGCCGCCAAACCAGCGCAACACATTTTGGATAGCGGCCAAGGGTTGGGCGGGTTGCAGGATATCGACCTCTTCGCCCAAACGGCGACGCGTCTCGCGGGTGCGAGGCACCGCCGCCTAATCGAGCAGATGGGTAACTTGCCCCATGTCTTTTCGCTGACGAAAGAAGAGCAGGCGGAACTCGACAAAGCGCGCCACCTGTTCTGGACAGTGCGTACGGCGGCCCGGCTGGTTTTCGGGGAGGCCTTCCCGGCAGAGGTGGGAGCGGGGGCGGCGACGTTTCTGTACCGCATGACCGGTGCCGACGACCTTACCGCGCTGGAAACGACGCTTTCGGAGGCACGGGTGTCGGTGGATGCCATTGTCACCCGTCACCTCACCGCCTAGCTTTGCGCGTAAGACGAAGGATGGGCCCGAAGACAATGAGCGCGCCACAGGACGGCATAGACCCGAGAGGTCTCATTCGGGAGAGCTATCGCATCGAGGGCATCACCTTGGCCGAATGCCGCTCGATATTCCTTGATTGGGCGATTTCGGTCCCCGTTGGCGAGGACAGCACGGCGCATGTGCGGGTTCTGTTGGACACCTACGCGACGGATGCAGAGGATCACCCCATGACCCGGGTTTTGCGGGAGGCGCTAGAGCCTGCGGCGCGCACCGGCCGACGCGGGGGCGCGAGGGCGCGGCGGAAATAGCCTCACTCGCACAACGGCAAAAGTTTCGCATGCGAAACTTTTTTTATTAACAATACGTTGACGTATATTTTTGGTTGTTTTGGCGGTCGGTTGGGAAAATTGCGCCTAACGGCAGGAAAACGAACGGGGCGATGCGCCTACAGGGCAGCGGCTTCTTCGGCGAGTGTCTTGATACCGTCCCAGTCTTCGGCCTCTACCATTTTGGCCGGTGCTACCCAAGACCCGCCAACGCAAACTGTGTTGGCAAGTGCGAGGTAGTCGCCCACATTCTTTAGGCTGACGCCACCTGTCGGGCAGAAGGTGGCATTCTGAATGGGCCCGGCAAAGGAGCCGAGTGCCGTAGCACCCCCAGAGGCTTCAGCCGGGAAGAACTTGAGCATGGTATATCCCCGGTCGAGCAGCGCCATGATTTCGGTTGCGGTCACTGCGCCGGGCAGCATGGGCAGACCAACTTCTTCGGCCTTGTCGAGGAGGCGCGGGCTCGATCCCGGAGACACGCCGAAAAGCGCGCCCGCTTCTTTGGCGGCAACGACATCCTCGGGCGTCATGAGTGTCCCGGCACCGACAACGCCGCCATCCACCTCCGCCATGGCGCGGATCGCATCAAGTGCGGCAGGCGTGCGCAGTGTCACTTCGAGGGCGGGCAAGCCACCCGCTACCAGCGCTTGTGCCAGTCCGGCGGCCTTTGCGGCGTCAGGTACTGTCAGAACAGGGATCACCGGGGCAAGGGTGCAGACATGTCTGGTCTGTTCGCTGGCTTCGGTCGGGGTCAACATCGTTTTCGTCTTCCTTTTTGTCTTGAGGCAGTTATCGCCGCGCTGCCCCGCTTACACAACCAATGCCGCGCCGTTCCGCCTAGACGACCAAGGCCGCGCCATCCTGCGCGAGGCCACAGCCCTGCCGGAATGCGGCAAACATCTCGCGTCCAAGCCCCATTTCATTGCCCGAAAGATCGTCTGTTACGGGGCTGCGCGTCGCGAAATCTGGTGCCAGCACTTCGAGGGAACCGGCCTCGGCGTCGACGCGGATCATGTCGCCGTCTTGGATGCACGCGATCGGCCCGCCTATTGCGGCTTCCGGTGACAGGTGGATCGCGGCGGGCACTTTGCCGGAAGCGCCGGACATCCGCCCATCCGTCACCAGCGCGACTTTCAAGCCGCGGCCGAGGAGGACCGAGAGCGTCGGCGTCAGGCTGTGGAGTTCGGGCATGCCATTGGCGCGCGGGCCTTGGAAACGCACCACCACGATAGTGTCTTCGGTAAATTCGCCGTTCCTGAAGGCTGTCTTGACGTCCTCCTGATCGTGGAACACCCGCGCCTTGGCTTCGATCACGCGGTTTTCGGGTGCGACGGCGGAGACTTTCATCACGGATCGGCCCGCGTTGCCTGTCAGTTCGCGCAAACCGCCCGAGCTTTGGAACGGATCGGAGACCGGGCGCAGGATCTTGTCGTTCAAGGTATCCTTGGGTCCGTCCTCGCGGGTCAATGAGCCATCTTTCACCTTTGGCTCAGTGGTGTAGAGCGCAAGCCCGTCGCCCGCGACGGTTTTGGTGTCCGGGTGGAGGAGGCCCGCGTCGAGCAACTCGCCGATCATGTAAGCGAGGCCCCCGGCGGCGTGAAAATGGTTCACATCCGCCAGACCGTTTGGGTAAACCTTCGCCATCAGCGGGGTCGCGGCGGAAAGGTCGTTGAAATCCTCGATATCCAAGAGCACGCCGGAGGCGCGGGCCATGGCGGGCAAGTGCAGCACGAGATTGGTGGAGCCACCCGTCGCCATAAGCCCGACAATACCATTCACGAAGGCGCGGGCGTCGAGGATGTCGGCAACGGGGCGGTAGTCATTGCCCTGGGCGGTGATCGCGGCAGCGCGCTCCGTCGCTTCTTCGGTCAGCGCATCGCGGAGCGGCGTGCCGGGGTTAACGAAGCTCGCGCCGGGCATGTGAAGGCCCATGAACTCCATCAGCATCTGATTGGTGTTGGCGGTGCCATAGAAGGTGCAGGTGCCGGGACCGTGGTAGGAGGCCATCTCAGCTTCCATAAGCTTATCGCGCCCAACCTCTCCAGCAGCGAACTGGGTGCGTATCTTGGCCTTTTCGTCATTGGGCAGGCCGGAGGTCATGGGACCGGCGGGGACGAAGATGCCGGGAAGGTGCCCGAAGGTGCCTGCGGCGATGATGAGGCCGGGCACGATTTTATCGCAGACGCCGAGATAGAGCGCGCTGTCGAAGGTATTGTGCGAGAGGGCGACGCCGGTGGCGAGCGCGATCACGTCGCGCGAAAACAGCGACAATTCCATGCCCGGCTGTCCTTGGGTGACGCCGTCGCACATGGCGGGCACGCCGCCCGCAACTTGCGCGGTGGCCCCGACCTTACGCGCGGCCTCTTTGATCCGGTCGGGATAATCCTTATAGGGCTGGTGCGCCGAGAGCATATCGTTATAGGCCGTGACGATCCCGATGTTGGGTGCGCGTTCTGCCACCAATGCGGCTTTGTCGTCGCCCATCGCCGCATAGGCATGGGCCTGGTTCCCGCAGGAGAGATGCGCACGTTTGACGCCCGCATCCTGCGCGCGAGCCACCTTGTCGAGATATTTCTGCCTCGTTGTTCCGGAGCGTTCGATGATCCGCTCTGTCACGCGCGATACCGTATCGTTCAGGGACATTTTCTCCTCCGACTGGGTGTTACCTTGTCTATGGTAGCGCTAACATAAATACGTAAGCGCAGCAATGAGAACTCGAACGGTGATGTGACCGGCTGCAATTTCAAGCGGTGTGGTGACGGGTAAACTTGGTCCTTCCGAGAGCGGGAACGGGATTGTTGACGTGATTGTTTCCAAAAACTGCCTACAATCCGCCGAAGTTCACACCCATGTGATTGACATGAATAGTTCACCTGATCCGCTGATGCCCGCTTCACCCACTCCGTTTCAGAGCTGGGGTTTCTGGGCGGTCACGCTTGGCGCGGTCTCTTTGATACTGGTCCTTTTGCATATCGGTTTGCCGATGTCGCAGCCTGCGCCGCCGGTTGGTACTCAGGTCGGGGAGATTGCAGGCGATATGGCGCGGGGCGCGTGGCGGTCGTTCTTTGGGTTTGAGGCTGAAACGGCGGTGGCTGAGCCGCAGCCTGTCCCGGTTTCGGTTTACCTCGGGTACGCGGGTGCCGCACTGGGCGTAATCGCGGTGGTGCTGTCGTTGATTTCAGGGATCAAGCGCGAGAACTGGCATTTTTCGGTCTATGGAACCGGGCTTGGCGCCTCGTCGGTGTTGTTTTACTTCTTCTGGTGGATGGCCATGGTTATTTGCGGCATCCTTCTCCTGATTGCGATTATCGAAAATCTGGGCAGCATCTTTTCCTTCGGCTTCTGGAGCTAAAGCGTCACGCGAAAAACTAGAACCATACAACACTGCCTGAAATCAAAGATTTCAACGCGTTGCATGATGCGCAGTGTTTCAGGTTTTTCGTCAGACGCTCTAAGCCAACCACGCCAGGGTGATGAGGGACAATAGGGATGTCCAGATAATTACTGGTGCAATCCGATCCGTTCGTACCCCGTGCAAAAGCGCCAAGGCAAACGCCATTGCGCCGGAGGGGCCTCCCGCACTTAGGAGAAATGGGGCTTGCCAGGGGTTGCCAGGGGAGACGGTTTGAAATCCTAACCACAGCAGGATCGGAAACAGCAAAAGTTTCATGGCGCTGAAGGAGATTACCGGCAGCGTCGGCCTCAGGGGCGCGGCGGACAAGACGACGCCCAGGGCAAACAAGGTGAGCGGTGCCGCACCTGCGCCCGCAAAGCGCGCCGCTGTCATCACAGGCTCAGGGATGGGTATACTCGCGATGTTGAGGCCAAGGGCCACGAGCATTGTTAACAGAACCGGGTTGCGCGCCAGCTTTGGCAATGTCGCGCTCATCCCCTGTTCGCCTTTGATAATTTCAATTCCGATGATGAAAAACGCGAAGGTGATCGACGCGTCGAGGGCCACGATGACGCTGATCGGGCGCGCGCCTTCTTCGCCGTAGATCAGGGTCGAAATCGGCCAGATGTAAAGGAGCGAGTTTACGAAGACGACGCACATGGCCATTAGGAACGCCTCTGCCAGTTCCGCCTTAAAGAAAAAGCGTGCAAGCGAGAAGGCGGCAAGAAAGGCAATGATTTCTGTCGCTGCGTATATCCCGATCGCCTCGTAGCGTATGGCGGGCAGATCAAGGCCGCTGAGCAACATGAAGATCAAGGGCGGTTGCAACACCAGAAACGCGATCCGATTTAAAACGCGGGCTTCGTCCTGTCGCGCAGCGCCAACCCTGCCCATGGCAAAACCGAGCGCCAACATGGCGAAGACGGGAAGGATGTTATGGGTGAGGACGAGGAGCATCGAAGGGACGCTGCCTTAGCCGCGCCCCCGCGCCATGAAGGCCAGGCGTTCGAAAAGGGCCACGTCCTGTTCGTTCTTTAGAAGCGCGCCGTGCAGTTTGGGCAGCGCGTCTTTCGAGGCCTTTTGCAGGTCTTCGGGTGTGAGGTCCTCAGCAAGGATTAGTTTCAACCAATCCAAAACTTCCGAGGTCGACGGCTTCTTTTTCAGCCCCGGTGTTTCGCGTATTTCGAAGAATTGTTCGAGGGCCGTGGACAGTAACCGTTGTTTGATGCCGGGGTGATGCACCTCGACGATGGCTTTTAGGGTCTCGGCGTCAGGGAACTTGATATAGTGGAAAAAACAGCGCCGAAGGAATGCGTCGGGCAGTTCTTTTTCGTTGTTTGACGTGATGACGACGATGGGGCGTTGTGCGGCCTTCACCGTTTCGCCTGTCTCGTAAACAAAGAACTCCATGCGGTCGAGTTCCTGCAAGAGATCGTTCGGAAACTCGATATCCGCCTTGTCGATCTCATCAATGAGCAGCACCACGCGGTCGGTGGCTTCGAACGCCTCCCAGAGCTTACCCTTCTTGATATAGGCAGCAATATCATGGACTTGCGCGTCACCAAGCTGGCTGTCGCGCAATCGGCTGACGGCGTCGTATTCGTAGAGGCCCTGTTGCGCGCGCGTGGTGGATTTCACGTTCCATTCAATGATTCGAAGGCCAAGCGATCCGGCGACTTGCCGGGCAAGTTCGGTTTTACCCGTTCCGGGTTCGCCTTTCACCAGGAGCGGACGTTCCAGTGTGATGGCGGCGTTAACCGCGACGGCCAGATCGGCGCTTGCGATATAGCTTTCTGTGCCTTCAAACCTCATCGCGACGCCCTTTGACCTGTCGGAAATTTGGCGGACCGTAGCCTGCACGCAATTCACCTTCAAGCCGGTGGATCGTGTAGTGACAAGGGCTAGGTGATGCGCTATCAGCCGCGCAAGATCATGAGACGGGCGCCTTTTCAACCATTGCCCGGCGTCCGGAGTTTGTCAGTATGACCAACAAAAAAGGGAACGCGATGAAAGCCGAAACCTTCCTTCCGGACGATTACCGCCCCGCCGAGGACGAGCCGTTCATGAACGACAGGCAACTTGAGTACTTCCGCCGCAAGCTTTTGAATTGGAAGGCGGAGTTGATGGATGACAGCAAGTTGACCATCGAGGGTCTGCAACACACCACTCGGAATATTCCCGATATTGCGGACCGGGCGAGCGAGGAAACGGATCGCGCGCTGGAACTGCGAACGCGGGACCGTCAACGCAAACTGGTGGCCAAGATCGATAGCGCACTGCGTCGGATTGACGAGGGCGAGTATGGCTATTGCGAGCATACGGGCGAGCCGATCTCCTTGAAGCGTCTCGATGCGCGGCCGATTGCGACGCTGAGCCTTGAGGCGCAGGAACGCCATGAGCGCGCGGAGAAAGTTCATCGCGACGATTAACGCGGTGCGTGGGTCGCGCGGCGCGTTGATGCGCCGGGGCCAAGGGATTAATGACGCGCCTGCTTTGTGTTGCCGCAGAGCGGGCGTGTTCCGTTGTCACCTGCGCGCTGAGCGGTGACGGACCCACTGAGGATAACGGTTGCCGGTGGCGGCGTTGCCGGGCTTGCTGTCGGGACGGCGCTGGCCGGGCAGGGCCATCACCTGTCCGTGGCTGAGCGCGCGGCTGAGATTGCGGAGGTTGGGGCCGGGATACAGATCAGCCCCAATGGCTACCGGGTGTTGCAAGCTCTCGGCGTCGCGGATGCCATGGCAGCGCGCTCTGTGCACATTGAATCCGTGCGTCTGATCGATGGGCTGACAAACCGCGATGTGTTGCGGCTGGATGTTTCGGGTGGCTTTGGCGGCGCACCGTGGCTTGCGGTTCACCGGGCCGAGTTGATCGACGTTCTTCTCAGCGCGGCACGGGGCGCTGGCGTGGAAATTGAGACTGGGGTTGAGATTGCACCACCACCGGAGGGTGCAGCACTTGAGGGCGATGACCTACTGATCGGTGCCGATGGCCTGAAGTCGCAGCTCCGCGCGCGCGTAGATGAGGCCTCCAAACCCTTTTTCACCCGGCAAGTTGCGTGGCGCGCGGTGATTGCCGACGCGGAGGATCGCGCCCCGGAAGCGCGGGTCTATATGGGACCTGGGCGACATTTGGTGACCTATCCCTTGACGCGCGGGCGCCGGAACATTGTGGCCGTAGAGGAGCGCATGGCCTGGGCCGAAGAGGGCTGGAGCCATGCCGACCATCCGGCCAATCTGCGCGGCGCGTTTGAGAGGTTTACCGGGCCGGTCGGGTCTTGGCTGGACAAGGTAGAAGAGGTGTATCTTTGGGGTCTGTTCCGTCACCGGGTCGCCCATCGCTGGCACGCAGGGCGGCAGGTTCTTTTGGGCGACGCGGCGCACCCGACTTTGCCGTTTCTGGCGCAGGGCGCAAACCTTGCGCTAGAGGATGCCTGGGTGCTCGCGCGCCAGCTTTCAGAAAAGCCCGTTAATGAGGCGCTCCCGGCCTATCAGGCGTTGCGGGAGGATAGGTGTCGGAAGGTCACGGCGGCGGCAACGCGCAACGCGCGAAACTATCATCTGAAGTTCCCGCCGATCCGGTTCATCGGGCATACCCTGCTGCGGACGGTGGGTGCCGTTGCTCCGAACCGGGTGCGGGACGGTCTGGCTTTGATATACAATCACGACGTGACGGCGTGAGCGACATTATGCGCTGCCGGTGTGGCGCGAACGCTATTTCGCTCAGGAATGGCTCCGATGACTGGCGCTTGGGGAACGGTCGGTCTAGGTTTCGGCCCATGACCTGTGCTGTCCGCCCTCTCACGGCCGCTGACGAACCGCAGTGGCGCACGCTTTGGCGGGCCTATCTCGCGTTCTACGAGACGACGCTACCGGACGCAGTCTATGGCAGTACGTTTGCGCGTTTGCTGAGCGATGATCCGCAGGATTTCCACGGCCTTATCGCTGAGGTCGATGGCGAGCCGGTCGGCTTGACCCATTACGTTTTTCATCGCCATGGCTGGAAGATTGAAAATGTCTGCTACTTGCAGGACCTCTATGCGACCCCGGAGGTGCGCGGGCGTGGTGTTGGTCGTGCGCTCATCGAAGCGGTGTACGATGCCGCCGATGTGGCAGGCGCACCGAACGTCTATTGGTTGACGCAGGATTTCAATGCGGAGGCCCGGCGCCTTTATGATCGCATTGGTACAGTCACTCCCTTCATAAAATACGCGAGGCCCGCATGAAGCGACTGCTTTTGCCCGTCCTGCTGCTGCTTGCGGCTTGTTCCAGCGAGGAAACAACACGGTTGAGTGCGCCAGATATCGTTCTGCCGCCCATGAAAACCTTTGCGCGGACAGCGCCGACGCCGCCAGTGTACTCCAATGCGCAACTGGCGCGGGATTTTCTCGACCTGACATTCACGCTCGAAAACGGCGACACGGTGCCGGTTTTCACGCGTTTTGAGGGACCGATCACGGTGCGGGTTCTGGGCGAAGCACCTCAAACGCTGGGTATGGACCTTGACCGCTTGCTTGAGCGTCTGCGGCGGGAAGCGCGGCTCGACATCACGCGCGTCGGCCCCGAAGAGACGGCAACGATTACCGTTGAACCGATGCCACGGCGGCAAATCCAGCAGGTGGCCCCTTCTGCGGCTTGCTTTGTGCGGCCAAACGTGTCGAGCTGGGAGGAGTATCGGAAGCGGCGCAACGATCCCACGACCTTCTGGAACCGCTTGAGTGAGCGGCGTTCCATGGCGATCTTCCTGCCGAACAATGTCAGCCCGCAGGAGGTGCGCGATTGCCTCCATGAGGAGATTGCCCAAGGTTTGGGTCCGGTGAATGACATTTTCCGGCTGTCCACGTCGATTTTCAACGATGACAACTTCCATGCCGTTTTGACGGGCTACGACATGTTGATGTTGCGTGCGACCTATGACCGAAGCCTGATGTCTGGGATGACGCGTCAACAAGTGGCGCAGCGCTTGCCCAGCGTGTTGGCCCGGCTAAACCCGCGCGGCGGTGCAGGCGGCATCGCGCCGCCCCCGATGCAACTTGGCGCCTGGAACCGAGCGATTGGTCAGGCGATTAGCCCACGCGGTTCCAGCACCACAAAGCTCACTGCTGCGCGCCGAGCGGTGGGTCTGGCCGCAAAAGCGGGACCGAGCGATCCCCGGCTTGCTTTTTCCTACTACGTCCTGGGGCGTCAGACCCTCGCCAGCGATCCTGCTTCCGCCATGAAGGCGTTTTTGACGGCGGGGACGATTTACCAGAATCGCCGGGACAGCGCGTTGCAGGAAGCCCATGTGGCGTTGCAGGTGGCAGCGTTCCAACTCTCCGCCGGTCAGGCAAAGCTGGCGCAACAATTGATCGATCAAAACCTGAGAACGGTGCGCCGGGCGGAGCATGCCTCACTTTTGTCGCTGATGCTGTTGGTGAAGGCGGAAGCGCTGGAACTACAGGGCAAATCGGCTGAAGCGGCGCGCATCCAGCGCGAAGCCTTGGGTTATGGACGCTATGGGTTCGGCGCCAATTCCGAAGTGCGCGAACGCGCAGCCGAGATCATGGCCATCTCACCGCGCAATCGGCAGGTAGCGGGAGGCCCCACATGATCGTGCTGGTGGCTGGCGTGATCGGTGGATTTCTTGGCTACAGCACCGCCAAAAAGCGGGACGGCAACAAGCTCGACATGGCGCAATATGCGACGGGCTATGCAATTGCCTTCATGCTGATCGGTTTGTTTCTGACCTTTACGATCGAACGTCTCGCGTCCTGATGTTTCTGCCGTTTTACGAGGCTTTGCGGCGTGCTGGAGTTCCCGCAAGTCCGCGCGAATACATCGACTTTCTGTCGGCGATGGCGGCAAACCTTGTGACCTATGATATCGACGGGTTTTACTTCCTTGCGCGGACAGCCCTTGTGAAGAACGAAGCGCATCTTGACCGCTTCGACCGCGCTTTCGCCGAGAGTTTCTCAGGTGTCGAAGCCATTCCGCCCGAGGCCGTGTTCGATATGGTGGATATCCCGGAAGAATGGATCAAGAAGCTTGCGGAGAAGTTCCTGTCCGAAGAGGAAAAGGCCGAGATCGAGAAGCTCGGGTCCTTCGACAAGCTGATGGAGACGTTGCGCGAACGGCTCCGCGAGCAGGAGAAGCGACATCAGGGCGGGTCAAAGTGGATCGGCACGGCGGGCACATCGCCCTTTGGCGCCTACGGGTACAATCCCGAAGGTGTTCGCATTGGTCAGGACGGATCGCGCCACAAGCGCGCGGTCAAGGTGTGGGACAAACGCGAGTTCAAGGACCTTGACGATACGCGGGAGATCGGGACGCGTGCCATCAAGGTGGCCTTGAAACGGCTTCGAAACTGGGCGCGGGAAGGGGCGGCGGATGAGTTGGACCTTGACGGCACAATCCGGTCGACGGCGGAGCATGGGTATCTCGACGTCAAAACACGCCCGGAGCGGCGCAACGCAGTGCGGGTGTTGCTGTTTTTCGATGTGGGCGGGTCGATGGACCCGTTTGTGGAGATGGTGGAGGATTTGTTCTCCGCCGCGCGCAGCGAGTTCAAACATCTGGAGTATTTCTACTTCCACAACTGCCTCTACGAGGGTGTTTGGCGTGAGAATCAGCGGCGCTGGAACGCGCGGACACCGACTTGGGATGTGATCAATCGCTATGGCTCCCTGTGGAAGTGCGTTTTTGTGGGTGACGCGGCCATGTCGCCTTACGAGGTTGTGGTGCCCGGAGGCGCTAACGAGCACTGGAACGAAGAGGCGGGTGAGGTTTGGTTGCGGCGCGCGTTGGCGCAGTGGCCGGATCTTTTGTGGATCAACCCGATGCCAGAACCCCATTGGCAGTACACGCAATCGACGCATATGATCCGCGAAATCATCGGCCACGAGCGCATGGTGCCCCTCACGCTCGAAGGGCTGACGCGCGGGATGAAATTGCTGGGGTAATTGGGGGTTTTAGCCTGAACGCGCCGATTGCCTCGTTTTCGGCGGGCTGGCGTTTCCCTTGGACCTCAAAACCTGTCGCGGCGAGATGTCAAGACAGATACGGGCTGGCGACTTGTTGCTCGCGTGCTGACAGAAGGCGCGTTTTTCGAGCGCCTGCGTCGATTGCGCGCGCCGGTTGTGGCGCAATCCCTTGGAAGCCGCGTGTTTCAGCCCCATATCAACCTCATGTTAAAATTCGCGCCGATCTTTATGGCAATCCTTTATGGGCTGGTCATGTACCGGGTGTCCCTTTGGCGGACCAAGTCCGAGTTGGATGCCAAATCCACCGAACTGGTGGACCCCGGTCTGAAGCGTTTGACCGATCAAATGGCGGCGTCGCTCGATTTGCCGCGCATCAAGGTGCACCTTTATGAAATTGAGCCTGTGAATGGGCTTGCAGCGCCCGATGGACGCATTTT
>JBCCPJ010000001.1:0-423042 GCA_039024895.1 Pseudomonadota bacterium | reverse complement strand
GAAGTGCGCGAGCTTCTGAGCGAGTACGACTTCCCGGGCGACGACATTCCGATCGTGGCTGGCTCTGCGCTGGCGGCGCTGGAGGGGCGTGACGACAGTATCGGCACGGAGAAGATTGCCGAGCTGATGGCGGCTGTGGACGAATACATCCCGCAGCCCGAACGCGCGGTGGACCAGCCGTTCCTGATGCCGATCGAGGATGTGTTCTCGATCTCCGGCCGCGGGACGGTTGTGACCGGTCGTGTGGAGCGCGGTGTTGTGAATGTTGGCGACGAACTTGAGATCGTGGGCATCAAGGACACCACCAAGACGACCTGCACGGGTGTTGAGATGTTCCGCAAGCTCCTGGACCGGGGCGAAGCGGGCGACAATATCGGCGCGCTTCTGCGCGGCATCGACCGGGAAGCGGTCGAGCGTGGCCAGGTGCTCTGCAAGCCGGGCTCGGTGAACCCGCACACGAAGTTCGAGTGTGAAGTCTACATCCTGACAAAGGATGAAGGCGGGCGTCACACGCCGTTCTTCGCGAACTATCGTCCACAGTTCTACTTCCGGACGACGGATGTGACGGGGACGGTTGAACTGCCGGGCGGCACCGAGATGGTGATGCCAGGGGACAACCTGAAGTTCACGGTCGAGCTGATCGCCCCGATTGCCATGGAAGACGGCCTGCGCTTCGCCATCCGCGAAGGCGGCAGAACCGTCGGCTCAGGCGTCGTGTCGAAGATTATTGAGTAACGACGTTGTAAGCCGGGATAAACCCCGCTTTACAAAGCGGCCGAATATAACGACGGGCGGGGACTTCCCTGCCCGTTTTCGGTTTTTCCCAAATTCAAACTGAGACTCGCCCCACGCGTCAGCTGAAGCGACATAACGCGAATACCCAACTCTTGCCGCAAAATCGCGCGGTTTCCTCGAAATAATCTCACGATCTGCTTGTGATTTTACCTTTTGGGGAAATGCATGGTGCGCGCGTTTTTTTGTCTGTTGATCCTCGGGTTAGCATCATCACCGGTGATTGCGAAACCGCTGATCACATCATCTGAAGATACAATGGCGCGCATATGCCTGGCGCGGAGCGAAACGCCACCGCGTATCGTTTCGGCATGCGATGCCGCCCTCACAGCAGCCGGTCTCACCCAGAAACAGCGCGCGGAGTTCATTACAGCCCGTGGGGACGGGTATCTCTGGCTAGACCAATACTCTGTCGCAGTTGCTAGCTTCGAAGAAGCGCTCGCACTCGACAAGACCGCGACGGACGCCTGGAATGGGCTTGGTTGGGCACTCTGGGAGCTGGAAGGCGATGTGGCTGCTTACGGTGCATTCGACACCTCACTGAGTATTGGCGTTTCGGTTCAGGCCCTTGGGGGCAAGGCGGCGACGGGACGGCGTATGGGAAAGTTGTCGTCGGACGAAGCACGTGTATTGCTGACGGCGGCGCTCTCCATTGATCCGGACTACATTTGGGCAGTTCGGGAAATCGCGTGGAGCTATTTGGACGAGGGTGACGCGCAGCGCGCCACAGCCGAGTTTGAAGCGGCTCTCGACATCGAACCGGCGGACATCAATGCGCGCTATGGCCTTGGGCGCGCTAAGCTATCGGAGAACAAAGCGGAAGAAGCGCTGGTGCTCTTCAATCAAGTCCTGATCGATGCGCCCGATGACTTTCCGAGCCTCGTTTATCGGATCATTGCGCTGCGAGAGCTTGACCGGAACTCCCAGGCCTTGCGCGAAGCAGACCGGTTGATTGCGGCTTACCCTGAAAAGTCGTCCGGCTATATCGAGCGGGGACAAGCCTTGCTTGCTCTGGGCCGCCGGGCCGAAGCAATTGAGACATATGAGCTTGCGGATACACGCTTGGGCGCAAACAACGCTATCCTTTACTGGTATGCTGACGCCCTTTCGACCGACGGACGGTTCGCGGAAGCATTGGCGGTCATAGATCGCGCTATCGTCCTATCCGGTGCGGACTATTCGGACCATCTACTTCGCAGTTACATTGCGCTGGAGTTGCGGGACTACGCTACCGCGCGGGCGGCGGCGGAGGCGTCGCTTGCTACCGGTGTCAAAGACCCTTGGGCGCATTTCTATCTGGCGATTACTCTGGTTCGCGCGGGAGAGGTGGCCGCCGGTTTGTTGCGTTTTGAGCAGGCACTCGAGAGCGGTCTGCCAATCGACCGCGTCGGCGCCTTTGCATCTGAACTCGTGGGCGTTGGCAATTACGTCGAAGCTGCGGAACTTCGGCTGAAGTACTGACGGTTTCGTTTCGTCCTTGATTTCGATCCGGGCCTGCCGTAACTGCAAGTCTGGCCTTAGGGGTGTAGCTCAGTTGGTAGAGCGACGGTCTCCAAAACCGTAGGTCGGGGGTTCGAGACCCTCCGCCCCTGCCAATAAGATCAATGACTTATGCCAGTAAATCGCCGTTCGAGTGCTGGCGTTTGTCGTTCTGAGGATAGCTGGCTTCTCACATCATGTCAGCGAGCCCATTTGTCTCACAAACCGAAACAGTGCGCGCAAAATTTGGCCACTGACACAATTTTGCCCTGATTTCATGGAAACTGAGACTGAAACCTCGAGTGAGATACCTTTTCCGGAGGCACATCATGCTTCGGCTTTTCACCTTCTTGCCGCCGATCGGGTCCTACATTCTTGCCATCGGCATTTTCGCAGGTACATTTTATCTGCAACAAGCTATGCTGGCTACAGACCCCGGAGCCGATGTAAACAGGGTTTGGTTGGTCGGCGGTTTGATTGCTTTCCTCTTTGCTTTTGGCGGCTTTCAGAGGGGTATGGAAATTCGTGGCGAGAAGATGAAGCCTCGTGTTTCAAGCGCCGATGTGATGCAAAAACTGGCGCCTGCTGAGACAGGCACGGTCGATCTAGGCCTGGATGTTCCTCCCGTGATCTCACATGGCCCAGACGCGGATTCGCCCCTCGGTCGGGTTCGCGCGCGCTCAAATCCTTTGGAGACCTTGTGATCCGGATCGCAGAGGGTTGAAAGCGATCGTCTAAGAGCGTATCTGCGCTGAAAATCAGATGCAGCGTCAGACAGGTCACGATGGTTAATCCCCTTCAATTCATTCAGCAGGTACGTTCAGAAGTTGCCAAAGTCGTGTGGCCCAACCGTCGTGAAGTGATGCTGACCAGTGTGATGGTTTTCTTTTTGGCCGTCCTTACTGCAGCTTTTTTCTGGCTGGTTGATCGGATTATCTTTTCCGGGCTGGAGATCGTACTCACTTACTTTGGCACATGAGACCTCTTGAACTGGGTCAACTGTGGCGATAGACGTCTACTTTATGAGCGGCGTGCATGTTAAAGTGCACGCCCGTTTTAATTTCCGGCAGTTGCATTCTGCCCCCGCAAGAAGGACCTCGACCCATGGCGAAGCGCTGGTACTCAGTGAGCGTGTTGTCCAACTTCGAGAAAAAGGTTGCCGAAACGATCCGCCAATCTGTGGAGGATGCTGACCTCCAAGATCAGATCGAAGAAGTACTTGTTCCCACAGAAGAGGTTATCGAAATACGACGTGGGAAGAAGGTCACCGCGGAGCGTCGTTTCATGCCGGGCTATGTGCTTGTGCGTATGGAGATGTCTGACGAGGGGTACCACCTCATCAACTCTATCAATCGCGTCACAGGCTTTCTTGGACCGCAGGGTCGTCCGATGCCAATGCGGGATGCGGAGGTGAACGGTATTCTGAACCGCGTCGAAGAAGGTGAAAGCGCTCCGAAACTCATGATCTCCTATGAGGTTGGTGAGCAAGTTAAAGTGAACGATGGTCCGTTCGAGGACTTTGACGGTACTGTGGAAGAGGTCGACGAAGAGAACCAGCGCCTGAAGGTCACGGTGTCAATCTTTGGTCGGGCTACGCCGGTTGAACTGGAGTTCACGCAGGTTTCGAAACAGACCTAACTTATTTTCGCGTCAGAGAGACTGGCCCCTCTCGACTGCGAACGCTTGGACTTCGTCGTAGTTTGAGATGGTGTCTTTCAGGTTCTTGATTACGCGCTTGTAGTCACTGGCAGGTGGCAGGTCGCGGGGCAAATCGAGAAGATCCTGGATTTCGTAAAAGAATTTGCGAGGATCGTCGCTAAAGGTCTCGTAGTCTACAAGGATCAAAGGAAATCCGCGCGCTTTGAATTCATCGACGTCTAAAGCAACACGCTGGGTTTCATTTTCAACTGATTTCTGAAGTTCGTTCATGTCGATGTGAACTGGGACCGTGTCCTTCAAATCTTTGGTCGTGTTGTACAGGCCGCGCTGTCTTGCCACCTGTAGGGATATCGACTGTCGAATAGCGTCACGTTTAAGACAAATGCAATGATAGGCTCGTTTAAGCAGTATGTTGGACAGTGTTCTATGATCTTTAAAGTGGTGTCTGAGAGCTTTGAAACCGAACGCCTTAGTACTCCGCGTTGTCGATTTGGCCTCGATGATTTTCAGATAGCTCTCAACGTGTGAACGCTCTGATAGTTTGGATAAGCCGCGCGAGAGCATGCCTTGACTGTTTAAGTGGTTCTCAAAGAACGGAACACTACCTTGGGCCGTTTTCAATCCCTCTTTCGGGTCTCGGCCTTTGAGAAATGGCTCCTGTAATGCCACGACAGAGGGCAGCTTGTTTAGGCTATCAAGAACTGCCGTCGATCCGGTGCGGCCAGCTGTCAGGAGAAAGAAGCGTTTCATTTGGGTTTCTCGCCCCGCGTTATAAGTGCGTCCGGCGGCGGTTGTTCTGCCGGTACTGCCCGGATGACTCTGTGTGCTTCGTAGGCTTCCTTTTGGGTAAGTTGCAAGCCGATTACGCCTGCGGGTGAGGCGCGGTTCGAAACACCTTGAATTCGTAAGCAACGGCGAGTATCTCGCGTAAGGCTGTAACGCAGTCATACCCGTGGAAGGCGCGGGCGTCGCGACGTCCAGACCGGACCACATCAACCCAAGCTTTCAATACGCGTATTGAAAGTGTTGAGAAGAGGAGTTGGTCTTATGGCCAAGAAAGTTGCTGGCACCATGAAACTTCAGGTGCCTGCCGGACAAGCAAACCCGTCCCCGCCGGTCGGTCCGGCCTTGGGTCAGCGCGGCATCAACATCATGGAATTCTGCAAAGCGTTTAACGCCAAAACGCAGGAGATGGAGCCGGGCGCACCCTGCCCTACGATCATCACCTATTATCAGGACAAGTCCTTCTCGATGGACATCAAGACGCCACCTGCGTCTTACTTTCTGAAGAAAGCCGCAAAGCTGAAGTCCGGTGCCAACAATCCATCGCGTGAAACTGTTGGTACGGTGACGACGAAGCAAGTTCGCGAAATCGCAGAAGCCAAGATGAAAGACCTCTCGGCAAACGACGTTGAACAGGCGATGAAGATCATTCTTGGTTCTGCCAAGTCGATGGGCATCGAGGTGAAAGGGTAGATCATGGCAAAGCTTGGGAAACGAACGAAAGCGGCACGAGAGGCTTTTTCTGGTAAGGATGAAGTTTCTGTCGAAGAAGCTGTGAGCCTTGTCAAATCGAACGCCAAGGCAAAGTTCGATGAGACGATTGAGATCGCGATGAACCTCGGCGTGGACACACGTCATGCGGACCAGATGGTGCGCGGCACCGTTGATCTGCCGAATGGGACAGGGAAGTCAGTGCACGTTGCAGTTTTCGCACGCGGGCCGAAAGCCGAAGAGGCGAAGGAAGCCGGTGCTGACATCGTCGGTGCGGAAGACCTGATGGAGACGGTGCAGGGCGGCACAATCGAGTTCGATCGTTGCATCGCCACACCGGACATGATGCCAATCGTCGGCCGGCTTGGTAAGGTCCTTGGTCCGCGTAACCTAATGCCGAACCCGAAGGTGGGCACGGTTACGATGGACGTGAAGGAGGCTGTTCAGGCAGCAAAAGGCGGTCAGGTCCAGTTCAAGGCCGAAAAAGGTGGTGTCGTCCACGCAGGTGTGGGCAAGGCTTCCTTTGACGAGGGCAAATTGGTTGAGAATGTCCGCGCATTTGTCGACGCGGTTTCAAAAGCCAAGCCGACCGGGGCGAAGGGCACCTACATGAAGAAGGTCGCTCTGTCGTCGACGATGGGCCCTGGTATTTCAATTGATGTTGTAAGTGCCACCGGGAACTAATTGGCCGTCAGCTAACCACGTAAAGGCAGGCGTAAACGCCTGCCTTTTTCTATTGTGGCAGACGTTTCTGGCACAAAGTGCAAAATACAGCCGCATTGATACCGAATCAGAAAAAACAGGCTTGGTATTTCCTACAGCACGCGAACAATCGCGGTTTTTGTTAACCATCGTCGAGTTTTTGTGCAGTTTCGGCACCTTACAATCCGAAGCCGCCTTTTTGTCGACAAGATTGCAAGGAAAGAACCACGCTGCGCCACAGAAAAGTCGCGAAAACCTAGTTCAAATTGTCGCTAGGTAAAGTGGAGTAGTCCCATGCGTTTGTTCAAGAAGCATACCGACGCGCTTTCGTCGGTGCTTGATGGGGAAGAGATAAAGACAATTAAATCGGCGGTTGCTGACGACGCCGTGCGCGGCTGGTCAGTGTTCAACGCCGACGGTATCGAGGTCATAAGCGAAGGTGTTTCGGAAACGGTAACAGCCGTTTGTTCGAACGCAATTGACCTTGCATCCAAAATTGGCGCTGAGCTTAGCGAAAGTGAAATTAGACCATCAATTACATTTATGAAGGGGTCACGGGAAATGCACACCGAGGCCCTGAGAACCGCAAATATGATCGTCTTGCGCGATAACGCAAATGGCGGTCGCAAGGAGGTGCGTCATGGCGGTTAAAGACACCCTCGACAAAATTGTCGAGCGGCATCCAGACGTCATCGGCGCGATGGTGACCCATAACGGGCAGCTTCAACACAATCTAGAGTCGCCCTACGACATTATTGATGTTGAGGCTATTCTGGAGACGTTTTCGGAGATCTTTGAGCAGACCACAATTTTGGGAGACGAAGGCTACGACTTCGGTGAGGTGATGATCGATTTTGCTAATCACAGCTTCATTGTGCGTTCTATTGAGGGTGGGTTGCTCGCTGTGTTGGCTCCCCAACTGCAGCGCGGTCAACTTGTTAAACTGCACGTCGGCCTCGGGATATTTGGCAAAGCGATAGAGAAGGCGATAGAGCAGGAGGGTTTTGCCGACGATGCTCTTGAAAGCGAACCTTCTGTTGAAGCTGTAGCCGAGACACCTCGCGTGACATCGCAACCTCTTGAAATCGACGGCGTGAGCAGTGGTGTGCCCGACCAGAACGACGCGTCGGAACAGCATCAAGTGGACGAGGTGCCAAGGGAAGAAGGTGGCCTTGGCTCCATCCTTGGATTGGGCAAGAAGCGCCGTGGTGGATTTCGCGGGTCAAGAGAGCTGTTGGCGAGCCGAGTGGCAAGCGCGGCGCATGAAGCCGTAGGCGAGCCAACGCCAAAGGATGAACCAAGTGTGAATGCGGAAGGCATCCCGCTGCGACCTGATGGTACCCCCATGAAGAAACGGATTTATCGCGGCTCCGTTTTCTGGGAGTAGGTCAAATCCGGCTAAGCTGATCGACAAGGCGTTGTCGTGCATTCGGCAGCGCCCTGTTACCGAGTGCTGGTGCCAGACGCTTGTTCAAAAAGTACCCGGTGAGGCGCAAACCTTCGCATACATCTTCAATATCCGCGCTTTGTCCGGTCAGGGCTGGAGAGAGCGGGAGCAGTTTGTCGGCCCATTCACCGGCAGCACCCATCGCAACGGCGCGTCCGGACTTTGGAGAGACAAAGGTCAACCCCGTGGTGGCTCCGGTGACGGCACATGTTTTCAGGTCGAGACCGAACCCAAGCTCATCGAGCAATGATAATTCCCAACGCAAGTAAGCCAGGTGCCAGTAGTCGCCGTCCATCATGTCGAGGACAGTCAACGTCTGGTCGTAAAGCGCGCCGTGCGGCTCACGTTCCGGCAAGGAAAACGACAATAACCCGGTAAGGGCGTTTAAGCCCGCTAAGGTCTTGCGATCGTTCATGAGATACGCGCGGGATTTCTTGGCCTCAACAGTATAGGTTCCAAGGTGATCTTCGAGGCGTGCACGCCATGACACCGCGACCTGCGTACCTGGTTGCAGCACAGCCGCCATTTTTCGAGAGGAGCCTCCTCTCACAATCCCGGCGTGTCGGCCGTGATCGTGCGTAAACAATTCAATAATTGCACTATTTTCTCCATGGAGCGAACGGCGGAGCAAAATCCCTTCTTCGCGCCACTCCATCAGTTGGCCGAAACCGCTTTACGTCCGCAATCGGTCAGATCGTAGATGCCCTTGTCGACGCGAGAGAACCAGCCGTAGTGATTGTCGGCCATAAGCCTGGTCGCTTTTTCTACCCCGGTTTCACGCGCCACATCGCGCCCTTTAGACGGACCCGCTGTTGCCAAGTGGTTTGCGCATCGCATGGCATCTTGGCGATACGCTGTCACCAAACCCATACGTGTTGCACCACCCTGATTTGGATCGCCTTCGCGCTTTGCAAACTCGCGAAGCAGGAGAGCCCGCCGATTTTTAGATTTTCTGGGTGTGAAGGGGGCAGGGTCGCAATGCACTTCCAAGTGCATATCCTTCAGACGAACCGTCAAAAGGCCCAAGCCTAGGCGACGACACAGTGTTTTCATCTGTTTCAGTGACGATACAAAGCGTCGACCGGTTCCGCGTGGTGCAGCAATATAGACGTTATCAGTTATGCTTTGGCGCGAGACCGCTTGATGAATAAGCGACAATGAGAAGTTGGCCTTAAGTTCAATGATGACAGGCTCTTCATTGGCGCGACACGCGACAACATCCGCTGCCCCGACTTCAGCCTTGACTGTATAGCCCTGTCCTTCAAGGAAGGATTTTACGGGAGCATAGAGCTCGGTTTCCTGCACGGTTTTCTCGCCTTTTGGGTGTGACCCTACGCCCGGCTGCCATTACGTGACAAGGGCTGTGCGACAAGCTAAGAGAACGGAAAATGAGCCATCAGCGAGACTTTTCTCATGACCATCAAAGTGTTTGGCCACAAATCCCCTGATACCGACTCAACCGGGTCACCGATCATCTGGGCGTGGTATCTTAATGAATGTCGCGACATGCCGGCTGAGCCCCGTCTTTTGGGCGAGCCAAATTCTGAAGCTCTCTTTGTTCTTAGCCGTTGGAAAATTGATAAGCCCGAGGTTCTCCAAGATGTGGGCGAAGGCGACACCTGTGTGATCGTTGACACGAACAACGTTGCTGAATTGCCTGACGGGGTGAATGACGCGATGGTGACTGAGGTCATTGATCACCACATGTTGCAAGGTGGGTTGAAGACCAAAGGGCCAATCAACATAACCGTTCGCCCCGTCGCGTGCACGGCGACCATTATGTATGATCTGATGGGCGACGACGCTAAGAAGATGCCAGTCCCAATAAAGGGCGCGATGTTGTCGTGCATCCTGTCGGATACGCTGGAATTTCGCTCACCGACGACGACGGATGTGGATCGCGAATTGGCCACGCAACTGGCGGCTGAGCTGGGCTTGTCCATACCGGATTATGCGGCCGAGATGTTTGCCGCAAAGTCTGATGTTTCTTCATATTCAGATGCTGAATTGCTTCGTATGGACAGTAAGTCGTACGAGGTCGACGGCAAAAAGTTCCGGGTTTCGGTGCTTGAGACAACATCACCGACCATGGTGCTGTCTCGAAAGGCGGGACTGATGGAAGACATGGCCACCGTTGCAGAAGAAGACGGTGTTGATCAGGTTCTGTTCTTCCTTGTGGATATTCTGAGCGAGGAATCCGTCCTCTTCGTTCCCAACGAGTTTGTGAAATCGGTGGCAGAGAAGAGCTTTGGCGTCACGGTTGAAGGCGAGCTGGTGAGTTTGCCAGGTATTATTAGCCGAAAGAAACAGATCATTCCGGCTTTGAAAGTCTGATGACGCAAATCATTGAAGCTCTGTCAGAGGTCTCGGACCGGTATGACGCTGTGTTCTGTGATCTTTGGGGCTGTCTGCACAATGGAATTGAGGCGTTTCCGGAGGCCGTTGAGGCGCTTCGTGCCTTTCGCGCAAAAGGGGGCAAGGTCGTACTGTTGACCAATGCGCCGCGCGCACGGGCCGAAGTCGCGAAACAGCTGATCACCTTTAAGGTGCCGGATGATTGTTGGGACACAATTGCAACCAGTGGAGACAGTGCGCGCACCGCAATGTTCCGTGGTGTCGTTGGTGAAAGAGTCTGGTTCATGGGCCAGGATTTTGACCTGCCCTTTTTTGAGCCCATAAAGCTGCTTGATGATCCTGTCCAGATTTCGCGTGTTTCCCTCGATGAGGCGGAAGGAATTGCCTGCCTCGGTCCTTTTGATCCGTCAGCGGACCCGGATGTTAATCGACCAGAGTTTCTTTTCGCCAAGCAAAAAGGGCTAAAGCTCCTATGCGCCAACCCTGACATCGTGGTGGACCGTGGCGAAAAGCGCGAGTGGTGCGCTGGTGCCTTGGCCAAGCTTTACGTGGAGATGGGTGGAGAGAGCCTTTATTTCGGCAAGCCGCATCCCCCGATTTACGATCTCGCGCGTCGAAGACTGGAAGAAATAGGGCCGCTTCCTCCCGACAGCCGCATACTCGCTATCGGCGACGGTATCTTGACCGATATCCGTGGAGCGCTTGGCGAAGATATCGATGCGCTCTTCATAACGGGTGGGCTGGCGGCGACAGAAACCGGGACGGAACGGCAGCCTGATCCTGCGGCGCTCCAGGCATATGTAGAAGAAATCCAAATGACGCCGACCTATTCGATGGGGTATCTGCGTTAACTTACCAGTCCGCGTCGTATCAAGTTCAGCCCTGCAAACGCGAGCACAACCAAGATCGCCCAACGGAAACGCTCCTGGTTGAGCCGATCTTGAATGGCGAAGCCGCACGCCACGCCGACCAAGGCAGGTAGAACAAGCAGGGCCGAAAATCCAAGTCCCTCGCTATTCAGAACGCCGCTTCGCAAATGCGCCAAGGTCAGCATGATGGCGCCCGTGGCATAGACCACACCCTGAACGCGCACATGTTCCAGCTTGGGAAGGTTCAACGCCGTCAGGTACATAACGGTCGGCGGTCCCCAAACGCCGGAAAGGCCGCCGAGCGTGCCGGCGAAGGCGCCTACGCCAAGTTCTGCCGAAGTACGCTGATCCGGGCGAATGTTTGGACGCCAGCCGAGCAATTGAAGCGCAGCGAAGCAGGTTACAGGAACCCCCAGGATAAGAAATAGAACCGACGTGGGGAGTCTTGTGACAAACTGTGCGCTGATCACCAGGCAAACCAAGACAACGGCCAAATAGCGCCAATGTATGCGCGCCGAAATGAGTGCCGCGCTGAGACCTTGTCGTGCTGCTTGCCATACGTTCGAAACCAAAGCGGGGAGGATTAGGCCAGCAAGGGCCTGTTCAGGTGGCAGGAAAGAGCCGATACCGGAGATCATGATCATTGGGAGCGCAAAGCCTGTTGTCCCTTTCACGACACCGGCAAAGAAAGCCAGCCCGACAGCGGCGGCAAAAATGACGAGTGGCAATTCGAAGGGCATAAACCGTGCGTATAGAAGTGGATTGTTCAGTAAAAGGACAAATGAAAGAGACACTATTGTTCAAAATTCATACGACAGTTGAAATCTTCTTGCGCTGCGACTGCATAGACTTTACCACTTCGCAGGTGCAGAAAGGTAGGAGTGTAAAATGGCGCATGATGGCAGTCATCAAATGAGCGAAACCCCTATTATTGAGGGGCTCTTGGACCTCACACGCGATGCTATCGGACCCATCGAATCGCTTCTTGACCGTGCCACTAGCGTCGTTCATGCCCGGGTGAGCGATGGCGGTAAAGTCAGCTCGGCGTTGATGGATGCTGATCAAACGGCGACACACGGCTTGGCTTGGTTTGCCACGTATGTCGAAGCCCTTCGTCAAATGCAGGCATGGGCAGAGGCGCTTGATGCCGATGGTAAGTTTGGTGAAACAGAAAAACTGATCCATCAAATCGCGTTCGGCGAGTATCTCTGGCAGATTTATGGCGGTCTGCCGATGAATCAGGGTGAGCTTCTCCGTCCTCAGGACTTAGGCCTTACGCAAGACGATCAACGTTTGATGATGTCAGAAGCGGTTATGCGCCTGACGCAAGAAGGGAACACCGAGGCGGCCCGGATGCGTTTGGTGGCGTGCATGCGTGACCGAAAAGCGGAAATCACAGTAGGTGCCTCAGGGCTGGACGATGAGTTGGAGATGATCCGCGAACAGTTCCGCCGCTATGCGAAGGATAAAGTCGAGCCCTACGCCCACGAATGGCATCTTAAGGATGAGTTGATCCCCTTGGAGGTCATTTCGGAATTGGCCGAGATGGGCGTTTTCGGCTTAACCATCCCTGAAGAGCACGGCGGATTTGGTTTCTCAAAAACGTCGATGTGTGTTGTCTCGGAGGAGCTTTCCCGCGGCTACATTGGTGTAGGTTCGTTGGGAACACGTTCGGAAATCGCCGCTGAACTCATCCTATGTGGCGGTACTGATGCGCAGAAGGCGAAGTGGTTGCCCGGACTTGCATCCGGTGAAATCCTTCCGACGGCCGTGTTTACTGAGCCGAATACCGGGTCGGATCTTGGGGCGTTGCGTACCAAAGCGGTCAAAGTCGGGGATGATTGGGTCCTCAATGGAAACAAGACCTGGATCACACACGCCGCCCGAACTCATGTGATGACGGTACTTGCGCGATCCGTGCCTGACACGTCCGATTACAAGGGTCTTTCCATGTTTCTGGCAGAGAAAACGCCGGGCACCGATGAAGCGCCGTGGCAGGATGCAGGCATCTCGGGCGGTGAGATCGAAGTTCTCGGCTATCGCGGGATGAAAGAATACACGGTCAATTTTGACGATTTCAAAGTGGATGGCGAAAACCTGCTGGGCGATGTGGAAGGCCAGGGCTTCAAACAGCTTATGCAGACTTTTGAGAGCGCGCGCATTCAAACAGCCGCGCGCGCCATTGGGGTTGCGCAATCGGCCTTGGATGTATCAATGCAGTATGCCGAGGACCGCAAACAGTTCGGCAAGTCGTTGATCGAGTTCCCTCGCGTCGCATCGAAACTCGCTTTGATGGCTGTAGAGATCATGGTGGCGCGTCAGCTCACGTATTTCTCTGCACGCGAGAAAGATGCGGAGCGTCGCTGTGATCTGGAAGCCGGTATGGCCAAGCTGCTTGGCGCGCGCGTGGCCTGGGCTGCTGCAGACAACGGTTTACAGATCCACGGGGGCAACGGATTTGCGCTCGAGTATTCGATCAGCCGCATCCTGTGCGATGCACGCATTCTGAATATCTTTGAGGGCGCGGCAGAGATCCAGGCGCAGGTGATCGCGCGGAGGCTTTTAGGCTAGGCGATTTGCGGGACATCCATCGTGCCGCGTGCTCGAGTACCCCGCATTTTGCTAGAATGACCTCGCTACTTTGCGTTTTTTCCCGCAGCACTTACATCTGACCTGAACAGGAGAGGTGGTCAGCATGTTCTTTGCTTTTTGGGGATCGTTGGTGATCGGCGGTATCGTTGCCTATCTGGCAGAAAAGTGGGACTTCACTCATCACGGCGTAGTGCAAGCCATCATCATTGCCTTGGGCGGTGTGATCATCTTGTTCATGGCCGGCGTGATGTTCGGCATCTCCTTTGGGAGGCCGGGGGTGGATGCAATAATTGGCGCACTTGGCGCGCTCATTTTGATCCCCTCGGAAGCGATCGGTCGCAGGCGTCGTAAGCGCCGTTAGTCCTTTGGTCGTTTCTTGGGCTTGTATGGTTGCATTCCGGCTCGGGCGAGTTCATCCGCGCGTTCATTTTCGGGATGACCGTTATGGCCCTTTACCCATTCCCAGGTCACCTCGTGTCGCGCTTGCGCTGCGTCTAGCCTCTTCCATAGGTCGTCGTTTTTTACCGGTTTCTTGGCGGAGGTGCGCCAGCCGTTCCTTTTCCACCCGTGAATCCAACTGGTAACGCCGTTCTTTACATAAGCGGAGTCTGTGACGACGGTGAGCGCTGAGGGGCGCACCAAAGCCTCTAGCGCCTCAATGGCAGCCAGCAGTTCCATCCGGTTGTTGGTGGTCTCGGCTTCGCCGCCGCTCAACGCGCGTTCCTTCAACACGGCGTCGCCGTCACGGGCTATCAGTAAAGCCCCCCAACCGCCCGGGCCCGGGTTCCCAGAGCACGCGCCATCCGTGTATGCGACCAACTTTGTCATTTAGGGATATCATCCAAAGCGATGTAGCCGGGCAAAGCAGCGAAACGCTCCAGCCAGTGTTGGATCGCAGGAAAGCGGTCAAGATCGTAACCGCCTTTCTTCCCCGCTGTGTGCGTGTATGCGTAAAGCGCGATATCGGCGACGCTGGCGCAATTGCCGACAAACCAATCGTTTTCGCTCAGGTGGCTTTCCATTTGCCCTAGGATCGCGACCCCGCGTTCCCAAAGCTCATCGAGGCGCTCGGGCGTGGCGAGGTGTTTTCTATGCTCATAGGTCAAAAGTGCAGCACGTACGGCAATCACGCCTTCATGTTGATTCTGTTCCCAAAACATCCAAGACAAGGCCAGCGCGCGCAATGTTGGCTCGCTCGGTAACCAGTCCGTGTCGCCCGCCAGGTAAAACAGGATTGCGTTAGATTCCGGGATTTGTGTGCCGTTAGCAAGTTGCAGAACCGGAAGTTTGTTAAGCGGCAATTGGGACGCGCGGTGTGCAGCTTCGAGCTCGGGCGTCTCGTACTCCAATGCAACATGGGTGTAGCTGCGGCCAAGGAAGGCCAGGAGCAGTCTGACCTTATAGCTATTGCCTGAGGACGGCATTGAATAAATCGTTACTTCAGCCACGTTTCCTCGCAAGAATAATGACCCAGGGCGCCACAGTACCATCAAGACCAATTTCCTCACCGGTCCTTTGGTGGATGGATTCGAAGCCCGCAGAGGTCAAAAGCCCGATGAGCTCTTCGATCTCATAGTACGCATAAAACCGGCCGAGCGCATCGCGCCTTTCTCCGACACCGCATTTTAGCCCAATATGGAGAATGCCGTGTGACGCCAATGCTCGAGCAATGCGCGACAAGTGATTGGGCATCTCAGACTTGGGATCGTGGAGCAGCGAAAAATTCGCGAAAATACCGTCGTAAAACTCTTGGTTTTGAAGTGTGTCGAATGTCGTCACCTGTACATCGACCCCGTACTCATCGCGCGCAATCGCGGCCAGTTCTGGCGAGGCGTCAATTGCATCAACTACATATCCCGCTCGCATCATGGCGGCTGCCGTATGACCCGGCCCGCACCCAAGATCTAGGATACGACCACCTCGCGCGATTTGAGCAAGAAACGCCGTCACGTGAGGGCCTTCGCCCAAATTGCCAAAACGCTTTGCATAATCTCCCGCGCGTTCTGCATAGACGGCCAGTGTTTCCTTGTCCGCCATTAGAGCATCACCGCGAGGCATAGGACGACGATAACTGTCAGCAGAATTCGTAGAGGCATCCACCACGCCGGTGTGAGGCCCTGCCGATCAAAGGTGTAATCGAGACCGAGCAAGCCGATAAAACCCGCAATCAGGTAAACCGCCGAAGAGCTTGGGCCCGCGCCGACGGTGAAAAAGACCCAGAGCGCCGGAAGTACAGAAAGCGCATAATTGATGGCTGCCTGTTCACCCTCTGATTTCGTGGCGAAGCCCCACAGTACGCCAGACATGAATGCCAATATTATCTGCCCGTAGTTCAGCAGCACAAAGGGCGCGACAAAACGGGGGCCGAAGGTTTGTATCCCCCAACTTGTGAGGTCCGCCGACAAAAGGGTTACCATACCCCAGAGGAAGGGGATCACGCCCGCGAGGCCAAGTGCCAGGGGTGCAAACGGAATTCTCATTCCAGCATCTCCACCAACTTCTGAATACGTTTGTGGCGTGTCTCGGCCCGTTTGGCCGTATTCACTTGGTGCAGGAATCCCCGTTGCTTGCCTGGCGTTAGTGCATTCCAATCTGCCAGCTTGCCCGATGCCGTAAGGGCGGAGACGACATCATTGGGCACGTCCACTTGGTTTGGATCGGCTGCACGCAGGCGCAGCTCAATTTTCGTCCCAGGCTCGATCCCCGCTGCTTCGAGAAAGGCCTTGCCTGCCCAGATAAACGTCCCAGGCATTGCATCCGCCTTCGCAAGTCCGACATTGATCGGGTGGTCGTTGATCTCACCCTCAACGCGTTTCGTGCCTGTTGCCGCGAAGTGCTCCGCAATACTATCTGGAAGGACGATAACGGTATAAGTTGAACGCCCCCATTCGACAGGCGTCACGGTCGTTTGAAACGAAACATAGCCATCCGTCATGCGCGTTCAGTAGCAAGTCGCGCCGCGAGTGCCGCAAATATCACTGCGAAGCTTCGGTTCAACCAGCGCATGGCTCGCTTGCTTTGCAGCAGACGATCTCGCGCCGCAGCGGCAAAAATTCCGTAGAGCACAAAAACAATGAATGTCAGCGCCATGAAGACGGCGCCTAGAAGGATCATCTCCTGCGTAACTGTCGCCACGTTTCCAGATAGGAATGGTGGCAGCAGTGCGAGGAAGAAAATCGAGAGTTTGGGATTCAGGATGTTAATGAGGGCACCCCGGGTCGCGATACGCCGCATGGCGACCGGACGTTTGTCCGGTTGAATGGATAATGCTCCGTCGGAAGCAAGGGCGCTGTAGGCGAGGTACAAAAGATATGCGACACCTGCGAACTTCACGATTGTGAAAAGGACTGCAGACGTATGCAAAATCGCCGCCAGACCAAACAACACGGCTAAAAGATGGGGAACGATGCCGAATGTGCACCCGGCGGCTGCCGCAAGGGCTGCACGCCGACCCTGACCTAACCCGAGTGCCAGCGTGTAAACAACGCCAGTTCCGGGGATGACAACAACGACAAGTGCTGTGGCAAGGAACTGAAGGGAAATCATGCCGGGACCCGCAAAACTCGGGGCACTTTGAATTCTACGTTCTCAACGGCGGTTTCGACCAATTCTACGGTGACCTCAAAACGATCCCGAAAGGCGTCGATGACTTCGTTTACCAGCACCTCAGGCGCGCTGGCGCCAGCTGTCAAACCAAGTGAACTTATTCCCTCAAGTGCCCGCCAATCTATTTCGTCAGCGCGTTGCACCAATTGAGAATAGCTGCACCCGGAGGTTCGGCCAACTTCGACAAGCCTTTTCGAGTTCGAGGAGTTTGGTGCGCCAATTACAAGCAGCGCGTCTATTTTTGGCGAGACGGATTTAACGGCTTCTTGTCTGTTGGTCGTCGCGTAACAAATATCTTCTTTATGGGGCCCAACAATCTCGGGGAACCGCTCTTTTAACGCGTCGACAATGTCGCTTGTGTCATCGACGGAAAGCGTCGTCTGGGTGATGAAAGCAAGGCTGTTGGGATCGCGCGGTTTGACATGCGCCACGTCCTCAACCGCCTCAACAAGCAACACCTCACCATCGGGAAGCTGTCCCATCGTGCCGAGTGTCTCTGGATGTCCTGCGTGGCCTATCATTATCATTTGAAGGCCATTGCGATGGTGCCTTTCAGCTTCGATATGCACCTTCGATACAAGTGGGCACGTGGCATCGACATAGGTCATTTCCCGCTGTTCAGCAGCAGCAGGAACGGCCTTTGGAACGCCATGTGCGGAGAAAATCACCGGACGGTCTGTCGGGCAATCATCCAGTTCTTCGACAAAAACTGCGCCTTTGTCGCGTAATGCATCCACAACAAACTTATTGTGCACGATCTCGTGGCGCACATAGACTGGAGCGCCCCATTTCTCGATTGCCATCTCGACAATCTTGATCGCCCGATCGACACCTGCGCAAAAGCCACGCGGTGCTGCCAGATAGAGCATAAGAGGCGGTTTCGTCATCGTGCAGTCTCCTGCAGCAAGAACTATTCCTCCTAGGCGCGTACGTCTAGTCTGCCCGACCAAGATCGAGACAACGCGTAGACGCACTTAGTTGCTAGGAGTTTGGTATTTCTATGGACGTGGCCCCGGATGCGACGTCATTCTTCTTCGTCTTCGCGTGGCTCTCTGGGGGGGCGACCGATGACCTCGCGCAGCTCATCCAGCTCGATGAAGTTATCAGCCTGTCGACGCAGTTCGTCGGCAATCATTGGCGGCTGGGAGCGAATGGTTGAAACCACCGAAACGCGTACGCCCTGTCGCTGAAGACTTTCGACCAAAGGTCGAAAATCTCCGTCACCTGAAAATAAAACTATGTGATCCAGACGCGGCGCCAACTCCATAGCGTCGACCGTCAATTCGATATCCATGTTGCCTTTCACCTTGCGCCGCCCCTGGCTGTCGGTGAATTCCTTTGCTGGCTTGGTTACCATGGAGAACCCATTATAGTGCAGCCAGTCAACCAACGGACGGATAGGCGAATACTCGTCATTTTCAAGAAGCGCGGTATAGTAAAAAGCTCGGACCATCTTTCCACGGCGCATAAATTCTTGCCGGAGAAGTTTGTAATCGATGTCAAACCCAAGTGATTTAGCAGTCGCGTATAAATTCGAACCGTCTATGAACAGCGCGAGCCGTTCGTCCCTATAGAACATTAAGTGTCCTTTCTATTTTTAAGCGGCAGGGCATTCGTGAGCGAAGGTTGGGAGTACCTTCATGCCGGCGGCTGGCGGAAAATATGTGCAAATTGTTTAAGGTTGCAACCGATGCTTTTGTACATGTGACGTGACGTAATTCTATCTAACGTTGCATTAGCTGCACTAATGAATGGTTAGTCGGGATATTTGATACGATCACGAAACTCCTTGTGTTTCGGTATGTAAGAGATTAGGTGCAGTTTTGATTTATCCCGACGGAGAATTCCATGGCCCGCGTGACGGTTGAAGATTGCGTTGACAAAGTTCCGAACCGATTTGAGCTAGTCATGCTCGCGTCGCATCGTGCGCGCGAAATATCCACTGGCGCTGCTCTGACGGTTGATCGCGACAATGATAAAAACCCTGTGGTATCGCTGCGGGAAATAGCTGATGAGACGCAGTCAGCAGATGAACTTCGTGAACGGATGATCGAGGCTAACCAGACTCAAATTGAAGTGGACGAGCCAGAAGAAGATGCAATGGCACTCCTCATGGGTGCCGAAAACGACAAGCCTGCCGAAGATGATCTGAGCGAAGAGAAGCTGCTTCGCGCACTCATGGAAGCCCAAGGTCAGCCTTAACCTAATGGCGGTCGGCTTTTGCCGGGTATGCGATGTTTGACGCTGATGATCTGATCGCACTTGTAGAGAATTACAATCCTAAGACGAACTCAGACCTGATCCGGCGCGCATTTGCCTATGGGCAGGAAATGCACCTTGGGCAGTTTCGTCATTCTGGCGAGCCGTATTTTACTCATCCAGTGGCCGTTGCTGCCATTTTGACCGAGCAAAGTTTGGACGATGCGACCATCGTCACAGCCCTTTTGCACGACACCATTGAGGATACTCGCTCAACGTTTTCGGATATTGAAGCCGAGTTCGGGAGCGAAGTTGCCGAACTTGTTGATGGTGTGACTAAGCTGACAAACCTCCAACTGTCATCGCTTGAGACTAAACAGGCCGAGAATTTTCGTAAGCTGTTTATGGCAATGTCCAAGGACTTGCGTGTCATTCTAGTGAAGCTCGCCGACCGCCTGCACAACATGCGAACCATCCGGGCGATGAAACCCGAGAAACAGGCGCAAAAGGCTCGCGAAACGATGGATATCTTCGCGCCATTGGCAGGGCGCATGGGGATGCAGTGGATGCGCGAAGAACTGGAGGATCTGGCCTTTCGCGTGCTGAACTCCGACGCGCGCAACTCGATTATCAGAAGGTTTATCACCTTACAGCGTGAAACTGGTGATGTGATTGAGAAGATCACCGCAGATATCGAACGGGAGCTTGATGTTGCCGGTATCGAGGCGCACGTTCTCGGTCGGGCAAAAAAACCGCACTCCATCTGGCGGAAAATGGAAGAACAGAAAATAGGGTTCTCGCGACTGTCCGACATCTACGGATTTCGGATCATCGCCGAAGAAGATGCAGATTGCTATCGCGCATTGGGCGCTGTTCACCGCCGGTGGCGCGCGGTGCCAGGACGGTTCAAGGACTACATTAGCCAACCAAAGTCGAACGGGTATCGATCTATCCACACGACTGTATCAGGGCGAGACGGCAAACAGGTTGAGATCCAAATCCGCACGCGCGAGATGCACGAAGTCGCGGAAGCGGGCGTTGCCGCCCATTGGGCGTATCGCGATGGTGTCCGCGCTGAGAACCCCTTTGCTGTTGACCCCGCCAAGTGGATTGCCGGTCTCTCCGAGCGGTTCGATACCGAAGGGGACCATGACGAGTTTCTCGAGCATGTCAAAATGGAGATGTATGCCGACCAAGTGTTTTGTTTCACGCCAAAAGGTGAGGTCGTAAAGCTTCCTCGCGGCGCAACGCCACTGGATTTTGCCTATATCATTCACACTCGGATCGGTGACAGTTGCGTCGGCGCTAAAGTCGACGGGATACGGGTACCTCTTTGGACGAGGCTCAAGAACGGCCAGTCTGTCGACATTATGACAGCCGAAGGTCAACGACCGCAGGCCACATGGATCGACATTGTGGCGACGGGCCGGGCCAAGGCTGCCATCAGACGGAGTTTGCGAGAAGAAGACCGTGAACGGTTTATTAAGCTCGGTCGAGAATTGGTCCGCGTGGCGTTTGATCAAATCAGCAAACGTCCGACTGACAAGGCACTCCGCACTGCGGCGAGAAGACTTGCAATCGACGGGAGCCAGGAGCTTCTGGCGCGCATTGGATCCGCCGAAGTCACTGCTCGCGCGGTCATTGAGACGCTTTACCCGGATCTGTCTCAAGAGGAAGGGGATGAAATCGATACGGCGCGGGCAGTCGTTGGCCTTAACCCCGGGCAGACCTTTCGTCGCGCTGCCTGTTGCCTTCCCGTTCCTGGGGAGCGGATTGTCGGAATTAGCTACCCCGGTAAAGGCGTGATGATCCACGCGATTGATTGCGAGGCACTGGCTGAAATGGAGGAGCATACGGGTCGCTGGGTAGATCTCCATTGGCATGAGGGGAAACACCCCGCCGTTCACAACGTTGGACTTGATCTGACAATCTCTAACGACAGCGGTGTGCTAGGGCGAATCTGCACTTTGATAGGCGAACAAGGCGCAAACATCTCAGATCTTGTTTTCATCGACAGAAAACCGGACTTTTACCGTCTTATTGTTGACGTAGAACTCCGCGACATAGAACACCTACATAGACTAATGCTGGCCCTCGAAGCTGACAGCGATGTTGCGTCAATGGAACGGCATAGGGATTTGGAGCGAAGGCCCTGAAACAGGGGCCAAGGCGGGGTTGGTAAAGTGGTCTTCAAACGGCGAACGCCAAGGACCTATTTTGAGTTAGTAAGCCAGAGCCTGTATCCCAAGGGAGGGTGGCGGCGGGCATCACGTTATGTGGTGCATCGATTGCGGCGACTGCCGGATCCGTCACATAAGATTAGCCGTGGGATAGCGGCTGGAGTGTTCACATCGTTTACCCCCCTATTTGGCTTGCACTTTCTGGCTTCGGCAGGTCTGGCATGGATCATGCGAGGCAATGTTTTGGCCGCGTTGCTTGCGACCTTTGTCGGCAACCCCATCACTTTCCCGATCATTGCAGCAATCTCCATGGAGATTGGGTCATATATTCTTGGTATCCGCGCCCTTCCTTTGCCCCTCGTTCTTGGCTCGTTTTCGGATGCCGCAAATGACCTTTGGCGGAACTTTGTTGCGATTTTCACGGACGACACAGCACAGTGGTCGGGGCTCATCCGGTTTTGGGACCGTATCTTTCTCCCTTATCTGGTCGGTGGTTTTTTACCTGGCTTGGCGGCAGCGATCGCTTCTTACTTCCTCGCGAACCCGTTGATCGCCGCGTACCAAAAGGCGCGCGTGGCAAGGTTGAAAAAGAAGTTCGCAAAACGTCGGGAACGCGCGATTTCAAGGCGTATTGAGCAGGAAAAGGCAGCGGTGATCAGTAAGCGAGCGGCTGCAGAATAGCCGACAATAATGCCGATTAGGCACTTGCTCTGTCCCAATCGGCATGCAAATCAACGATATGGCAAAGAAGGCAACGAGCAGAAAAGCCGCCACACGCCGCAAACCGAAGTCACCACCCGCACCTCGCTGGGTGCCGATGGTATGGCTGCGTCGCGGTCTACTTTCGGTCGTGCTGGCGATTGTCGTCTGGGTGGGCGCTTATTCAGTGATCCAGCCGCCGACAACGCCCTACATCCTGTCGGAAGGTGTGACACATGGGAAGCTTGAACGGCGTTGGGTAGATGTCGAGAATGTTGCGCCCGTCATGTTACGCGCTCTTGTTGCTGCCGAGGATTCGAACTTTTGCTTACATTGGGGGTTCGATTTGGGGCAACTCAGAGCTGCCATTGCCGAGGGTGGTAACGTCGGAGCATCGACCCTGTCTCAACAAACTGTCAAGAACGTCTGGCTCTGGCACGGTCGTAGTTGGCCACGTAAAGCGCTCGAAGCAATATTTACGCCCGTTGTTGAAGCCCTGTGGTCGAAGCGGCGTATTCTAGAGGTCTATTTGAACGTGGCGGAGTTTGACACTGGGGTTTTCGGGATAGAGGCTGCCGCGCAGCATCATTTTGGGGTCTCGGCTAAAGAGCTAAACACCAGACAAGCCGCTTTGCTTGCCGCTGTCCTGCCAAATCCCAAGGAAAGGCAGGCGGTGAACCCGTCCACCGCGACCGCAAGACGTGCCGCACAAATTGCAGACGGCGCGGCGACGATCCGTAGAGACGGACGTGCCGCGTGTTTCGAATGAGCGTCTCCTTGTTGAAAGCTGTCGCAAGGCAGGGCAAAACAGGGCCATTGTCCGAGAGGCCAGACCAAACATGATCCGGTTGTACCACGTGCCGCTTTCTCCGTTCTGTCGAAAGGTGCGCCTTTCGTTGGCGGAGAAGAAATTAGAAGTTGATTTGGTGGAGGAACGGTACTGGGAGAAAGACCCGGAATTTATCCGCCGCAACCCCGCTGGCAAGGTGCCGGTCTTGAAGATCGATGGCGTCACGCTTTCTGAGAGCACGGCCATTTGTGAGTATATCGAGGAACGCTACCCAACCCCCAGCCTTCTGCCGAAGGACCCGATCGACCGCCATGAAGTAAGGCGGATTGTGAGCTGGTTTGACGATAAGTTCCACAGCGAGGTGACGTCAAAACTTCTCTACGAGCGGATCAACAAGAAGATTACCAAAGAAGGTTATCCTGACAGTCGAAACGTGAAGGCTGGGGCGCGCGCGATCAAGTTCCACCTAGAGTATCTCGGTTGGCTTCTCGATGAACGCCGTTGGTTAGCAGGCTCGGAGCTGTCACTTGCAGATTTTGCCGCCGCCGCGCATCTGTCGTCGCTTGACTACATTTCCGACGTAGATTGGGCCCTCAATCAAACGGTCCGAGACTGGTATGCCAAAATCAAATCCCGTCCGGCATTTCGGAGTTTGTTGGCGGATGCTGTCCCGGGCTTCCCGCCTCCCCAGCATTATGCCGATCTAGATTTTTGAGTGTGGCGTTTTTAAGCTCTGGCCGATGCTCCCTTACCCTGAAGAGAGATGCGTTGAGTTGAGTGATCCCGACATCACAAACAAGCTGAAGCAAGAGGCAGAAAGAGCCGGTTTTGCGCAATGCCGTGTGACGCTGCCAGACGCCATCGATTATGTGCCTGAAAAAATGAGACTTTTCTTGAAAGCTGGTCATCACGGTCAGATGACTTGGCTTGCTGATAGGGTCAAATGGCGAGGCGATCCGAGGGCACTTTGGCCCGATGTAAAGTCCATCGTCATGTTGGCCGAAACATATACGCCCGATCACAACCCCCTAGATGATCTCTCAAACAGCGAAAATGGGGTTGTTTCGGTCTATGCGCGCGGGCGCGATTATCATGACATCGTTAAGAAGCGTCTGAAGCAGGTGGCGCGCTGGTTGGTGGCAGAAGTAGCGTGCGAAGTAAAGGTGTTCGTCGACACAGCGCCGGTTGCTGAAAAACCGCTAGCCCAAGCCGCTGGACTCGGTTGGCAAGGCAAGCACACAAATTTGGTGGGCCGTGAACTTGGTAGCTGGTTCTTTCTAGGCGCAATCTTTACCACTGCCGAGCTCGTCTCAGATGTCGCAGAGGAAGATCATTGCGGGCGCTGTCAAAAGTGCCTCGATATCTGCCCGACATCTGCGTTTCCAGCACCCTATCAACTCGACGCACGGCGCTGTATTTCCTATCTGACCATTGAACATAAGGGGCCGGTCCCACTCGATCTACGGCCAGGACTTGGAAACCGCATTTACGGATGTGACGATTGCCTCGCTGTTTGTCCGTGGAACAAATTCGCTGAACGGGGACGGGATCAACGGTATGCCGCCCGAGATGATTTGGATCACCCTGCTTTGCATGATCTGGCGGCGTTGGACGATGCCGGGTTTCGTAGTAAGTTTTCGGGCTCACCAATAAAGCGAACAGGGCGCGATAGATTTGTGCGTAATGTGGCCTATGCGATCGGAAACTCCGGTCGCAGCGAGCTATTGCCCGCCGTACAAAGCCTTGTGGACGATAACGATGCTGTGGTTGCCGATGCCGCACGCTGGGCGGTGGAGCGTTTAAAAGATGCGGTCTATTGATCTTGAAAAGTTGGTAGATGTTCTTGAGGAACGTGGGCGCGCCACACGGCACGTTACAGCGATCGCGGGTGCCCCGGGGGCAGGTAAATCCTACATTGCCGATCAGATTGCGGAATTGTTGAACGCGCGTTGCCAAAATAGTGCAGCTGTTTTCGCCATGGACGGATTCCATTACGATGATGGGCTGTTGCAATCGCGCGGGTGGCAAAAACAGAAAGGTGCGCCGCATACATTTGATGTGGCTGGTTTCGCGGCCATGCTGGCGCGGTTACGCCGCAACGATGAAACAGAGATTGCGGTACCTGTTTTTGATCGGAGTATAGAGATTGCGCGCAACGCAGCCCGATTTATTGAGAAGGATGTGCGCCATCTGATTGTGGAGGGCAACTACTTGCTTCTTGATCAACCACCTTGGAATACACTTGAATTTGACACCACGGTTTTCCTCAACGTGCCTATGGAGGAAATCGAAAGACGTTTGTTAAAGCGTTGGGCGTCACTGGACGACGCGTCGCTGAGAACCAAAATGGAAGAAAACGACTTACCCAATGCACGTTTGATTTTGGAACGGAGCAAGGAAGCCGAGTTCAATCTTGTGAACTCGTAAGAAACCCCGAAGTTCTCCCTTGCTGAGTTTTCCTAAACATCCGTCGGAAGCCAGCCTGCATATAGCGGGTGATCTACGTTCAAGGGGAGGGACACAGGCTGTAGAGTTCGGGCCGAGTGATACGCAGCCGTTACAAATTCTATTGACCGGCGCCCATCGTCAAGCAATACAGGGTTTGCAACGCGACCATCCAAATGTTCGGATATCGCAATAAGCATCGCGAGAAAGCCGCTGGGCTGCGGTGCAACCGTTGAAAGCACTTGGTCGATTACGGGTTGCTTCGAGCGGTACCGTGCTGTGAATTTCCAGCTTTCAGTCGCTGGTGAATACGCAGCGTGATCGCTTTCGACCGTAAAGCCTTCGAACATCAATCGAAGTCGGCTTGTGTTTCCAGCGGCGCCCAGTGTGACAGAAGATGTGATCACCGCGCCTGATGCCATTCTCATGGACAGCGCAGCGCAATCCTCCGTTTCAATGTTGTTCACGCGCGTGGCTGTTTCAGCGTAGACCCGGGCTACCGGGCCAACAAGAGACGTGAGGAGATCGTGAATATGGATGGCGTGACTTAAGAGAGCTCCGCCTTGCTCCCCTTTCCACGTTCCACGCCATGCGACCCCATAGTAGTCGGACCCACGATCCCAGTGCGTCTCGAGGGACCCGGCGTAGCACTCACCGGCGAGACCGGCGTCCATTAAGGCGGCGAGCTGAGCCGTGCCGAGGCCGTATCGGTACTGAAACACGGGAAATACCGCCCCCCCTTTCTCCTCCATTTTTCTTGCCAGCATGTCGACTTCGTGAAGGCTGGTCGACAGAGGTTTTTCGCAGATGACGGCTTTCCCCGCATCTAACACACTCAGGCTCACGGGAACATGCAGATGCGGTGGAAGACACACGTCGATAATGTCAATATCAGCGCTGCCCAACACAACATTCAAATCAGTCTCGACCTCAATACCATAAGGTTCGACAACGGCTTTGGCTCGGTCAGCATTAAGGTCACAAAGGCACAGCACTTTGTAGCGATCAGGCAGTTTGACGTATGCTGCCAAATGTTCCGCCCCTATACCCGCACCGACTATCGCAACAGTTCGGATCACGCCTCGGCCTTCATTTGAGCCCGGATCGCGATATCCATGGTTGTAAAGGCGTGGTCTTGTGACATGGCCGTCGAGGAACGATCTTGAACATCGGCGATCAGGTTGCGGAAATAGGGCAGTTCTTCGCCTTTGCAGTCAATGCGCGAATTCTCCTCCCCGTTCACGAGATACAAGTTATCGGTTCGGTGTGGGTGTCCGATGTCCGTATACTTGCGTAGCTCAATATGTCCGTCGGTGCCTTGAATAAAGAGCCGCCCGTCGCCCCATGTTGGGAGCCCGTTCGGCGTGAACCAATCGACGCGGATGTAGCCGTGGCCCTTTGAAGACTTGAGGACGATTTCGCCAAAATCCTGAAATTCGGGATGTTCAGGCAGCGAGGTATTTCCGACAAAGGCATGGGCGACTTCGGCCTGTGAACTCCCGGTAAAATGAAGAAACTGGTCCACTTGGTGGCTTGCGATGTCGCACAGGATACCGCCATATCGCGCGCGCTCGAAAAACCAAGCCGGGCGTGTCTTGAGATTCCGTTTATGTGGCCCGAGGCCAACCGTTTGTATGACGCGGCCTATCGCGCCGCCAAAGACGAGCTCTTCCGCTTTGGTGACTGCAGGGACCTGGAACCGCTCAGAAAAGTTCACACTCCATATGCGGCCTGTTTCAGTCTGCGCTTCGCGCAATGCAATGAGTTGTTCTAGAGTGGTGCAGCCGGGTTTGTCGACTATAACGTCTTTACCTGCACGCATGGCCCTGATGGCGAGAGCCGCGCGGTCAGCCGGTACAGCCGCGATTAAGACTAACGAAATTGTTGGATCATCGAGGATAGGATCGGGCGTCTCTTCCTTGGAGACGCTTGGGAAATTCTGGCGGAACTTGGTTTCAGTGACAGCTTGTCCGTCAGTCCAATAGCTGATTGCTGCGCAACCCTGCGCCATTAAATTGGATAGCATCCCAAAGATATGTCCATGATCGATACCGAGGATGCCAAGCTTTAGTGACACTATGGAATCCTCGACACTTTGACACGTTTTCCGCTTCGCCCAGCTTCTTCCAGCGCGGAAATAAGGGCGTGGACCTGCAATGCCTCTCGGCCTGTTACCAGCGGTTCGTGACTTTCGTTAAGCGCATCGGCGAAATCTTCAATAACGGCCTGATGCCAATCGCAGGTAAACGCCATCGGGTCGGCGCCCGACCCCGAACTTTGCTGCGTACCGAGTGTTTCGCTGTGGCCATCATGGAACGCGATCTCCAAACCGCCTGCTGCCAGCCGCACCGACCCGTTCTGACAATGTAGGGTAATGGTCTCGCCTTTGCCGGGGAAGCTTGCAGTCGTTGCGAAAAGATGACCGACGGCGCCGTTCGCAAAGCTGAGACCGGCAGAAACAAAGTCCTCACCTTCCATGGAGTGAAAGGCCGATGTTACGCACATAGCGGTGACTTCAGAAACTGGCCCGGTCAAGGAAAGCATCAGATCAAGCGTGTGGATGGCTTGAGAAATTAACACGCCACCACCGTCGCGCTCGAAGCTGCCGCGTCCCGGTTCATCGTAGTAGCTTTGGGGGCGCCACCAAGGGACCGCGACTTCAACGGCAATTAGCGCGCCGAGGTCAGCCAGCTTATCGTGAAGCTCCGCCAAGATGGGGCGCGTCCGGTGCTGGAAAACAATGCCGAGCGGGACATCTAAATCCTCGCAAAGCTCAACGATCGCTTGGGCTGCATCAAGGGTGCGCTCGACAGGTTTCTCCATGAGAATTGGTTTGCCTGCCGCCGCCAGCATCTCCACAATTTCGCGCCGCGCGTTGGGCGGTGTTGTGACAATAGCGAAATCGACTTCAGGGTCATCGGCGATTTGTTGGACGTCTCGGGCCAACTCCGCGCAGATATCAGGGAACGCACAAATGAACCGCTCTTGGCTTTCGAGGCTGGGTGCAAAGGCGGACTTGAGAGAAACCGTTTGGCTCGCTCGAATAGCCGCCCCGTACGTTTGAGAGACCATGCCTAGCCCAATCAGCGCAGCTTTCATGGACGCGTACTTATGCGGGCAGCTCGCAGCCTTACGTTGACTACTCCGTTCAAATCTTCTCCCCTTCGCCGTGTGCTTTGAAAGTACCAAAAGCGCAAAATGCTGCAAGCAGACAGACTGTATCGAGCTTTGCAACCGGTTGCAAAAATTTCGAGAAAAGAAGAAAAAGTGCTTGCGCTAACATTTTTCCCGGCTTTAATCGGGCTTGGTTCAAATAGGGAGGAACCCAATGAAGAAAGCACTGTTGGCGACGGCTGTCGCCGCAACCATGGCAACCGGCGCATTCGCTGAGGGCCATGGTGAGCGTTATGTCATGATTACGCACACTCAGGGTACTGACCCATTTTGGCCGGTCGTTGAAAAAGGTGGTCGTGACGCTGCTGAAGCTATCGGCGCGACACTGGAATATAACTTCGATGTTTCCGGCGACATGGCCGCGATGGCTGCCCTTATCGAGGCAGCAGCTGCCTCGAACCCCGACGGCATCATCGTATCGCTGCCTGACGCGGATGCTCTTGGGCCCGCAATCAAGGCCGCCGTTGCAGACGGGATTCCTGTCGTGACGATCAACTCTGGTCTCGAGTCCTCGAAGGAGCTGGGTGCTCTGATGCATGTTGGCCAGCCAGAGCGGGACGCGGGCGAGGCGGCAGGCGCACGGGCTGCAGCTGAGGGCGTGACTACGGGCCTTTGTCTGAACCAGGAAGCGTTTAACACCGCACTTGTTGATCGCTGCGAGGGTTACTTCTCCGGTATTGGCGGCGATCTCAACATGATCGACGTGTCGAATGACCCAGCCCAGATCGAGACACGGACAGCCGCTGCGTTGCAAGCTGACCCAACGATCGACGGCGTGCTGGCTGTTGGCCCGCACGTCTGTGAAGCTGCCGTAAAAGCAGTCGACGCCGTTGGAGCGGATGTGCACCTTGCATGTTTTGACCTGTCTCCGGGCGTAATGGACATGATTGAGAGCGGCAAAGCGTCGTTCACAATCGACCAGCAGCAGCGTCTCCAAGGGTATATGCCTGTTATCGCTCTGCACCTTTACAACAACCATGCCGGGTTGTTGCCAGGCAACAACATCAACTCCGGCCCGGGGTATGTTGACGCGACCAATGCAGCAGCTGTGAAAGAGCTTGCGGGGATCGACCGCTAAGGTGTGAAGCCTCATTAAAATCTGAGCAGGCGGGGATTTCCCCGCCTGTTCTGTCATTGGAAGCCGTTGGGGAAAAAGGGGAGCAAAAATGGCTGACCGCAGCGAAGCTGACCGGCTCAAACAAGAGACACGGCTTCAGCGTTTGGTAAGGCGACCGGAGATAGGCGCATTTGTCGTCATGGTCGTTATCATCGTCGCGCTAGCGATCGCATCAGATGGCAAAGCCTTCAATGCTCTGGGTCTGAAGAATAATATCAAGATTATCGCGCAGTATGGCATCATTGCCATTGGGGCGGCTCTGTTGATGATCGCGGGCGAATTCGATCTATCGATTGGCTCTATGATCGGGTTTGCGGGCATGTCCATGGCCCTGATGTTGAAGTGGGGCCTTCCTTTCGGGCTGGGTGAAGCGACGCCGTTTCTCGCCTTTATCATCACGCTTGCCATGACGCTCACACTCGGCTGGATAATTGGAACCATTGTTGTCCGATCCGGGCTCTCCAGCTTCATAGTGACACTCGCTTTTCTGTTTTTCTTGCGTGGCACCACAGAAGTGGCCTTTCGTTTGATCAACCAGTCAACGCAGGTTTCCGGCCTGCAGGATTTCAAAGAAAACAGCTGGTTTGCCGATATTCTTGGCGGTGAGGTTTTCGGCTGGTTTTACGACGCCTGGTTTTGGATAGGTCAGCGCCTTGTCGACGGCGTCGAGTGGCCGGCGCGATTGACGGCAGACAACATAAATTACCTCGCGACGCTGAACATCAATCGCCGCCTTGAACAGTGGGTGACCGGTTTTGATGCGCGCTTGCTTTGGTTCATGGTCATTGCGGCTGTCGCTTACTTTGTTCTGAGCCGGACACAACTCGGAAACTGGATCTATGCGACCGGCGACAACAAAGAGGCCGCACGGGCAAATGGTGTGCCAGTGAACTCGGTAAAAATCGGTCTGTTTATGTTCACTGCGTTCTGCGCCACAATGTTCGCTGCTTGCCAGGTCTTTGACACAAACACGTCGGATGCGGCGAAAGGTAACCTTCAAGAGCTGTTCGCCATCGCGATTGCGGTTGTTGGTGGCACCCTTATGACCGGCGGCTTTGGCTCGATCATCGGAGTAGTCTTCGGGGCGATAACCGTAGGGCTGGTCGCAAACGCGGTGTTCTTCATTCCGGCTATCGACGGGGCGTGGTTCCGCGTTTTTCTGGGCGCGATCTTGCTCGCTGCGGTGTTCGCTAACGAGCGCATTCGAAAGCGCATAACGGGGGGCATTTGATATGGCCGAACCTTATCTTCGAGTAGAGAATCTGACGAAGCAATTCGGCCCGTTCACCGCGCTTGGGGGCGTCGACCTGGAGGTGTATCCAGGCGAAGTTCATGCACTCCTAGGCGACAACGGTGCAGGAAAGTCTACGCTGATTAAAACGCTTGCGGGGGTGCACCAACCGACCAGCGGACAGATTTATATTGAAGGTAAGCCGGTGAACTTCCGGACGCCGCGCGACGCGTCGGCAGCGGGAATCGGCACAGTGTATCAAGACCTTGCGCTGAACCAGTTGATGAGTGTCACGCGTAACTTCTTCATGGGTCGCGAGCTTAAAGGCCCACTTGGCACCTTGCGCATGGAAGAGATGAACCAGATTGCCCATGATGAAATGCTGAAGATCGGGATAGATTTCTCAGATCCGACGCAGGCTGTTGGAACGATGTCAGGTGGTCAACGGCAGACATTGGCAATCGCGCGCGCTATCCACTTTGGGGCTAAAGTTCTGATCCTGGACGAGCCAACCTCTGCGCTTGGCCAGAAGCAGCAAATGGGCGTTCTCAAGACGATTAAGCGGGTCAGGGCGCGTGGCGACATTGCGATCATATTCATCACACATAACGAAATACACTCTCGCCTTGTAGGCGACCGTTTCACTTTCCTGGCTTTGGGCAAGGTTATCGGCGCTGGTCAATCAGAGGAGATTGGCGACGTCGAAATGCGGCGGCTGATGGCCGGTGGTGCCGAAATGGGTGATTTGGAGCAGGAGCTGTCGCAGATCTAAGAACCGATCGAGATAGAAAAACAGGGAGCGGGACTTTCAGTTGAGCCTTCTTCCCATTTTTTTAACTTTGTGTTTTCCATTTAAGAACAATACACCTCGAAAGCGCCATTATCCCGCCGTTTTGCAGCAGGATACTTTTACTTCAACCGACATGGGACAAGCTGTGTTTCGTAACTGGCTCACTTCGCTCCTCAACCGGCCACGTTTGCCGGAAAATGATGCTTCGTCTGCAGCACGCGAAGCTGTGTCGCAAGATGGCTCGGCGCAATCAGGTGAAGATCAGGGGTTCCAGCCTATACGATCACAAGAGGACATTTTGCAGGAAGAAGAACGGGAGCGCGCAAGCTCGCGTCGCAACGGGGTAATCTCTCGCTTCTTCGATGACGGGGCGACGCAGCGGGTCAGAAGTCGACCGTAACACCAGGTAGCCGCAGCTCCTTTACGAGCTCGCGCAATTCCTGCCGTGCGGCAACATTGGATAGATTTAAGTTCTGGACGCCGATGTCACGCAGGTCGAGCAGAGTTAGCCCGCGTGGGAAAAGCTCACGAAAAATGACGCGTTCGGCAAAACCCGGTGCGACACGGAAGCCAATTCTTTTGGCTAGGGCTTGCACTGCTTCCGCCATTTTCTTCTTGTTATGCATTGCTTGCGCACCTACGCGATTGCGCACAACAACCCAATCTATCGGTTCTAGCCCCGCTTGAGCGCGAAGCTGCCGCGCATTCCACACCATTTCGGAGTAGATTGACGGCTGTAGAACTCTGTTTGTGGCCGGGTCTATTTGGGCGAGAAGATCGAAGTCGACAAAGCTGTCGTTCAAGGGTGTGACGAGGGTGTCCGCCAGGGAGTGAGCCACCTGACTAAGGCGCGTGTGCGATCCCGGGCAATCGATCAAGACGAACTCGACCTCGCGCTCAAGACCGGTAACGGCCGCAGAGAGCCGCTGATCGTATATGTTCTCGCCGGGGCCGAGGGTTTCAGGCGAAATATTTGGAAGCTCCCGGTAGATAGGGCAAGGCAGGTCGAGGCTTTCGGCTTCCATGAAGCGACGGCGGTTGTCGATGTAGCGACCGAAGCTCCGTTGCCGCAAGTCTAGGTCCAAAACCCCAACAAAATGCCCCATGCGCACCAGCGAAGTTGCGATATGCATCGAAACAGTTGATTTGCCGGCGCCGCCTTTTTCGTTTCCGACGACAATAATGTGGGCCACTGCTCTGCCTTGTCTTTCTTCGCGGCGTCAGATTTCACCGCATATAAGCACTATAAAAGGGGTTAACGTCTAAGAAAAGTGTCTGTTGCCGCTTACCACGGGAAAGCAATCGCGGCGCATCATTTTCAGTTCTCGTGCCGGGTGGTTATATGCCGCCAATTGCTGATCTGTCTTTTGCAATGGATGCATTCAAGCGGAAGGCGCGCGCCTCTAACGTCGTGAACATGCGTTTTCATTTGGCGCTGGATGCAAACTGGCCAGTTCCCAGCTTTGCTTAGTGCGCGCACATGTCGCTCAATCGTTCAACGCTGCATCCTCTACAGCTCTTTGTGTGTCGCTATCGAGTTGTATTCCTAACTTACTTCGTGTTGGCTAAGCGCGGGCGGTTTGCCGGGACTGGGGAGATCACGTGCCGAAAGACACAGATACAGGCGATTTTGTCGTCTTTGAACGCGTTCAAAAGAGCTACGACGGGGAGATTCTTGTCGTTAAAGACCTGAACCTCTCCATCGGCAAAGGTGAGTTTCTGACCATGTTAGGGCCATCTGGGTCGGGCAAAACAACGTGCCTCATGATGCTCGCGGGGTTTGAAACCGCGACGCACGGTGAAATTCTGTTGGACGGCAGCCCAATAAACAACATTCCTCCGCACAAGCGCGGGATAGGTATGGTGTTTCAGAACTATGCCCTTTTTCCCCATATGACGGTTGCCGAAAACCTCGCCTTTCCACTTGAGGTTCGAAAAATTGGCAAATCGGAAAGAGAAGCTAAAGTCAAACGCGCTCTTGATATGGTCCAGATGGGCGATTTTGGTGGGCGCCGCCCGGCGCAGCTTTCGGGTGGTCAGCAACAACGGGTCGCTTTGGCGCGCGCTTTGGTCTTCGAGCCTGAATTGGTCTTGATGGATGAACCGCTCGGCGCGCTGGACAAACAACTGCGCGAACACATGCAGTTTGAAATTACGAACCTGGCACACTCGTTGGGAATCACCACAGTCTACGTGACGCACGATCAAACAGAAGCGCTGACAATGTCTGACCGGGTGGCAGTCTTCGACGATGGACGGATTCAACAATTGGCGCCGCCGGATGTTCTCTATGAGGAGCCGGAGAACAGCTTCGTTGCGCAGTTTATCGGCGAAAATAATACCTTGTCCGGGGTCATCGAAACGATTGGCTCTGGTTTTTGTACAGTGAAACTTGACTCGGGCGACATCATCGATGCGATGCCAGTAAATGTGTCAAAACCGGGCGAGCGCACGCAGGTATCGATCAGACCCGAAAGAGTTGAGTTCAACAAGGACCGTCTCAAGCCGGGGGCACATACGCTTCAAGCCGAAGTGCTTGAGTTCATCTACATGGGTGATATTTTCCGTACCCGTCTGCGTGTGGCGGGCCGAGACGACTTCGTGGTCAAGACGCGCAATGCGCCCGATCAGGTCCGTTTGAAAGCCGGAGAGTCCATCGAAATCGGATGGCTCTCGGAGGATTGTAGGGCGCTTGACGCCTAAGTTATGCCGCACTTCGATGTGTCGGGGTTGCGGAAACAAAGAGGGTCGGGTGCCAGTTCCGAGGTCCGGTCCTCATCATCAATTTCGGGACATGGGAGTATGAAATGAAACTCACAACGACACTTCTTGCAACGAGTGCGCTGGTCTTTACGGCTGGTGCCTCTTTTGCAGATGGCCATATGGCTGATGAACTTACACTGGTCTCTTGGGGTGGTGCTTATCAAAAGTCGCAACAGCGCGCTTATTCAGAGCCGTATGCCGCCGAAACCGGCACAACCTTTGTATGGGATGAGAGCTCGGCGGAAGCTGTTGCAAAGCTGCGCGCCATGAACGAAGCGGGTAACATCACTTGGGACGTCGTTGACGTCGTTGCTGCGGACGCCATCCGTCTTTGTGACGAAGGCCTAGCAATGGAAATCGATCACGACGAAATGCTTGCGGCTGCGCCGGACGGCACCTCCGCTTCCGACGATTTCGGCGACTTGATCGTGTCTGATTGTTTCATTCCTCAGATCGTGTACTCGACCGCGTTCGGATACCGCACGGACCTTTTGGACAAGGCGCCGGACAGTGTTTGCGCAATCTTTGACACGGAAACATATCCTGGCAAGCGGTCGCTCGAACGTCGCCCGATTGCAAACCTTGAATGGGCTCTGATCTGTGACGGCGTTGACATATCGGAAGTCTATGACGTTCTGGAGACGGAAGAAGGTCAGGACCGCGCTTTCGCCAAGCTAGACACGATTAAGGACAACACAATCTGGTGGAGCGCTGGTGCCGAAACACCTCAGCTTCTGGCTGACGGTGAAGTCACTATCGGATCGACCTATAACGGCCGTCTGTTCAGCGTGATCGAAGAACAGAACCAGCCAGTTGGCATGCTTTGGGATTGGCAGATGTTCGACCTTGACGGTTGGATCATCCCAGCCGGTCTTCCAGAGGATCGTCTTGCCCGTGCGCTCGACTTCGTGAGCTACGCGACCGACACGCAGCGTCTTGCAGACCAGGCTAAGTACATCTCGTACGGCCCTGCACGTGCTTCTTCGGCGCCGCTGGTTGGTCAGCACGCAGACCTGGGAATCGATATGGCGCCGCATATGCCAACAGACCCGGCCAACTCGGTGAACACCTTCCTTTTCAACTACGAGTGGTGGGCTGATTACCGCGACGATCTGGACGCTAAATTCCAGGCATGGTTGGCGCAATAAAAGCTCAGTGGCCCCGGGTTTTACTCGGGGCCACAGTCGCTGGGGGAACAAAGAAGTGCCAAAAGGCTACATAATCGGACACATCACCGTCACCGAGCCAGATGGATATCCAGAGTATGTCCGCCGGGATACACCTATCCTTGAAAGCCACGGCGCGTCATTTGTCGTCCGTGGTGGCCAAAGCAAGGTCATGGAAGGCGAAGCAGGCGACCGACATGTAGTGATAGAGTTTCCCAGCTACGAGGCGGCTTTGGCAGCCTACAATGATCCCGAATATCAGGAAGTCGCGGAAATTCGTCGGCGGTGCGCGACGAGTACCATTATCGTTGTGGAAGGGCACGACGGATGAGCGACGGGTCGGTTCTTGCTGCGGACGGAACGCCGCTTAAACGCAGTCTTGCGCGCGCACTGCGTCGCGAAAAGCTCCGGGCGTTCCTTCTTGTTGCCCCGCTTCTTCTCTTCATCCTGATTACATTCGTTGCGCCGATTGCTGACATGTTGTTCCGGTCGGTGGAAAACAACATTGTGCGGGACACCATCCCACGCACGGTACAAGCCCTGCGCAGTTGGGACGCGGATGAGGGCGACCTTCCTGGCGACGAAGCCTACCTCGCGTTTTATACGGACTTGGTTTTCGCAGAGGAGCGCAAGCTCCATACCCGTCTTGGCACACGCCTCAACTACGAAAAAACGGGGATTTCTTCCCTATTTCGAAAGTCTGGCCGCAGTGTCGGACGTTTTGATACCGATGAGTACTCAAAGGCCTATTCTCGACTGAACGAAGCGTGGGAAAGCCCACAGACATGGGCCGATGTCGCAGCGCTCGCAGGGCCGCGCACAGCGTCTGCTTACGCAACTTGGGATGCGGTTCAACGTGAAAACGATGATGACCCTTTAGAAGAAGAGCCATGGGACGTTCTGTTTGCCAACCTCCATGCAGACCTTCAAGCGTCTGACGGTTACGAGAACCCGCTCCTTGAAGAGGCACGCGCCATAGCGTCAGAAATTGAAATTGTGTCTCTTCAAGCGGCGTTTGAAGACGTCGACGAAGATTGGAGTGATCCCGAGGTTTGGAAAACTATCCAGACATATGCTGCCAGCTATACGCCGGGGTATTTCCTGAATTCCGTTGACCTTCAGCTTACGCCTGAGGGAGTTTCTGCACGCGACGAAGACCAACGCATTTATGTGATGTTGTTCCAGCGCACGCTGTTCATGTCTTTGGTTATCACACTGTCTTGTATTTTGCTCGGCTATCCGGTCGCGTGGCTTTTGGCAAACCTGCCGGCGCGAACGGCCAATGTTCTCCTTATTCTGGTACTCCTGCCGTTTTGGACATCCCTTTTGGTGCGAACCAGTGCGTGGAAAGTGCTTCTTCAACAACAAGGCGTCATCAATGATATTCTCGTTTGGTCGGGACTTATCGATGAGGCGGGGCGGCTTGTGATGATCAATAATCAGACGGGCACGATCATCGCTATGACGCATATTTTGCTACCGTTTATGATCCTTCCTCTCTACTCCGTCATGAAGACAATTCCGCCGAGTTATCTTCGCGCAGCAAAGTCTTTGGGGGCAACGAACTGGACGGCTTTCTGGCGTGTTTACTTTCCTCAGAGCGTGCCTGGTATCGGCGCTGGATCCATCCTCGTCTTCATCCTGGCAATCGGGTACTACATCACCCCCGAGCTTGTTGGTGGCACGCAAGGCGTGTTCATCTCGAACAGAATTGCTTTCCACATCTCGTCCTCGCTGAACTGGGGTCTCGCGGCTGCGCTTGGCACTATCCTTCTCGCTGCCGTGCTGTTGCTTTACTGGGCCTACGACCGGATCGTTGGCATCGACAATGTGAAATTGGGAGGCTGACGCTATGGGATTGCCGCCATATGCAACCACCGGCCAACGCATCTGGTATTATGCATTCCGCGTCATTTGTGCCGTGATCTTCTTCTTTCTCATTGCCCCAATTCTGGTGATCGTACCTCTCAGCTTCAATGCGGAGGATTTTTTCACGTTCACCCCGGCAATGTTAGCTTTAGACTCTGACGGGTATTCAACGAAACACTATGAGGATTTCTTTACCAATAACGATTGGCAGCAAGCGCTGTGGAATTCCGTCACCATTGCCCCAATGGCAACATTGCTATCAGTGGGTTTTGGAACACTGGCGGCGATCGGACTGAGCCAGCCTCACGTGCCGTTCCGGCGCGCCATCATGGCCATCCTGATTTCACCAATGATTGTTCCACTGATTATTTCAGCGGCCGGTATGTTTTTCTTTTATAGCCGCATAGGGTTGCAGGGGACCTATTGGGGGGTTGTTCTCGCACATGCGGCTCTTGGTATTCCTTTCGTTATCATCACTGTTACGGCGACTTTAGTGGGGTTTGACCGGAGCTTGACGCGGGCGGCTGCGAACCTCGGGGCTGATCCAGTTAAGACTTTTTTCCGCGTGCAGATGCCGCTCATACTGCCTGGCGTGATTTCTGGCGGGCTATTCGCGTTTATCACGTCTTTTGACGAGGTTGTGGTGGTGCTTTTTGTTGGCTCTGCAGGTCAGAAGACCTTGCCATGGCAAATGTTCACGGGCCTGCGCGAGCAAATCAGCCCAACGATCCTGGCGGTAGCCACGATATTGATCGCGATATCGATTGTCCTCTTGGCCACGATTGAAATTCTCCGTCGGCGCTCGGAGAGGCTCCGGGGCATGTCACCGGCCTAGGGCATCCGTTCAAAGATACACCTTAGCTCTCTTCCAATCGAAATTTCTACCTTAGGCCGTTATGAAACGTACTTACTGATCTTGAAGGAGCAATGAGAAGCCAAAGTGTTTCTTTTGAGGGCAAAGTCATTTCGCTTGTTCAAGCTGAAATACGCCTTGTTGAGCAGATATCTGATCAACTCGCGGAGTTAGAGATTACTGAAATCTTAATGGCGACCTCGCTTCAGGAGACCAAGAACTTGGAACAAGAGTGCCGCTTCGATTTTGCCTTGTTGGACGTCAATCTGCCCAATGGAGAAACGATAGAGGAACTTGGGAGTGATCTTGCCGCGGAAGGATTGCCGGTTGTTCTCTTTTCAGACTTCAACGCCAGCGATTGCGGACACATTGTGCGTACATATGAAATTTTGCAGAAGCCGTTGAGCACTACTCGATTTTCGGAATCCATGCGAAAAGCACTGGATCGTGTGTCGGCTCCAAACAACGGGCACGACGGACAAAAAAAATGACGGGCCGCGAGGCCCGTCAGTCGGGATGATGCCAACAGGGAGGACGTTGGCAATCACATGCCTAAATTACTTTGCTGTCGCCTTCTTGGCAGCAGCAGTCATCTCATCAGTGGCTTTTTTGACGGCCTTTGTGGCGTCCTCGCCGATGTCTTTGCCGGCGGCAAGCATCAGCTCAACAGTTTCCATCTGAACTTTTTTCGCGATCTCTGCAAAGGCGGCCATCGACTCCGAGCTCATCTCGGCCTGTGCCGACGCGAAGTCAGTCATGGCTTTGGTGTAGTCAGATGGATCGTCCTTTACGTTTGTGACAACGCCAAGTTTTCCGATAGTTGCTTTTGTCCAGCCGGCAGAAACCTCAGTTGATTTCTCTGCGGCTTCCAAAACAACTTTGGACATCTTGTCAGCAAAGCTTGCCTGAGTCTTGAAAACTTCGGTCATGGCCGATGTGTCGACAGGAAATGCACCCATCATGTCTTTCATCATTTTTGTATAATCGTTTGCTGCAGCCTTAGCGGGCATTTGGTTTCTCCTTTAAAGAGGCGGAGACCTCTCCGCCTTTGCAACTGCAGAACAATTATATGCTGCAGTGCAGAAAATCAAGTAGTAATGCTGCAATGCAGCAAAAAAATTAATTATTACTTTACAGAGGGTTATGAGGATTTTGGAACTTCTGCAACATAAGTTCCTGGCGCGGCCGCTAGAACAGGGTACTTCTTCTCGCTCCCGGGAATTCGTGCTGCTACGCGTTTGCCAGCTCTAGATTTCAGCCATTTTTCCCAAGTCGGCCACCATGAGCCTTGATTGAACTGAGCGTTCTCTTGCCACTCGGCAGCGTGGGTTGGCCAAGCGCTGTTTGCATAGTGCCCATACTTGTTTTTGGTGGGAGGGTTGATGATCCCTGCAATATGTCCGGATTCCGACAGAATGAATGTCTTGGACCGGCTGCCCATTTTCTGAAAACCGCTGTAGCTCGTGGTCCATGCTGCGATGTGGTCGGTTTCACACGCGATGGCGCAAAGCGGGACTGTCACGTCCTTAATCTGTACCGTTTCTCCACATACGGTGAACCCGCCGCATGCAAATCGATTTTCCTGACACAGCCCACGGAGGTACTCTATCAACATGCAAGCCGGAAGGTTGGTACCGTCTCCATTCCAAAAAAGGAGATCGAATGCTGGTGGTGCCTCGCCCAGCATGTAGCTTCGGATCGCCGGTCCGTAAATTAGATCGTTTGAGCGCAGATAGCTGAACGTTCGGCTCATAATGAAGCTTTCGAGTATGCCTTCGCTCTCAACCTGCTCTTCGATGGCATCAACAAAGTCGTTGGACAAGAAAACGCCCACCTCGCCTTGATCGGCAAAGTCAGTGAGGGTGGTGAAAAAGGTCGCGGACTTTATCGATTTGTCCCCGCGTTTCTTCAGCAATGCCAAGGTCAGCGAGAGAGTTGTGCCGGCTATGCAATACCCGATTGCATTGACCTGTGGCTCACCTGTTATCTCCTTTACGGTTTCAATGGCCTTCAAATATCCAGTTTCAATATAGTCATCCATTCCAAAGTCCCGATAGCTTGCGTCCGGGTTCTTCCAGCTGACTACGTAGAGCGTGTATCCCTGATCCAGGATCCATTTGATGAGACTGTTCTTGGGTTTAAGGTCGAGAATGTAGAATTTGTTGATCCAAGGCGGAAACATGATCAAAGGCGTCTTATGGACAGTTTCGGTGGTTGGAGCGTACTGTATTAACTCCATGATCTCATTACGGAAAACAACTGAGCCTTCGGTCGCGCCAATATTCTCCCCTATCGTGAAGGCGTTCTTGTCCGAGAGTGTCACCAGTATCTCGCCATCGGAGGCTTCTATGTCGCGAACAAGGTTCTCGAGGCCGTCGACAAGCGATTGACCGTTGGTCTCAACCGCTTTTGTAAGCGCCTCTGGGTTCGTTCCGAAGAAATTGGTCGGGCTCATCATGTCTATGATCTGTTGCGAAAAGTAACTTAGGCGCTTCTTGTCGGTCTCGTCTAAATCCTCGAGCTGACCAACGGCGGCGCGTACAGCCTCGGCAGAAAAGAGGTACTGTTGCTTAATAAAATTGAAATATGGGTGCCGGTCCCACAACTCGTTTGAAAAGCGACGGTCTTTTGGCCCGGTATCCTCAGGAGGCGCCAATTGGCCAGACATGAGCGTCTCTTGCGCCTCAACGAAATGTTTGAGCGCTTTCCCCCAATACTCGACCTGTGTTTCCAGTATACGCGAAGGATGGGTGATAGCTTCGGCGAAATAGGCCGAAGCCGCCTTCATATACAGGTCTTGGCCCGGCCCCTGTAGTCCCGGATGTATCTGCTTTTTCTGAGCAACTGCGGATACGAAACGCTGTGATAATTCTTCAACTTTGGCGAGGTTCTGGTTGAGCACCTCAAGATTTCTAGCGTTTTCGGTTTCTTCAGATGTCATAACTATATTCCGGGATTCTTTTTGCAGGTGCAGCATTTTTGCTGTAGGCGTATCGTTGGGGAGTGGCGAAGCGATGTTTTGGCATTCCGCCATGAAGGTCGAAGGAGCACGTTCTATGCGTTACATGATGACATACGACCTCATGGAAACGGTGCGAAACACCAATCAATGGATGGGAGCGACGGCCCTTTCAATGGCATCGTACCCCATTTGGGGTGTGGTGCCTAATCCAACCTTTCGGCTCATGGCGGCATGGGGCGAAGTTATGGAGCGCAGCTACAGTAGAATGGTCGTCAAGCCAGACTGGGGCATCGATACCGTGGTTGCATCGGATGGGCGCGACCATGTGGTGACGATCGAAACGGAGATTGCGCGCCCCTTCGGTGACCTCATTCGTTTCAAAGTTCAGGGTCGCCCCTACAAACACCGGAAGATCCTGCTGGTCGCTCCAATGTCTGGCCACTACGCGACCCTTCTGCGCTCTACCGTACAAAGCCTTCTGCCGGATGCGGAGGTTTGGATAACCGACTGGCACAATGCACGCGATATTCCTGTCAGCGTGGGTAAGTTCGATGTCGAGGATTACACCCTCTATCTGGCGGAGTTCATGCAGCAACTTGGGCCGGATACTAATGTGATTGCTGTTTGCCAACCAGCACCTCTTGCATTGGCAGCAACCGCTTTGTTGGCCGAACAGGATCCAAAAGCGCAACCGCAAACTTTGACATTGATCGGCGGCCCAATTGATCCGGATCGCGCGCGCACAGATGTTACTGACTTCGGTCGCAGAGTGACGATGGGCCAATTGGAACAATTCATCATTCAACGGGTTGGTTTCAAATACGCTGGTGTCGGCCGTATGGTCTATCCGGGCCTACTTCAGTTGGCGTCATTCATGTCGATGAACACCGAAACACACAGCAAGGCCTTCAGCGACCAGATCTTGCGCGTTGCAAAGGGTGAGTCCGGCGATCACGACAAACACAATCGCTTCTACGACGAGTATCTGGCGGTCATGGATATGCCGGCCGAATTCTACCTTTCAACAGTTGAACGCATTTTCAAAACCCGCGAAATCGCGCGCAACAAGTTTGAAGTGGCTGGTCGTCAAGTCGACATAGGGGCGATCTCAAACGTTGCGGTGAAGATCGTGGAGGGCGAGAAAGATGACATCTCAGCGCCCGGCCAGTGCCTCGCCGCCCTCGATCTCCTGACCGGTCTGCCCGATAGCATGAAAGCAAGCCATTTGGAGCCCCGTGCAGGCCATTACGGCATCTTTGCAGGCAAGAGTTGGCGCAATAACATCCGACCGCTGGTTCTTGACTTTATTGACCAGAATTCACGGAAGCCGAGGCGTTCAAAAAAGTCTGCATAAAGATCAAGTCCAATTGACTTCCCCACCACCGGGCAGCGCCGCACGCGCACGGATTGGAAAGTCGAGCGGGTAATCTGCAGTCTCGCAGAACATCTGTATCCAAGCGTCATCCATCAACAGAAAATCCAAGATAGACGCCAGAAACTCGGGGTTTTTCGCGCCGAGCCGAAGATCATCTGCACTTGCCCCAGTTGATCCCAGAAAGATCGGCAACAGCTCCTCATTTTCCACCAGCCATGACAGAGCCGAGATTGCCAATAGCTCGGCAGCGTCCTGCCCGAGTGGTGTCATTATCGCCCCCCCTAAATGGTTTGTTAACGCTTATGAGAAAACACTGAATGTGAAATCAAGAACTTTCAGAGGATTGGATCTACATGCCGAAACGCGTCCTCGTCATTGATGCTATTGCGACCCACCGAATATGTTTTGCTGCTTTGCTGGAAACGGCGCGATATCAGGTGGAGACGGTAGCAACTCTGGACGATCCGTTTCGGCAACCGAGTGACTACGACTTTGTTCTGGTCGGTTTGCCAAAGGAACAAGCGGGTTCTTTTGTCAGTGAGGTGAAGGCGGCACTGGAAGGGTCTTATGCCCCAATCTTATGTCTCGACCGCTACCCCTCTATGCATCGTCGATTACTGGTCTTGCGGGCGGGTGCACGCGATATTCTCCCTGTAGATTCTCCGGACGAGCTGATTCTTGCGATTGTCCGTCGTCTCATCAGACAGAGCGAGGCGGATCACGAGTCACAGCGCCGTCGGATCACAGCGGCCAGCTTTGGTTTTTCGGAAGCAATTGCAAAGGATGCAAAGCCCGCTCGTATCGCCTGCTTGGGCGCGCTGGGCAACGTCCCATCCTCACTATCAACACTGCTCAACCACGAGTTCATCCAACTGCACTCGCTTGAAGATATCCAAGATGCGGTCGGCATTCAGGGCGTTGACGGTTTTCTTCTTGACACGGGGGAGGAACGCCAGGCCCTTCGAGAGATCCTCCCTGAACTCAGAGATCAGACACATCTGTCCCCGACGCCGGTTATGGCAGTCTATCCCACTGGAATTCCCGCTCTGGCTACGGATGCCCTTGCACTTGGTGCAACAGAAATTGTCGCCGATGTAGCTTGCATTTAAGAGTTAGAGCTGCGCGTTCTACGTATGCTGGAACGTAAATCGCAGGCCGACGCATTGCGCCGGTCCGACGAACAGAGTTACCGCATGGCAGCAACCGACCCACTCACAGGTCTATATAACCGGCGCTACGCCGAGGCATATTTGTCGAGTTTACAGGTCAATGCGGACGAACATCCTTCCGCATTCAGCCTCATCTTGGTCGATCTTGATCATTTCAAGTCCATAAACGACACTTGGGGACATGCGGCTGGGGATGTTGTTTTGTGTGAAGTGGCGCGCTGCATTCAAGATAACCTACGCGCGTGTGATCTTGTGGCGCGATTTGGCGGTGAAGAATTCCTTGTTGTTCTGCCTGAAACGACACGCGCCACCGCTCTGCTTCTTGCTGAAAGGCTAAGACGAGCAGTCGGCAAAAGACCAGTCCGCGTCCCTGATGTGGGTGACGTGCCGGTGACCGCCAGCATGGGTGTTGCAACCGGATGTGTCGGCACCAAGGTCATGAATGCGCAGCCATCGATCTACAATGCCGGTAGTCGTCTTGGGCCGGATGAGTTCCAGTCGGTCTTCGATGCGGCCGATACTGCGCTTTACCGCGCGAAATCCACTGGTCGCGACCGCGTGGTCGTCAGCGCTGCCTGATCCCTCTCAACCGTTTTTCGAGTGCGTCCGCGTAGGCGGACCTTTCAGCGGCACTCATCGCTTCCAGTCTGTCGAGAAGAAGTACCTCTCCCAGATCTTGGCGCTGGTTCGCGGCGCGCCTTTGTTCATTCAAAAGGCGCTCCGCCGCGGTACGATCAAACGTCTCTGCCCGCAATGCGTTCAAAAAATTCTCAACACCCGTCCGCAGTTCTTCGCGTCCCCTTCGGAATTCATCTCTATTTCCGATCATTTGCATAACCATTGCCGCGCGCTCTTGCTTTGGTAGCGCCTGAAAGAACGGCTCCCCCAATACACCGCGAATGGCTCTTTGATTCTCACCGTTTTTGTGGCGCGGGCCGTCGGGCGAAAGAAAAGCGCCTGCCACCAGGCCAGCAATCAACAGATTCACCGCAACAGAGACGAAAAGAGCTGGCATCAGCCAGCGTCGGGGTTTTGGAGCTTTATCATCGTCGGCCATGTCGCGTCTCATTCTTCAAAAACTGATAGGTCAGAACCTGGAAGGAAAGCTGACAAGCTCGTCACTTCTTCAGAGATTGGCGATATATTCGTGACGAGGTCGGGCATTACAAAACCCATCCAAACACCAAGTGCGGCCGCGCTGGACAGGCCTGTGGCGGCAAAAATGCCTTTTAACTTCTCCATCATTGAGGGTGGCGTGTGCTTAGTTGCAGCAGTCTTTGGCTTTGGTATCGCCGCCTCCATGTCCATTTCCAACTTGGAGAGGAAGGCGCTCGACGCCTCAACCGATTGGGACTTTCCGGAGGCAAATAGGGCGTCCAGAAGAGCGTCGTCCTTGTCGCGATCATCCATGCGCATATCCGAGTTCATCCTTTCGTCCGTTCAAGGCGGCTTTGAGAGCACGCTTGCCCCGGGCCGTCAGACTTTCAACAGCCTCGACACCGATGTCCATTACCTCGGCGATCTCCGGGTTTGACAGACCCTCAAGATGGCGAAGCACCACGGCTTGTCTTTGCCGTTCTGGAAGTTCTGTCAAAGCGTTTTGTAAGGCGTCGGCCCGATCCTTTTCGGTCATTTGTTCAACTGCCGATTTAAGGTCGGCTTCTGGTTCGGCAATGCTATCCAAGTCCACTGCGCCGCGTATCTTCCGGCGTCTTAGTCGATCCGTGCAATGATTGATCAAAACCCGGTAAGCCCAGGTCGATACTTTTGCCTCACCTTGGCGCCAGTCATTTGCCACCTTCCAGAGCTTCACCATTGTTTCCTGTACCGCATCTTCGGCTTCCGCCTTATCGCCAAGCACCCGCGCTGCGTATCCAAGAAGCCGGGGACCAAGGCGATTGATCAAATCTCGACCAGCGCTGGCGTCGCCATTCGAAAAGGCGATCAGCAACGCCTCGTCCGTCGGGTCAGTCTCAGACATTTGGTCCATGGCATCCTTGGATTAGCGCCGAACTGCGCAGCACGCAATCCGGCGCCGTGCCGCTTAGTTACGGCGTTTACCGTCACGTTTGCCACCTTTCCCGCGTTCGGAGATGCGGGACTGAGCTTCCTCGAATTCCTCGGCGTTGATACCTCCGGAATTGTCATCATCAAAACGCGAGATCATGCGCTCACCCATGCCGCTCCGGCGGCTATTCTCGATAACATCGCGGCTTAGGGTGCCATCCCCGTCGGCATCAAGGCGCTCGAACATGCGCGCTGCCCGCTCTTCAGAACGCTCGATCTGAGTTGCCACAAACTCGTCCTCGCTGATGCTGCCGTCGCCGTTCGTGTCTAGCTCAGCAAACCTGTTGTCGCGGAGTGCGGTGAGGTCTTCCGTGGTGATTTCACCACTGCCATCAACGTCGAGGGTTTCAAAGTCCATTCCTGCACCGCGTTCGCTTTGCGCCATTGCGACACTCGCTCCGAGAACGATCAGTGTGGATGCGAGCAGGATTTTCATTGTGTTCTTTTCCATCTTAGGGCTCCTTGCCTTGATTTCTGAGGGTTAAACGTGCCGGCACCAACATTCCGTCGAAAAAAGTGGTGCGTCTGTGAGATACCGGTGAAAAACACAGTCCTGTCCTTGATCCTGATGTCCTGTGAGAGGTGCATGAACACTGTTTAACGCCTCATTTACCAAAATGAATTCATAAGGGCGGTGCATCTTGGAAGGAGCGCTGCCCATGGACCTTTCCGAAAGACTTGCTGCGGAGCGGCGTGCGCGTTTGGCTGCTGAGCGCTTGATGGAGCAAATGAAATCCGAGCTCTACGCCGCGAATGAAACCCTGTCGCAGCACGCGCGCTCGTTAAGCACCAAGATCGCAACGAATGAACAGGAAATCGTGGCAGTACGTACCGAGGCAGCCGAGTTGCAGGCCCAATACGAACTGGCTCAGGAAAACCTCGAAACCGCTGAAAGCGCGATGACGATTGCGGAAAGGCGGTTATGGGATTCTTTGGAAACTATCCGCGATGGTTTCGCCGTTTTTGGCCCCGACAATACATTGATTGCGGCTAATCGATCTTATCTCGCCATCTTTGACGGTCTCGAGATGGTACGACCCGGCATCGCTCTTCGCGAGCTTTTTGCTTTGTTGGCTGAGGAAGGTATCGTCGATACTGGGGGGCTTCGTGCACCAGCTTGGCAAGCCGCGATGTTAGACCGCTTATCGGCGCATCGTATCGATACGGCGGTTCTTAAGATTTGGAACGGAACCTATATCAAGCTCATTGATCGAAGAACACGCGATGGCGATTTGGTGACCTTGGCGCTCAATATCACCGAGCAAATCGAACGTGAGAAGCAGTTAGAAGAAATCAGTATCCGCGCCGAAGCGGCCAATAGGGCGAAGTCAGCTTTCTTGGCCAATATGAGCCATGAAATCCGAACACCGATGAATGGTATCATCGGCATGGCGGAGCTTTTGGCGGAAACGGACCTAGACGACGAACAGTCTACTTATATTGAGACGATACTATCGTCAGGTGAAGCACTGTTAGTGATCATAAATGACGTGCTCGATTATTCGAAGATCGAGGCTGATAAAATCACATTGAAGGCCCAAGAGTTCGATCTGGAACGTTGTGTTCACGATGTTGCAATGCTGTTGACCCCCGGCGCCGTCAGCAAAGGTCTTCAAGTCGCCGTCGATTATGACCTTTTCCTACCAACCCATTTTGTAGGCGATGTGGGCCGCATTCGGCAGGTGCTGACAAACCTCATGGGGAACGCCATCAAGTTTACCAACGAGGGCCACGTGGTTGTGCAGGTTGTCGGCATCCCAGGGTCAGGCGACACATACCGGATCCACGTTACGGTGGAAGACACAGGGATCGGCATTCCAGCGCACAAACTGGAGGATATCTTTGGTGAGTTTCACCAGGTCGAGAACGAACACGACCGTACGCATGACGGGACGGGGCTTGGGCTTGCGATCAGTGCTCGCCTAATTTCGCTCATGGGGGGTGAAATATGGGTAGACAGTGAAGAGGGGCGCGGCTCCGGTTTCGGCTTCCAGATTTCCTTACCCTCCGTGGCGGAAGCTGAGGAACCGTTCTCCATGCCGGAATGGATGGATCGCGCGGTCGTTGTAGGCGCCGAAAGCCTCCACCGCTCCATCTTGTTAAAGCAACTCAGCATGCTTGGCTTGAATGCGGTCATCGCATCTTCGTCGAACGAGGTCGCGCAACAGCGCCCGTCAAACCGCGATCTTTTCTTTATTTCCGCTGACGCCGACGAAGATATGGCAGCATTTATCAAAAGCGCGCGTAAACAGTTTAATCCCGCCGCAGTCTTTCTGATGGCAGATGCGCCGGGTCAGTCGCAGCATGTACAGGAAGTAGTCGATAATGTTTTTCAACGGCCGGTTCTCCGAAATGATCTTCGACGGTGTTTGCGATCACTGGAACAGCCAAAGAGTTTGCATACACCGAGACCTGAAGAGGAGGCGCAGCAAGAAAAGGCCGAGGTTTCAAACGAAACCGCCTCTGCCAAGGGATCTGCGCCTCAACCGGCGCCTAAATTCAGCCAGGAACCGCCCGATGATATGACGGCACACGCAGAGCCAGAAGCGCTGGAAGCGACGCCGCCAGGCGAGACAGTGCCATCCGACTTGTGGCAAGCGACGCCGCAAGTGATCCCGGAGCCGCCTGAGGAGGAGTGGGACACACTGCCGGATGCGGCAGATACGTCCGACACGCATGTTCCCTTTGATGCCGACCAACGGGATGAGCGCCCGGACGAAGATCTGGGCATCCCACAGGAAGCACCGGTTGATTTTTCAAGCGAGGCAAGTGTTGAGGCCTCAGCGGATAAGGAATGGCATTCTGTTGCGCAGCAGGAAAGCGACATGCCCGCCGTAAGCCCAGAGGATGTTACGGAAAGCCTCGAAAATGTGGCTGCTTTGGAAGCTGACGAGGAAGCGTCAGGTGGTTGGGCTGATCGCGAAGACGATATACCCGCGGAATTACCTAATAGTGATCAGTCTGAAGCGACCGACGCACACACTGAGCCCTCTCTAGATGGTGGCGTGGTGCCGCCAGAGACTGCCGAGTTGGCAACGTCCGCAAGTGAAGCTGAACACCAAAGACAGCCCGAGTATTCTGAATGGGTAAAACCCCCGCAAGCACCGGCTGCGGGAGCCGATGTCATGGTGCCGGAGAATCCAAGTGACGCACAAAATCCGCCACCGGGAGAGGCTTTTGACACGGAAGAAGCTCAAGACCAAAGGTTTGTCGCCGCTGCCAGTTTTGATACGCATGAGCCGGAGTTTGATTTGATTGACGGCGTGAGGGGCAGCGACGAAACGCGCCTCATGAGAGTTCTCGTTGCAGAAGATAACCGCACAAATCGTTTGGTGATCGAGAAGATGCTGAAGAACTATAACATCGATTTGGTTTTTGCAGAGAACGGCGAGGTCGCGGTCGAACAGTTCCAATGGCAGCGTCCGGATATGATCTTCACCGACATCTCAATGCCAAAGCTGGATGGAAAGGAAGCGGCTCGAAGAATTCGTGCACTGGAAGATGAAGCTCAGGCGGACCGATGCCCGATCGTTGCGATTACTGCACATGCGATGGAGGGTGATGCCGAAGAAATCCTCGCTGCAGGTATCGATTTCTATATGACAAAACCTGTCAAAAAAGCCGAGCTTGTGTCCTATATCGAAAAGAACTGCCCGGAGAGTGTCGCGTCTATCTATCCGGAGGACCTTCAGGCAGCGGCGGCAGCAGCTTCCCGATGAAAGATCAACGTGTCGCTATCGGCTTCGACAAATCGGTAACCGCCAAGATCAAAGTCCCGTAGCCCACGGACATCTGTTATCCTATTCTCGACGATGAAACGCGCCATGGCGCCGCGGGCTTTCTTCGCGAAGAAGCTCACAATCTTGGGCGCTCCATTTTTTAGTTCATAGAATTGTGGCGTCACCACTCTAAGTTTGAGCGCCAACCGGTCCACAGCGCCGAAATACTCTTGGCTTGCGCAGTTTACGAGAGTGTCGGTTCCAATTGATGCCGCTTGATTGTTCAAGGATTTCGATATTGTGTCGCCCCAGTAGGCGTAAAGTGATGCGCCGCGTCGGGTCTTCAGACGACTTCCCATCTCCAACCGATAAGGTTGAATGGCATCGAGCGGACGTAGAACTCCGTAAAGACCCGACAGAATTCGCATATGACCTTGCGCCCACGCAACACCGTCCTCATCCAGCGATGCCACATCAAAACCTTGGAAAGTGTCCCCCGCAAATGCGAAGACAGCAGGCCTGGTGTCCTGATCGCGCGGCAATTCGGAAAATGACTTGAAGCGGTCCCGGTTCAGCCGCGCCAGTTCGTCAGACAAGTCCATCAACGATTTCAACTTGCCCAAAGTGAGTTGTCTGGCGTGACCTGCGAGCTTGTTTGCGTCGTGCTGAAACTCCGGTTCCGTCGTCTCGATACTTTGCGTTGTCCAATCAAGTCGCTTTGCTGGTGAGACAACAACAAGCATGAAATCCACTCCCTATCTCTGTCTTCCAAGAAATAGCATGCCATTCCTAAGTGACCAGTGGTTTCCCGGTCATTCACGCCTCACAACTTTAGCAAAGGCGGGCGCGAAACGTTCTGCCAGACGTTCCCCTAAAAGGCGTTCGATTTTGTCCGATGCTTCCGGACCGAGTGACGCTATTTTGGCGAGGAGAGACGCTGAACAACTCATCGGTTTGCCTGTGCCATCCGCGCCCCGTGCGAGGCGGGCTTGTGTGGCTAGCAGTTGGTCATAGATTTCGCCCGCCGTCCGTCCTGCCAACTTGCGACGTGCAGGATGGGGGTTTGTTGGCGCTTCCCCTGTGATAACAGCAAGGAATACCTCTCCGTAACGCTCCAGTTTCTTGGCCCCAACACCGCCAATGCCGGCCATCTTGTCCAGCGTATCTGGGCGTTTCTCGGCCATTTCAATGAGCGTTCGATCCGGAAAAATAATATACGCGGGCGCACGTTGCGCTTCCGCAAGGGCGCGTCGCTTTGCCTTTAGTGCGGAAAGAAGTGGTGCGTCTTCCTCACTCACAAGAGCCTTAACAGAAGGTCTTCGTACGGGCTTGGAAAGCACTTCACGGCGGAGCGTGACCGCTTGTTCACCTTTCAGAACAGGCCGCGCGGCTTGTGTCATCCGGAGAGCGCCGAGCCGTTCTGAATCAGGTCGGACGAGGTCAAATCCCATCATCTGCCGGAAAATCGCAGCCCATTGCGAACGGGCAAATTCTCTTCCAACGCCGAAGGTGGGCAGTCGATCATGTCCCCTCGCGCGTACCTTTTCCGTCGCGTTGCCAACAAGGACATCGGTCAGGTGTCCGACGCCGAAATACTCACCTGTCCGCAGAATGGCTGACAACGCCTTCATGACGGCTTCGGTCCCATCGAAGACTTCTGGCGGTGTGGAGCAAAGATCGCAGTGACCGCAAGGACCGCTATCTTCTTCAAAGTACGAAAGGAGTTTCTGCCGCCGGCACGTTTGCGCCTCGGCCAAGCCCAGGAGCGCATTCAAACGCCCGTGATCCGCCATCCGTCGTTCTGCTGGAGCAATGCCTTCGTCAATTTGCATGCGACGAAACCGGATGTCGTCGGAACCGTAGAGTGTCAACGTCTCCGCGGGCGCGCCATCACGTCCTGCTCGTCCAATTTCCTGATAGTACGCTTCGATAGACTTGGGCAGGTCAGCATGGGCCACCCACCTAATGTCCGGTTTATCGATGCCCATGCCGAAGGCCACGGTTGCAACAACGACAAGCCCGTCATCAGTCTGGAAGCGTCTTTCAACCTCCCGCCGAAGGTTGGTCTCCATGCCCGCATGGTAGGCCAAGGCACTTACGCCAACGTCGGTGAGCGCCTTTGCAAGTGTCTCCGTCTTGGCCCGTGTGCCGCAATACACGATACCCGATTGACCTTTTCTGGCCGCCGAAAAACTCAGGATCTGCTCGCGCGGCTTGTTCTTCGGCGCAAAGGCCAAATGAATGTTTGGCCTATCGAAACCGCCTAGAAAGCTCTTAGGCTGCGTTCCCGCAAACAGTCGCGCCACGATCTCTTCGCGGGTTTCGCTGTCTGCCGTGGCTGTAAACGCAGCAAGTGGGACGTCCAAAGCTCTCCGCAAGGTGCCAATCCGAAGATAGTCCGGGCGGAAATCATGACCCCACTGACTGACGCAATGGGCTTCGTCTACGGCAAGCAAGGTTACATTTGCTTGGGCGAGAAGCCGTTCCGTGCCGCCGGAAGCCAGTCTTTCCGGCGCAAGATAGAGAAGCTTGAGCGTTCCCTCGTGGAGTTCCCGATAGACGGCGTCAGTTTCTTCTTCGGTGTTGCCGCTCGTCAGGGCACTTGCGGACACGCCAGCTTCTCGCAAAGCGCGCACCTGATCACGCATCAAGGCGATCAAGGGAGATATCACAACGGTAAGACCCGGTCGCAAAAGCGCTGGCAATTGGAAACAAAGCGACTTACCACCGCCGGTTGGCAAAATCGCTAGAACATCCTCGCCCTGTGTTACGGCGTCGACAATGTCCTCCTGCATTGGGCGGAAACCGTCAAAACCGAAAATATCCGACAGAAGGCCGTGCGCGGTCGGAGAAGCGCCGTCCATTGTGTGCCTCGAATTTTATTCAACTGCTCTTTTGTGCAGTCTGGCACCACAAGATCGGGTAAACAAGTCAGGGCGACGTAATTTCGCCGGAGACCGCTTGGCAAAATCAGACGAAAGCGCGGGCGAGGTCTGGCACGATGATATCGCGCAAAATAATGATGATCAGAAAGACGATAAGCGGTGCAAGGTCCAAACCACCTGTATTTGGCAGCATGCGGCGGATCGGGCGATAAACCGGCTCGAGCAATCGGGATAAGCCATCCCAAATTGAAGCTACGACAGGCTGGCGCAAGTTAAGCACATTGAAGGTCAACAGCCAGCTTATGATCACATGGACCAGCAGGATGAAAAATGCCACGTCGAGTAGCAGAAGCAGTATCTTGAATATCGTCAACATGCGCCTGACCTAAGCGCCAAGCCCGCATGACGCAAGCCCCCGCTTCCGTAACGTCGCACTTGAATTTCGCCGGTTTTGCGCGAACTCGGTGTCAGCGCAGGAGAGAACTACCGTGTATCCCGTTTTTCGAATGGCCAAGGAATTGATCCGAAATCGGAATACTGAAGAGTTGGCATTGGGAGATACGCATGTTTGTACGATGCGGGTGCGACCTTGGGACATCGACCCATTCCTTGAGTTGAACAATGGCCGGATCTTGACCCTATTCGATCTGGGGCGCTTTGGGCTGTTGCAGCGCATGAATATGCCGAAAATGCTCAGGCAGAACGGGTGGTACGGTGCTGTTGGCGGCAGTGTTGTGCGTTATCGGCGGCGGATCACTGTTTTCCAGAAGCTCGAACTCCGGACACGCGTTATCGGCTGGGATGATCGGTTCACCTATATCGAGCAGGCGTTTTGGCGGGGCTCGGAGTGCTGCGCCCATGCGATTGTGCGAATTGTCGTGACAAGCGGAAAGGGTATTGTGCCCACCGCCGACCTGGCCGCGGCGTTTAACTTTCCGGTCGACAGTCCGGCCTTACCAGACTGGGTCCGGCGTTGGAGCGAGGCCGAAGCCAACCGCACATGGCCGCCCGATTTCTAACTTGCGTAACTGAGTTCTCGGCTGTCTAACGTTATAAGGCAGGCGGTCGTCTCATGAACAAACGCATTCTTGGCTGGTACTTTTTTGACTGGGCCTCGCAACCCTATCACACAGTAATGCTAACCTGTGTTTTCGGGCCGTTCTTCGCGGCGCTTGCAAGCACGTATTTCATGGGAAGTGGCCTTAGCGAACAGGCGGCTGACGCGCGCGCACAATCCATGTGGTCGTTTACCTTGACCGCCGCCGGTCTGACCGTTGGACTCTCCGCACCATTTCTCGGTGCTTTGGCCGATGCAACGGGGCACCGGAAAGTTTGGATTGGTGTGTTTTCCGCGTTCTGTGCCGTTGGGGCGGCATCCCTTTGGCAGACATCACCTGACGGCAGCAACTTGACGTTTGCACTAACTATGTTTGCCGTCGGTTTCGTTGCGGTCGAGTTTGCACAGATTTTTGTCAACGCGCAGCTGCCTGGACTTGGCGCTGACCAAGATGTCGGCCAATTGTCGGGATCCGGCTTTTCCTTCGGCTATCTCGGCGGTTTAGTTGCGCTGGTCATTGCTCTTGGCCTTCTCGTCGAACAGGCGAGTGGTCAGACGATCCTAGGCGTTCCACCTGCCATTGGGGAATTAAACGCCGACACTTTTGAGGGAACGCGAGCGGTTGGCCCGTTCGTTGCCGTTTGGTTTCTGCTTTTTATGGTGCCGTATTTCCTTTGGTTCCGCGATGATCAGAACGCACCGAAGCACAAGTCGTTCGGCGTGGCGATATCCCACCTCGGCCAAACCGTCCTTGGTTTGTCCGCGCGACCTTCTTTGGCTTCGTTCCTTTTCGGCTCAATGCTCTACCGCGACGCGCTGAACGGGCTTTATGCCTTTGGCGGCACTTACGCGGCCCTCGCATTGAACTGGTCGGTACCTCAGGTCGGTGTATTTGGCATTATAGCGGTCATCTCCGCCGCGCTTTTCACCTTTCTAGGAGGAAGACTTGATCGGCGGTATGGCCCAAAGCCGGTTATTGTTTTGTCCATACTCGTGTTGATCGCCATTTGTTTTTTGATCGTAGCTCTACCAGCGATGCCAACACCTCTATTCATGGTTTGCGGTGCCTTGATTGGTGGCTTCGGAGGGACCGCTCAAGCGGCGAGCAGGACGCTCATGGCGCGTCATGCAACGCAGGGCGCCGAGACGGAGGCGTTTGGGCTTTATGGGCTCGCCGGTCGGGCAACGTCCTTTTTGGCCCCCTTCCTGATTGGGGTGGTCACCGCTCTCACGGGTAATGTTCAGAACGGCGTCCTGCCGTTGATCCTGCTCTTCCTTTTGGGTCTAGTTCTGCTAGGGTGGACAAAACCAGAGGGAGATCGCGACGACCAATGGTCCGAATAATCCTCACTTCACTCGTAGCTGCATTCCTTTTACCCGTGCCGGTTAGCGCACAACCGCTTGCCAAGGAACTTTTCGGTGCAGAAAGAACAGGCTCCTCACATCGCGCCGCCGTCTACGGTGAATATGCCAAGGGTTGCTTGGCCGGCGGTCAGCAGCTCGATGAGACAGGACCCACCTGGCAAGCCATGCGCCTCAGCCGAAACCGGAACTGGGCACATCCCGAGACCATTGACTATGTCCAACGCCTTTCCCGTTTTGCTGCAAAGCTGCCGGGATGGGACGGTCTCTACATCGGGGACATGTCGCAGCCGCGTGGGGGACCAATGCTTACAGGTCACCGTAGTCATCAGAGCGGTCTCGACATCGATATCTGGATGCGTCCTGCGACAAACATGCGCCTGAGCCGCGCCCAACGGGAAAACATATCGTCCATATCGCTCAGGCGGGCAAAGGGTGCCTATGTAAACGAAAACTGGAGCCGCCAACACCACGAGTTGCTAAAGGCGGCGGCGAAGGACCGGCGTACGGCGCGCATTTTTGTCTTCCCGGGGGCGAAGGTCCAAATGTGTAAAGATGAAGCAGGAGATCGCAGCTGGCTTCGCAAAATCAGACCCTGGTGGGGGCACCATTATCATTTTCACGTGCGTCTCAACTGTCCGAAAGGTCAGTCAGGCTGTGTCGCGCAAGCGCCGCCGCCGCGCGGAGATGGCTGTGCAGACGCGCAGGAATGGGTGAACAACATTCTAAACCCACCGCCACCGGACCCCAATGCGCCGGCCCCAAAGCCAAGAAGAGAGTACGTTCTCGCCGATTTGCCCAAGCAATGCGCCCGTTTGCTTTCGCGCTGACGCTCGCGTTCTGGCCCCTGTCACTTGCCGCTCAAACTGCGGAAGTCATTGGCGTTTTTGACTTTGAAACAGAAGCAGTGGTCGGTGTTTCCGGACTTGAAGTTGCTTCAGATGGGCAGAGTTTCATTGCCGTCTCAGATCAGGGCTGGTGGCTAGAAGGCCGCTTTGCCCGTGAGCAAGGTAACATTGCAGGAATAGAGCTAACGGCAATCGAGCCGATCATCTCCCACAAAGGGCTCCCGGTAGCCGCGCGGCGGGTTGGTGATTGGTCCGATGCTGAAGGGCTGGCGATTGGAGCGGATGGACGCGCCTGGATTGCCTTCGAACGATGGACGCGGGCGTACCTGTTTGACGAGGCGTTTGCCCAAGCGCGATGGATCAAGGATCATCCAACTTTTCGCGATCATGCGGAAAATTGGCAATTAGAGGCAGCCGCCGTCGATCCCGATGGGACTTTATATGTTTTCAGTGAAAAGCCTTTAAGCGATGGCTTTCCGATTTATCGGCTCGGCGACAATCAACAATGGGAGATTGACGGCTATTTGCCGGAGAAGGATATCTTCGCAATCGTGGGAGCCGATTTTTCCGAGGATGGCGCTCTATACTTGCTGGAGCGGAAGCTCGTCGTCGGTCTGTGGTGGCAAAACCGCATTCGCCGGGTACGGCTCGATGGGTCGGAAGATCGCATCATCTGGACGGGCGAGCGAGGCGAATACGAAAACCTGGAGGGTATCTCCGTTTGGCGGGATGACATCGGCCTCCGCTTGACGCTGGTTTCAGATAATAACGGTGGAAATAACACGCCAACGCAGTTCGTTGAGTTCCGCTTGACCGACTAGGGCAAGGAGGGTATCGCGCGGCGTCCCGAAAATGGGCCCAAGTCTCCGATTACCTTGCAAAAACGGAACATACAGCATGGCGCGACTTTTTCCTGGCATCCTTGCCATGGCCACAATTGTGGTCGTCTCCAACATTCTTGTGCAATATCGCTTCGGCCCCTGGCTAACATGGGGCGCCTTTACTTATCCGTTGGCGTTCTTGGTTACGGATGTGATGAACCGCGTCTATGGAGCCGTCACCGCACGGAATGTGGTTCTTGTGGGGTTTGTTACCGGGGTTGTGTGCTCGTTGATCGGAACACAAATCGTAGGCGATTTCGGTCCACTTGTGACGTGGCGCATCGCTTTGGGTTCTGGGCTTGCGTTTCTCACCGCACAACTTCTCGACATCACGATATTCAACAAGCTGCGCCATCGACGGTGGTGGAAGGCCCCGTTGATTTCAACACTCGTTGGCTCCGCTGTTGACACCGCACTTTTCTTCTTTGTTGCGTTCTCAGCTGCACTCAGTTTCCTAGAGCCCATGAACGACGTGACATGGGCCGTTGAAATGCTACCCTTGCTCGGCGTCGGGCCCATGGCACCGCTTTGGGCGTCGCTCGCGGCAGCTGATTGGTGCGTAAAACTTACGCTTGCCTTGATTGCTTTGGTGCCGTTTCGCCTAATCGTGAAACGAATGGGGACCCAACCGGCGTAAATTAATTTGACAGACACTAAATCTATGTCACCTTCAGTATATCGGTAACAAACGAAAGGAGGTGGTCCAGTGTCTAGAGCGATATTGGAGAATGAGGTCCGGACAGTCATGGAGACCGTCGTCTGAGGGCAATCCCGAAGACAAAACATCTTTGATTGGGCGACTTGGAACCTTCAAGGTCCCTAACTGGCCCATCTCCAAGAACCTCGGAAGGGTCGCCAATGGCGGCCCTTCTTTCATGAACGGCTCGTGAAAACACTAAAATCTGTTGTTTGAACAGTGCCACTTCCCCTCTAAGCTCGCATAGTGCAAGTGAAAGAGGGAAGGTAATGAGACAGTTTTTCTATGTGCTAACCGCAGCACTACTTTTCGTTTCTAGTGCAGCATTCTCTGCAACGTTCAACTACCCAATTCAGATAGATAGCATCGGCGGCGACGGTCAGACTCAAAACGTCGGGTTCTTCTCGAATGGCTCGGTCGGCGACAAGGGCACAGGAAGCGCGCGCACCGACGTTGCTTTTCCGAGCAGCACGCCGATGTCGCTGATGGATAACAGCCTGTTCGGGGCGTCGTTTCCTGGGATCGCCACCGCCGGCTCGCAATTCGATAATCCCGTTGTCCATGACGCTGCTGCCGGAACCGTTACTGTTAGTGGTTTTTTGGGCGGCGTCACCGGCCCATATTCGGATTTCCTGTCTGCTGGCGCCTTCCAATTTGTCTACACTGGCACCCCGGGCAGCGCGTTCACCACCGTAGCTGACTTTCAGAATTTTCTGGCAACTGCCGCAATGTCTGGTTTCTTCGCCGGGACATTTTTCGTCAGTAACGGCACCGGCCCGGATTTGGTTTTCGATCAGCGCATCGACTTTAGCGCGGTCACGCCAATCCCGCTTCCTGGGGGAGCGCTGCTTCTTTTAAGCGGACTAGGGCTGTTCGCCATACGGCGGAAAGCCTAGAAATACTCGGCAAACATGGCTTCAACACCGTCAGAACGCATAATTCTGGCGGTACTTCCCGATTTCTCGATACGAAACGGGCTAGTGACGAAAACAGGTGCCTTTGCCCGGTATTGGAAGCGACAGGGCTTAGGTTCCTTATCGAGTTCCTGGGCTAGCAGTGTTGCAAGTAGGGGGCCGTGAACAACCAGGTCCGGGTAACTTTCGACATCCCGACAGAAATCCCTGTCCCAATGTATCCGATGCCCATTTTGAGTTATCGCCGAGTAGGCCAAAACAGTGCTGTCCGGTACAACGATATAGCCCTGCGGAACGGGCTCGTCAGAGGATCGAAGCGCCGTTTCGGGACGGCCCTGCTGCCGGTAAACGATGGTTTGCCGCTCGACGATACATAGCTGCCCTTGCTCAATATCGTGGCGAAGCGTCACAAAACAGAGATCGCCACTGCGCCCGGGCTTAAATGTCACCTCTTCAATCTGCGAATGTCGCGTGGCGGGTTCGCCGATATCGAGTTGACGTAAAACCTCGATCTCTCCCGAGGCCCACATCCGCCTGGGTAAGGGGACGTCGGGAAGAAAAAGCCCCAGGCGCTCATGGCCGTCGTGCCCGGTGTCTTCCGGTTTCACGGCGTTGTTGAAGTAAGCCCAATGCCAGCACAGCGGCAAGTGCTGCCCTAGAGCGGCGCCCAAAAGCACGCTCAGCCTTTGAGCAGGTTCCGGCGACATGCTGTCGGTCGTTTCACGTGAACGACCGGCGTAAACTCGGCAACGCTCAATGGTCTCAGCCGGGATCATCAGTAGCTCCTCGGTAACCCAAGAACGTGCTCAGCGATGTAGGATAGAACCATGTTCGTGGAAATCGGTGCAACGCCATATAGACGGGCTTCCCGGAACTTGCGTTCGACATCGTATTCTTCGGCAAAGCCAAAACCTCCATGGGTCTGAACACACATATCCGCTGCTTTCCAGCTTGCGTCTGCCGCTAACATCTTGGCAAGGTTCGCTTCTTCTCCACGGGTGCTGCCGCTGTCGTACAGCTCGGTTGCTTTGTGTACCATCAATTCAGCCGCGCGCATGGCCGCATAGGCTTCTGCTATCGGGAATTGAACGCCTTGGTTCTGACCGATTGGCCTGTCGAAAAGGACGCGCTCTTTCGCATAGCTGCACGCCTTGTCGATGAACCACTTCGCGTCGCCGATACACTCAGCCGCAATCAGAATGCGTTCGGCGTTCATGCCGGAGAGGATATAGCGGAACCCTTGTCCTTCTTGCCCGATCAGGTTCTCAGCGGGCACAGGAACATCGTCGAAAAACACCTCTGTAGTGGCATGGTTCATCATCGTTCGGATGGGCCGAATAGTCATGCCGTTCGCGCGCGCATCCTGCATATCCACCAAGAAGACCGACAATCCGTCATGTTTCTTTTGATCGCGGTCTATGGGTGTGGTGCGCGCCAAGAGGATCATCAGATCAGAATGTTCGGCGCGGCTGGTCCATATCTTCTGGCCGCTGATCCGCCACATAGACCCGTCTTGCTTCGCCACGGTCTTGAGGGACGCTGTGTCTGTACCGCTTGTAGGTTCAGTCACGCCAAACGCTTGAAGACGCAAATCGCCCGACGCGATGCGTGGCAGGTATTTCTGCTTCTGGGCGTCGCTCCCATGCCGAAGCAATGTGCCCATGGTATACATCTGCGCATGGCACGCGCCCGCAGAACCGCCGGAACGATGGATTTCTTCAAGTATGGCCACAGCAGCGCCGAGCGGCAAGCCGGCACCCCCGTATTCCTCCGGGATCAAGGCGGCGAGGAACCCCGCCTCCGTCAGAGCCTTTAGAAAAGCGTCAGGGTAGGCGCGCGCTCGGTCGAGTTTCTGCCAGTATGAGCCTGGGAAATTGGCGCAAAGCCGTGCAACCGCATCACGTATCTCGTCAAACTGCGTTTCCATGGCTCGTAGGATATCCGCGCTAAAAGGGCGAACAAGGATGGAGTCAGGATCTTACGAGTTTTTCGTAGCTTTCCGCCACGTCTCGCGTCAGGGCGCCAACCTCGAAGTTATAGGTTCCGATCTCCCCAACAGGCGTCACTTCAGCGGCCGTTCCCGTGAGCCAACACTGCTCAAACCCTTCGAGTTCCGCTGGCATAATGACGCGTTCATGAACCTTGATTTGTCGGTCTTGGAGCATGCTGATGACGGTTTGACGGGTGATGCCGTTCAGAAAGCAGTCTGGTTTTGGGGTGTGCACTTCACCGTCCTTGACGAAGAAGATATTCGCACCCGTCGCTTCCGCGACATACCCGCGATAGTCCATGAATAGCGCGTCTGAACATCCTTTCGCCTCCGCCGCGTGTTTAGAGGTGGTGCAGATCATGTAAAGGCCCGCGGCTTTCGCATGAACCGGGATCGTCTCAGGCGAAGGGCGCTTCCATTTCGCGATATCCAGTTTTGCGCCTTTGAACTTTGCGTCGCCGTAGTAGCTGCCCCATTCCCACGCGGCTATGGCCAAATGGACAGGGTTCCTTGCTGAGGCAACGCCCATATCTTCGCCTGCGCCACGCCAAGCGACGGCGCGCACATAGGCATCCGTCAAGCCGTTCGCCGTCAAGACTTGTTGCTTCGCGGCTTCGAGTTCATCAACCGAGTATGGAATCTGAAAATCGAGCTCGCCGGCAGAAAAATGAAGGCGTTCTGAATGCTTGCGGCTTTCGAAGATCTTACCACCATAGGCGCGTTCTCCTTCAAACACGGAGGACGCATAGTGCATTGCATGAGACAAAATATGGACATTGGCACTCCGCCAGTCGACCATTTCTCCATCCATCCAGATCAGCCCGTCGCGGTCATCATAGCCAGCCATCCCTGGTCTCCATTTGCAAAAGTTGCGTTTATAGTTCCGCTTCAGACATAAAGTTGCGGAAAATCTGGAAATCGGTACCAGTCAGTCCTTGGAATGTCAACAAGGCTGACATAAACTCTGCGACGGAAGAACAGTTGGACCATCCCATGGCTGAAACAAGCGGACCCGCCGGAAACGAAACCCTCCTATTTTTAACGGATGACCAATTGCGCAAAGGGATCGAAGCGATGTTCTTTGCGTATCGCGGATTTACAGCCGACCCGGACCGTATCTTGACCGTCAAAGGGTACGGCCGCGCGCATCACCGGGCAGTCCACTTCATAAACCGAAGCCCTGGCACCACGGTGAATAACCTGTTGTCTATCCTCGGCGTTACCAAACAGTCGCTCAACCGCGTTATGCGGACGCTCATTGATGATGGGCTGGTCGAAAGCCGTGTCGGGACGCGCGATAAACGCGAGCGCCATCTTTTCCTAACCGAAAGAGGAGAAGCGCTTGAAGCGGAGCTGTCGACCGCACAACGCAACCGAATGAGGGCCGCTTTCCGCCAGGTAGGTCCTGAAGCCGTCGTTGGCTTCCGCCAAGTCCTTGAAGCGATGATGGACACCGACATGCGGCACCATTACGCTCGTCTGAGAGAGGCGGGGGAATGACCGAACCTGATGCGCATCTGTTAATTGTCGATGACGACGAACGTATTCGTGGTCTGCTACAAAAGTTCCTAATTCGGCACGGTTTTCTTGTCTCATCTGCTCGCGACGCCGCCCACGCGGACCGTATTTTGAGCGGGTTGGATTTTGACATGATCGTGCTTGATGTGATGATGCCGGGTGAGGACGGTATCGCCTATTGCCGACGCCTCAGGGCGGCAAGAGAACATATGCCAATTCTGCTTTTGACTGCAAAGGCCGATACCCAAGACCGCATTCATGGTTTGGAAGCTGGGGCTGATGACTATCTTCCCAAACCTTTTGAGCCAAAGGAGCTTTTACTCCGGATCAACTCCATCCTGCGGCGCGTTCCGGCGCAGGACCCCGCAGATATCGTTCCCAAGATCCTATCGCTTGGCGGGTTACGCTACGATGTCGAAAAGGGCACCCTGTGGGACAGTGACACACCTGTTCGATTAACAGCGACAGAAGCGCAGTTGATGCGCATTTTTTCGGCGCAGCCGGGGGCGCCCCTATCGCGGGCGAAGCTGGTAGAAGACTTGGGGCGTGATGGTGGCCAAGCGCAAGAGCGCGCCGTCGATGTGCAAATCACGCGCCTCCGACGAAAATTGGAGGTTGATCCGAAACGTCCACGCTACCTCCAAACGGTGCGCGGCGCAGGCTATATGCTGGCGCCTGATTAAACGGGTTTATTTGTGCTGAAGGCCACCAAGCGACACCGGCGTGTCCCATTGCAGGAATGACAGATCAAATCGCATGACCCTGATTTACACCCATAACGACGCCCTAAACCACGTTACGCCCCCGGGGCATCCGGAACGGGTTGCGCGGATTGAGGCCTTGTTGCCTGCGCTAAAGTCGCTCGACGGTTTGACATGGCGCGAGGCACCGCTCGGTGCGCGAGACGATGTGTTGCGCTGTCATCCGGCCGACTACATCGCCCGAATTGAAGCCGCCATTCCCGCTCAGTCTTACGCCTCACTAGACGCCGATACGCATGTATCCCAAGGGTCGCTCGACGCTGCTCTCCGAGCCGTCGGAGGAATCACGTCCGCCGTTGATGCGGTACTGGCAGGCGAGGCCAAGTCAGCCTTTGTGGCAATGCGCCCACCTGGTCATCACGCCGAAACGGCGACTGCGATGGGGTTCTGCTTGTTTGGGACGGCGGCTATCGGCGCAAAATACGCGCTAGATCACCATGGTCTGTCGCGCGTAGCAGTCTTGGACTTCGACGTTCATCACGGTAACGGCACGCAGGACCTGCTGTGGAATGAAGACCGAACGCTCTTTTGTTCCTCGCATCAGATGCCTTTGTACCCGGGAAGTGGCGCATCGCACGAAACGGGGGCCCACGGCAATGTCCTTAACGTGCCGTTGGAACCGATGAGCGGTGGCCCCGATATGCGTCGTGCCTGGGGCGACGTCATTCTTCCAGCGGTGGACGATTTTGCGCCCGAACTCGTCATTGTGTCTGCGGGTTTTGACGCCCATGCTGACGACCCTCTTGCGAACCTTAACTGGGTAGAGGACGATTTTCGTTGGGTAACGGCGGCGATCTGTGAGGTGGCTGAAAGCCACAGCGAGGGACGCGTGGTCTCGACTCTCGAAGGAGGATATGATCTCGACGCGCTTGCAGCGAGTGGCGCGGCACATGTGGAAGTCTTGAGGGAACACGGGTTATGAGCGAGACACCTGTAGACGAGATGAGCTTTGAAATCGCGATGCGTGAATTGGAAGCCGTGGTATCGCAACTTGAGTCAGGGGACGTGCCACTTGAGGATTCGATCAACCTCTACGAACGCGGCGCGGCGCTGAAGGCCCATTGCCAGAAAAAACTGGCGGAGGCGGAAGAAAAGGTTGCCCAGATCACCCTCGACGGGGACGGCAACCCGAAAGGAACGACAGCGGTCGATCCGCAGTGACTTTCAAGGACGCACTTACACGCCGATCCGAACAGGTCGGTCGTGTTCTGGACACCGCTTTGGCAGATTTTGCGTCAAGCAATGTTGCAGATGGCATGCGCTACGCTGTCAGCGGCGGCAAACGACTTCGCGGGTTTCTGGTAATGGAAGGTGCGGCGCTGCACGATGTCTCTGATGAGGACTCGCGCTTCGCTGCGGCGGCTATTGAAGCTCTACATGCGTATAGCCTGGTACACGATGATCTCCCTTGCATGGACGATGATGATCTCCGCCGGGGCCAGCCCACCGTTCACGTGAAATGGGATGAAGCAACGGCGGTCCTTGTTGGCGATGCGTTACAGTCCTTGGCATTCGATCTGATCGCAAAAGGCGGTTTGCGCGCAGAGGTCAAGTTGGGGTTGTCAGAGCAACTGGCGAGTTTGGCAGGCGGGCGCGGCATGGTGCGTGGTCAAGCGCTTGATATCGCTGCGGAGACGGCCCAAGTCGCGATGAACCTTGAGGAAATTATCGAACTTCAAGCCCTAAAGACGGGTGCTCTGATTAAATGGTCTGCACTGGCGGGCCCCTCCATGGCTGGCGCGGACACGAAACCCATGGAGCGTTATGCGGATGCACTTGGCCTTGCGTTCCAGATCGCAGACGACATTCTCGATGTTGAGGGCGATGAAACGACCGCTGGAAAGCGCCTGCAAAAGGATGAAAAGGCCGGTAAAGCGACTTTTGTGAGCCAACTTGGCTTGGACGGCGCAAAGGCCCGTGCGCGTGAATTGGTCGCGGAGGCACTTGACGCCCTCTCCTTGTATTCTGCACAAGCCGACTATCTGAGGGAAGCGGCGCGTTTTGTAGTGTCTCGCGACAAGTAGACGGCAAGGTACGACACGATGGGCGAACGACCCGAAACTCCAGTTTTGGACCGCGTAAGTTGTCCGGCGGACATGAAGCGGTTGTCGGATACGGAACTGCATGCTTTGGCGTCCGATTTGCGTGCCGAAACGATCAGCGCCGTTAGTGAAACCGGCGGGCATCTAGGCGCGGGCTTAGGGGTGGTCGAGCTAACTGTGGCGCTCCATGCGGTTTTCGACACGCCGCGCGACAAACTCATCTGGGATGTTAGCCACCAATGCTATCCCCATAAAATACTGACCGGCCGTCGCGATCGCATCCGGACCTTGCGGCAAAAGGACGGCTTGTCCGGTTTTACGAAGCGGTCTGAAAGCTCCTACGACCCTTTTGGTGCGGCGCATTCCTCAACCTCCATCTCTGCCGCGCTCGGCTTCGCGGTGGCACGCGATCTTGGGGGGACATGCGACAGTGGGTTGGGCGATGCCATTGCTGTGATTGGCGATGGGGCCATCAGTGCCGGCATGGCCTATGAGGCAATGAATAACGCCGGTCATCTGAAAAAGCGCCTTATCGTTATTCTGAACGATAATGAGATGTCGATTGCACCACCGGTTGGTGCGATGTCCGCCTACCTGTCCCAACTATATGCAGGCGCTCCGTTTCAAGAATTCAAAGCCGCTGCAAAGGGCGCGGTAAGCCTGTTGCCGGAACCTTTCCGCGAGGGTGCGAAGCGCGCCAAGGACATGCTGAAGCACACCGTCGTCGGTGACGGCGGCACCTTATTCGAAGCACTTGGGTTCTCTTATCTTGGGCCAATTGATGGGCACGACCTCGATCAGCTGTTGCCTGTGCTCAGGACCGTCAAAGAACGTGCAGCCGGGCCGATCTTGATCCATGTGATTACGAAGAAAGGGAAGGGCTACGCACCTGCTGAAACTGCACGCGACAAGGGGCATGGCGTATCCAAATTTGACGTGGTCACCGGCGAGCAAAAGAAGGCCTCGTCAAACGCGCCGACTTACACGAAGGTTTTTGCGGGGGCATTGATAGATGCTGCCGCGCGGGACGACAAAGTTTGCGCCGTGACGGCGGCCATGCCCGATGGCACCGGCTTGAACCTTTTTGCCGAGCAATACCCGAACAGGTGCTTCGATGTTGGGATTGCCGAGCAACATGGCGTAACGTTCAGCGCGGGTTTGGCAGCGGGCGGCATGAAGCCGTTTTGCGCGATATACTCGACCTTTTTGCAGCGTGGCTATGATCAGGTCGTGCATGATGTGGCGCTTCAGCGTTTGCCCGTCCGGTTCGCCATTGACCGTGCTGGATTGGTGGGGGCCGATGGTGCAACCCATGCCGGCGCCTTCGACATCGGGTTCATGGCAAGCTTGCCAGGCATGGTTGTCATGGCCGCTGCCGATGAAGCGGAGTTGGTACACATGGTTGAAACCGCTGTTGCCTATGATGAAGGTCCGATTGCCTTTCGCTTCCCGCGTGGCGAAGGTGTGGGTGTCGATTTGCCGGAGTGCCCAGAGGTGCTTGAAATCGGTAAGGGACGGATTGTTCGTGAAGGTCACGGCGTGGCAATCCTGTCCTTTGGAACGCGATTGGCTGAAGTAGTGGCTGCGTCCGAGGCTTTAAACGCGAAGAACATCACCCCGACGATTGCCGATGCCAGATTTGCGAAACCCTTGGACCGGGACCTTATCCTTGATCTCGTCACCCGGCACGACGCGATCCTTACCATTGAGGAAGGTGCGGTGGGTGGTTTTGGAAGCCACGTTGCGCAACTTCTTGCGGAGGAAGGTATCTTTGATTCCGGCCTCAAGTTTCGGTCGATGGTTCTTCCTGACGTATTTATTGATCAGGCGAGCCCACACGAAATGTACCGCGTTGCCGCCATGAACGCGGAGCATATCGAAGCGAAGGTTTTGGAGATGCTTGGCGTCACCGACATATCAAGGCGGGCGTGATTGTCGCGCTTTATCGCTGGCTCGTTTTTCTCTTAGCGGGCTTTTATCTGGTTTGGATGTTATTAGTTGCGGGTGACTATTCCTATGTAGGCGGGCCGTTTCGATTCCTAACGATTTGGGCCCTGATCCTGTCGTTCTTCGCTGCAAGTCGCATGATGGCTTTGGTAGAGCGAAGGTCCGAAAATGATTGGCCTGCACTCGTAGCTGTCACCGCCACGTTCAACTTCATGGTCGTTTTTCTGTACTGGCGTCTTTACCTTGCGGACCCAGACAACGTCACAGGGTCGGCTGGCCCACCCGACCCATGGATCCAATACTACATCCACGCCCTTGGGCCAGCGCTCCAATGGGCAGATATGTTGTTTATTCATCGCAACATACGCGGTCTCCGCCACAGTGTTCTTTTATTCGCCGCCATTGTTGCAACATATATCCTTTGGGTCGAAGCGGTCGTGCATCCGTTCAACGACCGGCCCGTGGGCGATGTCACTTCCGGCCTTCCATATCCCTTTCTCAATGATTTGGATATTGCGGGACGTTCTGCATTCTATGCCCAGACGGTCATTTCCGGACTTCTGGTTCTGATGATTGTGCTTGGTCTAGGGCGACTCTTAAGACGCAAGATGTAATCGCAACCGTCACTTGTTCAGCTTCGCCTCAATCATTTCGAGCCGCTTGAGAATTTCCTGTCGGTAGGCTTCTGTTGCGGCATTCTCTTCCGCCGCATGGGCATCCTGCATCGAATTAACGATCAAGCCGACCACAAGGTTCACCACGGCGAAAGTGGTAACAAGAATGAACGGGACAAAGAACAACCACGCATAGGGGTAGAGCTCCATAACCGGGCGCACAATTCCCATCGACCAGCTCTCCAAAGTCATGATCTGAAACAGTGAATAGGCCGATTTGCTCAATGTCCCGAACCACTCGGGAAAACTGGCGGCAAAGAGCTTTGTCGCGATTACGGACGCAATGTAAAAGATCAGAGCCATCAACCCGAAGACAGATGCCATTCCGGGTACGGCGGACAAGAACCCTTCGATAACGCGCCTCAGGCGCGGCATGGTTGAAACGAGGCGTAGCACGCGCAGAATGCGCAAGGCACGCAGCACCGATAGCGCTCCGGCATCCGGTACATAGGAAATGCCGACAACGATGAAATCAAAAATATTCCAGCCGTTTCGGAAGAATCCGGCCCCACGGGCAAAGAGTTTGGCCACCAACTCAACTGTGAATATCGCGAGACAGATGCGATCAATGGCGATGATAAGGCCCCCTGCAGCCGACATCAGCGTTTCCGATGTCTCCATCCCCAGCGTGATCGCATTCACGACTATAACGGCGATGATCAGGTTCTGCGTAAGTGGTTGGTCCAGAATTTCTGATAGGCGTGCGCGGAAAGTCATATGTGGCTCATTTCATATCTGGCTTCCGATATGTTGCATTCGTGCGCCGGTGCAAGGTGTTAACGTTGCTCGGCTACGAGTAAAGCCGCGAGACCCGATTGGTAGTTGGGGTACTTTAGCTGAACGCCCAGTTCTATCTTGATCCGGTCATTTCTTACGCGTTTTGAATCCGCATAGAAACTTCGTGCCATGGGCGTCATCTCCGCCTCTTCAAATGGAACGGCGGGTGGGATTGGCAACTTCAGCAATCGGGCAGCATGTTCGAGTACATCCTGAGGCGGCGCTGGATCGTCGTCGCAGACATTATAGGCCCGTCCGGGGTTTGGGTTCCGTATGGATGCCAAGACGGTCGTCGCGATATCCTCCACGTGAATGCGGCTAAAAAGCTGCCCTTCCTTAATGATGCGTCTGGCTGTTCCGTTGCGAACCTTTGCAAACGGGCCCCGTCCGGGACCATAAATGCCCGCCAGCCGAAAAATATGCAGCGGCAGGTCAAGCTCGGCCCACGCAGCTTCTGCCGCAACACGCGCTTTCCCGCGCTGTGTTGAAGGCGTGAGTGGGTCGTCTTCGTTGACCCAATCCCCGCCGTGATCGCCATAGACCCCGGTCGTGGAGAGGTAGCCGACCCATTCCAAGTGTTTCGCGCGGTGCAACCGGTCGCCCATAGCGTGAAGCACCGGATCGCCACCGTCACGGGGTGCCACGGAGGTCAAAAGGTGCGTCGCGTCGTCCAGAGGCAACGTGGAACCTGGCCAAACTAACGGTTCAACGCCTTGGCGTTCGAGCAGGCCAATTTTGGCAGGCGAGCGCGTCGTCCCGATCACGCGCCAGCCTTCGCGGATAAGAAGTGGAGCAAGGGCGCGCGCTGAGAAGCCGTGCCCAATGGAGAGAAGGGTTCTTGTCATGATCCACACTTTGTTTCGGATTCTCGGCAAGATGAAGCCTGTTGTTGCGAAAACTTCATGCCAAAACTCTTACCAGGTCTTGCAGGCAGGCCGCAGAGGGTGTCAATTCTGGGGATGGCACATTCCCTATCCACATGGCCCGATGTCGCCGCGAAACTGGTCGCCGTTGCGGCTGGTCGAGAAGCGGCAGGCCTTGTCATCAAGGGTGGCAAGCTCGTCAACGTCCAGTCCCGCGAAATTCTGGATGGTTGGGAAGTCGCCATTTCAGAAGGTCGGTTTGCCTATGTGGGACCCGATGCGTCCCATTGTGTTGGGGACATTTCCGAGATTATCGACGCGAAAGGGCAATACCTTATCCCCGGTCTTTGCGACGGTCATATGCATATCGAAAGCGGCATGTTGACCCCGGCAGAGTTTGCCGCAGCGGTAATCCCGCATGGTACAACGACCATGTTCACCGATCCGCATGAGATCGCCAATGTGCTCGGGCTACGCGGCGTACGCCTGATGCACGACGAAGCGATGATGCAACCGGTGAATATCTTCACGCAAATGCCTTCTTGCGCGCCTTCAGCGCCGGGACTTGAGACAACGGGTTTTGAGATCAACCCTAGCGATGTCGCTGAAGCAATGACCTGGCCGGGCATTATTGGCTTGGGCGAAATGATGAACTTTCCAGGCGTCATTTCGGGTCAACCGCAGATGTTGGCAGAGATTGCTGCCACCCAAAACGCCAGAAAGACCGTGGGAGGGCATTACGCTTCGCAGGATCGGGGCATACCGTTTCACGCTTATGCGGCAGGCGGTCCGGCCGACGACCATGAAGGAACAGCCGAAGCGGATGCCATTGCTCGCGCGCGGCAAGGGATGCGCTCGATGATGCGTCTCGGGTCGGCCTGGTACGACGTTGAAAGTCAGATTACAGCGGTCACCGAAAAAGGACTGGACCCACGAAACTTTATTCTCTGCACCGATGATTGCCATTCCGGGACATTGGTGAATGACGGCCATATGGACCGTGTCGTACGTCACGCCATCGATTGCGGTTGCGAACCGATCGTGGCTTTGCAGATGGCGACCGTGAATACCGCGAGCCATTTCGGACTGGAGCGAGAACTCGGATCAATTGCCCCGGGCCGTCGCGCTGACCTTATCTTGACGTCCGACTTGCGAAGCTTGCCGATCGATCGGGTTTTTGCGCGCGGTGCCCTCGTTGCCGAAAACGGCAATTTGCTTGTGGAGTGCCCGCACCTTGCGTGGCCCGAGGAAACGCGCAGCACTGTGCATCTCGGAAAGACCCTGAAGCCCGAAGACTTTGTTGTCACTGCGCCAAAAGGCGCAAAACGTGTGACGGCGCGCGTAATCGGGGTTGTGGAAAACCAAGCGCCCACCGAAGCCCTGGAAGCGGATTTGCCCGTTGTAGACGGTGTGGTGGAATGTTCCGGTGGTGTCGCCCAGATTGCCCTTGTTGAGCGTCATCGCGCGACTGGCGACATCGTAAACGGCTTTGTGTCTGGCTTTGGCTATACCGGCAAGATGGCGATGGCGTCGACCGTGGCTCACGACAGTCACCACATGATTGTTGTGGGAACGGACCGCGCCAATATGGCCGCTGCTGCCAACCGGCTGAGCGAGGTCAGCGGCGGTGTCACTGTCTTTCAGGATGGGCAAGAGCTTGCGCTTGTCGAACTGCCAATTGCTGGCCTGATGTCCGACAGCCCAGCACGCGACGTCGCTGCCAAGGCCGATGCGATGGTTGCAGCCATGACGCAATGCGGCTGTACTCTGAACAACGCTTACATGCAGCATTCCCTTCTGGCACTGGTTGTCATCCCGTCGCTGCGTATTTCGGACCTCGGCCTGGTCGATGTCGACCGCTTTGAATTCACTGAGCTTTTGAAAGACAGCACATGACCGCAACAACCAGGCTAAACACGCCCGATCTTGGTCCTGACCAGGCTTTTGACACAGCCGACGCAGCGGTCACGCGTCTGAAAGAGCTGTATTCCGGCGCTGCAGAGTTTTTGTGTGATCAATTTTCTGAAGTCATGAAGAATGGGCGGCCTGATGCTCGGATCAGAGCCTTTTATCCAGAGGTGCGATTTACGACGGATACCTTTGCCGCGACCGATACACGGCTGAGTTTTGGCCACGTGGTTGAACCCGGACGTTATGCGACGACCATCACGCGTCCTGATTTGTTCGAACACTATTTGACGCAGCAAATTGACCTCATGATCAAGAACCACGGCCAGCCGGTGGAAATACGGGTGTCGCAAACGCCCATGCCGGTTCATTTCGCGGTTGCAAACGATGCCAACTTAAAGGTGCCCCAGGAAGGCGCGACAGATTTCTCGCTACGCGATGTATTTGACGTCCCGGACCTTGCGTCGATGAACGACGATATCGTCAACGGCTATGGGTTCGTTTACGAGGACGGGTCGCATCCCTTGGCGCCATTCACGGCGCAGCGCGTTGATTACTCTCTTGCGCGCCTTTCGCATTACACGGCGACGCGACCTGAGCACTTTCAGAACCATGTTTTGTTCACCAACTATCAGTTCTACGTTGAAGAGTTCGAAGCCTACGCCAGAAACACGCTTGCAGACCCGACAAGCGGTTACACTTCTTTCGTGGCACCTGGAAACGCTGAGATCTTTGATCCGGACGTGCCGCTGAACGCGCTCGATAAACTCCCGCAAATGCCGACTTACCATCTGAAACGCGCGCGTGGGGGCGGGATCACCTTAGTCAACATCGGTGTCGGTCCGTCAAATGCAAAGACTGCCACCGACCACATCGCCGTTTTGCGACCCCACGCCTGGCTTATGGTCGGGCATTGCGCCGGCCTTCGAAATACGCAACGCTTGGGTGACTTTGTTTTAGCGCATGGTTACCTGCGCGAGGATCACGTTCTTGATGATGACTTGCCTGTTTGGATGCCCATTCCAGCCTTGGCGGAAATACAAGTAGCCCTTGAACAAGCGGTCGCGGCTGTAACGAAGTACGAGGGCTATGACCTAAAACGGATTATGAGAACCGGCACCGTCGCAACCATCGACAACCGCAACTGGGAGTTGCGCGACCAATCGGGGCCAGTGCAGCGTCTCAGCCAGTCTCGCGCCATCGCCTTGGACATGGAATCGGCTACAATAGCGGCGAATGGTTTTCGGTTTCGCGTGCCTTACGGTACGTTACTTTGTGTCTCCGACAAGCCTTTACACGGTGAACTGAAGCTTCCTGGCATGGCTTCCGAGTTTTACCGAACTCAGGTTGCGCAACATCTTCAGATTGGTATTAGAGCTATGGAATCGCTAAGAGAAATGCCACTTGAGAGGATACACTCGCGTAAGTTGCGTAGCTTTGAAGAGACCGCATTTCTTTGAGTCTAAGCCAAAAAACGCCCACTAAATGCGCTTTCCCCTTGTATGAAGCCCTCAAAACGTTGTGTATTCCCACAACATTCAGTAAAACAAGGGTAATGAGCCCCAAAAAGACGGGCTAGAATGAGGAGAATTCAGATGGCAAAACCTTTGACCAAGACGCAGCTTGTGGCAGCGCTGGCTGATGAAATGGATGCTGACAAGAAGTCTGCAAACACAGCTTTGGATGCGATTATCTCAGTCATAACGAAAGAGGTGTCTGGCGGCGGCGCCGTGACGCTTCCAGGTGTTGGCAAGATTTACTGCCGTGAGCGGCCTGCACGCATGGTGCGCAACCCGGCCACGGGTGAGCAAATCCACAAAGAAGCCGACAAGGTAGTCAAGATGACAATCGCCAAGGCGTTGAAAGACAGCGTAAACGACTGATCGTCCATTCTGAATTTTGGGAAACGGGCCGCTCTATCGCGGCCCTTTTTCATTTGCAGAAGCTGCTAGCTCAGGAGGTCGCTGCAGATAACGCAGTGTCCATGAGGTTCTTGATCTCTTCGGTGCGCGTGTTTGCGACCAGCCGTCCAATCTCTTGATTGCCTTTCAGGACAACAAGGGTAGAGCGCCTAGGGATGTTCAGGCGATTGGCGAGTTTCCCGTTCCCATGCCGGTCCCAATCGACACGAATAAAGGTGATCGCCTGATCATAAGCAGGGTTTTCTGAACGAAGTTTCCGAATTTTGGATTCCTGTGCGCGACAAGTCGTGCACCAGTCTGCCGCAAAATCGAGGAATACGATTTTACCCGCGGCGAGTTCCTTTTCGACCAAGCCAGGTGCGTAGTTCTTCATGGCGGCAGCAGGGCCTGCAACGAGCGCAGCGACAGCGGCAATAAGAAATGTACGGCGATCCATAGGGTGTCCTTTCAGATTGAGACTGACAGTTCGGTGAACCAAGCGGGAAGGTGCTCTAACGCCCAAAATTCCAGCATATGGTGCAGTTTGAAGAAAATTGCGGCGCCGACTGCCACGAAGACCACGCCCATAATCGGGCGAGCAGATGCAGCAAATGCGCGCATCCAGTCTCGCCGCCGGCGAATGACCGATTGGGCGCCGTAGCCTAGACCGATAACAATGGTAGACACACCGAGGGCAAAGCTGACCATGATTGCTGTGGCATGGGTCATGTTTTCACCCTGACTGGCCAGTGAAATAGCGCCGCCAAGCGTTGGGCCAATGCAGGGGCTCCAAACAGCGCCCAGAAGAACGCCAGCGATAAACTGTCCAGTGAGCCCTGAGCGGTCTGTCGTCTCAATGCGAGCATCTGCTCTTGCAGAGAAGCCAGCTGTCGCTGTTGCAAAGCTCTCCGAAAATCGGGGGACAAGCAGAACCAACCCAAAGCCAATCATCACAACAGCCCCAGCGGTGGAAAGTGTCTCTTCGGTGATCCCCAGAGACCTTCCGGCGACCGCGACCAAAAGACCGAGCGACACGAAAGACGTGCTTAAACCTGCGGCGACTGCGACTGGTCCCAAACGACCCGATTGCAGCGCCGTCGCTAATACAATCGGCAGGATGGGCAGGACGCACGGATTAATGAGCGTGAGAAGCCCGGCAGCATATCCAAGTATGTATTCCACTGGACTTGTATCGGCGGTGTGTTTGATCTTGTCATCTCACAAGGGTGTCAGAATAACGTCATCATCAAGCTAGGTCGGTTCAAGCGGAGTGGCGGCTTTCGAAAGCTGCACGGCAAGAATGCCTAGGGTCGTGACCACAACGCCGACAATGTCCAGTGGTCCGACCGCCTCGCCAAGCAGTAGTGCGGCAATTGCGACCCCGAAAACCGGATTCAGAAAGTGGAACGTTGCCGCGCGTGTCGCGCCAATTCTCCCGACAAGCCAGAACCAAATCAGGGTTGCCACAAGCCCGGGCAATAGAACCGTGTAGGCAAATGCAGCAGCGACCACCGGGGTGATATGCGCATCCCAAGTCTCAAAGGCGAGGGCTGGACCCGCAAGCGCCAGTGAACCAATGAGCATTTGCCAGCCGACGACCGCCACAACATTTCCGCCAGCGGAAGCGCCTCGCACCGCGAGCGTGGCGAATGTGAGGGCAAGCGCGGCAAGACAGCATAAGGCGACGCCGCCGAGGTCCACGCCTTCGGTAACCCGCGACCCCATGATCAGAACGACCCCGCCTATCCCCGCGGCCAATCCGACAAGACCCAATGGACGCACGGTCTCGCCTGAGATGAGCCACCCCGCCAAGGCGACCAACAAGGGCAAGGAAGATGCGATTATGGCTGCAACAGAGGCTTCCACCGTCGTCATGGCGACAAAGTTCAACCCGAGATAGAGAGCGTTCTGGCATATTCCGAATAGAATGGTGAGGCGCCATTGTTGCGGCGAGAGTCGTAGAGTTTGTCCCAGAGCGCGCGCCAAAGCGAGGGCAATCAACCCCGCGATCAGAAAGCGCAAAGCGGAGACCGTTAGGGGTGGGGCATTGGTCACAATTATGCGGGCGGAGGTAAAGGCAGATGACCATATCAATGCAAAGGTGAGCCCCGCTACCAGAGCGCGAATGTCCATTAAGCAGTCCTTCCACTGTCTGACGGGGGCGCTGCCCCCGTCGCCCTCCGGACGACTCCCCGAAGTATTTTTGCACAGAAGAAGGACAAATTTGCCCAAATTGAAAGCGCTATCTGGTGAGTGGAAGGTCAAGAGGATAGCCTTTCACCATGACTGTCCGCATGATTACCGTGAGTGCGCCCGATCAGACGATCCCACCGATCCGCCGGAAGGCCGAAGAGCTCGGTGCATCCGGGATACGCACCTACGCTGAAACACAGCGCGAGGGTCGGACGACCCTGCAAATGCTCGTTGGTTCGGCGGCCCGCCAAGACGTCGTGGACGCCGTGCAGGCCGCATTGTCGGCACAAAAGGACTGGCGTTTGACCATACTGCCTGTCGAGACAACTGTGCCCCTTCCCCGCGACGAGGAAGAAGCCGAAAAGCGCCGGAAAAAGGCGTCCGAGAACAAGATCGGCGGCATGACGCGCGAAGAGATATGGAACATCGTCTGGGGTCAGGCACGGCTCGATGACACCTATTTGATGTTTGTCGTGCTCTCCACGATTGTTGCAGCACTTGGCATGCTGACGGATAGCGTTGCCGTTGTCGTCGGTGCTATGGTCATCGCGCCCTTGCTGGGACCCAATCTAGCCTTCGCCGTTGGTGTAGCCCTTGGAGATGGCAAGCTCATCGGGCGGGCATTGCTGACAAACGTTGCGGGTCTTGCCTTGGCCCTCCTGTTGAGTGTCGCGATCGGCACGTTCTGGACCGGCTCACTCGCCTCGGATGAACTTTTGTCTCGTTCAACCATCGGATTTGACGGCCTGGTTATTGCGCTGGCGTCCGGTGCCGCTGCCGCTTTGTCGCTGGTCACTGGCGTGTCTTCAGCGCTTGTTGGGGTCATGGTCGCAGTCGCACTCTTGCCGCCGACAAGCGCCATCGGCATCTTCCTCGGGTCAGGTCAATTGGCTTTGGCGGGGGGCGCGGCCATGCTTCTGGCCGTCAATATCGTTTCGGTCAACCTTGCGGCGCACACCATTTTGCTCTGGCGTGGTGTCCGGCCGCGCACGTTCTTTGAGGACAAGAAAGCGGCTCGGGGCCGTTTGGCCAGTGCAATCGTCTGGGTGCTTTTGTTGGCCGTTCTGGTTGCACTTCTTTGGGCGGAGATGCACGTCACGTTGCCTCAGAAGTAATCACCCTATTTTGCCGCGAGCGCCGCCCGTTTGCCCGCGATCCAACAAGACGTGGTCCAACAAGACGGCTGCCGCCATAGCCTCCGCCACGGGCACGGCACGAATACCAACACACGGGTCATGTCGACCCTTGGTAACGATTTCGGTAGCTTCGCCGGATTTTGTGATGGTCTTGCGCGGTGTCAGAATTGACGAGGTTGGCTTAACGGCAAAGCGAAGGACGATGTCTTGGCCTGTAGAAATGCCGCCCAATATCCCACCTGCATGGTTCGAGCTGTAGATAGGGCCCTCAGGCCCAATCGATATCTCATCGGCATTAACCTCGCCCGTCAGTTTTCCGGCGGCCATACCCTCGCCGATCTCGACACCTTTGACAGCGTTGATCGACATCATGGCAGCTGCGAGATCTGTGTCGAGCTTGCCGTAGATCGGCGCGCCAAGGCCAGGCGGACAACCTCTCACGGTCACTTCAATCGTCGCCCCGACAGAGGAGCCCGACTTCCGAAGGGCGTCCAGATGTTGCGCCCATTCCTCCGCCGCTTTCGCATCTGGCGTCCAGAATGGATTCTTCTCGATTTCGTCCCAATCAAAACGGTTGCTGTCGATAGACCTGTCGCCCATGCCAACCATGTAGCCTGTGATTGAAAGGCCGGGCACAATCTTCGCGAGCGCCGCGCGCGCAACTCCCCCAGCAGCAACTCGCGCCGCCGTCTCTCTTGCTGAGGAGCGACCGCCACCTCGATAGTCGCGGATACCATACTTCTGCCAGTAGGTGATGTCCGCATGGCCGGGACGAAATTTCTCGGCAATATCACCATAATCCTTGGACCTTTGATCGGTGTTCCGGATCATCAATTGAATAGGTGTACCGGTTGTGACGCCCTCGAAAAGGCCGGAAAGGATCTCAACTTCGTCGGCTTCGCGCCGCTGGGTGGTGTATTTGTTCTGCCCGGGCTTCCGCTTGTCCAGCCACACCTGCAGGTCAGAAGGCTCAAGCGGCACACCAGGGGGGCACCCGTCAATCGTTGCGCCGAGTGCGGGACCGTGACTTTCACCCCAGGTCGTGACGCGGAAAAGATGTCCGTAAGAATTCAAGCTCATGGCGCTGCTTTACCCCGTGTCTGTCGCGCGCGCAAACAAACGGCTAAGCGCTGGCGAATTCGCTTTTGGCGTATCCTTGCAGATAGAGAAGGGCGGTCAGATCGCAGTGGTCAATACGAAACGGTGCAGCGGCCGCGACCGTCGGCTTGGCATGCAGGGCGACGCCCATACCGGCGACCGCGATCATGCCAAGGTCGTTTGCGCCGTCGCCCACCGCTATCGCATTGGAAGGATTATCGGTTAGTTCCCTGAGCGCCTCGACCTTTGCTTCCCGTCCCAAAATAGGACGCGCCACCTCGCCTGTAAGGTGCCCGTTCCGCACTTCGAGACGGTTGGCGCGGGTCAGATCAAACCCGAGGGCGGCCCCGACCTTTTCCGTAAACTGAACGAAACCGCCTGAAACGAGCGCAGTTTTGGCCCCATGCGCTTTCATGGTTGCGACAAGTGTCTTGCCACCCTGTGCGTGGGTAATGCGGGTTGAAAGCACTCGATCGATCACTTCGACAGGAAGACCTTTCAGAAGGCCGACACGTTCGATGATTGCGGCTTCAAAATCCAACTCCCCGTTCATCGCCCGCGCCGTGATTTCTGTGACATGGGTGCCTACGCCGGCTTCGATGGCTAACTCGTCAATGCACTCCTGCTCAATCATGGTGCTGTCCATATCTGCAATCAGGAGTGACTTTCGCCGTTTGGGATCGTCTATCAGGTTCAGATCAACACGCGACCCCGACAGGCTTGTCCGCACGTCCTCAAGGTTTACCGGCGGTGCTGCAACCGGAAATTCCGCTGCCTCGTCGGGCGACAGCCAAATGGCGTCTCCGGTCGCACCGAAAGCACCCTGCAAAGACGAAACAAGGGCCGGCTCAAGTGTGCCGGGCGCGGCAATGATCGAGATAACAGGCATATCTGTCCGAAGCTTTTTAAGCAGTTCGAGGCTCTAGCGACAATTTCCGACTTGCGAAAGAGGGCGACCCGCAATATCCGCGTCAGTGGGACACCCTTCCCCAACGAAGGGCGCATATCTGGAAGGATATTCGGAAATGGATACCAAGCAACCGGCAACGCGGCCGGCTAATCCGCGTTTTTCATCTGGCCCTTGCGCCAAACCCCCAACCTTCTCTCTCGATAGCTTGAGCGATGCGCCGCTAGGCAGGTCGCACCGGGCAGCTGTTGGTAAAGCTAAGCTTAAAGCGGCGATTGAGCGGACGCGGTCCATTCTCGGTGTGCCGTCGGACTATCTGATCGCCATCGTGCCCGCTTCGGACACCGGGGCTGTGGAGATGGCGATGTGGAACCTTCTCGGCCCGCGTCCTGTTGAGATGCTGGCCTGGGAGAGCTTTGGCGCGGGATGGGTGACCGATTGCGTCAAGCAATTGAAACTGGACGCAAAAGTTACCACAGCGGCGTATGGCGAGATTGTCGATCTGGCCACAGTCGACTGGAATGCCGATGTCGTTTTCACTTGGAACGGTACGACGTCGGGCGTGCGTGTCCCGGCGAATTTCGACATTCCCGCTGACCGGGAAGGGCTGACGATTTGCGATGCGACATCGGCAGCTTTTGCGCAGGATTTGCCGTGGGACCGGCTCGATGTCGTGACCTATTCCTGGCAAAAAGTGCTGGGAGGCGAGGCGGCGCATGGGATGTTGATCCTGAGCCCGCGGGCTATCCAACGCCTTGAAACTTATACACCTTCCTGGCCCTTGCCGAAGATTTTCCGCCTGACCAAGGGCGGCAAGATCATCGCGGGGATATTCGAGGGCGCGACGATCAATACACCCTCGATGCTGTGCGTCGAGGACTACCTCAAGGCGCTAGATTGGGCGGAAAGTGTGGGCGGTCTCAAAGGCTTGGTTGCGCGCGCCGATGCCAATGCGAAAGTGCTGCATGACTTTTGTTCGGAGCGGGACTGGATCGAAAATCTCGCAACTAATCCAGAGACTTGGTCAAATACCAGCGTTTGCTTGAAGTTCACCGACAACCGGATCAGCGATGGCGTGAGCTTTGCCAAAGCGGTCGCGAAGCGGCTTGAAAATGAAGGCGTTGCCCTCGATATCGGGGCCTACCGCGATGCGCCTCCCGGCTTGCGGATATGGTGTGGCGCAACGGTTGAGACGTCGGACCTAGAGGCGCTTCTCCCCTGGCTTGACTGGGCCTTTCAAACCGAAATCGCGGCGCTTTCACAAGCGGCCTGACCCCCTGAATTCGTGCATCGGTATCGCGTCAGTATGACGTCGGTAACACGTCGGTGCGCTCGAACGTTGGATTAAGAGAAATGACACAGAAACGCAAAGTGCTCGTCAGCGATAAACTGTCTGAAACTGCTGTTCAGATTTTCAAAGATCGCGGCATCGACGTGACCTTCGAACCGGGCCTTGGCAAGGACAAGGATCGCTTGCTGGAGGTGGTCGGCGAATATGACGGTCTCGCCATTCGCTCGGCAACAAAGGTAAGCGGGAAGGTGCTGGCCGCCGCCCCCAACCTCAAGGTGATCGGTCGTGCGGGGATCGGCGTAGACAATGTCGACATCCCCGCCGCGTCGAAGAAAGGTGTGATTGTGATGAACACGCCTTTCGGTAACTCGATCACCACAGCTGAACACGCAATTGCGATGATGTTTGCCGTCGCCCGGCAAATCCCCGAAGCAAGTGCATCCACCCATGGCGGGAAGTGGGAGAAGTCCAAGTTCATGGGGGTCGAACTGTTCTCCAAGACGTTGGGCGTTGTGGGGGCAGGCAATATCGGCTCCATCGTGATCGAGCGGGCTCGCGCTTTGCAGATGAAGGTCATCGCCTATGATCCGTTTCTGTCCGAAGAACGGGCCGACAAACTGGGTGTGGAAAAGGTCGAGATAGATGATCTGTGGGCGCGCGCTGACTTCATCACCTTCCACGTGCCTTTGACGGACAAGACAAGAAACATCCTTTCGGCGGAGGCGATTGCCAAGTTGAAGCCGGGTGTGCGCATTGTGAATTGCGCGCGTGGTGGCCTGGTGGACGAGGCAGCGCTGGCAGAGGCCTTAAAGGACGGGCGGGTCGCCGGGGCCGCGTTTGATGTCTTCGCCGAAGAGCCCGCGACGGCTTCCCCACTCTTTAACCTGCCAAATGTGGTTGTTACGCCCCATCTCGGCGCCTCCACGACGGAGGCGCAAGAAAACGTGGCGCTTCAGGTTGCGGAACAAATGTCCGACTACCTTCTGACTGGCGCTGTGACAAACGCCCTGAACATGCCTTCTGTGACGGCGGAAGAGGCAAAGATCATGGGGCCTTGGGTAAAACTGGCCGGTCACCTTGGGGGATTTGTCGGCCAACTGACCGATGAACCAATCCGGGCGATAAATATCCTTTACAACGGTGAGGTGACGGAGATGAACACGGCGGCCTTGAACGCTGCCGCTGTCGCCGGGATCTTGCAGGCCACCAATCCGGACGTGAACATGGTATCCGCGCCTGTGTTGGCCAAAGACCGCGGTGTGAAGATTTCCACCACCACGCAAGAGAAGTCAGGCGTGTTCGATGCCTATATCAAGCTAACGGTCGTGACGGATCAACGGGAGCGGTCCATTGCGGGGACAGTCTTCAGCGATGGCAAACCGCGCTTCATTCAGATCAAGGGCATCAACATCGATGCGGAGATTGGCGCCCATATGGTTTACACGACGAACGAAGACGTGCCCGGTATCATCGGCGCGCTGGGGAACACCATGGGGTCGAACGGGGTCAATATCGCGAACTTTACCTTGGGCCGGAACGAGAAGAACGGCGATGCCATCGCGCTTCTCTACGTCGATGAGCCGGTACCATTGAAGGCGGTTCAAGACTTGGAGGGCACGGGTCTTTTTGGGCAGGTCAAACAACTGACCTTTGACGTGGTGTAATGCGCTTTTTGCCCTGTCGACCAAAGAACGGGTAACGCGGCGGGCCTATTGGGACAATATCCGAGCACTGGCGGCTCTCGTTGCATCTATGCTTCAACTGCCGCCAAGCTCTTTGATCCTCAGGTGTCGGGCTTTTCGCTGTGCGAAAAACCTGTGGCGGATTGCCGGGATTTCTAACTTGAGCAGGGGATGCTTGCGTGCCACTGGCAATCCGCGTTTATTCAGGTCAGCCACAGAACAGAGATGCAGGGGGAAGTTTGATGTCCAGCGAAGGGTTCAACATGTCACTCAGGCAGTTCCTGAAAACGGTCGGCGTGACCTCGCAACAAGAGATTGAAGCGGCGGTGCGGGCGGCGAAAGAAGCGGGCACGCTGCCGTCGGGCCGCGTTGCAGCCAAAGTCATCCTCACGATTGAAGATATTGGGCTGAAGCACGAAATCAGCGGCGCGATTGAGATGCCCCAGGGCGATTGAGCGACCACAAGTCACATCGGCACGATCCCGATTGTTATCAAGCCTTTGGCGGCACCGGGTTGCACTCCTTTGCGAATCCGACGTTACTTGCTTGCAACCGCCGTGTTCGGGCTTTTGAGCAAAAGAGCGGAACAAATTCGCAATCAGGGAGCCACGAAATGGCGAAGCTATACAACAAAACGACGATCCACCCAGCCGTGTTCATGCATGCCGACGAAGTGCAGCGGGGTGAGCTGAGCCGGCGCGAGTTTCTGGCCCGCGCAACAGCGCTGGGTGTGACTGCAACGGCTGCCTACGGTCTCATTGGGGTGGCGCAGCCAGCACAGGCCGCGGGGCACATTCAGCAAGGCGGCACGATCCGCATTCAACAGGATGTACGCGCTCTGCTTGATCCGCCGACCTTCAACTGGCCGCAGCTTGGCAATGTGGTGCGCGGGTTCCTCGAGTATCTGGTTCAGTATAACGCCGATGGCACGTTCGAGCCGCGTCTTCTCGAAAGCTGGGAAGTTAACGAAGACGCGACCGAATATGTCCTGAACATCCGTCCTGGCGCGAAATGGAATGATGGGCGCGGCGACTTGAAGGCGGCCGATGTCGCATACAACTTCGCGCGCTGGTGCGATGGCACCTGGGAGGGTAATTCCATGGCGGCGCGCATGGGGTCGTTGCAGAACGAAGCGGGCGACGGTCCGGCTGAGGGCGCGATTGAAGTTGTCGATGATCTGACGCTGAAGCTGACGCTCACACGTCCGGACATCACCATCATTCCGGCGGTGACGGAGTATCCGGCGGCCATCGTGCCCGATGGCTGGTCGGGCGATCCCTCGGCAGATCCTGTTGGCACCGGGCCTTACAAGCTCGTGGAGTACGAAGTCGGTGTGAAGGCGGTTCTGGAAAAGAACACCGAGCACGAATGGTGGGGCGAGGGTGCCTTCCTCGACCGTATCGAGTTCATTGACTACGGCACCGATGGCGCGGCCCATGTGGCGGCAGCTGAATCCGAAGAAATCGACATGACCTATGAAACGGTCGGTGAGTTTGTCGATATCTTCGAGGCGATTGGCTGGAACGTAAGTGAATCGGTTTCCGCCAACACGCTGGTGTTGCGGACGAACCGTCTCACCGAGGTGGACGGCACCGCTCCTTACGCGGATGTGCGGGTGCGGCGTGCGCTGGCGTTGGCGTGTGACAATGCGCTTCTGCTTGAGCTTGGCTATGCCAATCGCGGTACGCTGGCGGAAAACCACCACGTTTGTCCGATCCACCCGGAATACGCGGATATCGGCGCGCCGGAGCGCGATGTTGAAGCTGCAACCGCGCTGATGGAAGAGGCGGGCATGATGGATTTCGAGCATGAGCTCTTCTCCATCGACGATGATTGGCGCAAGAACACGTCGGACGCGCTTGCGGCGCAGTTGCGCGATGCGGGCTTCAACGTGAAGCGGACAGTGTTGCCGGGGAGTACGTTCTGGAACGACTGGAACAACTATCCGTTCAGCTCGACCGATTGGGGGCACCGGCCGCTCGGCGTTCAGGTGTTGACGCTGGCCTATAAGACGGGCGTTGCGTGGAACGAGACCGGGCTCGGAAGTGCGGAGTTCGACACCATGCTGGAAGACGCATCCGCCATCGCGGACGCGGGCACGCGGCGGGAGAAGATGGTCGCCATTCAAGAATTCCTGCGCGACGACGGCACATTCATTCAGCCTTACTGGCGGTCGCTCTATCGTCATTCCCGCCCGGGGATAGTCGGTGCGGAAAGCCATCCGATCAATGAGATACACGTGCATAAGTTGGGCCTCGAAGCCTAACGAAAACTGCGTTTTCTGATTGGAATGGGCCGCGTTGTTGAGCGGCCCATTCGACATTTTGAGGGCGTGCCCCACGTCCTCGCCTATGAACGATCAAATCAACCAATGGAGCACGGCGAGCCGCGCCTCTGCGCTCGCCCAAATGAACGCTTTCCGTGCGCGCATGGGGCGCCGGTATGCCTCGGGGCGCAACTATGACAAAGGCCCGGGCCAACACGGCGCTGTTTCTTGTCTGTCACCCTACACCCGGCGCCGTCTGGTGCTTGAAGAAGAGCTCGTCGCCGCTGCAATTGCCGATCACGGCCTGGAAGGTGCCGAGAAGTTTGTTCAGGAGGTCTTCTGGCGCGGTTACTTCAAGGGCTGGTTGGAGCGGCGCCCCAGCGTCTGGCGTAACTATGTCGAGGGTCTTCGACAAGACTTGATGGCGGTGGAGGCTGACCGACGCCTGTCCAAGCGCGTTGCAGAAGCGGAAGAAGGGCGCACCGGACTGGAGTGCTTCGACGCTTGGGTCGAAGAGTTGGTCAGCACGGGCTATCTGCACAATCACGCGCGCATGTGGTTCGCCTCCATCTGGATATTCACCTTGGAGCTGCCGTGGCGGATCGGCGCTGATTTCTTCTATCGCCACCTGCTGGACGGCGATCCTGCCTCAAACACCTGTAGTTGGCGCTGGGTGGCGGGATTGCACACGCGCGGCAAGTACTATCAAGCGCAGGCCTGGAACATTGCGAAGTTCACCCACCAGCGCTTTACACCCGCCGACCGTGATCTTGCGGATGGGATCGAAGGGCTGGCGGCAGAGGAGCCGGACGGACTTCCAGAAGTCACGCCACTGCGCACCGTGCGGGCACTGGACCCGGCGCATAAAACAGCCGTACTGATTACGGAGGAAGATTGCCACCCCGAAAGCTGGGGTTTGGAGATAGGTGCGGAGACGGCCGTTACAACGCTGCAATCGAGTCATCTGCAGTCTGAACGCCCTGTTGCAGACTGTGTTGCCCGATTTGAAGCGGATGCCTTGGCGGATGTTTCCGATCGGCTCGGCGTCCCGACGGACACATTGGTTGCCGGTGACCCGCGCAATTTGCTTAACTGGGCCAAGGCGCATGGCGCCTCTCAAGTTGTGACAGGGTATATTCCCGAAGGCCCGCTCCGCGACTGGATCAGACCCGCGGAAGAGATGTTCCAGCAGGAAAACATCCTGTTTGTGGAACATCGCCGCGCCTGGGATGAGGCGATCTGGCCGCTGGCGACGGCAGGCTTCTTCAAAGTGAAAAAGCAAATACCACGGATCCTCCGAGACCTGGAAATGCAGGACAAGCAACTCAGCCTGTTCTGAAGGAGACAAAAAAAGGCCGGGCGCAAGGCCCGGCCAGTCCAACAGGGAGGTACCATGCCATTACCCGGACACGGAAACGGGATCCGTTTCAAATAAGCTTGGTCAGATCGGATAAGCGTTGATCCAGATCAAGCTTACTCTCGTCATGCGACCAATCGATAGCCACCCGACTCAGTTACTAATAAACGCGCATTGGAGGGATCTGGTTCAATTTTTTGTCTCAGACGGTAAATATGTGTTTCGAGTGTGTGCGTTGTGACACCCGCATTGTATCCCCAAACTTCATGCAACAGCACGTCTCGGGCGACCACGCCTTCGCTGGCGCGGTAGAGGAACTTCAGAATATTCGTCTCTTTCTCGGTGAGACGAATCTTCTTTTCTTCCTCTGTTATCAGCATCTTCTGTGCAGGCTGGAAGGTATACGGGCCAAGCTGGAAAACGGCATCTTCGGACTGCTCGTGCTGGCGTAACTGAGCGCGAATACGTGCAAGAAGCACCGGAAACTTGAAAGGCTTGGTCACATAGTCATTTGCGCCCGCATCGAGGCCCAAAATCGTGTCTGCATCCGAATCATGGCCCGTCAGCATCAGGACAGGGCACTTGACGCCGTGCTTTCGGAGCACGCGGCACAGTTCGCGACCGTCGGTATCCGGGAGCCCCACGTCGAGAATAACCAGGTCATAAATGCCCTGTTTCGCCTTCTCCATCGCTTCGGCACCATTCCCGGCTTCGAAGACATCGAAATCCTCGGTCATGATCAGCTGTTCGCCAAGTGCCTCACGCAGATCGTCGTCGTCATCGACGAGGAGGATTTTCTTCAAGGTCTGCGCCATATGTCGGTCTCCCGTTGCGGTTCTTGGCCAAGAAATGCGATTGAGTTCCTGATCTTGCAAGTTTTCCAACAGCTTTTCACGCGGACGTGTGAAGCAAGTGGGATTTGTTTCAGCTTCGTTTCAGGAAAATGCCCGATCCTCACGGGCCGTTGACCTATGTTTCGAATTTCCATCGGCTGGAGAAACGCAGTAAACGTGCAGCATGAGTTTGATCCCGACCCAAACCGAGCTTTTGGCCCGTGCGCGAACCGATTTGCGTTTGGGCCTTCCAGTTGTTCTGCGTTCCGTAGATCAAACCGCATTGGTGCTCGCTGCGGATGGCTTGATGGATGCGCGGTTCGAAGCACTGCAAAAGATTGGCGCGCCGGTCCTCGTGATTTCCGCCTGGCGGGCGCAGACCTTGAAAGCGCGATCCTATGACGGCGATCTTGCGCGGCTTGTCTTGCCGTCCTCTCCGACGGCCGCATGGGTTCGGGCGGTTGCGGATCCGAAGGACGATCTTTCATCGCCGATGAAAGGGCCTTTCAACAGCCAGCGAGGCGGCGATGCCCGCATTGAGCGTGTGGCGATGCTCCTTGCGAAGTCGGCGCGTCTTTTGCCAGCCGTGCTTGTCGTGGAAACGTCGGCGTTGCCGCAGGAAGATTGGACGGTGTTGGACCTTTCCAACGCAGAGCAGTTATTGAGCGCACCGGTCCTCCATCGCGATATCGTGTCGGGTCGCGTGCCGCTTGAGGTGTCGTCTGCGGGCCGTGTCCATGTTTTTCGGCCCGATGATGGGGGCGAAGACCACGTGGTTTGCGAAATCGGGCAACCGGCAAGGGCGGAGCCTGTTTTGGTCAGATTGCACTCCGCATGTTTCACGGGCGATGTGCTTGGATCACTCAAATGCGACTGCGGCCCGCAACTGCATGCGGCGCTGAAACAGATGGGGGCGGAAGGGGCCGGTGTGCTGCTGTACCTGAGTCAGGAAGGGCGCGGCATTGGTTTGGCCAATAAGTTGCGCGCCTATGCGCTGCAAGATCAGGGTTTTGATACGGTGGACGCCAATCATCGGCTTGGGTTCGAAGATGACGAGCGCGACTTCCGTACTGGCGCTGATTTGCTGAAACGTCTCGGCTTTTCGCGTATCCGCCTGATGACGAACAACCCGGCAAAGGTCGCCATGCTTGAGGCCCAAGGGCTTGAGGTGGTTGAGCGCGTGCCGCTGCGGGTCGGACGCCGGGAAGAGAACGCCGCGTATCTCGACATCAAGGCCAGGAAGTCAGGGCATTTTCTGTGATGTCGGCTTCTAGGGCGTCGACACATGAAGTCGTCTCAACAAACAAGAAAGACCTCGTCGTCACGCGCAAGGGCGTTCGCTTCATGGGACGGGTGTTCCCTTGCGTGTTGGGCCGCGGTGGTGTGGTGCGGGATAAGCGTGAAGGCGATGGTGGTACGCCAATAGGGGCGCATGGCTTGGTGGGCATGCTATATCGTCCGGATCGGATGGCGCGTCCGGCGGTTTGGGCGCTGCCTATTCGTCCCGGTGATCTTTGGTGCGACGACCCGGGGCACGAAGACTACAATTTGCTGGTGCGTGCCCCTTTCGGCGGTTCCCATGAGAGGCTTCGGCGCCCGGACCGGTTATATGACCTCGTGATCCTCACCGATTGGAACTGGCCGCGCGCTGAGCGGGGCCGGGGCTCTGCGATATTCATTCACAGGTGGCGGCGTCAGGGGGTGCCAACGGAGGGCTGCGTCGGTTTGCGCCCGGATCATTTGCGGTGGATTGCGCCGCGCATCCGGTGTGAGACGCGCTTGATCGTTCAGCCGTAGGTGCGGGCGCCGAAAATCGCGGAACCAACCCGAATATGGGTGGCCCCTTGCGCGATGGCGTCCTCGAAATCGCCGCTCATTCCCATGCTCAAGCCCGACAGCCCATTTCTCTCAGCGATTTTTGCCAGCAGCGCGAAGTGGAGGCTTGGGGTTTCATCGACCGGCGGGATGCACATCAACCCGTTGATTGGCAAAGCTAATCCACGGCATTCGGCGATAAAATCGTCCGCCTGTTCGATGCTGCAACCCGCCTTTTGGTCTTCGTCGCCGGTATTGATCTGAACAAAGATATCCGGGCAGTGGCCGATCTCGTCGGCGATGCGCGCAATGGTTCGCGCGAGTTTGGGACGGTCCACGGTGTGGATGACGTCGAAAAGCTCCATGGCGGCGCGGGTCTTGTTGGTTTGCAAGGGACCGATCAGGTGGAGCTCAAGGTCGCCAAAACGGGCCTTGAAGTCCGGCCACTTGCCTTGGGCTTCCTGCACGCGGTTCTCGCCGTATATCTTGTGCCCTTCGGTGAGGACGGCTTCTACCCGCTCCAATGGCTGAACTTTGCTGACCGCGATCAGGGTAATCTCATCCGCTTTTCGGCCGTGCCGTTTGGCAGCGTCCGCGATACGGGCGTGTATGTCTTCAAGGCTCATGGGGTGGGTTGTAAGCCAGTGGCTCAAAAAGAAAAGAGCGGGCGCAAGGCCCGCTCTTCCTGTTTCTAATCCCGGAAGGATTAGAACGACATGGAGATACCCAAGTCGTAGCTTGCGTCGGTCAGCGAGTCGCTGTCGGCAACGCCAGCTTTTAGCGATGCACCACCGCCGAGATCGTACGCAACGCCGATGCCGTAGGAATCAACGTCGGAAACGCCTGTGATCTCTTTGTTGATCCAGAACGCTGTCAGCGTTGTTGGGCCAGTGACATAGTCGAGCGAGATACCCATCTGCTCGAAGTCGATGTCGTCAGCGTTACCATAAGCAACTTTGACAGTCGCATCGCCGAAGCCAGCGCTCACACCAGCCACGATGTGGTCGGCGGCGTCTGTGCTTTCGAGGCCAACGCCAAGTGCGATGTCGCCTACCGAGTAAGTCACGGCAAGACCGTATGCCTGATCACCAGCAGGGCCAGGATTGTCAGCCGAAACGTGCAGGCCGAGATCACCGGATGTGTAATCCCAACGCGCTGCCGGACGATCAGAGTTTGACAGATAGGTGAGTTCGTTGAAGTCACCGAGACCCGTCAGACCAACGCCAGAAAGGTCGCCAACAGCGGCTTCCGGCGCACCGGAAACGTCACCCATTGTGATTTTGCCGAATGTGCCTTCGACAAACACTGAACCTTCTGTGCCGCCTGTCGCTTGGTCGTCTTCGTAGTTGTCAACGCGAACCGAGCCACCAAAAGCCAGGCCAGCGTCTGTTTCACCCGAAGCGGCGAAGCTAATGCGAATACGGCTTGTGAAGCCAAGATCAGAACCATCTGTGCTGATCAAACCCATACGGCCGTCACCGCCGACGGACACGTCTGCGGCGGCGATGCCAGCGGACATGACCAGTGCGGTCGAAGCCAAAAGAACCTTTTTCATCTTGTTTTCCCTCGTGTGTAAAAGGTGCGTCTCAAATCGGTCGCACCGATCTGATTGACACCGTATTTCCTCCCACTGGCCTCGGATTGCAAGCGAGCCTCCCCACCGTTAACCAGACTCCAATTGGATGGTGCATTGCTGCCACAGTGATTTCCGGGAGTCCAATCCTTTGAGATGGTAAACGACCTTGTTCCGCACCCAACGCTCGGATAGTCATGCAAAAAAGGCGAGGGAAGACCGTGATGTTGCGCAAATTGAGTGGAATCACCCGGATCGGAATAACCGTTCTTTGCGGTGCTCTGCTGCTATCCGGATGCGGCCGCATTACAAACGTCTTCAGCGCCAATGACGGACCGGGTGAAAGCGCAGCGGAGCGTAACGTGCGAGAGGACCTCGAATCGACCAGCGCGGAGAATGCTCGGCAATCGACTGTGTTTGATCTTTTCACGAATGTGGATGATCCCAACACAACGATTGAGGTGAATAAATACCTGTGGAACGCGTCGCTCGATATCTTGAATTTCCTACCGATCCAGACGGCCGATCCATTCTCCGGCGTGATCGTGACCGGATTCGGCGCGCCTCCGGGTGGTGGTCGTGCCTACCGCGCCACGATTTTCATTCGGGACCCGGCGCTGGAAGCGCGGTCATTGAACGTTGCGCTGGCGACCCGTGGTGGGCCTGCGCCGACTGCAACGGTGCGCGCTGTTGAGGACGCTATTTTGACGCGTGCCCGTGAACTGCGGCTGCGTGACCTCGATCTATAGAGGTTTTGTGCCCCAGACCCTGGGGGCCTTGTTGAACGCCCAGACGTCCCCTCTCGTCAAGGAACGAAGATATGTCGACCTACGACACCAAGACCATCGAACCGAAATGGCAGTCCGCGTGGGAGCAAGCCGGCACATTTGTTGCCGAGCGCGATGAGGCGAAGCCGAAATACTACGTTCTGGAGATGTTTCCCTATCCGTCGGGGCGCATCCATATTGGTCACGTGCGCAACTACACGATGGGCGACGTAATTGCGCGTTATAAGTTGGCGACCGGACACAACGTTCTGCATCCCATGGGGTTTGATGCATTCGGTATGCCTGCCGAGAACGCGGCCATGTCGATTGGCGGGCATCCGAAAGATTGGACCTACAGCAACATCGAAACGATGGTCGATCAGATGAAACCGCTCGGTTTCGGGCTGGATTGGACGCGCATGTTCGCCACCTGTGACCCGGAGTATTACGGCCAGCAGCAATCCATGTTCATCGATTTCATGGAGCGGGGGCTGGTGTACCGCAAGAATGCGGTGGTTAACTGGGACCCGGTCGATATGACGGTGCTGGCCAACGAGCAGGTCATCGACGGCAAGGGCTGGCGCTCCGGTGCGGAGGTTGAACGACGCGAACTCACGCAGTGGTTCTTCAAGATAAGCGATTTCTCCGAGGAGCTTCTCGACGCGATAGATGGTTTGGACGACTGGCCGGCCAAGGTGAAGCTAATGCAGCAGAACTGGATCGGCAAATCGCGCGGTCTGGAATTCAGTTTCGAGCGTGTCGGTAACGGCGAGAGTATCCCCGTCTACACCACCCGTCCGGATACGCTGATGGGGGCGTCGTTTGTGGGTATCTCCCCCGATCACCCCCTGGCGAAAGAACTGGCGGCGAACAGCCCGGCGGTTGCCGCGTTTATTTCCGCTGTCACCAAAGGGGGCACAACGGAGGAGGCGCTCGAAAAGGCTGAGAAGCTCGGATACTACACCGGCATCGAAGTGCGCCATCCCTTGCATCCCGACTGGCATCTGCCCGTATGGATCGCGAATTTTATCCTGATGGACTATGGCACCGGGGCGATTTTTGGCTGCCCGGCCCATGATCAGCGCGACCTTGATTTCTGCCGAAAATACGATCTGCCGGTGGTTGAAACCTTCCAGTCCCTGACCGAGCCGACGATGGTGGATGATGTGGCCTTTGTGCCGCCGAAGACGGAGAGAGTTGCCTGGATCAACCACTTTGCCAGGCTGACGGTGGCGACCGGCGAGGAAGCCATCGACGCCACCATCGCCTATGCCGAGGAAAAGGGTTGGGGAAAAGGCGTTACCAATTACCGCTTGCGGGATTGGGGTCTGAGCCGCCAGCGCTACTGGGGCTGCCCTATTCCTGTCGTGCATTGTGAGACCTGCGGCGTGGTTCCAGAAAAGCGGGAAAACCTGCCTGTGGCCCTTCCCTATGACGAGGACGGGGAGCCCATCGATTTTTCGGTGCCGGGCAATCCGCTTGATCGTCATCCCACGTGGCGCAACACGACGTGTCCTCAATGCGGCGGGCCAGCTTTGCGCGAGACGGACACGATGGACACGTTTGTGGATTCGAGCTGGTATTTTGCCCGCTTCACCGCGCCGCGCGCCGAGACACCCACAAATATGGAAGACGCCACGTATTGGATGAACGTCGACCAGTATATCGGTGGCATTGAACACGCGATCCTGCACCTGCTTTATTCGCGTTTCTACGCCAGGGCGATGCACGTTTGCGGGCACCTGCCCAAAAGCGCGATTGAGCCGTTCGATGCCTTGTTCACGCAGGGCATGGTGACGCACGCGATTTACAAAACCGACGGGGCCGATGGCCGCCCGGTCTATCATTATCCGGAAGACGTGGATTTGCGAGAGGGAAAGGGTTTCCTAAGTGACGGGACCGAGGTCGAGATCATCCCCTCCGCCAAAATGTCAAAATCCAAGAACAACGTGGTCGATCCGGTTGCGATCATCGACCAATACGGCGCCGATACCGCGCGCTGGTTCGTGTTGAGCGATTCTCCGCCCGAGCGTGACGTTGAATGGACGGCTGCGGGGGCCGAAGCCGCCTTCAAACATCTTAGCCGCGTACACCGCATCAATATGGAGATTGCCGAAGGTAAGGATACGGGCACCGACGATGATGCATTGCGCAAGGCCCTGCACAAGGCCATTCAAGATGTGACATTGGGCGTCGAGAGTTTTGGCTTTAACGCGGCCATCGCCAAGCTTTATGCCTTTACCAATGTGCTCGCCAAATCAAAGGCTTCCCATACCGCGCGCCGCGAAGGGGTGATGGCCTTGGCGCAGCTGATGGCCCCCATGACACCACATCTCGCCGAAGAGATTTGGGCAACGCAAGGCGGTGAGGGGCTGATTGCGAACGCGCCATGGCCCACCGTTGATGAGAGCCTGCTTGTGGAAGATACCGTGACGCTTCCGATCCAGGTTAACGGCAAGCGCCGGTCGGAAATCAGCGTGGCCAAGGACGTCGATAAGGCAGAGGTTGAAAAGCTCGTGTTGGAAGACGAAGCTGTGATCAAGGCGCTGGCTGGTGGTCAGCCCAAGAAACTGATCGTGGTACCGGGCCGTATCGTCAATGTCGTCATTTGATCGCCGTGTCCTTCTTCTGTCGCTGGCCAGTGTAGCGGGGTGCGGCTTCACGCCTGTATTCGGTACGGGTGATGAGGGGCTTGGCAGCGATCTTCGCGGTCGCATCGACGTGGCGGTGCCAGACGACGAAGAGGGTTTCGCCCTCGTTAAGCGACTGGAAGACCGGCTGGGTTTACCGCAAGGCGCTGATATGTCCCTGACGGCCCAGATTCGGCTGCGCGAACAAGCGCTCGGTTTTTTGCCCGATGGCGAAATCAGCCGCTTTAACGTCATTGGCCAAGTGGATTGGCGGCTCCTTTCTCTGACCGATGGTGATTTGATCGCCTCCGGTTCGGAGCGTAGTTTCACCGGCTACAGTTCGACCTCGACCACTGTTGCAACCACTTTCGCACAACGGGATGCGCGGCGGCGGTTGATGGTCATTCTCGCCGACCGCATTGTCACGGACCTGTTGGCGCGGAACATCGCATGAAGCTCTCGACGCGGGAGGCGCCGGGGTATTTTGCGAAACCCGATCCTAAGTCTCTTGGTCTACTGATCTATGGGGCCGATGCCATGCGTGTTGCCTTGCGACGCCAAGAGGTGATCAAGGCCCTGATTGGTGAGGCGGGTGAAGATGAAATGCGTCTGACGCGCATCCCGGCGGCGGAGTTGCGCAAGGACCCGGCTCTCCTGCTGGATGCCATCAAGTCGCAGGGGTTTTTCCCCGGTACGCGTGTTGCGTTTGTCGAAGACGCGGGCGATGGGTTGAGCGCGACGATCGAGACAGCGGTGGACGCCTGGCAGCAGGGCGACGCCCACGTGATCGTTACAGCGGGCCAATTGGCGGCGAAGTCCAAACTGCGGAAGTTGTTCGAAGGGCACGCTTCGACCTATGCTACAGGCATTTATGATGACCCGCCGGGGCGGGACGAAATCGAAGCTGCGCTGAGGGCCGCTGGCCTGCACGATATGTCCCGCGATGCGATGGCGGCGCTGACCGAGTTGGCCCGGAGTTTATCGCCGGGCGATTTTCGACAGACGCTCGAAAAGATAGCGCTCTACAAGATGAGCGACCCGGCGCCCTTGACCCCAGAGGAGGTTGCTCTCTCGGCGCCCGCGTCCATTGAAGCGGGCATGGATGATGCCCTGAACATTGCGGTGGAAGGGAAGGCGCATGAGCTTGGTCCGGTACTTCGGCGGCTTGAGGCCCAGGGGATCGGACCCGTTGGCCTTTGCATTGGCGCAACCCGTCACTTTAAGACACTCCACATGGTTGCATCCGATCCAGGTGGGGCAGGGGCCGGTATCGGCAAACTGCGCCCGCCGGTTTTCGGCCCGCGCCGGGACCGCCTTCAACGGCAAGCCTCCGCCTGGGGGATGCGTAAATTGGAGCGAGCGCTGACGCTGTTGTTAGATACGGATTTGACGCTGCGATCTTCAGCTGAGGTGCCGCAGATGGCTGTCATGGAGCGCACCCTGCTGCGCCTCGCCTGGATGGGGCGCCGCTGATGCTGACGGTGATCGGTCCAAAAGGTGGGCGCGTCTTCCGCGTGGTTTGGGCCTTACACGAGCTTGGGCTGCCGTTTCACCACGAGGTTGCGGGTCCACATTCCGAAGGTATGTACGCCGTGAACCCGCTAGGTCAGGCGCCCGCCGTGCGCGATGGCGAGACTATTTTGACCGACTCTTGGGCAATCCTGAACTATCTCGCGGACCGCGCCGGTCGATTGACGTATCCCGCTGGTTCCGCCGAGCGCGCCTTGATGGAGTCGCGGATCAACTTTGTGGTCACTGAACTGGAAGCGCCGATTTGGTTGATGGCGCGGCACGGGTTCGTGCTCCCTAAGGAGGCGCGCGCACCCGGGATGCGCGCGGTGGCGGAAGCAGATTTCGCCCGCGCCGAAGCCAAATTCGAAACGCTGCTCGGCGATGCGACGTATTTTGGCGGGGACGCCTTTTCCCTTGCCGATATCTTTGCGACCGACATGGTGCGGTGGGCGCAGCAAGCGAGGGTGCCGCTGACCTCCAAGGTCTATCAAGAGTATTACGACCGCATATCAGCCCGTCCCGCATGGGCGCACAGCGAGGCTGCGCTGGCGTAGGTCGACCTTGCCCTCGGCAAAGCTAAGCTGATTGCAAGAGAAAGGACTTTTCCATGGGCGTCATGATCAACGGTAAGTACCACGTCGAGGACCCGGGCCCGGACACGACCGCGGGCGGTGAGTTCAAGCGCGCGACGTCCAATGTCCGAAACTGGATTACGGCGGAGGGGCCTTTCACGCCGGATCCGGGCCGCTATCACCTTTATGTTGCCTGGAATTGCCCTTGGGCGCACCGTGCCCTCTTGGCGCGGGTCATCCTCGGGTTGGAGGGGGCAATCAGCGCGTCATTCGCAAAACCGCGCCGCACCGAACAAGGCTGGGTCTTTGACAGCGAAGGCGCGTACAGCGATCCCGAATTATCAGTCAGCGCAATTCACGAGGTCTATGCGCGGCAATCACCGGGATACACCGGCCGATTGACTGTCCCCGTTCTATGGGATCGTCAGACAGCGCAGATCGTTTCCAACGAAAGCGCGGACACTGTCCGTATGCTTGGTGCGTTCGGCGGACCTGACCTTTACCCGGCAGAGCACCGCGACGAGATTGATGCATGGAACGCGCGCATCTACGCAACCGTGAACAACGGTGTATACCGTGCAGGCTTCGCGCGCACGCAGGGGGCCTATGACACCGCGGTCAAAGAGGTGTTCGAGACACTAGACGTCATAGAAGCCCATTTGTCGGACCGTGTATGGTTCGTTGGAGACGACATCTCTGAAGCAGACCTCCGCCTGTTTCCGACGCTGGCCCGCTTTGATGTCGCCTACCATTACGCTTTCAAATGCAACATCCGCAGGCTGGTAGATTACCCGGCGCTATGGGCCTATGCGCGAAGGATATATGCATTGCCGGGCGTCGCCGAGACTGTGCGGTTTGATATTTATAAACAAGGGTATTTTTCACCATCCGAATTGCGCAACCCGCTGGGCATAGTACCCGCTGGCCCGGTGGTGGATTGGAGTTTGTGAGATCTTCTAAATATTTCGAGCGTAATGAATGCTGGCAAGCCAGCACAGATGTTTGCCAACCTAGCAATTTAAGAGACAAAGCAGGTTGGGCGCGGTAACATAAACTCGACTTTTCTTTTTGTTACGTTTCTCTTTTTTGGTCTAGTTCAGATGTCAAAACGCGATACCGGGTTAGCTTTACTTTTCATAATTGTATTCATGGTCTTACTTTCCTTTGGCTTTAATCTCGTACGATTAAAATATGAGGAATATGCCTATACCCGCGAGCAAATAACCGGACAGTATGAGAAACACGTAGAAACCGGTATTCGTGTATGCCGTGGGGTCGATGGTTTCTTTGCTGCTCTTGATTGTTTGGGCGAGGCCATACAGGCCAGCCAACAAGAAACAACAGCCTACAAAGGTCTGGAGGCACAGCAAGATACGTCGGTTTGGGCGCTTGGTGCCCTGATCGTTTCCGCTTTGTCTTTGTTGGTAACAGCACTTGGTATTTTCTTTGTTTGGCGCACTCTTGTTAAAACTAGCGAGACTACAGCCGCTGCAGTCGAGTCGCTGAAAGCCGCGAGGAAGGCCAACGATTTGGTGCTTATCGCTCAACGACCCTGGCTCAAGGTCGCGGTCGAGCCGATCGGACAACTGCGCATGTCGCGTAAAGGTGTCTTCGTTCAATGCCGCATAACTTTGGAAAACGTCGGTAAAGTGCCTGCGCAATCCGTTTGTGTGCAAGTGGTTCCGTATGACGTTCTGGGTTATGATTTCGCGCCTGAGGATTTCTGGCGCGATCAATTCGAATGTGCTGCTGAAATTACTTCCGAAGGCACGCATCTTATTGTTCTGCCCGGCGAAAAACTTCGCATTGAACAAACCTTCAATTGCAACTTTTCGGAGGCCAGCAGTGATACGACTGATGTTGGCTCTGACGGTCGTCTCTACGCTTTTGTTGGGCCGTTCGTAACTGTCACCTACCGAGAGGCGACAAGTGATAAGGTCTTCGCTACGCCGTTTATGGGCCGCTTTCACAACACTTCCGAGGATGGGTTTAGCATCAGTCGGAGCAGAACCGATGAAATAGGGGTCTTCGACGCTGACAATATTCAGGTCGAAGAAAAGACTCTCGGGATTGGGCCAAGCTAGCAAAACAATAACGAATAGCACTCTCAGTCCTCCGCCGTTCAGGCGTAAACTGGTGGCGCTCTCGCGGTGTTGCGTAAATTGACGACGAGCGTACGCAGGGCGCGCCGCCGTGGCTTAACTCGCGGGGATCATGGCCTTGATCGCTGCCACGTGGTCGGCGCTTGCGTTTGTGGCATCGGTGGCCAGGCTGCGCGCCGTTTCCAGCGGGGTGTTGCTCAGGGCATCGATCAGCCCGAAGGCCTGCGCCTCCTCCGCCGGGACCTTTGCCCCCGCCATGAGGATCAGCTTTGCGCGCGCCGGTCCCACCAACGCGGTCAGGCGCACCGGGTCGGAAGGCTGCGGCAGGAAGCCCAATTTCATGACCGGGTAGAAGATCGATGCTGACGGGACCGCAACGCGGATATCGGCGGCCAGCACCATGCCCAGTGCGCCGCCCGCTGCCGTACCGTTTAAGGCGGCGATGGTGAGGCACGGTGCGCCTGCAATCGCGCCGGATAGGCGTTCCCATACGGGATCGGTGGCCAAACCTGCGCGCGCCGCCTCAAGATCTGCGCCTGCCGAAAAGACTTTGCCCTCGCCGGTCAAGATCAAAGCGCGGGTCATGGGGTCGCTAGTCGCGCGCTCCACCGCTTCGGTCAGATCGACGAGCATCTCTCGCGTCAGTGCGTTCGCTTTGTCGGGACGCGAGAGCGTCATCACCCAGGTCGGGCCGTCTTGTTCGACTTTAATCACGCGACCAATCCGACACGTTGGCGAATGTGCTCGTCCCGGAGAGAGATTTCCGTGCCTTTGAATTCGTCCGCGTCATCGCTGCACATCCAGAGGAGTGCCTTGGCGGGCCAATCGGCAGGGATATGCGCCGACCAATCGAGCTGGCTGACCGGGTTGATCCCGCTGGCTTTAATCTCTTTCTGCATCTGGGTGGCCACGGTGCCCGGCGACAGGCCCATCACACGCAGCCCCGCTTCCCCCGCTTCCTTATCGGCACAGCGCGTCAACATGGCGGCGCCCGCCTTGGATGAGCAGTAATGCGACCAAGCTTCGACCGGTCCATGGGCGGCGCCAGAAGAAATCGTGATGATCGTACCGCCGCCGCGTTCCACCATAGACGGCATCACGGTGCGCATGCCATAGAATACGCCCTTTAAATTGATATCGATGATTTTGCTCCACTCTGCGGGATCTGCCGTCGCCAAATGGGAAATCGGTTCGACAGCACCGGCGTTGTTGATCAACACCTCCGTCGGCCCGTACCGCGCTTCAACCTGGCCTATGCCGGCTTCGAGTGATCCGAAATCGCTCACGTCACAGGGAATGGCGCAGGCACCTTCGCCGATCTGAGCGGCGATTTCGGTTATGGCGCTTTCGCTCCGCGCCAAGAGGCCCACGCGCGCGCCAGCGGCGGCAAAAACCTCCGCCGTTGCTCTCCCAATCCCGCGACTTGCTCCCGTGATAATCACGGTTTTGCCATTAACAGACATTTACGGCCTCCTTTTTGACACAGTGCGTGCTATCACAGTCACGCTTATCTTGTCCGTTGGTCAGGTGACAGCCATTCCTTGACGGTGCCTTGCCCGCCTCAGATGGTGCACCCTGACCCGTATACTCAGAACCACAGCTTGTACCGGATACCCATTATGAACCTTCCCCGCACTATGATGATGAGCACTGCGATTGCGACAATTGCCGCTGCTCCCGCTTTTGCTGACCTCACGGCCGAACAGGTTTTGGCGGATCAACTCCGCCAGATTTCGCAATACGGTTTGACGGCCGAAACCACGGGCCAGACGCGCTCCGGTGATACCTTGACTGTCGCCGGTCTGACTGCAACCGGTGAACTGCCCGAAGGCACGTTTGAGATGTCTATGCCAGGCGCCACGTTCCGTGAGATCGGCGATGGCACGGTCGAAGTGTCCTATCCGGCTGAATTGCCAATATCCGTCAGCGGAACAAGCGAAGACGGCGAAGCGTTCGAAATGATGTTGTCGATCACCCAGTCCAACACGGTGACAAACGTATCCGGGATCCCGGAGGAAATCCGCTACGACTTCACATCCGATAGCTTTTCGATCAACGACATATCTTTCACGGCACCGGAAGAGGCGGCCGAGCTTGATATGAACGTCTCGATGCAGTTCACCGGCCTCGCTGGTGTCATGTCCTATGTGGGCGGCGGTACGATCCGGGACTACGATGCCAATTTCCGCGTCGACGGCGTCAGCGCAGATGTGTCGGGCGCGCCGGAAGGGGAGGGATCGTTCGACCTTGCCCTTCAGGCCAGTGATCTTGTCGCGGATTACTCTGGCTCGGTTGGGCCGCAGGAATTGATGGCGTCTTTTGCCCAGACCATTGAAGCGGGTAATGCAACGTCTGGAACGGCGCAGCATGGCCCGTTGACCTACACGATTTCGGGCAACGGTCCGGACGGCGCATTTGAAGTCGCTGCCGCCCTGGCTTCCGGCGCTTTCGATTTCAGCCTTGGCAAAACAGGCCTGAGTTACGGCACAACGTCGACGGACATGACGCTCTCGGTCGGCGGCGACTTTATGCCCCTGCCGCCGCTGACGTTTAAAATGGCAGAAAGTGGCTTGAAGTTCGCGATGCCTGTGGTGCCGTCGGAAGAGGAGCAGAACTTTGCGCTCCGCCTGAACCTTGCAGGTCTCGAAATCGACCAGATGATCTGGGGTATGTTTGACCCGACCGGTCAAATCGGGCGCGACCCGGCGAACCTTGTCATCGATATGGACGGTGCTGTGGTCATGGAGGAGGACATCTTCGATCCGGCCCTAGCAGAACAGATGACTGGCGTGCCCGGCCAAATAAACGCGCTGAATGTGAATGAAATTCTGCTGACAATGGCGGGCGCAGAGCTCACCGGCGACGGCGAGTTTCTCTTCAACAATGAAGGGCCGGTACCGATGCCGTCTGGTGTCATGAACATGATGCTTTCCGGCGGCAACGCACTTCTTGATACGCTCGTGAACATGGGCCTGGTTCCCCAGGAGCAGGCGATGGGTGCGCGCATGATGCTGGGCATGTTCGCGCGACCTGGCGATGGGGCCGATACGCTTGTTTCAACAATTGAGTTGAAAGAAGACGGCTCTGTTCTGGCCAATGGCCAGCGTATTCGCTGACGCCGTCCACGCGTTTCGCTTGAAGACTGTGCATTGAGCGACTAGGTCCCGAACCACGAAAGTGTTTTGGGACCTCGCTTATGCAAAACCTATCTGATCTGACGGATGCGCTTTTGACGGCGGCAAAGAACGCGGGCGCCGATGGGGCGGACGCGATCGCAAGCGACGGTCAATCGCTGTCGATCGAAGTGCGGAACGGCGCTTTGGAGCAAGCTGAGCGCGCCGAAGGGATCGAGATCGGGTTGCGCGTTTTGATCGGCCAACGTCAGGCTTGTGTGGCGGCATCCGACATCAGTGCCGGGACGCTCGCCGAAGTGGCGACGCGCGCCGTCGCCATGGCCGAGATTGCGCCAGAGGATCCGAATGTGGGGTTGGCCGACCCAGAGTCTCTAGCGCGCGACTGGCAGACTGACGCGCTTGATCTTTGCGATCCGAGCGCCGATCCGGCTCCAGCCGATTTGCAGGCTGCGGCCGCCGAAGCGGAAGCGGTTGCCCTTAATGCGCCGGGGATTTCTCAGTCTGAAACCGCTGCTGCGTCATTTTCCCGGACACGCATTCACCTTGCGGCGACCAATGGTTTTTCGGGTGGATATACCCGGACAAGCCATGGACTCTATTGCGTTGCGATCACCGGCGAAGGCACGTCGATGGAGCGCGACTATGCGGGCGAGGGGCGCATCTATCACACTGATTTGCCCACACCGGAGGAGGTTGGTGCACTCGCTGCAGAGCGGACATTGGCTCGGGCCGGGTCGAAGAAGCCACCGACGGGGGCCTTTCCCGTACTCTATGATGAAAGGATATCCTCCGGCCTCATAGGACATTTGCTGCAAGCGGCCAACGGGTCCGCCGTGGCCCGCGGAAGCTCCTGGCTTCGCGATAAACTCGGCGCACAGGTCCTGCCGGAAGGGCTCGATATCGACGAGGACCCCCACCGTCCCCGGGTTTCCGGGTCGAAGCCATTCGATGCCGAGGGTTTACCCACCCGAAAGCGCAAAATAGTGGAAAACGGCGTTCTTCAAAGCTGGACACTCGATCTCGCAACCGCCCGCAAACTGGGCATGTCGAGCACTGCGAGTGCCGCGCGCGGCCCTTCAGGTCCGCCATCGCCGAGCCTGACCAATATCGCGCTGACACAAGGCGCGAAATCCCGCGAAGAGTTGTTGGCCGATATGGGCACCGGCCTGCTGGTCACGTCGCTCATCGGATCGACGATCAACCCCACAACGGGCGACTACTCCCGTGGCGCCAGTGGTTTCTGGGTCGAGAATGGCGAACTCACCTATCCGGTGAACGAATGCACCATTGCGGGGAACCTGCACGACATGCTGCGCTCCGTTGTACCGGCGAATGACGCGCGTCCCTATTTGTCGCGCGTGGTCCCTTCTCTGCTTGTGGAAGGCATGACGATTGCCGGCAACTGATCTTGAGTTGCTCGAAGCTGCTGCCCGTGAGGCAGGGGAGATTGCGTTAAGCCATTGGCGCGACGATCCGCAGGTCTGGGACAAGGGCGGCGACGATCCGGTGAGCGAGGCGGATTTTGCCGTAGATAAACATTTGCACCAACGTCTTTTGGAGGCGCGCCCCGACCATGGCTGGGTGAGCGAGGAAACCGAAGACAACCCTGAGCGGCTAAAAGCAGAGAGGGTATTCATCGTCGATCCCATCGATGGCACGCGCTCCTTTGTGGCTGGGAAGGAGACTTGGGCGCATTCGCTGGCGATCGCTGTCGATGGCACCGTGACTGCCGCTTGTGTTTATCTGCCCGCGCGGGACAAGCTCTACCTTTCGGAAGTGGGCCAAGGCGCAACCTTGAATGGTACGCCACTGCGCGCCTCCGCTGCGACAGCGCTCGACGGTGCCACGGTGTTATCCCCGAAAGTGAGTTTCCGCGAGGAATTCTGGCGCGAAGGCGCGCCACCGGTCGAACGGCATTTCCGCCCCTCGCTCGCTTATCGCATGGCGCTTGTGGGCGAAGGCCGCTTTGATGCGATGCTAACACTTCGCCCGGCATGGGAATGGGACATCGCTGCGGGCGCTTTGATTGCGGAAGAAGCGGGTGCCACCGTCACTGACCGGCACGGCAAACGGCTTTCATTCAACAGCGTAGGGCGGCAAACGGCGGGTGTGGTCGCTGCGGGGCGCTCGGTGCATGGCGCGCTGTTGGCGGGTCTCGCCTAAGGGGCAGTAGGCTTCACTTCTTGCGGTTCTGGAGCCAGCGGAAGAAAAAGAACAGCCCGACAAGGACCACAATCCAGAAAATTAGGTCCGACACGGCGTTACCCCCAATCTAGCACAATTTTACCCGAAGCACCGGACTTCATGGTTTCAAACCCGTCGCGAAACGCATCAACCGGCATGCGATGCGTGATTACGCGCCTGATGTCGAGACCGTTTTCAAGCATGGCGATCATCTTGTACCAGGTCTCGAAAATCTCCCTACCGTAGACGCCTTTGAGGGTGATCGCTTTGAACACGATGCGGCTCCAATCAACAGGAGATTTGCCGGGTGGGATGCCGAGAAGCGCAATGCGCCCGCCCATTACCAACGCCTCGACCATCTGATCCAGCGCCCGTTGATTTCCTGACATCTCCAGACCGATGTCGAAGCCTTCCTTCATCTTCAAGCGGGCTTTCGTGTCGTTCAGGTCTTCCTTAGCGACATTGACGGTTTCGACATCGGCAACCACACGCGCCAACGCCAGCCGGTCCGGATTTACGTCTGTGATCACCACGTGACGGGCGCCCACATGTCGCGCGACGGCCGCCGCCATGATCCCGATAGGCCCGGCGCCGGTGACCAGAACATCCTCGCCCACCAAATCGAAAGAGAGCGCCGTGTGCACGGCGTTGCCTAGCGGGTCCAAGATGGCGCCAATCTCGTCGTCGATACTGTCCGGGAGCGGCACCGCATTGAATGCCGGGAGCCTCAGAAATTCGGCGAAGGCACCCTGCTCGTTCACACCAATGCCGCGCGTGTCAGGGTCCAGATGAAATTTACCGGCGCGCGATTGGCGGGAGTGTTTGCCGATGAGGTGGCCTTCCCCACTGACGCGCTGCCCCAAACGAAAGTCCGTGACATTCTTCCCCATATCCACAATTTCACCCGCGAACTCGTGACCGGTGATGAGCGGAACAGGCACGGTCTTTGACGCCCATTCATCCCAATCCCAGATATGCACATCGGTTCCGCATATCCCTGTTTTCTTGATGCGGATTAGCACATCATCAGGGCCGATCTCAGGCACGGGCGCATGGATGAGGTCCAAACCCGGCGCGGCAGCGGTCTTGGCGAGGGCCTTCATTTGGTTGGACATCGGGTCCTCTGTTTTCATATCGCCACGGGCCTTCCCTAAAGTATGCCCAATTCTTCGCCAGCTTCCACGAAAGCCCGGCCCGCCTCATCCAAGTCGGATGGGGTCAATGCAGCGTTCATTTGCGTGCGAATACGCGCTTGTCCCTTAGGAACCACCGGGAAAAAGAAACCGGCGACAAAAACACCTCGTTCATCGAGACGGGCCGCCATCTTTTGTGCGCGTTCCGCATCGCCCAGCATCACCGGCACAATAGGATGATCGCCTGGCAGAAGATCAAACCCGGCATCGGTCAAAAGGCAGCGCCAATAGCGGGTGTTTTCGAAAAGCTGATCGCGCAACATATCGGCGCTTTCGACGATCCGGATTGCTTCAATGCCGGCGGCTGTGACCATCGGGGGTAGTGCATTTGAGAAGAGGTAGGGCCGTGCCCGCTGGCGCAAAAGGTCAATGACCTTCTTCGACGCCGCCACATAGCCACCGATGCTGCCGCCGAGTGCCTTGCCCAATGTGCCCGTCAGGATGTCCACCTTAATCCCGGCGCGGGCAGGCGTTCCTGCCCCCTTTGGACCGATAAAGCCGGTTGCATGACAGTCGTCGACCATGATGAGCGCGTCATAGCGGTCAGCCAAGGCGCGTATATCGGCAAGGTTCGCGAAAGTGCCATCCATCGAAAACACGCCATCGGTGGCAATCATGACGAACCGGGCGCCATCCGCGCGGGCCGCTTTCAATTGCGCCTCAAGATCATCCATATCCGAGGTCGCATAGCGATAGCGCCGCGCCTTACAAAGCCGGATCCCATCGATGATGGAAGCATGGTTCAAAGCGTCGGAGATAACGGCGTCCTCCGGTCCGAGGAGCGGTTCGAACATACCGCCATTTGCATCGAAACAGGCAGCAAACAGAATGGCATCATCCATGCCAAGATAGTGTGCAAGGGTGGTCTCAAGCTCGCGGTGCAGGTCCTGCGTGCCGCAAATGAACCGGACTGAGGCCATGCCGAACCCATGGGTTTCCATTGCGGCTTTCGCCGCTGCCAGAAGACGCGGATCATCCGCCAACCCAAGGTAGTTGTTGGCGCACAGGTTCAGCATCTCGCGCCCACCCACCTCCACCCGCGCGCCTTGCGCAGATGTGATGTCGCGCTCGCGCTTCATGAGGCCATCGGCCTCGATCCCGGCGAGTGTTTCGGTTAGATGCGTATCGAATTTCATCATGCCCTCGTCTTAACGGGGCATCGGATTATCCGCCAGCATATAGGGCTGCCAGTCCGCAATCTCCGGATAGAACTTTTCGCGCCACGCAAGCACGCGGGGGTTCATGCGCTGCCGCCACAGGGGTGGGATCATGGCGAGCGTGCCCATCACGGCATAGCCATAGGGCAATTGCGGGGCCTCATCCTCGCCCCATGTCTGCAAAAGCGGAAAGCGACGATCCGGCTTGTAGTGATGGTCGGAGTGACGCTGCAAGTTGATGAGCAACCAATTCGACGCCCTATAAGCGGTATTCCAGCTGTGATGGGGCTGCGTGTGCTCGTATTTTCCGTCGCCGAGGTGTTTTCGAGTAAGCCCGTAATGCTCAATGTAATTGACCAACTCGAGCTGCCAAATCGCAAAGAACGCATGGATGAGAAACATCGTAAGCCCTAGCCATCCACCGACCAGAAGCGCCAGAAAGAGAAACCCAAGCTGCAACGCGCCGTATCGCCAAAACGGGTTCGATGCGTGCCACGGCGGCAGTTTCTTGCGCGCGAGTTTGGCCTTTTCCGCGTGCCACGCGGAGGTCAGACACTCTTTCAAGACGCGCGGAAAGAACTGATGAAACCCTTCATCATAGCGCGCCGTCACCGGGTCGCGCGGCGTCCCAACATATCTATGGTGCACCAGTAAATGTTCGCTGCGGAAATGGCCGTAAAGCGTCATCGTCATCAGAATATCGCCCAGCCAGCGCTCCAGCCGCGAGGATTGGTGCATCAGCTCATGGGCGTAAACGATGCCGATCGCGCCGGAGAGAATCCCAAGACCCGCCGAAAGCCCGAATATTTCGAGCAAGGAAAGATGGTCGCTACGGGTCACAAAAGCAATGATACCAAACACGGTGAGCCCTTGTGTAGCGGGCCAGACAAGGGTGACGAGCCGGTGCCAGAACAGGTCCTCAGCCGGGGTGTCCGTATCCAAATTTTGGGTGTTGAGCCCCGTGATGAGGTCTAGAATGGAAACGGCGACCCATGTCCCTAAGAACACAAGAAAGACCGTACACCCACCAAGAAACGCGCCGGTCCATGCCAAGGGAATAAGACCCAGCGAAACCCAAAAGGGAAGGGCGTTTAGAAGGCGCGCACTCATATAACGAGTGAATGGCTTTTGCGTTCAGGAATCAACCAACGACGCAGCGGCAAGATCATAGGCTTTCCGCATCACGGTCGGCAGATTGTTGGGTCGAAAGTCGCGTTTTGGGACAAAATGCCCATTCCGTGGCGCGGAATCCTGCTCAAGCTGCGCAACTCGGATTGCGAGCTGAAGGTGGAAATGTGTGAACGTATGGCGCACCTCAGCCGCAACGGGGTGCCAATCGGCCTCCACCGGCGGTGTTTCCACTGGCGCCGCATCCCAGGCGCTGCCGGGCCAACCCAGCATGCCGCCCAAAAGCCCGTTGTCAGGGCGTGTCTCCAGTAACCAGGCGCCATCGGTACGCTGACCCAGATAGACAAAGCCGTACCGGGTGGGTTTCGGTTTCTTTGGTTCTTTAGCAGGTAGTGTTGCCTGGACCCCGACAGCCCGCGCTTTGCAGGCCGCGACCCAGGGGCAAATACCGCAGGCTGGGGTGCGCGGGGTGCAAATGGTAGCGCCAAGGTCCATCACGGCTTGCGCGTAATCGCCGGGACGTTCCGCTGGTGTCAGGGTTGCCGCGTGTGTTGTGAGTACCGCCTTCGCTTTCGGCAAAGGTGTTTCGACCATAAACACCCGCGCCATGACCCGCTCCACATTACCGTCCACAACGGTTTCTGCGCGATCAAAGGCGATCGCGGCTACGGCGGAGGCGGTGTAGGGTCCGATGCCCGGAAGCTCCAGAAGCACCTCCCGCGAATCGGGGAAAACCCCGCCGTGCTCATGTGCCACGACACGCGCGCATTTCAGCAGGTTGCGTGCCCGAGCATAGTAACCAAGACCGGCCCACTCGCCCATGACTTGCGCATCCGGTGCCGCCGCAAGCGCCGTGACAGTGGGCCAAAGGCTTGTGAACTTGAGAAAATAGGCCTTAACAGTCGCGACTGTCGTCTGTTGCAGCATTATTTCGGACAGCCAGACCCGATAAGGGTCGGGCAAAACGCCGTTTTTCCGATCATCGGGGCTGATGCGCCACGGCAGAGTGCGCGCATGGACATCATACCATTCCAACAAACCGGCTGATGTCGCTCTTTCACGCAATATTTATGTCTCCTACGGTGTTTCGGCTGGGAAGCGCGTGGGGCAACCTTTAAGATGACGGTGAGCGAAAGAAAGGCAACCGGTGTCGAACAAGACCAAATCCTCTGGGACGAAACGACGCAAACGCGGTTTCGAGCGCGCCAGTGCCCTTGCCGCGACGCGTATCAGGGCCGCGAGTGAAAGCCGTGGTTTCGCTGTCGCACGCTTGTTGACCCATTGGATTGAAGTCGTCGGGCCGGAGATCGCGGAGGTGGCACGCCCGGTGGAAATCTCCTACGGGCGCGGCTTTGGGGCGACGTTGACGGTTCTCACAACAGGTGCGCGCGCGCCGATGCTTGAGATGGAGAAGGACCGGATTCGGGATCGCGTCAACGCCTGCTATGGATATGCGGCCGTCCAGAAAGTGCGGATTACCCAGACGGCAGCAACCGGTTTCGCTGCGGGACAAGCTGTTATCCAAACATCTCCTGCCAAGCACCCGCAAATGGCCCCGATCTCAAAGGAAGCCCGCGCCGCTGCCGCAGATATTCACGACACTGGCCTCAGGCAGGCACTCGAAAAACTGGGCGCCAATGTCTTATCGCCCGCGAAACCATAACGGAGCATAGAGTTCATGACCCGCAAACTTACGATCATTGCTGCGCTCGCATGCTTGGCCATTGGCGGCTGGGTTTTCACAAGCGATAACCAGACGATGCTGGACCCGGTTGGGGCCGCGTTCGCGCAGGATGCCGCAGATGTCGACACCTCGATGATCCAGGACATGTCGATTGGCAACCCGGACGCCGCAGTCACGGTGATTGAATATGCCTCATTCACCTGTCCGCACTGCGCGTCCTTCCATGCCAACAACTTCAAACAGTTGAAGGCGGACTATATCGACACCGGCAAGATCAACTTCATCTACCGCGACGTTTACTTTGATCGGCCTGGTTTGTGGGCCGCCATTGTTGCGCGCTGCGGCGAAGGGGCTGAAAACCGCTTCTTTGGGATCGCTGATCTAATATACGAGCGGCAAAGCGAGTGGGCCAGGGCCAACAATCCGCAGCAGATCGTCGATCAGCTCCGCACGATTGGGAAAACCGCCGGTTTGACTGACGCCCAGCTTGACGCTTGTTTTTCCGATGGTGACCGGGCGCAGGCACTCTACGCCTATTACTTGCAAAACGCGGAAGAAGACGGGATCAACTCGACACCTTCATTTGTCATAAACGGTCGTAAATACAGCAATATGGCCTATGATGCGATGAAGGAAATCATCGACAGCAAGCTCGACAGCTAAGGAAATAAAGCGGCAAGCCGGTCAGTCATGTCGGCTTGCCGCTCTAACCTCAGTCTAACGGGCAGCGCGAGGACTTTTTGCTGGAAGCTCCTAGGGAGCCGGACAGCATCCTTCTCCGTTGTAACCAACTGGGCGCCAAGGGCGGCGGCCTCAAATTCAAGCCGTTTCATCAACGCATCCGTAAGGGGCTGATGATCGTCCAGGGCTTCTGTTCGGAGAAGGTCCGCGCCAGTTTGGCGGAGCGTGCGGAAGAATTTCTCAGGATGCCCGATGCCTGCGAAAGCAAGCACCTTCTGACCGACCCAATCCATGCCGGTTTCGAGAAGCTCAAGCCTCGCTTTAAGGCGAGGCGTCGATATCTGATTTGCCCATCTCTGATCGAAGACAGCTTGCGCATCAGCTTCGCCGATTGTCACGAGAATATCCGCGCGCGCAAGCCCGGCGTCGACCGGTTCGCGCAAAGGGCCGGCGGGAAGGACCTGACCGTTGCCAAAGCCAAGTGAGGCGTCGACAACCACCAGGCTCATCGCCTTCGGGACGGAGGGGTTCTGATGCCCGTCATCCAACAAGACGATTTCCGCCCCCGCATCTTCCGCAAGGGCAACACCCGCGGCACGGTCCTTTGAAATCCAAGTCGGTGCAAAGGCCCCCAACAGAAGGGGTTCGTCACCCACCAATTGCGCATTGTGCGATGTCGGATCGACCCGCAGTGGACCCGGGGCGTCGCCGCCATAGCCGCGCGACACGATATGCACGGCATGACCGCTCAGCATTTCGGTTAGCGCGATGACGGTTGGGGTCTTCCCCGTGCCACCAATGTTCAGATTGCCGACTGAAACGACAGGTATCTTTGGCGTGAAGCGCGGAGCTTGTGTCACCCGTCGCTTCGTTCCAGCGGCGTAGATGAGCCCGAGCGGTGACAGCGCCTGCGCGATCCATCCGGGACTATCCGGCGGGTTTTGCCAGAACCCCGGGGGTCGCATCAGAGCGCGCCCTCTTCTTCAAGGACGTGGGCTTCCATCACCTCTGCCAAACGTTCAACCACATGGGCGCTTTCGGTCGTCACGGTCCACCCGGCTTGCGCCATCGAAGCGGCCTTGTCTGGCGACAACAGCGTAACGACGGCATCCGCAAGCTCATCTGCGGTCGAAACCTGGACGCTTGCGCCATTTCGCTCCAGTGCATCGAAACGCGCCGGGTTAATACCAAGGGTTGACCCGTGTAACACCGCAGAACCCAGGGACGCTGCATCGAATGGATCGGTTGGCTCGGTGTCTTGGCTCATGCTGCCACCGATAAAACTGGTCGGCGCGAGGCGATACCAAAGCCCAAGCTCATCCGTCGTGTCCGCAATGTAAATCTGGGTATCCGTGTCTGGCTCTTCCTGTTGGCTGCGGCGTGCAATGCGCCAGCCAAGGCTTTCCAGGCTGAAACAAATGGAGTTTGCATCCTCACCGCTTCGGGGCACCAGGATCAACAGCAGACGATGGGCCGACCGAAAGGCTTTGCGATGGGCCGCCTCCACGATCTCCACCTCTTCGGTGGTTACGTTGGCGGCCAGCCATACCGGTCGCCCGCCCAGGAGGAGTGCGAGTTGGTCGCATTCGGCTCTGTCGCAGGGAAGCGCGTGGATGGTGTCTGACAGGGGCCCTGTGATCTCAACCCGTGTACTCTGGTCTCGGAGTTGGCTGCGCAGGCTATTTGCTTCGGAGGCTGAGGCCGCAAAACACCTAGTGAAAAGCGCCAAAGTGGCGCCTTGGCGCCGCGCGGAAATCGAGGTGTCTCCGCGTTGTGCAGCCGTGTGAAAGAGCGGTACATTTCGCTTATGGGCAGCAGCAAGCAGATTTGGCCGCGAAAGCGCGCCGGTCACGATGCCAAAATCCGGGCGCCAATGGTCGAGGAACCGCTGAATAGTGCCCTCGGTGTCCACCGGCATAAGTTGCTGCATCACTTCGCTTTGTACGGCTGCGACCAGCGGCGCGTTATCCTGTGCCGTCACAATAACATGAACCGGCTCTTCCAGTCTTTCGCTTAGAGCCTTTGCCACTGCCGGTGCCGCACTGGCAGAGTGCGCCGTATCGGTCAGGAACCACAGCAAAAGTCCAGACGGTCGCTGAAGCGTCGCTTGGCCAAGCGCTTCGTCGCGCCTTTCGCCATCAGCATCGATGCTTTGACCGAACGCGATTTGTCGGATACGACCGACAGCGCGCCCCAGTCTGGAGCGCAAGCGTGGGCGCGGGCTATCGTTCAGTTGCCCAACTCCTCCGTTGAAGACGCGGCCGCCTCCTCATCTCGCAAGCGATGCAGATGCGCGATGAAGTACCGCATGTGGGCGTTATCTACCGTGCGCTGAGCCGCTGATTTCCAAGCGTTGTACGCAGCTTCATAGTTCGGAAAGATGCCGACAATATCTATATCGTCCACGTCGCGGAAGACGTTTTGTGACGGATCGACAAGTTCCCCCCCGAAAACCAAATGAAGACGTTGAGCCATTGTGCTCTCCTGCTAGCTACGCGCCGCTATCGGTATCTGAACCGCCGATAGAATTCGACCCCTCTCCGGCGATCACAGGTTTTGAACCGATTTTGGCCAGTGTTTGGGCACGGAGAGTGGGATACGGCCCGCGTCCGTCAGAGCGGAACACTCACCGTTATCGAAGACAACAGGGATCAGCGGGTTGCCCCAACCCGCCCCGGTATCCACATTCACCCGATTGCCGTAATGGGTCGGCTCGTCGACGGGCGTGTGCCCGTGCACAATAAGCGCTTCGTGGTCGCCTGCGTGCCAAAGAAACTCGTCACGAATCCAGAGGAGATCGTCCTCGTCCTGTGCATCGAGCGGAAAGCCCGGGCGTATACCGGCGTGAACGAATACCATGCCCTCTGCCCGCAGCCAGACCGGGAGGTTCTTGAGGAAATCAACATGGGCTTGTGGCACACATCCTTGCGCGCGCCGCACAAAGGCCGCCTTGCTTTCGAATGGCTTTTTCTTCGCACCGTACGAGGCCAATGTGGCCATACCGCCCAGCATCGAATGCAGCCATGTCATTCCGGCCCGGAGCTTTGGGTTTGTCCCATCACCGCCCTCAGCGAAGTCCAGCAACATCTGGTCATGGTTGCCTTTCAAGACCAACCAGTCTTCGCCCGCTTCGATGCCGCCGATCAGATAGTCCAAGACCTTGTTCGTATCAGGGCCCCGATCGCAAAGGTCACCCACATGAATAATGGTCGCGTTTCGACCGCACGCCACCATATCAGCCGCAATCAACGCATGCGCTGATTGCAGTTTGTCCAAGTGTCCGTGGATGTCGCCGACTGCATAAATCATTACAGGGTCACATACTCAGCTTTGGATATCGGATCCAACCTTTCGATACAGCCAATTTGCAAAAAACAGGGCCAGAGCCGCGCCGATCAGCTCCGCCAGAATGAAACCGGGCAGATCAAGGGGCCGAATTCCGGAAAAGCTATCGGTGAAGGCGCGTCCGATGGCGACAGCCGGGTTTGCAAACGAGGTTGAGGCCGTAAACCAGTAGGCTGCCGTGATATAAAGGCCCACGAGCCAGGGAACAGCCTCGGCACGCGCCTTTAAACCAGCGATTATGATAAAAACCAGCCCGAAGGTCGCGACGATCTCGGCCAACCATTGCGACGCACCGGTTCGAACGGTTTGGGAAACCTGAAAAATGGCCTCTCCGAACATGGCATGTGCCACCCAAGTACCCAAGATAGCGCCGATGATTTGAACCAAAATGTAGGCAAAAGTACTGGAAGCGGAGAATTTTTCTTGTCTGCGAAGGGCGAGGGTGACGGCGGGATTGAAATGTGCGCCCGACACCGGGCCAAGCACAGTGATGAGCACCACCAGAATTGCGCCCGTAGGCAGCGTATTGACCAGAAGTTGCAAAGCGACATCCTCGGTGAGCCGTTGCGCCATGATCCCAGAGCCAACGACGGTCGCCACAAGGAAACCGGTGCCCAACGCTTCGGCGGCGAGTTTTCGAGTGTCGTAATTTGTCATCCCAGATATCCCATATCGGTTGGCACGGGGCCCAACGATCACATTTAATCTCTGATCGTGTTCTAGCGAGCACCCGCGCGGATGCCATCACAGAATTCAGACCTAAAGCTATGGACGGAATCAGTTTGTGCAGGATAGACTTCCGCCCTGCGTAAAGGCATGCGTGATCAGCGCTGCGCCGCGGGGGAAGTCGATGTTATTGACATCATTCATGACTAATTCCCCACGTGCCCGTTAGGCTTTTGGACGCAAGAAAAAATTGACATGGCCGAAATGAGGGATGCGGCCCCATTGACAGCAAAATTCGCGCGTTATGTGCACTCAGGATGTATCTTCGCGTGCGACGCGGAAAGCAGGTGAAAGGTTCATGGAAGAACAGACACGGCGAGTAACTTCAGAGCAACCAAGTGGCGATCCGACGTTACTCAACAAGGTGGCCTGGTCGCGCCGATGGTCAGACCCAAACGCAAGCGTCGATTTTGCGAGAACAGCGCGCAACACGGCGCTGAAGGGCACCGGACGTCGCAGCCGCACCCAACATGGCCTTGCGCTCTGCACGTTAGCTTGGCACGCAAAGTCGCGCGGGTCCCTTGATGAAGCTATGGGGTACTGCCTCAGCGCGGAAAGCTACCTTCCAGAGAAAGAGAACATCGAACCCCGCGCCCGCATATACGCGATCCTCGGGAGCATCCATTTCGCCCGAAACCGCTTTGATCTTTCCAACTGTGCATTGGATCGGGGTTTTTGGCTGCTCCGCGACACGACGGACGAGGATGTGCGGGACGCCATGGTTGAGCTCCTTTTGACCCGTGCCATTGTTCAGCGTCATACTGGGGAGCGCGCGCGCGCTGGTATCACGCTCGGCCGCGCGCAAGAGCTAGCCACCCCTGACACGAGCCCGGGCGTTGAGTTCTGCACAGCAACATGGCTGCTGGCTGACAATGATGCGGAGGGCGCGCGCATACGCGGCGTTACCGCCTTGGAAACGGCGCGGTCCCAGAACAACCAAATGATTATGCCCTATCTTCTTGGATTGATCGGCTCCTGCGACGTCAAACTGGGGCGCATCGACGAAGCTGCGGAAAGCATCGCGCAAGGCATGAAGCTCGCTCAAAAGGAGCGGGATCAACGCGTGCAGTGTTTCTTGTACCGACACTCCGCCTTGCTGGACACCGAACGCGGTGAACTGGACGCGGCCCGCATCCATTTGGAGAAGGCTGCCCGGATGGCAAAATTGCTGAACCATTCGTTTGAACGAAAGCGCATCGCCCTCCAACTTGCTGACCTGTTCGAAAAGGCCCATGACTATAAAAAGGCCGTTCAACAACATAAACTGGCCTGGCGATTGCAGAATGAAACACGGATAAGCTGATGTTCCGCGCCCCTCGTCACTTGCTTGTTCGCCGGGCTGAACAGACGGCTTAACGTTCGATGATACAGTATCTCGGACTTTGGGTTCTTGCAGCGCTCGCTCTCAATATGTGGGCTCTCCTTTCCGTTCTGGGCGCGCAAACGACAATCACGAACAAACTCATCTGGGCGATCATGTTGATCTGCCTGCCGGGTATCGCATTTGTGGTTTGGTTTGTCCTCGGCCCGCGCCGCGCCGGCAGATAAGCGCGGCGCCAATCCACTATAACGCACAAGCCCCGCATACGAATTTCCACGGCACATCTTCAGTCGCCTCGGAAGTTCGGCTAGGGAAGGGGTGAGCAATCAGGTGAAACATGCATATCGGCATTCTGCAATGCGGCCATTTCCCAACCGCGGATGGCTTTCCAGAACAAACCTATGGCGACATCTATGAGACCCTTTTGCAGGGCTACGGACTGACCTTTCAAACGTGGAGCGTCGTGGACATGGCGTTTCCCGAAAGCTTGGAGGACGCCGATGGCTGGCTCATCACGGGGTCGAAACACGGTGCCTACGAAGATGTGCCGTTCATAGCACCTCTGGAACGCTTCTTGCGCGATGCCTATGCCGCCCAGCGTCCGATTGTGGGCATATGTTTTGGGCATCAAATTCTTGCGCAGGCACTGGGTGGGAAAGTCGAAAAATTCTCCGACGGTTGGGCCCTTGGGCGTCAGGTATACGACCTCGATGGGAACACCGTCGCCTTGAATGCCTGGCATCAGGATCAGGTTGTCATGCCGCCGCCCGACGCCACCACCATCGGCAGCAACGATTTTTGTGAACATGCCGCATTTTCCTACAAAGGGCGCGCCTTTTCGGTCCAAGCCCACCCCGAGTTTACCGATGATCACGTGCGGCTGCTCCTCCATGTGCGCCGAGCCGGGCTAGACGCCCGACAGGCACAGGAGGTGCAAGACAACCTGGGGAAGTCTTCATCCAATGGGGAGCTTGCGGAGAGAATTGCCGCGTTTTTTCAGGAGCCTCAGCATGTCTGATTGGCTGGACGCGGCACCGGACGCGGCGCGCTCGTATCTCAAAGGGCATAAGCTCGACGAAATCGAATGCCTGATCTCTGACCTTTCCGGCATTGCACGCGGCAAGGCGATGCCTGCTTCAAAATTCGCGCGGCAAACGCAGTTTTATCTGCCGAACTCGATCTACTATCAGACCATTACCGGCGGTTGGTCCGATGAGGCGGCGATCGACGGCTTTACCGAACCTGACATGGTTCTGAAGCCGGATTACACCACGGCAAGCGCGGCACCCTGGACGGCGGATTGGACCATGCAGGTAATTCACGACGCCTACGGCAAAGACGGCGCGCCGGTCCCCTTTACGCCGCGCAATGTGCTGAAACGCATCGTGGCGCTTTACAAGGAGAAGGGCTGGCAGCCCGTTGTAGCCCCGGAGATGGAGTTCTACTTGGTGGCGCGCAATGTCGATCCGGGCCAGGAGATCCGGGCCATGACGGGCCGCTCAGGACGGCCCGCAGCTGCGCGCCAAGCCTATTCGGTTTCCGCCGTTGACGAGTTTGGCCCTGTGATTGACGACATCTACGACTTTGCCGAAGCGCAGGGGTTCGAGATTGACGGGATCACGCAGGAAGGAGGCGCAGGGCAACTAGAAATCAATCTCCGCCATGGCGATCCGGTAAAGCTGGCCGATGAGATTTTCTACTTCAAGAGGTTGATCCGTGAAGCAGCCCTCCGCCACGATTGCTTTGCAACCTTCATGGCCAAACCCATTGAAGGGGAACCCGGCTCGTCCATGCACATCCACCATTCCGTCCTGTCGATGGAGACCGGCCAGAACATCTTTACCGGCGATGGAGACGCTGAGACATCGGCCTTCCTACACTTTATCGGTGGGCTTCAGCAATACATGCCGGCGGCGACGATCCTCTATGCGCCCTACGTCAATTCCTACAGACGTTATGTCAAAGATCACGCGGCACCCGTTAACACCGAATGGGGACGGGACAATCGAACCACGGCAATACGTGTGCCGGTTTCCGAACCACAAGCCCGTCGCGCGGAGAACAGGATCGCGGGTATGGATTGCAACCCCTATATCGGGATCGCGGCTTCCCTTGCCTGTGGCTATCTTGGCATGGTGGAAGCCATTGATCCGAGGCCCGAATTCACCGGCGATGCCTATGATGCGGAGGAAGAACTACCGCGCGGCATCTTTGCCGCCCTCGATGAGTTCACCGCATCTCGTTCGCTCCGCGCTGTCATGGGCGAGGATTTCTGCCGGGTCTATGGCGGTGTCAAAGCATCGGAGTATGACGAGTTTCTCCAAGTCATTTCACCCTGGGAGCGGGAACATCTGCTCCTGAACGTCTGACGCGGATGAACCCGCTTTATCGCAACGATAAGCCGGGCGCTTACCCGAAAAGCTACTACGCAGCGACGTCGGTGCTACCGCCCGGGCGCGCCGCCCTCGATCACGACCTGTCAGTCGACTTGGTAGTCATCGGCGCAGGGTTCACAGGGCTCTCAACCGCCTTGCATGCCGCCGAGAAGGGACTGGACGTAGCCGTCCTCGAAGCCCATCGCGTCGGGTTCGGGGCGTCCGGGCGCAATGGCGGACAAGTGGGAAGTGGCTGGAACTGGGACCAGCGAAAACTGGAGGCGCGGGTCGGCAAAGAAGATGCGCGGAAGCTTTGGGATTTGACGGTTGAGGCGAAAGCCCTGACCAGGCAATTGGTTGCCCAACATGCACCCGATGCCGCCTATAAACCCGGTGTTCTTGAGGGGCACTGGACCAATGCTGCCGCCAAGGAAAGTCGCGCCTACGGTGCCTGGCTTGCCGAGAATTACGGCTATCCGACCGAATATCTTGATCGCGACGCAATCCAGCAGGTCTGTTGCAGCCCGGTTTATGCCGGCGGGTTGCTGGATCGCGATGCGGGGCACTTGCACCCGCTTCGCTATGTGCTGGGCCTCGCCGCCGCCGCAGAAAGAGCCGGCGCGCGCATCTTTGAGCGGACCGAGGCGCTCGCATTGACAGAGACATCCGTTCGTACGCCGAAGGGGACGGTGTCGGCAAAACACATCGTGGTCGCTGGCAATGGCTATCTACCCGATATATCGGACGACGCGTCTTGTCGCGTCATGCCGATAAACAGTTTCATCGCTGCCACCGAGCCGCTCGGTGACCTTGCGACAAAGGTCCTGGCGGAGGATATTGCCGTCGCCGATGACAAGTTCGTCGTGAACTATTTCCGCCTGAGCGAGGATAAACGCCTGTTGTTTGGCGGACGCGAAAGCTACTCCGTCGGGTTTCCAACAGATATCGACACGGCGCTTCGGAAGCGCATGCTGCACCTCTTTCCCCAATTGGCGGATGTGCGCATTGACTATAGCTGGGGTGGCACGCTCGGCATCACAATGTCGCGCCTCCCGATGGTACGGCGCATCGGACCAAACACCCTCGCCGCTGGGGGTTTCTCAGGCCACGGCGTCGCAATTACAGGGTTGGTCGGAAAGATCTTGGCGGAGGCCGTTTCAGGTCAACTGAGCCGCTTTGATCTTTTGGGACAACTTCCGGTCTCGCGCTTTCCCGGGGGCAAACATGCGCGCGCGCCCCTTCTGACGCTGGCGATGACGTGGTATGCCCTGCGCGACCGGCTCGGGCTTTAGCTTAACGGAACAGCCGGTAATACAGCCAATCCGGGAAGAACTGGCTCAACCGGAAAAGTGCCCCGAAATGCCGTGGGAAATTTCGCGCAAATTCGTCGCCTTGCATGTGTTCGATGAACAAACGCGCCGCATCCTCCGGCTCCATGATGAACGGCATCTTGAACTCGTTCTTATCCGTGAGCCGGGTTTTGATGAAGCCGGGATTGATCAGTTGCACATCAATGCCCGTCTTTCGAAGGTCCGCATATAACGTCTCAGCGAGCGACATTATCCCCGCCTTTGAGGCACCATAGCCGTTCGCTCCAGGCAAACCCCGAAAACCAGAGAGGGAGCCGGTCAATACGATATGACCCGCGTCCTTCTCGACCATGGTTGGCAGCACATGGCCCAAGACGCGGGCGGCGCCGGTGAGGTTGACATCAAGCATGGTGGCAACCTTCGCACCGTCAAACTCCGTCGCGGGCAAGGGCCAGTACAGACCGGCGAGAAAGACCATCCCGTCAATCTCGCCCGCGGCTTTTGCCGCTGCTGCAACGCTTTCATCGTCTGCCACATCTATCGGGACCACCGAAGACTTACCTGGCAATTCAGAGGCAAGCTCGGTCAGCGCAGCTTCGTCACGCGCGCTCAAGATCACGTCCACACCAATTTTCGACATTTCATGGGCGACGGCCCGGCCAAGGCCCTGGCTCGCCCCCACGAGCCAATAGCGTTTACCGGACCAGTCGCGCATGTCAGGCCGCTTCCCGCTGCTTATTGGCGGCGAGCTCAGGACGCATTGTTGCGACCAGCTCACCTACTTTGATGCCGAATTTGCGGAATTGACTGCGGTTCATAATGGTTCCGTTTTCCAAAAGGTACATCCAGTCGACCACATCCAGTTCGTGACCGCCACCGCCTTCTGGCAATTTGATCCGATAGTTCAATTTGACACCGGACCCGGTTTGTTGACCGCGTCCGCTACCGACCAGATCATCCGCATCAGCGGTGATGCGTCCGTTGTCACCGACGCTCAACCGCCACTCGCGATGTTGCTCTGCGCCGCTGTCATATTGAAAGTGCTCGCGCATCACACCGCTGTTGCCATCCCATTCTGCATCGAACTTTGCGGTAAAGCGCGAGGCCACGCGGCCAGTCGGGCCATAGATAATGCCGTCGCAGAGCAGCGGCCCGTTCAACACGGTTCGAATGTCAAATTCCGGTCCACCCGAATAGTCGTCGGGCGATTGTGCCAGAAAGTCGAAACGTCGACTGACCAGCCATGTAAGCCCTGCCACCACGGCAGCGCCAAGTATGAAGGAAAGAAAGTCCATCACTGTAGTCCTCGATTTAGGGCGGCTCCTCCAGGTGCTCTGATCGATGTTCCCAACAAGAGCAGGAGTGCGGCAATCTTTAGGCCGCAGGGCAAAACCGCGTAGGAGAGCGTAAGTGCATTGAGTGCCTCTTCAGGTTGGGTAGACGCACCCGCCTGAAAGCCAGCCGCATCGAGAAGAGGCAGGAGTGCGATAGCGGCAAAGGCGAGTGAGAATTTCGAAACGAAGGACCAGAGGCCAAAACCTTCGGCGGCCTCCGGCGCGATCTCCGACATGCGGGTCGCGAAAAGGGCGGGCAGGAGCGTCATGTCAGCGCCAAGCGCCGCGCCCGAGAAAATACAGAGTACCGTGAACGCTGCGATGTCACCTGCGCCGAGCAAGGCGGCCCAGCTGAAGCTGGCGATGGCCAGGATCATGCCGAAGACAAGGGTTGGCTTGGCACCATAGCGCTGTGCCGCGCGGCTCCAAATCGGTGCTGCGGCGGCGGCAGCGAGGAAAAACAGGAGCAGAAGCGGTCCTTCCCACCCCGGCGCTTCCAGGCGGCTTTCAACGAAGAACAGAAACAAGGTCGATGTCACGGCAACAGGTGTTGCATTCAACAGCGCAATCAACAGCAAACGCCGCGCCATCGGGTCGGCCAGGATCGGTTTGAGGCCAATCGCGCTTTCGACGTCCGCGCCGTTCCATTCCTTGCGCATGGCATAGGCGGCAAGACCGCACAGCACAGCAAAGGCGACCGCGAAGATCAGGAATGGACTGTCCGTGAAACTCAGGAGGAGCACAGGGGCGACGGCGGCGAGCGATACACCAAGGAGTGACCCGGTCTCGCGCCACCCGGCAAGGCGCACATGACCGTCACCGTCCAGGCGTTTTGCCTTTGAGACACCCTCCGCATAGAAGCTGATGGTCAAAAAGCTGAAGGCTGAGAACAACAAAGCCAGCGTAATGGCGAACCACGCTACCGGCGCGATGGGCGGCGCGACACCAAACAGCCCGAACATGGCAAGGGCCATGACGAGGACCGCGACCGACACGGCGCTGGCGCGATGGTGGGAGAGACGCCGCGACAACCAACCGAGCGCGGGGTCCTGAACCACGTCGATCAACCGCAAAACGAAAAGCACCGTGCCCAGCGCCGCCAGGCTCACGCCGAACTCGTCGACATAGAACTTCGGCGCGTGAATGTAGATCGGCAGCCCCGCCATCGCGAGCATACCGGCAAAAACAGCATAGGGCGCGAGAGAGGTGTTCATCGCGACACCTCTTCAAGCGGTGGCTCAGGCCGGGACCGGAAGGCGACACCCTTCCACCAGAGTTTCAGGGCCTGCCAATGGATAAGGCCAAGAACGCGCCTACTTCCGAGCGGCCGCCGTAACATGGCGCCAACGATGCCTTTAGTCGTCAAAGGCTCGCGGCGGCCCGTAAGCGTCGCGATCAAGCCGCCATTTCCGGCGGTATAGTCGATCCAGATACCGATTTTGTCAGCGTCAATATCAAAGCGGAACTGATACCCCCCTTCGACAGGCTGAAAGGGCGAGACATAGAAGATTTTCTTGGCGGTCAGCGTGTCTTCCCGATGGATCGGGCTGAAATCCTCATGGTGACACAGGTAGGAATGGCGATCGCCGTAGGTGTTGTTCACCTCTGAAATCACGGTGCGCAACTGGTCGGTTTCATCCCAAATGAGCCAGAAGGACACAGGGTTGAACACATGTCCCAGCACCCGAGGCTGTGCGAGAAGCTCGATACGGGAAACCTCGAATGGCGCGTCCTTCAGGACATCGCGCACCCATTCGGCGCCGCGCCCGGCACCGGGCTCGCCACCATGGTCCCTGTCGAGTAGCGTGAAAATGCCAGGTTTGTTCCGCCCAAAGAGTGCCGGGCCGTGTGTCGGGCCTTCCGCATCCAAAAGGACATAATCGACCGAGTACCGGAACGCATTTTGCGTTTCGCCCTTGCGGCCATGGAACGTGACGCCCCGGATATGGTCCGGCGCTTGGGTCATTCGGCGGCGAGACCCATTTGCCGCTCGGCCGCGATCAGATTGGCAACCTCGAAGGCGCTCGCTAGTCCGTCCTCATGGAAGCCGTAGCGCATCCAAGCTCCACAGAACCATGTTCGGTTCTGACCGTTGATCGCGCGGACAGTGTCTTGCGCGGTTACAGCCGCTTTGTCGAAGACAGGGTGGCTGAAGACAGTTTCGTCATAAATGAACTCGTCTCGGATCTGGCCCTGCGCGTTCAGCGTAACAAACATCGGGTCATCTTCCGGAATTGGCTGAAGCGAGTTCATCCAATAGGTCAGCTCAATGGGCGCATCCTCGCTGGCGCCGTTCTCAACATGGCACCAGGACGACCAAACCTTGCGTCTTTTCGGCATGGCGTTGATATCGGCGTGCAAGACAGCACGGTTCGCCTGATAACGAATGGAGGAAAGCGCCGTCTGCTCCACGCCGGTTGCATCGGAAAGGAGCCTTAGCGTGTCATCCGCATGGGTCGCGAACACCACGTCGTCGAAGGGTTCCCATTCGCCACTGGCGCATTTCACTTCAACGCCGAACTGAGTGCGTCGCACGGCTTCTGTCATGGCGCCGAGACGGATATCGACGCCGCGCTTCTCGATATTGGCAGCGAGGCGCGTGACGTATTCGACGGACCCACCCCCTACCGTGTACCACTGATGGTTTTGGTTCCAGTCCAAGATCCCGTGATTGCGAAAGAACTGCACCATGGTGTCGGCCGGGAATTCCAGAATGCGGAGTTTTGGCGTTGACCAGATCGCCCCGGAAAACGGGGTCAGATAGTGGCGCACAAACCAACTGCCCAGCCCCAGCTTTGCCACCAAGTCACCAATCGTCATGCCGGGGTATGTGGCCGTCTCCGCTTTCTTGCCAAACTTGAGGATATCCCGGATCATTCTCAAGAAACGCGGATTTGCTGCGTTTAGGCGTTGTGCAAAGATCGAATCGATGCTGTTCAGCGCGTATTCGAACCGGCCACCGCCCGTTGAAACGCCGAAACTCATGTTACTTTCGGCGACTGGCACATCCAGCTTCTCGAAAAGATCGATGAGGTGAGGGTAGGTCTGACGGTTGAAAACGATGAAACCCGTGTCTACGGGCTGATCGCCGCGCTTGCCCGCGATTTTTGTGCGCGCGTGTCCGCCCAGTTGTTTTTCTGCTTCGAACAAAACGACGTGGTGATCGTCGGCAAGATGGTAGGCAGCACCCATTCCCGATACGCCAGCGCCGATAACCGCAATACGTCTTGCGGTCGTCCCGCGCTCTTCAAATGGCATTCTGTGCTCCTAGTCCCGTCGCCTTCTGTTTTTATGTACGCTGGCCTGACGCTTATGGATCAAAGGCGGTGTTTACGATGCGTTTTTTAAACTGGTTACTTTTTAAGTGATCCATTTCTTAACCTGCCGCGTAACATGCACAAATGCCGATTGATATTGCCATAGACGAAAGGTCTATACCCGCAGCAGCAACCAGCTATGGTGCGCGGGCCATGGAAACGACTGTGCCAAAATCAACGTCGCCGGAAAACGAGGAACTCGTCGCTCTGGTCACGCTTGTTCGGGATACAAAAGATCGCGGCGCGTTCGCACAATTGTTTCGCCATTTTGCCCCAAGGGTGAAGGCGTTCTTGATGAAATCAGGCGCAAACGAAGGTTTGGCCGAGGAAACAACACAGGAGGTCATGGCGACACTCTGGACTAAGGCACACATGTTTGACCCCTCACGGGCCAGCGTCTCAACCTGGGTGTTTACAGTCGCGCGGAACCGGAAAATTGATGCCCTTCGGCGCATGAAGCGCCCTGAGCCCGAGGATCTCCCCTGGGGTCCAGAGGCTGAACCGGATCAGGCGGACGTTATGTCGCTCCGACAAGAAAGTGAGAAACTGGCACAAGCGATAGCGGAGTTGCCCGAGAAACAGAGAGATTTGATCCAGCGTGCCTATTTCGGTGATCTGAGCCACGCGCAGATTGCTGAGGAAACAGGGCTACCGCTGGGGACAATAAAGTCGAGGATACGTTTGGCGCTGGAACGTTTGCGCCACGCAATGGGATAGAGTGTATGGGAACGATTAATCATCATCTTACGGATGCGCTGCTGATGAGCTACGCAGCCGGAACGTTGGACGAAGGGTTTAGCCTTGTGGTGGCAACCCACGTCTCTCTTTGTGACGAATGCAGGGCTCGCCTAGAAAGCTTCGAGGCTGTCGGTGGAGCACTGGTGGACGAATGCGAACAGGTAGCACTGTCGGACGACGCGCTAGATGCAACGTTTGCCTTGATCGACGCGCTTCCGCCCGCACCCGAGCCCATACCTGCTCCGCTGCCCGACAATGTATTCCCCTTGCCGCTCCGCAATTACGTTGGCGGCGACATCAACGCCGTTCGTTGGCGCCCACTCGGCGGCGGCGTGATGCAAGCTGTCCTTAAAACGGGCGGTGCAGGTAAAGTGCGGCTTCTTTCTATCCCTGGCGGCACAGCCATGCCCGACCACGGGCATCGCGGCTTGGAACTAACGATGGTCCTGAAGGGCGCCTTCGAAGACGAGGACGGTCACTTTGGACGTGGGGATGTGGAGGTCGCGAATGAGGACCTGCATCACACACCGGTCGCTGTGGCTGGCGAGGACTGCATTTGTTTGGCTGCGACGGACGCGCCGCTCCGGTTCAAAGGTCTTGTCCCGCGCATTGCTCAACCCTTCATCGGCATTTAAATCCAGCGGCTTAACGGCCCAAAGCTTAAGGCGCTCGCCCCGTTAGCGGCGGGCGCCACCTCTCTTTCGAAACCACGCAAAAAAATTCCGTTTACCGCGTGGCAAAGCTGGCGCGCAGATGATCAACAGCGGCTGAGACGGCACAGTTCGGGTCATCGGCAACCATCAGGCCAAGGGCGTATTTCGGCAGCTTTGGCAATCCAAAATGCGCCGGTGCCTCGACAATGCAGCCGCCAATCGACGACACGGGTATCGGGGCAACGGCAAGATCAGCCAAAACGGCGGCGCGTTGTCCGGAAATATGAGCGCTTTGAAAGGCCACACGCCAGGGTACGTTCTGTTCATCCAGACGCGCCAGGGCTGCCGTGCGCCACGCGCAGCCTTCTTCCCAGACGCTGACGGGCAAGGGTGATTGCTCGGCGGCGACACCGCCTTTGCAGGCGGCCCAGACAAGCTGCTCCCGAAAGATCACCTCGGCGCCCTCTTCCTTGAAACCAGCTTCACAGGTAATCAACGACAGATCGAGATGCCCCTCTTTCAGCATGTCGATCATCCGCTGCGTGCCATCGACGGCCACATTGACCGTCACATGCGGGTGGGTTTCCTTGAACCGCCGCAGCATCTCCACGAGAAAACGCTCCGCCACATCGTCTGGCGCACCCAAACGCACGACGCCTTGCACATCCGGTTGAACGAACCGTGCGACGGCTTCGCGGTTCAGCGCAAGCATCCGACGTGCGTGTTCAAGAAGGAAAGCCCCGTCAGCGGTCAATTCGACTGAGCGACTGTCACGAATAAAGACAGGGCGTCCGAGAATGTCCTCCATCTTCTTGACCTGCATCGACACGGCAGAAGGTGTTCGATGCACCGCCGTGGCGGCCGCAGAGAAGTTTCCCGTGTCGGCAATGGCAACGAGCGTTTTTAGCAAATCCAGATCCAGCAAAGGAATCCGTGGTGTCGATGGAGCGTTCATGGCGCGCTTTCAGAAAAACTGTAAGATGCGATCAAATCTATTCGTTTGATTGAAGTTTGTCCATCCCCCATATTCGTATCCAAGGTCGTCGCGACGCCTTTCTCAAAAAGGAAAGGACTAAGACCATGACACATACTGACTTTGGACGTACTCATTCTGGCCACCCCATCCAGACACTGTCGGGGGCTCTCATCGAACGCCTGCGTAACATTGGTCGCCGGCGTCGTTTCAAGCGCCTGCTCGATCTGGATGACCACATGCTGGACGACGTTGGCGTCACGCGTGCGGAGGTTGAACGGGTGGCGCGCATGCCGCTCTCTGCCGATGCCGCAACGGAACTTCGCCGCATTTCCCTCGAACGGCGTCGCCGTTTCATGTGACGCGGCTTAAGGATGTGCTAACTTTTCTCTATGCTTGGAGAACGCACAAAAGGAACACCTGCCCCTGACAAATCGGGCAGGTGTTTTGCTGCATGAAGCATTTCGCATTGCTCTTCCAGGCGCTCGACCAGACCACCAAAACAAATGCGAAGGTTGCGGCATTGGCGGCGTATTTCGTCGACGCGCCAGAAGAGGACAGACTTTGGACAATTGCCCTGTTCTCAGGCCGCCGCCCGAAGCGGGCGATCACGGTCACGAAACTCCGCGAATGGGCCGCTGAACGCGCAGGTATCCCGCTTTGGCTGTTCGAAGAAAGCTATCCCATTGTTGGGGACCTGGCCGAAACCATCGCGCTTGTCCTCCCCCCGCCCGAGACGTCGAGCGACATAGGGCTCGCAGAACAGATCGCTGAAATTATCGACTTGGGTGCGGCGGAGGACGACATTCGTAAATCGGCCATCCTATCTGCTTGGGACCGATACGACACGGCGCAACGCTTTGTTTTCAACAAGCTCATTACCGGCGGGTTTCGCATGGGCGTTAGTCAAAAGCTGATGACTCGCGCTCTCTCCCGAGCGACCGGCATTGAAGAGGCCGAACTTGCCCATCGTCTCATGGGCGACTGGACACCGCAGACGACCACATTTGAAAGCCTCATCCTCGCGCCCGACCCCGAGGCTGATTTGTCGAAGCCGTACCCCTTCTATCTGGCATATCAGTTGGATGATGATGTGGACGCCCTCGGTGCGCCGACAGACTGGGCGGCCGAATACAAATGGGACGGGATCAGAGGGCAGGTGATCCTAAGGGGCGGCGCGCATTTTACGTGGTCGCGCGGTGAAGAGCTGATGACGGACCGCTTCCCGGAACTCGCTGTTTTGTCAGATTTTCTGCCAGCGGGCACCGTCCTAGATGGGGAGTTGCTCGCCTGGGATTACAAGACTGATACGGCGCAGAGCTTCAACGCACTGCAAAAGCGGATCGGTCGGAAGACAGTTCCGAAGAAATTGCTCACCGAGGCCCCTGTCGTGCTGCGCGCCTATGATTTGTTGGAAGTGGAGGGGCAGGACATCAGAATCCATCCCTTTGCCCAAAGACGCGGACTGCTCGACCAGCTTTTTGAAACGGTCCCCGCTGATCTGCCCCTCAGATTGTCGCCGCTCCTCGACTTTGCCGACTGGTCCGAACTTGCCGCCCATCGCACTGGTGCGCGCGACATCGGCGCCGAAGGGGTGATGCTGAAGCGAAAAGACAGCCCCTACCGCGACGGACGCAAGAAGGGCGATTGGTGGAAATGGAAGCTTGATCCGCTGGTGATCGATGCGGTCATGATCTACGCCCAAGCGGGGCACGGGCGACGCGCGAACCTGTTCACTGACTTCACCTTCGCCGTCTGGTCCGGCAATGACCTCGTCCCGTTCACCAAGGCCTATTCCGGTCTGACGGACGCAGAGTTTCGGGAGATCACAGCCTGGGTCAAAAAGAACACATTGGAGCGCTTTGGACCTGTGCGTGCTGTCAAAGCCGCCCATGTCTTTGAAATCGCCTTCGAAGGCATTCAAGAAAGCAGCCGACACAAGTCCGGCGTCGCGCTTAGGTTTCCGCGCATGAGCCGCTGGCGCAAGGACAAACCGCTGGAGGAGGCGAATACCCTAGACGACCTCAAAGAGATCTTGGCGACATACGGATAAAATTTCCGGGCAACGCGGCTCTTTCGCGTTTCAAGTCCCGCCAACCTTGATCCAAGCCGGTCCCGTCGCTAGGTGAAACCAACCCGTGAACAGGAGCCCCCCAATGCACTTCACCCCTCGACCCGTTTTTGACGCGAACAGTACTGCCAGCGACTTCGGTGACTTGCCGGAATGGGACCTGAGCGACCTCTACCCGTCGCCGGACGCGCCCGAACTTAAGCGCGATATGGATTGGCTCGAAAAGGCATGCGCCGATTTCGCCCAGGACTTTGAGGGTAAGCTCGGCGGTTTGTCGGCGGCGGAAATGCTCGACTGCGTGCTTCGCTACGAGAAGATTGATCTCATTGCTGGACGGGTGATGTCATTCAATGGCCTCCGGTATTACCAGAACACGACCGATGCCGAGCGCGGCAAGGCGATTTCCGACGCTCAGGACAAGATTACAACCTATACGACGCCGCTTGTTTTCTTCTCCCTTGAAGTGAACCGTATCGAAGATGGCGTTATGGAAGGGTGGTTTGCCGAAAATGCCGACCTTGCACGATACAAGCCGATCTTTGACCGCTTGCGCCTGATGCGTCCGTATCAGCTTTCCGACGAGTTGGAGAAGTTCCTGCATGACCAATCAACCGTTGGGTCCGCAGCCTGGAACCGCCTGTTCGACGAAACCGTTGCTGGCTTGAGCTTTACGGTCGATGGGGAAGAGAAGAACCTCGAGGCGACGCTCGACGGCTTGTCCGATCAGGATCGGAGCAAGCGGGAGACTTCCGCACGCGAAGTGGCGCGCGTCTTTGGCGAAAACGTCAAGCTTTTCGCCCGGGTGCACAACACGCTCGCGAAAGAAAAAGAGATCGAAGACCGTTGGCGCGGCATGCCCACCCCCCAGACTGGACGCCACCTCTCCAATCAGGTCGAGCCGGAAGTGGTCGAGGCGCTCCGCAACGCGGTGGTAGAGGCTTACCCAAAACTCTCGCACCGGTACTATGAATTGAAACGGCGCTGGATGGGACTTGAGACCATGGAAGTCTGGGACCGCAACGCGCCTTTGCCGATGGAGAGCGACCGAAAGGTAGCGTGGGACGAAGCACGCGAAACCGTCCTCTCAGCTTACAGCGCGTTTGATCCAGAAATGGCGCGCCTCGCGGAGCCGTTTTTCGACAAAGGCTGGATTGATGCGGGTGTGAAGCCCGGCAAAGCGCCAGGCGCCTTCGCCCATCCAACGGTTGCCGACGTCCATCCCTATGTGATGCTCAACTATCTGGGCAAACCCCGCGATGTCATGACGCTCGCCCATGAACTGGGCCACGGCGTGCACCAGCGTCTGGCCGCTGGCCAAGGCGAGTTGTTGTCTTCAACCCCGCTCACCCTTGCTGAAACGGCCTCTGTCTTCGGGGAAATGCTTACCTTTCGCCGCCTGCTTGAGAACGCGCCCGACGCCGCCGAAAAGAAGGTGCTGCTGGCCAACAAGGTCGAGGATATGATCAACACCGTCGTCCGGCAGATCGCGTTCTACGATTTTGAATGCAAGCTCCATGACGCCCGGCGCACCGGAGAATTGACGCCCGACGACATCGGCGCGCTCTGGATGAGTGTGCAGGGCGAAAGCCTCGGCCCCGCCTTTACCTTCATGGAGGGCTACGAGACCTTTTGGGCATATATCCCGCATTTCGTTCATTCGCCGTTCTATGTCTACGCTTATGCTTTTGGCGACGGCTTGGTGAATGCGCTCTATGCGGTCTACGAAGAGGGCGACCCGGATTTTCAGACGAAGTATTTCGAGATGCTGAAAGCCGGTGGATCGAAGCACCATAAGGAACTCTTGGCACCCTTCGGCCTAGATGCCTCAGACCCGGCATTCTGGAACAAAGGGCTATCAATGATCTCGGGCTTCATCGATGAGTTGGAAGCGATGGAGACTTGACGGAAATATCGCCAAGGGCAAAGCTGCGATCACCATTTGACGCAGAGCGAGTTTGCAATTTTGGCAGACGACCGATCAAAGATTGGCCTCATATTATTCGGTGAAGGTCCAACCGAACCGGCCGAGGATAAACCTCCGGTGCCGGGCTTCATCGACCGGCATTTTGGTGCGCTGCTCACGGTTTTCGGCGTCGTTGTGACGGCGCTTCTCGCGGCGTTCAGCAACTTGTTCGGGGCCTCCGGTAACAACGAGGTCCCGACCTCCAAGATTGTTTTTGCTGACAGATATCGCGCCGCCGGTGGGGCGCCTGACGTGGCGCATGTGCCGGTTGGCTCGACAATGCGCGTGTTCGCGGACGATTCGAGCGACCCCGATAGCGAGCTTGCCAGCCTCACGCATACATGGATCGTGACACCGGGCGATGTTCGGGGGAAATGTGCGGCCAACCTGAGTGAGTGCCGATACCATGATTTCAAACCTACGAAGCCGGGCGACTACATCGTTTCGCTCGTTGTATCCGATGCGGAAGATTTCAAACGTAATTGCGCCTTGATACACCGGTGGAACAACCGCTTGGGCTGTCGCAAGCACAGCATCGCGACCGTTCAGGTTGAAGTATCGGCCGCTGCCGAACCTGAAATCATCCTGACCGAGGACGTGGAAAGCGTGGCGCGCGGCGAGAGTATTCGCCTCGACGCAACCCTGTCACAGACCTTCGATGGCGCCGCGCCGCAGATAACATGGACGGTGGACGGCAAGTTGTTCGCGCGTAGTCGACCAGTAGTGACAATTCCGACGACCACTTTGACCGAAGCCCAAAGGGAAGTGACGGTCACCGCTGTGGCGCGAGATCGCCTGAATTTCGAGAGCACGCGCGAACTTGTTGTGCTTATCGAAGACCCGGAAGCGGTTCCCTTGCCCCCCCGCGTTGTAACTGGCGGGCCGTTGGCGAGGCCGGTAGAACCTGTCATCGAAGGTATCACGGAAGGGCACATAAGAGTATGTCGCGGTGGCGGGCCCGTTGCCCTGACAGCATCGGTGACGGCAGGCCCCCGTGACGTCGACTGTACATTGCCGAGCGAGATCATCACCAACGGTCATGAACTCACCATCCGCGCGAAGAAGATCATCGGCAACAACGCCGTTATTCGCGCCTTCTCAGATATTCCCGCCCGCGCAGCGGATGGCGCTCGCGGGGAGAACGGCGAGAATGCGCGTGGTTTAGGTCAGGATGGCGAGGATGGGGGTGCAGGCCTTCCTGGCAATGATGGTGTACCCGGAAAAAATGCAAGCGCCGTCGCACTGTTGGCAAAGACTTTCGAAGGGACGCTTCGCATTGAGAACGAAGGACAGCCCGGGGGGGCGGCCGGAAATGGTGGCCCAGGTGGCAATGGCGGCGCGGGTGCGCCGGGTTTTCCGGCTATCACATCCTTTCTGAACTGTAGCAGCGGTCCGGGGCGTGGTGGCAGCGGCGGCGCTGGCGGCGCTGGCGGGCGTGGCGGCAAAGGCGGCCAAGGCGGGGCTGGCGGCCCCCTTACCGTTGAAATTGAAGAGTTTGTTCCCGGGTCCACGCTAACCGTGTCAACCGCTGCCGGTGTTGGTGGCACCTTTGGACAGGCTGGCGTGCCGGGCCGCGGGGGACGGGCGGGGCCTGAAGGCGCTACACAGGGCTTCTGCGGGTCAGCAGGGCGCAGCGGTCTCGCTGGTCGAACCGGCAGACCCGGTCAGAGCGGGGAACGCCCGGTGCCTCAGCCGCCTGCACTCGTCGTCATTAACGGTGAAATTCTGGATGCATCGGCTCAAGCCAAAGGGCCGCTACAGGTTGTCGTCGATTGACTGGTACCTCGTACGAGCGCATAGCTTGCCACCTGCGATAGACATAAAGTTAGGTTACATAAATGGCCGCGACACCTCCCCTCTGTGACTTCGATTGGCCCGCCCCGGCGTTTTCGCTACCCGCGACCGATGGCAAGACCTACAGCTTCGACGATGTGGTCGGGGAAAACGGAACGCTTATCATGTTTATCTGCAATCACTGTCCCTTCGTGCTTGCGATCCTCGATAAGATCGAACGGGACGCACGCGACCTTGCGGCCTTGGGTATCGGCGTCGCTGCCATCTGCTCGAATGATGGGCAACGCTACCCGGCGGACAGTTTTCCCAACATGGTGCGCATGGCGGAGGATCGGGATTTCGCTTTTCCGTATCTCCATGACGAAGATCAGTCGATTGCGAGCGCCTATGATGCCGTGTGCACACCAGACTTTTTCGGCTTCAACGCCGCAAAAGGTCTTCAGTATCGTGGACGACTGGATGCGTCGCGGGCCGCGCCGGTCGCTGAGGACCTTCCCCGAGATCTCTATCTTGCCATGCGTGGCGTCGCCGAAACCGGTCGTGGTCCGGAAACGCAAATCCCATCGATGGGCTGTTCCATCAAATGGAAGGCTGCCTGAAGCTTAACACAAGCGAATCGGTTCCGTGTGCCGCGCGGCGTGCTGGGCTGTAACGCGTTCATTTTTCGCTTAAGAAACAATCATCAAGCCAATCATCGGTTTGTTGCCTAAACGGGCTGTAATAAACCGTGAGCGATGCCTGGAATGACAGCCTAAACTTGTGAAACCGAGCAAAACTGGGACTTTTCTTACTTTCAAAGGTGTTGGGCTCCCTTTTCGAGCGTTCCGGGTTGCCGCTAGGGCACGGAAATCCTTCAAAATTTCATAGTTAACGCCCATCGGGTTTGACTCCCGGCAGGCGTTTTTGCCACAATTTTGCCATAAACTGCCTTGGGGGTAGGGGTACTAGTTATGACATTGCCGCGTTTAACGCTTTTGCCGCAGCCGGTGCGGGCAGAAGCGTCGGCTCCGAAGGTTTTGTTGCCTGAACCGGAAATACCACCAGTTGAGATCACGTCCATTGCGCGCATGGTCAAGGGCGGGCGGTGGCGAACAGAAGCCATGCGGAGTTACGATCGCCCTGTCCTGATCTGGTTCACCCGTGGGCAAGGGCGCTTGACGGTGGCCGGGCGCAACAGCGGCTACGGTCCCCACAACCTGCTCTTCTTGCCGAAGCAAACCATGCACGGCTTCACAACCATGGGTCCTGTTTTGGGATCGGTCGTGTTCCTGCCGGACGAGCGAAGTCTTGATTGGCCGGTAGAACCGATGCATTTTCGCGTGCACGAAGCGCAGCAACAGCGTGAGCTGACGGCGCTGATCGAAGCCATGCAGCGCGAGGCGGTGAGTGGTGAAGACCACGCGAACCGCGCACTGACCTATCATTCCGGTCTTCTGTCGGTCTGGCTGGCGCGCGTTGGCGATGTCTATGCGGAACAACCGCACCGCTCCTCCGCCACACGCCTCGATACAGCGGCGCATAGGTTGGCGGAGGCGTTCACGGCTCTGGTCGAGCGGGATTTTCGCAACCCGGCGGGTGTTCAGCACTATGCCGGGCTTCTCGGCGTGACACCGACGCATCTCAGTCGCGTGTGCCGCAAAGTGGCCGGGCGCCCGGCGCTCGACATCCTGACGGATCGGCGCCATTTCGAGGCGCGGCGCCTGCTGCGCGACACGAATATTCAGATTGCTGAAATTGCGCGAAAGTGCGGCTTCACCTCAGCGGCCTATTTCACCCGAGCGTTTCGCGCGCGATCCGGCCAAAGCCCGTCTGAGTTCCGCAACGGTGACTGAATTATAGGCATGTCGTTTTTGGATGATGTCACTGTCGCATTTGTTATACTAATTGCCGGAAGCAGCCGTTGACGTTCTCCTCAACCCGTGGAGGAATGGGGTCAGGACATGGCGCGCTGGAAAAACAAAAGCGCAATAAGCGCCATAAAAAATGTCACAGGGAGTGAGGACATGAAAACGAAAACAGCGTCGCATGTACATCCGGCGGCCAAAATGCACGCCAAGGAATATGCGGAGGGCAAAATTGACCGCCGCGAATTCCTGACGCGCGCCACCGCGCTCGGCGTTACAGCCACGGGTGCCTACGGCCTTATCGGTGCGACAGCTCCCGCGCGGGCAGCGGGCCACGCCCAAATGGGCGGTACGATGCGCATTCAAATGGAAGTGCGCGCGATGAAAGACCCGCGCGTCACTGATTGGAGCCAGATCGCAAACTACTATCGCGGCACGCTGGAACATCTGGTCGAGTATAATAATGACGGGAGCTTTCGCGGCATGCTGCTCGAAAGCTGGGACGTGAATGACGACGCGACCGTTTACACACTGAATGTGCGCCCCGGCGTGAAATGGAACAACGGCGATGATTTCACCGCCGCCGATGTGGCGCGGAATATCACACGCTGGTGCGATAAGAACGTCGAAGGTAACTCAATGGCTGGCCGGTTCGCGACGTTGGTCGATCAGGAAACCTCCGTCGCCATCGAAGGCGCCATCGAGGTGGTGGATGACCTGACGGTCAAACTTAACTTGCCGCGGCCTGATATCTCGTTGATCCCGGGCATGGCGGACTATCCAGCAGCGATGGTGCACGAGAGCTTCGACGAGAATGACTTTCTCAACACGCCGGGCACCGGTCCGTACCTCATGACCGAGTTGGACGTGGGGATTAAGGGCGTCATCACCAAGAACCCTGACCACACATGGTGGGGCACCGAAGTCTACGGTGAGCCGGCGCTCGACAGCATCGAGTTCATTGACTACGGCACCGATCCCGCAGCTTGGCTTGCGGCGATCGAGGCGGAGGAAGTCGAATTTCTCTATGAGTCGGTTGGTGAGTTCATCGATGTGATGGACGATCTTGGTCTGGAGAAATCCGAAGTTGTGACCATGGCAACCATCGTGGTTCGTCCGAACCAGGTTGCTGAAGTCGATGGCATGCGCCCATATGAGGATGCGCGTGTCCGCAAGGCATTGGCGCTTGCGGTCGATAACAGCGTTTGCCTCGAGCTTGGCTATGGCGACCGTGGTGTGCCGGCTGAAAACCACCATGTGGGTCCTGTGCATCCGGAGTATGCCGAGCTTCCTCCGATGATGCGCGATGTTGAAGAAGCCCGTCGCCTGATGGAAGAAGCGGGCATGATGGATTTCGAGCATGAGCTCATTTCCATCGATGATGACTGGCGCAAGAACACGACCGATGCCGTTGCCGCTCAGCTGCGGGACGCGGGGTTCAACGTGAAGCGCACCATCCTGCCGGGCTCGACCTTTTGGAACGACTGGGTGAAGTACCCCTATTCCTCGACCAACTGGAACCACCGTCCGCTCGGCGTCCAGATTTGGGCGCTGGCCTATCGGTCCGGTGAAGCGTGGAACGAGTTCGGTTGGTCCAATTCTGAGTTCGACGCGCTGCTGACCGAGGCCTTGTCTATCGCCGATGCGGATAAGCGGCGCGAAGTCGCGGCGAAGGCGGAGGCATTGGTCCAGCAGGAAGGCGTGACGATCCAGCCCTACTGGCGTTCGCTCTACCGTCACATGGTGCCGGGACTTGTCGGGGCAGACATGCATATCACCTTCGAAATCCACCCGTATAAACTGGGTTTCGCTGCATAAACCAAGTCAGAGGAAAGGGCCGTTCCAGCAGGGAGCGGCCCTTTTCGCAACAAGGGAACAGGGCGTCTTGAACGCGTCCGGGACAGGAAAAAAGCATGGCTCTATTCATTCTCAGACGCGTTGGTGTGATGCTTCTCACCGCGCTCTGCCTGACTTTTATCGTTTTTTTCCTCACCAACTTGTACCCGAACCTCGAAAAGCTGGCGAAGACCCAGGGCAACATGCGTATGAGCGACGAACAGGTCGCCAGCTGGCTCGGCGAACGGGGCTACCTTGATCCGTTGCCCATCAAATATGGTCGCTGGTTGGGCGTTTTGCCCGGTTGGACATTCGAAGACCCCGAAGAGGGCAAGATCACTGGGCGTTGTATTGAACCCGGCATGGACCCGGCGGCGGCACCGACCTATTGCGGCGTTCTGCAAGGCGATTGGGGCTTTTCCACCGTCTTCCGCGAAGAGGTGGGCACCGTCACCGGTACGCGCCTCGCCCTCACTGGGAAGCTGATGTTCTGGGTGATGGTGCTTATGGTGCCATCGGCGCTTTTGATCGGCGTTTTGGCCGGGATGCGCGAAGGCTCGAAACTCGACCGGTCGCTTTCCACCTTCTCCATCGCGTCGACAGCCACGCCGGAATACGTCTCCGGCGTGATTTTCATTACGCTCCTCGCATCATCGGCCGGGGTGAAGTGGTTCAAGGGCACCGCCACCTCCGCCGCAGAAAATGCCACCTTCGAGAACTTCTTTCTCCCCGTCCTGACCATTGCGCTCTACGGCATGGGCTATATCGCCCGGATGACCCGCGCGTCGATGACCGAGGTGATGACCGCCCAATATATTCGAACCGCGCGGCTGAAAGGGGTGAGTTTCCGCAACATCGTCCTCAAGCACGCGCTGCGCAACGCGCTGATCGCGCCGTTCACCGTCATCATGCTCCAGTTCCCCTGGCTCTTGAACGGCGTGGTGATCGTGGAGACGCTGTTCAACTACAAGGGCTTCGGCTGGACGCTGGTGCAAGCCGCGGGCAATAACGACATAGAGTTACTCCTCGCCTGCTCGGTCGCGGCCGTTTTCGTCGTGCTGGTGACGCAGCTCATATCCGACATTGGATATGTCTTCCTGAACCCCCGGATACGGATCGCGTGAGGAGATAGGATATGGAACCTCTTACCTGGACAGGCAGCCTTTCATTCCTCAACCCGATTTTCCTCGGGCTCTGGGCGCTCCTCGCCATTGCCGTTGTCGCGCAGATTGTCACCAGCTTCCTAAACACGGAAGTTGACGTCGTGGGCGACCAACTTGTCGTCAAGAAAACCCCCAACGCCATGTCGGGCATGGCCGTCAAATGGAGCTTCTTCGGGGTGGTCCTCGTGACCGTCGCCTATATCGTGGGTGGTATTCTGATCCCGGGCATTGAGGCCAAAGGCATCATCGGCACCATGTCCACGCGCTTTTTGCCTGTGTGGATCGCCCTTGCGCTGACCTTTGCCCTGTCGATCACCTTCAAAAGCAAACTCGGCCTCTATGGCAAGCTCTTTGACAGCGTCGTCGGCATGATCGGCTTTGCCATTGTGATGTTCTGGGTCTTCACGGCGATCTTTGGCGCGATAGACCTGATTGTGACCCATGATCCATTGGCGCAAATCTCCGGGCTGAAGAACAAGGTGCCCGGCACCCCTGTGCCCAATGGCAACGAGGTCTATCCCTATTACTTGCTCGGCGGGGACAACCTGGCGCGCGACGTGTTCAGCCGCATGGTGAAAGGCTCTTGGGAAGTCGTGAAGATAGCACCATTTGCCACGCTTTTCGCCTTCATGGTGGGGATCACCCTCGGCCTGCCTGCCGCTTACTACGGCGGGAAGCTCGACACGTTCCTGACCTTTGTTGCGAACCTGATCCTGGCCTTCCCGGTGATCCTGTTGTTCTACCTACTCGTCACGCCCGAGATCGTGGCAACGGGTATCCCTGTCTATATGGCGGCGGTGTTGTTCATCTTCCCGATCATCTTCACGGTGATCCTCATCAACTCGCGTTTCTACGTCCAACCCACGAAGCGCAACATCTACCTTGCCATAACGCTGATCGTTGGCCTCTGGCTCTATGCGGGGATCGCGTGGAATGCCGATCCGCTTGGCATCGTGTCCTTCCCGCCCAACTTGCTGGTTGTGTTTGTGAGCGTGGTCTTTGTGAACTCGCCAACGGTGTTCCGCATCGTGCGCGGTATCGCGCTCGACATCAAAACCCGGGATTATGTGGCGGCAGGTCAGACACGCGGCGAAGGGCCCTGGTACATCATGCTTTGGGAAATTCTGCCCAACGCACGTGGGCCGCTGATCGTCGATTTCTGCCTCCGCATCGGCTACACGACCATCCTCCTTGGAACGCTTGGCTTTTTTGGCCTTGGCCTTAGCCCGGAAAGCCCAGACTGGGGGTCAACGATCAATGACGGGCGCAAGCTCCTCTCGATCTATCCGCACCCGGCCTTGGTGCCCGCGCTCTCGCTCATGAGCCTTGTGCTCGGGTTGAACCTCTTGGCGGACGGCCTTCGCGAGGAAAGCCTGCGGGACTGAGTTGCCGCGCGTCGGGTTGCTTTTGGGGTTGCGAATGCGCGCCCAAGGCAACTCGCGCACGCCGAGATTACCCTTTCGCAACGCTTTTTCGGCAGGTTTGCCCGCGAACGTTCATGGCTGGCAGTGCCCTTCGGGGCGACCGACCAGACACCGCCTGCATTCCGAAAAATGCAGGCATCCCGGTTATGCTGTCCCTTGGCGGCGCCGCCATTTCAAGTCTCAAATGCAGACAAACGCACCGAAAACGCTGCACCCCATGGGTCGCAGCGCCATTCGTGCTGGCCGGTTCTCAGAAATCGACAGCGATGCCCTTTGTTTCCCAATCGCCATAGCGCACGGGCTCCGGCCCATCGCGCCCGCCCAACTCTGTGGGCAGTTTCAGCGCCTTCGCTTTCTTGCGACGCTCTTCCGCTTCCGCTAGCGCGCGTTCCGCTTCCGGCGTGAGTTTGCGTTCCTTGTCGCTCATAGCTCTTTGGTATAACGCAAGGCCTTCTTCTTTCAAGGCAAGACCATGAGCGACGACGGACGACAGGCACGCGCAGCTGCCGTAGAGGCAATGACGGCGGTGACAGAAGAGGGCCTCACCCTCGGCGATGTCCTTCCGAAACTGACAGCCGGTCTGCCGCCCGGAGAGGCCGCCCGCGCCGGGCGCCTTGCGACGGAGACGTTCCGTTGGGCCCATCGCGCCGACCGTTTGCTCGGCCCCCATCTTCGTATGAAGCCGGAAGATCCGGTGATGCACGCGCTTCGACTTGCCGTGTATGAGCTCTTTGAAGAGGGGTCCGCGCCCCACGGCGTTGTGGATTCTGCGGTGTCACTCGTCACACGCTCCAAATCCGGACTGGTCAATGGCGTGCTGCGCAATTTGTTGCGCCGCGACGTCGACTGGAACGCGCTGCCCGTTTCGGTGACCCCGAAGTGGTTGCGGAAGCGCTTGCTCGCCGCGTGGGGAAAAGCGGCCGTCGAAGCGATGGAGCAGGTCTACGCCGCGCGCCCACCGCTCGACATCACCTGTCCGAAAGAGACGGAGATGTGGGCCGCTAAGCTCGGCGGCGAGAACCTGCCCGGCGATTCCATCCGTTTGGCCCCCGGCACACAGGTCTCGGCACTGCCGGGCTATGCGGAAGGCGTCTGGTGGGTGCAGGACGCGGGTGCTGCCGTCGCGGCGCGGGTTCTGGACGCGCAAGCATCTGAGCGTGTGCTCGATCTCTGCGCAGCACCGGGCGGTAAAGCCATGCAGCTCGCCGCCACTGGGGCCAGCGTCACCGCACTCGATATCTCAAAAGCACGTATGGCACGCGTCACCGAGAACTTGACCCGCACCGGCCTCGCCGTTGAAACCGTTGTGGCCGACGCGCTGGAGTGGGTGCCGACGCAGCTCTACGACGCGGTCCTGCTTGATGCGCCGTGTTCGGCAACGGGCACGCTCCGCCGCCATCCCGACCTGGTCTACGCCCGTGATGGTTCCGGCATCGACGCGCTCGTCGCTTTGCAGGCAAAGCTGCTGGATCGCGCCGCGCTCTTCCTGAAGCCGGGCGGACGTCTGTTGTTTTGCACCTGTTCGCTGCTGCCCGAGGAAGGCGAAGCGCAAATCGACGCCTTCCTGGCCCGCACACCCGCGATGACGCTGACTGCCCCCATGGCGGATGATCCACAATGGAGCGTGCCGCAAGGTTTGCGCCTCCGTCCTGACCATTGGGCATCGAAAGGTGGCATTGATGGGTTTTTTGTCGCCTGTCTCGAAAAACGTCCATGACAGTGACCCGGCGAAGCAGTATTCTAAAGCGCAAGACCTGATGAACGGGCAAAACAGAGGCAGGGCAGCCGTTGGCAGACAACGTAAGCTGGTCGACACGGAAAGAGCGCTTTCTCAACCGTACGCATGCGCGCACGGCACGTTGGACGGGTTCCGCCACCGCATTCACGACGACGCCTGAACCCCGCACGATCGGGTCCTTCGCCAGAGGGCGTCAGATCAATGGCGGTAACTTCTTATTTGCGGGTTACCTCGTGCAGGACCCCGGCACGGCGATTTGGGATTTGCCCATGCCGGACGAAAGTTTTGAAGTGGAACTCCACGGCTTCACCTGGCTCGACGATCTTGCTGCCGTGGGCGATATGCACGCCGCGCGCCATGCGCAGGATTGGACCCACGGCTGGGTTCAAAGGTTCTCGAACGGGCAAGGTCCCGGCTGGACGCCAGATTTGACCGGGCGTCGATTAATCCGGTGGATCAATCACTCAATCCTTCTGTTGAACGGCAAGGATGCCGACGTCAGCACGGCTTATTTCAAATCTCTCTCCCAACAAACCGTGTTTCTTGCGCGGCGCTGGAAAGCGGCATCGCCGGGTTTGCCGCGTTTTGAGGCGCTCACGGGTTTGATTTATGCCGGGCTCGCGTTGGAGGGGATGGATAAACATGTCAGCGTCGCGACGCATGCTTTGGCGCGGGAGTGCAAGGCGGAGATCGACGCGGATGGCGGCCTTGTCACGCGCAGCCCGGAAGAGCTGCTGGACGTCTTCACGCTCCTGAACTGGGCCGCAGATGCGGTGCGGGACGCAGGTGGCGTGCCGGACGAGGCGATTACAAAATCAATTGCAGCGATGGCGCCGGTGTTACGGGCGCTCCGTCACTCGGACGGGGGGCTGGCGCGTTTCCACGGCGGGGGCAAGGGGATGGAAGGCCGGCTCGACCGCGCCCTTGCCACTGCCGCCATTCGCGGGATGGCGTCCCATGACCGTTGCATGGGATATGCGCGCATTTCCCACGGGCGCACCAGTCTGATTGTCGATGCCGCACCACCGCCGGAACGGGCCGCGTCTGCCAATGCCCACGCCTCCACGCTGGCGATGGAAATCACGTCTGGTCGGCGCCCTCTCATCGTCAATTGCGGGTCTGGCGCCACCTTTGGGCGCAGTTGGCGGCGCGCCGGAAGGGCAACGCCAAGCCACTCTACCCTCGGGATCGAGGGGTATTCCTCGTCACGCCTCGGAGGTGCAGGTCAACTCAAGGATAATGAGGCTGAACTGCTGATCGAAACACCACAGGAGGTGGGTTTCGAGCGTATGGAAGTGGAGGGGGGGACGCGCATTGTCGTGGGCCATGACGGCTATGTCGCGACCCATGGCCTGACCCATGTTCGAACGCTGCATGTGGGCTTTGATGGTCGGGCCATCCAAGGCGAGGACGTGCTGCTGGCGCGTTCCGAAGTGGATAAACGCAAATTTGATCTGATGTTTGACAAATCCCGGCTCAAAGGTGTGCCGTTCAGCATCCGGTTCCACCTCCATCCCCATGTGGATGCCACGCTGGATATGAATGCAACGGCCGTTTCCATGGCGCTCAAAAGCGGCGAACTTTGGGTGTTTCAGATGCAAGGTCCCGTTGATATGGAAGTGGAATCAAGCGTTTACCTGGAAAAATCTCGCCTCAGTCCCCGAGCGACAAAACAGGTGGTTCTCTCTGGCTACGCGGTGGAGTATGCCACGCGCGTCAGCTGGTCACTTGCCAAGACCCAGGATACGCCGAATGCGATCCGGGACTACGATGTCGAGGACACGGCCATGCTGGTGGCAGATTAAGAGGACCCAGACTCTATGAGTGACTTGCAGCCGGTACGCCGCGCTCTTCTTTCCGTCTCTGACAAGACCGGTTTGGTGGAATTCGCCACCGCACTATCCGCGCGGGGGATTGCTTTGATCTCCACCGGAGGAACCGCAAAGGCGCTGCGCGAGGCGGGTTTGAACGTCACCGACGTGGCCGAGCTGACCGGTTTCCCGGAGATGATGGACGGTCGGGTCAAGACGCTCCACCCAGTGGTCCATGGTGGGTTACTGGCGCTCCGCGATGATAACGCCCATGTGGCTTCCATGGAGGCGCACGGGATTGGCACGATTGATTTGTTGGTTGTCAATCTTTACCCGTTTGAGGCGACAGTAGCGGCGGGGGCCGACTACGACACCGCCATTGAAAACATCGATATCGGCGGCCCGGCCATGATCCGTGCGGCGGCCAAAAATCACCGTTTCGTCAATGTGGTGGTCGATGTTGAGGACTATGCCGCCGTGCTGGCCGAGCTTGACGCGCAAGACGGGCACACAAGCTACGCCTTTCGGCAGAAACTTGCCCTGACCGCCTATGCCCGAACAGGGGCTTACGATGCGGCGGTTTCGGCGTGGATGGCAACTGCATTGGACGAACCGACACCGCGTCGGCGCGCCTTTGCTGGAACATTGAAACAAACCCTGCGCTATGGCGAAAACCCGCATCAGGCGGCGGCCTTTTACACCGACGGACAAGGGACACCCGGGGTTGCGACGGCTACGCAGCACCAGGGCAAGGAACTGTCCTACAACAACATCAATGATACCGACGCGGCCTTTCGGCTGGCGGCGGAGTTTGATCCGAGCGATGGCCCGGCGGTCGCCATCATCAAGCACGCCAACCCGTGCGGCGTGGCGCGTGGCACCAGCTACGCGGAGGCGTTTTCGCGCGCGTTCGATTGTGATCGGACAAGCGCTTTTGGCGGGATCGTTGCGCTGAACGGCACTCTCGACGGGGACACCGCACGGGCAATTTCCGAAATTTTCACCGAAGTCGTCATCGCGCCCGACGCCACTGACGACGCGCGCGAGGTGTTCGGTGCGAAAAAGAACCTGCGCCTCCTCACGACCGCTGGTCTGCCGGACCCGATGGCACCGCGCCTTGCGGTGCGACAGGTTTCTGGCGGGTGGCTCCTGCAGGACGAGGATGTCGGAAGCGTCACGGTGGATGACTTGACCATGGTCACTGAAAAAGCTCCGTCGAGCGATCAGTTAGCAGATATGCTGTTTGCATGGCGCGTTGCCAAGCATGTGAAATCGAACGCAATAATCTATGCCAAACAAGGGGCAACCGTCGGCATCGGTGCCGGGCAGATGAGCCGGGTCGACAGTTCCACCATCGCGGCCCTGAAGGCCAAACGCATGGCGGAGGAGTTGGGCCTGCCCGAAAGCACCGCGATTGGCTCCGTTGTGGCGTCCGATGCGTTTTTCCCCTTCCCCGACGGCCTGCTCGCGGCGGCAGAGGCGGGTGCGACGGCGGTCATTCAGCCCGGCGGCTCCATGCGGGACGACGCGGTTATTGACGCGGCGAACGAAGCAGGGCTTGCTATGGTCTTTACCGGTATGAGGCATTTCAGGCATTGATACGCGCACTTCTTCCCCTCTGGATCACGGCATTTCTCGTGTTCATGGCCGATCAGTTCACTAAGCTGATCGTGGTGCATGCGCTTGACCTGAAGACACGGGGCGGGATGCTGATCTTCGATCCGTATCTCAATTTCCGGATGGCCTGGAACACGGGCATTAATTTCGGCATTCAATTGGGCGACAAATGGATCCTCATCGCGCTCGCGCTGGTAATCTGCGGCTGGGTCCTTTGGTGGATGAACCGGGATCGACCACGCCTTACAGTGCAAGTTGCGGCCGGTTTCGTGATTGGTGGTGCGCTTGGGAACGTGGTGGACCGGATTATCTACGGCGCAGTCGCTGACTTTCTGAATATGTCCTGCTGCGGTTTTGAGAACCCTTACTCCTTCAACGTGGCCGATATCTCGATCTTCATTGGGGCGATTGCCCTGATCTTGCTGACCAACGACCCTGAGCCAACTGGCGACTCGCCAGGGCGGCCCGAGTAACGTAGACAGGGCCGAAGATGGGAGAGATCATGCGAAAGAGCTGGCTTGGAGTGGCGTTGCTTTGCGGGCTTGCGGCCTGCGGTGGCTCGGAAGACCCGAACCTTCTGAACATTTCCCAACCGCGCGCCGAGGGCCCCGACGAGTTTGCCGTGCTGCCCACCAAACCGCTGGAGGTGCCAGAAAACCTCGCCGCCCTGCCGGAGCCCACACCGGGCGGGTCAAACCGGACGGACCCCACGCCGGAAGCTGATGCCATCGCCGCCTTGGGTGGCAATGCCGCCGTTCTGTCGCGGGCTTCCAACGATGGCGCACTCCTGTCCCACGCAAGGCGATTTGGCGTCGATCCCAATATACGCGCCGAACTGGCGGCGGCAGATCTTGAATTTCGGCGTGCCAATGACGGCCGATTGCTGGAGCGCCTGTTCAACGTGAATGTCTATTTCCGCGCCTATGAGGAGATGTCGCTCGACCAGTACCGCGAATTGGAGCGTTTGCGTCGCTCGGGTGTGCGTACCTCTGCGGTGCCGCCCGACCCATCCTTGGATCAGTGAACGGTCACGTCCTTGTTAGGGATGTCTTGAAGCGCGTCGAATAAAGGCCATTTCACATGTGAATTGATGGAAAGGATTGCCTATGCGTACCGCCGCCTTGGCGCTAATAGCCTCGCTGTTTGTCGCCCCCCTAATGGCGAAAGCCAATGAGGTTACGAGTTTCGAACTCGACAATGGCATGGAAGTTGTGGTGATCGAGAACCGCCGCGCCCCCGTGGTCGTGCATATGGTCTGGTATCGCGTGGGCGCTGCCGACGAAGCGCCCGGCGTCTCCGGCATCGCCCATTTTTTGGAACACCTGATGTTCAAGGCGACCGATGAACTCGAATCGGGCGAATTTTCCGAAGTCGTGAACCGCAATGGTGGAAGCGACAATGCCTTCACCGCGCAGGACTACACCGGGTATTTCCAGCGCATCGCTTCCGACCGGCTGGAGCTTGTCATGTCGATGGAGGCGAGCCGGATGGACGGTTTGGCGCTTGTTCCCGGCGATATCGGTCCCGAGCGCGATGTGATCCTCGAAGAACGGAACCAAAGGGTTGAGAATGACCCTGGCGCCCTGATCAGCGAACAGTTACGCGCCGCGCAATACCTGAACCACGGCTATGCGGTTCCGATCATCGGGTGGAAACACGAGATGGAAGAGCTGGACCTTGAAGATGCCATGGACTTCTATCTCCAGCATTACGGCCCCAATAACGCCATCCTCGTCGTGGCGGGGGATACCGATGCCGAAGAAGTGCGCGCCTTGGCCGAAAAATACTACGGTGTGATCCCGGCCAATCCGAATATCGTGCCGCGCGACCGGCCCGCTGAACCCCCACAATTGGCGGAACGCCGGTTGGAGTATTCCGACCCGCGGATCGGCAACGACTATGTCATTCGCACCTACCTCGCGCCTGAACGGGATGCAGGGGCGCAGGAACAGGCCGCCGCCTTGACCATGTTGGCGGAAGTTCTGGGCGGTTCGCAGACAACGTCGGTTCTGGCGCAGAAGCTGCAATTCGAAGAACAGAAATCAGTATATGTCGCCGCCTGGTATTCCGGTATGTCGCTCGATGATACGACATTCGGCATCGCAAACGTGCCGGTGCCGGGGACGTCACTTGACGACGCCGAGGCAGCGCTCGATCAAGCTATTGCCGAGTTTCTTGAGGAAGGCATCGACCTGGAAAAACTCGCACGCATCAGGACGCAAATCCGCGCTTCAGAGATCTATGCTCTCGATGACGCGGGCGGATTGGCCCGGCGCTACGGTGCAGGCCTGACGTCTGGCCTGACGATTGAGGATATCGAGGCGTGGCCCGATATTCTGCAGGCTGTCACTGAAGACGATATTTTGGATGCTGCTCGCCTAGTGTTCGACCGGCGCAAGGCCGTGACAGGTCACGTGCGCTCTGAGGCCCCAGAAGAGGTGACCCAATGATCCGTTTTGCCCTTACCATGGTTGCGATGCTCGGCGTTTCCGCGCCCGTCTTTGCGGCCGTCGATATCGAGGAAGTCACAACGCCGGGCGGGATAACCGCTTGGCTGGTGGAGGAAGATAGCGTGCCCTTCGCGGCTTTGGAGCTGCGGTTCCTTGGGGGCGGCGCGCTTGACCGCGACGGCAAACGCGGCGCGATCAACCTTATGACCGCCACGCTGGAAGAAGGCGCAGGTGATCTTGACGCACAAGGCTTCGCAATTGCGCGGGATGAGCTTGCCGCGTCCTTCAGCTTCGATGTCAATCGCGACAGTTTGACCGTTTCGGCCCGTTTTCTGACGGAGAACCGGGACGAAGCCATGGCGCTTCTTAAGCTCGCGCTCACCGAGCCGCGCTTTGATGATGCCGCTATTGAGCGGGTGCGCGAGCAAATTCTGTCCGGTCTGCGCAGCGACCAAAATGACCCGAACACAATTGCCGGGCAGACGCTTAACGCGCTGATTTATGGCGATCACCCCTATGCCACCAGCCTTGACGGCACACTTGAGAGTGTCGCAGCGCTGACGCGGGATGACGTGGTGAACGCCTATGGCGATGTCATTGTTAAGGACCGGGTGTTTGTGGGGGCTACAGGCGATATTTCGGCGGCGGAGCTTAGCACGCTGCTCGACGAGCTCCTTGGTGATTTGCCCAGCGGCGGCCCGCCCTTGCCGACGACGATCGATGTGGCGACGACGGGCGGTATTACCGTTGAGACGCTGAACGTGCCCCAATCGGTGGCGCTTTTCGGGCATTCCGGCATTCCGCGGGACGATCCGGACTTCTTTGCAGCCTTCGTCGCCAATGAGGTATTTGGCGGTTCTGGTCTCTCGTCGCGCCTCAGCCAGGAAGTGCGCGAAGAACGTGGTCTGACCTACGGGATCGGGTCCTACATGGTGAATTTCGACCATGCGCATCTGATGCTGGGTCAGTTCGCCACCTCAAATGACCGCGTGGCTGAAGCCATCGAAGTGGTTCTTGACGAATGGGGCAAGATTGCCGCTGACGGCGTGACCGAGGAAGAGCTTGAGACCGCAAAAACATACCTCACCGGGGCGTACCCTTTGCGGTTTGACAGCAACGCTGCCATCGCACGCATTCTTGTGGGCATGCAGCTTGATGGCCTGCCCATTGACTATATCGAAACGCGCAACGGCAAGGTCGAAGCCGTGACGCTGGACGACGTAAAGCGGGTGGTCAAACGCCTCTACCGACCAGATGAACTGCGGTTCGTTGTGGTTGGCCAGCCGGAAGGCCTTGAAGGCGTCAACTGAACCCTGTTTGGTTGCCCACGCAAAGATAGGAAGGACATAATCCATGCGCGTCTTGTTCACAGGCGGATCCGGCAAAGCCGGTCGTCACGCTATCGCGTATCTTTTGGAGCAGGGGCACAGCGTTCTGAACGTCGACAAGGTGCCGCTGGATGCGCCAGGCGTGGATAACCGGATCGCCGATATCACTGACGCGGGCCACATGCACGATGTCATGCAGTCCTACGCCAACTTTGCCGAACTGAAGCCGGGTACCGGCGTTCCCGCCTTTGATGCGGTCGTCCATTTCGCCGCCGTCCCGCGTATCCTCGTAACCGGTGACAACGAATGCTACCGGTCGAATGTGATGGGCACCTATAATGTGATCGATGCCGCGCTAAAGGCCGGTATTCGAAAGGTCATTTTCGCCTCCTCCGAGACGACCTATGGCATCTGTTTCTGGGACGGTGAAAAGAAACCGGACTACCTACCGATCGACGAAGAGCATCCAACGGTGCCGATGGACAGCTATGCCATGTCCAAAGTTGTGAACGAAGCGACAGCGCGTAGTTTCCAGGCGCGAAGCGGTGCCGACATCTACGGCTTGCGCATCAACAACGTGATTGAGCCGCACGAATATCGCCAGGACTTTCCGGGCTACATCGCCGATCCGGACACGCGGCTTCGCAACATTTTTGCCTATATCGACGCGCGTGATCTGGGGCATATGGTGGATTGCTGTCTCAAGACCGACGGGCTTGGTTTTGAGGTCTTCAACGTCTCGAACGACGACCATTCGGTGGCATCGACAACGCCAGAATTACTGGAGCGCTACTATCAGGGCGTATCAGTGACAAAAGACATGGGCGCCAACGAGACCTTTTACGCCAATGACAAAGCCAAGCGGTTGGTTGGTTTCGCCCCCAAGCACCACTGGCGGATGTATCTTGACGATCCCACGGTGGCGTAACGCCGGTCGAGCCAAGGGACCCGACCGGCTTATAGTGTTTCAGTAGCTGCGGGTCGGCTTGCCGTTGATGGCACCTTTCAGGGCCACATAAGCCCAGGTTTCGCGACCGCCGCGGGCCAGGATTTCGCGCAACTGTTCCTTCGCACCGGCAATATCACCCAGGGATACAAGTCCCTGGCCCATATATGAGCGGGCGAGGATGTAATCCGGGTCCTGATCGAGCGCGGCGGTGTAGAACGCCATTGCTTCATCCATGTTGCCTTGCTTGCGGTTGATGAAGCCCTTGTAGTTGAGGAAACGAGCATCTTCCGGATTGTCAGCGGCGGCGATCACCAGTTCCGCGCGGTCAAACGCACCGGCATAGGCCAGTTCGCGCACGGCATCGTACCGGTCGCTATCGTTGAAAGATTGCTGATCCGCGTCCACGCAGGCTTTGGCGTCCTTGTCGTAGATTTGACCATCGCTGCATTCCGTCGTCGTGCTGGTGGTCTTAGGCGGTGTGCTGCTGCCCCCGCCAGCGGCATGGGCGGTTACTGTAAGAGCAACGAAAATAGGGAGCGTTGTGTAGAATATGCGGCGCATGGCGGCCTCCAATTTGTGGTTCATGCCACTGTTACGCCTCAAGGTAGGGCTTTATTCGCGGGGGGCACAAAAAAGAAACGGCCGCGCCAGAACGGCACGGCCGGTTTCATCAATAAGTTTGAAATCAAGCGGCGCGGCTCAGGAGCACCTCGCCCACTTCTTTCTGTGCGTCCATTTCATCCGCGCCGTTCACCGCAGCAACTTCGCGGGTCAAGCGCTCCAAGGCGGCTTCGTAAAGCTGACGCTCAGAATAGCTCTGTTCGCGTTGGTCGTCTGCCCGGTGCAAGTCGCGCACCACCTCAGCAATCGCAATGAGATCGCCCGAGTTGATCTTCTGTTCGTACTCTTGCGCACGCCGGGACCACATCGCTTTCTTCACGCGCGCCTTGCCCCGCAACGTGGTCATTGCCTTCGAGACGACGTCCGGTGACGACAAAGTCCGCATGCCCACTTCTGCGGCCTTATTGGTCGGCACGCGGAGGGTCATTTTGTCTTTCTCGAAAGAAATCACGAACAGCTCAAGGGTGAGGCCCGCAATCTCCTGTTCTTCAATTGAAATGATTTGTCCAACACCATGGGCCGGATAGACCACATAGTCATTTGGACGAAATTCCATCTTCTTCGTTTTGCTCATACAGCGGTTGTCCCATTCTTAGCCAACGGACCGGTTTTCGACACAAAATGCCCCTCGAGAGCATCACACGCATCCTCCCGTCGAAGCAGCCCTATCGTTTTGAAACCCGGCCTCATGGCCATGTTCAGCCCTATGTATTGGAAATATAGCAAAAAAATGAGGCGATTCCAAGGCGTGCCCCTTAGGATCAACAATTACCCCAATGAATATAAGCGTTTGGCCCATGATTGCCGTTGCGTCACGCGCAAAAAGCTGAGGCCGAACCTAGTCGCCTTCGCCCGGTTCTTCGGAGAAGAGTTCCATCTTCCCTTCCTTCCCGTCCATATCCTCAGCGGTGGGCAACGGGTCTTTCTTGGTAATGATATTGGGCCATTGCTCCGAGTACTTCCGGTTGAACTCGACCCATTTTTCCATGTCGGGCTCGGTATCGGGCCGAATGGCATCAGCAGGGCATTCCGGTTCGCAGACCCCGCAATCAATGCACTCGTCGGGATGAATAACGAGGAAGTTCTCGCCCTCGTAAAAGCAGTCCACGGGGCACACTTCCACACAGTCCGTGTATTTACACGCAATGCAGTTTTCTGTGACGACGTAGGTCATTCCCGGCTCTCAAAAACCCCAACTTAGTGGAGGTAACTCGTCCCCCCCAGTCATTCAAGCTGGCTTCGCTTGGAAAGACGCGCATTGCGACGATCTTTCCTGCTGGGGCGTCCTGTCCTCTCAATGCTCGCTTGCGGAGGACGTTCTTCTTCCGGCGGGGTCAAATCGGTGTAAAGCGTTTGCGCCTCGGTTGCGGGACCGCGTCGTGTGGCGAGGAGATCGACCTTTATCACGCGGATTTGGCGCGCCTGTGGGAAGGTCAACGTGACACCGGGGCGGAGCGCATGGGCCGGTTTTGACACGCGCACCCCATCGACCCGGACATGACCGCCCGAAACAAGTTTGGTCGCGAGGCTACGCGTTCTGAAGAAACGGGCATGCCATAACCATTGATCGAGGCGTTGAGTCTCGTCGCTCATGGCGTCATGGGCCCGATTAGTCGTCCTTGGTCTTCAAACCCATCAGGGCCTGCGCGAAGGGATTGTCCGGGTCAATCCTGTCTTTCTTGGGGGGGCGCGACGCAAAGTTACGCGGTTTATTCCCGCCATCGCGTCTTGGTTTACCCTTGCCCTTCGGCTTCCCGCCCTCGCGTTTGCCTTGGGGCTTGCCGCGACGCTGTTCCTGGTTTCCGCCGCGATTCCCGCCCCAGGTGAAGGTATAAAAGACCTCCATCCGATCTTCTTCCGCGCTTGCCTCGTCCGGTACGGGTGCGGTGGCGCTGATATCTTCTGGAATAGGGTTGGTGGGCTTTTCGGCATCCTCGTCTGGCGTAGCGACGTCGGGCGCCGCTACCGCAGGTTCCGCTGGGGTCGGCTTTTCGCGTTCGCCCCGCTCCGCCTTGTAGCCAAGCCCCGCCATCAGGTTCGAGAACTGCTCCAGTGTCATCCCCGTGATCGACAGCATGTCGGGATTGGCTTCGAAACCGCCCCGGCTGTCTTCAGAACGGAGCAAGTCCGCGAGCCTTTCCAGCATATCGATGCGAATGGCCCGGTCGCCTGCGGGTTTGTAGCCGGACATGATGTAGATGTTCGGAGGTATTTCCTTGATATGCGGGATCGTCACAAGACCCGGGGGCGGGCTTTCCGGAAACTCATCCGCGCCATTGGCCAAGGACCACAAAACCAGGCGCAACCTCGTGGGGGCCGGTTTCAGAAGAGCCTGCATGAATATCGTGAACTGACCAAATCGGATGCCGTGCTTGCGCAAAAGACCGCGGGCATCCTGGTCGAGGTTCTTGACGTCCTGCGCCACGTCGCGCCGGTCGATGATGCCCATGGATTCGACCATGCGAAAGCCGAAGCCGCGCGCCATGCCGGTCAATGTCTCGTCTTTCTGGATTTCCATCAAGGGCTCAAACAGTGATGCGATCTTGCGGTCGATGAAATGCTGCAAGCGCCGCTGCACCTTTTCGATAACCTCGGCACCGGCCTCTTCGTCGACAAAGGGCGAAACACGGGGCTTTAACGGGTCGTCGCCCGCAACCAGCTTACCGATGGCGTGCTCGCCCCACATCAGGCCGCCTTGCTCGGTAAAGTCCATTTCGGTGTCAGGCGCGTTGTAGAACCGGTCTGCGCGCAAATGGAACTCGGGCTGAAGTGCCGTCGCAGCGGCGGATTTCAGCGTTTTCGCCTCATCTCCGGTGGCGCTGGCATCCTGGTGGAACCGGAACCCTTCCAGCCGACCGACGAATTGTCCTTCGACCGTCACTTCGCCTTTATCATTCACTTCGGCCACCAGAGCCTCCTTCTGCTTCAACCGGCGAAGCAGAACGCTGGTCCGCCGGTCGACAAATCTTTGGGTCAGCGCTTCGTGTAATGCGTCTGACAGGCGGTCTTCTACATCGCGCGCCGCGCCACGCCAATGGTCTTCGTCCCGTGTCCAACCTTTGCGCTGCGCGACATAGGTCCAGGTGCGGACGAAGGCGAGGCGCTTGGACAATGTGTCGATATCGCCATCTGTTCGGTCGATGCGTTTGATCTGCCGAGCGAGCCAGTCCTCGGGCACTTCGCCATGTTCATGCAAGAAGCCGTAAATGGCCGTCAGGAGGCTCGCGTGTTCCTGATGGCTGATGCCGCGAAAATCCGGAATGCGGCACACTTCCCAAAGGAGCTTAACCGAAGCGCCATCGCTGGCGCGTGCCCGCGTCTCGACGTCTTCGCCCAGTGTTTTAAGGGCGGTCAGGTCATCCGCTTCACGCGCGCGGACCACGTGCTCCAGCGTTGGGGCGGCTTCGAGCGAGGCGATGAGCCGGTCAATGGTGCCGAATTCGAGGTTGGAATTGCGCCATTGCAGCTTCTTCAGTGGGGTAAAGCTGTGGGACGTGATCGCCTCAACAACACGGTCTTCCAGGGGCGGTGCCTCGCCTGTGACGCCGAAGGTGCCGTCCGTCTGAAACCGCCCGGCACGGCCGGCAATCTGTGCCAACTCGTTCGGCTGAAGATCGCGCATCCGCCGCCCGTCAAACTTCCGCAATCCGGAGAATGCCACATGGGTGATGTCAAGGTTCAAGCCCATACCGATGGCATCGGTCGCCACAAGGTAGTCGACATCGCCGTTTTGGTACATGTCGACCTGTGCGTTGCGGGTGCGGGGGCTGAGCGCGCCCATCACCACCGCCGCGCCGCCCTTTTGACGGCGCAAGAGTTCGGCGATGGCATAAACGTTGTCGACCGAGAACCCCACAAGGGCTGCGCGCGGCGTCATTCGGCTGATTTTTTTCGAACCGGAGTACGACAGGGTCGAGAACCGCTCCCGTCGCTGAAATTGAATACCGGGGACTAGCGCCTTAATAACCCCGCGCATCGTGTCGGAGCCCATGAAGATCGTCTCGTGCAATCCCCGCGCACGAAGCAACCGGTCGGTGAAAACATGCCCGCGCTCGGGGTCGGCACAAAGCTGGATTTCATCCACGGCCAAGAAGTCTGCACCCATCCCTTCGGGCATTGCTTCGGTAGTGCAGACCCAATACTGGGTGCGCGCCGGGACGATACGTTCTTCGCCGGTAACAAGGGCAACAACCGACGGCCCGCGGGCGGCAACGATCCGGTCATACACCTCGCGCGCAAGAAGGCGGAGCGGCAGACCAATAATACCCGTCCGATGCCCCAGCATGCGTTCGATGGCGTAATGTGTCTTGCCGGTGTTGGTTGGTCCGAGGACCGCCGTCACGCGGCCTTGCGTATGGGACATGGGAGGGAAAAAGGATGTTGCAAACCGACCGGAGTTAAAGCGGCTTGAGGGCGGCGCGTCCAGCGCTTTCTGCCGCGATGCCGTTTTGAAGAAAACGCATTTTCCGACCAACATGGAGCGCCTACTGTGGGACCATGGCTTCGGATCGTCCTGTTCTCGGTATTCTTCTCATGCTCGGCTTCTGCGTCGCGGCCCCCATGGGGGACGCGCTTGCCAAGCTCTTGGGCGATCACATGGAAGTTGCCCAACTGGTGGCCATCCGCATGGCACTTCAGGTCGTGTTGTTGGCGCCGATCATTCTGTGGGGCGCAATCCCTTTGGCCATGTCACCACGGGCTCTCCAACTCTCGGCCCTCCGCGCTGTTTTGCACATGCTCGGCATTGGTCTGATGTTCTTGTCGCTCCAATATTTGCCGCTTGCGGATGCGGTGGCGATTGCCTTTGTGATGCCGTTTATCATGCTCCTTCTCGGGCGCTATGTTCTCGGCGAGCAAGTCGGGCACCGCCGTATTGCCGCCTGTTGTGTCGGATTTCTCGGCACATGCATGGTGATGCAGCCCAGTTTTGCGGCGGTCGGTTGGCCGGCTCTGCTGCCTGTTGGCGTCGCGTTCATTTTCGCGTTTTTCATGCTGGTCACCCGTCAATTGGCGCAAAGCGTCGATCCGATTGCCCTGCAAATGGTGTCGGGGCTGTTTGCCTGTGCGTTCCTGCTTCCGGTATTCCTCTTGTTAGAGAGCACACCCGGTTTCCGACTTGTCTGGCCGGAAATGTCCGCATGGGGATTTGCGCTTGCCATGGGGGCACTGGGCACGGTGGCGCATCTGCTCATGACTTGGGCGCTGCGCTTTGCACCCTCCGCCACGCTTGCCCCGATGCAGTATTTGGAGATTCCGGTGGCGGCGTTGTTGGGTTTGCTCATCTTCGAGGATTTTCCTAACGGACTGGCATTGGCGGGCATCGCGGTGACGGTCGCGGCGGGGCTTTACGTCATCTTGCGCGAACGCCAGCTCAGCCGGTTAGAGCCATCAGCGCCACCTCAAGCATCGTCCGTGGGAGAATAACGAGGCAGCCGCCCGCTTCAAACTCCAGCGTGACGGGTCCAAGGGTCTCGTTGGATGTACCGATTCGCCCATTTGGTGACAATTCAAGCCCGTCGATTGCCCATTTTAGACCTGTCGAGCGCCCCTTGACGGGTGCCATCGGGAACAAGGACAGCCGTTGTCCTGCGGGAAGGGGCAGCTCCAAGCGCTTCGGCGCGGCAAAAATCACGTCCTCCTCGCCCAGCAAAATCACCGGGCACGTTTGGATTTGCACAAGCGTTGACAGCGCCGCCAGCGTGTGATCGAGCCGTTTTGCGGTGAACCCCGTGGCGAGAATGAAGGGCGCCTGGATGTTCGTTAAGCATTTGTAAAAATCTGTGCTGTCTTGTTCTGCCACATGAATAAAATGGCTTTTGGTCAGCTTTTCCTTGGTTTCTGGCGCAAGCGAATCGAAGTCGCCGATCACCGCCACTGGGGACAGACCCTCGGCGGCACAGAAATTTGCCCCACCATCGGCGGCAACAAGATCAGGCGCATAGCCCCGCAAAAGCTTGATATCTTCAGCTCTCGGCGCCCCACCGCCGACCAGCGTAACACCCCGAGAGGATTGAACATTGCCGCTTGTCATAAGAAACTGTTCCCCACATCACCGCGAAACGCCACATTTCTGTCTAGAAAAAATCTTGTGATTTCCTCAGATACGTTCCTATTTTTGGGCGCCCTTTTGGTAAACACATTGTTGAAGAATGGGAGAAAGCGATCTCTTCGATGAATGGACCGACCAAAATCCTGACGGTTTCCTACGGCACCTTTAGCTGCACGCTGGAGGGCTTTGACGACCCGCTCGGGTCAATGCGTGAGATGGCGGAGTATTTCCGCGATCTTGCAGCAGACGATCGCTATTTCGGTGCGGAGCCTCCCACGCCAGATGTGGAAATGTTGCAGCGCATCGCCGAAAAAGAGGTGCAGCGCCGTGTCGAAGCCCGCGTCACTGACGCGGGCGTGGCACTTGTGGCGGCAGCGCCTTCGGCGGCACCGTCCCCGCCACCGGAATCTGTGTCGGAAGCGGATGCGGAACCGGCCGCCCTGGAGCCTGAGCCTGCGGGCGAGGGCGACACAGGAGCGACGGCCTCCCTAGAAGCGCGCGGCGCAACTTCAACGCCCCTCGTGTCGGAGACCGGGCCGCTCGCCTATGATGATGACTATTTGATGCCGGACGAGCCGGAGAATGTGCTTCCGGTGGACACGTCCGCAGAGGTCGATATCTCGCAACCTGCTGAAACGGTGGCGGAAAAGCTGCGCCGGATCCGTGCGGTGGTGTCGCAAAACATCGAACGCGACACCAGCGCCTTAATGCGCGAGCAGACGCCAAATGCCGATGATCCTGATCTGCGTGATCGTGCGCTTAGTAGGACGATCCAGCAAATACAGGCAGACATCGCCGAGGATCACGCATCGGATGATGTGGCACCGGACGTGATGGAAGCGCAGGACGCCTTTGCAATGGCGTCTGATCCCGTGGAAACGCCCGACGGCGACATTTCGACTGAAGTCCAAGCGGACGATGAATGGTCTGCTGAGACAGACTTGGAAGCGCCGTCCAACGAGGTAGAAATTGAGGAAGAAAGCGCTCCGTCGCCACGGCCGGACCGCACTGTTTCCGAGATGATTGGCAGCGTCTCTGAACGCTTGGCGGAGGATGTGCCGCCGGAAGAGGACACCAAGCCTTCAAGCCCGAACCGCGCTCTGTCACAAGAACTCGACGCCGATATGGGTCGTTTGCTGAACGAGACGGACAACAAGCTCAACGATAATGAGACGGTGCGACGGCGCCGGGTGATATCGCAAATGCGCGCTGCCGTAGCGGCTACGAAGGCGGATCGGCTGGTATCTCATACGGTCTCGAAAGAAGAGCAGGAAGAAGCGGAGCAGAACCCGTATCGCGAAGACCTTTCGGAAGCGGTGCAAAGCGAACCAGCTGAGGAAACGACTAGAGCTTCTTCGGCACCGCCGCTCGTGCTTGTTTCATCGCAGCGTATCGATTCCGAGCAACCAGAAGACGATGGCAATGCGGCGGCATTTGCCGCGCAAGTCGGGGCGAAGGACTTGCCGGAGCTCATGGAAGCTGCCGCCGCCTTCACCATATTCTCCGAAGGGCAGCCTTCGTTCACGCGTCCCGAGATCATGCAGATGGTCACCAGCATGGACCCGTCGCTCGAACTGTCCCGCGAGGAAAGCCTTCGCTCGTTCGGACAGCTTCTGCGAGACGGCAAGTTCAAGAAGCTTGAGCGGGGCCAATTCACGATTGACGCTGATACCAAGTACAATCCTCAGCAATTCGCGGCGCAACTTTAACCGGGCTTGTGAAGCAAACTGGACCTATGCTATCAGTCCAGTTTCATGGCGGTTTCCGAAGAGACTTTTTTCCTAGACCCCTCGTTTGAAGGGACACTTCAGCAACAGATACAGTCGCTGGTGGCGGAAGGCATTTTGTCCGGGCGCTTGCAAGCGGGGGAGAAACTCCCCTCGACGCGCCGCCTCGCACGGCATCTGGGTATCAGCCGAATTACCGTAACGCTGGCCTATACCGAGTTGCAGGCAGATGACTACATCACCTCGAAGGGCCGATCCGGCTATTACGTCTCACCGAATGCACCACAACCACGGCTAACCGGCGAACCCGTCGAAGAAAGCGGTAGCGTCGATTGGGACAGCTTCCTTGGCACGCGCTATTCGGACTTTGATTTGTTCCGGAAACCTGCGGATTGGCAAAAGTACCGCTACCCCTTCATTTACGGTCAGGCGGATATTTCCCTGTTCGATCATGCCAACTGGCGGCTTTGCGCGCTTCAGGCGCTCGGGCTTCGGGATTTCGAGGCCATGACCACCGATTATTTCGAGCGCGACGATCCCCGGCTCGTTGAGTTCATCGCGCGGCACTCCCTGCCGCGGCGCGGTATTCTGGCGGCGCCCGATGAGATCCTGGTCACGTTGGGCGCGCAAAATGCCCTCTGGTTGGCGTCCGAAGTGCTGCTGGGTCCGGGACGCCGTGCGGTGATCGAAAGCCCCTGCTACCCGGGCTTGCGAAACATACTGGAGCGGCGCGGCTGCGATGTTCGCGCCGTGCCGGTTGATGCACAGGGCCTTCCTGTGGAGGATATTCCCGATGGCAGCCATGTGGTGTTTACAACGCCCAGTCACCATTGTCCCACCTCGGTGACCATGCCGCTGGAGCGCCGCCGCGCAATGCTGGACCGCGCCGCAGCCGATGACTTTCTCATCGTCGAAGATGACTACGAGTTTGAAATGTCCTTCATCAACCCCCCATCGCCAGCGTTAAAGTCCCTCGATAAGGAGGGGCGGGTGATCCATATCGGGTCGTTCTCCAAGTCGCTTTTCCCGGGTTTGCGGCTTGGGTACATCGTTGGTTCGCGGTCCTTCATTCGAGAAGCGCGAGCGCTTCGGGCAGCGGTTTTGCGTCACCCGCCGGGGCATGTTCAACGCACCGCTGCCTACTTCATGTCGCTTGGTCATTACGACGCGCTGATCAAACGTACCGCGCGCGCGCTGGCGGAGCGGCGGCGGGTCATGACGGACGCCATACACGCCCATGGTCTTACCATCGCTGGTGAAGGAAATGGCGGATCAAGTTTTTGGATGCGGGCGCCCGATAGGATTGATACCGGAGAGCTTACGGAGCGCCTGAAAGCCAATGCCGTGTTAATCGAACCTGGATCCCCGTTTTTTCCGGGCCCCGACCGACCGACCGAATATTATCGCTTGGCCTATAGTTCGATCCAAAAGGAGAGTATTCCAAAAGGCATTGCCCGCATTGCCGAAGCGATTGCCAGCTAAAGTGAGCGCGCTGTCAGGAGGCGCGCCCGTGATAGGCGACGATTTCCGCCAGATCATTGGGATTGGTCAGTTCCGGAATAATCGCGGCCGTGTTTGGAATGTGCTGGAACAAAGAGCCGTCCGAGAAGAAAGAGCTTCGTGTGACAAACACAATGCGCGTCTCAGGACGTCGGTAGCTGGCAAAATCCGCGGTCGCAATGGCGCTGCCGTCTTCCAGCATTACGTCCAAAACCAGAACGTCCGGTTCGTGCTCACAAAGAAATTCGACCGCAGCTTCCTGAGTGGTCACCACACAGACAGCGATGTGCTGTCGCTCAAGGTGCTTTGCCCAAAGTTTGGACAGCTCCGGATTTGATGCAACAATCAGTATCACTCTGAGACCCTCTGGTGCTTACCAGCCTAATTCGCCCCACGCCGGTCAAATTGATCGTAATTCCTTAACGGAACGTTAAGACTGATTGGGAAAAGGGTTAACGTCGGCGGAAGGTTGCCGCCTTCCCCTTGCAATGGTGTCGTGTCTCGGTAGGCTGCTTTGGGGTCTGAGACGAGGAGATTAAATGCGCCGTCTTGTTGCCTTTGGCCTTTTACTTTCATGCATAGCCTTGCCTGCCTGGGCGCAGTCCTGTGGCGGTAGCTTTGGCGGTTTCGTCAACGATGCAAAAGCCGAAGCGCGTCAACGCGGCTATGACAGCTCCGTTGTTGACCAGTTTTTCGCATCGGCACGCCAGGATCCCAAAGTTATTCGTGCCGATCGGGCGCAAGGTATCTTTCAGATGCCGTTCATCGACTTTTCCCGTCGGCTCATCAGTCAGAACAGGTTGAATGCGGGCCTGCGCAATTCTCAGAAATGGGACAGCGTTTTTGACCGGGTGGAGCGCGAGTATGGCGTGGCGCGCGGTGTGCTCCTGGCATTTTGGGCGTTTGAGACCGATTTCGGCGCGGTTCAGGGTAATTTTAACACAGTGAATGCGCTTCTGACACTTTCCCACGATTGTCGGCGGCCCGAATTGTTTCGTCCGCAGGTGTTTGCCGCGCTGGAGCTTTTCGCCCGTGGCGACATCGATCCGGTGCGCACGACGGGTGCCTGGGCGGGTGAAATCGGCATGGTGCAGATGTTGCCCGAAGACATCATTCGAAATGGTGTGGACGGCGATGGCGACGGCAAGGTGCGTTTGAAAACCTCTGCAGCCGATGCGCTGCTATCGGGCGCGAACCTGCTGAAAAGTCTTGGATGGCAGCAAGGCCAGCCCTGGATGCAAGAGGTTTCGTTGCCCGAGAGTTTCGACTGGTCGCAAACTGGTCTGGACGGTTGGCGTCCGGCCTCTGATTGGCTGGCGCTTGGTCTTGAGCCGCGTTCCGGTGCGTTACTCGGGCCGGGTGTTGATGCTGCGGTATTGCTGCCGCAGGGACGGCGTGGTCCGGCATTTCTCATTTACCCAAATTTCAATGTTTTCTTTGAGTGGAATCAAAGCTTTATCTACGTGACGACCGCTGCGTACTTTGCGACGCGGTTAGAGGGTGCGCCGGTATATGATCCGGGCGATCCAACCCCTGCTTTGGGGGAAAGCCAGATGAAAGCGTTGCAACAAAAGCTTACCCAACGCGGGCATGACGTTGGGGGTATCGATGGCATTCTGGGTGCGAAAACGCGTAAGGCGGTGCAGTTGGAACAAGAGCGCCTAGGATTGCCCGCTGACGCTTGGCCAACTCGCGAACTTGTCAACGCGCTCTAGGCTTCTCTTACCAGCAGAGTTGCAGGAAGCCTCCGGCGCAATTGGTGCTGAATATATCCGGTGATGCTGCAAAGCTTCCGATGGAAGCAATGGCAACCAGAACAAGGAATGCGACCAAAAAATCGCTCATAAAGACCCCCAGTACACAAACACACGTCGAGCGGTCAAAACCCAACTGTGGCGAAAATAAGTCGAGATAATAGCCTTAACAAGGCTTGCGGGGGCTAATTGGCGTAAACAGTCAGGTTCCGAACTGGAAACCGCGTGCCGTTTTCGATGATTAACACGACGCGGTCACCGGACATGACAAAGCGATCACAGCGGGCGGTGCCATTGTCGAAATCGACACAAACAAGGCTGTCGTCCAAGAGGCGATAAGCCCCTGTCCAAGCCGGTCCATCGTCGGTGTAGGTATAGGCGTAGGTGCCGTCTGACGCGTATCGGGACTTAGAGCCGTCGAAAAACTCAACCAAGTACCCTGATAGCAGGTCCTCCAACTGCGCCTTGGTGAGGATGGTATCATTGGCCCGCAGACCAGCCTGTGCCCATACCGAAGTTGCAGATATGAGGACTGAGATCAGGGCATAGCGCATACATTTACATGGCACGCGCCGATGCCCCTCTCAAGTCACGTTCCGGTTAGGAAAAGACCCGGGTCAGTGCTTTATCGACGGCTGTAGTGATGTGGTCTATGTCGTCTGCCGTCGAAATCAGCGCAGGGCTGAAGCAAAGGGTGTTGTTGTAACCGGGCAGTGACCGGTTGGTCGCACCAATCACCACGCCTTGCGCCATGCAATCCGCAACCACGGCCTGCACTTTTTTCTCGTCGGCGGGTTCTTTGGTCGTCCGGTCCGCCACAAGCTCGGCGCCGCAGAACAACCCTTTGCCGCGCACGTGACCAATAACGCGGTGCTTTTCTTGAAGCGCGCGCAGGTTGTCGACCATACGATGTCCCATGGCTTTGGTATTGTTGAGGAGGTCTTCTTCCTCGATGATAGCAAGGTTCTCCAGCGCAGCCGCCGGACCCGCCGTGCAGCCGCCAAAGGTGGAGATGTCGCGGAAATAGCTCATCGGGTCCGCCGCATCGTCCTTGAACATGTCGAACACGTCTTCCGTGGTTACCATGCAGGCGATCGCGGCGTAGCCCGATGCGACGCCTTTTGCCATGGTGACGAAGTCGGGTTTGACGCCGTAGTGCTGATAGCCGAACCAGGCGCCGGTCCGGCCCACGCCGCAAACGACCTCGTCGATATGGAGGAGGATGTCGTATTTTGCGCAGATCTCCTGCACCCGTTCCCAATACCCCTCGGGCGGTGTAATCACGCCGCCACCGGCTGTCACAGGTTCAAGACAGAGGCCGCCCACTGTGTCGGGGCCTTCCCGCAAGATCACTTCTTCGATCTGATTGGCGGCCCATTCGCCATAGTTTTCAGTCTCAACCTGAGCCCGATATTCGAGGCAATGGGGAACGGGCACAAAACCCGGCGTGTAGGGACCGTACTGCGCGTTACGCTCCGGCTGGCCGCCAGCAGAAAGACAGGTGATGGTCGTCCCGTGGTAGTCGCGTTCGCGGTAGAGAATTTTGTGCTTCTGCCCGCCGTACTTCTTATGGGCAATCTGGCGGATCATCTTGAAGGCTTTCTCATTCGCCTCGGACCCGGAGTTGCAGTAGTAAACGCGGCTCATACCAGGCATACGCTCAATCAGTTTCTCGGCGAATTTGGCGCCCGGAATGGAACCGGCGGATCCGGCGAAGTACGGCATTTGCACAAGCTGATCGCGCACGGCATTGGCGATGCGCTCGCGTCCATAGCCCACGTTCACGGTCCAGACGCCGCCGGAGACAGCGTCGATATGTTCTTTGCCCGTCGCATCCCAGACGCGCATGCCTTTGCCTTCGACCATGACGCGCGGGTCGATGGATTCGAAAGGTTTGTGCTGAATGAGGTGGTGCCAGACATTCTTGCGGTCGGCTTCGATCACGTCAGTGATGTCGTTCGGTACGATGTTCATGGCCGCGATTCCCTGCAGGTTTGGACTGCACCAAAGTGGATAAATGAGACTCGACGTGTAGGGCCAGAGACCGGGTGCTGGTAGGGCCAGATGTCCGATTCAAGCCAATTGTCGCGGGGTAAGCGGCAGGTCTACCGGCCTCGCAGACCTACGAACAGAAATACCGGCAGTGCAGTGGCAAGCCACACAACGCTGTATAGTGCTGCGGGAATTGCAAATGCGTTGAATGTCGGACCGTTTGCGATCAATAGCCCCGACAACGCCAAGGCCAGCGCTCCGTTCTGCACGCCGGTTTCAATCGAGATTGTCTTTGCCTCCGTGTCCGACGACCCGAGGCACCAAGAAACACCAAAACCCAATATGGACAGCGAGGCGACCAGCACAAAAAGCGCCATGCCAAGTTGCGCGAAATTGTCTTGCACGACCCGCCAATTTGACGCGATTGCTCCAGCAATAACCGCAGCAAAGAGAACCACGGCGAGTTTACTCAATATCGGCGCGATTGACGCTGTCATCTTCGGTGCGGCAGCACGCGCTGTTACACCAAGAGCGATTGGAAGTGCCGTTAGCAGGAAGGCGGTGATAGCCGTCGACGCGATGTCCACGTCCGGTGCCGCTGCCCCCATGAAATGGGCCATGGCAAAACTGAGAACGACGGGAATTGTCAGAACGCAGGTTAGGCTGAATGTGGCGGTCAATGTCACCGAAAGCGCCACATCCCAATGCGCCAGCTTTGTTATGACGTTGCTTGCAGCGCCTCCGGGACAAGCGGCGAGGATCATCATCCCCACGGCGGTTTCAGCCGTGAAGCCAAAGACCAAAATGACAACGTAAGCGACGATTGGTATGAGCACGATTTGGTTGAGCGCTCCTATGCAAAAGGCACGGGGACGCTCGATAATGCGCCGAAAGTCCAACGGCGTAAGCCCCAGACCGAGGCTGAACATGATTACCACAACCGCAAAAGACAGCAGAGAAGTAACAAATATGTCCAATTGCTGTGCCCTCGCTGATGCCGAACTGCGTTTGTGCAGAACAGTATGCAACGAAGTTGAAAATGGCGAGGTTCGGCGACGCCGCTTTCCTAGGCCACGATTTTGAGCGGTTGGTGATTTGGCATGCCGCCCAACAAAGCGCCAACAGGAAACGGTCGTGTGTGTTCGCGGTGGCGCTTCCCAGAAGCCGTGATCGGCGGCCGTTCCGCAATGAAACGTGACTCCATACCCAGCGACCGAGCCGCTTCAAAGTCGCGTTGATAGGCAACAAGAACTTCAACGTCCGAGTGGTTCACGTTGAGCGACGCCGCAGAAGCTGCAAGGCCGGCCGCTGAACTTTGTACATTCAACGGATCGGCGAGCGTTGTCAGGTGCCCGAGCTTCGTTGCATTTGTCAGCAAAGCAGCGGATCGGACAAGGTTGCTGGTCAGCAAGGGATAGTCCGAGACAAATCCGGTCGGCCTTGTATGCCCGTTCGGATCAAGCAACGTCGCGAACGTGCTTTTATGTGCGGGGACAGACGCGCTCCAGATATGATCGTTCAGGGTATCAAGGTAGCTGGTCACCAACATCTTGCGCTGGCACTTCGAGCCGGGCAGGTGATTTAGAACGTCAAGCATTGTTGCGTTTGCCAGGATACGGGTGTGGTCCTCGGAGGTCAGGCGCGCAGAAACACCATGCGTTGCGCATGCCGCGTTAAAGGCGTCCCGTTCCATCGGGGCGATGTCGCAGACAGCATGGACGGAACAGATGATGAGAGCTTTCATGGGGATCTCCATCGGATGGGAATTTGAGTGAAGGGCTTAGGCAAAACGGCTTCATATGATCCTTGATCAGAGAAAGAGTGCGGCGTTCCAACCAGCGGCAAGGCACAAGGAAAGAAATGAGAAGCAGAGGCAATGAAACTGCATGACGGTCGTCCTTATCGGTGTTGTTAGGAACTGAATAAGCCGCGCTGCTTCGAGTGGATTGACCAGCAGGGCCACTCTTTTGACCGTCGCGGCCAATTTGGGTGCCGACCAATTGCCGGTGGTGCGGCGCGGTATCTATGCTTGATTGAACGGCGTCACGTGCCGCCTAGCCATCAATGAAAGCGTATCACCCATGACAAAACCACCTCCTAAGTTGTACCTGCTGTGCGGCAAAGTCGCTGCTGGCAAATCGACACTGGCTGCCAAGTTGGCGGCAGAGGACAACACCCTTCTGATCTCGGAAGATGAATGGCTTGCCGCGCTCTTTGCAGATGAGATGCACACGCCAAAAGACTATTCGAAATGTGCGACAAAGCTCCGTGCCGCGATGGCACCGCATATTGTGCAGTTGCTCAATTCAGGAATGTCTGTGGTGCTCGATTTTCAGGCTAACACCGTCGAAAGTCGGCAGTGGATGCGCGGCTTGATCGATCAGACAGGTGTCGATCATGACTTGCACCTTCTTGTGCCACCGGATGAGCTTTGCCTAGCGCGGTTGCGCAAGCGGAACGACAGCGGGTTGCATCCGTTTTCTGTGACCGAAGAGCAGTTCCATCTGATTGGTGCATATTTTAGCCCGCCGACACCGGACGAAGGCTTCAATCTTGTCGTTCACGAGGGCGCGTGAACAAAGACGGGGCCTCGCGGGCCCCGTCCACCAAATGTTCAAGTTGGTTGCGCCTGGGTTTGCGTCATCCAAAGCATGCCGAACAACAAAAAGGCCGCAGCAAGTGCCGAGGCAAAGGTTCGTACGGTGTTCCAGAACGTCCACCGCGGCAGATAGGTTCCGGTCCAATAGTCCTGAGCGGTCGCAGACGAGGCTTCCATGCGCGCAAGCGCTTCATTCATTGGGACATTGCAGAATACTGTCACGCCAAAGCATCCGATAAAGTAGATCAAGCCCGCGAGTACGAACATGGTCCCGGGTCCGTTACCTACGAAAAACCCGCCATAGGCCGCAATCGCAAGAGAAACCGGGGCCATTCCAATAAACAGCGTCATGAAGACCCAACGAAAGACCTCCCGGTTGATAACCTGCATCGCATCGACGCCGCCAATGCCGCCGGTATGGGCAAGCGAGCGCATGATGAAATCGGAGAACGCCAGAAAGACGCCGCCCACCAGGGCATAGGCAATGATGGCAAACTGAAGGGCGAAAAAGATGAAAGGTGACATGAGATGTCTCTCCTCAATTAAAGGAAGCGGCGCGCATCACCTGCGCACCGCTTGCGTGTTCAGGGATGGATCGAGCGACTGACCAAGCGCTTGCGGAACGCAAAGAGGCTAAGGGCAGCGATGACGATTTCAAGGATCAACGCGGCGACGATGCCAGCGGATGGCATGCCATCAAGGGCAATCCCGATGAACCGCCCCGCCGGAAAGGCGAGGAAGACAATCAGGGTCGCCGCCACCGCCAGTTGCGCGACCGACGACCGCCAGATGCCCAAGAGCATCATGAGGCCCAGCGTCGTAAGTCCGGCACCCGGGGCTCGCAACTCGCTAAGCAGGCTGGGGTCTTGACCCAAGAAGATGCCGTAACTGGCGTAGAAACTATGTGGCGCTAAGGTGATCATGCCACCAATGCCGATGGCCGTGAGGCCAGAAATGGCGAGTGTTGTTTTTTCAAGCTTTGTCAGTGTCATAAGTCATTCCGATCTTTTCGTTGAGTGTTAATGCGCGCGTGGGATCGCGCCTCTTTGGCATGGATGTGGGTAGGGCGCTGAGCTTGCCTAGGCTGCCTGATCCCAGACGCCACGGGATGCGGCGGTTTCGGCAAACTGGGCGAAGTCGCGCGGCTTTCGCCCCAGAGCGCGTTCTACGCCGTCGGCCAAGTGGGCATTCCGACCATCGAGCGTTTCGCGGGCAATCTGAGTGAACACGTCGGCGACGAAGTCATCACCCGACGCCGCAACATTGGCGTGAAAATCCTCGAAGCTGATCGGCAAATGTTGGATATGTCGACCAAGCGCGGTGGACAGAACGTTAGCCATTTCGGCGAAAGTCATCAGACGAGGCCCCGTCACCTCGTAGCGTTTGCCGAGGTGCCCGTCTTCGGTAAGTGCGGCAACCACCACATCGGCAATGTCATCAATGTCGATGATCGGCTCTGCAATATCGCCGCCAGGCATCGGCAGGACGCCACCCAGAATGGGATCACGAAGATAGCCTTCGCTAAAGTTCTGCGCGAACCATGCGGCCCGGACGATGGTGAAGGGAAGGCCCGAATTGCGGACGATCTCTTCACCCATGCTGGCGAAGTGTTCGCCGCGACCGGAAAGCAGCACGATGTGACCAAGACCAGCGTCTTTCGCGACTTTTGTAAAAGCGTCCAGTTTTTCGACAGCGCCGGGGAATGCGAGGTCGGGGAAGTAGGTGACGTAGGCCCTGCTGACGCCAGACAGGGCCGGTGCCCATGTTTCAGGGTTCTCCCAATCAAAGGGGATGTCCGCACCACGCGAACCGCGACGCACGGCAATGCCCTTGTCTTCAAGACGTGCGACAACGCGAGAGCCGGTCTTGCCATTGGCGCCGACGACGAGAATAGGTTGAGATTGCATAAAGGATGCTCCTTGGCTGAATGTGATGACCAAGGGATAGGCATTCGCGTTGCTGTGTTATTGACAGCGCCCGCCAGGCTTTTGACCGAGGCGGCCAAAGGTGCCTCTAACCCGGGAGAGATTTCCGGTAAGAGGCGGGCGTTTTGTTCGTCCAACGTTTGAAGGCACGGTTGAACGCACTCTGTTCTGAGAACCCCGTCAAGAACGCGATCTCGGAAAGCGGGCGGGCTTCATCGCGCAGCATGCTCAGGGCAAGCTCGCGGCGCGTCTCCTCGGCCAGCGTTTGGAAATTGACACCATGTTCTGCGAGACGACGATGGAAGGATCGGACGCTTAACCCCAACTCGCGGGCGACATCTGCCATCTTTGGCAGACCTTCGCTGAGCACGCGCGCAATTTCTTCTTTCGTAGTCCGCACAAGCGACGGCTCGGATTTGAGTTGCTCAAGCTCGGCTTCAAGGTGCTTTGTGAGGAAGTCCGACAATGCGCGATCCCCAAGCCGGTTCTCCTTTTGCAGCGTCGCTTCTGAAAAGAGGATACCGTCCGCCTCGCGACCGAATTCGACGGGACAGCCGAAGAACTCTTCAAAGAGATGGGCATCGCGGGGCGGCTCATGCCGGAAGGTGACCGACTGCGCATAGACTTTTTCCGCCGCCAACTGATCGATGGCTTGAAACATCGCCGACAACCCAGCCTCCGGCGAAAAAACCAGACCTGGACCAGACCCCGCAAGAAGCTCTTGTCGAAGCATGACAGCATGATCCGATGTAACAAGTTCGTAGCGGACGCTGTCGGACAAGAGTGAGTGATATCGCGCCATCCTTTGCAGCACACCGCCAACGTCGGGTGCGGCCTTGCAAGCCAAAGCGAGCGTCCCAAGCTTGTCGATGTCAATTGATCGTGCGTGCCGGATCGACACTGTCGCGCGATCGGGCACGTGCTTGGCAACGAGCCCAAGAATATCGAAATGCGACTGCGCCGCGATTTTGCCCTGCGTCACTGACACTTCCAGCAAGGTCTCGTCGCCGTGTGACAAGCACCCTTCGGGCGTTAGATCAAAACCGGCCGCTCTTGCAAAGTACTGGGTCACAATGATCGACACCGATGCCATGGAGGTTTTCCTTTGCGATAGGCTGGTCCGGCGACCGGGGCTCCATCAATTGGCCCGCAAAGTGACACTTTGAAAAAGATGGCGCAACTTTCGCCGCTCCGAACACACTTAGCGCCAAAATCCGAAAGGATAGAACCGCAGTTGTACCGTGGGCTGAGGTGACCGAAGTGGACGTTTGGGGCATCTATCCGAGTGTCTGGACTTTCAGCAAAGCTTGCAAACGAGCATGCCGCGTCAGGTTTGCCCCGCAATCAGTGCTGCGATGATTGCCTTGGCGCTTTCGCTGTTCCAATCGGCATCGCCCCGCATGCGCGCGATTTCACGGCCCTGGGGATCGAGTATCAGCGTAATCGGCAGACCAAGGACGGCCATGTCGCGGGCGAGGGCTTGTTTCGGGTCGAGATAAAGCGGCAGGTTATCCACTTCGATTTCAGCAAAGAAGCGCTTTATGCCATTCAGGTCATTGCGGCCCGTGGCGATAGTAACGACTTCGAAACTGTCACCGCCAAATTCGGTTTGTAGCTCGGAGAGCATGGGCATTTCCTTGCGGCACGGTGCGCACCATGTGGCCCAGAAATTGACCACAACATGCTTGCCGTGAAAGCCATCCAGCGTGAAATCGCCGCCATCGGCATGGGTGAACGTCACATCGGACACCGGTGCAGGTTCAGAGAAGATGAGCTTTTTCATCGTACCTTCGCGCATCGCCTCCAATTCGGACATATCCGCAAGGGCTGCGTTTGCAGTGAGGGCGAACCCTGTGTAGAGGACGGCGAGTAACAGACGACGCATGGGACGCACTCCTAATGACTGACGACGCGAATTCGATGTGGGGCGGGCGGTTCGCCGCCGGTCCGGACGCCATTATGGAGGCAATTAACGCCTCCATCGGCTTTGACCAGCGTCTCGCCGCGCAAGACATCGAAGGCTCACGCGCCCATGCCGCCATGTTGGCTGCCACAGGCATCATTACGGATAACGATGCGGAAGCGATCCGGAAAGGTCTGCTCACGGTCTTGTCAGAGATTGAAACCGACACTTTTAAGTTCTCGACCGCCTTGGAAGACATCCACATGAACGTGGAAGCGCGGCTCAAGGAGTTGATCGGAGAGCCTGCCGGGCGGCTGCATACGGCGCGCAGCAGAAACGATCAGGTGGCGACGGATTTCCGGCTTTGGGTGCGCGGGCAGTGCGATGCGGCGATTGGGGGCATACGGGCGCTACAAAAGGCGCTGTTGGCGCAGGCAGAGGCGGGTGCGGAATGGGTGATGCCGGGCTTTACGCATTTGCAGACGGCGCAACCCGTCACATGGGGGCATCATATGCTGGCCTATGTGGAGATGCTGGGCCGCGATGCCACAAGGTTTGAAGATGCGCGTCGGCGGATGAACGAAAGCCCCCTCGGTGCCGCGGCGCTTGCGGGTACTTCTTTTCCGATTGATCGCGATATGACCGCGAAGGCGTTGGGTTTCGATCGTCCCGTGGGCAATTCCCTGGATGCCGTGAGCGACAGGGACTTCGCGCTGGAGTTCCTGGCAGCAAGCGCGATTTGCGGGATGCATCTGTCGCGACTGGCGGAAGAACTGGTGATTTGGTCCTCAGCGCAGTTCCGCTTTGTGACCATGTCCGACCGGTTTTCGACAGGGTCATCGATCATGCCGCAGAAGAAAAACCCCGATGCGGCGGAATTGGTCCGCGCCAAAATCGGTCGAATTCTCGGGGCGACGGTTGGTTTGTTCACGGTCATGAAGGGGCTGCCCCTGACCTATTCCAAGGACATGCAGGAAGACAAAGAACAGGTATTCGACGCGGCCGATAGCCTGATGCTCGCCCTCGCAGCGATGGAGGGCATGGTGCGCGACCTGAGCGCAAATCCGGACGCATTGCGCGCTGCGGCGTCGTCCGGTTTCTCGACGGCCACAGACCTTGCGGATTGGTTGGTGCGCGAAGCCGGGCTGCCATTTCGGGAAGCGCATCACGTCACCGGCCGCCTTGTTGCCTTGGCAGAGGGCGCTGGCATCGATCTGCCGGAGTTGAGCCTTGAGCAGATGAAATCCGCCCATGGGGCCATTACAGAAGACGTCTACAACGTGTTGGGAGTGGACAACTCGGTCGCAAGCCGCACATCTTATGGCGGGACCGCGCCGGAGCAGGTCCGCGCACAAATTGCCCGCTGGAGGGAGGCGTTGACATGAAGAAACTGATGGTTTGCGCCGTGCTTTTGCTGCCTGCCTGCGAGAACCCGACCCTTGGTGTCGGCGCGACGGTGTCGAGCGGTGGCGTCAGTGTCTCACCGGTCCTCAGCGGCCGCGTTGGCGGCGTGGGCGTGGCGGTGAGACCATGAAGAAACTCGCACTCCTTGCTGTGCTCCTGGGATTGGCCGCTTGCGGTATCGATGGTCCCCCGTCTTCGCCATCGGGCGGCGTCTCGGTCGGCGGTGAAGCCCGTGTCGGCGTGGTTGGGTCGCTCTGATGTCGCCGATACGTATCGTCTATCTACTGCTTGCCATCTGGGGCGCCATTCATCCGATGTATTGGTTTGTCACCTATATGCGCGAGACCGGGACCGGCCTCTCCGGATTGATCGATGCGTGGTATGTTAACGCCTCCACGACGGGGTTGACCTGGGATCTGACGATTGCGGCCATTGCCTTGACGGTCTGGATCATCGCGGAAACCTGGGTGCGCAAGGCCTGGCTAGGTTTGATCGCCATACCGGCGACCTATTGCATCGGCGTGAGCTGTGGTCTGCCGCTTTATCTTTTCCTGCGCACACGCAACGTTGATTAAAGTTCGACGCGCACGTCATGCAGCCAGATTTTAGGCGGGCGCGACAGCATAAACACCACAACGTCGGCAAGGTCTTCCGGTTCGGTGAATATATGACTGGGTACATCTTCGTTTGCTTTAGCGAACATGTCCGTGTTCGTGCCGCTCTGGTACAGGCCTGCCACCCGAATGTTGGTTTCGGCCTCGTCTTCCTTTAGCACATCAGTAAATCCACGGACGCCATACTTGGTGGCCGAGTAGACCGATTGGCCTGCTTGCGCGACGATACCGGACTTGGAGGCGACGTTTAAAATGATTGCCTCGTCTCTCTCACGAAGGACTGAAATCAAGTGCCGCGTCAATTGCATTAGGGCCGTGAGATTTGTTTGAACGGTCGCCACAAGCATGTCTTCAGATATGCTGTCCAGCGACCCGCTTTTATGCCAGATCCCGGCATTGTTGACTAAAATGTCAATCGCCCCGAAATCGTGTATGATCCGTGCCGCGGTATCGGCCACGGCAGCAGTGTCTTGAAGATCACACACATAGCTCTCCGCGACCGGTGACCCCTCTGCGACGCAAGCGCTGCGCACGGCGTCAAGCCGTCCTGTGTCGCGTCCGAGAATTGCGAGATTGCAGCCTTCTGCAGCAAGCTTCAAACAAATGTGTTTGCCAATCCCATCCGAGCCACCCGTGACGATCACTGTTTTCCCGTCTAGCTGCATTGAGTTCTCCTAAAGCTGCTTCGCTGGTTTAACTTCAATCGCAGGTATAAGGAAACGGCTGGCGTGCTGAAAATCCTCTGCTATGAAGCGCCGCTGAATGTGAGGATCGCGTATGGACCATTTCCTTTATGACCAAGGCGTTTTGCATGCCGAAGACGTGCCTTTGTCCGATATTGCGGACGAAGTTGGCACGCCGTTTTATGTCTATTCCTCTGCGACGCTGACCCGACACTTCAAACTGTTCGACGAGGCGTTGTCGCCTTTGGATCACCTCATCTGCTACGCGATGAAGGCGAATTCAAACCAAGCGGTCTTGACGCTGATGGCGTCGCTTGGCGCCGGGGTCGATGTGGTGTCGGGCGGCGAGTATGCACGCGCGAAGGCGGCCGGGTTTCCGGGCGATCGGATTGTCTTTTCGGGCGTCGGTAAAACGGTCGTGGAAATGGAGGCGGCGCTCACCGGTGGTGTCCGTCAGTTCAACCTCGAAAGCGAGCCGGAGATGCGCCGGCTTTCGGAGGTTGCAACGCGCCTCGGCGTGACTGTCCCGGTGACGGTGCGGGTTAACCCTGACGTTGACGCCAAAACCCACGAGAAAATTGCAACCGGCAAGGCAGAGAACAAATTCGGTATCCCGATTGCCAAGGCGCGGGAGGTCTATGGGGAAATTGCCCGTCTGTCCGGGCTTCGTGCCATTGGGATTGACGTGCATATCGGGTCGCAACTGACCGATCTTCAGCCGTTCGAAGATGCGTATCGGATGGTGGCGACGTTGACCCATGAACTGCGCGCCGATGGGCACGACATTCAAAGGCTCGATCTGGGCGGCGGCCTTGGCATCCCCTATGAGCGTTCGAACTCCTCCCCACCCTTGCCCGTTGACTTTGGTGAGTTGGTGAAGCGGACCGTCGGTGATCTTGGTTGCGAGATCGAAATTGAACCCGGACGCCTGATCGCCGGGAATGCCGGGCTGCTGGTCTCCGAGGTCATCTACGTCAAAGAAGGGGACGGGCGGAACTTTCTGATCCTTGATGCGGCGATGAACGATTTGATCCGCCCCGCCATGTATAACGCCTACCACGATATCCTGCCGGTGATTGAGCCGCCTGTGGGGACAGAAACTGCGCCCGTTGATGTCGTGGGACCTGTCTGCGAGAGCGGCGACACCTTCACCAAGCAGCGCGCCTTACCGCCTATCGCGGCGGGGGAGTTGGTGGCGTTTCGATCTGCGGGCGCTTATGGCGCGGTGATGGCGTCGGAATACAACACGCGGCCACTGATTCCAGAGGTTCTGGTGCATGGGCATCAATTCGCCGTCATACGCGCAAGACCGACCTATGAAGAGATCATAAATCGCGATATTGTCCCTGAATGGCTCAAGGGCTAGTCATTCGCGCGCCCGGCCTTATCTTATTGGTATATGACAGACAGGCCCGATCTCCCCGAGACTGCTGCGAAACGGCTTAAGTGGCCGTTGCGACTGACCTTTTTAGGCCTTTTCGCCGAGCGTACGGTCCAGGCATTCTGGCCGCTCTGGACCGTTTTACTTGTTGTCTTGGCTGGGTTGATGGCCGGGCTCCATGAGACGTTGCCGCTGGAAGCTGTTTGGGGATTGGCCGTTCTGGCAGTGCTTGGCGGTCTCGGAACACTCTTTTACGGGGTGCGTGCGCTGAAATGGCCCACCTGGGCGGACGCGGTAGACCGGGTTGACCAAAGTCTGCCGGAGCGACCGATTACGGCCATCGCTGATACGCAAGCCATCGGACAGGGGGACGCTGCGTCGGAAGCCGTTTGGCAAGCGCATATCGCGCGGATGACAGATCGGCTTGCGGCAGCGAAAGCGGCTGAGCCTGATCTGACATTGTCGACGCGTGACCGGTTTGGTCTGAGATATATTGCACTGACGGGCTTCGTGGCGGCGCTGCTTTTCGGGTCGCTGCTCCGGGTTGCGACCGTTGCAGATATCGGTGCCACCGGTGAAGCGCTGGCCACGGGCCCGGCGTGGGAGGGTTGGGTCGAGCCGCCGCTCTATACGGGCAAGCCCAGCCTCTATCTGAACGACATCGACCGCCCGAGCTTCGCGGTCGCCCAGGGATCGCGGCTGACCGTGCGTTTTTACGGTGAACTCGGTGAACTCACGCTTCACGAGACCGTATCCGGGCGGACGGCAGAAATTCCGCCCGCCACCGATCCGGTTCAAACCTTCGAAGTCGTGGACACGGGCGAAGTGCGAATCGAGGGGCCGGGCGGTCGCACTTGGGCGATTGAGGTGGAATTGGATGCGCCACCAACCGTTGCCTTTGACGGCCCATTGACCCAGGGCGAAGGCGGCCGCATGGAAGCTCCGTTCTCTGCCCAGGATGACTATGGTGTCACCGGTGGCAGGCTTGAGATCACCCTGGACCTCGACAATGTGGACCGATCCTATGGCTTGTCAGTTGCGCCAGAGACGCGCGAGCCCATCGTAGTTGACCTGCCGATGACGATATCCGGGGACAGGACCGATTTCAGTGAACTTGTAATCGAAGAACTGTCCGAGCACCCGTGGGCGAACCTGCCTGTTCGCGCGGAGTTATTTGCTGTCGACGCGGCGGAACAAGAAGGCTCATCGGAGCCGCAACTCGGCACGCTTCCGGGGCGGCGTTTCTTTGATCCTTTGGCGAAAGCGGTTATCGAACAACGTCGCGATTTGTTGTGGAACCGCAGCAACGCGCCGCGCGTGGCCCAGGTTCTCCGCGCCGTTTCATTCACCCCTTCGGATATTTTCCGGTCGGAGACATCTTACCTAAAGCTGCGCTTTATGGTGCGCCGGTTGGAAACACGTGTTTCCCTGGATCGACTCGATAACGAAACCGTCGATGAATTGGCGGAGGCGTTGTGGGATCTCGCCGTTGAAATCGAAGAAGGCGATTTGTCCGATGCGCTCGAACGGCTTCGGCGCGCTCAAGACCGCCTGTCAGAGGCGATTGAAAACGGGGCGACCGATCAGGAAATCGCCGAATTGATGCAGGAACTGCAGGAAGCCATGCAGGACTACATGCGGCAATTGGCGGAGCAAAGCGATCCATCGCAGCAACAGACGGCCCAAGGCGACATGCAAGAGATGTCGCAACAGGACCTGCAAGACATGCTCGACCGGCTCCAGGAACTCATGGAGCAGGGACGCACCGAGGAGGCGCAGCAGCTTCTCGACCAACTCCGCCAGATGATGGAAAACATGCAGGTTGCCCAAGGTCAGCAAGGCGGTCAGCAAGGCGAAGGACAGCAGGCCATGGAAGGTCTTGCGGAGACGTTGCGCGAACAGCAGGGCCTTTCCGATGAGGCGTTCCGCGATCTTCAGGAACAGTTCAATCCGGACGCGCAGCAGGGCCAGTCCCAGCAGAACGAAGGCCGGAGCGGCGACCAGGGCCTTGGGCAACAGCACAGCCAGGGCCAACAGGGGCAGGGTCAACAGGGCGGACAGCCTGGCCAGCAACCGGGCCAACAACAAGGCCAGCAGCCCGGTGGACAGCAACAGGCCGAAAATGGCGAGCCCGGTGCCGCGCAAGGTGATTTGGCCAACCGCCAGCAGGCGCTGCGCCAGGAACTAAACCGACAGATGCAGAACCTGCCAGGCGCTGGCACGCCCGAAGGCGATGCCGCGCGGGACTCGCTTGGTCGTGCCGGTGACGCGATGGATCAAGCGGAAGACGCTTTGCGGAACGAAGATTTTGCCGGTGCGCTCGACAATCAGGCCGATGCGATTGAAGCGCTACGCGAAGGCATGCGTGAGCTTGCCGAACAGATGGCCCAGCAGCAACAACAGCAGGGCGGGCAACAGGGCGAACAGCTCGGCCAAGCCAATCCGAACGGGCAGCGCGACCCGCTTGGCCGCGATATCGGTCAGAACGGGCAGATTGGGACCGAAGAACAACTTCTGCAGGGCGAAGACGTGTATCGTCGCGCGCGCGAGTTGCTTGACGAAATCCGTCGGCGCTCCGGCGAGCAGGATCGTCCCACCGAAGAGTTGGAATACCTGAAGCGTTTGTTGGAGCGTTTTTAGCGCCGTGAGATCACGGTCCCATCAGGCCGTCGATCCAGTCCCGCACGCCGTTCGCCCAGTCCACATAGGAAATCATTGTCGTTTCCGTTTGCGGAAGTGCGCGTGCAATGGCCGGTGCTTGCGCGTAGGCAAAGATCGCTGCGATCGTCAGAAACACCATGATGAGGAAACCTGTACGGAAACCGGAGCGCCGAACGCTCTCACTATTTTTCGGTGCCCGGCTCACGCCCCCTTTCAGGGTCGAATTTATCTCTTCGATATCGGGCAGAAGATCGCGGCGCGGTTCTTCATACGCATCGTAGGACTGAGGTCGTGACTTGGGCGCAGGTTCCGGCTCGGGGGCGGCGGCCTCCGCTTCATCTTCGGGATATTCCTCCCCCAGATGCGCCATGCGCGCGCGCAGTGCCCGTGACGGTGTACGCCGGTTTCGAATGCTGTCGAGACCCATTTCCGTTTGCGTCTCAATCGGCTCAGACGGCGGCGCGCGGCGCTGGGACAGTTCGCGCTCCGCTTCTTCGCGGAGGATATCTAACGCTGCCGCATCGGCCGGTCGGCGTGCTGTGGCGGCGGCCACGGCGGGTATCGGATCAAGCGCGCCTTCATCGTCATCGCCATCGTCCCCGTTATCGTCCTCGGCCGGTTGATCAGGGGGATCGAAAATGTCTGACTGTTCGCCCTCTTCTTCCGCAGTAGGTGTTGAGACTGGCGCATCGACCTCCGGCGCATCCTCGGCACGGTCGCTTTCGACAGGGTCATCGTCCCAATCGTTGATACTTTGGTCGCTGTCGTCTTCGAAGTCTTCGCGCGTTATGAAGTCCGGGATGGACTCGCGGCGATCCGTTTCTGTGTTCTCTGCCGTATCGTCTTCAAAGCTGTCGTCCTCGTCGAGATCGTAAGGCGGCGGCATGTCGTAATCATCCTCCTCGTCCTCATCCATTATCGAGGCTGTAGAGGAAACGGCAGAGGTGTCTTCGCTCACGGTTGGGCCCGGCAACTCGAACCACGTATGACCGCAATTCGAACATTGAACGTCTCGCCCCTCTTCGGGGATCATCGAAGCGTCAATCTCGTACTGTGCGCTGCAATTCGGACAAACCAACCGCATATATGTATTCCTTGCCTGACCGACCGTGCCTTTTTCGGCGTTCTACCCCGGATTACAAGAGGTTTTAGCACTTCAAGGCTTTGCAGGAAAGGCGCGGCGTTGATCCTTGGGGACAAGTCGGGCAAAAGCACCAAAACGGCGCGTGGAGGCGACGTGATCGAGCTGAAAAATGTGGCGATGGTCTATGGGGAGCAGACCTTGTTTCGGGATGTCGCCCTCTCGCTGCCGGCAGGAAGCTTTCATTTCCTCACAGGTCCGTCTGGCGCGGGCAAGACGACATTGCTGAAGCTATGCTCGCTTGAGCATTCAGCGTCATCGGGCGATGTCGCGCTTTTGGGTCAATCCGTTGCCGACTATAACCGGGACCAGATTGCCCGGCTACGGCGGCGCATTGGTGTCGTTCATCAGGAAAGCCGCTTCGTCGATCACTTGTCTGTCGGTGAAAATGTTATGCTCCCCGTCGCTGTCACCGGCGGGTCCGCCGCAGCCGAAGGTGATCTTGCGGACCTTCTGAGTTGGGTCGGTTTGGGCGCCATGGTGGACCGTTTGCCCTCGGAGCTTTCGGGCGGTGAACGCCAGCGCATGGCGTTGGCACGCGCCATTATCCTGTCGCCGGAGATCATTCTGGCAGATGAACCGACCGGCAATGTGGACTGGGAAATGTCGCTGAAACTCCTTGACCTGTTGATCGAGTTAAACCGCTTGGGGAAGACGATCTTATGCGCCACACATGACCTCAACCTGATCCGACAGGCAAAGTCGCGCGTGTCGTCGCGCGTTCTACGGATTAAGGACGGGGCTGTTTCCTTGGCAGGGGCGGGGCTGTGAGCCGGTTCAAGGACCTGATTTTTGGTGATCCGACGGCGACGCGTATCGTGCCGCCCTCCGGGTTCACCGCCGCTTTGACCCTTGCCAGCGCTGCCGCCATGGCGTTTCTTGCCGTCTTTGCCATCGCGCTCAACTTGGCGACCGGAGAGCTTGCAAACCGGTGGGAGGCGGAGCTTGCGGGCACGGCGACGGTTCGTGTGCCACCGAGCGGAGACATAGAAGCGCGCGCCGAGGCCGTCCTTGTTGCTCTTTCCCAGACACCGGGCGTCGTGACGGCGCGCCGCGTCGATGATGAAGAACAACTGATGCTGCTGGCACCCTGGTTTGGGGAGGGTATTCCCCTGGACAAGCTACGCCTGCCAGTGCTGATAGAAGTGGAAGAGACGGCAGATGGACCAGATGAGGTAGGCTTGTCGGCCCGATTGGATGCAGAAGCGCCGGGAACCGTTTATGACGACCATAGCCGTTGGCGATTGCCGCTCGCGGAGGCTGCCCAACGGCTACGGCAATTGGGGGCATTTGCCTTGTTTCTGATTGGGAGCGTCACAGCGGTCACCATTTCCCTTGCTGCCTCATCAGCCTTGTCGGCCAACGGACAGATCATCGATGTGCTACGGATCGTCGGCGCAAAAGATCGATGGATTGCGTCGGCCTTCATTCGACGCTTTACCGTCCGGGCCTTTGTTGGCGCAGCCATCGGTACGGTCGCTGCGATGATCGCTGTCGCGCTTCTGCCGGATGGTGTCGAAATCGGGGTGCTGAGCGGGCTGGGATTCCAGAGGTCAGAATGGCTCTGGCCGCTTTTGGTACCGTTTGGTGCGGCTGGGCTTGCGTTCGCGGCGACATGGGTCGCTGCCGCGCGACGGTTAAAGGAAGACGGGTAGTGCAATTCATCCGCTCCCTCCTGTTTAACATCTCGATCTACGTGATGATGCTAGTCTATGCAGTGATCTTCATCATCCCGGCTTTGATCAGTCGCGACTGGGCTTTCAAAGCATGTCACGCGTGGTGCATTTACGTGCGCTGGGCATTGCGCTGGATGATTGGCTTGGAGACTGAAGTGCGTGGGACACCGCCAACCGGTGAAGTGGTGATCGCGGCAAAGCACCAGTCTTTTCTTGATATCATAATGATTTACAACTCTGTGCCGCGCGGCAAATTCATCATGAAGCGGGAATTGATGTATGCGCCGATCCTGGGTCAGTTCGCGCTGCGGCTGGGATGTGTGCCGGTGGATCGCGGCAAACGGGGGGCCGCGATCGAAAAAATGAAGCGCGATGTCGAAAAAGGTCGCGCGGAGCCCGGACAGCTGATTATCTATCCCCAAGGCACGCGTGTCGCCCCAGGCGTCAAGCATTCGTACAAGGTCGGCACCGGTGTCCTTTACCAACAGTTGGAGCAAGATTGCGTGCCGGTGGCGACGAATGTGGGACATTTTTGGCCGAAGCGTGGGGTGCTGCGCAAACCAGGCACCGCGGTGGTGGAGTTTCTTGACCCCATCCCGGCAGGGCGGCCTGTGAAAGAGTTCATGGCGGAACTTGAAGCCCAAATTGAGACCCGCTCAGACCTGCTCTCAGAGGAGGCGAAGACATGACGCACGTCGCGAATGAAGAGCAGCAAGACTATTGGTCCGGCGACAACGGCAAATCCTGGATTGCCGACGAAATGGTGATGGACGGTCTTTTTGTGGAGGTCGTCGATCTATTGCTGCACCGGGCAGGCGCAGCTGAAGGGCGCGATATTCTCGATATCGGGTGCGGAACCGGTGCGTTGTCGCTCGCCTTCGCAGAGGCAGGGGCACGCGTTGTGGCCTCTGATATCTCCCAGCCGCTACTGGCCCGTGCGAAAGAGCGGAGCGGCGGTCGGTTCGAGACATTTTGGGGGGACGCGCAAGTCGCCGTTTGGCCGCGCCTGTTTGACCTTGTTGTTTCCCGCTTCGGGGTCATGTTTTTTGAGGACCCCGTTGCGGCCTTTGCGAATATCTCGAAAGCACTGAAACCGGACGGTCGCCTCCTCCTCGCGGCATGGGGGGCGTTCGAAGAAAACGTGTGGTGGTCGAGACAACGCGACATCGCAAGAGAGATGTTGGGTATCGAAAGCGTATCGCCCGACCCGTATGTGCCCGGTCCGATGGGCCTGTCGGATGCGGATTGGGGTGTCGAGAAGATGCAGCGCGCTGGCTTGGTCGATACAGAGTGCCACCCGATTGAGGTGTTTCTTCGGTTTCCCGGCACGTCTGAACTTGTTGGCCAGCAAGCGCTTAAGATTGGGTTTGGCGCGCGCTTGCTTCGGATGCATGACGCCATGGGGACCCTTGGTGGGGCGTATGCGGCTCGGGTCACCGATGCCTTTCGCGAATTTGAAACCGAGGGCCAAACCCGCGTTCCGGCCATGATTAATCTCTATATGGGCCGTGCGGCGTGATTCTTGCGGTTCGCGTTCGAGAGCGCCATATAGGCCGCACATGTTGAGGTAAGCGCCCATGCAAAACTATCTGGACTTCGAGAAGCCGTTGGCCGAGATCGAAGGTAAGGCTGAAGAGTTGCGCGCCATGGCGCGATCCAATGCCGAAATGGACGTGGAGAAAGAGGCCGCCGCGCTGGATAGCAAGGCGCGCGATCTTCTGGCGAGCCTGTATAAGGACCTCACGCCTTGGCAAAAGTGCCAGGTCGCCCGACACGCGGACCGACCCCATTGCGCCGATTACATCGAAGCACTGTTCACCGAGTATACGCCGCTCGCGGGTGACCGGAACTTTGCCGACGATCTGTCTGTCATGGGTGGTTTGGCGCGTCTGAATGACCGGCCCGTCATGGTCATCGGTCACGAGAAGGGCAAGGACACGACCAGCCGCATTGAGCGAAACTTTGGGATGGCGCGGCCGGAAGGGTATCGCAAGGCCATCCGTTTGATGGATTTGGCGGATCGCTTCAACGTGCCGGTTGTCACGCTCATCGACACGCCGGGCGCTTATCCCGGCAAGGGTGCTGAGGAGCGCGGCCAGTCGGAAGCGATTGCCCGGTCGACCGAGAAATGTCTGAAGATTGGTGTTCCGTTGGTGTCCATTATCGTCGGTGAAGGCGGTTCTGGCGGTGCCGTGGCCTTTGCGACCGCGAACCGTGTGGCGATGCTGGAGCATTCAATTTACTCGGTCATTTCACCGGAAGGGTGCGCGTCGATCCTTTGGAAAGATGCTGAGAAAATGCGCGAGGCGGCTGAGGCGCTACGCCTGACGGCGCAGGACCTGCACAAGCTTGGTGTGATCGACCGCATCATCGGGGAACCGATGGGCGGTGCGCAACGTGATCCAGGAGCGACGGTTGAGGCTGTGGGGCGGTGTATTGACGATATCCTGACGCAGCTATCGCAAATGTCGCGCGATGCTCTGATTAAGGATCGGCGCGCCAAGTTCTTGAATATGGGTCAGTCGGGGCTGGCTGCCTAAGCTCTGCGCTTCTGCACGTTGCCAACAGTCTGAAATACGCATTAGCAGCTACTCGCGCCGGGCAAATATGAAAAGCGATACGCGATGTCGCGGGTTGTAGGCGACGTGTTCTAACGGCCCAGTATTTCACGCATTTCTTCCCCAAGCTGTTCCTGCCAAGGTCCGCGAATTTCCCGTACCCGCGCGACATAGGCTTCGTTATCCGCCGCCGGTATCGCAGGGTCATAGGCGTCCGCCACTTCCAGCATGGCTTTGCGGTCCATTTCGTTGAAGGCGTTGACCAACTCCCCGGCTTTTTCCCGAGGAATACCTGTCGCCTCAAAGGCGGATCGGCCAATTCGCAAGGCGCTGTCATATGTCTCGCGGACAATGTCGCGGCACCCGATTTCCCACAGCTCGTAAACATGGTGACGGTTGCGCGCCGCCGCGATCACGTGAAGGTTCGGGTAGGTTGAGAGCGCGTATTCCGCCAACCTTGTCACCTGATCGGGGTTGTCGATGCAAATCACGAGAACTTTCGCGCGACCAATCCCAGCGGCCATCAACAGGTCTGGTCGGGTTGCGTCACCGTAGTAAACGCGGGCACCGAACTTTCGGAGGTTGTCGATTTGCGTCGAATCGTAATCGATCACGGTGGTCTTGTACCCGGCTGCGAGTAGCATGCGGTCAACAACCGTGCCGATGCGCCCGTAGCCCGCTATGATGACCTCTCCCGGTTCATCGATTGTGTCTTCTTCGCGGGCTTCATCCGCAACAGCGCGCGCTGCGATCACCCGGTCGTAGAAGATGAAAAGAAGCGGTGTCAGAAGCATCGACAAAGCGATAATCAACAAGAGGCGATCCGCTACCTCGGATGGCAGCACGTTGTTGGCGAGGCTGAAAGACAGAAGAACGAAGCCAAATTCGCCCGCCTGCGCAAGGCCAAGCGATAGGAGCCACCGATCCGGTCCTCGAAGGCCAAAGACTGTACCCAACACGAAAAGGACACCGAATTTAAGCGCAATTAGGCCCAGCGTCAGGACGATCATGATTGCGAGGTTCTCCCATAGCAACACGAAGTTGATGCCTGCGCCAACGGTCATGAAAAACACGCCGAGTAGGAGGCCGCGAAACGGGTCAATGTCGCTTTCCAATTCGTGCCGATACTCACTGTTGGCGAGGACGACGCCCGCGATAAAGGTCCCGAGGGCGGGAGACAGGCCAACGAGGGACATTAGCAAGGCGATCCCCACAACCATGGACAGTGCGGTCGCCACGAAAAGTTCCCGCAAGCCGGCGGTGGCGATAAAGCGAAAAGCCGGGCGCGTCAGATAGCTCCCGCCAAGGATCACCGCAGCTACTGCCGCCAGGGTCACCAGCGCGGTTTGCCATCCGTTGAGCCCATCCACCAGGCTCATGGAGGCGCCGTGATCCCCGTGGTCCCCACCATGATCATCGCTGTGGTCTTCCGCCCCATGGGTTTCGCCGGTCGCAATCTCGGTGCCAGAACTTACGGCGACGTCGGCAAACTCCGGTATCGCGAGGAGCGGGATAAGGGCCAAGATCGGGATGACGGCGATGTCTTGCGTTAGCAGGACGGAGAAACCCGCCTCCCCGCCCCGGCTTTTCATCAGCCCTTTTTCGTTCAGTGTCTGAAGGACGATGGCAGTCGATGACAAGGCGAGGATGAACCCGATTGCAAGCCCGACGGTCCACGGTTGCCCAAACGCTACCGATGCTGCCATGACCGCACCGGTGGTGAGAACCACTTGGCCGCCGCCAAGCCCCAAAAGCTGCGTGCGCATACTCCACAAGTGCTTGGGTTCCAACTCCAAGCCCACGAGAAACAGCATCATCACCACGCCGAACTCGGCAAAGTGCTGGATTGAAACGACATCCACACCAAGCAGGCGTAGAACCGGGCTAATCAAGATACCCGCAATTAAGTAGCCAAGCACCGAGCCAAGCCCGAAGCGGGAAGCTATCGGGACAGAGATGATGCCTGCAAAAAGGAAAATGAATGCAAGGAGAAGAAAATCGGTCATGGTCTCAGGCTAAAGCGACTTTGGCTATTTCGAAAGAACTAACGTCGCCTCGTGGTAATTGCCTGAGTCAAACCGGACTCACCGATCTAAACTTAGGCAGTGCCCGCATGGACGGGTGCAAAGCTGCAATGCTCGCTCTGGCACAAGCTGGTTTTGAATACTGCGAGTTTCAGCTCTTCAAACGCGCGGTGTGGAGTGATGGCGCTTATTGCGATGCGCGACAACGCACGTGCTTCGGGAACGTTACCCCATCGCTATCTGAGACGACGTGGCCGAGAAAGGTGAGTTGAATTGTCTCATCACTGCGGCAGGCTCTTAGAAAACTCTGGCGCAAACAAGGGTTTGGTCGCTATGGTTCTTGTTATGGCAAGGGCTTGACGGAAAGGACATCGCACCCAACAATCGTTTTTATGTTGGCTCGCAGTCGATACCGAAAAGAGTATCGCGGACAGCACAAGAAAACACGTCATGGCAAAGCCGAAACGTTTCGGCCGACCAAGAGAAAATCCAGGGAGGACGCACATGGCATCCATTTCAATGACGGTCAACGGATCGGCTGTATCAGCCGAAGTCGAGGACCGGACACTACTTGTCGATTTTATTCGCGAACATCTTCGTCTTACCGGCACCCATGTCGGTTGCGACACGAGCCAATGCGGTGCCTGTGTCGTGCATGTGGACGGCAAGGCTGTCAAAGCGTGCACCATGCTGGCTGCATCCGCGGCGGGTTCTGCGGTAACGACGATTGAAGGTGTCGCCAATGGCGCGCTGCACCCCATGCAGAAAGCCTTCAACGACAATCATGGCCTTCAGTGCGGTTTCTGCACGCCCGGCATGATTATGAGCGGGATCGATATGGTGAACCGCTACAAATCTGAAGGCAAAACCCTTGATGAAGCCGCGATCCGTGCGGAGCTTGAGGGCAATATCTGCCGCTGCACCGGTTACCACAACATCGTCAAATCGATCAGCCAAGCCGCTGGTGAGATGTAAGACGCGGCGCGCCTGAGAGCGCGTCGGACTTAAGCCAGGGTTCGCTATACCGCGGGACCCAGCCAAGGGAGAGCTATTCATGAACGAAGGTATTGGCGCACCAGTTAAGCGCAAGGAAGACAAAAGATTTATCACAGGGGCTGGCCGTTACACTGACGATATCAGACTTGAAAACCAAGCCTATGCGGCGTTTGTCCGGTCACCCCATGCCCATGCGAAGGTTGCCGGGATCGACAAATCCGCTGCCGAAGGCATGGACGGCGTGTTGGCCGTGCTTGACGGCAAGCAGCTAACCGGTGACGGCATCGGCAACATCATTTGCGGATGGGCGATCACGTCGAAAGATGGCTCGCCGATGAACATGGGCGCGTGGTCTGCACTGGCGACTGACACGGTGCGCTATGTGGGGGACGCGGTCGTGGCCGTCATCGCCGAAACTGCCGCGCAGGCACGCGAGGCCGCTGAGGCCGTGGTCGTCGACTATCAGGAACTGCCCGTGGCGGCGCACATTGATGCCTCCCTCGCTGACGGCGCACCGCAAATCCACGACAATGCGCCGGGCAACGTGATCTACGATTGGGAAATCGGCGAGAAGGACCCGACTGACGCGGCATTGGCGGGCGCTGCCCATGTCACGGAAATGGACATCACCAACAATCGTCTCAGCCCGAATGCGATGGAGCCTCGTTCAGCCGTCACCAAATACGATGCGGCCGAGGATCACTACACGCTCTACACCACGAGTCAAAACCCCCATGTGGCGCGCCTTGTACTGAGCGCGTTTTATCAGGTGGCGCCGGAACACAAGCTGCGGGTCATTGCACCCGATGTGGGCGGCGGTTTTGGGTCCAAGATCTACATCTACCCGGAAGAAATCGTTGCCCTTTGGGCCGCGATGAAAACCAAGCGCTCCATCAAGTGGACAGCCGATAGGACGGAAGCGTTCCTGACGGACGCCCATGGCCGCGATCACGTGACGAATGCTAAGATGGGTTTCGATGCTGATGGCAACATTGTTGGCTTCAAGGTGTCGACCAAGGCGAATTTCGGGGCCTATATGTCGCTCTTTTCCAGCGCGGTGCCGACGTATCTCTATGCCACGCTTCTTTCCGGCACGTACAACATTCCGAACATCTATTGCGAGGTCTTGGCGGTCTATACCAACACTGTCCCGATTGATGCTTATCGCGGTGCCGGGCGTCCTGAGGCGTCCTACGTTGTCGAACGTATGATGGAAACGGCGGCACGCGAGATGGGCAAGGACCCGGCGGAGTTGCGTCGCCAGAACTTCATCCGTTCGTTCCCGCACCAGACGCCGGTCATCATGAACTACGATTCCGGCGACTTCGAAGGCAACATGACCCAGGCGATGGACGCTGCCGATTGGGCGGGTTTCGAAAGCCGCAAGGCGGAGAGCGCGGCGCGGGGTAAACTTCGCGGTATCGGGATGTCCTGCTATATTGAGGCCTGCGGTATTGCGCCGTCTGCGGCGGTTGGTTCGCTTGGTGCAGGCGTGGGGCTTTGGGAAAGCGCCGAAGTCCGGGTGAACCCGGTCGGTACCATTGAGATTTTGACGGGGTCCCATAGTCACGGGCAGGGTCACGAGACGACCTTTGCGCAAGTTGTGGCTGATCGTTTTGGCGTGCCCCTGGACAGCGTCCAGATTGTCCACGGCGACACAGACAAAGTGCAGTTTGGCATGGGCACCTATGGCTCACGCTCGGGCCCAGTGGGTATGAGTGCCATTGTCAAAGCGCTTGATAAGGTCGAAGCCAAGGTCAAGAAAATCGGCGCGCATCTTCTCGAAGTGACCGAGAGCGATGTCGTCATCGAAGATGGCCAGGTGAAAGCGCAAGGCACCAACAAGGCGCTGGGCTGGCATGAGGTCGGGCTTGCCGCCTACACCGCGCACAACTTGCCGCCGGATATGGAACCCGGGCTGAAGGAAGGCGCGTTCTACGATCCGCTGAACTTCACTTTTCCCATGGGCTGTTTCATCTGCGAAGTCGAGGTCGACCCGGAAACCGGGAAGACTGAAATCCTCAAATTCGTTGCTTCCGATGATTTCGGCGTCATCATCAATCCGATGATCGTTGAGGGTCAGGTCCATGGGGGCATTGCTCAGGGCGTTGGTCAGGCGTTGCTCGAAGAGGTTGTCTACGATGAAAGCGGCCAACAGCTTTCAGCAAGCTACATGGATTACACCATGCCGCGCGCCGATGATGTGCCGCGCTACGATGTGCTGCACCATGGCACCAAATGCACAACGAACCCGCTTGGTATCAAAGGGTGTGGTGAGGCTGGTGCAATTGGCTCACCGCCCGCAGTGATCAATGCCATCACCAATGCAATCGGCAACAACGATCTCAGCATGCCCGCCACACCGTCCAAAGTTTGGATGGCGCTCGGTTCGGCCCAGAAGATCGCGGCAGAATAAGGAGACAGACAGATGCACACCACAACGTATCACAAGGCCTCCAGCGCCAGCGAGGCGACTTCCTTGTTCTCCGGTGCGGAGGACGGTGTTTTCCTGGCCGGCGGCCAAACGCTCATTCCGACGATGAAACAGCGGCTCGCCGCGCCGTCCGATCTGGTCGACATCTCAGGCGTGTCCGAGATGAAGGGCATTACGGTATCGGGCTCAACAGTCACAATCGGCGCGATGACCACCCATGCCGAAGTTGCCTCTTCGTCGGAGTTGCGCGCGGTTTGTCCGTCGCTTGCTAATTTGGCCGGGCATATCGGTGACCCGGCTGTGCGCCATCGCGGCACGCTTGGCGGTTCGATAGCCAACAATGACCCGGCGGCGGACTATCCGGCGGCGATGATGGCGCTCAATGCAACGATCAAAACCGACCAACGTGAGATTGCGGCCGACGACTTCTTCGAAGGCATGTTTACCACGGCGCTCGATGAGGGCGAGATGATCGTCAGCATCAGCTTTGAATCCCCGACCAAAGGCGCCTATGCCAAGTTCCCGAACCCGGCATCGCGCTACGCCATGTGCGGTGTCTACGTGGCGCAGGGTGCTGGCGGCGTGCGCGTCGCGGTGACAGGGGCTGGTGAAGACGGCGTCTTCAGATCGGCGGACATGGAAGTGGCGTTGGGTTCAAGTTTCACCACAGACGCGCTTGACGGCGTTTCTGTAAGCGCGGACGGGTTGCTTTCCGATATTCACGGGGACGCAACCTATCGTGCCAACCTCGTCAAGGTTATGGCGAAACGCGCGGTCGACGCCGCTGGCTAAAGCACATTCAGGACCGGGGCGATCGCTTCCGGTCCTGAACACCATTGCCTCTTTGTACATCTCATAGCGAAGCAGCCCTCGCTCTACGGAACGCGTAAATTTTGAGCGGCTATTGGGGAGTGCGGCATTTAACGGCATCTTCCGCGTAGCATGGGTATTTCATCGTTCCGACCGACCTTTCGGTTGCGCTGCGTTCAATTCCTGCATTAACCTCTAACAAGCTTTTGAAACTATGTTTGTTTTTTGGGGAATTTGAAACTATGAAACTACGGATACTCGGTGCAGCTGCAGCGGCACTTCTATCTCAAACCGGTGCATCCTTCTCGGCTACAGTTGTGCTTGATTTCGAAGGCTTGGGCGTTCTTCAAGATTCAGCCTCTATCGGCGTGCTTGGGCTAGGTGTCGGGGTGCTTGAACCCGTTGGTAATTTCTACGATGGCGGTTTTGGCGGGTCTGGTAGCGGTCCCGGGACCGATTTGGGGATAGCCTTCTCCGACAATGCGCTGGCCATTGTTGATGCAGATGCAGCAGGGTTAGCGCCCTCTCAGGGTAACTTTGGCGGTGAGCCCACGCCGGACACAGTTCTGTTCTTTCTTACTGGCGATGCCGCCACCATGAATGTCGCCGCTGGCTTTCAGGACGGGTTTTCATTCTTCTATTCGTCCATCAATTTTGTGGGTAATATCGATGTCTATTCCGGTTTGAATGCGACCGGCGACATTTTGGCATCTCTGGCGCTGCCAATCACACCGTTCAATGGCGATCCCGATCCAACCGGTGCCTTTAGCCCGTTCGTCCCGCTGGGGGTCGCCTTTGATGGCATCGCGCGGTCGGTTGATTTTGGCGGAACGATTAATCAAATCGGTTTCGATAATATCACCTTCGGCTCTTCCGTTCCGCTGGACGGCAATACATTTGACCCGGTTGGGGACCCGACTGATCCTGTGATGGACCCGACCGATCCAACCGTGCCGGACGATCCGATCAACGTTGTTCCCGTGCCTGCGAGCTTCCCTCTCTTATTGGGCGGTCTTCTGGTTATGTTGGGTTTGCGCGGACGCCGCCCAAAATCCACTGCCTGAGCGTCAGGACTTAAGGGGCGGCTCCCCGAACAGGACGCCTTCACCATTGTCAGACGGCACGATCCACTCTGACACCAAGAATTGGTAAACACGCTCTGTTTCCATGCCGTCCCGTTCAACCAAACGGGTGCGCCAAACGCCGCGCGCTTGAAACTTGAGACTGGCATCGCCTGGCTTGGCCGCCTTTTTCTTTGAGAAGGCATGCCTGAGCGCATCAATTTTCTCCGCGCGTCGACCCGGAAAAACGACCTCGACATCCGTGCCATTTATGGCGCCCATGTATATGTGGTCGCCCCGGCTCGAACGCTTGCTAAAAGGGGTCAGCGTCAGACTGACATCAACAACGGCAGACTTATATAGCCCGCGATCTTCTTTCGCAGGCGAAACGTCTCGTGCGCGTGGTTTTCGATGTTGCATTTAGCTCTTGAGTAAAAACGCGGCTTTTACCGCTTAAACCCTAACAGAACCTTCCGCTCACCCGCCAATCAACGCAGCCTGCCGCACGATAACTTCAGCCTGTCTGACGCTCGCGATATCCACGAGACGCCCTTTGTAGACGGCAGCGCCGGAGCCGGTTTGCTGCGCCTCCTCCATCGCGGCGAGAATTTCGCGCGCTTCGGTGACGGCTTCCGGGCTGGGTGTGAAAACCTCATTCGCGAGCGCCACTTGTTTGGGGTGAATAGCCCATTTGCCAACCATCCCCAAGGTGGCGGAGCGCAGGGCTTGCGCCCGGAAGCCTTCGTCGTCGGAAAAGTCTCCGAACGGGCCATCGACGGGCAACACGCCGTGGGTTCGGCAGGCGGCAACAATTGCGGTTTGCGCCCAGTGCCACGGGTCCGACCAGTATTTCTGGCCATCGCGGTGCATGTAGTAATTCTCCTGCGTGCCGCCGATCCCTGTTGTTTGCATCCCCATAGATGCCGCAAAATCCGCGGCGCCGAGGCTCATGGCTTCAAGACGCGGGGACGATGCCGCAATTTCTTCCACATGGGCGATACCGGCGGCGGTCTCGATGATGAGCTCAAAGGCAATCTTCTTGCTGCGCCCTTTCGCGGTTTCAATTGCTGTCACCAAGGCGTCGACGGCATAAACATCTGCGGCGCAGCCAACTTTTGGGATCATGATCTGGTCAAGGCGATCGCCCGCTTTTTCAAGCAGGTCGACCACATCGCGGTACCAGTAGGGCGTATCCAAGCCATTGATGCGCACCGAAAGCGTCTTGGTGCCCCAGTCAATATCACCGATGGCCTGGATTATGTTCTTGCGGGCTTCCGGTTTGTCATCGGGTGCGACAGCGTCTTCGAGGTCGAGATTGATCACATCGGCAGCGCTGGTTGCCATTTTCTCGAAGATCTGCGGGCGTGATCCCGGTCCAAAGAGTTGGCAACGGTTCGGACGGGCAGGGGCGGCAGGCTGAAGACGGAATGACATGGACGCGCAACTTTCTTTCGTAAAGAGTTACGGTGGGATTAGGATGTTGCGACGCAGCATGCAAGTGCTGCGACTGCAAAAAGCCCGTTTAGGTGTTCAAACATCCACAATCGGCTGGAACATCCGAAAAATTGGCGCTTTGAATAGGAAAACAACACGGGAGACAGAGATGAAACAACTTCTCATGGCGACTGCGGTGGCAATACTTGCCGCGACAAGCGCACTGGCGGATGTAAAGGTGGGTATGATTACGACCCTTTCCGGCGGCGGCGCGGGGCTCGGTATCGATGTGCGCGATGGTTTCATGTTGGCCATAAACCAATCGGGGCGTGACGATATTGAGGTTGTGATCGAAGATGATCAACGCAAGCCCGATATCGCCGTTCAATTGGCTGACAAGATGATCCAGTCAGAGCGTGTCGATGTTCTGACCGGTATTATCTGGTCAAACCTTGCAATGGCCGTCGTGCCTTCCGTGACCGCGCAGGGAAAGTTCTATCTCTCCCCGAATGCCGGGCCATCTGCCCTCGCTGGTAAGGGGTGCCACCCGAATTACTTCAACGTGGCGTGGCAAAACGACAATCTCCATGAGGCGGCAGGTGCCTATGCCAACACGGCGGATTTCTCGAACAGCTTCATCCTCGCGCCGAACTATCCGGCGGGACAGGATGCGCTGACGGGCTACAAGCGGTTCTTCGAGGGCGAAATCGCCGACGAAATTTATACCAAGCTTGGCCAAACAGATTATGCAGCGGAACTTGCTCAAGTCCGCGCGAGCGATGCCGATAGCGTGTTCTTCTTTTTGCCAGGCGGGATGGGGATATCCTTCCTCAAGCAATATGCCGATAGCGGTATCGATCTGCCCGTTGTGGGCCCTGCCTTCAGCTTTGACCAGGGCATCCTGCAAGCGGTGGGGGATGCCGCCGTCGGTGTCGTGAACACATCGCAATGGAACAAGGATATCGACAACGCAACCAACGCGGCCTTTGTCGAGAGCTTTGAGGCGGCATACGGACGCTTGCCGTCGCTCTATGCAAGCCAGGGTTTCGACACCGCAAACTTGCTGATTTCGGCTTTGGCGAAGGCAGAACCGTCCGATGCTGACGGTTTTCGCGAGGCCCTACGTGCGGCAGAGTTCGACAGCACACGGGGCGATTTCGAGTTCGGGTCAAATCACCATCCTGTTCAGACAATCTATGCGCGGGAAGTCGTCAAGGAAGGCGATATCTTCACCAATAAGCTCTTGGGGGTTGCGTTGGAGAACCACGCTGACGCCTATGCGGCGGAGTGCAAGATGTAAGCCACGGCGCGTGCCCCGGGCGTGACCCGGGGCCTCTCGTCTTTGGGCAGGGTCCCGGGGTGAATTTGGGACAGCGGAGCATCCATGTCGGCCATCCTGATCATTGAACAGGTTCTGAACGGGCTTCAGTTCGGGGTCATGCTGTTCTTGATGGCGGCGGGTCTCACGCTGATTTTCGGCGTCATGGGGCTAATTAATCTGGCGCATGGGTCGCTTTACATGGTTGGCGCGTTTGCGGCGGCCTGGGTCGCCGGGGCGACGGGGTCTTTCCTGTTGGCACTGGGCGCGGCGCTCGCCGCCGCTGCCGTTGCGGGCGCGCTGATTGAGATGCTGGTCATTCGGCGGCTTTACGGCGCGGCGCATCTCGACCAGGTGCTGGCTACCTTTGCGCTGATTCTTATTTTCTCGGAGGGTACCCGCTGGGTCTTCGGGTCGTTCCCCCTCTTCCTCGATATTCCTGACGCCCTCTCCGGGCCGGTCACTTTGCCGGGGGGCATCGAATACCCGCTTTACCGGTTAAGCCTTATCGGGATCGGTTTTGCGGTCGCCTTCGGGCTATGGCTGTTGATTGAGCACACGCGGATCGGCATCCAAATCCGCGCCGGCGAGAATGATCGGGAAATGATTGCCGCGCTCGGCGTTGATATCACCAAACTCTATACCCTCGTTTTCGCCCTTGGCGCCGCCTTGGCAGGTTTGGCGGGCGCCTTGGTTGGTGCGATACAATCGGTGCAAGTGGGCATGGGGGAGCCGGTCCTAATCCTGGCATTTGTTGTGATTGTTATTGGCGGCATTGGCTCGATCCGAGGTGCGTTTATCGCCGCGCTCATTGTCGGACTGACGAACACGCTTGGCGGTGTTTTTTTCCCCGAGCTCCTGAAGCTCTTTATGGAGGCGGGTGCCGCCCAGCAAACCGGGTCGGCCCTCGCCTCCATGGCGATATACATCCTTATGGGGCTGGTTTTGATTTGGCGGCCCACGGGTCTATTCGGGGCGCGGGCATGAGGCTGGATGAACGCTGGGCCAATATCGCGACGATGGCTGCGCTCGTCTTGTTGCCGCTCTACGCGGTGCTGGTGGATCAACCGTTTACCATCACGCTGGCGACCCGCGCTGTTATCTTGGCCATTGCGGCTGTTGGTCTGAATATCATCCTTGGGATCGGCGGGATGGTCAGTTTCGGACATGCGGTCTTCTTCGGGCTTGGCGGCTACACCATGGGTATTCTGGCCTTCCACGCGCAGACATTTACGCCTTTGGAACTTGGTTTCCTGACCACCGCGGGCACCACGTCCATGCTGGCGATTTGGCTGACAGCAATGGCGATATCCGGGGTCGCGGCCTTCTTCATCGGTTTGATGTCCCTCAGGACCAGCGGCGTGTACTTCATCATGATCACGCTCGCTTTTGGACAGATGTTCTATTATTTCGCGATTTCCTGGGCGGCGTATGGCGGGGAGGACGGGGTCTCCATCTATGTGCGCAATAGCTTTCCAGGTTTGAACACGCTGGTGCCGATCCAGTTCTTTGGGCTTTGCTTTGGGCTTTTGTGCATCATTCTGTTCTTAGCAGCCCGATTGCGGGCCTCGCCTTTTGGGCTTGCGCTGAACGCCGCGCGGCAATCCGGCATTCGGGCTGAGACGGTGGGCGCGAACTCCATGCGTCTGAGGTTGGTGGCTTTTGTTCTGTCTGGCGCCATCACGGGTCTCGCGGGTGCGCTCTTTGCTGATCTCAACCGCTTTGTGTCGCCCACGATGTTCAGTTGGCAACTGTCCGGCGAGTTGATTATCCTCATCATCATCGGCGGCGTGGGCCGTTTAATGGGACCGGTTGTGGGGGCATGCCTGTTTGTCGCCTTGGAACACTTCCTGGGCGGGCTTACAGATTTTTGGCACATATATCTTGGGCTTATTCTGTTGGCGATTGTGCTTTTCGGGCGCGGCGGGGTGCTTGGGATGTTGACGGGGCGGGAGGGTGCCCATGTCTGACGCGGTGCTCGAAACCCGAAACCTGATCAAGAAGTTCGGCGCGTTGACCGCAACCGACAATGTGTCCATCCAACTTCGACGCGGTGAAATCCATGCAATTATCGGACCTAATGGTGCGGGTAAGTCGACGTTGATCCAGCAGATTTGCGGCGGGCTGCGTCCCGATGCGGGCGCGGTTTTGTTGGACGGCAACGATGTGTCCAGCTTGACGACGGCAGAGAGATCGCGTGCCGGATTGGGCAGAACCTTTCAAATTTCCGCGCTCTGCATGGAAGACAGCGTGTTGGAGAACGTCATCCTTGGTGCCATCGGAGCGGAGGGGATGGTCTGGCGGTTTTGGTCCTCGGCGATAAAGACAGCCCGCCTCGTGGAGCGCGCGGAAGAGGCGTTGGCGCGTGTGGGACTGGCGGATCAGCGCGATACGCGCTGCGGCAACCTTAGCCATGGGCAGCGTCGCCAGCTTGAGGTGGCGGTCGCCCTGACGCTCGCGCCCCGCGCCTTCATTATGGATGAACCCATGGCGGGACTTGGCGCCGATGGATCGAGGCGCATGACCACTTTTCTCCAAGGTTTGCGAGAGGAGGCACCGATCCTCCTTGTCGAACATGACATGGACGCGGTTTTCGCCCTTGCCGACCGGATCAGCGTGCTCGTCTATGGAAAGGTCATCGCAACCGGGTCCCCGGATGAAATCCGTTCCAGCCCCGAGGTGCGCCGGGCCTATTTGGGCGAAGACGCGTGAGTTTCCTCACACTTCAGAACGTGACGGCGCGCTACGGGGACAGCCAAGCGCTTTTCGGTGTTGACTGTACGGTCGCCGAAGGAGAGGTGGTCGCCCTTTTGGGGCGCAACGGCATGGGCAAGACCACAACCGTGAAGTCGATCTGCCGGATGATTGCGTCCGAAGGCGATTTGAACTTCGACGGTCAAAACCTGCACAAACTGCCGAGCCACAAGGTCGCGCAGCTTGGGATCGGTCTGGTGCCGGAGGGCAGGCGTTGTTTTGCTGATCTGACAGTCAACGAAAACCTAGTTGCGGCAGCGCGCCCCGGCAAGTGGACGCTGCAAACAGTGGCGGAACTGTTCCCGCGTTTGGCAGAACGCACGAACCAACGCGCGGTCTCGTTGTCGGGTGGTGAGCAGCAGATGTTGGCGATCGGTCGCGCCTTGATGACCAATCCGCGCCTTCTGATCCTCGATGAGGCAACAGAGGGGCTGGCACCGATTGTCCGGCAGGAGATTTGGAGCGTTCTGCGCCGCCTCAAGTCTGAAACCAAGATTGCCATTCTGTTGATTGACAAGTCATTGAAAGAAGTGGCTTCTGTGGCTGACAGAGCGCTCATTCTGGAGCGCGGCAAGAGTGTTTGGGACGGTGCCATGGGTGACCTGACGGCTGAGATTTCCGAACGATACCTTGGCGTGTGATGCGCCGGTGCCGCGACCAAGTGCACAAGGTTGTGAGCGGGTTTTACTTCCGAAGCTGAAAATGGCAGTGCTAGCTGCAACGGAGTTACCAAATGGGGATGTGCCCGTGCTGACCAGACGACACTTTCTTTCCACCTCAAGCGCGCTTTTTTCCGCGCCGCTGGCTACTGCTGCCTGGGCTCAGGAGGACACCGAAGAAGGGGCAACTGTCGACGTCACAGAACCCGGGACGGATCCGGTCCAAACCGTGGTCGAGGCGCCAGCGCGTAAACCCGTGTCCGACCGCAGCAAATGGGCGAGTTGGGATGCGCGTGTGACCCCGGCAAACTACGAGCCTGCCACGTCGAACCCGTGGAAATTCCATCCGCGCTTCCTGCCGCAGGTTGTGGAAGCAAATGACGGCTTGGTCCCCGGCGATATCCATGTGGATGCGGTTGCGCGCTATCTCTACCATATTCGCGGTGACGGCACCGCCATGCGATACGGCGTAGCGATCGCGCGTGGCAGCCTCTACGAGCCCGGCACCTACACGATCCGCCATAAGCGGAAATGGCCCACCTGGCGTCCCACCGACGAGATGATCGAGCGGGAACCGGAAGCCTTCGAGAAATTCAAGGACGGTATGGATGGCGGGCCCCGCAACCCGCTTGGGTCACGAGCTTTCTATTTGTATGTGGGCAACCGCGACACCTATCTTCGCATCCACGGCACACCCTTCCCGCGTTCCATCGGGGGTCGCGCAAGTTCCGGGTGTGTGCGGATGGTGATGGCGCATATTATTGACCTATACCAAGAGGTCGATACCGGCGCGACAGCCTTTCTTTACGCGCCTTAGGCGTCTTCGCTGGGCTTCGCGCAGATATGCTGACCGCGTTTGCTTCTGAGCGGGAGCATCGTGGTCTCCACCTGGCCCACATGCTGGTACCAGTAGCAATTATCATCTTCCATCAGCTTCACCGCTTCAAGGTTTTGACCGGGCGATGCAAGATCGGCGAGGCCTTCTGGCAGTTCGCGCATGAAGCCCCCGGCGCCGATATTGGCCGCGCATGCGGTAAGACTGAGGAAAGCCAAAGAAGCGATGAACGGTTTCATAGGGGTCCCAGTGATTGGTTTTGCGATGCGAGCTAACGGTTTGACCCCGCCAAGTACAAGACGAAAACTTACTTCAAGTGCTCAATCAGCGCGGTTGTGACCGCTTTTGTTCCCATATCGCCCCCAAATTCCATGGGTCTGAGCGCGTTTGCAGCAAATCCTGCCGCCACCGCCGCTTCAATCTTGTGGGCCGCATCGGCAAGGCGGGTGTGATCGGTTTTGTCGGCCAGGTAATCCAACATCATGGCCCCGGACAGGATCGCAGCTAAAGGGTTGGCCTTATCCTCACCCATGATATCCGGGGCTGACCCATGCGCTGGCTGAAAGAGGCCGATCACATCGCCAATCTCGGCACAGGCTGCCATGCCCATCCCGCCGACAAGGCCACCGGCGAGGTCCGAGAGAATATCGCCGAACATATTCTCCATGACCATCACGTCGAAATCCCAGGGTCGGCGGATCAAGTCCAGCGCTTGGGCGTCCACGTAGTTGTGACCTGCTATGATCTCGGGATATCGCGGCGCGATCTCGTCGAAGATCTTCCTAAAGAAGGCCATCGAAGCGAATACATTCGCTTTATCCACGCAAGTGAGCGTGCCAGGCCGCCCACGTGCTTTGCGCTTCTCGGCATAGCGAAAGCCGAAATGGTGCAGTTTCTCGGTCGTGTCCCGCGTGATTCTGAGCGTGTCCTGTACTTCCACATCGGAACGAAGACCGGGCCGATTATGGGCGGCGGCGGAATAGAACAAACCCTCGGTAGATTCGCGCAGGATCACGAGATCAATGTCGGTCGCTCTTGGGTCCGAAAGCCGCTGGGGCGCATTCGGATAGGCCTTCACCGGGCGCAACCCGGCATAAAGCCCGTAGCGTTCCCTCAGCCGCAAATGCGGAGAGATTTCGGTGCCGTCCGCATAACGGACGCTGGGCAGGCCGATTGCTCCAAGAAAAATGGCGTCCGCCTCACCGGCGCGTTCTTCGCCCCCCGGTTCGATATCCTGACCGGTTTCCGCGAAATACGCGGCCCCGGCATCGATCTCCTGCCAATGGAGAGACGGCGCGCCCACATGGTCTAAGGCGGTTTCCACGATATGAACCGCAGCCTCCGCAACATCGACACCGATACCGTCGCCACGAATGAGCGAGATGCGCAAACTGGTCATACTGTCCTCCCTTGCGCACCACGCGCCCGGTCTTCTTTTGTCGTATTCGATGAACGGGAACGCACTATTTTGCAAGGCTTTGCCCCGGGCGCGCTGCCATTGTCTTAAACCGGTCGACCTGAAATTGCGGTGCGAGCGTGTTGATCCGGACGATGCCTTGCTACGCCTTTACGATCCTAAAGGTCGCTTTCGAGCGCGATATCGCCGCATGTAACGGACAGCTTGAAATGAAAAGGAGAGCTGCGGTGCATTTCGGTTTGTCAGAAGAGCAAGAGATGCTGGTCTCCACCGTTCGGGCATTCGTGAAGAAGGAGATTTACCCCCATGAGGCACTGGTCGAGCAAACTGGCGCCGTGCCCGACGAGATTGCCAATGATATCAAACGGAAGTGCCTGGAACTTGGCTTTTACGCCTGCAACTTTCCCGAAGAGGTTGGCGGTGCCGGTCTCTCCCATGTGGACTTCACCTTAGTGGAGCGCGAATTGGGACGCGGCTCGATGGCGCTTACCCACTTCTTCGGACGCCCACAGAACATCTTGATGGCCTGCACAGACGAACAGCGGGAAAGGTACCTGTACCCCGCCGTACGGGGCGACAGGATGGATGCCCTCGCCATGACCGAGCCCGGTGCCGGGTCAGATATCCGGGGGATGTCCTGCGCGGCGGCACGCCAAGGGAACGACTGGATTGTTAATGGGTCGAAGCATTTCATCTCCGGTGCGGAACACGCGGATTTCTTCATCGTTTTCGTGGCGACCGGGGAGGACGATACGCCAAAGGGACCAAAGAAACGGATAACCTGTTTCCTCGTGGATCGAGGTCATCCGGGGTTTGAGGTCCGGCACGGATATGCTTCCGTCAGTCATCGAGGGTACAAGAATTACATCCTTGATTTCGACAACTGCCGCCTCCCGCAGCGCCAAGTGCTTGGTGAGGTGGACGGCGGCTTTGAGGTGATGAACACTTGGCTCTATGCCACGCGCCTCACCGTTGCGGCTTTTTGCGTCGGACGCGCGCGGCGCTGCTTCGACTTCGCGCTGGACTACGCGTCGGAGCGCAAGCAATTCGGACAACAGATCGCGAAGTTCCAGGGGGTGAGCTTTCAGGTCGCCGATATGATCACCGAAATCGACGCGGCCGATTGGTTGACCCTGGCCGCCGCGTGGCGCCTCGATGAGAATTTGCCCGCGAACCGGGAAATCGCCAGTGCCAAGCTTTATGCTTCAGAGATGTTGGCACGCGTCACCGACACGACGTTGCAAATCTTTGGCGGTATGGGGCTTATGGATGACTTTCCAATCGAACGCTTCTGGCGGGACGCCCGTGTGGAGCGCATTTGGGACGGCACCTCGGAAATTCAACGCCACATCATAAGCCGTGACTTGTTCCGGCCCCTCGGCGCGTGACCGGACGGTGCCCAGCACACCGTCCGGTCCACCCTCTGGCCGTATTGGGCAAAGGGCTTCACCTGGTGCGGTCATCGGCTCCTCAGCCTGTACCGCATCGCCACCTTGACAAGTTTAAGTTAATGATCGGTTTCTTCATCCGGGCAAAAATACCTCCCGCGGAGCGTTCCGCAGGGGCCATAAGCGCCTGAGGTTCGGGTGATGCGCGATCTTTCCCGTCTCTTGCGCCCGCGCTCCCTCGCCGTCGTTGGCGGTGGTGTCTGGTGCGAGAATATCATCACGCAATCCCAAAAAATTGGGTTCGAGGGTGATATCTGGCCGGTACACCCGAAGCGTTCGACTGTGGCCGACAGGCGGGCATTCAAGTCGATTTCAGCCCTGCCCGGCCCGCCAGACGCCACGTTCATCGGCGTGAACCGACGGGCAACGATTGATGTTGTGGACGATTTGTCAAAAGTCGGTGCAGGGGGCGCGATTTGCTTCGCCTCCGGGTTTCAAGAAGCGGTGCGCGGCCTCGATGACGGGGCGGACCTGCAAGCGGCGCTGATTTCAGCGGCGGGTGAAATGCCGATCATTGGACCAAACTGCTACGGGCTTCTGAACTACCTCGATAACGTTGCCATCTGGCCAGACCAACACGGGGGGCGCCCGGTTGCGCGCGGTGTCGCCATTGTCACCCAATCGTCGAACGTTGCGATCAACCTAACCATGCAGCGGCGCGGATTGCCGCTGGCCTATGTGATGACCGTTGGGAATCAGGCGCAACTCAGTTGGGCCGATGTGGGGCGCGCGCTCCTAGAAGACGAACGCGTCACTTCTCTGGGCCTTCATATCGAAGGGATCGGTGATCTCCGAGCCTTTGAAGCTTTGGCCAATGAGGCAAGGACGCGGGACAAACCCATCGTGGCCCTTCGGATTGGGCGCTCGGACGAAGCGCGGTCAGCCCTTCTCAGCCATACGGCGTCTTTGGCAGGCACAGAAGCCGGTGCGCGTGCTCTATTGGACCGGCTAGGGATAGCGCAGGTCGATACGTTATCGAGTTTTCTGGAGGTGCTTAAGCTCTTGCATATCACGGGGCCGCTTGCATCGAACCACGTGATCTCCTTTTCGTGTTCAGGGGGCGAAGCGAGCTTGGTGGCCGATACGGCGATAACCAAGGACATTACTTTTCCCGCTTTGACCGAGTATCAAAAACAATGCCTTGAAAAGGTTCTGGGCCCAGCTGTGGCGCTTGCCAATCCGCTTGATTACCACACCGAAATATGGGGCGACGTTGACGCCATGGCGGAAGTTTTCGCTGCCGCGGTTTCTGGCACGGCGGCGCTTGGCATGATCGTTCTTGATTTTCCGCGAGCCGACAGATGCGACCCGAGTGCGTGGATGCCGGTCCTGACCGCAGCGGAGAAAGCGGCGCGGCAGGTGGGACGCCCGTTTGTGGTCGTTTCGTCGCTTGTGGACACCATGCCGGAAGATGTCGCGAATAGCTGCATGCAACGCGGCCTTGTCCCGCTCTGCGGGCTTCCGGAGGCACTGGAGGCAATCGCGGTGGTGGCCAAAGTCACACACCACCGCCAAGCGCCACCGCTTCTTTTGCCTATGACAGGCATAGGTACGGCACCAGTTTTGTCAGAATATGAGGCAAAACAAGCGCTTGCGGAACACGGGCTTTTGGTGCCCGAAAGCGCAATTGCGTGTGATCCCGTCGATGCTGCGCGTGCGGCGGGCGCCCTTGGCTTCCCGGTGGCGGTCAAGGCACAAAACGTGGCGCATAAGACGGAGGCGGGTGGCGTCGCGCTCAATTTGAAGACGCCAAAGGCGGTGCAAGCAGCCGCCGAAACCATGGGCGCCGAGAGCTTTCTGGTCGAGCGCATGGTCGAGGGGTCGCTGGTGGAAATGCTCATCGGTGTGACCCGTGACGATGCCCATGGATACGTTCTCACACTTGCCGCCGGTGGGACATTAACGGAATTATTGGCGGACAGTGCTTCACTTCTGGTTCCGGCCAGCACGGAAGATATCGAAACTACGTTGAGCACCCTTAGGATCGAGCCGCGTCTTGAGGGCTATCGAGGCTCTTCGCCGATAAACCGCCGCGCTCTTGTGGACGCGATCGATGCGGTTCAGGCCTACGTGGCCGCAGCCCACCCAGCGGAGGTGGAGATCAACCCGTTGATGTGCACGCGAGAGGCGGCGTGGGTCGCGGATGCGCTGATTAGGCGAGGAGGTGGTGATGTCTGACCCTGTTCGAACGACAACGCGCGGGCGTGTGCTGGAGGTGACGCTGGATCGTCCCAAGGCAAATGCCATCGACTTGGCGACCAGTCGGATCATGGGGGATATATTCCTCGGCTTTCGGGATGATCCCGAGTTGCGCGTCGCCATTGTGACGGCTGCCGGTGAGAAGTTTTTCTGTCCCGGTTGGGACCTGAAGGCCGCTGCGGAGGGTGATGCCGTCGATGGCGATTACGGGGTTGGCGGGTTCGGGGGGCTGCAAGAACTTCGCGGCCTCAACAAACCCGTCATCGCAGCGGTCAACGGGATTTGCTGCGGTGGTGGGCTGGAACTGGCGCTGTCGGCAGACATTATCCTTGCCGCTGAACATGCAACCTTTGCGCTTCCTGAAATTCGTTCAGGCACCGTGGCCGATGCGGCCTCCATCAAGCTGCCAAAACGCATCCCCTACCATATCGCGATGGAGATGCTTCTCACAGGCCGATGGATTGATGCAGAGGAAGCGGCGCGATGGGGACTTGTCAACCACATCTACCCGGCCTCTGACCTCATGGCGGAGGCGCGTGCGCTTGCCGACATGCTGTCTGACGGACCGCCTTTGGTTCAGGCGGCGATCAAGGAGGTCGTGCGCGAGGCGGAAGACATGAAGTTCCAGGACGCCATGAACAAGATCACCAAAAGCCAGTTTGCCACGGTGGAGACACTTTACACCTCCGAAGACCAGCTTGAGGGTGCCCGCGCTTTTGCGAAGAAACGCGATCCGGTCTGGAAAGGAAAGTAGGGGCGAGGCAGCGTCAGACTGGCACCAGCGCGCCGCGCGCGCCGATTACCTTGCGAGACAGATCGCACCCTTGTTGAACGGCGGCTGTTTCGGGCAACCCTTCCATCACGCCGACAAGGTATCCGGCATTGAAGCTGTCACCGGCGGCGGTCGTATCCACGACTTCGGAAACCGGGGAAGGCTGTACCATGTTCTCTTCGCCTTGCGCACGCAGGAGCACCGGGTTCGGGCCGTCCTTGACCACAAGCGTGGTGGCCCCCGCTCCGGCATAGCGATCTGCCGTCGCTCCGATATTGGCATCACCGAAGAACCCCTGTTCATCCTCGAAGGAGGGAAGCGCAATGTCGGCCACTTTGGCGGCTTCCATGATCCAGGCGCACATCGTTTCGGTGTCGGGCCAAAGACGGGGTCGAAGGTTTGGATCAAAGGCAATTTTTACGCCGGAAGCGCGGGCCTCGCTTAAGGCGTGCAGCAGCTTTCGACGACCCTCGTCGGGCAGGATGGCCATCGTGATCCCGGAGAAGAAAGCGACGTCCCCGGGCGCGCATGGCAGAGTTTCAAGATCGTCGGCGAGGGTTCGGGCGGCGGAGGCGCTGCGCCAGTAGGAGAAGCTGCGTTCACCATCCTTGAGGGAAATCAGGTAGAGCCCGACGGAGGTACCGGTGCGGACCGTCAGATGGGGCACAAGGCCAGCCTCTTCCATGAAGCTGCGCATTCTTGCGGAGGGTTCGTCATCGCCGATGGCTGATAAATACCCGACAACAAGCTCGGCACCTGCCAGCCGTCGCGCATACCATGCCGTGTTCAGGGTATCGCCCGCGAAGCCCATGCTGAAGGTGTCTTCCGTGGTCGGGGCCAGTTCGATCATGCATTCGCCAATGGACAGCAGTTTCGGCATGGGATGGTCTTTCTGTTGGGATGTCACCCGCATATGGACCAAGATGTGCCGGAACCTCAACGGGTGACGTGACAGGGACGCGCCGCGCGCCTAGAACACTGCGCAAGAGGGAGGCGCTCTATGGCATTAACGGACCCGGATCGGTTGTTCCCGGTTGAACCGCGCCTGCGCGATATGGCCCGCGCACTTTATGAGACTATAGTCGACGCACCGATCATCAGCCCACACGGGCATTGCGATCCGCGATGGTTTGCCGAAGACATTGCGTTTGCCAATCCCGCTGACCTATTCGTCATCCCGGATCACTACGTGTTTCGCATGTTGGTGAGCCGGGGCGTCACACTTGCCGATCTTGGCGTGCCGCGCGTCGATGGCGGGGCCGTTGAAACGGACCCGCGTCGTATTTGGCGGCGATTTGCCGAACGCTACCACCTGTTTCGTGGCACACCGTCTGCTATGTGGTTGGATCACTCGTTCGAACATGTCTTTGGCCTGACGGAGCCGCTATCGGCCAAAACCGCTGAAGCTTACTACGATCACATCGATGCCTGTCTTTCGCGGCCCGAGTTTCGGCCCCGCGCATTGTTCGAACGCTTCAATGTTGAAGTGCTGGCGACCACGGACGGTGCTTTGGACGATCTCCGCTGGCATCGCACCATCCGCGACAGTGAGTGGGGCGGGCGTGTTATCACGACCTATCGTCCGGACGCCGTCGTTGATCCGGAGTTCGAGGGCTTCTCGGCAAATGTAGAGATGCTGGGTGAGTTGACGGGTGAGGACGTCCACACGTGGTCCGGCTATCTCAATGCGCATCGTGCACGCCGGTCGTTTTTCAAGTCGATGGGAGCGACGGCGACCGACCATGGACACCCGAGCGCGTGTACGGAAAACCTTGCAGCACCGGAGGCCGAACGCCTCTACCGCAAAGTGCTGTCAGGGGGGATCACGCGCGCCGAAGCAGAGGCGTTCCGGGGTCAGATGTTAACGGAAATGGCGCGCATGAGCCTGGAAGACGGTTTAACGATGCAAATTCACGCCGGATCATATCGTAACCACCATGGACCAGTTCTTGCGCAATTTGGGCGCGACAAGGGTTTCGATATTCCCCGACGGACCGACTACGTTGCAGCTTTGAAGCCGCTGCTGGATGCCGTTGGCATGGAATCCGGTTTGACGATCATTCTCTTCACCTTGGATGAGACGACATATGGCCGCGAACTGGCACCCTTGGCCGGGGCTTACCCGGCTTTGAGACTTGGCCCGCCCTGGTGGTTTTTTGACAGCTTCGAGGGGATCAAGCGGTTCCGCGAGGCAACGACAGAGACATGCGGCTTCTACAATACCGCAGGTTTCAACGACGATACCCGAGCGTTCTGTTCAATTCCGGCGCGCCACGACGTGGCCCGGCGGTCAGATTGCGCCTATCTTGCCGGGCTGGTGGGAACAGGTCGGCTGCGTGAAGCCGAGGCCTTCGAGTTGGCGTATGATTTGACAGTGACCCTTGCAAAGGAAGCCTATGGCCTCTGATCTGCGACCTCGCTTGATCCGGGTTGGCCAGCCACCTGCACCCGGGATCGTACATTTCGGACCAGGTGCGTTTTTCCGGGCGTTCAACGCGATTTATACCCATGATGCGATGGCTGAGGCCGGTGGGGACTGGGGGATTGTCGCGGTCAGTTTGAAAAGTGAAAAGGCGCGGACCCAGCTTGCGCCGCAGGGCGGTGTTTACACCGCTGTCGAACGCGGGTTTGAGGGCGACACGCCGTCTCTCATCACCTCAGTCACAGATGTCATGGTCGCGCCGGAGGACCCGCAAGCGGTTTTGGACGTTCTGGTTGATCCGCGTATTCGCATCGTGTCGCTGACGGTGACGGAAAAAGGCTATGGCCACGATCCCGCAAGCGGTCAACTTGATTTCGGTGATGCGGACATCGCGGCTGACTTGAATAGTCAAATGGCGCCGTCTTCCGTTTTGGGGTTGCTTGTTGCAGCTTTAGGCTTGCGGCGCGCGGCGAACACACCACCCTTCACGGTGCTTTCCTGCGATAATCTGCCAGCGAACGGGAAACTCACGCGGCAACTCGTGGTGGAATTCGCCCGGCACCTGGACCCCGAGCTTGCTGCGTGGATCGATGGAAATGTCGCGTTTCCATCCACGATGGTGGACCGCATTACCCCTGCGACGACAGACGCCGACCGAGAGGCGCTGAGCAACCGGACCGGCACCCGCGACCTAGCGGCAGTGTTCCATGAGCCTTTCCGCCAATGGGTGATCGAGGACGACTTCCCCACAGGCCGACCAGCATGGGAAAAGGCGGGAGCGCAATTCGTCTCAAACGTCGAAGCGCATGAAACCATGAAGCTTCGCTGCCTAAATGGCACGCATTCCGCGCTCGCCTATTTGGGGTTCCTCGCGGGACATGACACGATTGCGGAGACGATCGCTGCCCCGGGTTTCGCCGAGTTTTGCCAGCATCTTTGGCAGTACGAGATCCTGCCGACGGTACCGCTGCCCGAAGGCGAAGATTTGGCGGCCTATACCGATCAATTGCTGACCCGCTACAGAAACCCCAACATCCGCCACCGGACTTGGCAAATCGCTATGGATGGGAGCCAGAAACTACCGCAGCGCATCCTCGCGCCGATCCGCGAAAACCTCGCGAGGGGAGGTCTCCCCGAAGGCCTATGTCTCGTTGTGGCGGCCTGGATGCGATACGTTGGCGGCACCGATGAGGGCGGGCATACAATTGATGTCCGTGACCCGCTGGCTGCACGCCTCAAAGAAGCGTCCTGCAGCGCGCCTGACAGCGCCGGTAAGGTTGCCGGCCTTTTGAACGTCGCGGAAGTCTTCGGAAGCGATTTGCCGCAATCGGAGATGTTTCGCGAGACCGTCCTAAAGGGTTTTCAACGTCTCCTGGACGAAGGTGCTGGCGCAACAGTAGCTGGCTTTGATCACACCGCTTGAAGGGTCACCTCTTGGCGCATAAGGTCGCACAAACCTTCGATATGGTTTCATGATACGCGCCATTTTTCGCCTCGTACTGCTCCTTCTTGTGCTGGCCGCCGTCAGCCCAATTCTGTTCTGGTATCTGGCCGGGCAGCGCGAGACCCAGAGCATTAATGATCTGGCCCTCCCCGGAAGCCGGATAGTTGAAACCGTCCATGGGGGCCTACATGTGCTCGAAGCCGGTGCTGAAGATGGGCAGGTAGTTCTGTTGGTGCACGGGGCTGTGGGGTGGTCTGGGCTGTGGCAAGACACACTTGAGGTCCTTAGCGCACAGGGTTACCGGGCGGTCGCCGTCGATCTGCCGCCCATGGGATTGTCCGAGCGCGTCTCGGGCACGGATTTCAGTTTGCAGGCGCAGGCGCTCCGCCTGTTGGCTTTGGCCGAGACCTTTGAAACGCCACCTATCCTTGTCGGACATTCACTAGGTGCGGCCGCGGCGGCGGAAGCGCTCTTGATCGCGCAGGATACCTTTTCGGGCGCTGTTCTGGTGTCGGCCTATCTCAGGCTCGGCCAAGACGGCACCGATGCGACCTTGCCGTTCTATCTGCAATATCCGTTGATCCGGGAAGGCGCGGTTGCCACGACTCTCACAAACCCTTTTGCGACTAAGTTCCTGTTTGAGACGTTGGTTCATCAAAAGGGCAGTGTCTCGCAGGCTGACGTCGATCTCTTGCACCATCAGATCGGCCGCGAGGATACCACGGCACTATGGGCCGAATGGCTGCCCGACATACTGATCGCCCCAGTAAATGCGGGGAGCAGCGATCCTGCTCTTTACACTGACCTGGAGGCGCCGCTCGCCATGATATGGGGCCGCGAAGATACGGTGGTGCTTCCGAGTGATGCCCTCGCCCTTCAAGAAGCTCTGGGTGATGCACCGATCTACTGGATGGACAATGTCGGGCATATCCCTCAGATCGAAGCCGCGGATGCTTTTCACCAACTCCTCGTCACGGCACTGGCGCGGATCGATCAAGGTTAACCTGACATGCCTTTCACTGTCGCCACTTGGAACATCAACTCCGTTCGCCTGCGTGAGGCGCTCGTGTGCAAACTGATGGAAGCTGAAGCGCCGGATGTTCTCTGCTTGCAGGAGTGCAAATCCCCAGTCGACAAAATCCCGTTCGATGCCTTTCAGGCGCTTGGCTACAACCACATGATCGCGCGGGGTCAAAAGGGGTATAACGGCGTTGCGATCCTGTCGAAGCTGCCCATGGAGGATGCCGGCGACCGCGATTGGGCTGGCCTTGGCCATGCGCGCCATGTGGCGGGGAAACTCGAAAACGGCGTAACGATCCACAACTTTTACATACCCGCCGGTGGCGATGTGCCCGACCGCGAGAAAAATGAAAAATTCGGCCAGAAACTCGATTTCCTGGTGGAGATGCGAGACGCCTACCACGCTGATCGCCCGGCCAAGTCAATTCTTGTGGGCGATCTGAACATTGCGCCGCGTGAAGATGATGTTTGGAGCCATAAGCAACTTCTCAAGGTCGTCAGCCATACGCCGATTGAGGTGGAGCATCTCGGTGCCGTGCAGGATGCGGGGCAGTGGGTCGATGTCACGCGGCAGGATATCCCGGACGGCTTGCTGTATAGCTGGTGGTCTTACCGCGCGCGCGATTGGGATGCGGCGGATAAGGGCCGCCGTCTCGATCATATTTGGGCCACACCGGATATCGCCAGTGCCGCCCATGGATCGCGGATCTTGCGCGCGGCGAGGGGCTGGGAAAAGCCGTCCGATCATGCCCCTGTCTTTGCAACCTTCGATCTCTGAAGTCGGCGTGGCGCCAATGCCCCTTGGTTCTTAGCGATTCGTGCGCATATAAGGCGCAGAACGTTATCTCTGGGGATCATTATGCTTGAGCTCAACCCAACCGGGGCAGACGCTGCACCCACAGACCTGATCAAGGACGGGACCGAAGCGACCTTCATGACGGATGTCATTGAAGAGAGCCAGAAAACGCCAGTAATCGTTGATTTTTGGGCGCCTTGGTGTGGTCCTTGCCGCCAATTGACGCCCGCCATTGAGGGGGCCGTGAAAGATGCGCGCGGCGCGGTCAAACTCGTCAAGATTAATGTCGACGAAAGCCAGGCCATCGCCGCTCAACTTCGCATCCAGTCCATCCCGACGGTCTATGCGTTCTGGCAGGGGCAGCCCGTTGACGGTTTCCAAGGCGCGCTGCCGGGGTCCGAAATCAAAGCCTTTATCGACCGTGTCATTGCCGCATCCGGCGGCGAGGCTGGCGGCGGCTTGGGCGACGCGATCGAAAGTGCGGAAGCCATGTTGGACGAAGGCGCCGCCGCAGATGCCGCCCAGGTTTTTGCCGCCGTATTACAAGAGGATGATAGCAACGCCGCCGCCTATGGTGGATTGGTCCGCAGCTATTTGGCTCTGGAGCAATTGGAGCAGGCGGAGCAGTTGATCGCAAATGCGCCTGAGGCGATTGCACAGTCGCCAGAAGTTGAAGCCGCCGCCGCGCAGATGGCATTGGCTAAACAGGCCGCCGATGCCGGACCGGTCGCAGAATTGCGTGCAAAGGTGGAAGCCGATCCGTCAGATCGTCAGGCCCATTTCGATCTTGCCCAAGCGCAGCACGCCTCCGGCGATGTGGAAGGCGCGGTTGATAGCCTGCTCACGCTTTTCCGTTTGGACGCGGACTGGAACGATGGCGCCGCAAAGGCCCAGCTTTTCACCATTTTTGAGGCGCTTAAGCCCAATGATCCCATTGCGCTAAATGGTCGCCGAAAGCTCAGCTCCATGATTTTTGCCTGAAGGGAGCTGCGCACTAAGTGCCTCCTATGATCTCAAAATCAGACCTGCCTGACACCATCCCGGTGTTTCCCTTGCCCGGCGCTTTGTTGTTGCCACGATCACGTTTGCCGCTGCACATTTTTGAACCGCGCTACCTGGCGATGATCGAAGATACGATGAAGACCTCGGCGCGTCTTATTGGGATGATCCAGCCCCGCAATGGGCAAATGAGTGGCGATCCCAAGTTGCACACCATCGGCTGCGCGGGCCGCCTTACGGCGTTTTCTGAAACCGAGGATGGACGGTACATGATTACCCTGTCCGGCATCTCGCGTTTTCGCGTTCTGGAGGAAGTGGACGGCTTTTCCCCCTATCGGCGCTGCAAAGTGTCATGGACCGGTTTCGACAAGGACCTGGGACCAACGGAGAAAGATCCCGGCCTGGATAGGGATACCTTCTTTCCTTCCTTGAAAGCGTTTTTCGAGGCCGAAGAACTGCGGACGGATTGGGAATCGCTCGAGGATGCGGAGGACGAATTGCTGATCAACTCGCTTTCGATGCTGTGCCCCTTTGAGCCTGAGGACAAACAAGCCCTATTGGAAGCCCCGTCGTTAGAAACACGGCGAGAAACACTGGTTACGTTGATCCAATTCAATTTACGCGGCGGTGTGTCTGGTGAGGACCCCTTGCAATGAGTGAAACGCCTGAATTCGACCGCCGGATGCTGGAGGCGCTGGTCTGTCCCGCGACGCGCGCGCAACTGACCTATGACGCGGAACGTCAGGAGTTGATCTCCAAGGCCGCGCATCTGGCGTATCCCATTCGTGATGGCATCCCGATTATGCTTGTCGATGAGGCGCGCAAGCTCGATTAACCCTAAAGCGGCTGACCCTTTGCGAGCCGTGGCAAATCCCCTGTCAGCCCCGCCGCCTCGCGAATAAGGGCGCGCCGTAGCCCAGGCAGGGCATTCGTGGTGGCCAAGCCGATATCGCGCACGGCACGAAGAATTCCATTATCATTTGAAAACAGACGGTTAAATCCGTCCGTCGCAACGGCGAGCGCGGCGGTGTCGAAGCGCCGCCATTGCTGGTAGCGCGTCAGAACATCGGCCCGCCCGATATCTTCGCCCCTACGTTTCGCGTCCGCCAAAACCTCCGCCAGTGCCGCCACATCCTTCAAGCCAGCATTCAGGCCCTGGCCCGCAATGGGATGCACCACATGGGCCGCATCGCCGACCAAAGCGACCCGATCTGCGACGAAGCGCGATGCGATGGAAAGCGCCAAAGGATAGGTGAACCGTGCCCCTGCAAGACTGATATCGCCGAGAAACCCGCCGAACCGTGGCCGCAGTTCCGCGAGGTAATCGTCGTTGGACATGGCTTGAATGGCCTCGGCACGCGCTAATTTCTCGCTCCAGACGATCGATGCGCGGTTCCCTGTCAGGGGCAGAACTGCGAGCGGTCCTGGCGGCATGAAGTACTGATGCGCAATACCGTTATGGGGCTTTTCATGGGCGATTGCACAAACCAGCGCAGTTTGGCCGTAGGTCCAGCCAGTCTTGGAGATACCCGCGCGCTTCGCGATGGCGCTATTTTTGCCGTCGCATGCAATCAAGAGGCGCGCTCCGATCTCTTTGCCGGACGCAAGCGTGACATGGGTTGCATGCGCCTCCGCGTGTTCGCTGACTACGCTGTCGTTGTCTATTTGAACAATCCCGGCTTTCTCCGCTGCTTTCATGAGCGCAGGGCGCAGCTTGCGGTCCTCGACCATGAAACCCATGGGGCCTTCTTCGATCTCAGCGTGGTCGAATGCAAGCATCAGGGGCGACGGGGCCTCCCCCGCACGGCCATCTGTAACCTTGATGCCGAGAATGGGGGAGGGGTCGGCGATGCTGTCCCAAACTCCGAGCGCTTGGAGAACACGTTTCGACGCGATAGCCAACGCGTAGCTGCGCCCGTCGAACTTTGCGTTCGCGCGTACCTTTCGTGCGCTCGGGTCGATGAGAGTCACGGACAGCCCGGCGGCGCGCACAGCAAGCGCCATCGTCAGACCGTTCAAGCCACCGCCAGCGATTACAATATCTGCGTCAATCGTCATAAGGCGAATATGTGGGTCAACCAGCCATTGTCCATGCGCCGTCGTGACGCTACCGTCGCGACCTATGGATGACTGGCTGAACCGCACCGCCGCCGACCTGGGGCGCGACATCGAAAAGGGCGCTATTGACCCAAAGGACCTTACCGAGGTTTTCCTGTCCGCAATCGGAGCACACCGTCACCGGGATCGCGTTTATGCGCGTCTGACCGAAGATCGCGCGCGCGCCGAAGCCACCGCCGCCAGCGATCGGGCGAAGCGCGGGTTGCGGCGCTCTCCGTTAGACGGCGTGCCGATCTCGTGGAAGGATCTTTACGACTCGGGCGGAGTTGCCACGGAAAGCGGCACGGCTCTTTTGGCGGGGCGTACGCCAACCAAAGATGCGACAGTGCTTGCGAATGCGACTGAGGCGGGTCTCGTTTGCCTGGGCAAAACGCACCAAACCGAATTTGCCTTCTCCGGGCTCGGATTGAACCCTGTCACCGCGTCCCCACCTTGCGTGAACGATGAGGGCGCCGTCTCCGGTGGGTCATCGTCCGGTGCCGGGACGTCGGTCGCGTTCGGCCTCGCGGCGGTGGGCATCGGGTCGGATACCGGCGGGTCAGTGCGCATCCCCTCGGTTTGGAATGATCTCGTCGGGCTTAAAACCATGCACGGACGCTTGCCACTCACTGGGGTGTTACCGCTCTGCGCAAAGTTTGATACGGTTGGTCCGCTTTGCCGCACCGTTGAAGACGCCGCGCTCACTTTGGCCGTGCTGGAGAATGGCAAACCGGCTGACCTGACCGGCGTTTCTCTGTCGGGCATGCGTTTTGGTTTGCTTAAATCCCAAGCGTTCAACGGCACAGAGGAGAAACCACTCGCCGCCTTTGAAGCAGCGGTTGTCGCCCTGGAGAAGGCCGGTGCCGTCGTTCAACCGCTGGAAATCGACGCGGTAGACGCAGCAACACGCCTTGGCCCGATCTTGTTCCCTGCGGAAGCCTATGCCCAGTGGCGTGATCGCATCGAAGCGGATGGTGACAAGATGTACCCCCCGGTTCGGACGCGGTTTTTGCAAGGTAAAACCATCAGCGCCGCCGACTATATTGCTGCGTGGCATCAACTGGACGACCTGCGTCTGATGTATCGCGACGCCGTTGCGGGCTTTGATGCGGTAATTCTGCCATCCTGTCCGATCATGCCGCCCCAGATGGACGCTTTGCTGGCTGACGACGCATTTTTCACCGAGCGAAACCTGATGGCGCTGCAGAATACGCGCATCGGTAACATTTTGGGATTGGCTGCAATTACATTGCCGACCGTCACACCTTCCTGCGGATTGATGCTCCAAGGCGAAAGCGAAGAAAGGCTGCTGCGCATTGCTGCGGCGATGGAACATCTGATTTCATAGCACGCCCTGCGTTTCGTCCAAGAAATCAGCCATCGCTTTTCGCGCTCCAAAAGCCACAGAACCTGCGATCTGAGCCAGTTCTCAATGGACCGAACTGATCCAAGGCGCTATGGTCTCATGAAACGGGGCGATATGACCCCGAAATTGAGGCAGAGATGGTGTTCCCCGAGCGGTTTTCGAACCTACCGGCTTATGCGTTTCCGCGCTTGCGGACGTTGCTCGATCCCGTTGCACCGGGAGCCGAACCGCTCAACCTGACTATTGGTGAGCCGCGCCACGCGTTTCCCGACTTCGTTACATCTACCATTGCGGCCCATGCGGCGGAGTTTCGGAAGTACCCCGTCAATGAAGGCGCGCCTGAGTTGTTGGAAGCCATATCCGAATGGCTGAAGCTTCGCTTTGGCGTCGATGTGCCACCGGCGCAGGTGATGGCGCTGAATGGCACCCGGGAAGGCTTGTACAATGCCGCGATGGCGCTCTGCCCGGAACAGAAGAACGGCACGCCGGTCTTTCTGATCCCAAACCCATTTTACCAAGTCTATGCTGTCGCAGCCCTGTCGACTGCGGCGGAACCGGCGTTTCTGAACGCGACGCCAGAAACGGGCCATCTGCCGGACCTGACCTCGGTCGATGCGGCGACGCTGAACCGCACGACGGCGCTGTATCTTTGCTCACCGGCCAATCCCCAGGGCGCGGTTGCATCGCCCGATTACTGGCGGGAGGCACTGGCGCTGGCCGAACAGTATGACTTTAAGATCTTTTCGGATGAGTGCTACTCCGAAGTGTATCGCGACGAAAAACCGGTCAGCGGTTTACAGATGGCTGCGGCGTTCGGGGCAGACCCTGAGCGCGTCGTCATTTTTCATTCGCTGTCAAAACGCTCCAACCTCCCCGGCCTGCGGGCGGGCTTTGTGGCAGGCGGTCCGGAGAGCATACGGCGCCTGCGCCAATTGCGCGCCTATGCCGGTGCGCCCCTGCCTATGCCGTTGCAACACGCGGCGACGAAGGTTTGGCGCGATGAGGCACATGTGGAGGCCAGCCGTCAGCGATATATCGCGAAATACGACATCGCCAATGACGTGTTTGCGGGCGTCGAGGGGTGCGGCGCGCCAGAGGCAGGGTTTTTCCTATGGCTTCCGGTCGAAAACGGCGAGGCGGCGACTGTCCGCCTTTGGAAAGAAACCGGGGTTCGCGTCTTGCCGGGCGCGTATCTCGCCCGGGAAGCGGGCGGGGTGAACCCTGGTGACACCTATATCCGCGTCGCGATGGTGGCAGACGAAGACGAATTACAGCGCGGGCTCATCGCACTCCGCGACTGCATCTATGCGTAAGGGAAGATTGTAATATGGCGTATCAGGCAAGACACCGCGACCCGCTTTTTGACAGCGATACACAAGCGATCATCGAACGGCGCGGCAAGGAACTTGTGGGCGTCTTTCTCTTGGCCCTTGGGGTTTTGTCGCTGCTGGCCCTTGGGTCGTACTCGGCCGATGATCCAAATTGGCTCTCTTCGACGGATGCGCCTGCGAAGAACCTGTTGGGGCCAATCGGTGCCGCCTTTGCCTCGCCGCTTTACGTCATCGCTGGGTATGGAAGCTGGGCGATTGCGCTGGTCCTGCTTGTCTGGGGCGCGCGCTTCATCTTTCATTTCGGCACGGATAACGCGATTGGCCGCTTGATCTTTGCTCCGATCGCCATCGCTCTTGTCTCAGTTTATGCCTCGACCCATGTGCCGGGCGCTGGTTGGTCCCATTCCTTCGGGCTGGGCGGCCTCTTTGGTGACACCGTCCTCGGTGCCGTCCTCGGGCTTTTGCCCGTATCTGCTGGCCTTGGCCTGAAACTCATGTCGGTCGCTTTGGCGTTTGGCGCCATTGCGATGCTTGCATTTGTTCTTGGCTTCGACCGCCACGAGCTTTGGCTTTATACGCGGTATTTGGTTGGCGGTTTGATCCTTCTCTATCACACCTTGCTTTCGGTCCTTGGACGCGGCGCGACAAGCACCGTGCGCATGGCGGCTGAAGCGCGCGAAAGACGACGTGCGGTCGCTGACGAAGACCCGGGTGACGCCGACCCGGAGGTCAGTTCAGCTGTTTTGCGGGCGACGCGGCCCTACCGTGAAAAGGGAAATGGGAAGGGCCGCCTTCTTTCCCGTCTTCCATCTCTCTTGAAGCGCCAGCCCGAAGCACCGCTGCCTGAGGACGACGCTTCCGATCAGCCAAATTGGATCAGCTCACGGGTAACAGAGGCTGTCCAGAACCGCGTGCGCCGCCCGGATATGCGTGCGGAGCCCCCTGTCACCGGGGAAACACCGTCCCACCCATCAATCGCCATGTTGGATGAGGATGGCGAAATCGCGGAGCTCCGTGCCCTTGACGAACAAATGGCGTGGCCGGAGGCGGAACTGGTCAACCCGGCACCGGGGCGCATTATCTCATCGGAACAAAAGGCGCGTGTCCAACATAGTTCGAAAAAACCCGCGCCTTCGAAGCGTGCAGCAGCGGAGGCACAACCGTCGCTTTTCGACGAGGCGAGCGGCTTTGAGATACCGCCGCTGAACTTGTTAGAAGACCCATCGAATGTTGAGCGGCACCACCTTTCCGACGAAGCACTAGAAGAAAACGCGCGGATGTTGGAAAGCGTGCTCGATGACTACGGCGTGAAGGGTGAAATCGTCAGTGTGCGCCCCGGTCCCGTGGTCACGATGTATGAACTTGAACCGGCGCCTGGCTTGAAAGCGTCGCGCGTCATTGGATTGGCAGACGATATCGCACGATCCATGTCCGCCTTGTCCGCGCGTGTTTCGACCGTGCCGGGGCGTTCGGTCATTGGGATCGAATTGCCGAACGAAAAGCGCGAGATGGTTGTGCTACGCGAAATGCTCTCCGCCCGAGACTATGGGGACGGCAACCAGCGCTTGCCCTTGGCCTTGGGCAATAACATTGGCGGTGATCCGGTGGTGGCAAATCTTGCGAAGATGCCGCACCTGCTGATTGCCGGGACCACGGGCTCGGGTAAGTCCGTGGCGATCAATACGATGATCCTGTCTCTTCTCTACAAGCTTACCCCTGCTGATTGCCGATTGATCATGATCGATCCCAAGATGCTGGAACTCAGCGTGTATGACGGCATTCCGCATTTGCTTTCGCCCGTCGTCACGGACCCGAAGAAGGCGGTTGTGGCGTTGAAGTGGGTCGTCGGCGAGATGGAAGAGCGCTATCGTAAAATGTCCAAGATGGGCGTGCGGAACATCGAGGGTTTCAATGCTCGCGTCCGAGATGCTCTGTCCAAGGGAGAGATGTTCAGCCGCACTGTTCAAACTGGTTTTGACGACGAAACTGGCGAACCCGTATTCGAAACGGAGGAATTCGCGCCTGAAAAACTTCCCTACATCGTGGTTATCGTCGACGAGATGGCGGACCTTATGATGGTGGCAGGCAAAGAGATTGAGGCTTGCATCCAGCGTCTCGCACAGATGGCGCGGGCGTCGGGTATTCACCTGATCATGGCGACGCAGCGCCCATCTGTTGATGTGATCACCGGCACGATCAAAGCCAACTTCCCGACGCGGATATCGTTCCAAGTAACGTCAAAAGTCGATAGCCGCACTATCCTTGGCGAGATGGGGGCCGAGCAGCTTTTGGGGCAGGGCGACATGCTCTACATGGCCGGTGGCGCCAAGATTATCCGTGTTCACGGACCTTTTGTGTCCGACGAAGAAGTGGAGGAAGTGGTAACGCATCTCAAGAGCTTTGGAGCGCCGGATTACGTCTCAAATGTGCAAGAGGGTCCCGACGACGAGGCATCATCGGATATCGACATGGTTCTTGGTCTCGGTGGCAACACCGATGGGGAGGACGCGCTGTACGATCAGGCGGTCGCCATCGTTATCAAGGATCGCAAATGCTCGACGTCCTACATCCAGCGCAAACTCGCTATTGGCTATAACAAGGCCGCACGGCTTGTTGAGCAAATGGAAGACAATGGGCTCGTGAGCCCCGCGAACCACGTGGGCAAGCGTGAGATCCTTGTTCCGGAACAGGCGTAAGCCTCTCGGCCGGAGCAAGAGGTCTCAAAAAGGCCCCTCGGGCGTCTCGCGGTTAGCGTCACAAAAGAAGGGTCGTGGGTCCAAGGCGGCGGGCGGCAGCGCCCGTCCCCAGCTTGAATCGCGCAAGTCCGGGCGCGCGCTCGGTGTCGAGCAGCCCAAGATCGATAACGTTCACGCCTTGTAGGTAAAGGTCACGCATGGCCTGCCAAAGCATGAAGGTATGGAGCGACCGCGCGCGACCCGCGTCGTTTGTCCAGCCGAGGTGATAGGTCGCCGTCGTTCCGTGGCGGAGGAACATCATGCCTGCATTGGGGCGGGGCGAGGTGTCAACGAACGTGAGCACCTTCGCCGAAGGGACCTGAAACCATGTTTCTGCAAAGAGACGTGGAAGCCCCTTATATCCGCGCAGCCGACGCTGCTTGCGTTCCTGAAAGTACAGCCAGTCGTGCGCCTTGCTCCTGCGGGTGAGGCGATCAAATCCGCACTTCGCATCCTCTGCGCGGACCAGCCGGTTGCGCCATTTCCCATGGAGTGTTTCGCGCATGTCATCGTGCAAGGTAAGGTGCGCCACCGTTGATGGCGTCATGATCGCATGACCAATCGGAGGTTTGGCGTCTTCTTCCGGGGTCACAATTATCATCCGGACGCCCATTTCGCGCAGTTTCCGGCGCAGACATTCATAGGCGGCTCCGCGATCTGCGGTGGATGCGGCCTCAAGCCACACAGGTCCCCGCGTCACAAGGGCGATACGCCATCCGATCCGCCGCAACAGAACTTGCGCGAAGGCAACCGGACGTGTGCTGTCATAAAGCGCGAGGCGACAAACGGTGCCGCCCATTTTTTGCACCGTTTCCCCATAGGCCCATCGCTGTTGGAGCGGGGCGAAGGTGAGATCGCAAAGCGCCTCCCACTCCGCGCATGTCAGGGCGTCTTCGACAACTCTCATGGCCATGCTTAACGCCGTCTTCACCTAACGTAGCGTTAATGTCGCCATGGATCGCAAAACAATCATGGGCGTGGATGCACCGCCGCCGAAACCAACCCGCCCAACATGTGCCATTCTCATCGGTGCAGGCTCAATTGCCGCCGTTTTGCTCGGTCTCGCCGCTGACCCGCTATTTCGTTGGATTTTAGGGCTCGGATAAGCGTTGGCACGCGCATGTTATGGCTTGTCACTGGCAGTTTTGTCAGACCCTGCGTATATCGAAGAAAATAAGATATGAGGCCAAAGAATGTACCGCAGGACCTTCCTCGCAACTTCCGTTGCCGCGTTCGCCGCGCGACCGGCCTCCGCGTCGTTGCTGTCGCTGAACGAAATTTCGCGTTACCTCAACAGCATTGAGCGCGCGACATCCGACTTTACCCAGGTGAATGATGACGGGACGCTTTCTACAGGCACATTCTACATCCGGCGCCCGGGTCGCATGCGGTTTGAATATAATCCGCCGGAGAAGCTCCTGGTGATGGCAGGGGGCGGTCAAGTCGGCATCTTTGACGGAAAGTCCAACGTCAAAAAAGCGGAAAGGTATCCGCTGCGCCGCACGCCTCTCAATCTGATCCTAGAAGAAAACGTGAACCTCGCGCGACGCAATATGGTGGTCGGGCATGAATTTGATGGCACGGCAACGATTGTGACAGCGCAAGACCCGGAACACCCGGAATACGGAACTATTCAGCTCAAATTCACCGGCAATCCGGTGGAACTTCGCCAGTGGATCGTAACCGACGGGCAGGGAGCCAAAACCACGGTTATCCTGGGGCAGCTTTCCAGGGTGAATGATCTGTCATCCACCCTGTTCAACATCAGCTACGAAGAAGGTCAGCGCAGCGGTTCAAACTAAGCGACGTCAGACCATGCCGCATGATTTGAGTTGGGTGTCGTACAAGACGGCTCGGTTTGCCACTTCGCCTGAGACGCGGACAAGCCAGGCTTTCTGCCGGTAACTGCCGCGCGCATAACCTGCGCGGCCCTCGTGATAGGCCAGATACTGGTTGCGGGCGTCGTTAAGCGGAATACCCAGACCGGCCAAGGACTTGTTGAAATACCAGCCCATAAAGTCGGTTGCGTCACGGATGTCGTCCCGCCGCGCGCGCCAACCGCCTTCTTCGTCCTGGTACTCTTCCCATGTCCCGTCTAACGCCTGGCCATAGCCATAGGCGGTGCTGATCCGTTCCCCCGGGAAAATCCCGAATGACTTCTTGCGCGGCGTGCGTGCATTTCCGATGAATTTGCTTTCCTGATAGATCGTCGCCATTTGCACCGCGACCGGCACGCCCCATCGACGCTCGGTGCGTTGCATCGCATCAAGGTAATGCGGCCGCTGTTTGATGATCGAACAGGCATTGTTCAGGTTTCGGGGCGCCTCATAACTGCTGGAACCGCAGGCGGAGACCAACAGACATAGAATCAGGGCGCGAATGGGTCTGCTCATGGCCTCAATCCGCTATCTTATTGTTTCCAACATCATAGCAAATTTTGTCCTCTGCGCAAAGCTGGATCGAAAGGTGGTTAATGCGTGGTGCGGATTTCAGCTGGAATTGACTGTTGGGGCTACAATCACAAATTGTTTCCGCAATTTTCAGCAAAGACCATCGACAGCCCTTGGTGGACTGCCGTAGGTAAGCAGTAGGGGGTACTGTTATGTTTAGAACTCGTGCGAAATACGCACTGGGACAAGTCGTACGCCACAAAAAGCACCCGTTTCGCGGGGTTGTGTTTGATGTGGACGCCAAGTTTTCGAATACCGAAGAATGGTATCAGGCTATCCCGGAAGAAAGCAGGCCCGAAAAGGACCAGCCGTTCTACCATCTTCTGGCGGAGAACGATCAGAGCTACTACGTGGCATATGTGTCGGAGCAAAACCTGGTGGCGGATTACTCCGGCGAGCCGGTTGAGCATCCCGACCTGCCCGAGTTCTTTGGTGACTTCAACGACGGGCATTATCCGTTGCAGGTCCAATTGAACTGAAGACACGCGTCTCGCAAATCTTCACCTGTTCAATACCCTATCGCGCACCCGTCCTTTCTGGGGTCGGACGCGCCAATCAAAACTCCTTTTTGAGCATCGACCAAAATAGCCTGCGCGCCGCCGATAGGCTCCGGGTTTCGGGTCAAGACATGTCCCTTTTCTACTAACAGACCGAGAGCAGAGGCGCCGATCCCATTTTCAACGCGAAGCGCGCCGGTCTCCGGATCAGCAAAGGCACGGGGGGCGTCTATGGCCTCTTGAGGGTCCATACCGAAATCGATCATGTTCGACATGACATGCGCATGGCCTGTCGCCTGATACTGACCACCCATGACACCAAACGCCATATCGATTGCTCCCTCGAAGCTTCGCATCGCAGGCAGGATTGTGTGCATCGGGCGTTTGTGTGGTCCGGCCTCGTTGGGGTGGCCGGGCGTCAGATTGAATCCGCAGCCCCGATTGTGAAACAGGATACCGTATTCTGGGCTCGCAATCCCGGAGCCAAAGCTCGCAAATATCGAGTAAATCAGACTGACAGCCATGCCGTCCCGATCCGCGACTGTAATAAGAACGGTGTCGCGGTGTACGCGCTCCGCCATGGGCGGCGGCATTGGCATTGCCGATCTCAGATCGATGAGGTCAGCGAGCCGACGCCCGGTTTCGGGGGCGAGCATATGCTCGAGCCGTGCCATATGGTCTGGATCGGAAAGGAAACGGTTCCTTGTATCGTAGGCGAGCTTCGTTGCCTCGGCTTCCAGATGAAACCGCTCTGCGCCATTGGGGTCCATCGATTCCATGTCAAATTGCGCGAGTATGTTGCAGAGGAGGATAGCGGTTGCACCTTGACCATTGGGCGGGTGTTCCAACAGGCTGTGGCCTCGGTAGTCCCCCGCGATGGGCGCATCCCAGGTCGCTTCGGTTTTGGCGAAATCCTCTTCAGTATGCGTTCCGCCGATTGACGCCAGAGCGGACAACATATCGGCAGCTATCTCGCCTTCGTAAAAGGCGGAACGGCCGTCCTTGGCAATCCGTCGCAGAACCTCCGCCTGTTTCGGGAGCTGGATTGTTTCGCCGTGTTGATAGGGACGGCCAGAACTGAGGTAAATGCGCTTTGCCGTCTCGTCCAGATGATCGCCCAGACCCTTTAGATCGAAGGCCACGCGGGAGGCGACGGGCACGCCCGCATCGAATAGTTGGATCGCTGGCGCAAGTGTCTTCTCAAGTCCCAGGCGTCCGAAACGTTTGGAGAGCTTGCAAAAGCCATCTACCGCACCGGGCACGGTAATCGCCGCCGGAGTATCCGCTTCAATCTTTTCCACCCCGCTGGCGCGCAGTGTGTCCGCATTCAACCCGCCGGGCGCGCAACCCGAGGCGTTCAGCGTAACTACCTGTTCCGACCCGCCCGGCTTTACCAAAGCAAAGCAATCCCCGCCGAGACCGGTCATATGCGGTTCGCACACGCCGAGAACAATTGCCCCCGCAATGGCGGCGTCTGCGGCGTTTCCACCTTCCCGGAGGATGTTCAATGCTTCCGACGCCGCCAGCGGATGCGATGTTGCAACCATCCCATTCGTGCCGAGGACTGGCGATCGCCCGTTCAAGTGAAAGTCTCGCATGATTTAGGGGCCTTCCAAACGCTTTCGCGGGACCCTAACCTTAACCCATGGGTTGGCAAGTGGAAGTAGCGGTGAACCTCGACATCGCGTGCTGGGTGGGGGCTGAATTTGTCCGCAATGCCGAGGAAAGCTTCACAGCTATGGGGTTTGAATGACGCCGACATTTGGCCGAAATTTGGCATGAATACGACAACAAAGAGGCGGTGCGTTGGTCAGCGGTTTTCCGAAAACCGCCGCGCTCGTCAACGCAAAGTCCGGTGGAGTGCGCCGTGTTCCGAACGCGCGTTGAGCGTCGTATTGCCGAGAGGGTGAGATTGTCGGGGTATTTGAGAATTGCAGGCAACTTTATAGCCATGGCACCGTCGTTCTGTCGCAGCGGCGTTTGTCGGCCCTCGTCGAGCGCACCTGCACCAAAACGCATGCGTCGCCAGCGCAGTTCATGGCAAATGGACAATAACGCATCACCAAATGTTACTTTACGTCTGAAAGACCATTTTTAGATCGTGCACCAAGTTCTTCACCGCGGACAAATACTCTTGGCGTCGCGGATCATCCATCAGGTGATCTAAGAACTTAACTTATAGCGGAAGAACAGAATGTTCTCATCGTTCTGCCGATCGTAGACCAGGTCCTGAACCAATTCACGGATCAAGAACCACCCATAGCCACCCTCAGGCAGGGTATCGAACTGATTGAACTCGCTCATGGGATGATTTCCAACGGGTGCGCGACCTTTGGGCATGGGACGGCCTTTATCGCGGATTTCAAAGAGCAGCGATTTGCTTCGGGCGCGGACGAGCAGAGTGATGTCCTGCCCTTCGTTGTTTTCAAACGCATGTTCGACAACGTTGTTCAGGGCTTCGGCAAGGACAATGGCTATGGAGCCAATATCCTCCGACCCGATGCCGCTCGCAACAAAGTCATCCTCCAACTCGTGGATCGTACGCCGAACCCATCGGTAGTCTGCGGGGATTGTCTTTTCGATCGTCGATGCCAGGGGCGAGGAAATCTGGTTCTCAGAAGACCCGTCATGAGGCATCGGCAACATCCTCTATCGCAGCCTCGGCCGTTGGAAATATGCGGAATACTCGGTCCATGCGTGTAATTCGGAAGACCTTTTCAACGGTTGGCGTCAAGCCGGCCAAGTCCAGGCGGCGGGCGCGGCCCAGTTGCTTCATCGATCCGACGACCGCGCCGAGACCGCTGGAGTCAATGAACTCGACTTTGCTGAGATCGAGAATAACCCTTTCGGACGGTGTCGATGCCAGTTCAGTCATCCGATTCTTGAACCGTACGGCGACGGCCGCATCGATTCTTGAGTCAAGAACGGTCACGACCAGAACGTCACCCATTTCCTGCGATTTCATCTGCATCTCTTGGCTCCTACCCGACGCGCTGGCGTGGTACATAAGGAAAAGCGGTTACGAAGAGGTAAGCAGCTACGATGGGAAACGTCGAAAATTTGAATGAAGCAGCGGCCACTTCAGAGCTGCGAGCACGCATACGGGCCCTCACCGAATATGAAACCGATGAGATTTCGTTGATGGCGACCGTTGCGTGCGAGGTACACCATTCCGATCCGCGATTTGATTGGACAGGCTTTTACCGTGTGGTTGCACCGGGTTTGCTCAAAATTGGGCCCTATCAAGGTGGGCATGGCTGCCTTTCCATTCCGTTTGAGCGGGGCGTATGCGGTGCATGTGCGACCAGCGGGGAGGTGCAGTTGGTGAACGATGTCAATGTTTTCCCGGGACATATCGCTTGTGCCAGTACGACCCGCTCGGAATTGGTGCTGCCCGTTCGCAACCGGCTGGGGCACCTGATTGCGGTTTTTGATATCGATAGCGATAAGCCCCATGCGTTTACCAAGACCGATGCGACCTCTTTACTCGCTATTTTGGATGAGACCTTCGGGAAACTCTGATGAGCCTTCCGACGGCACAGCCGAGGCATGGGCCAAAGGGAATTAAATAAAGTGGACCAGCCCCGTGAGGGTAGCGCTTATGACCCGCCTGACATACCGATAGACGTTCTTCACGAAGATCACGAAGTGCTTGTGGTTTCCAAGCCGCCCGGCTTGCTATCCGTACCGGGGAGAGGAGAACACTTGGCGGATTGCCTGCTAACGCGGGTTCAGGTCGTATTCCCGCACGCGCTTTTGGTGCATCGCTTAGACAGGGATACGTCGGGCGTGATGCTCTTCGCGCTCTCGCCCCATGCGCAACGACACTTGGGGTTGCAGTTCGAGAAGCGCCAAATCAAGAAGAGTTATATCGCGCGCGTGGCTGGAGAAGTATCAGAAAAAGCTGGGTTAATCGACTTGCCGCTGGCGGTTGATTGGCCCAATCGCCCCAAACAGATGGTCGACTATGAACATGGTCGTCCGGCGGTGACCGAATGGCGCCGTCTCAAGGTCTCGCCGAGCGAAAGCCGCTTGCGGCTATTCCCGAAGACGGGCCGCTCGCATCAGCTCCGGGTCCATTGTCTTGCCATAGGTCATCCGATCCTTGGCGACCCGTTTTATGCGACCGAGCCGGTGAGACAGGCGGATCGCCTCATGCTTCATTCCGAGACTGTGCGCTTTCGGCATCCCGACGGCGGGCGAAGTCTGACATTTCGGGACAAGGCGCCGTTTTGAAGCACGCGATCTTGTCCACCTGAAGGCCGATGCCGCATGTTCTCGCGGGCGCGCCGCAATGCGGATGCGGTCACCAAACCGGCATGTAATTGGAGTGCTATGACTGCCAACATGCGATCCCGTTTGCTGAAACTCTCCATTGGCGGCGGCAAAAAAGGACTTTGCAAAGGGCGAGCGTTCGGCCTATACGACGCGCCTTACTCCACGGGCCCTGCTGGACGACATCCCGGCTTGCGCCATCGACCTGAAAAGGAGACCCCGATGTCGATTACTGCTGAAGAAAAAGCACGCGTTATCAAGGAGTTTGGCGCCAAGGACGGCGATACTGGTTCGCCGGAAGTACAGGTGGCGATTTTGTCGAGCCGCATCGCCACGCTGACTGAACACTTTAAAACCCATAAGAAAGACAATCACTCGCGCCGTGGCCTGTTGAAACTCGTGGCACAGCGCAGGAAGCTTCTGGACTATGTGAAGGCCAAGGACGTGGCCCGTTACCAGAGCCTGATTGAGCGTCTGGGCCTGCGCCGCTGATCCGGTTTCGCCGCGCGTTCCGCGCGTCGATCCATGCGGGGGGACGCTGTCCCCCCAACACCCCCCTGAGGTATTTTGGACCAGATGAAGGCCTGGAGGCGGTGATCTGATCCATGGATACCGAACAGCTGGACATTTTCCTTGTTGTCGCACCCGGTCTTGCCCATTTTCTTGGGGAAGAGGCGCGGACACATGGCTTCAAGGTGACCTCTGTTGAGGCCGCAGGCGTGCATCTTTCCGGCCCTTGGTCCGAGGTCTGGCGGGCCAATCTGGTTTTGCGGGGCGCGAGCCGCGTTTTGGTGCGCGTTGCCTCGTTTCGCGCGATGCATTTGGCGCAGCTAGATAAACGTACCCGCAAACTACCTTGGCTGGATTGGTTGCCAGGGGACACGTTATGCAGGGTGGAGGCGACCTGTCGCAAGTCCCGGATATATCATCACAGGGCGGCGGCGCAGCGCGTTGAACGGGCCATGGCCGACGCGGGTCTTCGGATTGGGCCGAAGGCTGAAATCGTGGTGAGGCTCAGGATTGACGACGATCTTGCCACGTTCAGCCTTGATAGTTCCGGTGCGTTGCTGCACCGGCGTGGCTTTAAACCTGAAGTCAACAAAGCGCCCCTGCGCGAGACGCTGGCGTCGCTGTTCTTGAGAGCAGCGGGGTTTGACGGGACGGCGTCTGTCTATGATCCCATGTGCGGTTCGGGCACGTTCGTCTTAGAGGCGGCAGACTGGGCATGCGAACAACAGGCGGGGCGTGCGCGCCGCTTTGCCTTTGAACAATTCGCGAGCTTTGATCGCGCTGCCTGGGCCGATCTCAGGATCGACGCTGAGGTGGCGGGGCCAGTACGGTTTTTTGGCTCCGACAGGGATGATGGCGCGGTGCGTATGGCCACGGCTAATGCAACGTCAGCGGGCCTAGAGGCGGTAACCGCGTTCCACAGGGCCGCCATCGCCGACGCGACACCACCGACGGAGACACCGGGTCTTGTCATCACCAATCCGCCCTATGGCGGCCGCATCGGCAAGTCGGGGGCGCTCCATGGCCTCTATGGTGCGTTCGGTGCTGTGATGAAGGAGCGGTTTAGCGGTTGGCGCGTCGCACTCGTCACCTCCGAGGCGGGTCTGACCAAAAGCACCGGTTTGCCGTGGCAACCACCGGGGCCCATCGTGGATCATGGCGGCAGGAAAGTGCGGCTTTGGCAGGTGCAACTCTAGTCATTCATGGGTAGCGTCCGGGCATGACAGAGAACACGGTTCTGCTTTTGGGGGCGACGGGGACGATAGGGCGCGCCACCCTCGCGGCGCTCGAAATGGCGGGACATCGTGTGATTGCGCCTGTTCGCAGCGCAAATGGCATTGCCAATCGCACGAATGTCACGCTTTACCAGGGTGATCCCGAACAGGTGCTGCGGGAGACCGCCGTGGATGCCGTTATATCCTGCGTCGCCTCACGCGACGGGCTTGATGCGTGGGACATCGACTATGGTCTCAACGCTCGTGTTTTGAAAGCGGCTATCGCGGCCGACGTCCCGAATTTTGTCCTGCTCTCTGCCATTTGTGTTCAGAAGCCCATGCTGGCGTTTCAACACGCAAAGCTCGCCTTCGAAGCGGAGTTACGGGAGGCGCCTTTGACGTGGTCGATCGTACGGCCCACCGCGTTTTTCAAGTCGCTCTCCGGGCAAGTATCGCGCTTGCGCCAAGGCAAACGCTTTCTGCTGTTTGGCGACGGCAAGCTTACGCGATGCAAGCCCATCAGCGACCGGGATATTGCGCAGTTTCTGGTGCTCTGCCTGTCCGACCCGGCCCGTCAGAACAAGGTGCTTCCCATCGGCGGGCCGGGCGCGGCTATCACGCCGCAAGAGCAGGGAGAAATGCTGTTTGACGCGCTCGGTATGGCGCCGAAATTCAGGCATGTGCCGCTTGGTATGATGCGGGCCATTATCGCCGGCTTGACGCCGCTTTCAGGACTTTCCTCAAGCCTGCGCACAAAGGCCGAACTCGCCCGGATCGGTTATTACTATGCGACGGAAAGCATGGTGCTATGGGACGAAGGCACGGGGCAGTATGTACCTAATAAGACGCCGGAATTTGGCGCGGACCGTTTAATCGACCACTACCGGGCGCTTGCCAGGGGCGAAGTCGCGGACAATCGGAGAGAACACGCGGTTTTCTGACGGGTACTCGCAACCTCTGCACGCGCATCCTATCTAACTACCATGAAACGAAGAGATTTTCTTTCCATGCTCGGCGCCACAAGCCTGGTGCCAGCACTTCCTGTGCCCGCGGGCACTGTCGCCGTTCCAGCGTCATATAATCGGTATATGTACGGGCTTGCCGTCTTTCACGCGCGGACGCGGATGTCATTGAACGCGGCAGACCTTACCGCGAGGTTGCGCGTTTCCTCAGCCATTGCCGATGCACTCATGGGGGAAATGCAGCGCAAGGGCGTCATAGCGCCCGCCTTGAACGCCGCTGCTGGAACCATGCGCGCCGTTAGCTTGAACGGGAGGCTTGCTGCCCGGCCTGGAAGTCTCGCCGAAGCGGCACGACAATACGCGATGCGCGGCGCATGTACTGAACCGGGTTCGGCGTCTTCGGGGCGACCGGACGCGGAGCTTCCGGAACCGACTGACTTTGCGGCGTGCGAACTGACCGAAACATCGCTGAACTCCTCTTCCATTACAACTTCAGACGAGGATTAACATGGTTAACAAATGTGGCCAGCTTATGCGCCAGCGAGGGTGGTCGTAAGGAGAGTTCAAGGAATCCAGCCGCAAAAAGTGGTTAATGCCCCGTAAACGCACATACTCTTTCCCTTGCGTGGAAACTGATGTATGCGCGCGCTTATCTGAGACGTGACGCTCTGACCCCGGCGCACCGATAGGATAGGGGTCGGCGGCAATGGGGCCGCCATTGAAACGGGAGGAACGGAGGGCCGTTCGCTCCCAGACAGGATGAAGCATGTTCAACGAAGTCAAAAAATCGATCCAGTGGGGCGAGGAAACGCTGACACTGGAAACGGGCAAGGTTGCCCGTCAGGCCGACGGTTCCGTTATCGCCACCTATGGTGAGACGTCCGTCATGGCCAACGTGACCTTTGCGAAGGCACAAAAAGAAGGTCAGGATTTCTTCCCGCTGACCGTTCATTACAACGAAAAATACTATGCCGCCGGTAAGATTCCCGGTGGCTTCTTCAAGCGTGAGGCGCGCCCGACCGAAAAGGAAACGCTGACCTCCCGCCTGATCGACCGTCCAATCCGCCCGCTCTTTGTCGATGGGTTCAAGAACGAAGTTTTGGTGATCTGTACCGTGCTTTCGCACGACCTGGTCAATGACCCCGACATCGTTGCGATGATTGCTGCCTCGGCTGCGCTCACCATCTCCGGTGCGCCCTTCATGGGGCCGATTGCCGGTGCGCGTGTGGGCTTCGAAGATGGCGACTACGTCCTCAACCCGACCGTAGACGATATGCAGGACCTCCGGAACAACCCGGATCAGCGTCTCGACCTCGTCGTTGCGGGCACCAAAGATGCCGTGATGATGGTGGAATCGGAGGCATACGAGTTGACCGAAGCCGAAATGCTCGGCGCTGTGACCTTTGCCCATGAGCAAATCCAGCCGGTGATCGACTGCATCATCGACTTGGCGGAAGAGGCGGCGAAAGAGCCGTTCGACTTCTCGCCACCGGACTACGCCGATCTTTACGGAGCCGTTTCGGCGGCGGGCGAAGAGCAGATGCGGGCCGCTTACGCGATCCTAGACAAGCAGGAACGTGTGGCAGCTGTTGGTGCTGCGAAAGAAGCGATCAAGGCAGCTCTCTCCGAAGAGCAGCTTGAAGACGCAAACCTCGGCTCCGCGCTGAAGAAACTGGAATCGACCGTCCTGCGTGGCGCTGTTGTGAAGGAAGGCAAGCGGATCGACGGCCGTGCGCTCGACAAAGTACGCGCCATCGAATGCCAGACCGGGCTTCTGCCCCGGACCCACGGTTCGGCGCTGTTCACACGGGGTGAAACGCAAGGCTTGATCGTCACCACGCTCGGCACGGGCGATGACGAACAGATCATCGATGCGCTGCATGGGAACTTCCGGTCGAACTTCCTGCTGCACTACAACTTCCCGCCCTATTCTGTCGGCGAGGTTGGGCGCTTCGGCCCTCCGGGTCGTCGGGAGATTGGCCACGGCAAGCTCGCCTGGCGCGCGCTTCAGGCGGTTCTGCCCTCGGCAACGGACTTCCCCTACACCGTGCGTCTCGTCTCGGAAATCACCGAGTCCAACGGGTCCTCCTCGATGGCGACCGTCTGTGGCGGTTCGCTTTCGATGATGGATGCTGGTGTGCCGCTGAAGGCCGCTGTGGCCGGTGTCGCCATGGGCCTCGTCCTCGAAGACGACGGCTCTTATGCGGTTCTGACCGACATTCTCGGCGACGAGGATCACCTCGGCGACATGGACTTTAAAGTGGCGGGCACCGAAAACGGCATCACGTCTTTGCAGATGGACATCAAGGTCGCCGGTATCACGCCCGAGATCATGGAGAAGGCTCTCGCCCAGGCGAAAGACGGCCGGATGCACATCCTCGGCGAGATGAACAAGGCGCTCTCTGGCGCCGGTGAGTTCAGCGTCCACGCACCACGCATTGAGACGATGACAGTGCCCACCGACAAAATCCGCGAGGTGATCGGATCGGGCGGCAAGGTCATTCGCGAGATCGTGGAAGTCTCGGGTGCCAAGGTCGACATCAACGACGACGGCGTCATCAAGATCGCATCGCCCAATGGTGAAGCCATCCAGAAGGCTTATGACATGATCCATGCGATCGTGGCTGAGCCGGAAGAAGGCATGATCTACAAAGGCAAGGTCGTGAAAATCGTCGATTTCGGCGCTTTCGTGAACTTCTTTGGCAAGCGTGACGGCCTGGTTCATGTGTCTCAGATCGAAAACCGCCGCCTGAACCATCCGTCGGACGTGCTGAAAGAAGGCCAGGAAGTCTATGTCAAACTCCTTGGCTTTGACGACCGCGGCAAGGTGCGTCTCGCCATGAAAATGGTGAACCAGGAAACGGGCGAAGAACAAGCGCCTGAGAAGAAAGAGGAAGCAGCGGACTAACGCAAACCGCTTCAACATCTATAACTGACCATTTTGAAACGCCCCCGCACTCCGGGGGCGTCTTTCTTTTGCGAGCATCTGGCCTTGATTGCGGCGCGGCGCTTCGCATAATCGCGCCATGCGTTTACTTTTGATTTCCATCGCTGCCGCTTTTGTTTCTGTCACAACCGCCCAGTCCGAGACGGGCCCGCGTGTCGATCAGATCACCGCCGCTTGGGAGGCTTGGGCCACCAAAAACGGTATCAAGGAAACAGCGATTACAATAGGGCGCGATGGCGACATCCTTGCCTCGCGCGGCCGTGGACGCGACCCCGAGGCGGCCCAGCCTATCGCCTCGCTGTCAAAAGCGATCACTGCGGTCTGCCTGAAGCGCGTAGCGGACGAACAAGGTTTGTCCCTCGATACCCCGTTGAAAGACCTCTCCGCAGCATTTGCTGCCGTGAACATCGATATTCCGCCCAACTTGCAAGAGCGTACGCTTACCTCGCTCATCACTATGACAAGCGGCTTGAAACCGGATCGCACGCAATCCCAATTCAACAACAGCTACCGTTACGGTGACACGCGCAACATTGGCTTCTCAAAACGCGCACTGGCCACGAGTGGATTGAAAGGCAACGCGGGCGAATTCCATTACAATAACGGCAACTATGCCCTGCTTGGTGCGCTGCTTGAAGGGTTGACAGGTACCGATAACGTGACCGCGTGCCGCGACCGTGTCTTCCCCAAGGGCTTCCGCGACACAGCTGGCTTTGACCCCGATTGGATTGCTCTCGCCGCATTCGGGGGATGGCAAGCCTCCACCCGGGATTACACGGCATTCGTCATGGATGTCTTCGGCCCTAAGGGCGACATCGCATCTAATCTTTTGAAGCTGCCGCGCTATTCGGATGCGCGTGGCTGGTATTACGGCCTAGGCACCCATTACCGCAGCCGCCATCCCCAGAATGTCTATTGGCACAACGGTGCGCTATGCGGCACTACCGGCGCGGAGCTTGGCAGCTACTTCGCGTATTACCCGAACGGCTATGCGGTAACTGTCTCCTATGATCGATGCGGACGCGGGGACATCTTTATTGACCTTGATAACGCCCTGTATCAGGCAGCGAACGGGTAGCGTACCGGCGTCTTTGACGCGGGACGCCCCCGGGGATTGATCCCGGAGGCGTTTATTTCACTCGGCGGCAAGCGCCTGTGGTTGACTTCGCGCCACCAGCCAGTTGACCATCTGCGCCGCAAGCGCGCCATTGGCCAGCTTGTCAAAGGCGGAGAACATGGGCCCCGAATTGACCTCCAGATAACAGAGTTCTCCCGTCGCCTTCCGGGTTTTCAGATCGTAGGCACAGAAATCCAGCCCGAGATCCGCAGCGTGCCGACGCAAGCCCGCAAGTAAGCCCGGCGGGATTACCGAGGCGTCGCACCAAACTGTGCGGCTGTCGCGGTCGGCCCGGAAATCCAAGGTGGCGGCATGGGTTTCGAAGACGACCGGCTCACCCCCGATCAGGTAAACGCGGAACTCAGGGTATTCCAGTTTCTCCTGAACGATTGCCGGGGAAGGCGCGGTTCCCGTAGCCCAGGCCTCGGGGTCGAGCTGATCCAACTCTGCGGTGAAGGTGCCCCCATTTGCGGGTTTCGCAATCAACGCGTCATCGGCGCCAAGCCGTGCCATGGCCGTTCGGTCATTGGTAAACAACGTCTCCGGAATGGGCACGCCCAATTGCGCCGCGCGATGCATCGCATAGCCCTTATGGGCCGCCGGTTGGCTGTGGTTGCGGTTGAAGAACGCAACCTCCGGCGTTGCATAGGCCCAACTGGACAGGGTCGAAAACCAAGCCAAAGCCCGGTCAGCGCGGGCTTGGTTGGGTGTGTATCCACCGGGGCCAAAGCAATCGTACCGCAGGAAGATACCGCGAGCCGTGATCGTTTCACCGTTTATCTCCAGACGACTGGACACAGGATCCCAGGTCACCGCGGGTTCGTCTTCCGCATCGGGAACGACTTCGCACACCGAATAGCCCTGCGCTTCCGCTGCGGCCAATATGCAGGCCGTGTTCGGGTCACTCCGGCCCGTGGCCAAGATCAGATCATATTCCATGGACCTGTCTCCTTACCGGCCGCCAAAGGGGTTGCGGAACCCGAAGTCTTCGCCAAACGGTCCCTTGTCTTCGCCAAAGGGTGGCTTCGGATCGTCCACACGCGGGTCGGTTTCCCCGAAGACAGGCTTCTGTTCCTCGCCCACCAGCGGCGTCTTGCCCTCTTCGAAAATGGCTGCCGTTTTGACCTCTTCGAAGATAGCCGCTGTCTTCACTTCTTCAAAACGGAACGGCGTCTTGCCTTCTTCAAACTGCGCTGCTGTCTTGGCTTCTTCCACAATCGGGAGGGTCTTCGGGATCGGGCCGCCGGGCACCGGCGTCAAACCGGTCAAACCGCCGGCCGGTTGCGCTTGCGCTTGGCGCGCCATGGCCATCTGGATCAGCTCCAGCATCTCGTTTGTCCGTGCCACGACGTTGACGCCCACTAGGCGATCTACGTCTTCGGTGATCACTGTGCTTGCCATCACCGGTGTCACCACCTGCGTCACAAGCCCATCCGGCGGGTCACCGAGGAATTCGAGATCGAGGATCCCGTCTGCGGAGAGCTTCTTCTCAAGCGATTTAAGTCGTAGGTTCGAATAGCCGGGGGTCGCTGCCATCCCCTGGACGGAGACGGCGACGCTAGGCTTGTCGCCCGGCATGGCTTGTAAAGTAATGGATTGCACTGCAAGAACTCTGACGCTTGCCATGGTAAATTCCTTTCATAAGAAATGCCGTCCCGAAGGAAGGCCTCGAAAAGTTGTGTCGTCGCGCGGCTTGAAATGCGTGCCGCGGTTTCAAGTTTAAGGGAGAGAGGGGGTGTTCGCATGGTTGGCATATCGCCAATTCACAGAATAACTCCTGCTACCAGACCTAGCCCTTTGGCAGCGCATTACGTCCACATGTGGCATTCGTTGCGCTGCTTACCGTGAAAACGGTGTGCGCGCAGAGACCCGTTGTCAGTCGAGATCGGTCCACGGCCACGGTTTAACGGTGCTGGCGGCCGTTTGATACCGCGCGGCTTTCGCAACCCATATGCCAAGATCGGTGCCGAAATCCGCCAGCCGCTCATTCGGCTCCTTGTTGTTGATCACCATGATGATGAACTGGATGACGGTGACGACACCAAGGACTGTTTGAGCCAGCGAAATCATGATCGCGATGAGGATCATGTAAATCAGCCGTTGCAGCAGCGTGTCTGGCCGTGCTGGCTCGTCCTGCTCACCGTGAATGCGGCCCTCAACCTTGGCTTCATCCTGTTCTGACATGATCACCCTCACGCTCATCTGTCGTGCCAGTTTGACAGGAAATCAGCGTGTCGGCAAAGCGTCGATTTTGGCGATGTGCAAGGCCGCGATCAAGGGTCGGTTTGTGGCTGAGCCGGGCGTGCGTCTTCGGTCTTCGACCAGCGCGCGCGGAATGCGGCGGCACTTTCAGCAAAGGGGTTGATCAAAGCATCCCGCAGCGTCGGATATTGCTGTGGCAGCGGCACACCATTTTCGTCCGCAACACCGAATTTCAGGTCTTCCTGACCGTTGCGCGGCACATAGAGCGTGCCAAACATCCAGTCCCAGGTCGCAAAGATTGAGCCATAATTCTTGTTATGGTGCTTCAGGTCCATCGAGTGATGCACCTGGTGCTGTGCGGGTGAAATAAAGATATGCTCCAAAACGGGTCCATAGCTCAACCAAACATGGCTGTGGCGCAAGTTTGATCCGGCAGCATTGAACGCGAAATACAGGACATTCGCGCCCGCAATAGTCACAATGTCAATATTGCCCACAAACGTAAAAATAGCGATCGCCTGCGTTGCACCGACGAGCAAGGAAATCCCGATGTTGCGGATGATCGTCTCGACGGGATGCGCACGGGCCACCGTAAGCGGTGTCAGGACGTCGGCTGAATGGTGCACCGCATGGAACGACCACAGCGGCTCATATTCATGGTGGATCCGGTGGGCCCAGTATTTCCAGAAATCTGCGGCCATGACCACCAGCAGGGTGACTAGGGCGCTGCGCCAAAAGGTTACCGGATGCTGTGGAGCGGCTTCCGCAAAGGAATCGAGCCACGTGAGTACGACAATCGTCACCAGTGGCGTGAAGATAACCGCGCTGAACACGCCAAAGCCCGATAACACACGGTAGGCGAGGAAAAGCTTGATATCCAACAAATTGGATCGGTGCTTGTAAACCGATGCCGGAAACAGCCATTTCATCAGCGACACGGGCGCACCGCGCGCCACCCAAACGAGAGTGGCAACCACAACAGTCAACGCGAGATACACGAAAGCCAGACGCGAACTCGTGCTGAACGCTTGGAATTTGAAGCTTTCAATGATCCCTTCGAGGATTTCCATGGCTCCCGCCCCTCAATACATGCCTTTAAACAAAGCATGTTTGCTCTATTCTGGCAATCTGGCGGCTTTAAGGCGACTTGTGGATTAACTGACAGATTTCATCGGTTTTCGTCGAGAAGTCTCCGAATGACGACCAAGTCACCCAACGTTTTCTGCATGATATCCCTGTGCTCCGGCTGAACAATCACCGAAAATCGATCAGTGACGCGCTTTATCGCGTCTTCGCGGAAGGCGCGGCCGGCGTATGTGAGTTTAACGATCTTGCCGCGCCCATCCTCCGGGTCCGGCCCCACCTCGATAAAACCCCGCTCGGACAGCACTTTGAGCGAGTGCGTCATGGTGTTTTTCGTGACTTGCATGGCCGCCGCGATCCGGACCGGGGACTTCTCATCCCCCATCCGGACCAAGTGGTTGATGATGGCGAAATGGGACGGATGCACACCATCAGGCAAGCACGTCGCAAGGAGCGTTGTCGACAACTGGTTGATGATCCCGACTTCATTGAAAAAGCCGAAAACCGCCATGTCTGCCGTGTTGTGCGCTTTGCTCATCCGCCTCCCAGCTTCGCGTCGAGGGGCCAGCGTGGACTGACCGGCACATCGGGTCCGTACCCGATACGTGCAAGCATTTGCACGGTGCCCCCCTCCGGTGCAAGCCGGCTATGGGTCTCGGCATAGAGGGCGTCCATTTCGGGATACTCCTGTAGAGCCTGGCTAAGCGGCTGAAAACCAAGCCCTTCAGCCGTGCATGCGAGGTTCAGGCGCAGCCACTCCGCACCGGCCTTAATCTGATCGCGCCGCGTGTTGCCGGGCGTTACCATCCAAAGATGCCCCATCGCACTTGTTGCGTTGGAAATTACAGCATCGACGCCGCTTTGATAAGCCGTAGAGGATGTGTCTGATGTCGCTTCCCGTGTCATCATCCTCGTCAGATGGAGGGTCTCAAAGAGCGGTCCGCTAAAGTCGATCCCATCCGGGTTCGCGTTCACCTCACGCTTGCCAATCCGGAACAGATCGACGCTTTCCTGAAAGGTATGCGGCGTCTCGATCTCGATCATCAATGCTTTCGCGGACAGGTCCCGCCAATAGCTGATATCTTCGGGCGCGACCGACCCGCCAACCCAATCCGGGTTGCGTGCGGCGGCGAGGATGCGCTCTACCTGGTCCGGCATGACGGCACGGCTTGTATCGTAAGGTTCCTTGTTGGAACGCCGATTCGGGACATGTGCCCAAAGCGGGTCGGGGCTCACATCAGCGGGCCGGAACTGCGCGCGGGCAATGGGCCGTGTATCCAGTCCTGCCTCGTCCTCGCCTTCGGGAAACAGAGCAAGATCAACGCCGTAGCCATTGGCGCCCGCCGCCATCACCAAAAGTTCAAGAAAGCACCCAAGGCCGATGGTCAATTGCCGGTCGAACGGATCGGTATGGGGCAGTTGTTTGCCCGTATCGAAACGCAAGACTACCGTGTCATCGCCGACCAATTCGACGAGCCAAGGTTGGCGGTTATGCGGGTTAGGGGCAAGGATGGCATAGGACAGCGCATGCATCCGCGGATCGGTGTATTGGCTGGCACCCGCCATAGCCCAAGGTGCCAGCGCTTTCGACGGCGTACTATTTGCAAGCCAGGCTCCGGCTCCTCCGGCGGCAAGAACCAAACCACCACCGGCGATGCGAAGGAAATTTCTGCGGTTCATTGGTAAACTCCATTAGTTCGATATCGAATTATATTAGTATGACATCGAACTAATCAAGTATTTTCTAAGCCCAGGGTTCGGGTTTGATTTTATAAGGAATATAAAGGGGATGGCGAGGGTGGCCTTCCTTCGTGAGCCCAAGATGCAACAGCGGCGCGCCGCAAGTTCTCAGCCGTTTCAGCACCTTCGCCCCTTGTGCCCGATGCGTGCCATGCACCCCCCAGGCCGCCAGAACACTGTCGCTCCACGCGACGCTGTCGTCGATCGCGCGCATATTGTGTGGGCCCTCCGGCGCACGGGCAGATTTCAATCGGGCGGGTGACGTTTCGCGCAGGCCAAACAGGTTAGCGACCCCAAACGCGCCGTAGCCCAGCTGACGTGCCCGACGCTCGCAGCGCTCAATTGTCGGATCATTGACAAGCTCTGTCGCCTTGGAAGGATTCAGCATCACGTATAAAAGGCGCGGCGCGCGCTCATCCCAGGAGACCGTCAGTCGATACCGGTAGCGTTCGCAATCGGAGTAAACAGCCTCTCGCCATCCGTCTGAGACCACGTGCCGGCGGGTGACCGTCACAACACAAACACGCGGTTCGGGTGCAATTCGCCTGCCTTGTAAACGCCGACGGCCACCGGTTCACCGTTGATAGAAGCCCAGGCCACATCGCCATAGGCCGCGTCCGCCGCGAGCACGATGCCGGGGTTGCCATTGCGTAGGCGCGCTGCACCTTCCGGCGTAGTCGGTAGTTCTGGCAAGTCAATCAGACCGGCCGAAAGGGGCAAAAGCGCCGCGTCGAGTTCGGGTGTGCGTGCCAGCTCTTCCACCTTGTCAAGCGAGACGGCGTCTTCCAACTCGAAAGGTCCTGACCAGATACGCCGGAGGTCACGCACATGTCCGAGGCACCCAAGCGCTTGGCCGAGGTCCCGCGCAATGGCGCGCACATATCCGCCCTTGCCGCAGACCATCTCCAACTCCGCATGATCCGCGTCGGGGCGCCCCAAGAGCGTCAGGTTTTCCACGTAGAGCGGGCGCGCCTCTAGCATGACGTCTTCACCTGCGCGCGCTTTGGCATAGGCGCGTTCGCCATCAATCTTCACCGCAGAGAAGGCGGGCGGCACTTGCAGGATGTCGCCCGTAAATGCTCCCAACGCCACTGATAGCGCCGTATCGTCGGGCCTCTGGTCTGACGAGGCAATGACCTCACCTTCTGCATCGTCTGTGTTTGTCGCTGTCCCGAACCGCACAGTGAAGCGATAGGCTTTGAGAGCGTCGGTCACGAAAGGCACGGTTTTGGTCGCCTCGCCGAGGGCCACAGCCAATATGCCCGTCGCATCGGGGTCCAATGTGCCCGCATGCCCTGCCTTCTTGGCGTCCAGCGCCCAACGCACTTTGTTGACCACGGACGTTGACGTAACCCCGGCGGGCTTGTCCACGACCAGCCAGCCCGAAATATCACGCCCTTTTTTCCGTCGCGCCATTACTGCCCTTCTTTCTAGAAGCCGCGTGGGTGCCAATCCGCGCGCCGCTTGTCAATCGCCGGAAGTCACCACGCCCAACATCGGTCCCATGGGAAACCCGGCATCGTGCCGATCCAGGTCCGGCGCATAGAGCCGCGAGATCGTCCCGTCGAGGAACAGCGCATTCGGGGTTTCCAAGGCGTCCCGGAAAAATCGCGCGAAGCGATGGAAATTGACCCGTTCATTGGAGATAGCGACCACAAGTTGCCCCGCTGAGGTAACGCCGACACCGTTTCGCACATTAAGCGAATCCGAGTTGGGAAGAAACCGCGGGTGCAGTGCGCCCTCGATCACCAGCATTGGCCCCGATTGGGTGGCGAATTGACAGGACTGTGCGCGCTCGGCGAAACGCCTGCTCTCCACGATGTCCGCGCGACCCTCGCCGAGACACAACACGCCATTTGGCAACAGCCCGAAATTTCCCGGACCATCCCGCGTCACAATTGGCGCGCGCTCAATACCGTCTTCGATATAAAGGCCGACGGGCCGTCGGTCAGCGTGATACATGCCGGCATTCACCGCCCAGCTCAATTCACCGGCGGGCAGGGACGCAGCAACGTTATTGAAACTGCCCAGCACCTCGCCGTCCGGCGTGGTCAGAAAAAGCCGGATATCGTCGGTCGCCGGGTCCGCCTCGCATACCGTGAAGGATGTTTCCTCAAATTGAACATCCTCACAGCCAGCGCTCCAAGCGGGGGCGGCAAGTAAACTAATCGTCGTCCAGATCGCGGCGTACGTTTTCATCGGCAAACATCGCTCTGGTGGTGTCTAGACGGTCGAACGTCTCATCAATCTGAAATCGAATTTCGGGCGAGTATTTCAGGGCCAAGCCTTTGCCGACCGTACGCCTGATCTCCGACCGGTTACGACGGAGCGCGTCGAGCGCCTCTTCCCGGTGATCGCCCCCGAGGGGTAGAACATAAGCGGTCGCCACTTTGAGGTCGGGCGAGCAAGTTACCTCGCCAACGGTAATCGACATCAGGTTCAACTCCGGGTCATGGATGTCGCCGTGATGCAGCACGTCCGACAAACGTCGCCGGATCAATTCGGCAACGCGCAACTGACGCTGGGAAGGGCCGGGCCCGTCATGAAATCGCTTGGCCATATAGTGCACTTAAGCGCTGCATCACTTCGCAGCAAGCAAGCGTTTAGATCTAACACTCCCCCGACGCTTGATATATCGAGCGCCAAAATGGAGGAAATCATGACCGAACTTCCAGGCGTCGTTATCACCGGGGCATCGGGCCGCATGGGGCAGATGCTGGTTAAAGAGGTGCAGGCCTCCGACAAATTGCGTCTGTCCGGTGCAGTGGAACGCGCGGGCCACGATTGGGTCGGGCAGGACCTCGGTGTGGCCATGGGTGGGACAGCTAGCGGTATATCGGTGACAGACGATCCGTTGGAAGCGATTGCGCCTGCACAAGTCGTGATCGACTTCACGTCACCTGACGCGACGGTAAACCACGCGGAATTGACCGCTCAGGCGCGGGCCATCCATGTTATCGGTACCACCGGGTTTGACGAGAGCCATATCGCCAAACTCGACGCCGCCGGGCGCCACGCAACCATCATCCGGGCTGGCAATATGAGCCTTGGCGTCAACCTGCTGGTAGAACTGACGCGACAGGTTGCGGAAGCGCTGGATGCCGAATTTGATATCGAGGTTGTCGAGAGCCACCACAGGCACAAAGTGGACGCCCCGTCTGGCACGGCGCTGATGCTTGGCGAAGCGGCGGCGCAAGGGCGCGGTGTTCTGTTGTCAGAGGTGTCCGACAGGGGGCGCGACGGGATTACGGGCGCGCGCAAAACCGGCGATATCGGCTTTTCCGCCATTCGGGGCGGCGATGTGGTCGGGGAACATGATGTGATCTTTGCATCTGAGGGCGAGCGTCTGGTTTTGCGGCATGTTGCCACCGATCGGCGGCTTTTTGCCCGCGGCGCCGTAAAGGCAGCTATGTGGGGGCAAGGACGCAACCCTGGGTGTTATGACATGCGTGATGTTCTTGGATTCAAGTGATCCGATAAGGTCGGTTGGACGTAGAAATGGCTAAACACAGGAGACGCCCGATGCGCTTGGGAGCAGCCATCATCATCGCAACGCTCATTGCTGGTCCAGCAGCGGCAGAATTCAAACGCGTGACGGACCGCGACAGCTTTGTCTCGCTGGTCAAGGATCGTAACTTGACGCGTCTCGGGATCCGCCTAAACGTGTCCGATAGCGGCAAGATTAACGGCCGTGCGTTCGGTCGTAAGGTGAGCGGTGATTGGAACTGGTCAAGCGGCTACTTTTGCCGGGATCTCTATGTGAACGGCGATATCCTCGATGGTGCGAACTGCCAAACGGTTGAGGTACGCGGTGATACGGTCAGGTTCACCTCCGACAAGGGTTCTGGCGATTCCGCCGACCTTCGTCTTCGGTAGTTGGTCCCCGTACGACGCGACGGTCGTCCGGACGCTTAATCAACTGACCGTCAATATTAACTACCTGAAGGTAAAGGAAAAAGTTTCGCATGCGAAACTTTTCGCCTTTTCGTGTGACCTAAACGGGGTCCAGCTTTGTCAGCCCCATATGCGCCCGCACATCCTCCGGCCCCATGATTGAGGCGCCCAAACCTTCGACAATGCCACGCGCCTTGCTGACAAGCTGTGCGTTTGTCGCCAATAGGCCGCGTTCCAGATAGAGGTTATCCTCAAGGCCAACACGCACATGCCCCCCTGCCAGAACCGCCGCCGCTGCGTAAGCCATCTGATGGCGGCCAAGCGAAAAGGCGGAAAAGGTCCAATGATCGGGCACCGCATTTACCATGGCCATGAATGTGTTCAGATCGTTCGGCGCGCCCCACGGCACCCCCATGCACAGCTGCACGAGGGCCGGGTCGTCCAACACGCCTTCGGTGACAAGCTGCTTGGCAAACCACAGATGGCCGGTATCGAAGGCCTCGATTTCCACACGCACACCGGCGTCGGTCATCATGCGCCCCATGGCGCGCAGCATGCCTGGCGTGTTGGTCATGACGTAATCGGCTTCGGCGAAGTTCATCGTGCCGCAGTCCAGCGTACAAATCTCCGGGCGACATTCCAGCACGTGGGCTACACGCTCTTCGGCCCCGATCATGTCGGTCGTGTCGGCATTGACCGGCAGCGGTGCCTCGGTCGATCCGAAGACAATATCACCGCCCATCCCCGCCGTTAGGTTCAACACCACATCCGTGTCAGCAGCGCGAATGCGTTCGGTTACCTCGCGGTAAAGCTCCCGACGTCGCGATGGACGCCCGTCCTCCGGCTCGCGCACATGGCAATGCACCACCGCCGCCCCGGCTTTTGCCGCTGCGATGGCGCTCTCGGCAATCTGTTCCGGCCCACGCGGGATATGGGGACTTGCATCCTGAGTGCTGCCCGATCCGGTGACGGCACAGGTGATAAACACGTTTTGGGTCATTTCGAGGGGCATGTCTCAGCTCCGGCAGGCAGTTTTCAAACGGTTAATTGGCGATGGTGATTGGCCTTCCCGGTGGCATGGCGTACCGTCGCCGCAAAACGATAAGGGAGGCCCAAATGGCATCAGGAACGTGGCTCGGGATTGATCTTGGCACATCGAGCGTAAAGACCATTCTGATCGATGAAAGCCAAAGGGTTCTCGCTTCCGCCAACGCGCCGATGGAGGTGTCGCGCCCGCAACCAAACTGGTCCGAACAGGCGCCCGAAGATTGGTGGCGAGCCGCGCAAACCACGTTGGATGAACTGGCCGCGCAACACCCGTCGCATATGGCGAATGTGCAGGGCATCGGCCTTTCCGGGCATATGCATGGCGCGACATTGCTGGATTCCTCCGACCAGGTGCTGCGGCCCTGTATATTGTGGAACGATGGCCGATCCGCGATTGAATGCGACGAACTGGATAGGCGTGCCGACTTTCGCGGCATCGGTGGTAACCTTGTTATGCCAGGGTTTACGGCCCCTAAGCTGGAGTGGGTGCGCAAGCACGAGCCGGATATTTTCGCGCAGATTGCGAAAGTGCTTTTGCCTAAGGACTACCTGCGTTTGTGTCTCACCGGCGAGCACCTATCGGAGATGTCCGATAGCGCCGGCACGCTTTGGCTTGATGTGGCTCAACGCGCCTGGTCGGCGGACCTGTTGGCGGCCACTGGCCTGACCGCATCGCACATGCCCACTCTCGTCGAAGGGTCCGCAGCGGCCGGTCGCCTTCGTCCCGAACTCGCGGCGCGATGGGGGATGACAACACCGCCAGTCCTTGCCGGGGGCGGTGGCGACAATGCCGCTTCCGCCGCGGGGGTCGGCGCGGTGCGACCCGGTACGGGCTTTGCATCGCTTGGCACGTCCGGTGTGCTTTTCATGGCCACGGACGGACTTCGCCCCAACACGGAGGAGGCCGTCCACGCCTTCTGCCACGCGGTGCCTGAGGTGTGGCACCAGATGGGGGTGATCCTATCGGCTACCGATACGCTGAATTGGCTCGCGCGCATGACAGGTCGCGACCCGTCGGTGTTGACCGAAGGGATCGACGCAAGGGCACCCGCCGAGGCGCCACTGACGTTCCTGCCGTATCTCTCGGGTGAGCGCACGCCTCACAACAACGCCGCCGCCCGGGGTGCTCTGGTCGGCATGAGCCAGGCTACTGAGGTGAGTGACCTCGCGCGCGCGGCCATTGAAGGTGTGGCATATGCTTTTGTCGATAGTCTCGATGCGCTCAAGGCAGCGGGAACACATGCCGATCAGGTCTATGCCATTGGTGGCGGCGCCCGATCCGCAGCTTGGGTGCAGATGATTGCCGATGCCTGCGATCTGGCGTTGCTCATTCCGTCCGATGGCGACTTTGGCGGTGCCTTTGGCGCGGCTCGGTTGGCCTTTGCCGCTTCCGAAGCAGCCGATCCGATAGAGGTGCTATCGCCAGCGCCAGTCCAGCGGACGATTACACCAAATGCTGACATGCAAGGCTATCATGCCGACAATGTCGCGCGGTACCGCGCGCTCTATGGCGGCACGCAAAGCGCGTAAGCCTGCCATTGAAACACTCGGGTTGCAGGGCTAGGAGAAGGGCAAAGCCCAAGGACGCATCACCATGACCATTCGCTACGACCTTGCCGACGCGGTCGGTAATACGCCGCTTATTCGACTGAGCGGCCCCTCCAAGGCGACGGGCTGCGAAATCCTTGGCAAGGCGGAGTTCCTCAACCCGGGGCAATCTGTGAAGGATCGTGCGGCGCTGTTCATCATCCGGGACGCGGTGGCGAGCGGCAAGTTGAAGCCGGGCGGCACGATCGTTGAGGGCACGGCGGGGAACACCGGGATCGGGTTGGCCCTTGTGGGGGCATCGATGGGGTTTCGGACGGTGATCGTGATCCCCGAGACCCAAAGTCAGGAAAAGAAGGACATGATCCGCCTCTGCGGGGCGGAACTGGTGCAGGTTCCGGCAGTGCCTTACAAGAACCCGAACAACTATGTGAAATACTCGGCGCGCCTCGCGGAACGTCTCAACAAGACGGAGCCGAATGGGGCCGTCTGGGCCAACCAGTTCGATAACACGGCCAACCGCCAGGCCCATGTCGAAACGACTGGCCCCGAGATTTGGGAACAAACCGACGGAAAAGTGGACGGTTTCACCTGTGCCGTGGGTTCCGGCGGTACGCTCGCTGGTGTGGCGCAGGTGCTCCAGCCAAAGGGTGTGAAAGTCGGTCTCTCTGATCCCGATGGTTCCGGGCTTTTCAAACTCTACACGGATCAGGACCCGCCTGATGGCAACTCGATCACAGAAGGCATCGGGCAGGGGCGTATTACCGCGAACCTCGAAGGCTACACCCCCGATTTCACCTACAAAATACCGGACACAGAGGCGCTGCCGATTGTCTATGATCTGCTGATGCAGGAAGGGCTGTGTCTTGGGGGGTCATCCGGCATCAATGTTGCAGGTGCGATGCGGCTCGCGCGCGAGCTGGGACCTGGGCATACGATCGTGACCATCCTCTGCGACTATGGCAATCGCTATCAGTCCAAGATGTTCAACCCCACTTTCCTGAGGGAGAAGGGGCTACCGCTGCCGCCCTGGATGGATGGTTCCCACCGCATTTTGCCGACTGTGTTCGAGGATTAGGTCGTGGTTCACTATCTGAGACATTGCGCCAGATGTTGGGTGGTTCTCTTGTTGATCGCAGTGTCACCGGTTTGGGCGCAGCAGGTGGACTTTGGTGAGTTCGACCGTTTCGCGTCCCTCGTTGAGACAAACATCGAAAACAATAAGATGAGCGATGACGGGTTTGATGCGCTTCGGGCGTCCCTCGTTGAATGGCGGTCGAAGTTTCTGGCTGCGCAAGACGTCAACGCTGTCCAGATTGAGGCGCTGGAGGCGCAGCTAGACGCCTTGGGCGATCCACCGGCGGAGGGCGAGACCGAAGCGGCCGACGTCGCTGCGCGGCGTTCGAGCCTGAATGACCAGTTAACCAAGGCACGCGAGCCGCAGCTCGAAGCGCTAGAGGCTTGGGCCCGTGCCGATACGTTGATTGGCCAGATAGACAGCACCCTGCGAGATCGCCAGACGGACGCTTTGCTGCAGCTTGAGCGCACGCCGCTTGATCCGCTCAACTGGCCGACGGCCCTGAAAGCGGTGATCGGCGTGTTTGAAACCGTCCGTCAGGAGGTTGCGTTGATCGCAAGCGAGACGGACCGAACGGATTACCTCCAGCGTTTTGCACTGGCCGGGATACTCCTTTTGGCGGCGCTGGTTGCGCTGTTCCGGGGACCTCGCTGGATTGAGGCAATTCTTGCCCGGATCGAGAATCGTGGTGGCGCGCATGCGCCAGTTTTGTACGGCTTCCTCTTATCTTTCGTCAGCGTTCTGGTCGTGATGCTTGGCATCTCGCTCTTGAATGCCGCGTTGATTTCAACCGGTGTTCTCGGTGAGACCGGGCGGGCGATTGCCATAGGTGTGAACGCAGCCATCTTCACCTATGCGATTGCGCGCTGGATCGGGGGACGCCTTTTCCCTGAAAGGGAGAGCATTCCGACGCCGCTCCGCCTGGATGCTGCGCAAAGGGCAAGCGGACGGCGTAACAGTTCCCTGCTCGGCGTTTTGGCGGGTCTGATGTCGCTCCTCGAAATCGTACAGCAGACCGTGCGGTTTGAAACCACGACGCTCAGCATCTTGTTTTTCCCGATTTTCGTTGCTCTCGGTCTGACGCTCTTTCGCACCGGGCAACTCATATGGCGCGGCGGGCAAGTGCCGGAAGGCGAAAGTGGAGGCTTTGCCGCGAGCGTGGCCCGTCTCCTCGGTCGTGTCGTCCAGCTTGTGGCGCTTGCTGCACCAATCCTTGCGGCCATAGGTTTTGTGAACCTCGCGCGCGGGGCCTTGTTTCCCCTTGTCCTCAGCCTTGGTCTGATTGCGTTCCTTCTGGCCTTACATAATGCGATCCGCGCGGCCTATGCGATGTTGCGCGGGTTGGAAGGGGATGCGGCAGAACAGGCGCTGGCCCCGGTCATTCTCAGTCTTCTTTTGACGCTGGGATCGATGCCGATTTTCGCGCTGATTTGGGGCGCGCGCTATAGCGATCTCGACGAGGTCTGGACAGCGTTTCGCGCCGGCATTCGGCTAGGTGAGACCACGATATCCCCGGGTACGGTTCTGACATTTGCCATTGTGTTCGGCATCGGCTTTGGCTTGACGCGATTGGTGCAAGGGACGTTGCGCTCATCGGTACTGCCACGGACGCGGATCGATAAGGGCGGTCAGAACGCCATTATCTCCGGGCTTGGTTATGTCGGTGTGACGCTAGCGGCAGTCTTCGGCATAACGTCGGCAGGTATCGACCTGTCGAGCCTGGCCATTATCATCGGCGCGCTCAGCGTTGGCATCGGTTTTGGACTTCAGAACATCGTCAATAACTTTGTGAGCGGGATCATCCTGCTGATTGAGCGCCCGATTAGCGAAGGCGATTGGGTCGAAGTGGGCGGCAAGCTCGGTGTGGTCAAATCAATCTCGGTGCGCTCGACCCGTATCGAGATGTTTGACCGTACAGATGTGATTGTTCCGAATGGCGATTTGATTTCGGGCACGGTGACAAACTGGACCCACGGGAATTCTGCGGGCCGCGTCATTCTCAATGTGGGTGTAGCTTACGGCACTGATACCAAGCGCGTCGAAACCATCCTGCGTGAAATTGCGGAGAACCATCCCCTGGTGGCTGTGACGCCGCCGCCGACAATCGTATTTCAGGGATTTGGCGCGGACAGCCTCGACTTTGAGGTCAGGATCATCCTGAACGATATTGGTTACGGTCTTTCGGTGCGCACGGACATCAACCACGAGATTGCACGGCGGTTTGCCGAAGAAGATATCGAGATACCCTTCGCGCAGCGGGACTTGTGGATCAGAAACCCGGAAAGTCTACGCCGCGCACCCGCATCCGAGCCGCGCGCGCCGTCGGGTCCGACGGACCCGGTGTTTCTGGATGAAGGCGATCTTGATTGACGCGTTGAGCGCCTTGCGCGTTTTGGCCCCTTGCAGGGAACCCCACGATGCCGCTAGAAAGCGCCAGCCGGAGAGGTGGCCGAGTGGTCGAAGGCGCACGCCTGGAAAGTGTGTAGGCGGGAAACCGTCTCCAGGGTTCGAATCCCTGTCTCTCCGCCACAGGTCTTTCGCGAAAAAGGTGACGCTGTTTCGATCACGGAGCAGGACCGCCTTCGTTCCGAAAAAAGGCTGAGAGCTGGCGTCCCCGATGTCCGACGCTCCACCACCGGACATAGCTGCGACCATTCAAGCATGCACTGAACTGATGGCTGGGTGTATTGACGGTCAGACGGGCCAATGAGAAGGGCTCAACGACATATGCCCGGACCGTCTTCGACAAACGCCTTGGAGCGCCGAAATTCGTCGGGTGTGAGTTGCGTCTGAACCTTGAAGGAAAGGGTTTCCCAAGCCTGGCGCGCAACTGAATAAAGTTGTGGCCGGCCTGACTGCAGAGCGGCCTTCACCTGTCTCGATAGCTTTTGGCAGTGTCGCTTTATGCCTCTGATCTTTCGACGACTTGCGCCCGACAAGTTCAGTTCGGCATCAAGCGTGCGACTGCAACCGTCGCTTTGCGCCAGGGCAAGCCCACGCGCCGTGCCCATGTCTCCCGACCCGGTATCAGGCAAACCAAGATCGAGATAGGGCAGGCGTGGATTATGGGAGGCGAATGGCCCCTTTGGATTTTTAATGAGCCAAAGATGGACCATCGCCAATTGGGTGCGCCCGTCGTTATGTGTCACTTTGTTCTGGAACCAGCGGCCTGCTAAGCGACCGACAAAGGGACGCGTCTCGGACAAAGCCGCCAAGAACCTTCTACCATCGTGGATGTGCCAGATGTCCCTGTTTCCGGCAAACCCGGCCGGCATGGGGTCATCTGGGCGTTTTCGAACAACATAGGCGATGGCGACAAGTCGTTTGCGGCCTTGGAGCTCGGCGTAGACCAGGTTTGAAGGTCTGGAGAAGTCGAGTTGGTCGCCAAACACATAGTCCGGACCATTCCGAAGTTGAAAATGCTGTCCCATCAAGGGGACGTCAGCGCCGAAGGGCTTCCAGCCTTGTCGTTTTGCTTCAGAAAAGGAGGCGTATTTCAGCGCTGCCTGTCGCGCTTCGGCAATCTGACGATCCAATGTTCCGGCGAGCGCGGTTTGGGCAACAAGACAGTATGCCAGAATGAAAAGAAGGGACTTCATACGGGATCTCATAGGTAAACGCCGCGCCATGGTTTGCGCGCGGCGTTGTTGTGACCTTTAACGAACACGCTTCCACTCGCGAACAGTGGTTCCTCGTCGTGTTGTCCGCTCGGTCCGACGGTTCGTGACGCCGTTTTCTCTGACGCTGGTTGAACGCCGCGTGGCAGTTTCCCCGTTGGCGCCTGTGAAGGTACTCGTCGAGGAGCAAGCACCCTCCGCACAACTACCGTTTCCGTTGTTTGTCCACGTTTTTCCATTGGCGGTTTGACCGACAACTGTCTTTTTCCAGCTATTGGTCGTCGGGTCCCATTGCCAGACGGCTGTCCGAGTATAGCCACGACCGTCGCTGCCGACGCCGGTGGTGGTGACCGCGCGTGTGTTGTCACTCCGCACGCTTTGTGTCGTGGTTCTAAAGGTGGAGCCGTCGGCAAATGTCGTGATCCGCTCACTGGTTGATTGCGCTTGAGCACCTGTCGAAAGCAGCGCCAGAGAGGCAATGAGAAGAAACGATTTCATGTCAGTATCCTTGTTTAGACCTTTGATGCTCGGAAATTGGCGAACCGATTTTTCCACATGATGTCCGGCACTTTGCGTTTTGTGACGATTTGTAAACGGCACCTGAAACATCTGGCCCCGCCGGGAGCCGGAGCGGTAGGATGACCGCATGAGCAAACCGGTCAGTATCGCGATTGTCGAAGACGACCCCGAGATCGGGCCAATGACGCGTGACAGGCTTAAAGATCAGGGGTTCGACGCGCATCTTGTCACGAACGGCGTGTCGCTTGATGCCTTGCTGTCGCGACAAGTTTGCGACCTTATCGTGCTTGATCTGATGTTGCCGGGCGAAGACGGGCTATCGATCTGCCGACGTTTACGCGCGCAGTCGGACATTCCCATCCTGATGCTAACGGCCCGTACAGAGGAGATCGACCGCGTTGTCGGTCTGGAGCTGGGTGCAGATGATTATTTGGGCAAGCCCTTTGGAACGAGAGAGCTTGTGGCGCGTATCCGCGCGATCTTGCGACGCTCGGAAAAGTCATCTCCGGAGAGCCCAAAGGTGTTCCGTTTCGCGAACATCGAAGTTGATCTGGCGCGGCATGCCGTGCGTTTGGCGGGCGGCGAGTTGCTTCTTACTTCTGGAGAGTTCGCTTTGCTCCGCGCGTTTCTGACCCACCCGGGGCGCGTTCTGTCACGTGACCAATTGATGGATTTTGCGCAAGGGAGACAATCGGATCATTTCGATCGAACCATCGACGTTCAAATCAGTCGCTTGCGCTCAAAACTTGGGGACGATCCCAAAAAGCCGCAATTCATCAAGACGATCCGCAATGCTGGCTATGTCTTTGCCGCCGAGCTTAGAACATGACGTTTCGTCTTAGCTTCTTCGTGCGATTGGCCGCCGCGCTTGCGGTTTTGTTTATGGCCATCCAAGTGGCTTTGGTGTGGGTCTATATCGGAGACCGCGCTGAAGGGGAGCAGCCTGGATATAGGTTTCCCTTGCCAGAACGCACCGCCGCCATCGTGAACATAATTGAGGGTGCAGCTGACGCTGAACTTGCTCTGGTAGCTCTGAATACCCCCAACCTGCGTGTTGATATCGTCGAAGAGGAAATTTTTGAATTTATCAAGCCTGAAACGCGGCTTTTGAATTTGGAGCGCCGGTTTGAGACCTATGCAAACGTCTTTCACCAGCGCCCGTTTGCGATATTCGTTGATATTCCAGACAGCGTGGAACCGTCAGAATTGCGTTGGGAGGATACGTCTGTCTGGACGAAATATCCGATGCGCGTCCTCGTCGGGTTGAACGATGGCCGCGTTCTGTCGCTTGAGACGAGAGATGATTTGCTGACCCAGGTTTATTCTGTCCCCATCGGATGGTTCTCGGGCATTTTGGGCGTCGTTGCTTCGTTGATTGTGCTGTTCTTCGTGCGACGCGAAACCAAACCAATTGAAACTCTGGCGCTTGCGGCAGAGAAATTTGGCAGCGATGGCAAGCCAGTGGTTGTTGCCGCGCAGGGCGCACCGGAATTGCGATCTCTAATCAAAAACTTCAATACGATGCAATCCAGGATCGCTGATTTAATGGAGCGGCAGAGCGTCATGCTGGGTGCCCTGGGTCACGACATGCGTACTTATCTGACACGACTTTCGCTTAAGGTAGAGGAGGTTCCGGACGACATAAGCCCGGCGCTGGAGCGCAACATCGAGAAAATCGGATCGGTTGTAGAGAGCAGCCTCGATTTCGCGCGCGTTGGTTCGGCCACTGGTGAGAAAGAGACCATCGCGTTGTCAGATTTCCTCACGAGTTGGGTGGCGGAAAGGAACGATCCACGCATCACGCTAGGCGACGTGCAGAATGCCAGTCTTACCGTCAACACTGCAGCCTTTGACCGCGTCATTTCCAATCTTGTCGAGAACGCACTGAAGTTTGGAACAGGCGTGACCATCGAAAACACTGCATCACCCGTTGTGGTCAAAATATCGGATGACGGCCCCGGCATCCCCGAACCCGAGCTTCAACGGGTTCTAGAGCCTTTTGTGACGCTCAATAAAGCGCGCACGGCGGATCAATCTGGCACCGGTTTGGGGCTTGCCACCGCAAACCTGCTAATTCGTCAAGCTGGCGGCACCCTGAAATTGTCGAACAGAAAGGAAGGCGGGCTTTGCGCCCAAGTGACTTTCAAATGAAGAGTGCTTAGCGGGAATTGACAAGCAAAGGCGGACCTTCGAAACGCCCGTTGTGTGGATTGCCCGTGGTGAGCGTCGGCATGGAACTCGTGCCGATTTGTCGGAAAAGGCGCGGGGACGAGAAAACCCCGCGCCTTACCAGTTTTTAACGGTCGAGCGCACCGACACCGGAGAAACGGAACGCCTCTTGTTCCAAGGCATCGATCTGCGCGGCGCTCATCTGGTCATGTGCCACGGTGATCCTGCCCAAGAAAACAAAAGGCAGCTCGCCAGAACGCCCCTCCAGATCAGCCTTGATCGCTTCGGCCGTTGCGGCACCCACGTCATCGCCCATCCGCATAGGGGTCGCGTCAAGCTCACCGCGACGGATTGCATCCAACTCAAGCCCGGTACCACCCCACCCGGTGGAAAAGATCTCTTTCTCTTTCCCGACGGAGACCTGCGCCTCGACCGATCCCATGGCCATGGCTGTATTTGCATTATGGATGATCTTGGCCTCAGGGTAGGATTGCAGTATCAGCGATGTGCCTTCGAAGCCGCCTTCGCGCTGGTACTCCCCGTAATGCTCGTAGACCGTCGTCCATCCGGCTTTTTCCTCAACGCAAGACTTGAAGTCACCGGAGCGCTGATTGTCGGTAATCCCCGGAATACCCCGGTTCATTGCCATGGTGACGCCTTCGCCAAGACGCCCAATCATGTAGTCACACATGGTCAACGCGCCTGCAGCCGAAGAGAAATCGAACCACGCGGCCGGTTGCTGTTCCAGGTCTTTCAACGGCGTATGGAACGCCCAGACGTAGGTCGTCAGGTCATCTTTCTCCGCTGCGAGTTTAGAGATGTTATCCGCCTGGATTGCCAGCTCGGATGGGCCGAAGATCACGTAATCATAGATGTCTTTGTCCAAGACGACCTGATTGGCATAGGTGGTTTGCAGCGAGTGCTCGATTTGGCGAGACGCAAATTCGGTTGTTTCATATTGTATGCCCAGCTCATCAAGGCGTTTGGTCATGGCGAGGTAGTTGCGCGCCCAGAAATCAGAGGTGTCAGAGGACGGGTAGATCAGAGCGATCTGGATTGGTTCGTCTTGTGACCCCGTAAACTGCACCGCCTCCGAGCCGACAACCGCTTGCATCGCTTCCAGCGCGCCGTCAGCGTTCACCTCATCGGGCACCCAGTAGTCACGGTCTGCGATGTCCGGCAGTTCCTTCAAGGGCAGCGTCGCATGCCCGTCCGCCCAGGCTGTGCCCAGCGTTGCTGTTGCCACAAGGGCTGTGGTTGCTAAAAGTCTCATCTTGGTTCCTCCCTTTGCAATGAGAGCGGGACCACCGGCCGGGTTGGGGCTGCACCTCCTGCCCGGCCATCCCGCAGAAACCGGATCAACCGCTTGGTGCGGTCTCCCCGGCAAAGATGCCGCCAATTGCCAGTAGGGCAATCAAGACGCCAATGAGTAGTGCGGAAAACCGCACGAGTTTTTGACCTTCCGCCGTTCTGAGATCGGCGAACCAGCCGCCTGCGCCGTCCCGGTCTTTCTTCTGGATCCAGGCGTAAAGCGCGACGGAGCTAATGATCACGAAGCCGGAAGCCACCGGCTGCCAGAAGAACTCGATCCTCAACGTGACCAGCGCGTTCAGCATCATCGCCAGCAGCAACACGCCCGAGAAGGAGCCAATGATCGAGGCCCGCCCCCCAAAGAGCGAGGTGCCTCCCACAACCACTGCCGCGATGACATGTAGATTGAAGAAAGGCGCCATTGTCGCCTGAATGGCGTTCTGCTTGCCTGTAAGCATCAAACCAGCCAGCGCCGCGCAGGCACCACAGAGAACATAGGCGTAGACCTTATGGCGTTTGACCCCGATGCCTGTGAGCTCAGCTGATTCCGGGCTAGAGCCGATGGCCACCGTGTAACGGCCAAAATGTGTCCGTTGCAGGATGTAATAGCCCGCTACCATAGTCAGCATCCCGATCACAGCGGGAGTCGGAATGAAAAACGGCGTTTGCCCGCGACCAATCTCAGTCAGGATGTCCGGGAAGCGCGCCAGCACGAGCCCCTTGGCCAGAAGCAACGCCAGCCCTTTGTAGACCAGGTCCATCGCCAGTGTTCCAATCAGATCAGGCACGTTGAACCGGGTGATTACAAGGCCGTTTATCAGCCCCAGCAAGGCGCCGATGGTCAGCGCAATCGGGATGCCCACATAGATCGAGAAGCCGAACTGTTTGACCAGGAATGCCATGATGATCGCAGACAGAACCGCGACCGACCCGACGGACAGGTCGATCCCGCGCTGTGTGATTACAAAAGTCATCGCCATCGCCATCGGCATGTAAAGCGCCGCGTCCTGCAGAATGAGTTCCAAATTGCTGATGCGGTAGAAGCGGTCCGGGCTGGCCACGGCCATGAACAAAAAGATCGCCATAATCATCGCCAATGGCGCAATGACAGCCATGTACGGCTCAAGTCGTTCGCTCAGCGGCGGCCGGTAAGTGGGGTCAACTGCGGTGTTCATTCGGCGTCCTCCTTGGCACCTACGATCATGCCCAAGACTTCCTGGGTGGAGCTTTGCGCGGTCAGAGCGACGCCGACGCATTGACCGCGGCGCTGAACATGGACGCGGTCCGCAACCTCAAAGACGTCATCGAGGGAGTGGCTGATCAGGATGATCGCAAGCCCTTGTGCCTTGAGTGATTTTATCAGTTTGAGCGTGCGTGCGGTTTCCTGCGGGCCAAGCGCCGCGGTGGGCTCGTCCATAACCAGGACGCGCAGGCCTTCGTGGTAGACCGCGCGGGCGATGGCGACAGCTTGGCGTTGCCCGCCGGACAGGCTGTCGGTCGGCGCATCAAGCGACTTTAGCCGCACGCCAAGGCGCTGCATCAAAACCCGCTCGGTCTCAGAGCGCATCTTCTTGTTGTCGAGCACGGTGATCCCGAAGAACTTTTTCGTGAGCTCGTTGCCGAGGAACATATTGGCGGCCGGGTCGAGATGATCGGCCAGGGCAAGCGTTTGGTAAACCGCATCAATCCCTGCACGGGCCGCATCAGCATGGTTTGAAAACTCGATTTTCTCGCCATCGAGGTAAATGTCGCCCTCGGTCGGTTGATAAACCCCGGTCAGGATCTTGATTAGCGTCGACTTACCCGCGCCATTGTCACCGACAATCGCCAGCACTTCGCCCGCATAAGCGGACAAGTTGACGTCTTGCAGGGCTGTCACACCACCGAAACGTTTGGTGATGCCCGTCATCTGGACAAGCGGTGTCCGTGTCATGGCGATCTCCTCCGCCAAATCAGTTGGGTGGCGCAGGACCTTGCGCCGCAATAATCAGTCACGAAACGCGGGGCCCCGACATGTACGCCAGGACCCCACCGGGAGAAACCCTTACTTCCCCCAAATCCCCGCGTAGGCGTCGCGGTACGGGATATCTGGATCGAACGCATTGCTGTCGCCCATCTTGGCGAGCCCTTCTGGCGTCACCAATGCAGGAGAGGTGACGTAGCCGGAGCAGGCCTCGCCCTGCATGGCGCGGTTAAGCTCATCGACCAATTGCCACCCCTGAAGGTTTAGCGGCTCGGCCACCGTAATAGCTTGATAGCCGTTGGAGCGGATGCGCTGGAACGCGGCTTCAGACCCGTCACCAGCGGAACCTGCTTGCGGCCCTGCATCCGGCGAAAGGCCAGCGGCGGCCAGCGACGGTCCCATAAAATCGAAATACAGGTCATTGATTGCCAAGGCATGGGTCCAGCTATCGCCGTATTTCTGCAACAGCGATGTCGTCAGCGGCCCCATTCGCGTCGAAGTGTCGGCAATCGGCGTGTCGACATATTCCAGGACCTTGCCGCCTGCAGCTTCGACCGTCTCTTTCAGCCGATCTGCCTTGTCGATGGCGATCTGGTAGGTGCTGTCGGTGAAGATCACGACGCCGATGTCCGTTCCACCATCATCCAAAGCCCATTTGGCGGCCACTTCGGACACGGTCATCGCGTCAGTTGAGACATTGGCAAAGATGCCGCCCGGGGCGTCGCAACCGATCTTTGGGCCCGAGTGCCAAGCGACCATCGGGACGCCCGCATCGACCACACCTTCAAGCGCGGCTTGCTGCTCCACCGCGTCAAACCCGTTGATGATGATCCCGTCAGCTTTCAATGCCAAGGCCTGGCCAATGGCTGCTGTCCGTCCCTGGATTGAACCGGCGCCGTCCAGAACGCGCACGTCCCAGCCGATCTTTGCGGCTGCTTCCTCGACGCCCGTGGTCACGCCCAGAATGCCGCCATTCTTCAGATCACCGGCGACGACGACGATGGACTTGCCGTCCGCAGCTGTCGGGCCGCTTGTCGGACCATCCCATTCTGCGGCGAGCGTCGGCGCTGCGAACATCATTGTCGTGGCCATCAAACCGGCCCAAAGTGTGCGTCTTTGCATAGTTTCCTCCCTTTGCAGTTTTTGTGCTCAGCGCTTGTCTGCACCTTTTTTGCGCTGTGCGTAGCCTGCGATGCCAATGGCAACGAGCAGGGTTACTCCGTTGAACAGCGGCTCGACCCAGAAGGAGCCGCCAAATTGTTGAATGCCTGAAATGCCAACCGCTAAGATGACGACGCCAACGACCGTGCCCCATACATTGACACGCCCGGGCTTGATCGTGGTTGACCCCAAGAAGGCGCCCACCAAAGCGGGCAAAAGGAACTCCAGCCCGACCGACGCCTGGCCGATCCGAAGCTTTGCAGCCAACAGCACGCCTGCCACGGCGGTCATCGTGCCGGAGGCCACGAAAGCGCCGATGACATATTTGCGCGTCGGAATGCCATTGAGCTGCGCCGCCCGTTGATTGGCGCCGATAGCGTAAAGGTAGCGGCCCACGGGCGTGTATTCGAGCACGACCCACATCACGACGGTGATGACCATCAGGTAGTAGGCCGTGATCGGGAGACCGAAAACAAAGGTGGTGTTGAGCGCGTAGAACCCATCGGGCAGCAGCCCGACCATTTGACGCCCGCCCGTGTGCCAAAGTGCGAGCGCATAAAGCACAGTCCCGGTTCCCAATGTCGCGATGAAGCTGTCGATCTTCGCGACCTCCACCAGAAGACCGTTGAGAAATCCGGTAAACGCGCCAAGCAACAACACGATGGCAACGGCCAGTGGCCAAGGTAGGCCTAACATTGTTTGCAAGCTGATCGCCAGGATATGCCATAGCACGATCCCGTAACCCACGGTCAGGTCAATCCGCCCCGCTGCCATCGGGATCATTGCCCCAAGCGACAGAAGGGCAATGATCGCCTTATCCGAAATGATGGAGCGCAGGTTGAGCATCGTGGGGAATGTGTTGGGCAACAAGATCGAGAAAAGCCCGATCAAAAACACGGTGAGAATGACCAGGCCGTAGACCGGCAAGAAGCGCATAAGTTTTGAGCTGAAGCTCAGCCCCTTCAGTTCTGCTTTGGTCGGCTCTAAGGCGCCGGATTCAAGCGACTGCATCTGCACCGCTCCCCTGTGTTTCGATATTCCCGGCTGAGGCAGACTGGATCAGGGATTCGGTATTAAGCCGAGTGCCGCTCAGTTCATCGACGACGGCGCCTTGGCTAAATACGATGGCCCGGTGACAAATTGTGGCGATCTCTTCGAAATCGGTCGACATGATCAAAATCGCGACGCCATCGCTGAGCGCTCGGTTGAGAAGTGAGTAAATCTCGGATTTTGCGCCCACATCCACGCCTGCGGTTGGGTCCTCGCAAATCAGAAGTTTGCGTTTTGTTGCCAGCCAGCGGCCAATCACGACCTTCTGCTGATTGCCGCCAGAAAGAGCTTCAATGGCGAGGCTTGGGTCATTGGGTGAAAGGCCAAGTTCCGCACCGATGATGGCGGCTTGATCGGCCTCGCTGCGTGGCGAAAGTAGGTCCAACAACTTGCGCCCGATACCTTCCGGGTTGAGGAAGGTGTTTTCACGGATCGACAAGCTCATCGCGACGGATTCCTCCGTGCGATCTTTGGCGACCAAGCCCACGCCCGCGTGCAACGCTTTCTGCGGCGTCGACAAATCAGGCTCGACCCCATCAAGCCTGACACTGCCTTCAAAGGGAACCAGCCCAAACAATCCCCGGGACACAGCTTCGTGCCCTGCACCCCGCAAGCCAACAAGACCCAGAACTTCATTCTTGTGCAAATCGAGATCGAGTTTTTGTAGCCCCGCCACGTGAAAATTGCGCAGCGACAAAACTGGCGCGCCGATGTCGTCGGCCGCTTTCACGGTCTCACGGGTCTTGCGCCCGACGATCTTCTGGACCAGTTCTTCGGGTGTCGTATGGGCAATGCTCCGCACGCCTACCATCGCGCCATCGCGGAGCACCGCGACCCGGTCTGCAATCTGGAAAATCTCATCAAGCCGGTGCGAGACATAGATCATGCCGACGCCGCTATCGCGCAGCGGTCGGAGCGCTTTGAACAGACGCTCCACCTCATCGGCGGGAAGCGACGCCGTTGGCTCATCCAACACCAGAAACTCGCAATCGACGGCCAGTGCGCGCGCGATGGCAACCATCGACTTTTCGGTGCGAGTGAGGTCCTCGACCCGGGTGGTCGGGTCAAACTCGGCGTCTACTTTTCGAAGCGCATCCGTTGCTAGAGATTCAACGTCGGTCCAGTTGATCAATCCACGTCTGCGAGAGAAGCCAAGCGCAAGACCAATATTTTCAGCTACCGTCATCCATTCGATCAAACCGAGGTCTTGGTGAATAAAAGCGACCTTCTGCCTTTCGCCAAATCCGGCAGGCTTGTGTTGGTAGGGCTCGCCATCGATCAGCACTTGGCCCGCATCAGGTTTGTAAATGCCGCCCAGAACTTTGATCAGTGTCGACTTGCCAGCACCGTTCTCCCCCAAAAGGGCCACGACTTCGCCAAGGCCGACGCTCAGCGACACATTTTTAAGCGCATAAGTGCCGCCAAAATGTTTGTCGATGCTGTCGAAGAACAAACCTGTTTGCAGGCTTGGCATCACGTCCCCTCCCAAGACAACGGCGCTCAACCTCCCCGTTGAGTTACCCGTAACGTTCGGCTAGCATCGTGCCAGGCAGCACGTCATGTCAAGAACTAAGTTACCCGTAACGTAAAATGGCTAATCTCGTGGAAAAGAAAAGCAAAAACAACAAGGTAAGCCTTTCTCAGGTGGCGAGAGCAGCTGGGGTTTCCACAATGACGGCGAGCCGCGTTTTGCGCGGCGAGGGGGGGTATTCGGAAAAAACCCGCATCAAAGTCATGGAGCAGGTCGATGCGCTTGGCTATCTGCCCAACCGCCTCGCAACCGTATTTGCGGGCGATCAGACCTCGACGTTCATCGGGGTTTCGATCCCTGATCTTGGGAATGAAGTCTTCGCGCAAGTCCTGGAAGGGATTGATCGCAAACTCGGGACCTTCGGCTATCAGTCGGTTTTGGGCCTGACGCAGCACACGCAGGAAGAGGAAGAAAACTGGATCAGAACTGTCCTTTCCTGGCAGCCTGCCGGTCTCATCCTGACCGGCCGCTACCACTCGAAGCGGGCGACGGAAATGCTGCGCAATGCGGGTGTCCCGATTGTAGAGATCTGGGATCTAAATGCCGCACCGCTCGATATGAGTGTGGGCATCAATCATTTCGATAGCGGATTTGACATGGGCCGGTACCTTACATCCCTCGGCTACAAGAAAATTGGCTATGTCGGCACGTCCCATGACACAGCCAACGCCGCAACGGAGCGATTGAATGGCTTTTGCAAGTCGGTTGACGGTGCCGGTGGTGCGGTTGTCAAACAGCTATGTTTGCATGACACCGCGAACTATTACCCCGGGTTCTATGGGACCGAACAGCTTTTGGCGTCGACACGCGACATTGAGTGCATCTTTTTCCAGAATGACGCGATGGCTTTCGGTGGCTTCCAATACTGCACTGCGAAAGGCCTTTCTATTCCGGAAGACATCGGCATCGCAGGCTGGGGCGATCTTCCCATCGCGTCCGTGATGAACCATCGGCTTACCTCTTGCCACGTGCCACACCTTAAGCTTGGGCAAAAGGCAGCCGAAATGATGATGGCAAGCCTAACAGACGAACCTGTTCCCACATGCGTCGACATCGGCTTCAAGTTGATACCCGGCGCGACTGTTCTGAATGCGCGGCGGTAGTCGGCCCCAACCGAAGAACGGTGGAAACGCTCCACGCTTTGATCCCGGCGCCAAGCTAACTTGTATGTCAATGCAATGTGGCGAGCGACACCACGCCGACAACGACCAGACTTGAGGCCCATACCGCCTCCAGGTTGAACCAGCCTTTGGACAAGAACTTGAGACCGACCCACCGGTAGACGCCGAACGCAATTGCCCCGCCGGACGCAATCATCGCCAGAGTATGCGCCAGTGCAACACCGACTGCGATGCCGAGATTGCCGCCCATCAGTTCGGAGGCAGCCGCGTGCCCGCTGTCCGTTCCGAGCGTGCGGCAGATCCCCAAGTATATCGGCACCAGCATGAGCCCGGCCCCGTGGGCGAGGGCAACCAGAAAGGACCAGAGCGCCAGTCGCGAAGGCGGGACCCTCGCCAGGAACCGGGGATGTCGTCGATTGACAAGAAGAAAAACGCCGAGCGCAATCACCAGCCCGGCGGCACCAATCTGGATTTCACGCTGCCATTCGACCAGCCTGAGGAGGACCAGGAATGGCAAGAGTATCACAAGCATCGCGATCAGGTGACCCAGTGCCAGAGCGCCGAGCGCCATCCATAAACTGGACGACGCCCGTTGCATCAACGCTGACGAAACAGCCAGTGGCCAGCCCATGCCGGGGTTCACCCCGTGATAGATTCCAGAGAGGACAACGGCCCACCAAAGGGCCGTTGCCGCGTCTAATCCGTTCACGTGCTAGACAGCGGGATAACAAAAACTGTCGGTGGAACAGTCTCCGCCTTCCAATCGGATTTGGTGGCTCCGATAGCCTTTGGGGAAATCGATGTAGAAGTCCTCGTCGAGCTCAATCCCACCGTTTTCGCCGACATTGGCCATGACCATCTGTCCACCCTCGTCATCGGGATAGAACTGATCGTCCCAGGTGGAATAGAGGGAATTCGTCCAATAGACGCGTTTGCCATCGCGGCTGATCTCGACCATCTGAGGCCCGTAGACGAAGGGTTTTCCGTTGGGGTGCTTAGCAGCGCGTGCGATACCGCCCACTTCAACTTTTCCGGTCAACTTCGGGTTCATCGGGTCGGAGACATCGTATTGATGCATCTCACCTTGCCCCCAGCAAGCGACATAAAGATACTTGTCATCCAGACTGAGATCGATGTCCGTTACCAAAGGCGGTACGGCTTCAAAACCTTGCAGCAGCGGGGGTAAGTTCTCTGCTTTTTCTGGGCGCGGATCGATTGTGATCGTCTTCTTCGCCTCGAAGGTCCCGTCATCCTTCTGCCACCACGTGAAGATCGCCCCTTGCAGATTGGTTGTGTCCACCACAACACCACAAAAGCCGTAGTCCTTTGCAGGATCGTGTGCCGGCCGGATTTCCAGCGCCATCTGGTGGTTAGCGCCAAGATCGATGGTCTGCACATTCTTGCGCTCGCGCAAGTTCCAGAAGTGGATTTTGTGCCCGTACTTATTCGACAACAAGTCCTCGGCGACGATGCCGTTTTCAAATTGCGGCGGCAGGCCCCATTCAGAACTCACCATGTAGTCGCGGGGCAAGTTCCACCAGAAATCGTAGTGTTTGTCCTGCTCGCCGCGATCCATCTCATAGCGCCCGAGTATTTCGAACGTCTCACAATCCATGATGAAGATGCCGGGTGGTCCGTCAGTTCCGTCCTCACCACCACCGCCAAGGGTCGAAACATAAATCCCCTCGGGCCCGCAATGAATGGTGTGGGGTCGCGAGTACCCGGTTCTCGCGAACACTTCTTCGGGCTCGATGATCTTGTGGATTTTCGCTTTGAGCGGTTCTTTGACATCGATCACATAAATGCGCGACGACCGGATGCCGGGGATGATAAGGTAGCGACGTTCCAGAAACGCATGTCCCGACAAAGGCGACAGCGCGGATGAACAGGCGTTCCAACCGAAATGATGAAATTCGTCACCTTTGTTCGGCATGATCAGTTGATGGACGATTTCACCGTAGGTCTTCGACTTGGGATCGACATCAACGACGGCTAGGCCATCCGGCTGCGATCCATCGGGGCTGAGCATCAGCGTAAACGCCAATTTCTCCGTTGGGGCCTCCATCGCAATTTTTGGTGTCGCATAGAACGTTGGATCTGGTCTCAAATTCATGTGGTTCCTCCCTAGTCGATGGCGTGTTAAATCACGCCGATCGGAACAATCGTGCCACAAGGTGCGCAAAACTGATAATGATATTTTCCCAAGCCTTTCCTCGGAAGAACGCTTTCCCTGCAAAAAGTCGGATTGCGGTGCCGTACAAATCGTAAGTTACACAATATGCGAACACGGTTCTTAGCCGACACCTAGGCTGACCAGGTGGTTTGAATGCGCTGCTACAGCTGAGCTGCGAAGTTTGAAGAGCTATGCGAGCGCCTCGGCTTACATGCAGTGAAAGTGGATTTAACTTGGGGCCTAGCCGCTGCTTGGCATGGTTGGCCAACAGTGCATCTTTCGTCGCCATATTTGGGCGGATGGCCATTGTTGCAAACCGCACCAAGACGTCGGTCGGCGCGCCATTACCTCGACTACGAAACTCAGATTATTGCCTTGCGAACCCAGCCGGAAACCCACTCGCTCACGACAACTGTGGCCAAGATCAAAAGGAGTATGACCGTTACCTGAGGCCACGCCAGAACGTTGAGAGAGGCTTGAAGCTTTAGTCCTATCCCACCCGCACCGACGAGGCCCAGTATAGTGCTTTCGCGGATATTGATGTCCCATCGAAAGACCGAGATGCCCCAGAAGGCGGGCATGATCTGCGGCATGATCCCATAGTTGAGAACCTGTAGCGGTCGAGCGCCCGTGGCTTCGACGGCTTCGATCTGCTTGACGTCTGTCTCCTCAATGGCCTCGTACAGGAGTTTCCCAACAAAGCCGATAGAGCGAAGAGCGATTGCAACGATCCCGGCGAGAATACCGGGCCCGATGATCGCGACGAGCAACAGCGCCCAAATTAGGGAATTGATCGAGCGCGAGGCCACAATGATGAACAACGCTATGGGGCGGAGGATGCGCGCCGAGGGCGTCGTGTTCCTTGCGGCGAGGAAAGCGACAGGCACCGCCATGATAACACCCGCGATGGTGCCAAGCGTCGCGATATTGAGGGTGTCCCACATTGGCACCATTAGTTCGGGCAGATAAGACAGGCGTGGAGGCATCATCCGCGATCCGATATCAGCAGCTTGGCGCGGCGCGTCCCAGACAAAGGCCCAGATCGTGTTCTCGGTCATGAGTTGCCAGCACCAGACAAAGAGCGCCACGAGCGCGACCCAGCCCAGCCACATGAAGAGACGCTTCTTCGGTGTCCGGTGGGTCCAGATTTCAGCGTAATGCGTGATCTCGCTCATTGTAGGAACTTTCGCAGATAGCTCGAGCTGTATTCTGCCACCATGACGATGGCGATGATGATCAGAAGGATCGCGCCTGCGCTGTCATATTCGTAGCGGTCGATGGCTGTGTTCAGCGTGGCGCCGATACCGCCTGCGCCCACGATGCCGATCACGGCGGATTCGCGGAAATTGATGTCGAGCCGGTAGAGTGAAAGCCCGATGAGCCGCGGCATGACCTGGGGCTGGACAGCGTAATTCACGAGCTGCCACCACGACGCGCCCGTTGCACGGATCGCCTCCGCCTGGCTTTCGTCGATCTCTTCGATGTCGTCGGCGAGGAGCTTCGCGAGAAAGCCGATGGTAGCAAAGCTTAGCGTCACAAAACCTGCAAATGGGCCGAAACCGAACATCGCCACCAGAAATATCGCGATAATGACCTCTTGCAGGGACCGGCTGACGGCGATGATCGAGCGGCAGAAGAGATACACCCAACGCGGGGCAAGGTTACGTGCCGCGCCGATGCCTATGGGGACGGAGATGAGGACGCCCACGACAGTTGACGTGAGCGTCATTGTCAGGCTCTCGATCAGGCCGCGATAAATGTCGTTCCAACGGCTCGTGAAATCGGGCTGAAGGAAGCCCATGACAAAGCGCTGTCCGCGCTCAAGCCCAATGGAGACGCGTTGCCAGTCAACCTCGACGCTGCTCGCAGCGAGGATCAGGTAGACGAGGATGCCGATCTGCACGCCCAACCGCCACCGGCGGTCGGTAAGGATCTGCGGCGGTCGTCGCCATGTGGTGGGGTAGGTCTGCGCCGTCATCGCACGAGGGCCGCGAAGCGAGCGCCAGCATCGGCTTCCGCCGCCGCTTGTTCTTCGTCGCCCTTGCGCATGGCGTTCCAGTCTTCCTCGCCATAAATGCGGGTCAGCACACTTTCCGTCAGTTCAGAAGGCGCACCATCAAAGACCACACGGCCGGAATTCAGTCCCACGATGCGTTGCATAAACTGCTGGGCGAGTGGCACGTCGTGAATGTTGACGATGGCAGGTAGCCCACGTTCTTCGCAAATTTCGGTCAAAAGCCGCATGATCTGGCGGGAAGTTTTTGGGTCGAGGCTCGCCGTTGGTTCGTCGACGAGAAGCAGCTCTGGTTCCTGCGCCAGCGCTCGCGCGATGCCCACCCTTTGACGCTGGCCGCCGGATAGCGCATCGGCGCGCTTGTCGGCCTGATGCATGAGACCCACGCGGTCGAGCAGTCGGTAAGCCTCGGGAATGTCGCGGCCGGGATAGCGTCGCAGAAAACTCCGCCAGAACGGCACGTAACCCAGACGGCCTGAGAGCACGTTTTCCATGACCGTGAGCCGCTCGACGAGCGCGTATTCCTGAAAGATCATGCCGATCCGACGGCGCTGGCGACGAAGCTCCGCCGTGCCGATCTTAGCAAGATCGGTGTCACCAAGAAGGATCGCCCCAGAGGTGGGTTGAACCAGCCGGTTTACACAGCGAATGAGCGTGGACTTGCCAGCGCCGGACGGACCGATAAGGCCTACGATCTGTCCTGACGGGATTTCTAGCGTCACATCGCTTAGTGCGGCTTCACCAGTTTTGTAGGTCTTAGATAGTCCAGAAAGCTTGAGCACTACGTCACCCCGAATAGATACTGCGGGCGGCGCGTAGCCCCCCGCAGCAGGTTCTGTCGATCAAGAGATTAGTTCAGTTGCACTCGTAGACGACGCCGTTGGCTTCATCAATTGTGCGGATAACCGACCAGTCATCTTTGAATGCGATCTCGATGAACTTGTCTTCACCGTTGCGTCCGAACTCCTCCGCCAGCGCAGTGCCTTCCCAGTCGAAGCTGAAAAATGCATCACGGATGTTCTCCTGCAACTCGGGCGTCAGGTTGTAAACTGTGCCATAACCCGTCGTCGGGAAGGTCTCGGATTTGTAGATCGTGACCAGTTGTTCCTCAGTGACCACGTCACGGTCGATCATACGGCCCTTGACAGAATTTGCGATGGATGCAGCGATGTAATCCTGGTTCGCAACACCGAGGATGGAGCTGTCATGGGCGCCGGAGAAGGTCGCTTCGAAATCTTCGCCCGGGCTAAGCCCAAACTCGGCCGCCAAGATCGCGGAAGGCGCTTTGAAGCCGGAGTTCGAGGTTTCGGACGTGAACGCGAGGGTCTGGCCGGTTAGGTCTTCGACCTTCTCGATGCCCGACCCCGGGAAGGTGATAATCTCCATCTCATACCCGAAGGAGCCATCCTCGGCTGCCATCATGGCAAATGGACGGAAGCCAGCACATGCCACGGCGAGAGGGTTTGAGCCGGTGTTGAAGCCTGCGATATGCAAACGACCGGCACGCATAGCCTCGATCTGCGCTGCATTTGATTGAACCGGGAAGAACTGTACGTTCTTACCTGTCTTCTCGGACATGTGGTCAAGGAACTCTGACCAAACCTCGGCGTAAACCGCTGGGTCTTCCACCGGCGTGTAAGCAAAGATCAGCGTCGACGGGTCGATGAGGTCCGACGTATCTGTCGGGATATCGGCGATCAGGTCGCCGTCTGCGTCGGTATAGCGGTCGCCGAGCTTGAATTCGGCGAATGCAGGTGCGGCTGTAACAAGAGCGGCAACCGCCGTGAGCGTTGCGAAAAATTTCATGCTAATCCCCTATTGGCAGTGTTGATGAGGCGCGGATGAAGTCTTGACGTAACAGTTCTGTAAAGGCGACGTGAACCTTTGGTAAAAACGTCGCAGGCGCGATCAAGCTCGATGGCTTTCCGGCTCTCAAGCTCGCTCTAACCGTGCCGTCGATACCGTTAGACATCTCGTCTTCTCCCATGAAGTGTCATAGCATCTTCACTTCCGCTTTGCACAAGTTTTACAAAGCCATTCGCATCTTCGGCACTGAACTTCCGACGGAGATGTCCCCATGAAAACCCTCGCCACGTCCGCCTTGTTCCTCTCGATCGCGACTTCTGCTGCTGCCGAAAGCCATGGCGAAACTGTCCGCGTTGAGTACGGCGCAAGACCAGACTTTCTGATTTCCCAGATGGATAGCAGCCCGCTCAAGGATAAGCTGATGGCTTGCTCAAGCAATGCCGCGCAGAGGTCGAACTTCTCTATCGGACACCGTGGCGCGCCGCTTCTTTTCCCAGAGCATACAGTTGAATCGAACATAGCTGCCGCTCAACAAGGGGCCGGAATTCTCGAATGTGATGTGACGTTCACCAAGGACCTGGAACTTGTCTGTCGCCACGCGCAGAACGATCTGCATACGACGACGAATATCCTCGCCACCAATCTTGCGCAGCAATGCACGACACCTTTTAGCCCAGCTTCCGGCGACACGCCTGCAGGTGCCGAGTGCCGGACCTCCGACCTCACGCTTACGCAGTTCCAAACGTTGTCACCAAAAATGGACGCCGCAGATAGCAGTGCCACGACGGTCGAAGCCTATCTCGACGGGACAGCGTCTTGGCGCACAGACCTCTTTGTCGACGGAACCCGGTTAATGACACATGCGGCTTCCATCGCGCTTTTCGACAGCCTCGGTGCGGACTTCACACCCGAGTTGAAAACACCGTCCGTTGACATGCCTTTCAACGGGTTCAGCCAAGAGGATTATGCGCAAAAGCTTGTCGACGAATACAAGGCCGCGGGCATCGATCCGTCCCGCGTTTGGCTGCAATCCTTCAATCTGGAGGACGTCCTGTACTGGATCCAAGCAGAACCGGAGTTTGGGGCGCAGGCGGTCTATTTAATGGATGAGTACAATATCGAAGGCTATTCCCCCACGGACCCCTCCACCTGGCCAAACACGATGACCGAGTTAAAAGACATGGGTATCAATTACATCGCACCGCCCAATTGGATGCTGGTGACGTTGGAGGGCGAGAAGATTGTTCCGTCAGCCCTGGCTGTCGCAGCAAAAGCCGCAGGTCTGGACATCATCACGTGGACGGTTGAACGTTCCGGTCCGCTTTCTTCAGGCGGGGGCTGGTATTACCAATCCATAGCAGACGTTACTGACAACGACGGCGTTGTCTTTGATCTGATACATGTGCTTGCGCAGGATGTCGGCGTCGAAGGCATTTTCTCGGATTGGCCGGCCACGGTGACCTATTACGCCAACTGCTTCGGTTTGGAGTGAGGAAGACTCTACCACGCGTGCTAAGCTTGGTTTTCGCTGCGCAGAACCAAGGCGGTGATTAGGCTGCGAGGCCCAGCCTCTCCAATTGCTCAGGCGGATAGCCTTCCTCGTCCATGAGCGCACGCATCATTGTTAACAGGCGTGCGCGATGTTCTGGAGCCTCTTCCCATAGGTTACGGGCCTGTTTGATGTCGGTCGCGCGGTGAAACAGGAAGTTCTCGCCCGTACGGGGATCGACCTTGATCGGGATCTTCCACATGGGCAGATCGACGCTCGGATCAAAATATCCCTGATCCACCGGTTTGTTGGGTGGCTTTGCGAGGCGGCCATCCACTGGATTGTCGACAATCAGCGGGCGAAATATCGACGTGGAGTAAAGAAATAGCGGTTTGTCGGGCACGGGTGATTTGAGAATTGTCCATTCCCCATCCGTCGCGCAAACCCCTTGACCGAAGGTGCCGTAAAGCACCGCATCGCGTGGGGACGGGGCGTCTTCGGTGACCATTGGTAGGATCGACCGGCTGTGGCGGTTGGTTTCGGGTAACTCGACGCCTGCCGCGTCGATGATCGTCGCGAAGAGATCAACCGTTTGCGTCAACCCGCGAACGCGATTGCCCATCCCCGGGTTCGACGGATGCCAGATCATCAGGGGGATATTGGCGTGACTGTCAAAATGCGGGTGCTGCTTGCCGAATGCGCGCCGCTCCCCAATGTCATGGCCGTGATCCGTGGTCAGGATGACCATCGTGTCGTCCCAAAGCGCCATTTCGTCGAGCTTATCGAGCAGCTTGCCAAGCCATTTGTCCATCATGGTGACCTTGCCCATGAATTGTGACTTCAGAAACGCCAGTTCCTCAGGCGTGGTCTGGTCCATGAAAGCGTCAAGGTCGTCGTAGACCTGATAGGGCGGCCAGATGTTGAACTCGTTCTTCGTGGCGCCCTTGGCGTACATGCTTTCGTACGGTTCCGGGATCTCGAAGGGTTCATGGACATCGAAGGTCTCGACATGCATGAAAAACTTGCCCATACGAGCATGCCGATCCAGCCAGTCGCAGGCACTGCCGAAGGTTTTGGCCGAGAAGTAATCTTCCTCGCCATCGAAGTCCTTCACGTTTGCGTAGTATTGCCCGATGTGCTCCGCCGCTCGGAATTCTTCAACCTTCTTCACCCAGGCTGGTTTCTCTTCGGTTGGATCCTGCACCTGCCAGTGATCCACCTCGTAGCCGCGGATCATCTCTGTCGTGTCGTAGCTCTGGATGTAGCCGTTCGCCTCTTCCTCCCAGTAGTGGTAGTGATCGGTGACGATGTGGGTGTGATATCCACCCTTCTTGACTTCCAGTGGCAAACGGGGATCGAAAACCTCAAGCGAGCCCCAAGGCCGCCACATGAATTCCTTGCGTCCGGCGATCAACTCACGTCTGGCGGGCATACATGGCAAACTACCGACAAAATGGTTTTCGAAGACATGTGACTTTGCGGCGAGCCGGTCGATGTTGGGCGTTTGACAGGGGCTTTCAGGGTCGTAGCTCTTGAGAACATTTCGCGTCAGACTGTCCACAAGAACAAGGATGATGTTCATTTTCTCGAGCCCCGGAACTGCGTGTTGGCTCAGGATAGGATTCACCGCAAATGTTGACAAGTGTAAAAATTGGTGACATTTGTGAAGGGTAGTTGGGCGCGTTCCAAGGCGGTCTGCCCGGCTTGGGAGGAGCGTGAATGGGTCTTATCTACGCGATGCGAATTGCGGCGGGTTTTGGGGCCATCGTTGTCTGGATCCTGATATGGGCATGGTTGACCCGCCCGGGCGGCCCTGTGCCCACGCTCTACTTTCCCGCACCTGATGACGTATGGTCAAAGTTCGTCCGCATGTGGGTACGCCCCTATATCGGCAGCACGCTGCTCGAACATATCCTCAGCAGCCTCTACATTGTTCTCTTCGGGTGGAGCGTGGCCGCCATCGTCGGCATACCCTTGGGTATCGCCATGGCATGGTGGACAAAGCTGAAGTGGATCGTCTTTCCGATCTTCCAACTGATCCGCCCTGTGCCACCTCTCGCTTGGATACCCCTGACCATACTCTGGCTTGGGATCGGGGACACGGCGCGAATGTCCGTCGTCTTCATTGCCGCGCTTGTGCCGTTCCTGATGAACTCAATGTTGGCGGTCTATTCGGTCGACAGACTTCTGATCGACGCGGGCAAGACGCTTGGGGCGAGTGACCGCAAGATCCTGACACGCGTGGTTTGCCGGACGGCTCTGCCGACGCTGGTGGCCGGCGCGCGTATGGCGCTTGGCAGCGCCTGGTCCACGCTTGTGGCAGCCGAGATCCTCGCGGCAACAGCGGGGCTCGGCTACGTCGCGGTGAACGCGTCACAACTTCTGGACACCGATGTTCTATTGGTGGCGATGTTCATGATCGGCATTCTGGGCATTACGCTGACCGCCTTGATCACTCTCGCACAGCGCTATCTCGCCCCATGGTCCGTCGTCGGCGCGCGGAGTGGCTCATGATTGAACGCGCGCTTGAGTCCTTCGGCGTTACGTCGAACCGGGGCAAGGCCAGAGCTTACGGCGCCATTTCTCTGTTGTCGCTGCTAATCCTTTGGGTGCTCAGCACAAGCGTTTTTCAATGGATTGAGCCGCGCATCCTGCCGTCACCGGCTGAAGTTGTCGCACAATTTTTCAGAATACTGACCGAGCCTTTCAGTGGCCTAAGGCTGCCGGGTCATATCTGGGCCTCGCTGGAACGATGGTTCTGGGGTGTCTTCTTCGCCATGATCATCGGCATACCCGTTGGCGTGTTCTTTGCCTGGGCGCCCTGGTTCAAGACCTTCGTCAACCCGGTCTTCGAGCTTCTACACTTCATCCCGCCCTTTGCTTACATCCCTCTTGCCGTGCTGTGGTTCGGCGCCTCGACCGCTACACAGGCCATGGTCGTCTTCGTCGCGGCATTCCCAGCGTTCGTCATCAACTCTCAACTGGGCGTCGCGCAAGTCGAGAAAATATACGTAGATGCCGCCCGCGTGTTTGGTGCCAGCCAGTTTGCCACGCTCCGCCGCGTGGTAATCCCGGCCGCCGCGCCAAGCATCTATACCGGGTTGCGCATCTCGATCAGCAACGGATGGATGGCACTGGTCGGCGCTGAGCTTGTCGTCGGAAAGGTTGGCCTCGGCTTCATGATCGCGCAGGGCCAGGAGTTCGCTTCGGTCTCAACAATCTTCGTAGGCGTGATCACCATCGGTTGTCTCGGCGTGTTGATCGACACGATCGTCCAGCGCTCAGAAACGCGGGTTCTGCCGTGGCGCAAAAACGTCATGGTCAATCAGGGGTAACGGCAAAGAATGGCAGCAGATACTGAGAACGCTATCCCGGCTAAGCTGGAACTGCGTAACATCACCAAGTGGTTCGGACCGAAGGGCACCGGGGTCTGCGCGGTCGACGATTGCTCGCTAGAAGTTCAAAAGGGCGAATTTGTTGTCGTTGTCGGCCCGTCCGGTTGCGGCAAGTCCACCCTGATGACCATTGGAGCCGGGCTCGAAGACCCGACCGACGGCGGCATCTATGTTGACGGCAAACCGGCTGGCCCGCCCGGCCCGACGCGCAGTGTCGTATTCCAGAAGTTCGCCCTGTTCCCATCTGAAACCGTTGAACAGAATATTAAGTTTGGCCTGCAGATGACCGGCGTTGCGGCTGACGAGCAAGAGAGACGTCTTGTGGAGCAATTGGCAATCATGGGGCTAGATGGGTTTCGTAAGTCCTATCCCAATGAATTATCGGGCGGCATGCAGCAACGGGTCGCGATCGCACGTGCTCTGGTGATGCAGCCCGAGATCCTCTTGATGGACGAGCCTTTCGGCGCGCTCGATGCCCAGACGCGTACCATTCTGCAGGAAGAGGTCCAGCGCTTGCACCGCGAAAAGCACTATACGGTGCTCTTCATCACCCATTCGGTCGAGGAAGCGGTCTATCTGGGGGACCGCGTTGTCGTGATGACCAAACGCCCGGGCAAGATAAAGAAAGTGATCGACCTGCCGCGAGATGTCGTCTGGAAAACGGGCGATATCGAAGAAGCCGCAGAGCACCCTGAATTTATTGAGTTCAGGCGCGAGATTTGGGGCCTCGTCCGGGAGGAAATCGTCGGGCCCTGATTTAACCAGAACCAGACAGAGAGGAGAAAACAATGATTGTTAAAAGACTATTCGTAGCGGTCGCCAGCGCGGCGATCTTGTAGACGGGGGCCGCTGTTGGGCAAACCAAGATAAAATTGAAAAACCAGCCCAACGAAGCCGGGTTCCCCATGTGGTTGGCCAATGATCTGGGCTACTTTGCCGAGAACGGCCTTGAGGTTGATATCGAATACTTCCCGAACGGTGGCGCCGCGCTGGCGACCGGTGCGACCAACCAATGGCAGGCTGGATGGACGGGCGGTCCGCCAGCCGTTTCGGGGTGGGAGAAGTTCCAACTCGTCTCAGTCGCCGCGATGCAGAAGGAATCGCAGAACCTGAAACTCTATATGCGCAACGATGTGCTCGAGGGCAAAACGCCGGCTGAGGCATTGATAAGCACCAAGATCGGTACCGTCCCGAACTCAACCTGGAGCCAGGTACTCTACGCCTGCGCCGAGCATCTGGGCGTCGCCGACCCGCAGGCTCTGGAAGTCGTGCCGCTAACACCCGCCGTGACATTGCAGTCCCTGCAAAGCGGGGATTTGGGCGCAGGTACGACGGCGGCCTCTTCCGACATTGTTCTGGCGAATGACCCTGATAACTACACCAAGGTCTGCGACGGTAAAGATGCGGGTGCGAATATTATCGCGCCCTGGATCGTGACCAAGAACTTTTGGGACGAAGACCCAAATGCGACGGCGGCATTTGTCGAAGCAGCCTTTCGTGCGAACGAGTACATCAACTCGACAGACCCCGCGAAAGTCGTGGAGCACGTGCTGGCGTATTACAATGACACCGGAATCGAAGGCGACGCTGAGAAAGCAGCCTACGCCATGCAAATGCGCGATTGGGTTTCACTGGAAGAGGCAATTGATGACGTCAAGTCCGGTCTCACCAACGAGACTTTGACCGGGGCTGCCGAGATTCTTGTGCAAGGCGGTGCGCGTGACAGCGTTCCTGATTTTGGCCCGATGCAGCCTTTGGCGCTCGACATCCTGATGGCCGCGCAGGCTATGCGTTAAGGCACAATTAAAAGAGGGGCTGCCGGGGTCTTCGGCAGCCCATCCTGACGGGGTCCCCATGACTGAAGAGAAAGACAATGTCGTCGTTGTAACAGGGGCGGCGGCGGGGCTCGGATTGGCCATCGCGCGCGCCTTTGCTAAGTCTGGCCAAAGCGTTGCCCTTGTCGATCTCGACGACGACAAGGTGCACGACAGCGCGAAAGCGCTTGCCAAGGAAACTGGCGCACGAACCGTCGCAGCCGGTGCCGATGTCGCCGACAACACCAGTTGTCAAAGGGCTCATGACCTTATCCTCGCCGAACTCGGTCGCGTTTCAGTCCTGGTCAATAACGCCGGGATCATGCCGCAGCAGAAGGGCTGGATTGAAGAGTTACCGCCTGAACATTTCGATCAGATGATGGGCATCCATGTGACGGGATCGTTGCACTGGGCGCGGCTTGTGCTGCCGGGGATGCGGGACAATGGCTTTGGACGGATCATCAATATGGCGTCGGCGAATGCCATTCTAGCCGTGCCCCATCGGCTGGGGTATGTGACGGCGAAGAAAGCCATTTTGGGCCTGACCCAGGGCCTTGCCCTCGACTGCGCACGTGCTGGCATTACGGTCAACGCCGTTGCGCCGGGTTACATCCTTACCAAAACGTTGAAAGAACGCGCCGATGCGGGCGTTCTGGATGAAGCTTCTTTTGCCGAGCGCACACCCGTCGGTCGCTGGGGCCAACCGGACGAGATTGCCCGTGCCGTCACCTTTCTCGCCGATCCTGCCTCAGGCTTCATCACCGGCACGACGCTCGTTGTTGACGGCGGCATCACGATGAGAGGTGATCCGGGAGAGGACCTCGACACGTCGCCGTTCCAGAACGCAAAGACATAGCTGAAGGCTTCTTTCGTTTTCCCCGCCCGAGTTTGGGCTAGTGCGGTCCGCATTGTGATTTCGATTGGTGCAAGGTCAAAGCCCTGACGCCGATTTGTTAGACGGCATGTCAGCGCGAACAACGACTTTTATACGCCTCTTTCTCTCTACCTTTGAAGTTCTCGCAATCGGCTGATGGGCGATGAGCCTGCTTTGGTCTCAAAAATTTAAGTGGACATTTATGTCTTTGCTTTATGGACCCTGAAAGCGGAGGTTGCATGGAGATTACTCGAGACTTGGCACTCAGATTCAGTCTGGTTTTCTTAACGATGCTAGTCCTGTGGTGCGCCGGGGGATTTCTGCTGAACAAGTCTGTTTCTGACCACAACAATGAAGCGCGTCTAAAGGAAACCGCCCAGCTACTGATTAGGAGGGCGGAGAAGGCCATCGACTATGTCGTAATCGCCGGCACCGAATTGGTGGTTGCGGGGCAAACCACCTGTGGGGAGACATCGCGGTCCATTTTACGGGAGCGCGTTTTGACAACTGGTATGGTGTCGAACCTGCATCTTGTCACACCAAGTGGAACCTGCTCCAGTTTTGATGAAGTCGATGGCACACTGCCAACATTGGCTGCCCGCAATGGTTGGACGCAAGCCCGCAACCCCGCCTATCGCATCGGCCCGATCCAAAATGGCAATCGCAGTTTGATCGGGGTCTCTTGGGGTCTTGGTACAGCGCTTGAACTCGTATCTTCGATCAACGCCGATGCGATGCTCTTTGATGTGCTGACAGTGCCACTGCGCAGCCATAGTAAGATAGAACTCTCCACCCATGACTTTGCTCTCTCAACTTTTGTCGGAGACGGTTCTGCTGAAGTGGAGATGGCGAATTGGGTAACCTTTACGGCGACGGGGGAGCGTTATCCGTTGGCCGTCGCCATCGAGTTAGACCGGGATGTTCTACGCAGTTGGCGCCAACCCACATCAATTGCTGTTATTTTGTTGTGGAGTGTCTTTGGGTTCCTAATCTCTTCAGGGGCCGCAATTGCGTATTTGCGTGGGTGGAACCAGGAACTGGAAGATGTACAGCACGCCCTGTCCAATCAGGATATCATCCCACATTACCAGCCGATCGTCGATATCGCGACCGGAGAGGCAAAAGGATGTGAAGCCTTAGCACGTTGGATCCGAACCCATGGCGAAACGGTATCTCCAGTTCGTTTCATTCCACTGATTGAAGAACATGGTCTGGACAATGATCTGCTCACTTTGATGATTGAACAGACCGCCGTGAAGATGGGGGATTTCCTAAAAAAATCGCCCGATTTCTACGTCAGTTTCAATGTCACTCCCAATCAGTTGACCAAACCGGAGTTCGCAGACCTTCTGATCGCATTGGCCCGGAAGCACCGTTTGGCACCGAAACAGATATGTCTTGAGATCACCGAGCGACAGGTGATCGAGGCACCAGACCATGCCGCCAACACGACAGCCAAACTTGCAGCCGCCGGGTTCAAACTGTCGATTGATGATGCCGGAACAGGCCATAATGGATTGGCCGCCATTCAGCAGCTCGACGTGGATGCCATAAAGATTGACAAGTTCTTCATCGATAACATCGATGAGGATCCACGCTCGCGCGTCATGGTGGACATGTTTGTATCAGTGGCGCAGCGCTATGAGTTGGTAACCGTGGCGGAAGGTGTGGAAACCATGGATCAACTCCGTGTCTTGAAGGCTGCCGGTGTCACATTGATACAGGGTTTTGTTGTTGCAAGACCTCTGCCTCCGAGTGAAATGATAACGACACTTGAGCAGGGCAACTTGATTGCTTTAGCAGCCCGGAAAAGCACAGCAAAGAAAAAGGACAGGCCAAGCGCGAATGTCCAGGATCATCGACGAGGTGACCAAGTAAAGCTTCCCGGGTTCAATCAAGATGAAGCCAGTGATGAATTAGCTCGGCTCAAAGCGCTCTACCAATACCAGATCATGGATACCGAAGCGGAAGAGGTTTTTGACCGGATCCCTCGTATCGTGAAGAGTGCCTTAAACGGGTCCTTTGCGGCCATTGCTTTCATTGATTCCGAAAGGCGCTGGTTCAAAGCGGTCTCCGGCGGTCAACGCGGTGAGCTCCCGCGCCATTTGTCCTTCTGCAACCATACCATCCAGAGCAGTGAGCCAACGATTGTTGAGGACACATCTGAAAGTGATGAGTTTCGCGAAAATGTTTTGGTCGTAAAATCCCCGCATATTCGCGCGTATCTCGGCGTCCCCCTGCAAACAGAAGAAGGTCACCGCATTGGTTCACTCTGCTGCGTCGACCAGCGCCCCAGACAGTTCACGAAAGAGCAAATCCAATTGGTCAAAGACCTTTCCGCTATTGTCATGGAACAGCTGGAACTGCGTCAGCTTGCTCTGTTCGATCCGCTAACCACGGCGCGCAGCAGGGCCGGTTTTCGCGCGGAAGCGGAGCTTTTGTTCGAAGTCTCCCGGCGGCAGAACCGTACGCTTTCGATGGTCGTCCTCGATATTGACCATTTCAAGCAGATCAATGATGGCTTCGGTCACAAGATTGGCGATGAAATACTGGCCGAACTCGGCCGCAGGGTTCACTCTGTTCTAGGGGATAATGCTATCTTTGGTCGCGTTGGCGGCGAAGAATTCGCAATCGCGCAGGTCGATATGGAATTGGCTGAAGCTCTGATCGTTGCAGAAGAGATCCGGACTGGCTTCGACACGACGCCTTGTTCGACCAGTCGAGGGCCAATCCCGGTCACGATTAGCTTTGGCGCGACGAAGGCAGACTTAGGTACCAATGGTATAGACGACATGTTGGAGCAGGCCGACTGGGCGCTTTATTAAGCCAAGGCCAAAGGCAGAAACCGGATCGAAATATTCTCATCTAAAGTCGCCTGATGTCTGACGTAAGACCTGCAGCATTTCGAAGACACACCGCAGACGTTCGAAAAGTAACGAAATCATGCGGGTGAGGCCCTTCAGGACGATGGTTATGCCGAGAACGCCGTCACCGTTTGGACGCTGCCCAATGAAAAGGGCGGGTGACGTTGCGTTTGCTGCTTGTCCGGGCCTAACGCGAACGGATCACGCAATCTGCTGTGTGCGTGACGAATGAGACTACCGTTCGACACGGAATAACGAACACTGCGCCACAACCCATGAAGTGCCGTTGGAAAGGACCAAGGTTGGTGACGCGCGGCGCCTGTGATCACGCAGTTTGTAAGAGCCTAAGGCATTGATAACGCGATACTCAGCAATCCATTCAAGGGTCGTAGTCAAGCAGACGACCTTATGTGCCGCACAAAGCTCTGCCAAGATGTTCAAAAGTGTCTGAAGTGTCTTGCCGCATATTCTCGCGGCTAGGAGGGCGAAAAAATTTGGCTGATGTCCTTTTGCCATGTCACCATGCGTCATGTCATTGAAAGCACCAACGCTTTTGATAACTGGAGTTGCTACATGCGCTATACGTTTTTGACTTATTCGCGTCCTGAGGATTTCGCCAACGTCCCACCCGAGGAACTTGGCCAACTGAAAGGTCTTTTCGGAGCTTACATTGGTTCCCTCAAGGAGGCGGGCATCCTGGTTGGGGTCGATTGGCTGCAACCCGTTAGCACCGCGACAACCGTGTCGGACGGCGGCGATCGCATCCAAGACGGACCGTTCGCGGAGACCAAAGAGACGCTCGGTGGTTACATGACGATCGAAGTCCCAGATCTGGATACCGCAATCGCCTGGGCCAAAAAATGCCCGATGGCAAAATACGGTGCCGTGGAGATCCGCCCTACTGCTATGGACGCATAGTGGCACCAAAAGAGCGTATGGCGGAGGTCATGCGCTCTTCTTACGGGCGCCTCCTGGCGATCCTTGCGAGCAAGGCTGGTGATATTCTGATCGCCGAAGATGCGCTTTCGGATGCTTTTGCAAAGGCCCTTGTCCATTGGCCGAAAGAGACGCCAAAGAACCCAGAGGCCTGGCTGCTGACCGTTGCGCGCAACCGGCTGATCGATATTCAGCGGCGCGATGCACGTATCGACTTTCGGGATGTGCTCCCAGATTCGCAAGAGCCTGAGAGCCAAAACACGGACATTCCCGATAACCGCCTGCAGCTGATGTTCGTCTGCGCGCACCCGGCAATCGACCCTCGCATGCACACCCCGTTGATGCTGCAAACGGTTTTGGGACTGGACGCAGACGTGATCGCGAGAGCTTTTTTGCTGCCGTACACTACGATGGCCAAGCGGCTGGTCCGCGCAAAACGCAAGATTCGTGATGCGGCTGTTGCTTTTCAGATCCCTGACGCCGACGAGTTGCCCAGCCGGGTGAGCGCAGTCCTAGAGGCCATATACGGCGCATTCTCACAAGATTGGATGGGCGACGGACTTCTTGCAGAGGAGGCACTGTTTCTCTCAACTCTACTGGTCGACCTCATGCCACACGATGCAGAGGTTCTCGGGCTCGCCGCAATGATCACGTTCAGCCTTTCGCGCGAAGGGGCTCGGATTGTGGGTGATCAGTTTGTCCCGTTGGAAGACCAAGACCCTTCGAAATGGAACAAAGAGCTGGTGGCGAGGGCCACCGCTTATCTTAGCCGCGCGCAGTTCATCGGCCAGGTCGGACGCTTTCAACTTGAGGCCGCAATCCAGTCTGTCCATGCCGACAGGCTGCATACGGGTGTCACGAATTGGCCGGCTCTGGTGCAGCTTCATCTGGGTCTGTCACATATCGCGCCGACGATTGGTGCAACCGTGGGTTATGCTGCTGCGCTTGGCAAAGCCGGAAAACCGGAAGACGGGTTGATCGCACTCCATAAAATAAATGAAAAAGTTCGGGCTGGATTTGCCCCTGCTCAAGCGACCCAAGCCTACCTATTGTCAGAGATCGGGAACGCGCCAGAGGCAATTGCGGCATACGACAGGGCTATCGCCATTACGCCGGAACCCCCTTTGTGCCGGTACTTGGAAAGCAAGCGCAGAGAGTTGCTCTTAGGGCAGAGATAAAGTCGGAACGCGTCCCATAACCCGGCATCTTTAACCTGCCGATCTTGGGCCTGTTGCCCCTACTACGCATGTGATCTTAACTGCGAAGCCGCCCCTCATGGGACGGCCCCTATTCTCGCTTCAAATGCTAATTCAGTGTGAGAACTTCTTGATTTCGCCTGATTGAAGTCGGGCACTGTAGGACACCAACTCTTTACGCACCACCTTCATCAAGAAGTAGAGGCAAAAGATATTGACCACCGCCATTGCAAAGATCGCGGCATCCGAGAAGTCAATGACCGGCCCAAGGCTCGCCGCCGCACCAATCACGATAAAGACGCAGAAGATGATCTTGAAGATCAGTTCGGTGACCTTGCCCTCCCCAAAGAGGTACGTCCATGCCTTAAGCCCGTAGTAAGACCACGAGATCATCGTCGAAAACGCAAACAGGATCACCGCAATCGCTAGGACAAAGGGGAACCAGCCAATCGCTGAACCAAAGGCCGCCGATGTCAACGCGACGCCTGAGTTGTCATTGACCGTCGCAATCGCACTGCCCGCTTCGTTCAGCATGTAGTTGCCGGTCGCCTGATCAATGATCAATTGTTGCGAGATGATAATGACCAAAGCGGTCATCGTACAGATCACAACGGTATCGATCAGCGGCTCAAGGAGCGAAACGAAACCCTCTGTGATCGGCTCCTTTGTTCTTACGGCCGAGTGGGCAATAGCAGCCGAACCAACGCCTGCTTCGTTCGAGAAGGCAGCCCGTTTGAAGCCTTGGATCAACGCACCAACGAAACCACCTGCGACGCCCAATCCGGTGAAGGCACCGGCAAATATCTGACCAAAGGCCCATCCGATCATATCGTAGTTCACAATCAGGACAATGATTGCAGCCCCCACATACATGATACCCATGAAGGGCACGACTTTTTCAGTAACTTTTGCGATGGATTTGATCCCGCCCACGATCACGGCGAAAACAACGCCGGCAAAAACAATGCCAGTAATCCAACCCGGGAAGTCACCGGTGATCTGCGTGATCTGGACATGCGCCTGGTTCGCTTGGAACATGTTCCCGCCACCAAGGGCGCCCAGGATACAAAAGACCGAGAATAAAACGGCCAGGATTCTACCACCAGGCAGGCCCAGTTCATCAAAGCCTTTGGATATGTAGTACATCGGGCCGCCGGAAACCGTGCCATCCGGATACTCGTTGCGGTACTTCACGCCCAGCGTACATTCGGTGAACTTCGACGCCATGCCAAGAAGGCCCGCAAGGATCATCCAGAAGGTGGCGCCTGGTCCACCAATACCGACCGCCACGGCAACTCCCGCAATGTTGCCGAGGCCAACGGTCCCCGAAAGGGCAGTGGCAAGGGCTTGAAAGTGGCTGACCTCGCCTGCATCGTCCGGGTCCGAGTAATCGCCCTTCACAAGACCGATGGCGTGGCCAAAGAACCGGAACTGCACCGCCGAAAAGTAAATCGTGAAGACCGTGGCGCCGATCACGAGCCACATGACGATCCACGGAAAGGATGTGCCGGGGATTGGCGCAAAGATGAAACTCACGAACGGGCCGGTGAACGATGCAAAGGCTTCGTTGACGCGCGCATCTAATGAGGCGGCCGCCTCTTGCGAATGCGCGGGAAGTGCCACGGTGAGGAAGGTCACCAAGGCAAGTAATGTCGAATTCAGAGTTTTCATGGTGACGTGTCCTTATGCGACGACAGTGACGGGAACGCGTGCGTTCATGACAAGGTTTGCAGTCGAGCTACCGAATATCCGCGAAGTCAAACTTCCCTCACTGCTGCGACCAACGATGATCTGGCTCGCTCCCTCCGCGTGGGCGACGCTGTCAATTGTGTCGGCGACATTGCCGTGACGCACAATGGCGCGTGCGTTCAGTCCAGCTTCTGTCAACAGCGCAACAGCTGGTTCAACCACTCTTTCCTTTGCAACGGCGATCTCTTCCTCGCGCCGCTTGTGACGTTCGGCGTTCTCTTCCGCGGTTTGAAACGAAAAGGGCGACCATTCGATCACGTAAACCACAATCAATTCGCAGTCCGTTGTCTTGGCCGCCAAATCCTGAGCGAAGGCCAAGGCGTGCTCACCCGAGCCATGGCCGTCAAGGCCAATCACTAGTTTCATCGAGCTGTCCCCACTTTAATTGAATTTGTTTTCTTTAAAGCTCTTGTACCATAGAGCGGATTTTAATCCCCACAACGCTGCCGTTCGGTGGCGTAGAAAGCAATCTCTATCCAACTTGCTCAATGTACCTATTTGGAGGCTCGTCACGAAAACTCGCCTAATAAATGCGCAAACTCCAATAGCTTGGTATTGAACTCAGGAAGAAGGTCGGGTCACTCCTTGGCGGCTGGACAAATCCGGGCTGAGACGACTTTCTGAGATGTAGAACTTTACTTCCATCGCTTGGTAGGGCCGATCCCTACAAAACGACAATCCAACACAGACTGAGGCGCCCCACGATATTATGCGTCATTTCGACCGGTGTTGGTTGGGAGCCATTTCAAGTTTTTTTTCGTCCAGTTGTCGATTGGCGCGCTTCTCGTGCGTCGTGTGGGTGTAGAGGCAAGAACGCCCTTCTTACACATAGACGAGAGGACAGATGCATGAAATTCAAGAAAGTCGCCATCTACACGGTTTGCGGAATGGCTGCGTTGGCGGGTGCCACATTGGTATTGCCGCGGCACGTGAGCATCGAACGCTCTGCTCTGATCGGTGTCGCTCCTGGTGCCGTGATTGAATTGGCCGTTTCCAACACCGGCTATCAGGCGTTCAATCCTTACAAGGACCTCGATCCAAACCTAAAGGTTGAGATGTTTGGCCCGACTTCTGGCGTTGGTTCTGGCTTTGCCTTCAAGAGCAAGGACGGCTCATGCCAACAAACGGTGGCGTCTATCACTTCGGATCAAGTGGTCTTTGACCTCAATCTTGGGTCGCTCGGCCAACCAACGCAGGCGATCTCAGTCGTAGCGCTTGATAGGGCGACCGAGGTGACATGGTCGATGGACATGGACTTGGGAACGAACCCGTTCTTCCGTGTCATGGGTCTTTTCATGGAAGGCGTGATCGGTCCGAACTTTGAGCTTGGCCTTGCCAATATCGCCGACGTTGCGGCTTAGTCTGAACAGCTACAAGGAAACGAAAACAATGCGTTACACATTTCTTCTTTATTCCGACCCCGCAATGGCCGCTGGCATGACCGAAGAGGATTGGGCCAAGTCCAAGGAAATTTACGGGCAGTACATCGGCGCGCTTCAGGAGGCGGGGGTTTTCATCGAGACCGATTGGCTCCACCCCGCCGACACCGCGACCACTGTTACGCTGGCGGGTGGGGAAAAGCGGGTTCAAGATGGACCGTTCGCCGAGACGAAGGAGACATTAGGCGGCTATTTTGCCATCGATGTCCCTGATCTCGATGAGGCGATGAAATGGGCAGAGAAATGCCCTCACGTCCACTACGGCAAGCTGGAAATCCGCGCCTCTGCCATGGGCAGCGTGTGAGCAAGACAGACGCACAGGCGCGGGCGGAAGATGTTGCCCGCGCCGCCTATGGCAAGTTGATTGCGATGCTTGCCAGCCGCACGGGCGACATCATCGCTGCCGAAGACGCGCTGGCCGATGCTTTTGTGTCCGCCCTGAGCACATGGCCGCGGCGCGGCATTCCCGACAGACCCGAGGCCTGGCTTCTGACCGTGGCGAAAAACAGACGCATCGATCAGGCGCGCCGTGATGCTCGTTTGGTCATCACCGATGAGGCAAATGACATGGCCGACGCACAAGCAATCGAACCCGAAGACACTCAGTTGGATGATCGGCTCAAATTGCTGTTCGTTTGCGCGCATCCGGCCCTCGATGAAGGTATTCGTACGCCGCTAATGCTTCAGACTGTCCTGGGGCTGGAGGCAGAACAGATCGCAAAAGCCTTTCTTATCAATCCATCAACCATAGCGCAGAGGCTGGTTAGGGCTAAAAAGAAGATCAAATCTGCCGGTATTCCTTTCATTGTACCGGAAACGGATGCTTACCCAGAACGCATGGTCGCTGTTTTGGAAGCGGTTTACGGTGCCTATTCCGTGGATTGGTTGGAACGGAACGGCGACCTGAGCCATGAGGCGTTCTTTCTCTCAAACATTGTCGCCGAGCTGGCCCCTGAGAACCCGGAGACACTCGGTTTGACCGCCTTGATTGGCTTCATCGAAGCGCGCCGTGATGCCCGTTTGAGTGATGGTGTTCTGGTACCCGTGCCAGAACAAGATGTCGAACTCTGGGACAACCAGCTCATCGAACGTTCGGTGAGCTTGTTGACCCAAGCCTCACTGAAAAACCCGCCTAAGAGCTTACCCGGAAGGTTTCAACTGGAAGCTGCCATCCAATCCGTTCACGCTGCGCGATCCGTAACCGGCCGGACAGATTGGCGCGCACTATCCCAGCTCTATGCGGGTTTGATGCATACCTATCCGTCCATCGGTGGCGCCGTCAGTCGAGCGGCGGTTGTGTCAAAGGATGCGGGCCCCGCTGAAGGTCTGAAGATGCTCGATGTGATCGAATTCGACGGACTGAAAAGTTATCAGCCGTTTCATGCGGTGCGTGCGCATTGTTTGGCCGAACTCGGTCGGACCGCAGAAGCGGCGGAGGCTTATGCAGTTGCTATCTCGCTTTGCTCGGACCGCCCATCAAAAATATGGCTTGAGAAAAAAAAGTCAGGTTTGCAAAAAAAAATGTCATGACGTGTCGATTGACGGCATTGGTCTTCGTCGTGTGGTCAGAAGGGAGAAAAGCTCTCCCCTTCAACAGACAAAGAGGACCAAACCTATGACCATCGTTTACACAATTGTCGCCGTTATCGCCGCCATCGCTTTATTCGCCCTGCTGCTGCCACGTAAAGTCGTTGTGAGCCGCCAAGCCGATGTGGAAATGTGCCCCGAAGATGTGATCGCCCGCGTCGCCAGCACGGAGGGCTTTCAAACCTTCAACCCATATTTCACCACAGACCCAGACCTGAAGATCACACCTTTTGGTCCCGCCGAAGGCAAAGGTTCCGGCTTTCGCTTCGAAGGCAAGGAGGGCAAAGGCACCCAGACCGTGATAGATGTCACCGCAACCCGCGTCACGCACCTCATTGATCTTGGCGCCATGGGCAAGCCAGTGCAGACCATCGAAGCCAAAGCGATGGACAAAGGCGCCCGCATTACATGGACCGTGACCTCGGACATGGGCTTTAACCCCATCTTCCGCATCTTTGGCCTCTTTATGGACCGCATGCTGGGCAAGACCTACGAACTCGGCCTGAATAACATCGCGGCCTTGGCTTGAGGCATAGTACTGTTCATCGAGAAGGCGGGCCTAGGTCCGCCTATCGTTTTGTTGCGAGATTGCGACTGTGAAGCGAATGACTGGTTCGAAGGGACGCTCCGCCGAAATCAATTGCGCGTTCGAGTGACCGATTTGGATCGTCTTTAGCCGAAGAAGGCTCGTTGGGAGTCATAAAGAAGTCGGAGCGCTGTCAAAGCCAAAAAACCGTAGACTACTTTAACAAAGACTGCCTGATCGACGCGTCGATGGAGGAGAAAACCGACGCCGATGCCGAGCAGAAGAAAGGGGGCGAGAAGCGCGCTGATGTAGAGGCTTGAGTGAGAGAGCGTGCCAACCGCGCCGTAGGCAATCGTTTTTAGGAGGTTCAGAACAAAGAAGAACACTGTGTTTGTTCCCACAAACCACGTTTTTCCCAACTGCTGCTGCAGAAGGTATCCTTTTACAGGTGGGCCACCAGCATGGGCGATGAAGCTCGAGAAGCCCGATAGAAATCCGAGACCGAAAACGATTGGTTTAGGTGTCTGTCGAACCGTTTGTTCGTACCGCAAAGACACTGCAAACCGGAAAACGAAGAAGGCTGCCAAGAGGCCAATCAGGAACTTGACAGTGTTCGCATCCATGTAGCGAAAGAGTAGGCTTCCCGCAATTAAACCTAAGATTGCTGCTGGAAGCAAGTTTTGGACGATCGTGCGGTTCCAGGTCACACGGTATCGCCAAACGATTAGCACATCCATTGTCAGCAGAATGGGCATCATCACCGCTGCGGCAAACTGAGGTGTCACACAGAGCGACATCATCGGAACTGCCATCACACCAAGCCCGCCACCAAAGCCACTTTTCGAGAAGCCGGTGAGCACAACAGCCAAGATAGCGACGACGAAGAATGCCGGTGTGGTTTCCATTTTGTCTCCATGTCTCCTTTCGGTCCCCCGGGTATCAGCCAATGAAAAATCTGGGAAACGATCAAATATGAGGTTAAAAATCGCATATGCAGATTTTATTCGATCTTCGTGAGTTGCAGACCTTTGCCTTGGTTGCGGAGGAGCTGAGTTTCACGGCTGTTGCCGCCCGACAGAACACGGTTCAATCGTCAATAAGCGCTCAGATCAAAAAGCTAGAATCCAGTCTTGGGCAGCGACTTGTATCCCGTGGACGCGGCCAAAGCATGTCGCTGACAGCAGATGGCGAAGCCTTCCTAGTCTACGCTAAGCGCATCCTTGCGCTCTCTGCCGAGGCTGTGGAAACGGCGCAAACTGTTGGTTCCCGCCAAGTTTTGAGGCTTGGAACTACTGTCACATTGGCGATGTCAATCGTTGCGGAAACACTCGGCCTTTTTGCGTCCGAGAGGCCAGATATCAAAATCCAGATCCAGTGCGACCGGAGCGAAAGGTTACTGCAAAGTTTGGAGGATGGCGATATCGACATCGCTTTCATGATGGATCAGGGCCGGCACAATCTGCGGAAGTTTGTTCTCTCGATGGACTTGGCATGGGCGAGTTCGAAGCAATTCTCGATGCCAGCGAACCGGGTCGTCCCATTGGCGTTTTTGACCGATGGTCGCGACCTGAGACGCCATGCACTGCGAGCGCTGGACACGGCGGGACAGCGGTGCCGCGTATCCCATCTGAGCCCACATCCTGTCGGCGTTCGGACGCTGGTTCAGGCTGGTTTAGCTCTGACAATCATGCCGGCGAAAACCATTGTGCCGCCGTTGTTTCGCGCGGACGACGCTTTAGGGCTGCCGCTGTTGCCGCCGATCGCACTTGCGGGCTATGCGACCTCGCGCGAGGGATTGACCGGCGACGATGTGTTGATTGACCAATTGGCGCACGCGTGCCGGAGATGAGACACTGGGGTCTTGGCACGGCTCTGGTGTCGGATGCATTGCGAAGAAAGCCGGTCATCATTCGCGGACTGACCAAGCATCGTCCCGACATCGGTGCCCACGTTCGGCGTCAGTATCGGGCTAGAACCAATAGGGATTTGGCCACAAGTTTGGGGCCGCCTTCATTGACTACGCCTTGAGGGCCTTCGGGAGTTCGCGCGCAAGAAAGTCAATGACGGTCTGCACCTCGCCCCTCTCCCTCGCGGATGCACGGTAGAGCAGCCAGATATCGGTTTGCATCTTGAAGACCGTGTCCAGTACGCGATGCGCGCCGGGGAGGTTTCTTGCCCGGTAGGTCGGAAGCGGCAGTATTCCAAAGCCGCTCAACATCGCATCAATCTGATTCAAAGGACTGTTTGAGGAAAAGGTCACCTTCGCCTTTGGTGCCATTTCCCTCAGCCGTTTCGCCTGAGGCAGGTTTTCGATTTCACCTGTGCTTTCAACGATCGCGTGATCCTGAAGGTCAGCGACGGTTGCAAGCGGCAAGCCTTTGTCCAAGTAGCTATGGTGTGCATAGAGGCCAAAGTCGATTTGGCCGACAATTCGACCATGGAGTTGGTCATCAATCGGGTCACCAACCCTAATTGCAACGTCCGCTTCGCTGTGTCGAAGGTCGGACATCCGCGTACCAGAGATCAGGTCGATATGGATGTTAGGGTGCAAATCCTGGAACTCAGCAAACAAGCCCACCAACATGACACTTGCGAAACCCTCTGACGCGGCGATGCGCAGACGTGTCGCTTCACTAGCCTTGCCTTCCCGCGCGGTCAGCTCAATCAGTGCGGCTTGCTGACCCAAGACGCGCGCCTGTTCACATATCTTTCGTCCGCGTTCCGAAAGCTGGGCGCCGTCCGACGATAGTGTGACCAACTGCACGCCGAGCGCCTCTGACAAAGCGTTTAGCCGGCGGCCAACGGTAGGCTGGCTCACGCTCAAACGACGGGCCGCGGCCGCGAGACTGCCCGCCGCTTCAACGGCTAGGAGGTATTGGTAGTCGTTCCAGTTCAGCATTGTTCCCAGATATACAAAATTGTTAGTTGATGCGCAAAGTTCTTTATTTTTGAGGAACAAGAAAACACATAGCCCAACCTTGCGACCGAGTGCATTTCCGAGATTAGCGCGCGCAATCAGCGGAGAGTTGGGAGGTGATTAAGTGTTCAATCCAATCAGATATGTCCGTTCGGACGAACACTCTATGGCGTGTTCGTACGGCCGGCTTCATCACGGACTTGCTTGGTTCAAGGGGCACGTCCGAAATGCGCCGGGCGAAGACCTGAAGGGCGGACGCCTGACGATCTGTGCGCTACCAGAGAGCTTGCGTCGCGATATTGGTGTGATCGACAACGGCGATCACCAGCCAAAGCGCTACGGGCATGATTTCCGAGTTCGCAGGATCATGATGCTCCCTTGGTAACGCGAAATCCAATCCGTTGTCGAAGACCGTAACCGGCATACCAATCCAAATCTGAATCCGAAAATGAACCTTTAAGAGACTGAAAATATGGCATTTTTCAATTCTTCTAAACGTAGTTCGAGCATTCCGATGCTAAAATACGCGGGCTTCTTGGCTGAAGCGTTGCATTTGGGAAAAGTATGGTTCGACAACGCAGCGAAGGCACGCCGTGACTTGGAAGAACTCAGCCGAATGAGCGATCGCGAGCTTGCAGACATCGGGTTGTGCCGGTCGGATTTGACCTTCGACGGCTTGAGCGCCGCCGGGAAAAAGAGGGCATTGCAGCAAGATATCGTTGCCGTTGAGATTGCAGCACTTTCAAAGAGACGGAAGGCAACCAAGCATCTAGATTAACATGGAGAATGCGGGGCCCATAAGAGCATGAGGCTATGCGGTCGGCTGACGAGCGTCGGCACAGATTCCATGTGTGACATGCTCGTTGGATTAGGGTCTCTCAGCCCGGGAAAGGTTGTCGTTCACGTGCGAACGCAAAGCCATGCGTGGCGTACCTCCGGAGACCTCGAAGCGCACCTATTTCCGGTTTCTTGCTGTGCGGCAAGGATGCCCGTTCCTCGGTCTGAGGCGAGACTAAAGTATGGTGGATCGTTCGAACGCACTTAATGCGGCGACTTCTGCTCATTCTGTCAGATGTCGAAATTGGTCGGCAACACGATCATATCTCGGATTGTCACATTTCGACCGCGTGTCAGCGCAAAAACGAGGGCATCGGCAACCTCGGATGGTTCGATAAGCGATCCGTTTTCCTTGGCTTTTTTCAAGTTCTCTTCCGGCCAATCCGCCAGGAGCGCCGAGATCACGGGACCAGGGGAAACTTGACCTACGCGGATCCCATGTTCGCGCAACTGGCGGCGCATGGTTTGTACAAAGCACGTCATGGCCCATTTGGACCCTGAATAGACGGGTTCCCAAGGAATGGCTGAATGCCCTGCGACCGAGCAGGTGACCCATATGTCTCCAACGCCGCGCTTCTTCATGTGAGGGATGATGGCATGCACGTTCTTCATCACTGCATTGACATTCAGGTTGAGCATACGGTCGATAGTGTCGGCGTCGGTTTCGTCCAGATCGCCGCCAATATAGGTGCCCGCATTGCAGTAGAGGATGTCTAGCTGATCCACCTTCTGCAAAATTTCCGGTACCATTGCCTTACAGCTTTCCGGATCAAGCAAATCGGTGATCTGTGGAATGGCGGCGAGACCGAGTTTGTCGACCAATGTGGCGAGCGCTGCCCCATCGCGGTCCACCATGACAACGGTGGCCCCTTCCGCAATCAACGCCTCTGTCGCGGCCAATCCGATGCCGGACGCAGCTCCCGTTACGGCGGCGATTTTCCCCGTCAAAGCACCTGTCATCGTCCTCTCCCCATATTATTGCGTTCAAACGGCCAAAAATCCGCCGTCGATTGGCAGCACGGCGCCGGTTACCAGCGGCGCATCCTCTGACAGCAGCATGGCAATCGACCGGGCAACATCGTCAACCTCGGCAAACCGGGCCACGGGATGGCGCACCATCATCGGGTCCTTCTTTGCCGGGTCGGACCAAGCGGCGGCGGCAAGCTCTGTCATAGTTACCGTCGGCGCGACGGCGACGACCCGGATGCCATGTGGTCCAAGCTCGCGCGCCATGACGCGGGTTGCGCCTTCGAGGCCCGCTTTGGAAGCCGCGTAGCAAAGGTGATCGGGAAATCCGCGATGGCCCGCGATTGAGGTAACGTTAACAATTGTACCGCCGCCGCCTTTGGCGATGCGCGCTTTCGCGAAGTCCTGGGCGCAGATCAGTGCGGCCCGGAGGTTCAGATCAAGCACCGCCGCGTAGCCTTCCTCAGTCATGTCTACCAGTGCTTCCAGCACATTTGTACCTGCGCAGTTGATCAGAAAGTCGCAAGTGCCCGCTTCGGCCATGGCCGCATGGGCGGCGGCGGTGTCGGTCAGATCGACGGGTATCGATTGCCCGTTTGTTTCTGCCGCCAGGGTTTCAAGGTCGCCTTCGGTGCGCGCCATGGCAATCACCTCGGCACCTCGTGCGGCCATCAACGACGTTGTTGCACGCCCGATCCCCTTGCCGGCGCCTGTGATGATCACACGCTTTCCTTCAAATGGTTTGGTCATGTTCGTGTCTCCTGTGAAGCGGCTGCGCTGTAAATACGTAGCACCTTTTGGATGCGACCAATGACCCATTGTCTTGGGTCGAACTCCCCGGTTGATTGCATGTCGACATCAGGAAGAAACTGCCGCAGAACGGGCCAAGGTACGGTTCTTGCATCCAATGTATCAAAGAGATGGACGACTGCCCGCTGAGCAGCCGGGTCGTTCCAGAAATAGCGGATACGGTCGGAAAGCGAATAGTGTCGCATAAGTTGCGCGGACGCCAAGTCTTGATAATGTCGAGACCAATGTGCGGGCTCCGCGACCATCAGTTTTTCCATTGTTTGACGCAACGGCCGTGTACCGTAAGACGACGACACTTCAGTGGCGATAAGATCAAGCGCGTATAGCGCCTCGCGCAGGGCAAACGTCAGCTCTGGACCGACCTTAAGGATCGCATATCCATCGCGGACAAGGTCTGCGAGGACTGAACCGCCCTGGTAGTCGGTCGAATGTGCTTCGAAAATAATGCCAGGCATCTCGGTCAGCGTGGCAGACAACGCGCGTGCGGCATGTGCATCGTAGGGGACCACATTGTGGTTTCCAAACTCAACACCCGGCTGCACCACGAGGCCAATCACGCGCGCAAAGGCCGTATCCAAACCACTGTCGGCAAAAGCTGACCTATGAATGTCCAGTGTGCGCTTTGCAGCGTCGGGCCGTGTCGGTGTCACTGCCTGAAGTACGTGATCGGCCCCACCGGGCGGCGGAACCTCCGTGCCAATGATGTAATAGGGGGACGGGACATCTGCCGCTGCCGCCGCTCCTTCGGCATGTTTTGCGAGTTCCGCAACACGTTGCGCGATCGTGGTGTCATCCAACGCGTCAGGTTCGCCGGCACATCCCATTGAGGCGTCAAGGTGGATTTTGCGAAAACCTGCCCCAACATAGGCACGGATCATACTTTTTGCCTCTGTCATTGCCTCTTGTGCAGGCAAGTGTCGCCACGGGTTGGGGCCGAGGTGATCGCCACCCAGAATAACGCGCTCTGGTGGGCAGCCTTCATTGGTCAGAATAGCCGCGACATCTTCGGCAAAGTCCTGTGGTGTCTTGCCGGTATACCCGCCGTTTTGATTGACTTGATTGCAAGTTGCTTCGATTAGCAATGTCTCGCCGGTGTCGCGCGCGTGTTGAATGGCGGCACGCAAAACCAGCGGATGCGCGGAACAAACCGAGACGACGCCGCGCGGGGACCCGTCCTGGTACGCCTCGGCGAGGTTCGTGAGAGGGGGCAAGCTCACGCGCGGGGTCCGTTCTGCTCGATGAAGGCGTCAAGGTCGGCCCGTGTACCAGCACCCTCCATGGGTCCGCGATACGTCACGTTGCGCGCGCCCGCTGACGCGGCGTAGCGCAGGGCTGTTTTTATATCGGAACCCAATCGGCGCGCCGCGATATAGGCCCCGCCAAAGCAGTCGCCCGCACCGGTGGGATCGACCTCTTTGACCGCGAAAGCGGGTTGTGACAACGCATCGCCGTTCGCCGTGTAAGCTGTCGAACCTTCAGCGCCACGCTTGACGACAACCTCTGCAATGCCAAGGGACAAAAAATTCTCAACGGCTAAAGCTTCGTTTGCAAAGCCCGATATCGCCAGAAGTTCATCACCAGATGGAAGAAGTACGTCGGTTTTTGTCAGAAGCGCATCGAACCGGTCTTGCGTTTCCGTATCTGAACAAAGCTCCTTCCGGATATTTGGGTCCAATGAAATCGAGCCGCCGCGTTTCTTAATGATCGCCGCGGCCCTATCGATGATTGGCCAAACCACTGGGTTCGACAAAAGTGTCCCCATGACATGAAGGTGCCCGGAGCGGGCAACCACCTGTTCGACGGCCGGGTTCCAAGACAGTCGGCCCGCTGCAGAAGTCCACATATTGAAAACGAAATCGCGTTCGCCATCGGGCCGGTAGCGCACAAATGCGGTGCCAGTCGGTAGCTCAGGGATGCTTGCAATGGCGGAGATATTGACCCCGTCCCGCGCAAGGCGTTCGATGCAGACGCGGCCAAAGTCATCCTGACCGACAGCGCCAATCATGGCAGCCCGGCAGCCCATACGTGCGCACTGATCAATGAAAATCGCAGGCGCCCCACTTGGAAAAGGGCCGATCAGGTCAAGCGGCTCTGTAAAACCGTATCCCGGCTCAGAGGCTACGATTTCGACAAGGATCTCACCGAGACAAAGTGTTGGACCAAGGCTATCGGGCGCGACCATCGCGGTATCTACTCGGCAGCTTTGTCGTGCGCGGAACTCGCTTCAAGGATGAGGTTTGACGTGACATCATCCGTGACCAGCGTGTCGACCAAACCCCTGCGACACGCCGCCTTGATGATCTCAACCTTGTGCCGTCCGGCAGCGGCCATGATTTTTTCCGGCACTTCTTGGACCTGATCGATCGGCATCCCTATCGTCCGATTGTCAATGCTCTCAGAGACAGAATTGCCGTCAGCATCCAAGAAGTGCCCTAAGACGTCTCCGATGGCGCCGGCCTGTGTCAATTGATCCTGCGACAACTCAGAAGGCAAACCATGCTCAATCAAGAAAGATTTCTCGGACACGTTTGAGCAAGTCAAAATCACGGCGTCCAGCCGCGTGAATTTCTCGAAATGTGATCTGAGTGCGTATTGGGACAGGAAAAGCTCGCGATCGATCCCTTCTGATAAATAGATCGGCGCGGCCAACAAAGAATAGTGTGCCCCAAGCACGTTTGCGATGCCCGACGCGATGCCGAAGGAGTTGAAGGTCGAGCCCTTTGTTGTGCCGCCGAGGAGCGAGACAACCTCAAGACGAGGATGCGACTGGCTAGGCAGTTTGCGGATGGCGGCATCCAAAGTTAGTCCCCAGGACACGCCAAAGGATGACCACGCCCCCGTAGCCAAACGTTCCGTCAAAAGGGCCGCGAGAGCGGCGCCGACTGGTCCATGAAAGTCGTGGCTTTCCGTATTTGCAGGACCAATTATCACGCGGGACAGGCCCAGCATTTCCTTGAGGGCTTCCTGTTGCTCAACGCGCTGCATGAACGGCGATTCAATTTGCACTTTCACCATCCCGGATGACTTCGCATGCTGGATTGCGCGGTTCACGCGAAGCCTTGTGACGTTCAATAGCTTGGCAATTTCAGCCTGCGTCAGTTCGCCAATATAGTAATGCCAGCACACTTCTGTGACGAATGCTTCGCTGTCTTCAATGGGCTCTCTTGCCAATTACCTTCACTCCCGTTCCGCGTAGGACTATGGATTACAAACAATTGTTTCGCAATCCATACATTTGAAAATTTACACTTGATTTAGCGTCTATACATGTGCATCGCTTAGACGATGCTAGCGTGTCGAGTCGATCTTTTCGGGAACGGGGCGCGCCATTTAAACGGGAGGAAAGCCGTGAACTTATCATTGAAGTTAGGCGCATCAGCGCTTGCATTAACCGTGGCAACAACGTCGGCTTCTGCCGATGGCCATGCAGCTTGGTGGAAGGAAGCTGCTGCACCCTATGAAGGGGTCACAATCCGTGGCGTGACCGAGTCTTCGCCGCCGTCACAGTACATCCGCGAAGTTCTCGCGCCAGAATTTGAGGCGCTGACAGGTATTCGCGTGGATGTGGAAACCACGTCCTGGGACCAGATGTTCGATAAGGGCATCAAGGACATGGAAGCCGGAACAGGCATCTATGACATGGTCTATATCGAACAGGACATCATTTACTCATATCTGGCTCGGGACTTCCTTACCAACCTGACCGATTTTCTTGGCGAAAATGCAGAGCTCCAGGCGCCGACCTATGACGAGGCAAACTTCACCACATTCGCGGATTACTTCAAAGACGGCGACGGTGACTTGTATGGCGTGCCAATGGAGGCGTTCCTGAAGGTCTATCTCTATCGGAAAGACCTTTTTGAAGACTCTGAAATACAGGCAGCGTTCAAAGAGCAAACAGGCCGCGACCTCGCCCCTGCGACAACACATGCCGAGTATTCCGAGATCGCCCGGTTCTTCACGGATTACGGCAAGGCGAACGACCTTGAGCTTTGGGGCACCACGGCACAAGCACATACCGGTCACGTTGCATCCTGGTACGAGTACTACGAGTCCGTCGCGCCGACCTTCGGCGTCTACAATTGGGGCATTGACGCAAACAACAACTTCGCCGCTTCCGTTGCAAACGGCGGTGCGATGAACGGACCCGAAGCCATTGAGGCTATGGAATGGTGGTTGTCGATGCGCGATATCGCGCCACCAGAAAGCCCGGCATCGACCTGGACTGAGGTGGGCACCACTTTTGGTGCAGGACGTGCGGCGCAGGGCCTCGTCTACGGCGAAAACGCAGGCTGGATCGCTGCGGATGAGACCAAATCGCTCGTAGTCGGTAAAGTCGGTGTCGCGTTGCCCCCATTGGCAGATGGCGTGAAAGCCGCTGCAGAAGCTGGTGATGGCTATATCGGTTACTACGACGGTGGCGCCTTCGGCATGCCGCATTCGTCAAAAAACAAGGAAGCCACAGCACTGTTTTTGCAGTTTATCGGCCAGAACGAAGTTCAGCCGGACTGGGCTGTCGCGGCGCCACGCGTGACACATACGGCGACGTACGATGATCCGAAGGTTGTTGCGTTCAATGAAGAGCTTGGCGGCTATTACGACCTGATCAAGGACAAAGGCTACCTCTTCGCAGGTGCGCCGGCCTATCCGTTCCATGCTCAGGTGCGTGAAGCCACTGCTCCGATCTTTTACCAAATCCTGACGGGCGATCTGTCACCGCAGGACGGTTTGGATCAAATGGCAGCTGCGGCAGAGGCCACATTGACCGAGCTTGGATACCGCAAGTAACCTATCCTCCCTGTAGGTTAGTCGAAGGGTCGCCGTCACGGTTTGCGGCGGCCCTTTCTTCTAAAGTGTAGCAAGAAGGACGTTGGGTCACATGCACTCGAAACGGCTCGGCTGGATCTTTCTGGCTCCAACTCTAACCATTCTGTTTTTCTTTGGTGTGATTCCGTTTGTTTACGTCGTCTTCGTATCCTTTCATCAGTGGAACCCCTTTGCGGTTAATCCGGACATGGTGTTCAACGGCGCTGACAATTTTCGCCGTATCGTCTTCGATCAGGCGTTTTTGAACTCGCTCGGTGTGACCGTTTTGTTTGTTGTTTTTGCAGTCCTTTCCCAGTTGGTTCTGGGGTACCTGCTGGCACAGGCCTTCATGCGGGACTTCCCCGGCAAAGCGATCTTTCGCACGATCCACACATTGCCGTTGATCATGGCGCCGATCATTGTCGGTTCGGTCTGGAAGCTCATGACGACGCCGTCCATTGGGATCATCCCGCACTATCTTGACGAATGGTTCGGGATCACAATGAACATCGGCACGTCTGCCGTCGCTGCCTTTACGACGATTGTCATCATGGACATCTGGCATTGGACGCCGCTTGTCACACTGACCTTGATCGCCGCTTTGGTATCGCTACCGCCGGACCCGTTCGAGCAAGCCCAAATTGATGGCGCGGGCAAACCGCAGATATTTTGGCACATTACTTTGCCAATGATTGCGCCCGCTATGATCGCGACCGTTTTCATTCGATTGATGGATGCATTGCGCACGGTTGATGAGGTTTGGATGCTGACCGGCGGAGGACCCGGCTCGGCCACACGGTTCCTGGGCGTCCACATCTTCCGCGAGGTATTTCCCAAGACAAATTATGGCTACGGCTCAACCATTTCAGTTATCGTGCTGTACCTGACAATTGTCGCGTGCTGGTTGCTTTATGTCACCATGCTGGCACCACGCACCAGCCGTCGGTCGGAGGAAGACTGATGCACAAGAGCAGCCCCGTGATAGGCGTCATTTTCTGGTGCCTCATCAGTTTCCTGACACTGTTCCCGATCTACTGGCTTTTTGTGATTTCGGTGAAACCTGCGGTACAGCTTTTCTCGACACCTGACCTTATCGTGACCGACCCGTTCTGGGGGAATTATGCCAAGGTTTGGGGCGACCGCTTGTTGCGGAGCTACATGCTGAACTCGGTCATAATCTCAACTGGGAACGCGGTTCTCTGCACCATACTTGGGTTTTTCGCCTGCTACGCCCTTTCTCGGATGAACCTTAGCGGCAAAGAATCGATCTTCTTTTGGACCATCACCAATCGGATGGCACCACCTGCCGTGTTCCTGTTGCCGCTCTTTTTGTTGATGACCCAGGTCTACACCGTAGGTGAGTGGAGACTGCTTGATACGCGCATCGGCATGATCCTCGTCTATTGTACGTTCAACCTGCCTTTCGCCATCTGGACCCTCCGACCTACAGTCGACGCGATCCCGCGCGAGTTGGACGAAGCGGCCTATGTCGATGGCGCAAACACGTGGAAGGTCATAACCGAGGTCGTTTTTCCGTTGTGCCGTCCGGGTCTCGCAGTGACGCTCATCCTGACCTGGGTCTTTGCGTGGAATGAATATCTGCTAGCGGCGACGCTGACGAATTTCGAAGCGCGGACCCTCACCACCGGCCTTTCGGAATATGTGACAACTACCGGCACCGAATGGGGGATCATGGCGACGATTTCTGTCTTCACACTGATCCCGGCGCTGATCGTGTTTGGTTTGGTGCAACGACACATCGTCGCTGGACTGACCTTTGGCGCGGTGAAGGGGTAGCAATGTCTGACAACAAAAAGAAACCGGGCTTCTTGCCAATCGAGACCAACTGGTTTGACCGGCTCTTTATCTCGGTTGTCCTATGGATTGCGATGTCGCTTCTGTGGTTTCGGTTCATCGAACCGCTGGGCGCGTCAATCTGGATTTCAAACATCATTGCCCTGGCTCTGGCCGTTGTCATCATCAGGAAAGGCTGAGACATGGAAGCACTTGTTTTAGAACAGAAAGATGAACTGTCTTTGCGTGACTTTCCCGGCATTGACCGCGAAGAAGCGACCCTTGGCCCGCGGGATGTGCGGATCAAGCTGCATACGGTAGGCATATGCGGCTCCGATGTACACTACTTCACACATGGGCGCATTGGGCCATTCATTGTAAACGCACCGATGATCCTCGGGCACGAGGCCTCCGGGACGGTTATTGAGGTTGGTAATGAGGTAACGTCACTCGCAACAGGCGACCGTGTCTGCATGGAGCCGGGCATTCCGGACCCGAACAGCCGAGCCACTCAATTGGGGATGTATAACATTGATCCTGCAGTGCGTTTCTGGGCCACCCCTCCGGTGCATGGGATTTTGCGGCCGACCTGCGTGCACCCGGAAGCCTTTACCTTCAAGCTGCCGGACAGTGTTAGTTTTGCTGAAGCTGCGATGGTCGAACCCTTGGCCGTTGGTGTCCATGCCGCGACCAAGGCCAGGGTAAAGCCGGGCGACATTGCTGTCGTCATGGGGGCCGGGCCTATCGGGCTGGTTACAGCGCTATCGTCCTTGGCCGCTGGTTGTTCGCATGTCTTCATCTCCGACCTTGCAGAAAGGAAACTTGAGATCGCGGCCTCGCTTGGCCGCGCGATAAAACCGGTTAATGTCAGGTCTGCCAATCTGGTCGACACGGTCATTCGCGAAACCGATGGATGGGGAGCGGATGTTGTCTTTGAGGCAACGGGCAGTCCGCAGGCAGCTAAAACGGTGTTTGAGCCCCTCGCACCCGGCGGTTGCGTCGTCATGATTGGTGGACAGCCGGACCCTATCGAGTATGACGCCGGCGCGGCAATGGTCCGCGAAGCCCGGGTCGAAAACATCTTTCGATACGCCCATGTCTTCCCCCGCTGCGTCGGAATGTTGGCCTCGGGTGCGATTGACGTGAAGCCGCTGATAACCCGCACATTTGATTTCGCGGACAGTGTTAATGCGTTCGAGATTGCAGCCTCGGCGCCTCCCGCGGATGTCAAAATGCAAATCCAGATGCCGCAGTAAGGACAAGACCATTGGCTAATGTAACAATCGACAATGTCATCAAACGCTACGGCACTACACAGGTGATGCATGGGGTCAGCGTCGATATCGAAGACGGCGAATTTGTCGTACTCGTCGGTCCGTCGGGCTGTGGAAAGTCCACCTTGCTGCGGATGCTGGCAGGGTTGGAAGAGGTCAGCGAAGGCAAGATTTCCATCGGTGACAAGGTGGTTAATGACGTCCTGCCAAAAGAACGGGACATCGCGATGGTGTTCCAAAGCTACGCGCTCTATCCGCATAAGACCGTTTTTGACAACATTGGCTTTCCGTTAAAGATGGCCAAGCGCTCAAAGCAAGAAATTGCTGAAAAGGTGTCGCAAGCGGCTGATATCCTTGATCTTTCGAAGTACCTCAAGCGGTACCCTAAAGAGCTTTCCGGCGGTCAGCGTCAACGCGTTGCCATGGGACGTGCCATTGTTCGGGACCCGCAGGTCTTTCTGTTTGACGAACCCCTTTCGAACCTCGACGCCAAGCTACGCGTCACGATGCGGGTCGAAATCAAGGAACTGCATCAGCGGCTTGGGACAACGATTGTCTATGTAACTCATGACCAGATCGAGGCGATGACAATGGCCGACAAGATTGTCGTCATGCGCGATGGACGGGTAGAGCAAGTCGGCAGCCCGCTTGATCTTTATGACCGTCCCGACAACGTGTTTGTTGCTGGCTTCATCGGTTCGCCCTCTATGAATTTCATTCCCGGTAAAGTTAGCGGCGGCAAGTTTCATTCAGATACAGGGTTGAATCTCGACCTGCCCGACATTGGGGTGCGTGAGGGCCAAGAGGTAATCTATGGGATCCGCCCCGAGGACATAACCATCGGTGATGCGGGGGTTCCCCTAGAGGTGATCGTGGTCGAGCCAACCGGGTCTGAAACGCAGGTCTTCGCCAAGCACGGCGCGGCCAAGATTGACGCACTGGTCAAAGAGCGGATCAGCGCTCGACCAACATCAGAACTTGGCTTTGTCTTCGATCCGGCCAAAGCGCATCTGTTTGATCGCGCGTCAGAGCAGCGTCTCTGACCACGTATGGTACGATCCGTTACACCATTTGGAGGCGTTATCTTCGACATGGACGGGTGCCTTGTCGACAGCGAGCCGCTGTGCCTGAGTACAATTGCCGATGAGATGCACGAATTGGGTTTGCGCGAAATTACGGCCAAAGACATTGGCGAGCGTTTCCTTGGTGTGTCTATCACAAAGATTGAGCGTTTTGCAGCTGACCTTCTTGGGCATGCGGTGCCGCCGGGCTTTGCTGCCCGCATAGAAGACAAATTGATACAGCGGTATCAGAGCGAGCTTTCAAGGATCAAAGGCGCAGATGCCATGCTGCGTCGCTTGATGTTGGAAGACCTCGCGCTTGGCTTGGCGACGGGGGCGTCGGTTCGGCGCATGTGCGCCACCTTGGAGATATCCCGATTAGCCGACCATTTTGGTCCGCGGGCGGTTAGTGTGGATTACGTTCATGCCGGAAAGCCAGCACCCGACATTTTTCTGGAAACCGCAAAGCGGATGGATCGGGAGCCGTCCGTCTGTCTTGTTGTAGAGGATTCACCTCACGGTGTGGCTGGTGCGGCGCGGGCAGGGATGTTGCCTGTCGGGTTTGTTGGGGGCAGCCATTTGAAAGGGCGCGAACGTGAGCATGTGCAAACCCTGATGGGCGCGGGTGCCATTCAAGTCTTCTGGGACCTTGGCGCCTTGTGTGATTTCGTGCTGCAAGGGCCTGAGGCACTGCGATGATCCGACTTTCCAACCAAACCTTGGAGGAGCTGCCCGCTGGTATCGAACGTCCTGACTATGATCGCGCCACGTTAAGACCTGGCATCGTCCATATCGGGGTCGGCAATTTTCACAGGGCGCACCAAGCGTGGTACCTTCATCGCTTGATGCAGATGGGACAAGCACAGGAATGGGCGATCGTTGGTGCGGGGGTCCGTGCCTATGATGATGACATGCGCCAGCGCCTGTCGGGACAAGATTACCTCACCACTTTGATTGAGCTAGGGCCAGAGGATACAACGGCGGAAGTCGTTGGATCGATTATTGACTATGTCCCGGTCAAAGTTGGTAATGGCGCACTGATCGCGCAGATCGCGATGCCAGACATTCGAATTGTATCACTGACAGTTACCGAAGGCGGGTACTATATTGATCCAGCAACTGGTGCATTTGATACCACGCACCCAGATATTGCCCATGATATCCAGTTTCCCGAACAACCGCGCACAGCCTTTGGGGCCATCATCGCCGCGCTAAAACGCCGCTGCAACACGGGCACTGGCCCCCTTAGCGTTCTCAGTTGCGATAATCTGCAGGGCAATGGCACCGTCTTGCGCCAAACTATCATCTCGCTTGCACAGCTAACTGACCCTGAGTTGGCAGACTGGATCGATGAGACCTGCAGTTTTCCCAACTCGATGGTGGATTGCATTGTCCCCGCGACAGGCGACGCCGAACGCGACCTTGTGCGCACATTTGGGATTGCAGATACCGCCCCCGTTACACATGAGAACTTCCGCCAATGGGTGATCGAAGACAAGTTTTGCCGTGGTCGCCCTGATTGGGACCGTGTGGGGGCCACCTTCTCAGAAGACGTGCGAGTGTATGAGACGCAGAAGATTCGCCTTCTGAACGCAGGCCATCAGTTGGTGGCTAATGCAGCAGAGTTGCTTGGTCTCGAAACTGTGGCGGAGGCAATGTCACATGACACACTCAGATCCTTCTTTCGCCGCGTCGCGCAGACAGAAATCGCCCCTTTTGTAAAACCTGTGCCCGGGATGACGCCTAGCACCTATATCGACTTGATAGAGGGTAGGTTTTCCAACCCCTCGGTAAAGGACACGATCCGCCGGATCGCTTTCGATGGTAGCGCGCGTCATCCCGGGTTTATCTTGCCAACCATAAAGGAGGCTCGCGCGATTGGTACGCAGATTGACGGGCTCGCCTTGGCAGAAGCAGCGTGGTCAAGGATGTGTTTGGGCCATCGCGAAGACGGCAGCGTTATCGCCCCGAACGATCCGATCTGGGAACGATTGCGCGCAACTGCGCGAACCGCCGAAAAAACGCCCCGCGTCTGGCTGGAGATGAGCGATATCTATGGCGATCTTGTCGAATGGCGGAAGTTTACCGCAGCGTTTGAAGAAGCGCATCACACAATTCGCAACAACGGCATCGTTGCCGCATTGAACGCGTACTTGGAAGGTTCTTGAATGGCGTATCTCGGAATTGATCTTGGAACCTCTGGCTTGCGCCTTCTTCTTGTCGGAGAAGAGGGCCAACCCATCGGTTCGACAGAGCGATGTTATGAAGTTTCCCATCCCCATGCCGGTTGGTCTGAACAGGACCCCGCGGACTGGATCACGGCATTGGAAGAAGCCGTCGTGGAAATGCACGAGCGACATCCTGAATTTGCCCGTCTCCGTGGGATTGGCGTGGCGGGGCAAATGCACGGCGCGACGCTTTTGGACAAAGACGGTCGGGTGTTGCGGCCGTGCATTCTCTGGAATGACACAAGAGCACATATAGAAGCCGCCGCCCTCGACGCGACGGACAACGTCCGCGCGCTGTCCGGCAACATTGTCTTTCCTGGATTTACCGCGCCCAAATTGGAATGGGTGCGAACACACGAGCCGGATATCCATGCCAGAACGGCCAAGGTTCTGCTGCCAGCCGCCTATCTCAACTACTATCTGACCGGGGACTACGTGGCCGATCGATCCGACAGCGCAGGAACATCTTGGTTAGATGTTGGCACACGAAATTGGTCTGATACGCTGTTGGACGCGGGGCACATGTCTGCCGAGCGAATGCCGAGATTGGTTGAGGGCTGTGAGGCGGCTGGCACGCTGCGTGCGGAACTCGCGCGATCTTGGGGCGTTACCGGGTCGGTGACCGTAGCAGGCGGCGCAGGCGATAATGCGGCCGCAGCTTGCGGTATCGGTGCTTTGAATGAAGGCGAAGGGTTTGTATCGCTCGGAACCTCAGGCGTCTTGCTCACGGCGCGTAACGGCTACAAACCGGCGCCTGCAACAGCGGTCCACACCTTCTGTCACGCGGTCCCTGATCGTTGGTATCAGATGGGCGTCATGCTATCAGCCACCGACAGCTTGAATTGGCTCTCCCGTATTACGGGTCAATCCGCTGCCGAGTTAACATCCGCCCTTGGTGAGAGCATCCAAGCGCCGGGCAAGGTGCGCTTTCTGCCGTACCTTTCTGGCGAACGCACTCCTTATAATGATGCCGAAATCCGGGGGAGTTTCACGGGGCTTTCCGCGAGCACATCACGCGAGGATCTGACACGCGCTGTTCTTGAAGGCGTAGCCTTTGCCCTCCGCGATAGCTTTGATGCGCTGAAGGCCACAGATACCAAGTTCGAAAAACTCATCGCCATTGGCGGAGGGAGTGCATCGGATTACTGGCTGAAGGCGATTGCGACCCTATTCGGCGTCCCGTTGCACAAACCAAAAGCCGGCGAGTTCGGAGCAGCACTTGGTGCCGCCCGTCTTGGGATGATCGCTGCCACAGGCTTAGAGCCGGAAACAGTGATCCGCGCGGCAGAAACCTCAGTTGAAATCGAGCCTATTGCGGGAAAGATCGCCCTCTTCGACGAGGCGCATAAGAACTTTCAAGCTTCTTATCCAGCAATCCGTTCCATCCAGCCGCAGCAATCTGCTGGGTAGCCGACCAGACGTCATACACGCACGGGCTTGGGAAACGTTATTAGAATTCAGCCCTGTCCACATCTAGGTCTCATGTTGGTCTGGGGTCCCACCGGTTACGTGGACACCGTTTTAATGAAGTGGAAAGGTTTTTAGTTGCCAAGGAGAAGGAACACTGATCCGGCGTCTTCCCAGAAGTAGATCGTTGATTTTTCAGCATACTGAGAAGCTCGACTACGCAAAAAAGTCGCCCTGTCCTTCGCCCTTAGAACTGGGCCGTTGAACGAGTGGGTTGAGGGGATTGTACATGGCGAGGAAACGACATTGAGCGGAAGACATCTTGAAGCTTCTGCGTGAGATTGAGCTGAAACTGGCTTTGGGCGATGATGTGGCGTCCGCGTGCCGCAGCATCGCGATCAGCGATGCGCCCTATTACAACTGGCGGAAACGGATTGGCGGGATGGTCCTGTCGCAGTTGCCGGAGATGAAGAGCTTGGAGAAAGAGAACGATGCGCCAATCATCCGCCAACGATCCGAGGATAATGGCGAGCGACTTCGTGCGTGACAAGCTCAGCAATGGTCGGAGCCACAAGATGCTCGCGGTTCTCGACGCGTTCGCGCGGCAAGTCTTGGCTGTTGCGGTCCGCACAAAAATGGGCGCTGACGATGTCCTCGAAGCGCTTTATCCGCTGCTGCTGAGCCAGGGTTCCCCAGAGTATATCCGATCAGACAACGGGCCTGAGTTCGCTGCTGAAGCAATGCAGGACTGGCTTCGACGCCCCTCTCGGGAGATTGCTTTGCAATCGCCTGCCGGGCAGTGGTTGGCATCAAGATGATCCGAATATCATCTGCAAGCTAGCTAAAAAGACAGTCGGCAATGTGATAAATCGCGCACGCAACACTGCGTTCCAAGATCGTTTCGCCATTTCCATCAATCACGCAGACGGCCACAGATCGCAGCGACACGTCCAAGCCAGCAAAGTAGTCCATTTCATTCTACTCAGATTGCAGCAACTGCCGCAATTCTATCGAGAACCCGACCCATCCATCAGTCCAGCCCGATTACCCAAGCTGTGTCCCCCACGAGCTATTGCATTGGGCGGCGTATGCTGAATTTCAATCTAAGCCATTGATTTCATGGCGCGCTGGGGAGGATTCGAACCCCCGACCCCTTGATTCGTAGTCAAGTACTCTATCCAGCTGAGCTACCAGCGCGCGAGAATGCAGGTGATATCGGGCAAGGCAGACCTTGGCAAGATGGTTTTCGCGCTGAATTTGTCGCCTGCCATACTCAGATTTCAATGCACTACCCGGCGGCGTCTGTTTCGCTATCCAAGCAAGCACGCACAAATGTAACGGAGGTGACTGAGTGAGCCCTTTCCAAAAATCTTGGCGCAGCGATCAGGCTGCATCAAGGTCCGACTCTGCGCCTGGCGCGCCATCTAAACTACTTAAAATTGTGTTAATGCCTAAAATTCAACTAAATGGCATCTGTGCTCACGACACCTCAACCATACAAATAAGGGGACGACAGGGTCCAAGTCGCATCTTTGCCCCATATCCATCTCAAATCGAACACAATCTCGCGCAAAACGAAGCACAATGAACAAGTCGTTAAGGGCTGAACGGTGGTGCTGATGAAGGACGAAGCCATCGCACATGAGGCTACACTGGCCGAACAGGCGCTTCCGGTCGGCAGCATGCTGTCGGGCGAACAGTTTACGATAACCGGCCAGTTGGGCGCCGGGGGCTTTGGTATAACTTATCGCGCGCAGGACAATGTCCTTGGCCGAGAGATCGTCATCAAAGAGTGCTTTCCCGAGGACTTTTGCGTTCGAACGGACAATAACGTTGTTGCCCGCAACAAAAACCACGCCAAGCCATTCCGATCAATTGTAAATATGTTTATGCGCGAGGCGCGTAGTCTCGCAAAATTGCGCCATCCCAACATCGTCGGTGTGCATCGCGCGTTCGAAGAAAATGAAACAGCGTATATGGCGATTGACCTCATAGACGGTCGCGATCTGTTCGACATCCTCGAAGAACATGCGTCGCTCTTGTCGCCTGCACGGGTGAAAGGCATTTTGCTGCAACTGCTCGATGCAATACAGAAGGTGCACGAGGCGGGGCTGCTGCACCGTGATATTTCGCCAGACAACATCATCATTGAAAAGACCGGGACACCCGTTCTTATCGACTTTGGCGCCGCCCGGGCGGACGCAACTCGGCATACCCGCGCGGTTTCTTCGCTGCTTGTCGTTAAGGACGGTTACTCGCCACAGGAGTTTTACGTTACAGGCAGCGATCAAGCGCCGTGCAGCGATCTATATGCGTTGGGCGCCACTTTCTATCATGTCCTAAGTGGCAAACCGCCGGCCAACAGCCAAACACGCGTGTTGGAAGTGGCAGGCCAACGCCCCGATCCGTGCGTGCCGTTGAAAGGTCGCATAAAAGGGTACGACGATGCTTTCCTTGAAGCCATCGACTTTGCTATGCAAATTCATCCCCAAGATCGGTTGCAGTCCGCCGCCAAGTGGAAACGCATGATAGAAGCGGCCGATATTCAAGAAGACGAGAAGGGCGCTAAAAGTGCGCTGTCCTCAAATGATCTAAGTCTTGAGCTTGAACTCTCGCTTTCCCGTCTCGTTGAAGAAACAAATGACGTAGTTCGCAAGACTGAAGCGGAAGTTATTGAGGAACCGAAGCAAGTCGTCGAACCACGAAGCGTGTCCAAGCCCGCATGGGTCGACGAATTCAATCGCGAAAGTATCGATCCTCTGTCCGAAGATAGCAGCGCAGCGATTTCATCGGACGAGTGGATCAGCGCATTCAATAGCAAGGCGAAAACCCGACCGGTTGAAGACTTAGAGGCACAAGACGGCGTCGATAAGCGCAGCGTCAGTGAAACCAACTGGATCGACCGCGCCCACGAGAAACAAGAGCGTATTCGAAGCGAGCGCATCAACAGCATAGGTGAATTGCCGCCAACGTCACGTCGGGCGCGATCTAAGATCAGTCATCTTCACATGAGTGATCCAACGGATGACCTGGTAGAAGGGACCGCGCCGCCTGATATCAGCAACGCGGTGAAGCACCGGCCCCTTAAAATCGCGATCGGTCTTATTATCGGGTTCTGCTCAATCTTACTTTTCACAGGGTGAAGCGAAAGGGAGGTCAAGCGCAGAAAAGCGTCAAGATCTCAAATGGCCCGAATTCTAGCCAGACACCGCCGTCTATGATGGCGAGCGGGCGTTCGACGTCTTCCATCAAATTGCAGATGCTGACTTGGCTGACCCAATCGGGCAGAGCGCAAAAAACCCGCGATGTCATTCTCTGATTTTCGAACAGCCGCACCACAAAACCATCATCATAATCAGCTGGCTTGAGTGTCTCGGCAATTATGTTCGCGGCTCCACACCGGATGGGGGGATCAATTTCCGCGCCGCCAGTTATCCGAACCGGATGGTTCAGCGACGCAGCTTCCTGTTGAACGAGGTGAAGCGCCGCGCCTTGATGCGGTAAAAGCGAATAGGTGAAGACATGTTCGCCCTGATCGGCACCCACATCGGGCATGGTCGCGGATTTGATCAGCGAGAGACGCATCACGTTTTCGCAGATGTCGTAGCCGTACTTGCAGTCATTTAGCAGAGCGACGCCGTAGCCACCTTCGGACAAGTCTGCCCATTTGTGACCGCACACTTCAAACTTCGCTGCGTCCCAACTGGTATTCCGATGTGTCGGGCGCTCAATCTGTCCCCATTGGATATCGTATGTAGCTCGCGGGGAAAGCACGCGAACCGGAAAGGCAACTTTCAAGAGCGTATGGGTTTCATGCCAGTCAACGCGCGTCACAAAGTCGATGCGACGCGATGCCGAGGTAAGCACAATCGATTGGTGAATTTCGCTTCGCCCGATGCTCTGCCGGAAACTCACCGAAACGCGATGCGGTGTTTGATCGGAAATACGCAGTTCCACCGGTCCGTCCAGCGTCGACAGTCGGTCTTCGAAAAAAGGATCGATGTCCCATGCGTCCCAAACAAGCGGGCGGTCTTCGAAAACCTGAAATACATTTCCCGGCGCAGAGAGAACCTCACGTTGTTCCGTCTTGTCGTAAAGCCGGGCAACCTGTCCTTTCGCATTTATCGCCAGCCGAAGCTCGGCAGTCTCCATTACGCAGCCATCTTCAACCTGTTGAACATGCAGACCTGGCGTCGCGGGAACGGCGTGGGCAAGCGATGTCGCAGAATAGGGTGCAAGCATCGGCATCTGCTTGAGCCCATCGGACGTTTCTACGAGCGGCGCGACAGGGTGGGGTGCCGTATTCTGAACCACAGCGTCTCCGCAGGGCAGGGGGTCGAGCGCTTTTGCGCAAGTTCCCTCGATGAAGGCATAATCCTGTGCAGCATCTTCAAACACATCACGAATGGCCGTGCCGGTCAGAATATCGTGAAACTGGTTCAGGCAAAGTCTGCGCCAAGCCTCGTCGAGATTGACGTCGAAGCCGTGCATCACCGCCAGAGCCTCCACCTCATGTAGCGCGATTTCAGCCTTTCTGTTCTTGCGCTTTATCCAGCCATTAGAGGTCAGTACGCCTCGATGCCCCTCAAGGTAGAGTTCATCGTTCCAGATCGGGACATCTACGGCATCCGCATCCATCGCTTCGAACGCGCGCCGCACGGTCGACATGACCAGCTTTGGCATACCTGGCATGGCGTCATAAGCCTTTGCCGTTTGGATCAGCCCTTCGGTAGGACCTCCGCCGCCATCGCCATAGCCAAAGCAGATTGGCAAATCGCGTATTTTGTCCTTGGCGGTCGAATGCTCCCAGGTGCCCAGGACCTCTGGTGCGGTAAGGTCGCTTTTGTAATTTGTCGGAAACGGCAGGTACTGCACTTCGCGCGGGGTGGTCAGCACATGGGAGAGGATGCGCGACCCATCAATACCTTGCCAACGGAACGTGGAGGACGGCATTCGATTCGTCTGGTTCCAGTTCATCTTGTTGGTGCAGAACCACTTAATGCCCGCCTGCTTTGCAAGCTGCGGTAGCGACCAGGGAAACCCGAACGTGTCGGGCAACCAAAGGACTGGGGCTTCGGCGTCCCCAAATTTCCGCCGAAAGTAACGGCGCGCCAACACCAATTGACGCACCAGCGCTTCGGCTCCGGCAAGGTTCACATCGGGCTCAACCCACATGCCGCCCATGACCTCCCATTGCCCTCGGGCCACGGCCATGCGGATGCGCTCGAAAATGTCCGGGTAGTCTTCTTCCAAGAACGCATAGAGCGCCGCTTGCGAATTGGAGAAATGAAAACTCGGGTATTCATCCATCAAGCGGAGCGCGTTCGAGGAGGTGCGCGCCACCTTCCGTCGCATCTGTGAGATAGGCCAAAGATAGGCGACATCCATATGCGCATGACCGACCGCGTGCAGGAGAACATCTTGGGAGGCGCCTGCCGCTGCCAACTCAGAACGAAGCTGCTCCAACGCGTGGGGGACACTTTCGTAAAAGGCATCGCCAATCGGGTCGCGCGTGTCGAGCGTCAGAAATGCGCGATCTAGCGCGGTCAGAATATTGTGGCGCTCTGAACGCCGGTCGAGCAGTTCTCGTGCGGTTCCAAGTGCCGCGTTGGCCAGCCAAAGGAAAAACTGCGTTGGGCGGTCCCGCGTAACCAACCGACAGGTTTCCATAAAGAGCTGTTGCGTACTATTCGGATCGGGCGGCCAACCCGACAAGCCCGTCCATCCATGCAGCGCGATTTGGTGGCGTTGCCCGTCATGCACGTGATCGGGTAAAGGCACAGTATGATGATATCGGTCGGCGGAGGCGATGGGTTTGTTATCAACATAGACCAGCGCTTCAGGATGGGTGAAGATATCCCCGGCTTCCCCAAGCGGCAGATGCAAGGCCAGGTTCCCTTGCCAGTCCGTGGGCACAGTAAAGTGAGATCGCATCAGAAAGTTGAGATCGGGCTTGCCCCAGTAGCTGTTATGCGGAATGCGCTCCCAGCCCGATGGATCCGCCTCCAATGGCGGGGGCTCGACAGCACTTTCCAAAGGACGCAGGCTGAATGTTTCGAGGGGCAACTTGTCGCGAAACACCAGAGGCATGATCAGCTTAAGCCGCTGGCCGATTTTCTCGGCTGTGAATTGAGCGTCGTGCGTCATACGGGCTATCCGATAGTCAGCGTGAACCCTGGGACATCGCCGCGAAACTCGGTGCGGCTTTCCTGTGCCATGCGGTCAAGGCGCGCGGCGTCCTCCTCCGCTGTGGAGGGGGTTCCCCAAGGCCGGTCGATATCTGGCCAGGGGATCGAATCGATCAGGAGTTTCGTGTATTCATGTTTCGGGTCACCGATGACGGCCTCCGGTGGCCCGGCCTCGGCCACATGCCCTTGATACAATACGATAACGTAATCGCTGACGTGATAGGCGGTTGCCAGATCATGGGTAATATAAAGGATCGAAATGCCGTACTGGTCCTTTAGATCGTAGATGTTCTTCAGGATGGTCGCCCGCAGCGAGGCATCGACCATGGAAACAGGCTCATCGGCAATCAAGAGCTTGGGCGAGAGCATCAAGGCACGTGCCACGATCAGCCGTTGCCGTTGTCCGCCTGAAAGCTGATGAGGATACCGACCCAGCACAAGTGCAGGATCAAGCCCCACGGCGCGGCAGGCCTCCTCCATCTTGTCCTTCACATGGGCTTCACTTTGGGCGTAGCCAAATCGCTTGAACGGAAAGCTCAACGCATGATTTACCCGGTAGAAGGGATTGAAACAAGCATACGGATCCTGAAACACCGCTTGCACCTGCTTTCGGAACTCGTGGTTTTCCGCGCTTGTCATGCCAGCGACGTCTTTACCTTCGAAAACCACTTGTCCCGTCGAAGGCGGATTGAAGCCAAGCATGAGCGATCCCATCGTCGATTTTCCGGACCCGGATTGGCCAACGATGGAGATGATCTTCGGCACCTCTCCATCCAGCGCGAATGACATTGGGTGCAGGGCCGTCACCGTGCCGTAGGTTTTTGAGACGCCGCGAAACTCCAGAAGTGGAACGCCCGAGGCGCTCCGTCCGACCGGTTTGGCACCGACGCTTTCGCCGAGGAAGCTCGCACCACCCACCAACGGAACCGAAGAGATCAGTTCTTTGGTATAGGGATGCCGCGGGCTTTCGATGATCTGTCGCACATCCCCATGCTCGACCAGAATACCGTCCTTCAAAACGGCAAGCTCATCAACCGATTGCGCCATCAAACCCATGTCGTGGCCAATGAGGATTAACCCGGCACCAATCGCATTCTGCACGTCTTTTAGCGTTTGCATCACGTGGCGTTGCGTGACGACGTCCAACGCGCTTGTCGGTTCGTCGGCGATGATCAGGTCCGGCGTCAGAATAATACCGAGCGCGATACAGACCCGCTGTTTCATACCGCCTGACAATTCATGCGGATACAGCCTTCCAACACGGGCAGGCAGGCCAACGCTTTCAAGCGCCGCATCCGAACGGCGCTGTAACTCCGCGCGATCAGTTGTTCCTTCGTGGGCAGTGATACCGTCCCAGAGCTGGTTTTCGATCCGCATAATCGGGTTGAGCGAGTTCATTGCACCTTGCGGTATGTAGCTGACGCGCGAAAGCCGGGCTTTTCGCATTTCCTCATCATTCAGCCGCAACATATCGGTGTCACCTAGGCGGATGGAGCCGCCCGCAACCTTGCCGGGTTCCGCCAGCATTTGCATCACGGCAAGCGCTGTGGTCGTCTTTCCCGACCCGCTCTCGCCGATAAAGCCAACCCGCCGCCCTTTTTCGACAGATAAGGAAAGGTTGGCAACGGCATGGACCACACCCTTCGCGGTCGGAAAGTCAATCGACAGGTCGGTGAGCGTGAGCGCGTTCATACCTTCAGTTTCCTCAGCCGTGGGTTCGAAACTTCATCGAGACCGAGGTTGATCAAAAGCAACCCGATGAACATCACCGCCAAAAGGAGCGTGGGGATGCCCCACCACCACCACAGGTTCTGGATTAGGGCACCCGCGTTAATGGCCTCGTAAATGGTGCGCCCCAGTGTTGGTATCCGTTGGGGACCGAGGCCCAGAACCTCCAGTCCAACGGCTGTCACAATCGATGTGGTGACATTCGCAATGAACGATCCAAAGAGATAGGGCACAAGGTTCGGGAGCATCTCTTTAAACATGATATGAGGCGTTGACGCGCCGGAGAGCCGCGCCATTTGCACGTAGCCGGACTGTTTCATTGATAGGACTTGGGCGCGGATCAACCGCGTCGGCGACTGCCAGACGAACCCCGCGATAAGCAGTGCCATCATGGTCAGGCTGACATCTCCAAAGGCCGACTGGAACACGACCAAGATCAGCAGCGGTGGGATGGTAATCATGACGTCAGAGAGCACTCGGATCACATCATCTGTGCGCCCACCCACAAAACCCGATGTGAACCCAAGGACGATCCCGATTGTCATCCCAATGAGGGACGCAAAAAGCCCTACAAAAAGCGAGTTTGGCGCGCCGATGACAATCAATGCCAACATGTCGCGGCCTGAACCTTCGGTCCCGAGCGGGTTTGCGAAACTGCCTGCTTGACCGCGCAAGTTTTCAAACCCCGGCGGTGGCAATTTTGGCATGGCCGAGCCCACAAAGACCATCTCGGGGTCCCAGAACAGCCGCCCAAGCAAACCGAGGAAGATGATCGCCAGTAGCAATCCAACACCCCAGAAGAGTTTTGGGTTCAGCCATGGGTTCTCGAAGCGGCGAATGCGGCGTGCACGGCGGCGGTCAGCCCGGGTTAGCAGCGCATCAGTCATGTCTGTGCCCCATGCCGGATTCGTGGATCGATGAAAGGGTAAATCAGATCGACGATAAATACGCTGAGCGCTGTGATGAGGATGATCACGTAGCTCACCCCCTGGATCACCGGAAAGTCCTGATCGAGGATGGCGTCATATAATAGTTTGCCCATCCCGTTATAGGCAAAGATACGTTCGACCAGCACCTGCCCGGCAATCAGCAAGCCAATCTTCAGGGCGAAGGCTGTGATCTGCGGCAAGATCGCGTTCCGGATCATGTATTTGTACAAAATGAATCTTGGCTTGAGACCTTTTGCCTTCGCCAATGTCACGTAATCTTCGCCCTGTACGGTGATCATGAGGCCCCGCATCCCAAGGGCCCAGAAGCCGAAGGTGACAATGACGATGGACAAGGCGGGCAGAAAGCCGTGATGGAGCACCGAAACGGCGAAATCCCATGTCCAGCCAGGCTCGACGGTAAGACCATAGGCACCGGTCAGCGGGAACCACTGCAACTTGGCGGCAAAAATCCACATCAGGAGTAGTCCCGAAAGGATGGGCGGGATCGATGTGAACACCATAGCCGCCGGGATTGCGACTTTCACCAGATTTGGGCTTTCTTCCCAGACCATCAGTGCGCCGAGGAGGTTGCCGATCAGAAACGTGACGATCAGCGAGAGGATCATCAGCCCCAACGTCCAGGGAAGCGCCTGCCCAATCAGGCTGGACACGCTCGTGGGAAAGGTTGCCGTTGACAGACCGAAGTTGAAGGTCAGCGTGTTCCAGAGGTATTTCAGGTATTGCAGGATCAACGGATCATCCAACCCGAAATTCGCGCGCAATTGCTGGAGGATCTCCTCGCTGTTCGCAACGGAACCGGCGCCCGCCGCCATACGTCCCAACATGATCTCCGCCGGATCAACAGGGGATAGCCGGGGGATGATCCAGATCAGTGTCGCCGCGATGAAGATTGTCAAAAGCAGGGTGATAAGTCTGTTTATCAGATAGTTGGCAGGGATCCGTCCCATCAGTGGGCCTGTCCTGCCGCAGCGCGCCCGATCTTGTGGTTCCAGCCGCGTAACACCATCCGCTCATCCGGGTGGTGATTGCCGTCTTCGACTTGGTCGGTTCCAGCGTAGAGTTGGCATAAAACGGTTTTGCGTGTTTCGCGCGACCGGTTGGGCATCGAGCCATGCAAGGTGAAGTAATGGAAGAACACGACATCCCCCGGCTCTGCCTCAATTCGCAGGGCGTCACGTATCGGATAATCCGCCAGAACATCCACATCGCCGCGCCCGTTCGATCCCTCGATACGCCCCAGCCTATGCGAGCCCGGCCAAACGCGAAGACATCCCATCTCGTCATCGGCGCGGCTCACATGAATGATAGCTGCGATCATCGTGTCGTTTACGGTTGGGAAATATGGCCAGTCCTGATGCATCGGGAAGGGGGCGCCATGCTCTGAGGGCTTCTGGAAAAGCTTCGAATGATGCAGAATGATGTCTGGTCCGATCAACGCCTCGACCGCCTCAAGAAACCGCTCGTTCAGGAACGCGTTGAGCCAGCGACGCGAGTATTTCTGAACATTATGTGTATGCAGAATTTGGTCGTCGGCGCGGGCCAGCGTCGCTGTCGCGGCCCCGTCCCATTTTGCATCAATCGCCTCGCCGCCGCGCATGAGTTGCGTGACAATACGGTCGAAATCCTCGGCCAGTCCCGAGATTTCAGCCGGGGAAAACAACCCCCTTACAAGGGCATATCCGTCGCGGGCGAATTCGTCTGCAAGTGACACGGGCGTTTTCCTCCCAGACAGTTCGTCATGCAGGTTTGCAATGGGAAGCGCTTGAACGCGCTTCCCACATGGACCGGCTTAGCCGGCCTTCTCGAGGTTGTGGATGATCTGGTGCGTGTGGTTCCACCAGAAGAACGGATGGTTGTAGTCGTTCTCAGCCGTCGGCCAGCCGCTCCAATAGGTGGTGTTGAAAGGGAGCAGTTTGAACGACTGAACGAGCGGGATGAAGGGCATCTCGGCATCAAGATACTGATAGGCATCCGCGACCATTCCAGGTTTTGACGGATCTCCCAAAGGTAAACCGGCCATCTTGTCGACGATCTCCGAAAAAGCGGCCGCCGCATCGCTGTCCCAGCGTGAGGTATTGTTAAAGCCTGGGGACCGCTCACCAACCGGGACCACGTCTTTCACCGTGTAGCGGCCCATGGATGCCCAAGGCTCGTTGACCGATCCGCAGGAGAGCCAAGAGTAGCTCATCTCATAGGCCCCGAACGGAAGAACCTCGCCCCAGAACACGCCATTTTCTACTGGGACCGAGCTTGCGGCAATACCAGCGCGGTTCAACTGCTCCACGATAACGTCGATGGTTTTGGTGTATTCAGTCGATGCCGAATTGACGTGAACTTTGACGTTCAGGTCTTCGCCGTCCTTTTCGTATATACCGTCCGATCCTTTGGTCCAACCGGCAGCCTCGATCAGGGCTTGGCCCGCTTCGGCATCGGCGCGCTCGGGCAACCCGTACCCGGCTTCAACTACTGCGTCGATGAAGGGGGACATGGAACCATATTGCGCGAACATCGTCTTCGAAGGCACTGTTGCGCCTTCGGTGGCAATGTTCACGATCTGCGTGCGGTCAATAATGCTCGCAACCGCTTTGCGCATGTTGGGATCGTCCCAAGGGGCAATCGTGGTGTTGATTTCCAACTGCCGCGCACAAGGGTCAGAGGATGCGTAAGGATAGTCGTCATACCAGGCAATGACGGCCGGGTTTTGCGCCTTGATCGCCTCGAATGTCCCGACGGAGACATTCTGCGCAGCGTCCAACTGGTTGGTCGCCATCAGTTGGGCGCGGCTTTCGGCGCCGCCTGATTCAAGGAAAATCACCCGTTGCGGGGCAGGCAAATCCATGAAGCCCGTCTTTGCGCCCCACCAATTGTCATTCCGGTCCCAGATGGCCCGATTGGTCGTGGCACTTGTGAATGTGTAAGGGCCTGTCCCGATTGGTGGGTTGAACGCAAATGTCGCCGGGTCCTGATCTGCCCAAATGTGCTCCGGCATAATCAAGAAGGACCCAAAGATACGAACGCCAAAGTTTTCAACGATGAAGCGTGGATTGGCGGCGTTCAACGTGAACTTCACTGTCAGATCATCGACTTTCTCAACGCTTGCCACCTGTGCCCGGACGGTTGAAGCCTCGCGCGACGAAATCTCCTCATTGTTCAGGGCCATGTTGACCGTGAACATCACGTCATCGGCGTCGAAGGCTTCACCGTCTGACCACTCCACATCTTCGCGCAGCGCGATTGTGAATTCCGTTGAATCTGCGTTCGCTTCGAACCCGGTGGCCAGCCACGGATCAAGATTGCCCGTCGAATAGTTCAGGATGAACAGGGGCTCCCACATGGTCTGGTGCGCGCCATGCATGCGCTTCGTGCCTGGGGTCAGCCAGTTGAAGTTCTCCGGGTCTTTGATCGTACGGTCCAGGTCGAAAATCACCGTATCTTCCCGCGGGACATCTCGCGCCAGCGCAGCACCTGCAGACAAAGCCACGACCGATGTGGCAAGCATGAATTTGGTCATTCGCATGAAAACGTTCCTCCGTGTTGTGGCCATGGTTGATCCTGACCCTGTTTCAGCCGGTCCGTCGAAGGACTGGAATCTCTCACTCTAACGCAGGTAATCCATCACAAGGACACGCGTGCGTTTGGGAATATCGTCTGTAGTCAATGTCACCTTATGGCTGCAGGCGAAGTCAATATCCTCATCGTCAAAGTGGTCGAGGAAGCTCTCGATCCACATCGTGTTTCGCGGTTTGTACGTCAAAGTACGGAAATGCATCGGAATGATGAGTTTCGGCTGGACCCGTTCGATCATCTCCATCAGGTCCGGCAAAAGGATAGTTAGATAACCACCCGCCAACGCAAACAAAACATCCGTGTCCCTAAAGAACTCCTGTTGCGCTTCGCTCAGCGGATTACCCACATCTCCCATATGCGCAAAACGAAGCCCCTCCATTTCCCAGCGGTACATGCCGTTCTGACCGGGGACGGTGTGCTCGGGATGATGATCCCACTCCGCCGCTTCGATTGCGCGCACCGTGATGCCCTGTGCTGTGCCCTCTCCGCCGGTTTGTGCCAGCGTAAGTGCATTCAGCACCTCCGGACTGCCAGCAATCAAATCTGCGCGGCAATGGGCATCATCATCATCCGATGAGATCACTACGAGATCTGCGATTTCCTGTATAGCGGGGTACCCAACGCCCTCGGGTGTATATGGGTCCGTGATCATCTTTGGTCCTGTCGTGGGCTGCAACCCGAATGCCGCGTGCCCGTACCATGTGATCTCAACGGAACCGCCCATTAATTGTTCCCAACCACATGGGGGCTCGATGTCTTGGTGATATCGTCATTTGCGGGTCGCGGATGCGTTGTCCAATCGCCACCGCTTCCGCGACACAAGATCGCTTCGACGCCTGTGGCCCATTCTTCGTCAATGATCCGAACCTCCGGCGCGCAGTACCGCAGGGTCAAACCGCACCGACGCCGGTCGGACATGTTCGCCTGTGAGCCATGCACCAGCATATCGGCGTGAAGTGAAATTTCGCCGGCCTTCAGCGTATTCGTAAACGGCTCACCCAGTTCCGAGGCATTGGCTATACCTTTATGAAACACGGCATTTTCATCACGCGCCGAGGTGGCGAACACACCTTTATCATGGGTCCCTGGCAGAAAGCGCATGGCGGAGTTTGCAGCATCCGCGTCGTCGATCGCCAGCCAGACCGTCACAGTGCGCGCAGGTGACAGCTTCCAGAAGCTCGCATCCTGGTGCCAGGGTATCCGCTTCGGATCATGCGGCTTCTTGGATAAAACAGCGCTGGCCCAGCACAAAATGTTTGGACCCACAATATCTTCGACATGATCCAAGATACGCGGATCGCTTGCGATGTCGTAGAGGCCACGTAAGCGCGCTTGATAGCAGTTTATCCCGTAGCCGCCCGCGTCCCCCATCGCTGCCATCAATCCATCGAGGTAAGCACGGATGCGCGTGGTTTCGCTCGGGCCAAAAATGCGAAACGGCTGGCAAAAACCTGTCGCGTTGTACCGTTCGATATTATGCTTCGACAGCGCTTTGGGCGCTCTGTTTTCGACAGGTCTGAAAGACAGATCCTGATCAACAGAAAGCATGATTCTTAATCCTCCCGCCTAAAATTCTAGCGGGGGCTGCCAGAGGGGTCTTTGGCACATTTTGATAAATTCTTGCGCTATTTTGATATTCGGGCCTTAATTCTGCGAATTCATTGCGGAGATTTGTATATGCAGGTTGAGACGTTTCGACTGGACCGCTACCTGAGCGCAGGAGATGCGAGCCATGTGGCGCGTAAAGATCTTGCGCCGCGTTGGCCGACAAAGGCGCATGACCACGATTACTTTGAGCTCTTCCTGATTGAACGCGGCGAAACCGATCATTGGATCAATGGCCGCCGACAAAGGCTCAAGCGCGGCAGTCTTACGTTCATTCGTGCCCATGATGCCCATGCCTTTCGGGCAGATGCGCAGATGGGGTGCCGTATCTTCAATGTAATGTTCCGCAAGGAAACGGTTCATCACCTCAATGCGCGGTATCCAAATGAGTTCTCTAGCCGCTTCTTTGACGGCAAGGACGACCAGCCGGACCGGCACGATCTACGGGCCAGTCAGTTTGAGCATGTCACCCAATTGGCTGACCGGCTTATCAACAGTTCTCTCAGTCTGGCACAGGCCGAAGAGTTCTTGCTGTCACTCGCCAATCAGGTGCTCACACCGGCGCTGGTAGAGCCAACACGCATGCCAAGCTGGCTGTCCGACGCCTGCAACGCGCTACAAAGCCCCGCCGTTTTTGTTAAAGGCACCTCCGGTTTCGTGGAGGTCGCCGGGCGCAGCCACGAACATCTTTGCCGGTCCTGCAAGGAGTTTCTGGGCACCACGCCGTCCGCCTACGTTAACCGAATTCGCGCAAACTATGCCGCCGAAAAGCTTGTGCGCACACAAAGTCCGATTGCTGATATCTCCTCGGAGGTTGGCATCGACAATATTGGCCATTTCTATCGTGTGTTCCGTGACCATTTTCGAACGACGCCGCGCGCCTATCGGCTGGCAAACCAAAAGAACCCTTTTGAATAAAAGAAATGCGTTTCGTTTGGTCGGCTGAGCGGCCGGTACGTTCACACCAAGGGGGCCGCCGAACTCAAGTCGCTCTTGATGCGGATCAGGGACGTGACAGGCGTTTCGCCCGCGACAAGCCCGTTGGGCAAACTAATCAAGTTCGCAGGTGTCGTCGTGGCGGCACGGAGCGCGTCGCCTAAGTCAACACCTACCTCTTCAACCATCACCTTGAGGGCCGTTGTCAGATCAAGGTCCGCACCCGCCAAGGTTCCATCTGGCAAAGTCAGCCGCCCATTACGTCGCAAAATCTGTCGGCCCTGCAGCGCGAAACCGGTTTCCCTTGTACCGGCAACAGCCATGGCGTCACTAACGAGGTAAAAGTCTCCGCGCCCTTTCTTAGCCCGCCATGCGGCGCCCATTGTCGCGCGGTGAACGTGAATGCCATCGGCGATAAGCCCGGCTGCGACGTCACCGTTTTCCAAAGTTGCGCCCACAACGCCCGGTGCTCTGTGCCCGAACCCACTCATGGCGTTAAACAAATGTGTCGAACTCCGCGCACCGGCGGCGAAGTAGCGTTTGGCGGTGTCGAAATCGGCATTGGTGTGCCCGAGCGATACAAGAACACCCGCCTCTGCCAGAGCCGCGACTTGTTCAAGCGTTACGGCTTCAGAGGCAACGGTTAACATTAAAGCGGGGAGCGCAGTTCGTGCCGCAATTAATTCCTGCAGGTCCTCATCCGTCATGGTCCGGATAAGATTGCCGTCATGCGCGCCCTTGCGCGCGGGGTCGAGGTGTGGCCCCTCAAGATGCAGCCCAGCAATCCCCGGCACTTTGTCTCGGCAGGCTTCGATTACCAAGCCAATGACCGTGCGAGAACGCTGGGGTGTGTCCGTTATCAAGGTCGGTAGAATATGTAGCGTGCCCTGTCGGCGATGCGCCTCTGCAATTCGGCCAAGATCCGTCGCACTGCGCAGATCGTTTACCATTAGGCCGCCGCCGCCATTGACCTGGAGATCCACATAACCGGTTGAGAGTATGTCGCCTTCAAGGTCGATACGCTTGGCGGCATCGTGCTCGCCAGGTGCTGTCAGCCCAAGAAAACGACCATCCGCAAACGAGGCCTCGCAGTCCGTGTGTAAGCGTCCGCCGTCAAAAATTGGACCGCCGGAGAAAATGAGCTTCCCTGTTTCTGCTCCTTGCACCTGGGTCACGCGCGGTTTTCCCTAGCAAGGGCGAATGCCAAGGCTTCGGCACCGTCGATCGGGCGCCCGACGGGTGCCTTTATGGCCGCGCGCATTTCTTCGGGCAGATATGGCAGGTAATTCGATGCGATCCCACCGGTCAAACACATCGTGAGGTGCGGCGCCCACCCTATCTTTTGCAGACCATGTGCCAGATAAGATGCCGCTTCCTTCATAATCCGCTCGGCTGTTTGGTCGCTGCTTTCGGCGCCCAGTGTTACCATTTTCGCCAGTTGGCCCAGAACCGACGGTGCTGCTTCGGCCGCAAACCGCACAACGCCGGGTGCATCCCCATAGCGCTTGACCACCTCTGTTGTCAGATCGCTATAGGGTTCAAAACCGTCAACGCATTTCAACGTTTCCGAAAGAAGTCGTCGCCCGACCCAAACTGCCGAGGCTTCATCGCCCAGCACCGGCCCCCAACCGCCTGCAAAACGTGTTTGGCCATCAATCCGTGACGCAAGAAACGAACCAGTGCCGCAATGGGCGATTGCGCCGTCTTGCTGTCCAAGCGCCCCTACAAGCGCGGCAGCCCGGTCATCCACAACCTGAACTCTGTCGAATGGCAAAGCCGCCGAAACACGGGTCGCCATTTCAGGCCCGGTGACACCGGCAAGCCCCAAAAAGGCAGGAAAGGCAAAAAGCGCATCGGCAACCAGACCGGAATCTTGGGCCAAGCCAGCAACGGCGGTCTGGACTTCGTGTAACGCCGCCTTGAAATCGGAGGACACATTCGTCGGCCCACCTTCGCATTCATACCTTGCACCGTGGTGTCGCAAGATGAACCGCGAGGACGTACCGCCACCATCCACAGCGATGAAAGAAATTTCTTCCGAATTGCTCATGGAATTGGGCATACATCACTGCGCGCGAACCATGAAGTCCGGTGACGCTTGCTTTCCCGCGCTGGCTAGGGTGAGAAAAGCGGTATGCACATTGCGCCCAACATAACCATCGAAGACTGGGAACTCACCGAGCAGTTCGTCCGCTCGGGCGGGCCTGGTGGGCAAAACGTTAACAAGGTCGCTACGGCGGTAGAGCTGCGTTTCGAAGCGGCGCGGTCGCCTAATCTATCGGAGAATGTGAAACGCCGCCTTCAGCGCATTGCCGGGCGCAAGTGGACGAAGGACGGCGCGCTCATTGTTCAGGTTTCCGAGGAACGCAGCCAGGCGCGCAATCGCGAGATTGCCCGGGAAAGACTAGCCGACCTTATTCGGCGTGCCGCGACGAAGCCGAAACCCCGGCTCAAGACGAAAGTCTCGCTGTCCCAGAAGCGCAAGCGGCTCGACGCCAAGAAGCGCCGGTCAGCTGTTAAGGCGCTCCGCCGCGGTGACGACGTTCTTGATTAAATGACGCGGACGCATTGCACGATGCGAACACACCTGCCATTGACCCCGTGAGAGGGCGAGGAGGCAGAGTATGAAAGACGATCACAAGCGCCTATTCCGCGATGCGCATGAAGATATCGAAACAGCGCGCGAGACACCCGATACACCGCAAACAAGATCGCCCGCCTATCGCCTGGCATTTGCCGATGATGACTTTTTGTGCCGCGAAGAACTGCGCCCAGTGCGCTTGCAATTGGAGTTGCTGAAGCCCGAGATGCTGATGGCGGAATACGGCATCTCTTCTACCGTTGTTTTGTTCGGTGGGGCACGCATTCCCAGACCAGAGCAGAAAGACCAGGCGCGCACCCTGACGCTCGCTGATCTCAGCCATTTTTACGAAGAAGCCAGGAAGTTTGCGCGGCTCGTGACCGAGCAATCGTTGGCGACATCTCGGGACACGAAAGAGAACGTGATCGTGACAGGCGGCGGCCCAGGCGTCATGGAAGCAGGCAATCGTGGCGCTGAAGATGCGGGGGGCGTCTCCATTGGATTGAACATCGTCCTGCCACACGAACAGGCGCCCAATGAGTTCGTTACACCTGATTTGTCTTTTAACTTCCACTACTTCGCAGTTCGGAAGATGCACTTTTTGATGCGCGCGTCTGCCATAGCCGTCTTTCCGGGCGGCTTCGGTACATTGGACGAGCTGTTTGAGACGCTCACGCTTATTCAAACCGGTCGCATGCGTCGCGTTCCATTCCTGCTGTTTGGCACCGAGTTTTGGAAGCGCATCGTCAATTGGGACGCTCTTAGCGATGCCGGCACAATCTCCCCGGAAGACATCGACCTGTTTCGCTTTGTCGATACTGCCGAAGAGGCGTTTAACCACATGAAGGACTGGCACTTGCCCCAGACACGCCGCGAGAGTCTCTAGACTTTTAGCTACGCGTTAACGGGAAAGTGCTTGAAAGCGCGCTAGACACGCCGCGTCGTTCAATGGGTTTTAACGCGCGTGTTTGTACCACTCGGGGCCTTTGTCGTTGGGTTGCTCCTGCTGCTTCTTCTGGCGGGTGTTGTTGCGTGGCGCGTCTACAAGGTAACACGCGCCGCCCGGCTGTTCCGCGCTGTTGCAGAAGGGGCGAGCGACGGTTTGGTCCTCATGCGACGGGATTCCAAGATACTTTGGACCAACGCGGCCTATTCCAGGATCATGGGATACGAACATGGTGAACTCGTAGGCCAGTATCCTTTGCTCTTCGCTCTGCCTGAGCGGCTTGCGCTACCCAAAGACGAAGCCATGGCGTTTTGCTTCAACGAAGAAGAGGAACGTTTTGGCACCCTGACACAGGTAGAGAACGTCAAAAAAGACGGTACCGAATTCATGCACGAGTTCAGCCACGCGGCATTGCAGATCAGCGGAACCTCCTTGTTTCTCCTGTCCGGTCGCGACATCACGGAACGCGTCGCCCGCGAGAAAGCGCTTTTGGCTGCACAGGAAAGGCTGAAGATCCAATCGCGCACCGATGTTCTGACACGGTTGGCTAACCGTTCCTACCTGCAATCGACACTAGACGTTTTATGCAAAGCAGGTGAGCCGTTTTCCCTCCTTCATATCGATCTGAATCGAATGAAGCAGATTAACGACACGTTTGGCCATCTGGCCGGCGATGCCGTGTTGATCCACATCGCAAATGCCTTTCGCAAGCATGCCGACCCCGAATGGCTATGTGCCCGGATTGGTGGCGACGAGTTCGTCATTGTCCTGAAGGGCATTCAAACGCTTTCAGAGGCAAAAGAGGTTGGTCGCCAGATGGCCGAGGAAGCCTCGCGCCCTCTCGATTGGAAGGCGGTTGAACTCCGGGCCGAAATAAGCGTGGGCGTCGTCCTTTGGGACGAAACTGTGCAATCCACCGACGACCTTTTGAACCGCGCGGATGTCGCGCTCTACGAAGCCAAGAGTTACCACGACGTCGACGTTGTCGTCTACGATAGCGCGCTGGCTCAAAGATATGCGGCATCACAGTCTTTGGAGCGCGATGTCGTTGATGCCATGAAATGCCGGGAATTCACGTTCTATTTTCAGCCGATCTTCGATATCAGCACTCGGCTGGTACAAAAGCACGAGATGTTGGTCAGATGGAAACACCCGGAAAGAGGATTCGTGCCGCCCGATCGGTTTCTACCTGTCCTCGAACAAGCTGGGCTGACCAATGAGTTTGATGCATACGTTATCGGCTGTGCCCAAAAGGCTCTCAGGCGGCTGGACGCGGCAGGGCTCAAGAATGTTGGGCTGTCCATAAATCTCTCGAAAGACGCGTTTTTGACCCATGCGATAACGGACCAGCTGACATGGCTGGTTGAATGCGGTCACATTGATCCAAACCGGATCTCTCTTGAGATACTCGAAAGCACGGCCCTTTCGCTCGCTGAGGATGATTTGCAGAACCGCCTGCTGAGAAAGCTAAAAGACGCAGGGTACAGGATTTTCCTTGATGATTTTGGCATGGGATATGCGGGCCTCGCACACCTTGCTGGTTTGCCGTGCAGCGGCATCAAGATCGATCGCGGGCTTACCTCTGCCGTTGATACGAACAGCACCAGCCGCGCCATTGTTACAGCCCTCGTTCGGCTTGCCAATGAGCTTGGGCTGGACGTCGTGACAGAGGGCGTCGAAACGATGGCTCAAATGGAGATTGTTCGCGCCGCCGGATGTAGTGTTTTCCAGGGCTACGCCGTTGCCCGCCCTATGCCGTTGAGCCGTGCCATTTCCTGGACGGTTTTCGATGACACGGTGTCTCCCGGAAAGACCGGTTAAGCCAACCCGACTTCGGCCGCAACTTGAGCGTGGGACTTGCGCTGGCGTTCGGTCGCTGACTTCAGTTGACCGCAGGCAGCCATGATGTCCTCGCCACGCGGTGTCCGAATGGGGGAGGCGTAGCCAGCCTTGTAAATGATGTCGGCAAAGGCTTTGATGCGCCCCCAATCCGACCGTTCGTAAGGGGCGCCCGGCCATTCGTTGAACGGGATGAGGTTGATCTTCGCCGGTATCCCGGCAATTAAGCGGATCAATCTGCGCGCGTCCTCATCACTGTCGTTAACGCCCTTCAACATCACATACTCAAAGGTGATCCGCTCGGAATTGGATAGCTTGGGGTAGGCTTTTAGCGCCTCCAGCAATTCCGCAATCCGCCACCGTTTGTTGATCGGCACGAGCTTGTTTCGCACTTCATCTGTTGTGGCGTGAAAACTTATGGCGAGCATACAACCGATTTCCTCGGCCGTGCGGGCAATCTCGGGCACAACACCGCTGGTCGATAAAGTGATCCGGCGGCGCGACAGCGCAATGCCTTCACCGTCCATCGCAATTTTCATCGCATCTCTGACGGCCTCGAAATTGTATAACGGCTCGCCCATGCCCATGAGCACAATATTCGACAATAGACGCGGCCCGGTTTCGCCGGTGCCGACACCGGGTTCGGGCCACTCGCCTAAATCGTCGCGAGCGACCATGATCTGACCGACAATTTCAGCTGCCGTCAGGTTGCGCACCAGTTTCTGGGTTCCAGTATGGCAGAACGAGCAGGTCAATGTGCAGCCGACCTGGGAAGAGATACACAGCGTGCCGCGGTCTTCTTCGGGGATATATACCGTCTCAACTTCATGGCCGCCGGCAATCCGAACCAGATATTTGCGGGTTCCGTCGTCGCTGACCTGACGGCTTACGACTTCGGGCACATCAATCACGAATGACGCATCAAGCGTTGCGCGGTACGTCTTGGCCAGGTTGGTCATCTCGTTGAAATCGCGGATACCCCAATGATAAATCCATTGCCAAATTTGGTTAACGCGCATTTTCGCCTGTTTCTCAGGCGTCCCGACCGAAATCAGCGCTGCTTTCAACTCAGCGCGCGTTAACCCAACGAGATTCGTGCGCCCGTCACCGGGCACATCATCCTTGCGCGGGATCGTAACAAAATCCTGAGTAATCGGCGCCGACGCGGTCATTCCTACAGCTTTCCAAGATCAGACGCGGGATATAGGCGAAGTAAACCCAAATTGCCAAAGAAAACTGGCGTTTCTTTGCAAAAGCCTCTGTGATGTTTGCTCAACTTTGACGTCCGCGCTCCGGCTACAAGGAATGAAGCCGCACCCACGCGCAGAAAAAAATCAGGATTCGGCCGCGCAGAGCTTTTCGGCTTCTTCAATCATCGCGGTTGCCCCCAAAAGCGAAAACGTATCTTGGGTTTGCGTCCCGCGCGAAGAACGCGCTGTTATCACGGCATCGGCGCCGCGTTTGATCGCCGTGACAATCTTCTGGTCATCCGCTGGTGTTGCTGGCCAAGCATATTCCCCTTCCGTGAAGAGTTCGAAGGTCGCTTCGCCGATTTTCAGCGTCGCTGTTGATCCATCGGCAAAAGGATAGCCACCGGTAAAGCTAATCTCTCCCGAGATTTCCTGTTCGGGCCGGTAGGTCACAAATAGCAGAATATCGCCGCGGCGTACCGAAACAACATTTCCGTCACGCGTATTTACCGTTTCCTTGGGCGCCGTGACAGCCCAACATTCTTTTGGCTCGTTCCCTTCGAAAACAGCCCAATCCGTCTCCGCAGCGACGCGGTTCGACTGTTCCTGTGCCAATCCTGTGGTGCCGCACATCGCCAGTGCTACCGCCAAAGAAGATACGATCCGTCCGGTCATTTATTCGCCCTTGCCTGCTCTGCGTTTCGCACCGCAACACACGTCGCGCGCCTGCCCCTTGTTCTTTCATGAACGAATACCGTATCTCACGGCAAATAGGGAAGCCCCTGCGGCAGAAATTCGCCAAACTTGCACCGAAAGTGAAGTTGATGTCAGACGCTGTATGTCTTGTGGAAACAACGCGCGGCCCCTTTCTTGAATCCCGGCATTTTGGACATGCCGTTATTGCCCGTGCGGACGGCGAGATCGTTGCCGCTTGGGGCAACCCGCAAAAACTCGTTCTCCCGCGCTCTTCCCACAAAATGTTGCAAGCCCTGCCGCTCGTCGAAAGTGGCGCAGCGCAGGGTTTGACTTCCGAGCATTTGGCGTTGGCCTGTGCGTCCCATTCCGCGGAAGAAATCCATGTTTCGCGCGTCTCAAAATGGTTGCACGACCTCGGCTACGGTGAACACAGCCTATGCTGTGGGCCGACGCCATCGCTCGATCCAGAACGCCGACACCAGATGATTCGCGACGGCGAAGCGCATACACGCCTGCATAGCGATTGTTCGGGGAAACATGCCGGGTTCCTGACGTTGACGCGGCACCTCGGCGCTGAGGAGCGATATGTTGATCCCACACATCCCGTCCAACTTGCCGTGCGCCGCGCGATTGAGGAAATGGCAGGCGAAGAAAGTCTTGGCTTCGGGATCGATGGATGTTCCGCGCCAAATTTTGCGCTATCGCTCGAAGGGATGGCGCGGGCCATGGCCAAGTTCGCCACCATGGGCAAGGGCGGGTCCGCGAGGGATGCCGCCTGCACCGCGTTGCGAGATGCCATGATGCGACATCCGGAGCTTGTGTCTGGCACCCGGCGTTCTTGCAACGATCTGATGCGCGCTGCCAAAGGCAAGGCGGCCGTCAAGTCGGGCGCGGAAGGCTTCTATGTGGCAATATTGCCGGAAGCGCAGCTCGGCATTGCCCTCAAGATAGAAGACGGGGCAATGCGGGCATCGGCCGCTGCCATGGCCGCGCTCCTGGTGCGCACAGGCGCAATCGATGCCGATGCCGCCGGGTTGGAGGCTTACTTGAACGGACCGATCCGCTCCTTCAATGACGAGTTGGTCGGCACAATTCGTCCGGCATCAACCTTGCTTTCGTGATCCTCAAACTCGATTGCCCTCCCCGAAGCACCGCGCTACATGCCTCGCGATTGAAAAGGAAGCTATCCATGTCGAACGCCCAACTGGAAACCGCCATTGAAGCCGCCTGGGAGGCGCGCGACGAGATTTCACCCGCCACGACCGGAGAAACGCGTGACGCGATAGAAAGCACATTAAGCGCCCTCGACGCTGGCAACCTACGGGTCGCTGAAAAGCGCGAAAACGGTTCCTGGCATGTGAACCAATGGGCCAAGAAGGCGGTGTTGCTCGGGTTTCGGTTGAAAGATATGGAACAGCAATCCGGAAGCCCGCAAGGCGGTGCTTGGTGGGATAAAGTCGATAGCAAGTGGAAAGACTGGGGCGATAGCGAGTGGCAAGCCGCAGGCTTTCGGGCCGTGCCAAACTGTGTCGTCCGAAAATCTGCCTACATCGCGCCGGGCGTAGTGCTGATGCCCTCTTTCGTGAACCTCGGCGCCTATGTCGACAGCGGCACGATGGTGGATACATGGGCTACGGTCGGCTCCTGTGCCCAGATCGGCAAGAATGTCCACCTGTCCGGCGGTGTCGGCATTGGCGGTGTCCTCGAACCAATGCAGGCGGGCCCGACGATCATCGAAGACAATTGCTTCATCGGCGCCCGTTCGGAAGTCGTGGAAGGGGTAATTGTCCGGGAAGGCTCGGTCCTTGGCATGGGTGTCTTCATTGGCCAGTCCACAAAAATTATGGACCGCGCCACGGGAGACGTGACCTACGGTGAGGTGCCGCCCTATTCGGTGGTTGTGGCCGGGTCCATGCCCTCAACAGGCGGCGTGCATCTTTATTGTGCGGTGATCGTAAAACGCGTGGACGAGCGGACGCGCTCAAAGACCGGGATAAACGAGTTGCTTCGCGACTGAGGTACGCCCGGCAGCATTTATGCAGAACACTCGCAGGGAATAGGCCGCAAATCACGCTTTAGCTTTTAAATGGCCATCAGGTTTTCCCGCTCAAGTCGCGGGAACGCCGCCGTTTTGCCACGCCATTAAGCTTAAACTTTAAGGATGTTTACCAGTCCAGCGGATGTATTCCGTACACGCCAGGCCGTCGCCGATTTGCTCGACGTTGTGCACCTGCACCGCAGCGCTGTGAGCCGCATCGGTGCGACCAATGCCGAGGTCGCCAGCATCGATCTGATCGTCGAAAATGGTGGGATCATTCCGGACGAGAAATCGCGCTTCTACTCGTCCATACTCCTCGCCGCCGCCATGCCGGACGAAGATTTCAACAGCTTTGTCGTGGCCACGTCGATCCTGCTCACCGACCGGTTGCAAGACGGGGGCGGGGAGGAGAACCTGTACTGGAATTACGAAGCCTTCAGCGATCATTATCTCTTGGCCGATGCACCGGTTCGCGCTGCACTTATGAATGCCTTTCGGATTGCCTACCGAACTGGCACATGCTCCCTTCCTGAAGAGCCGAGCGCTCACACCTGCCTCACACGCTCCAAACAGGATGCGCTTGTCATTCTCGGCTCTGAAAGGGCCGAAGACTTGATCGCTGCCGTCGAAAGCAACCCGAGCGAAGCCGACGCTGGCGCCATGTGGAATGCCCTCGCGCCGAAGCAGGTAACGCTCGCCGCCCGAGTTGGCTTTCGCTACCTTTACGAACGCCCATCATCGCTTGCGCCCGAGCACCCCGATCAGGCAGCTCTAATCCCTTGGCGATAAGACCCTCGACACAAAATCACCAAAATCGCAGATTGCCGGTAGCACGTTATCTTTAGGGAACGCGAGCGACGCCCCATGTCAGCGGTGGACAAGGGGCACCGAAAACCATACGCGGCGCCTTATGGCGAAAAATAAGCAGCAACATGTTTACACCCTTTTGGTGCAAGTCGGTCGGGGACCGGGTGACGACCTCCCAACGGATGCTACTGGGGCGGCGCTCTTGTGCTACGCCGCCGGTTGGGATGAGGCAGAGGCCGTGCGCGAGACGGTGGCCGTCTTGAAGTCCGCCGCGCTCGTCCCACTCGACGTCACGGGCTACGGCACCCTGGAAGATCGCCTGGCTGAAGGACACGAGATCGACGATACAGAACAAGCATTGATGCAGCGCGCCTTGGACGAAAACGCGGTAATTGTGGCGGAAAGCACGGTCTTGAGGGGGGATGAAAAATGAGTGCGGTGTTTCTCGATCTCGATGGCACATTGATGGATTCAGAACCCGGGATATTGTCTTCGCTTCGGGCCGCGTTCACGGAAGTTGGCCGTACGGACTTAGCGACTTCTGACCTGAAATGGATGATTGGCCCGCCCTTCATCGACAGTTTCAAGAAAATCGGGATCAACGATCCACAATCAGCCATAGATGCCTATCGCCGCGTTTATGCCGCCGGTGGAATGTTTGATGCGGAAGTCTACGACGGCGTCTTCCAGATGATCGACGCGTTGAAACAGGCGCGCCACCGCTTGTACCTCGCGACAGCGAAACCCCATGTCGCTGCGACCAAGATCACCGCACATTTCGGCATTGCCGATCATCTGGAGGCTGAGTTTGGTCCCGAACTGGATGGCACCCGAAATTGGAAGGGCGATCTCCTGGCATACGCGCTAGAACGCACCGGTGAACATGCGGGAACATCGGTCATGGTCGGCGATCGTCATCATGATTTCGCTGCGGCGACCTCCGTTGGGATGAAATCGATTGCTGTTCGTTGGGGTTATGGGTCGGACGAGGAATGGCAGGCCGCTGACGTCATAATTTCCCATCCGAGTGAACTCGCCCCGGCGATTGCCAGGTTGAGCCTATAGATATCAAGCCACCCGAAGGCGCTCGACCGGGGTCTCGACTGCGCAGTCCGGCAAGTTCCGCAACGTCATCGGAGGGAAAGACGAGAGGCCCCCCGTTCGGAATGATTGATCATGGATCGGACGCCCATTGCTGATCTTCGCGCGCCACGCGCTGGGATGGAACATCATTGCAGCGGCGCTGCGTCCGCGCTAGCCAAAGCTATGTCCTGCGATCCCATTGAACTCACCGCCCAGCTTGTCCGTTGTCCCTCCGTCACACCGGAGGAGGGGGGCGCAATAACCTTGCTCGAAGAGCTTTTGACCGTCGCTGGGTTCACCTGTTTCCGCGCGGACCGGGGGGGTATCTCAAACCTCATTGCCCGCTGGGGACCGAAAGGCCATGCCCGCACCATCGGTTTCAATGGTCACACGGATGTGGTGCCCATTGGGGATGCCGACGCGTGGACGTACCCGCCCTTTGGCGCGGCGCAATCGGAGGGCTGGCTCTATGGCCGCGGGTCGACGGACATGAAGAGTGGCGTTGCCGCCTTTGTCGCCGCGGCGATTGATCTCGTGAAGGCGAACCCTCCTAACGATGGCGCGATCCTCATCATGATCACGGGCGATGAGGAGGCGGACGCGATTGACGGAACCACCGCAATTCTCGACTGGATGGCGGCGAATGGCGAAGCGATGGCGGCCTGCATCGTTGGTGAGCCCACCAGTCCCGAGATCTTGGGGGATGCCATGAAGATCGGACGGCGCGGGTCGATGACCGCGTGGTTCACCGCCACCGGTGTGCAAGGGCATTCGGCTTATCCCCACCGCGCCAAAAATCCCGTGCCCGCCTTGGCGCGTCTTATAGACCATCTCGCGTCCCATGAACTTGACACGGGGACCGATCATTTCGATCCGTCTTCGCTTGCCGTGACCACCTTCGACACCGGGAACGCCGCCACGAATGTCATCCCGGCAAAATGCAGCGCAGCCGTGAACATTCGCTTCAACGATACCCATAGCGGCGCGTCGCTCAGCAAATGGATCGAAGGCGAGGTGCAGGCTGTGTCCCAAGCTTTTGACATCCCGATTGCGACCCGCATCAAGGTCTCGGGCGAGAGTTTTTTGACCCCGCCCGGCCCGCTCTCCGATCTCGTGGCGGCAGCCGTTGAGGCGGAAACCGGCGTTACCCCGGCGCTGTCCACATCGGGCGGCACGTCGGACGCGCGGTTCGTGAAAGCGCATTGTCCTGTGGTCGAATTCGGGTTGGTGGGCAAATCTATGCATCAAGTAGACGAACGCGTGTGGGTGGAGGATATCATTAGGCTAAAGGCCATCTATCGCCGCATTCTTGAAAGCTACTTTGCATGATCCGGCGGGCAGGACCGCAAGACATGGAGGCGGTGTTCGAAATCCGACGTGTTGTTTTTATCGAAGGCCAGAATGTGCCTGAAGAAGAAGAGCGAGACGCGCTGGACGCGGACGCTATTCACCTCATTGCGTTTGATGACCAAAAGCCTGTGGGGACGGCGCGACTTCTCGTCAACCAAGGAACGGGCAAGATCGGTCGCGTCGCTGTCTTGGATGAAATGCGTGGACAAGGTCTCGGCAAGGCGCTGATGAACGCAGCAGTCGCAGAACTCCGGAAAGAAGGCGTCACCAAAGCGAAGCTCGCCGCGCAGACCCACGCCCTTGCGTTTTACGAGGCGCTAGGATTTTTGGCCGAAGGACCAGAATTTCTTGATGCTGGCATTCTCCATCGTAACATGACCCGCGCTTTGTGAGGCGACCAACGCTCATCATTATGGTGAAAGAGCCGCGCCCCGGCCGGGTCAAAACCCGCCTTGGACGGGAGATTGGCCACACGGCGGCGGCCTGGTGGTATCGACACCACACGCGGCGCTTGCTCAGGCGTTTGCGCGACCCCAGGTGGCAAACCGTGCTCGCTGTCGCACCGGATAGGGAGGGGCTTCTCAGTCACGTTTGGCCATCGGACATCGCACGTATCCCGCAAGGCAAGGGCGATCTCGGGCACCGCATGGGGCGGATGTTAAGGCAGACGCGCGGCCCTTCTGTGCTTATCGGTTCCGATATCCCGGCAATAGAACGCGTCCACATTGCAGAGGCGTTTCGCCTGCTTGGAGCATGTCCAAGCGTTATTGGACCGGCGCCTGATGGTGGCTTCTGGCTGGTCGGTCTATCGCATCCACCGATTGCACCCCAAGACCTCTTCCAAGGGGTGCGCTGGTCACACCCGGAAACCTTACAGGACACGTTGCCAACACTGCCGCAACCGGTGGCGCGGGCAGCGACGCTGAGTGATGTGGACGAGGCAAGTGACTTGCTGGCCATGCCGCAGCAAGGCGCAGACAAAACCTGACGCGTTTCCAAGCGGCTTCACACCCATTTCATAGGCGCGAGAATTCCGATGGAAAGCGCTAGGCTCGAAACGACACGTGACCTCTCCTGATCCCCATGATACCGCCACTCCATGGCGCGGTTACCTTCCAAGCAGGATATTCTCGACTGGGTCGAGGAAAATCCCACTCTCACCGCCAAACGCGACATTGCGAAAGCGTTTGGATTTAAGGGCGCAGACCGGATTGACCTCAAGCGTATGCTGAAAGAGCTTGAGGAAGACGGTCATCTCGAAAAACGCCGCAAGACCTACCGCGACCCCGACAGACTGCCGCCGGTTTCCATATTGCAGGTGCTCGAACCATCCTCTGACGGCGATCTTTTCGCGCGACCCATGGAGTGGCAGGGCGATGGGCCGGAACCCAGAATCCTGCTAGTTTTGCGCGTCAATGATCCAACTTTGGGTGAAGGTGACCGCATTTTGGCGCGGCTACAACTCGTCAAGGAGGAGGAATATGCCTACGAAGGGCGTCTGATCCGAAAGATCGGCACCAATCCGCGAAAGGTCCTTGGCGTATTTCGTAAAGCCACGGAAGGCGGTCGGATCTTACCCGTGGATAAGGGCGTGTCGCGTGAATGGCGGGTCGGCCCAAATGATACGCATGGGGCGCAGGATGGAGAGTTGGTCGAAGCTGAACAAGCTGGTCCAAAGGATAGCCTCGGTCTTCCCCGCGCCCGTGTTCTGACGCGGCTCGGCAAACCCTCTGAGCCGAAGGCGGTCTCGTTGATTGCGATACATCAGCATGGGCTCCGTGATGACTTCCCCGATGAGGCCATCGCAGCCGCCGATGCCATGACACCTGCGGCTCTGGACGGCCGCACGGATTTGACGGAACTGCCACTCGTGACGATCGATCCCGCCGACGCGCGCGATCACGACGACGCGGTGTTTGCTGAACCTGACAGCGATCCGAAGAATGCGGGCGGTTTCATCCTTTGGGTCGCCATTGCCGATGTCGCCCACTACGTGCGTCCTGGTGGTCCGTTGGATCGCGAGGCGTGGGAACGGGGCAACTCGACATACTTCCCCGACCGCGTGGTGCCAATGTTGCCTGACCGACTGTCCGGCGACTTGTGTTCGCTGCATGAAGGCGTGCCACGCGCTTGTATCGTCGCGCGCATGGTGATCGAAGCGGCCGGAGAGATGCGGTCACACTCGTTTCAACGGGCCCTTATGAAGTCGCCCGCTGCCTTGAACTACGAAGAGGTTCAAGCGGCGATTGACGGTGCGCCAAATGAAAAGACTGAGCCGCTTCTAGACCCTGTTTTGAAGCCACTCTTCGCGGCCTATTCCGCACTCTCCAAAGCGCGGGCGAGGCGGGAGCCATTGGACCTCGATTTGCCAGAGCGCCGCATTGAGTTGGATGACAAGGGAAGGGTGCGTTCTGTTGCCTATAAGGACCGCCTCGATGCTCATCGGTTGATCGAAGAATGCATGGTTCTCGCCAATGTGGCGGCTGCGGAGACACTGATCGCCAAACGCTCCCCGCTCTTGTTCCGCGTGCATGAGGAGCCAAGCCCCGAAAAGTTAGACGCGCTTCGGGAAACGGCGGAAGCCGTTGGTTTGGTTTTGGCCAAGGGACAGGTGCTGAAGACCTTGCAGCTCAATAGACTTTTGGTGCAAGCAAAGGATACCGACCACCAGGAGGCCGTGAATATCTCGGTACTCCGGTCCATGACGCAGGCCTATTATAGCCCGCAGAATTTTGGACATTTTGGACTAGCTTTGAAGTCCTACGCGCATTTTACCTCGCCCATCCGGCGTTATGCCGACCTCGTGGTGCATCGCGCGCTTATTGCGGCCCATGGTTGGGGGGACGATGGGCTGGCGGCGGATGAAATTGACCGTCTGGCGAAGACGGGCGAGCAGATTTCCATGACCGAGCGTCGGTCCATGGAGGCCGAGCGCGACACGACGGATCGTTACCTTGCGGCCTATCTTGCGGACCGCGTTGGGACGGAGTTAAGCGGGCGCATTTCCGGTATTCAACGGTTTGGTGCTTTCGTGCGTCTCGATGAAACCGGTGCCGATGGATTGTTGCCCATTCGTGAAATCGGGCGGGAGTACTTTCACTTTGACCGGGACGCACAAACCCTTGTTGGCTCTGATACCGGGCTGGAAATTGCAGTCGGTCAGCGCGTTCTTGTGCGCTTGGCCGAGGCCGTTCCGGTAACCGGTGGCCTTATGTTGGAACTTCTCGAACTCGACGGCGCCACCCTCCCGCGTGGCCCGTCCAAAGGCCGTCGTGGTAGCGGTCCTAGGCGGAAACTTACCCGAACGAAGAAGAAATCAGCCAAGATCAAGCGGAAACTTTCGCGCAAACGTTGATTATGCTTAAGCTAAGCTTAACAAAACACCGCGAGACTCTGCCGACCAAGTTCTGAGAGCTTCCGACATTGGAAAATTTCGGCTAGTCTTGGAAAAAACAAAGAGCAGGTCCGTCATTATGCGTTTCATCATAAGTGCAGCGCTTTGCCTGAGTTTGTCTGGCGTCGTTTACGCCGCGCCCGAGCAAAGCTCTTCTCCCAAACAGCGCCCGGCAATTTCGGCAGAGGAGGGCAGTGTCGTGCTGGTCCAAGCGTCGTCGAACACGTCGTTTCAGCGCTGGATTGACCGGTTTCGCGCCCGCGCGCGCGCGGCAGGCATCCGCGATCAAGTCTTCAACGCTGCATTTCAAGGCGTTCGTTACAATCCGGAAATCATCAAGCGCGACCGCAACCAGTCGGAATTCACCAAACAGATTTGGGAATATCTGGACAGTGCGGCCTCGGAAACTCGTGTGAAGAACGGGCGTGCCGCGCTCAGAAAGCACCAGCGCGTTCTCAAAGAGATCGAAGCCCGCTACGGCGTCGAGGCGGAGGTGGTCGCGGCCGTCTGGGGGCTGGAAAGCGCTTATGGTGCCTTTCGCGGTAGTGAACCTGTGATCGAGGCGCTCGCGACGTTGGCCTTCGATGGGCGCCGCGGCCGGTTCTTTGAAAGCCAATTGATTGCAGCCCTCAAGATCATCCAATCCGGTGACGTGCCGCCCCGCCGCATGACGGGCAGCTGGGCGGGTGCCATGGGACATACGCAGTTTATCCCCACCTCCTATTTGTCCTATGCGGTCGATTTTCGGGGGGATGGCAAACGCGACATCTGGTCCGATGATCCGACCGATGCGCTGGCGTCAACAGCGGCGTATCTCAAACGCTTTGGCTGGACCAAGGGTCAACCATGGGGCGTGGAGGTAAGATTGCCGCGCGGGTTTGACTATCGCCAGACCGGTGAGCGCGTCAAAAAGAGCCCCAACCAATGGTCAGCCCTCGGCGTGCGAGACACGAGCGGCGCTCGGGTGCCGAACTACGGGCGCGCGTCGATCCTGCTCCCTGCCGGCGCAGCCGGCGCCGCCTTTATGATCTTCGACAACTTCCATGTCATCGAGCGCTACAACACAGCGGATGCCTACGTGATCGGCGTTGGGCATTTATCGGATCGTATCCGGGGGGATGGTCCGATCCGTGCGAATTGGCCCCGTGGCGATCGAAACCTGCGGTTTGCCGAGAAGAAAGAAATGCAGCAGCTATTGACCAAGCGAGGGTTCAATACGCAGGGCGTGGATGGGGTTATCGGTCCGAACACCATTCAGGCGATCAGACGCTTTCAGTCGGCCCAGGGCATGACCCCGGACGGCTATGCAAGCTATGAGATTTTGCGGCGTCTACGGTAAAGTTTCGCATGCGAAACCAATGACTTGAAAGTTAATGGGCCGCGCGTAACGGGCTGTTAACTTTCAAATTTCCAACACCCGTGCCAGTGATCGTTCACAATGCCCACTGCTTGGAGGTAGGCGTAGATGATCGTCGTTCCGACAAAGCTCATCCCACGCTTCTTCAGGTCTTTCGAAATTTGATCGGAAAGTGGCGTTGAGGCGGGCACGTCTTCCTTGGTGGCCCAGTTTCCGCGGAGCGGCGCGTGATCCACATGTGCCCAAAGCCAATTGGAAAAACTTCCAAACTCGTCCTGCATTTTGAGGAAAATACGGGCATTCTTACGTGTGCTCTCAATCTTCTGCTTATGGCGCACGATGGCCGGGTTTTTACGCGCCTCGAACAACTCGAAATCGGTCATGGCGGCGACGCGTACGACATCAAAATTATGAAAGATGTCGCGATAGCCGTCCCGCTTGTTCAAAACGGTTTCCCAAGAAAGACCGGCATGGGCCCCTTCAAGGATGAGCATCTCAAAAAGCTCCCGGTCATCGCGGACAGGGACGCCCCATTCAGTGTCATGGTAATGCGCATAGGTCTTTGAATGCGACCCAAAGCAGCGCGGTTTATCGTCAATTGGCTCGGGCATGGCGGTATCTTACGTTGTGCGAGCGGTGAAGGTAACCCGCCTTCGGCGAGAGTATTTTCTCGACAGAAGAAGGCAAATTTTAAGAAAATTAGACCAATTTCGGTCCTGCGGTACAGGCAGGAGTGCCGATGGCCGTGACAGGAGAAGCCTCCCGACCATCTGCAACGGGTCGGGAGGTGACTTCTTTCAGTTTCGCCAAACGATCTTCTTCTGTCCAGAAATACTCATTCACGGGCCCATCAGTTGCACGAACGTTTGGTGATCTCCTGTGCCGTTACATTTGATCTTCCACATCGCTGACGTTGATCCCGAGTTTTTCCAACCCGTTTTCCAGCAGATCGGGCAAGTCAGGGATGCCGGTCAGATAATGCTCTGTCGGTGCTGTGGCCTCTACCTCCGCATGGGTTTTGGCCTTCTCAATGTGCTCCGGGTCATAGGTCTCGCGTCCGACCCACATAAGCGCGACGACGCTCGATTTTTCGTCGTAGTTCAGGCCTGAAATATAATCTGTCAGATGCGCGTTGTCCGGTCCGTGTTCGCGGGACAGAAATATGATCCGTGCGATCTTGGCATTGGAAATGTCCAGCATTCTCGCCTCCCTCATCATGTTTGGCGGGATGAACGGTAGCGGGCTTTAGCAGGCTCTACCTTGCGCTGTGTCAAATCTATCAGTGGCGTCTGCTGTGCCGTTCTTCGTCCACGGCGCCCCAGATGTCGGTGCGTGTAAGACCTGTTGCACGCCGCAATCCAGCGCCACCGATGCCATCTCCGGGGTCTAGTTTTGGTGTGCCGGGCGTCAGCTTGTGCCGGAGAAACGCGATGGGGTGGGCGCGCAGGGTCAGGCGCATGGCGACGTAGTCTTCCACCACATGCTCGCCTGTCGTCATCTCCGGCAGGTGCGCGGGGGGCTCGTCGATTGCTTCGCCGTCCAGGTCGCCAGCGAAGAGGGGAAGCGGCGTGTCTTTGGCGAGCGCTGCGGCAGCCCAGAGCGCATCACGGCGGCTCAGGCGGAGCGAGGCGAAGACATCCGCCTCGGCGAGTACACGCAGCAAGCGCGGTTCCACACCGGCGCGACGCCACACGTCTTCAACCGACTGATAGCCATTACCGCGCGCGGCAGCGATCCAGGTGGCTTCTTCCTCGCGCATGGATTTGATCTGGCGCAGGCCGAGGCGGAGGGCCAGGCCGCCTTTGCCGTCGGATTCCATGATGTTGTCCCAGGTGGAGGCATTGATGTCGGGAGGGCGGATTTCGACGCCGTGCTCGCGGGCGTCACGGACGATCTGTGCCGGGGCATAGAAACCCATGGGTTGGGAATTGAGAAGCGCGCAGGCGAAGATGCCCGGGTGGTGGCATTTGAGCCAGCTTGAGGCATAGACCAAGAGCGCAAAGGAGGCGGCGTGGCTTTCGGGGAAGCCATAGGACCCGAAGCCTTCGATCTGAGAAAAGCAGCGTTCGGCGAAATCGTCGTCATAACCATTCTCGCGCATGCCTTTGAGGAAGCGGTTGCGAAACTCGCTGACATTGCCGTGTTTCTTGAAGGTTGCGAGGGAGCGTCTCAACCGGTCGGCTTCTTCGGGGGTGAAGCCTGCGCCGACGATGGCGATCTGCATGGCTTGTTCCTGGAACAGGGGAACGCCGAGGGTTTTACCGAGGACTTTGCCGAGTTCATCGGAGGGGAATTCGACTTTCTCCTCCCCATTACGGCGGCGGAGATAGGGGTGGACCATATCGCCCTGGATGGGGCCGGGGCGGATGATCGCGGTTTCGATCACGAGGTCATAGAAAGTGCGGGGCTTCATGCGGGGCAGAAAGTTCATCTGGGCCCGGCTTTCGACCTGGAAGACACCGAGGCTGTCGGCCTTGCAGAGCATGTCGTAAACGGCGGGGTCTTCGGGGGGGAGTGTGGCGAGCGTGTAGTCAATTTGATGGTGCATTTTGAGCAGATCAAAGGATTTCCGGATGCAGGACAGCATGCCGAGGGCCAGCACATCGACCTTGAGGATGCCCAGACTTTCGATATCGTCCTTGTCCCAACAGATGACGGTGCGGTCCTCCATCGTGGCGTTCTCGATGGGGACGAGTTCATCGAGCCGGCCTTCGGTCATGATAAAGCCGCCGACATGTTGGCTCAGGTGGCGGGGGAAACCCTGGATTTCGGCAATGAGTTTGAGGGTCAGCGCAAGGCGTTTGTCGGTAGGGTCGAGACCAATTTCGCGCAGTTGTTGCTCGGCCATGCCGGAGGTGTCGAAGAACCCCCAAAGCTGCGACGAGATCGCGCCGATGGTATCTTCGGTGAGGCCCATGGCGCGGCCAACCTCGCGGATCGCGCGTTTGCCGCGGTAATGCACCACGGTCGCGCAGAGCCCGGCACGGTGACGTCCGTAGCGTTCATAGATGTGCTGGATCACTTCTTCGCGGCGTTCATGTTCGAAATCGACATCGATGTCGGGGGGCTCGTCGCGGGCTTCCGAGACGAAACGTTCAAAGACCATCGTGCCGATTTCGGGGGACACGGAGGTGACGCCCAAGCAGTAGCAGACAACGGAGTTGGCGGCACTTCCGCGCCCCTGGCAGAGGATGTCGCGCGAGCGGGCGAAGGCGACAACATCCCGGACGGTGAGGAAGTAGGGTTCATAGTTGAGCTTGGCGATCAGCGTCAGTTCATGGGCGAGGAGGTTTTTGACATGTTCTGGTGCCCCTGACGGATAGCGCCATTTCAGCCCCGCATAGGCGAGGCGCTTAAGACGGTCTTCGGCTGTTTCACCTTCTGCGATCTCGGATGGATATTCGTACCGCAACTCGTCGAGTTGAAAGGTCAGGCTGGCGGCGAGCTGGGCGGCGCGGTCAACGGCATCGGCGTGGGGGCCCAATAGCTTTCGCATTTCCGCTTCGGCGCGGAGACGTTTTTCCGCATTTGTGAGCGCGGCGCGGCCAAGCTCATCGACTTTCACGCCCGTTCGGATGGCTGTCAGGACATCGGCCAATTTGCGGCGGTTCCCGTGATGCATGCGGGGTGTGGCGCTGGCAATTGTGGGGATGCTGAGGTCCTTCGCCAGACCCGCGAGCCACTCAAAGCGTTCCGGGTCCTGCCCGTCATATTTGGGGGCGAGGATGAGAAAGCTATCTTTGGGGAAGCGGCGCGTCAGCCGTTTCGCCTGTGCCACCCAAGCGCCCGCGCCGGTCGTTGCCGTTTGTGCCTGTGGAGCGTGGATCAGCAAGGCCATGTCGGCGCCAAATTCCAGCAGGTCGTCCAGGGTGAGGTGGCACCTGCCTTTGTCGGCTTTCAAACGCCCGCGAGAGATCAGGCGGCAGAGATGGCCCCACCCCTTGCGGGTCTTGGGCAGCGTGGTGACAGAAAAGCCGGTGTCGAGCACGATGCGGGCGCCGGGGATCAGTTTGGGGACATTCAGTATGGCGGCGGAGGCATCTTGCGGCGGCGGTTGAACGCGTGTCTCGAACCCGGCGATGGGGGGCTGCGTCTTGTGGGTGAGGTGCCGTGGGCCGTCGAGGAAGTCTTCGGTTTCTTCCGGGCTGAGCGTCCCGTGTTTGGCGCGGGTCTTGCCGCCGGGATAACTTTCAAACAGCTGTTTCTTGCGTTCCCAGGTTTTGACCGGGGCAGGGGGCCCGATAAGATTGCCTGTCTGCCGGTCTTTCACCTGGCGGGCGATTTCCTTCACCCGTGTATGGGCGCGGACAATCCCCGCGACCGAGTTTTCATCTGCAATGGCGAGGGCACTGAGACCAAGCAGCGCTGCCCGGTCGACATATTCTTCCGCATGGCTGGCGCCAGTCAGAAAGGTGAAGTTCGACGTAATGGACAACTCGGCAAAGGTCATGGGCGATTCTTCTTCATGCGGTTGAAACCCTGACGAATCCCGGGGTTCCCGGAGTATATTCATGTTTTGTTCTCATTTCTACCGGTTGTTATACAGAGTGTTCACGTATGGCCGCCTAGGTTTCACGCTACGCTCACGCAGACGCCTCTCGCCCTGTTGACCCAGCGACAGACCGCGGTCACCCTGTCCTTGGTCGCGTCACATGAGGCGATCCTTTAAACAAACGCTTTTCAATTTGTCGGCCGATTGGGTGTATTCCAGCCCGCAAAAATCTGTCGACGCCCAGTAACGGTATGGCGTGTTTCGCCGAAAATGAGAGTGAGTGAGACGAGTAGGGTGGGTAAAAGTTGCGTTCGCGGGGCCGGGCAGATCCAATCCCATGTCCCATAGTCGTTCCGGCCTCGCGGACGTAGTTCAAAACTCGGCAGCTTCGCAGATGCCTTGTAGATGACAGGATAGGAGACGGTCTTCGGCCTGCTCGTCCCAGGCCATCTGATCCCCTCCACAGGGACCGATATACAAACTCAAATCAGCCAAACCGATTTCAACCGCCATCAGTCGGCTGCCTTCGACCATCTCCGGCGCGCCGCACCACGGGCCAAGGCAGCTTGCCTTGAGCGTAACACGCTCGTCAAAGGGCGCGTTAAAGCCACTTTTGGAGAGGGCTAGGCCGGTGATCCTGGCGCGTGTTGTGGCAGGGGTCTTCGCATTTCGCGGCGGCGTGTTGGGCGGTTCGAGAAACTCAACCTCGCCTTTCACAATATAAAAGGCGGTTTCGGCATCGCGCGCCTCTTCAAACAGGCGCACCGCATCAGGGCGCATGCAGGACAACGCATTTGCCGGGTTTGCAATGAGAACTGCGAGGCAAACTAGGGCAAAACGCATGGGCAACCTTTTACAGCTGGGCGCGGAAATGTTCCACGACTTGTTCATAGACAGCGCGCTTGAAGGGAACAATGTCGCGCAGGACTTGGTCGGCATCCGACCATCGCCATCGTGCAAATTCATGATCGTGTCTTGCAATATCAATCGCTGTATCGGGCCCCTTGAACCTGAAAAGGAACCACTTCTGCTTCTGGCCCCGGAAACGACCTTTCCACAGCTTGCCAATAAGATGCGGGGGCAATTCATAGGTCACCCAGGCCGGATGCTCGGCCTCGATTGTCACAAGGTTGGCAGGCAGGCCGGTTTCCTCTTCCAATTCGCGAAGGGCGGCGGCTTCCGGCGCCTCCCCGTCATCAATGCCACCTTGCGGCATTTGCCATGCCCCAGGCGTGTCGATGCGTTCCCCGGTGAAGATCAGGCCATTTGCGTTTGCGAGGACAACACCGACGCAGGGTCGATAGGGAAGGTCGTCTTGCATGGGCGCGGCTTTCTCATTGCGCGCGTGTCGCGCTTTTTTTGTGATGGGGCTCTGCCCCGGCTCTTATCAGAGCCTCCCCGGGATATTTGTTCCAGAAAGAAGGCATGGTCGTCCGGACCGGTTACGGTTGCTTAGGGAAGTAGTCTTCACAGGTTCCCTCGCGATAGACATCGGCGGTACAACAATGCAGGCCGCCCCCGAAGGCATAGGCATCCCGCAGGTCGACTTCGACGACTTCCATGCCGAGCTTGTCCATCTGTTCGGCTTGGTAAACTTCGGATTTTTCGACGCAAACTGTCTTTGGGTCGAGGACGAGGACATTCATCGATAGCCAAACCGACGAGTAACAGAGCGGCGGCGGGGCGTTATGGGCAGGTTGGGCTGCATCGACGATTTCCCAACCGTTTTGTTCAAAAGGCTTGCGTTGCTCGTTGGGAAGGCGGCGCTGGGGATTGTTCAGGATGAGACCCGGGCGGAGCGGCGTGAACGTTGCGTCGATGTGGATCGGGTAGGGGTCACCGGGGAAGTTGACCGCGTGGACCCGATGATCGGGGTAGTGGCGACGGAGCCATTCGATACCCTTGAGATTGGTGGTAAAGCCGTGCTGAACCACAAGGTCTTTACCGAAACGCAAAACATCGGCGGCGTCAAACAGCGGTTCTTCTTCGGTGGTCACAAAGAACTTTTCGGCAGTCCATTTCAGGCGCTTTTCGACACCAATTTTTTCCGAGAGGTAATCGGGATGATAGTCGGCATCGGTCAATCGCGGCTTTGGCGCGCTTTCGTGACGAAAGTTTGGGTCTTCTTCCCAGTAGCGCTGTAGGAGTGGACGGTAGTTTAAATACTCGAACCAGCGACAGCGATAGGACATGGTCGCTTCGAGGATTTCTGAGCCGACCGTGAGCAGAACATCACGCGGTGGCATACACCCAAATTGACTTTCGGTGTGGAAGTCGGGCGTTGTAACTGGCTTGGCGTGATCGACCGGCGTGGGGCGGTCGACGCGGATCCCCCGGGCTTCGAGTTGGGCCGCGAAGGCATCAAGGAGTTCATTGGCGCGGTCGATGGTCTCCTGCGGGCGTTTTCCCCAAGTGCCGCGCATGTCGCTATCTTCGGGCACCTTGGCGTCGAGCGCTGGTTCTTCAGGGGGGATGTGGCCGTCGTCGGCGCACCCGACGATAACATGGCGAAGCGGGTCCCATTCGTTCCATGAGTTGACAACTGTTTTTTCCATGGTGCGCCTCCGTTCGCAGTGAAGCGTCTTTAGGAGGAACAGGTGGCGACGGCAATAGGTCGGTCAGAATGTCCAATTAGAGCGGGATTGCGATCAACGGCAGGGAATAGAAGCCAGTATCGTTCAGCCGCGAACACTGAACTTAGTTTCAGTCCCGAAGGACCCCGAAATGGTCTTATTTGGGCGTCGCCATGGCACAAAAGTGCCTCTTTCCGCACTTACGTTAACCTTAACGCCTGATGAAGTTCTGACGGTGTTGCGTGTCTTACTTTACGATTAGGAGCTTTCCATGCGCCCCCTCAAATCCATTGCTTTGACTGCCCTCTGCGTCGCTTTCGCCGGCCCTCTTTTTGCTGATGCTGCCATGGTTGATGTCAAAGAGAACATGTATGATGCCGACTATGAAGCCATCGTGGCTGAGTACGGCTACACCGTTGGGGTCGCCGTTTACGGCGCCCATGATGCGGATTATGACGTGCTTCTTTCGGACGCGTCTTTGTTCAAGCCACTCCTTGGACATTACGACGCCGACTATGAGGCCGTTCTGAAGCCAGCCTCATATTTCCAGTCGGCAGCATTTGGTCAGACATCGGCTACGCAAGTTGCGTCGCGTTAACGGCACGGCGTCTTGACTTAATCGATGAGGCCTTCGCCGGCGGCGGAGGCCTTTTCTTTTGTCAGAACGGAAGGGGCATCGCCTCCGTCGCGTCGTCTTCAGTGACATTATTTGCCAGTGGCATCGTGTCGGGCGCCGGTTCCAGCATGAGCATTGCCATGTCTTCGGGGAGCAGCGCACCGGCGCTTTCCGTCATGCTGAGCACGATGCCTTCCCCGCGCGGGTCGCCTAAGGTGACCATGCTTTGGAAGTAGTTTGCGACATCTGCTTGGGGCGCATCTAGCGCCGGCCATTGTGGCCAGTCGAACGTATCATTCATGAAGGGCTGCGTTTGGTCGTGGCTCAGCACGGTAAGATGGTTCAGATCATGCGCAATGGCCACGTCTTTTCCGGTCTCATCAGCAAATTTGAGCCAGCCATGGGTGCGGCCATGCATCCAGCCGCCGTAATGAGGTTCCATTTTTAACGTGTTGATGAAGGTGTCGACCATGTCGTTGTCTTTGAGATACGTGGCGAAGCCGTCGATGCCGTTAGCCTCTACCAACTCCATGACGGTGTCCGGCTCGCCAAGGCGCGCCTCCCGCTGAATGTCGGCCAAAAGTTGAGGGTCGAATTTCTCATCGTCGATCCAGGCGACTTTTGCCCCTTGCATCGCATAGAATAAGCCGACGCCCTTCAGGTCTTCGCCGTAAGGCTCCGTATTGTTGGTCAACGTGTTGGCAAACGCCCATTCGCCGATCTCTTCCAGATCGTTGATCGGTGCGAGGTCGAGAAAGGCACGAAGGTCGTTATAGGCTTCGAGCGCCTCGGTCGTAATTGCCGTACGTCCGCCCATCAGTGCCCCATGATGCGTGTGGCTGCTGGTGCCGTGGTGCATGCCGAATGTCATGATGTCGACATAGGCGGCGGTATCGCTGGGCATATCACCCATGCCGCCATGATCGTGATCCCCGTGATCCATGGGCATGTCCGACATGCCGTCGTCATCCATGGGCATGTCGGTGTCCATATTGTCGTCAGACATCGGCATGTCATCCATGTCGTTGGATGGAGGGGTGTCTTGCGCAGTGTTCGTGATGCCAGACGCGCTGGATGACGTGTTGCTTGATCCGCCACCCGAACCGGCAGCGGCAAGGCCGAACAATCCAAGGAGAATTAGAAGAGGGTTCATCTTTACAGTCCTTGCAGCAAAATTCTCAACAGTGCTGAAATGCGATTGTGGCGGGAATTGGGCAGTGGGATAAGAGTGTTTCCAGCAGCCCGAACAATCGGCGCAATGACGCTGCGCTGTATCAGTTCAAAGGACAGTTTGGGTGGCTTTTCGCCGATTTAGCCCTGTTGCCGTTTGGCTGTAAGACTGGGCGCAAACCAAGCGACGTCGGTTTCGCTTTCCACTCGGTGCCACCCGCGCTATAGCCGCGCCATCCCAAAACCATAGGAGGTCAAAGTGGGCTATCGCGTCGCTGTCGTCGGCGCCACTGGAAACGTGGGCCGCGAAATGCTGAACATCCTGGCGGAACGCCAGTTCCCTGCAGATGAGGTTGTTGTTCTGGCGAGCCGCAAGTCTCTCGGCACAGAGGTCAGCTATGGTGAGACGACGCTGAAGACGAAAGACTTGGACACGTTTGACTTCACGGGGTTCGACATTGCACTGTTTGCAATTGGGTCGGGCCCGACCAAAGACTATGCGCCCAAGGCCGCCAAAGCGGGTTGTGTGGTGATCGATAACTCGTCGCTTTACCGATATGAGCCAGACATTCCGTTGATCGTGCCGGAGGTGAACCCTGACGCGATCGAGGGCTACAAAAACAGGAACATCATCGCGAACCCCAATTGTTCGACCGCGCAGATGGTGGTGGCACTTAAGCCCTTGCACGACCGCGCCACGATCAAGCGCGTGGTGGTCAGCACGTATCAATCCGTATCCGGCGCTGGCAAGGAGGGGGCGGATGAACTTTGGGACCAGACCAAGTCTATCTACAACCCGACCAGTGACGTGCCGCCGTCGAAGTTCCAACGCCAGATTGCCTTCAATGTAATCCCGCAGATCGATGTCTTCATGGAAGACGGTTCGACCAAGGAAGAGTGGAAGATGGTGGTTGAGACGAAGAAGATCGTCGATCCATCCATCAAGGTGACGGCCACCTGTGTGCGTGTGCCGGTGTTTGTCGGCCATTCCGAAGCAGTGAATATCGAGACGGAAGATTTCCTCGATGAAGACGAGGCTCGCGATATCCTGAGAGAAGCGCCAGGCATTATGGTTGTCGATAAGCGGGAGGATGGTGGCTATACCACGCCGATCGAATGCGTGGGCGACTTTGCCACCTTTGTGAGCCGTATCCGTCAGGATGGGACCATTGAGAATGGCCTGAACTTCTGGTGCGTGTCGGACAACCTGCGAAAAGGGGCCGCGCTGAACGCGGTGCAGATCGCTGAACTCCTGGGGAATCGGGTCCTCAAGAAGGGGTAACGCGCCGAAAAACTAGACCGGGCCACATAGTTATGCCCGGTCTTTTCCACAATTTACGCGCTATGCTCGCCCTATGCATGTTTTGGCGACATTGCACGTTTTTGTGAGGAAGACCTTGTTTTACCCATAAAAATAAAGGCTCTCACTGAGATTTCTGTTGGATGAAGCGACAAGTTTTTTCGTCACAGCCCAATTTTAGCCTCAAATCGCCTGAATTTGGTCACATTCCTTACCAAAACGTAAATGCGTGTTACGGCGAGATGTCACGGATGAAGCCGATCACAGACGATGTCGTCTTTACGATCCTGGAAGGGTTGGAAAAACGAGAGTGGAACAAACGCACAGTGGCACGGGGTGCCACAACATCTTTATCGGACAAGCTCCTCGGCAAGATGAGCGGCCGCCGGATTATCTCGTTGCGACGTACGCCGCAGCGGGCGCGACGCACCGTCAGCGGGATGTTCTGTTACGTGGCGCGCGACACTCTTTCTTAAAACCGTTCTGCCCGCAGTACTTCGGCATCGGTTATCGCCACGATGCCTATATGGGGCTCAACGACAGCAAAGGCTGCATCCAATAACGGGTTGAGCCGTTCCGGTCGGATCAGGCAGACGACTGAAACCATACCGCTCCCCCGTGACACCTGGCCAGACCGGCTCCATTCCCCCGACCTTCCGGAACCGCCCTTTACGGGCAAGACAGTGTATCCAGTCACACCGGCTTTACGCATGGCGTCTGTGAGGCGCGTTTCAAGCGCGGCTTCAATTGTGATCTCAACCCGCTTGGCTTTGTGGGTTTCCATAGGTTTAGCCTCCCAGGACGGCGGTGGAGATTGCCGTATAGAGCGGAATCCCAACTGTTAAATTGAATGGAAATGTGACGCCGAGCGATAGCGTGAGATAGATTGATGGACGGGCTTCCGGTAGCGCGACGCGCATCGCTGCCGGGACGGCGATGTAGGATGCGGAGGCCGCAAGCGTCATCAAGAGTGCGGCACCGCCAGGCGAAAGGCCAGCCAGTATTGCGCCGACGAAGCCGGTGGCCGAGCTGATGAGCGGCATCGCTACTGCAAAGCCGACCGGGCCAAGTCCCAGTTCGCCCCGGCTCTCTCTCAGGCCGCGTCCGGCGACGAGCCCCATGTCGAGCAGGAAGAGGCAGAGTACGCCCTGAAATGGTGCCACGATGAACGGGGCAATTGTTGCCAGACCTTCTTCTCCGGTGATCGCGCCGATCAGGAACGAACCGACAAGGAGGACGATTGACCCGTTCAACAGGATCTCCCGATAGAGGTCTGCGTCGATTGTGCCGGAGCTTTTGCCTCCCGCACGTGCCACGATCCAGAGCGCGGAGAGAATTGCCGGTGCTTCCATCACCGCCGCGGCCGCAACCATATAGCCTTCGGCGGCAATTCCCTGGGCTTCCAGCACCGATGTCGCCGCGACAAAGGTCACAATGGAAATTGAGCCGTAATGCGCTGCCACTGCCGCTCTGTCGATTGTACTGAATTTTGACATGACGCCCAAAAGTGCAAAGCCGATGAATGGCAGCGCGAAGGAAAGAACGCCGGCGATAATCAGAGTGAGTACCAAGGTCGTGTCCACCCCATGCGCCGCCACACCTGCACCGCCTTTGAAGCCTATGGCGAAGAGCAGATAAATCGACATGCCCTTAGCCACTGCTTCGGGAATGTTCAGGTCCGAACGGGCGAGCGCGGCTCCCAAACCCAAAACGAAGGAGAGAATGATCGGCGAGATGAGGTTTCCGGCAGCAAGTCCGAGGATGTCCGACATTTTGCCGCCCTTTTGGTCAAGCTCGCGGGGTTAATCGAGCACATGTTCCGTCGCGCGGCTGACACCGAACCGCATGGTTAGCACAAGAGAAGTGAAGGCACCTTGTTCACTGCGATAACGTTCAATTTTGAAACGATTGCCGAACGTATTTCCCCGGGCCGTCAACTTTTTCTTACCGCTGTCGGAATTACACCGCCTTCGGGTCGAGGGAAAGGGTACGAAATGAATTTCGAGAACGTAACCGTGCTTTGCCCGCATGAAAATGTGTCGCTGGAGCCTTTGTCTTCGGCGTTTGACAGAAGCGATGCAGCCTTCTCACTGGCTGAAGACGCGGTTGAGGAAATGGTGGTGTGTCTGGCGGCAGTTGAGGCGTCTTGGGCAGCCGGAGAATTTGGTCGCATGAACGGCCTGCTCAAATCCCTGGTTGTGCAGGCAAAGCGTGCGGGTTTGCCCGACGTGGTTCATGTGGCAACCGATGTTGAGAACTTGCTGAGCCTTGGCGACGACGTGGCGCTCGCGGCAGTCGTCGCGCGTTTGATTCGTGTAGGCGAAACGTCACTCGCCACGCTTCTGGAGATTAGCTACCTGCAAATTTGACCTTGCGCTGCCGCAAATCCGTGCCAGCTTTGGCGCATGGATGAAAGACATGCGGGACAGCAAACATGGCGGCTTTGACGTTTTCAGAAGATCAGGACGCATCAAAGCCGATATTTTTGTTCCAGAAGGAAGATTTGCCGGAAGGTCTGGCCACGCTTGATCCCAAGCATCGTTCCTGGGCCTTGGCATCAGGTTTTGCCGGGTCCGCGGGTGAGGTCGTTTTGCTTCCCGACACGAGCGGCGCGGTCGCCGCGGCACTTGGCGGTCTTGGGTCGGCCAAGGATCGCGCGCGCGGGCGCTTCCATGCAGCGGGTTTACGAAAGCAACTGCCCGATGGGGTTTGGCGGTTTGAGACGACGCTCAATGGTGGGGACCTGGATGAAGCCGCCTTGGGCTGGCTCCTCGCAGGATACAGATTTGACCGTTACGTTTCCGGGACTGCATCCAAGGTGAATTTGGTCTGCCCGGTTGGTGTTGATGCGTCCCGATTGGAGGCGATAGCCGTTGGAGAGGCGTTGGCCCGGGACCTGATCAACACACCCTCTTCAGATATGGGGCCGCACGAGTTAGAAGCAGCAACCCGCAGTCTGGCGGCGGAGCACAGCGCTAATGTGACAGTCGTTACCGGTGACGCGTTGTTGTCGGAGAATTATCCAATGATCCATGCGGTCGGACGGGCCTCCCCCCGAGCGCCGCGTCTGATCGATATGACGTGGGGAGAGAGAGGCCCCCGTCTGACACTTGTAGGCAAAGGTGTGTGTTTCGACACCGGAGGTTTGAACCTAAAGCCAGGCGCGTCCATGGGGCTGATGAAAAAAGACATGGGTGGTGCTGCGAACGTATTGGGTCTGGCCAGCATGATTATGTCTTGCGCTTTGCCGATCCAGTTGCGCGTCTTGATACCCGCTGTTGAAAACGCGGTATCTGGTTCGGCGTTTCGACCAGGTGATATTCTGTCTTCGCGCAAAGGGTTGACCGTTGAGATCAACAATACGGATGCGGAGGGGCGCCTCGTTCTGGCCGATGCGCTCGCCTTCGCCGATGAAAACCCGCCAGATCTTATGATCTCCATGGCAACTTTGACCGGCGCGGCGCGCGTTGCTTTGGGTCCGGACATCGCGCCCTTTTATACCGACAATGAGGCGGATGCGGCGGCGCTCGCCGCTTCGGCCGTGCAAGTGTGCGATCCGGTATGGCGCCTGCCGTTTTGGGACCCCTATGAAAAGATGATCGAGCCGGAGATTGCTGATTTGGACAATGCGCCCAAAGGAGGGTTCGCGGGGTCCATCACGGCGGCCCTTTTCTTGCGGCGGTTTGTGAGCGCGACGGATCGCTATATGCATTTCGATATCTATGGCTGGACGCCAAATGCCGCGCCTGCCCGTCCCAAAGGCGGCGTGGGCCAGGGAATACGGGCTTTGTTTGATGCCTTGCCAGGCATGTTGAATGCGACTTAGCGCAACGGCCAATGTCTGGTTGCGGCCTTCGCCGGATGCCCCGCCAGACCGTCAAGTTCTTGTGGGCGATCCATTTGAAGTTGAAGACAGCGGGGATGACTGGATCTTCGGCGAGGCCTTAAAGGACGGGTATTGGGGCTGCATCCTGAAAGCCGCGACCATGCCAGATATCACGCCGACCCATTGGGTATCGGTGCGCACCACCTGGGGATACGCCGCGCCCGACCTGAAGAGCGACCCGGTCATCGATTTGCATATGAGTGCACGGTTGGAGGTCGTTGGCACACATGACCGATGGCTGGAAGCGAAGCACGGAAACCAAACGGTCTTTGTGCCATCTTCCCAGGTCAAGCAATGGGATGATCGCGCGATCAATCCGGTGAGCGTTGCGCGTCAGTTTCTGGGCGTGCCTTACCTTTGGGCTGGCAATACCGGGTTTGGGCTGGACTGTTCCGGCCTTGTTCAAATTGCGTATCACGCCTGCGGGTGGGCTTGTGCGGCGGATAGTCAGGACCAAAAAGAGATGCCCGGTACGGCTGCCGAAACCGTTGTTGCCGGCGATCTTATGTTCTGGAAGGATCACGTTGCGATCGAGACGGGCGATGGCACCCTGATTCATGCAAACGCCCACCACATGGCGGTAACAGAGGAACCGCGGCATGTGGTGATGTCGCGGATAGCAGGGACGGATACGGGTCCGGTGACAGCGCGTCTGAGGCCGGAGCGGCGGTCGTTTGTGTGAGGTGCCCGGTTACTCGACGGCCCGGATGAGTTTCCGTTCGAGTACGCGTAAAACGGTCTTCAGATCGTGTCCGCGTTTCAGGATACGCCCGTCCATACCGATCACCGCATACATCCCCTGCTTGTCGCGGAGTTTAGGGCGTTTCTCTATCCGGTAAATCGGATGCTCGGCGGTGCGTCGGAAGATCGAGAAAATCGCGACATCTTTCAGAAAAGACATGCCATAGTCGCGCCATTCACCGGACGAAACCATGCGACCGTAGAGCCCTAGAATCACGCCTAACTCCTTGCGGTCAAAGGCAATCTGTTCGCTTACAATCTGAGACTTCGGAAACTCTGTCGGTCCATGTACCGTCATGAGGTTGAATGTTGCCCGGCAAAGATAGCTGAATCAAGCCCTGCCGCATCTTCGCCACAAAAAAACCTCCCCTGAGGCGCATGTCACCCGTCTTGTCGCCCAACTTCGCCGTCATTGATTTGATGTAGCGAAAGACGCTACCCCCGGTGTCGTGGTTTTAACAGCCCCCACCCAGCCCGCGGCACCGGGGGACTCTTTCGGAACGAGGGACCCCTGCGCTGCGCGGGGGTTTTCGTTTTAAAGTCTTGACGCAAAGCAGATCACGCTCCACGGTAAATTTGCTGGCTCCCCATTCGATTCTTGGGAGAGATAGCTATGACATATACCCCCGACTACATTTTCCGAGGCACGGCATGAGTATGTCGTTTGCCGAAGCTCGCGCGGCCATGACGTCGAATGCTGCTTATTCGACGCCCTCCGTTTCGACCCCGTCGCGTAGTGTCTCAACACCGAGCAGGTCCAGCCACGTGGGGTCGCTTGATGCGGCGGAACGGTCGCACCACGAGCGCACCACGAGCCGAACGTCGCCGTCCGGTGGCGGCGACGATTCCGGCGGGTCGCGCACAGTCACCACCAGTCGCAGCTCGCATGTTGGTTCGCTTGATGCGACGGAAAGATCGCACCACGACCGAGATCGGGATCGCGACAGGGATAACGACAATGATAATCGGGTAACTCGGCCAAGCACGCCTACTCGGACAAGTGAAAGTGACGGCGGCGGGCAATCAGGCCTGTCTCAGGCCCTTTCCATAGCAGCCGCGCGGCAGGTTATGACGTCAGACGCCGCCTACCGCGTCGAGACGCGCGATGACGAAACGCGCCGCGCCGAGGAACGATTTGAGGCGATGGAGAGGATGCGTGCCGCTGATGCTGCCGCCCGGAGCCGGATCGAGCGCGAAACCGCATGGGGAGCCCTTTCCGAGCGGGCATTGCCTTCGGTCGGGAGCGCGCGGGCTTGGGGATATCAGGGCAGGCTCGGCGATGGGATTATGCGTGTCGGCGACGACATGAATGCGCTCGATGCGCTGGCTCATGAAAGGTTTGTTTTTGGCGGCAGCGTTCTGCCGAGTTCGCGCGCCCCGGGCCCCATTCCCGAGAGTGGCTGGTCAGCAACTTATGATGTGCCGCCCGATTTCGTGATTGCGCAAAATCAAGGAACGGGTTGGTTCGGCACCAATTTCGGGATGCGCCCTGAAAACCGTGGGCCGTTGACCGATGCCCTGAGAGAACGTGGGACCTTTTGGGATCACGTTGTGCGGTTCGGGGCAGGGGTCGAAGCATCGACGGTGGCGCCGGTCGGGAACTTCTTCGAGGATGTATGGAAAGGCTATGTGGTGCCATCCAACGATCGGGGCAGCGTCTTCGATGAGCCGGGCGCCTACTACCGAGAGAGCTTAAGCCAAACGTTTAGCGGTCTGGCAGACGCTTTCCAGGTCGGCTCACTGGCGATCCCCGGGCTCAGTACCGGGATCGAGTACGTGCGAGGCAATGACACGGTCACCGTCGCCGCAGAGATGGGTCAAGGGATGATAGACGCCGCTCGCGATGACCCGCTCGAATTCGCGGGCGCAATTGCCCCCGCACTTTTGGGCAGCCGCGCTTTGCCTGTCGGGCGACGCACAACTCCGGAGGTCGTTTTGACGTCGCCGGTCGCACCTGTTGCACGCCCGCCCGCTTTACCGCCGCTCGGCCTGTTGCCAGATGAAGCGCTGGTTGGCACAGCGGCGGAGCTGCGAAATGCCGGTCGCATTGGAGACGATATAACGCCGCATCATATTCCCTCGGCCAATCGCATGGCGGCCGAAGGCGTTTCCTGGGGCGATGGTATCGCAATCAATATGGAGCAACCTTCTGGGCCTGGCGGAAGACATCGCTCTACTCTCACTTATGGAACACGAGCGGACGCAGATATGTCTTTGCGGGATGCCCTTGCGGCGGGGCTCTGGGATGCTAGAAGCATTTATCAGCGCGATGGACTGTATGGGGACTATGTCCGTGATAGGCTTCGCGAGGTGATCGAGCGAAATAGAACGGAGTATCCAGACCTGTTCGAATGAGTGACGCATCTGTCCAAGACACGCTGGCGAGGCTGAAAAGCCTCGACACAAGCTGCCCAACTTGGGTGGCTGACTTCGAGGCTGGATTGTTCTCGCTACCAAGTGATATTCGTCCGTTTTTTGCTGGCGTGTTGGATTTGTTCGATGACGAGGCGCCTTATGATGAGGCAATGTACTCTGTGATCCACCTAATCGAGCGGGTGGAAATCAAGACTTATGTTGGACAGATCCTCATGGCGCTGCCCGTCTTTGTCCGTCAGGCCCCGCGCTGGGCATCCATTGTCGTGATGAGGATATTGAACACACCCGAAGCGCGGTCGGAAATGGCACGGCAGGTGGGGCAGTCATCGGCTGACATTCGGGAGGCCGTTGCGTGGCTTCTCGGCGCGATCAATAAGCGTGACGCTGCTTTCGAAGCGCAAACACGGCCCGTTCTTGATGCACTAGGCGCTTCCTGAAGAGGCAGCGCGTACATGGACTTCTGAATATTCCATAAAGATTGCGTGTGGTGAGTTGCATTGTCGTCAACCTTCTTTCAGCTAAGGACCGGTGAACCGAAAGAAGGGGGCAGCCATGAGTGATACAGTTATCGGGGTCATTGGCGGAAGCGGCATTTATGACATCGAAGGATTGGACGGCGCCGATTGGGTGACTGTTGAAACGCCTTGGGGCGCGCCTTCGGATCAAGTACTGACCGGTACGCTGGATGATGTTCGCATGGTCTTTTTACCGCGCCATGGCCGGGGACATGTTCATTCGCCGACGACCGTGCCCTATCGAGCCAACATCGACGCGCTGAAGCGACTGGGCGTGACGGATGTGATCAGCGTTTCCGCCTGTGGGTCTTTTCGGGAAGAGATGGCACCCGGTGATTTCGTCATCGTGGATCAGTTCATTGACCGCACCTTTGCACGCGAGAAGTCGTTCTTTGGCGCAGGTTGCGTGGCCCATGTCAGCGTCGCGCACCCGGTTTGTCCGCGGTTGGGGGATGAGTGTTTCACCGCTGCGGAAGCATCCGGAATCAAGGTGCATCGTGGCGGCACTTATCTGGCGATGGAAGGGCCGCAATTCTCTTCATTGGCCGAATCGAAGCTGTACCGTGAAGTTTGGGGCTGTGACATTATCGGAATGACCAATATGCCCGAGGCGAAATTGGCACGAGAGGCAGAGCTCTGCTACGCGAGCGTGGCCATGATTACCGATTACGACAGTTGGCATCCGGACCATGGCGAGGTGGATGTGACCAACATCATCAAAACGCTCATGGGTAATGCCGATAAGGCGCGCAGTTTGGTTTCGCGGCTGCCAAAACTTCTGGGGCAAGAGCGTGCGCCTTGCCCCCATGGCTGTGACCGGGCGTTGGAGTTCGCAATCATCACGTCGCCTGAGAACCGCGATCCGAACGTGGTGTCAAAGCTTGATGCCGTTGCCGGGCGCGTGCTTTGATCTTCCTCGACTCGGATATCATTTCCGGTAACGAAATGGATGACGCATGCCACCTCGCAAGACCGTAAGAGACTACATCCGCACCATCGTCGATTTCCCCCATGAAGGGATCATGTTTCGCGATGTGACCACCCTGTTCTCGGACCCCCGGGGGTTGCGTATTTGTATCGATCAGTTGTTGGAACCCTATGCCGGGCAGCAGATCGACAAGGTGGTCGGCCTTGAGGCCCGCGGCTTCATCATCGGGGGAGCGATTGCGCACCAACTTTCGGTGGGTTTCGTGCCGATCCGGAAAAAGGGAAAGCTGCCTGGGGCCACGATATCGGAAGAATACAAGCTTGAGTATGGTGAGGCCGTGATGGAGGTTCACGACGACGCCATTGAGCCCGGTGAAAAGGTACTGGTCGTTGACGACTTATTGGCAACCGGCGGCACGGCGGAAGCTGGTCTCAAGTTGCTCGAACGTTTAGGGGCTGAGATTATCGGCTGTGCTTTCATTGTCGATCTGCCAGACCTCGGGGGCCGCGCGAAGCTCCAAAGTTTGGGTATGGACGTGCACGTTCTTTGCGCGTTTGACGGCGATTAACTGGCGGCCAGAATGTTCTTATTTTGCCACCCTTGTTAACCAAACTTTAGAATTCGCTTCTTATCGAGAGCGTGATTTCGAAATCGCGTTTCTCACGAGTTCGGCCCCGCTGTCGCCCAGGCAGCGGGGTTGTCATTTGTAGGCCAATGCGTATATGGTTCCACGCCATGGAAGTTGTTTTTGACATAGATGATCGCGCACGGTTGCCGTGGCGCTTCTTCGGTGTTCAGCGCTCTGCGCTTGCACACCTTCGAGCACGTTTCGCCTGACCATCTATGTTTGGCCGACGCGGCCGCTTCTCCAAGGAATTCGGACATGACTGAACCCCGCACATTGTATGACAAGATATGGGACGATCACGTTGCCCATGCCGCCGAAGATGGCACATGCCATCTCTATATCGACCGCCATCTCGTTCATGAGGTGACAAGTCCGCAGGCTTTCGAGGGTCTTCGCATGGCGGGCCGTACCGTTCGCGCGCCGGACAAGACCATCGCCGTTCCGGATCACAATGTGCCAACGACAGCGGGGCGCAACAATCCAGAGCAAATGCCAGAAGACAGCCGTATCCAAGTGGCTGCGCTTGACAAGAACGCCAAGGAATTCGGCATTCACTATTATCCGGTTACCGATATCCGCCAGGGCATTGTTCATATCGTTGGACCAGAACAGGGCTGGACGTTGCCGGGCATGACCGTTGTCTGTGGGGATAGTCATACGGCAACGCATGGCGCCTTTGGTGCGCTGGCGCACGGCATTGGAACAAGCGAAGTCGAACATGTTCTGGCGACGCAGACGCTCATCCAGAAGAAATCCAAGAACATGAAGGTCGAGATCACCGGCAAGCTTCGTCCCGGTGTGACCGCAAAAGACATCACGCTCTCGGTGATCGGCAAGACCGGCACCGCCGGCGGCACCGGCTTTGTCATTGAGTATTGTGGTGAAGCGATACGCGATCTTTCCATGGAAGGTCGTATGACAGTCTGCAACATGGCGATTGAAGGTGGCGCACGTGCCGGATTGATCGCGCCCGATGAAAAGACCTTTGAGTACGTAAAGGGCCGTCCGCATGCGCCTAAGGGCGCTCAGTGGGAAGCTGCGCTTACCTATTGGAAGACGCTGTTTTCGGATGAGGACGCGCACTGGGATGAAATCGTCACGATCCGCGGTGAGGATATCGCACCTGTAGTGACTTGGGGCACATCTCCCGAAGACGTCTTGCCGATTACCGCAGAGGTACCGTCGCCGGACAACTTTGAAGGCGGTAAGGTTGGGGCGGCCGAGCGCTCCATCAATTACATGGGCCTGCAACCTGGTCAGAAACTGACGGATATCGCCATCGACACGGTCTTCATTGGCTCCTGTACAAATGGCCGGATCGAGGACCTCCGTGCCGCTGCCGAAATCGTCAAGGGAAAGAAAATTGGCGTAAAACGCGCAATGGTCGTCCCTGGGTCAGGTCTTGTCCGGGTACAGGCGGAAGAAGAAGGACTTGCAGATATCTTTAAAGAAGCCGGTTTTGAATGGCGGCTTGCCGGCTGTTCCATGTGTCTTGCCATGAACCCAGACCAGCTTGCGCCCGAGGAGCGCTGTGCATCGACGTCAAACCGTAACTTCGAAGGCCGGCAGGGTTTCAAAGGGCGGACACACCTCATGTCGCCTGCGATGGCGGCAGCGGCTGCGATCACCGGTAAATTGACCGATGTTCGGGAAATAATGTGATGGAAAAGTTCGAAATGCTCACAGGCGTCGCTGCTCCGATGCCGTTGGTCAATATCGACACGGATATGATCATTCCGAAGCAATTCCTCAAAACGATCAAGCGGACTGGCTTGGGCGCCAATTTGTTCGATGAAATGCGTTTTGATCGGCAAGGGAATGAGATTGACGGCTTCGTGCTCAACAAACCTGCCTACCGCGAGGCGCAGATATTGGTTGCGGGCGACAATTTTGGTTGTGGATCAAGCCGCGAACACGCCCCTTGGGCCTTGCTCGATTTCGGCATTCGCTGCGTAATTTCGACCAGTTTTGCGGATATCTTTTACAACAATTGCTTCAAGAACGGCATTCTGCCGATTGTGGTCTCACCCGAAGATCATCAAAAGCTCATGGATGACGCGGAGCGCGGTTCGAACGCGGTGCTGACTGTTGATCTCGAAAGCCAAACCATCTCTGGTCCCGACGGTGGGCGGGTTGCATTCGAAGTCGACGCTTTCAAAAAGCACTGCTTGTTGAACGGTCTGGACGACATCGGTCTGACATTTGCGAATGCGGCTGATGCGATTGACGTTTTCGAAGCTAAGGCGTCAACGGAACGCCCTTGGGTCTAAGCTAGACTCGACCACAACATGTAGGGCCGTCCGATTGGGCGGCCCTACTTCGTTTAAGAATTGATGCAATGTCGCACCATTCGGAACACGAAATCGCCCAGAAATTCATTCAGCCTTCAGGAGTTATTGCTGTGATGTCCGAGCCAAGGCAAAAATGGGGCAAAATTATGGCAGTCTTAGAAACTGACTGTTCAACAACAAAACCGCACTGCGTCCGAAGGATCGCAGATGACGGCAACATGAGGCAGAGGCAGTGATACCGCGTGTTCTTGGCGCCCTTTTGCGTGCGCTTCTTGTCATTATAATGATCTTGACGCCGTCGCTCTTGCTGCCGGGCACAGCGACAGACGTTATGCCGGTGGTCACATTGATCGCCTTGTTTGCGGCCGGGCTGACGTTCTTTGAATACGCTTCGACTTATCCGGGTCTCGTCGAGTTTCGCGATGCGCCGCCGTTTAATCGCATCCGTTTTGGTTCACTCTTTATCATGGTTTTGCTGCTGACGGAGTTGGTCGTGGGCATGCAGGCGCCGACACCCATTAGCCGTGTCGTCACGGCGATCGGAGCGACGGTTGGCGATGCGATCGATTTTCCGTATTCGCCGGTGCGCCTCGTTGTTCTAATGTTGCCCGAGGATGCGGATCCACGGCATATCCAGCTTGTGCGTGACAGTGCAGGGCTGACATATATCGTCTCGTTGCTGACGCTGGCGATATTTATTATCTACCAACGTTTGCGCCAATGGCCCACCCGTAACGGCGGCTTCAACGTTTGGATCAACCTGCCAACTTTCGACCCAACGGCGGGTGGGGATGTCGTGGAGCGGCTTGAGCGAGACGCACGTTTTAACATTGCATTAGGCTTTTTACTGCCATTCTTAACACCTGCGGTCATCCAATCGGCAACGTCCTTGTTCGGTACGGTGTCTCTCGACAATCCGCAGACGTTGATCTGGACGGTGGCGGCATGGGCCTTTTTGCCAGCTTCGCTTTTCATGCGTGGGATCGCGATGGGCCGCATCGCGTTGCTTATCACGGAAAAACGCAAGCTCGCCTCCCAAGCCGAGGGCAACGCAGGACTTGTGCCAGTCTAGTTGCAGCGTTTCTGCTCGTATCGCCTGCGTTTGCTGAAACGGTTCGCTTTGCCTATTTCCACAGCGAGTTATCACGCGACGGCCCCGGCCTTCTGTTGCGCGACATCCTGAAGAACGACCCACAGATTGAAGCATGGGTTCGCGTTGTTGAGGCAGTCAAACCGGATGTGCTCGTCATTGGTGATTTCGACTATGACCTGAATGCAGTCGCGTTACGGGCGCTGTCCAAGCGCTTGGAGGGGCAATTCTATTACTTTACGCGTCGCCCCAACCGCGGCTTTGACAGTGGGCGCGATCTAAACGGGAACGGTCGCCTCGGCGAACCAGCCGATGCGGAGGGATACGCGGAATTCGCAGGTCAGGGTGGCATGGGCGTGTTGTCCCGCTTTCCGATCCTTGCGGATGATTTGAACGACTTTTCCGCATTGGATTGGTGGGACCTGCCCGAGACCAAGTATATCGATGACGGGCGCAGCCCGCGGCGCCTGAGCACAACTGTGCATTGGGACCTTCCCGTTCTCTTGCCGAGCGGTGAGGTTTTGAGCTTGCTGATTTGGCATGCGACAGCGCCAGTTTTCGACGGTCCCGAGGATCGAAACGGTCGCAGAAACCATGACGAGACACAATTTTGGGTCAGATATGTCGACGCGCTTACTGAGAGTAAGCCTGAAAGGCCCTTTCTTGTGATGGGGACTGCAAATGCCGATGCACATGATGGAGAGAGCTTGCCCGGTGCCATCCGCGCCTTACTGAGCCACCCCGGCTTACAAGATACGCGACCGTCTAGCGAAGGAGGCCGGGAGGCATCTTTGCGCGATGTGGGCGTCAACCTGTTTCATCAATCGCCCGCGACCTTGGACACGGTGGACTGGCCAGATGATACAGGTGCCCCGGGGAATTTGCGCGTCGATTACGTGCTCCCTGCGTCGGGACTGGACGTGGAGGGAAGCGGTGTATTTTGGCCAGAGACTGGCGCGGCGCTGAGCGCAGAGGCAGCGCTTGCCTCCCGGCATCGCCTTGTCTGGGTCGACATCAATATGAACCCTGCGGACTCGCGGGACGACTAGGGTTCCACGGCTAAATTGGAAAGTGATCGAAGCTGTTCGTCTCGGTTGCTTGACGGTCCCCGCCGGGCGCGCTACGCGGCGTGAAAGAACCTCGGAGAGTATTCATGAGCACTGCAACGCTTCTTATCCTGCCCGGCGACGGGATCGGCCCTGAGGTTATGACGGAAGTGCGCAAGGTCATTGAGTGGTACGGTGCCAAGCGCGGAATGGCGTTCGATGTGGCAGAGGATTTGGTGGGTGGCGCGGCCTATGACGCGCATGGTGTACCTTTGGCCGATAGCACCATGGAGAAGGCGCAAGATGTTGACGCCGTTCTCTTGGGTGCCGTCGGAGGGCCGCAATATGACGTTCTGGATTTTGACCTGAAGCCCGAACGTGGGTTGTTGCGCCTCCGTAAGGAGATGGACCTGTATGCCAATTTGCGCCCCGCCCAGTGCTTTGACGCCTTGGCTGACTTCTCGTCGTTAAAACCGGATGTGGTTGGTGGTCTAGACATCATGATCGTTCGCGAGTTGACGAGTGGCGTTTATTTCGGCGAGCCGCGCGGTATTATCAAAGAGGGCAATGAGCGCGTTGGGATCAACACCCAGCGTTACACCGAGAGTGAGATTGCCCGCGTTGCCCGCTCGGCATTTGAACTGGCCCGCCGACGCGACAACCGGGTCTGCTCGATGGAGAAAGCCAATGTTATGGAGTCGGGCGTACTGTGGCGTGACGTCGTGACAGAGGTCCACGCCGCCGAGTATTCAGATGTCGAATTGTCCCATATGTATGCCGACGCCGGGGCAATGCAGCTGACCCGTTGGCCGAAACAGTTCGATGTCATTGTCACCGACAATCTTTTCGGCGATCTGCTCTCCGATCTGGCGGCTATGCTGACAGGGTCCCTTGGAATGCTGCCATCTGCCTCCCTTGGCGCGCCAATGGCGAGCGGGCGACCAAAGGCACTTTACGAGCCGGTACACGGATCGGCGCCCGATATTGCTGGGCAGGGCAAAGCGAACCCGATTGCCTGCATCCTGAGCTTTGCAATGGCATTGCGATACAGTTTCGACCAAGGCGACGAAGCCGCTCGGCTTGAGACGGCGGTGAATGCCGTTCTTGCCGACGGTCTTCGGACGGCGGATTTGCTTGGGCAACAGGGCGTGGCGCCTGTATCAACGGCAGAGATGGGTGATGCCGTCCTTGCAAAACTGGATGCCAGCCTCTGACGGAAGCGCGCTCAACCCGACTTAAGGGCGTCGTTTTCGCTCTGATTTGGTTTGCGGCCTTTTCGACCCATGACGTCATCATCAAGTTTCTTGGGGCGGACTACATGCCGTTCCAGATCCTGTTTTTCAGCGTGCTGCTGAGTTTTCCCTTCGCGACGCTCATGTTGATGAGTGACAAATCGCAAGGCACGCTCCGACCAGCCAACCCAAAGTGGGTCTTGGCGCGCACCCTTGCTGGCGTCATCGCGGGTACATCGGCCTTCTACGCGTTTTCGGTTTTGCCTTTGGCTCAGGTCTACGCGTTTATTTTTGCCGCACCCCTTCTGATTACGGTACTTTCCATCCCTATCCTTGGGGAAAAGGTGGGGGTGCACCGCTGGGCAGCGGTCGTTATCGGGCTTGTGGGCGTCATGGTCGTCTTGCGTCCCGGAGCAGAGGCTCTGACGCTTGGGCATATCGCCGGACTAACAGCAGCGGTCGGCAGCGCGGTTGTTTCTGTGGTGACGCGCAAGATTGGGCGCGCAGAGCGGAGCGCAGTCCTGATGCTCTATCCCATGATGGCGAATTTCATTCTCATGGCGAGCCTTTTGGCATTCGTATACGAGCCGATGCCAGTCACGCATCTTGGTCTGCTGGCGGTCATGTCTAGCCTTGGGTTCTGCGCGGGCCTTTGCATCATTGCGGCCTATCGCTACGCCGACGCGGCGATTGTCGCGCCGATGCAATATAGTCAGATCATCTGGGGTGCCGGATATGGGTACCTTTTCTTCAATGAGACGCCGGACCAAGCCACGGGCTTTGGCGCAGGTATAATTATCTTTGCCGGGCTTTATGTTGTGATCCGAGAGAGCTTTGGTGGTCGTTCCGACAACACGCCCGTGCTGCGAACACGAACGCGCGCTGGGTCTGCTTCCTCTCCCAACATTGGTGCGATGCTTAGGGCGAGAGAAAATCGAGTACTGCCGGGTCACGAAGCACTTGCAAAACAAAGCGAAGACCAATAGGCGTGCGCGCTGTCGGAGTGTAGCTCAGCCTGGTAGAGCACTGTCTTCGGGAGGCAGGGGTCGTGAGTTCGAATCTCGCCACTCCGACCAATAAAACAAGGCCCCTGACGGGGCCTTTTGTTTTTGAGCGATCTCGCTGCAACGTTATCCGCAACGTTTCAAGGAGTGTTTGTACGGCAAACGTTCCATCGACATCGGCTATTGGACTGTCACGCTAAGGATTCTCGGGGCTCGCTGGATTGCCTCAAAACGTCCGGTCCATGATGTCAGCGGCATCCTTCTGAGCATCAGGGCTGTAAGACCGATAGACGTCTTCAAGCGTTTCTCGTGAGGTGGCGAAGTAGTCAGTAGCCATTTCAAGAGACATCCCCTCGATGAAGGCCCAAGTTACAGCGGTGTGCTTCAGCGTGTGTGGGGTAACATCTTCAAGCCCAGCGCGGAGCACCGCCTGATTGAAAGCGGTCTTGATGTTCGCGACCGGTCGCCCTTCGTATGAAATCACGTTTGGTCCATCCTGCTCCCAAGTCCGCATCTCTGCGAGCAGCTTGCTTGGGATGCGAACGATCCCCTTTTTCTTCTTGGTCTCCTCTTCGGCTTTGCCAAGGAAGTGGATGACCCCGCGCTCCAAATCGACCCATCCGCCATGGAGCGACGGCACCCATTTCAAACCAAGGATTGCACCCTTGCGACGACCGGTGGCCAACGCGATTCGGATGAAGCGGCGTACGTGAGGCGCAGAATGCTCCACGAGAGACCCAGCCTCCTCTTGCGTGAGCCAGCGATCCTTTGCGACCCCTTTGGGTGGAAGCACAACCTCGGGCGAATAGGGGATGCGGCGCTTCGCGGCGGCATGTTTCAGCGCCGCGTTGAGCGTATTCATCTCGAGGCGCATGGTCCAAGCGGACTTTTTGCGCCACTTGACGTAGCCTTTGCAGGTTTCCTCATCGACTTCAGAGACCATCTTGTCTGCCCAGTAGGGTGCCAGCGCTTTGATAGTATAAAGGAGCCGCTCGGGGTCTTTGACCAAGCCAGCTTTGGCTTCACCGTAACGAACCAGTGCTTCGCCAACCGAAAACCGACTGGGGTCAACTGTTGTGATCTCGGTCGAAGACTTCTGGCGAATGTAACGGCTCAGTGCTTCTTCTGCTTGCTCATGAAATCCGTCACCAAACCCAGTCCGGATTTGCTTGCCGCAGTCGATGATAAGCCATGCGCCGTCATCTTTACGTTGGTAGAGGCGGGCTGGTTTACGTTTGCGAGGCATGAAATGTACCGTTCGATCTCAGTTTCGTTCAAGTAATAGCGGCGTCCGAGTTTTACCGCTGCAAGTTCGCCACTGTGGATCGCTGAGCGGATTGTGCTGGGGCGCACCGTAGCATGAATGCTTTGTGCAGCTTCTTCGATCGTCAACAGCTTGATCTTGTCAGATGTCGACTCGCGCCCGTCAGGGCGCAGTTCTTGCTCATCCATCGTCGACACCAACCCGCTGGTAGCGTTCCTTGAGGCATGCTTGCAGCACCTCTACCGGGGGAAACTCGAAACAACGGACCTTGGAGCGCTTGACCGGCTCCCATTCGTCACCTGCTGCGTCCTGACCCGGTACAAACTCTTCGCACTCGATGACACCACGTGGCATCTTCACGGTGACGTGCTCGGTTCCGTCATTGGCGGTGATCGTTTCACCCAACAACTCGTTCATCATCGTGCCGATGTCACCGTCCTTTGCCTCAAAGCGGTTCATGGACGGCCCGAGAAAACGACGCAGTTCCGATTGCGGGAGACGAATAGGCTTACCCACTTCGAACGAATAGCGAAACGTTTGGCCGCTTTCGGTTTTCATGGTCACAGAGCCGTCTTCGATCATGCGAATGATCGCCCGTTCAACCGGACGCATGGAATGCCAGCGCATCTTGCGACGTTCGGGAGTGTCAGGTGCAGTGCGAAGATCGCCCCAAGACAAACCGTCGTCGCTGGGGACGTAGTTCTCAAGTTCCCACAACAACGCCTCGACACCGTCGCCATTCAATTGCTCGTAGACTTCGTCGAAGTAGGTGTGATCGTCTTTGTGGCTATCGTTAATCTCCATCACCAAGTAGCGACGTTCAGAGCCGTTTCCGTCGATCGGGACGACACGTTCATTGTTGCTGTCGAAAAAGAAGCGCGTGAATGATGGCATCACAACGACCGGAAGACCCTTGGGCTCAACCATAATCGTGTCCGACGTTACAAGGCTCTTGATCTTGCCATTGATCTTCGGATCTCCGGCAAACAACGCCTCGGTACAAACTGCCACGAGCGCGGTGCAAAGATGTTGACCCGCGAAACGACCGGTGACGTGCTCTTCCTCGGCGATCGTCAGGCTGTATGGGGCGACCAAACGCTCCAATAACATCCCGAAAGTGCTCTTGCCGCACCCGCCGAGACCGCGCAGGACAATTGCCGTGTGGGCTTTCTCTCCCGGACGCTGAACAAGATGGGCAAGGTAGAGCCACACGAAACGGAACAGGTCCTCTCGATCACGACAAACGGTGTGACGGATGAATTTCTTGAGCGTCAGGCAATCCCCTTTTCGCTGCTTTAATTGGCGACCGCGGTAAAGGTTGTATGCATTTTCGCCCACTACCAAGGGGGGCGGATTGAACTCAATTGCGGAGAAGCGTTGGGCAATGTTCACAAAAACCTTGGCAGGGTTCACCCACTTGTCTTCTACAAGGATGCAACGGTCTGCGTGATACATCTCGAAATCAGGCTTCGACATCGACTCGATTGCAACGCTCTGTGAGAGCAGTTTGGTTGGGTCAGGCACGCGAACAAGGCGCACCTTCCCACCAACACTGACAACGCGCCAACGCTTGTTCAGAGTGGCAATCGCTTCCTGCATCGTATCTCCCAACGAGGCTGCAATGTCCCACGAGGGATGCGATGCGTCATCCTCCATGGACAACGCGTCCATTGCTTCTTTTTGGATGCGTTCTTTTTCAAGCGCAGCGGTTTCGGCCTTCATGTCCGAAAGAATGGTCTTAGCTTGCGACTTGAGGCTCGCGACCTCACGGTTATTGTAACGCCCGTCTTTGGTCAGCAGCTCGTTCAAGCGCTTGACTGCTCCGGCTTTGTTCCCAGCTTTTGCAATGCCTGCAAACACAGCAGCGAATTCCCGATCACCTGCATTCTGGTCGTCTACAAGGGCTTGGAAGGCATCCTCGACTTTCTTCGGAGTGCTCAAATACCCGATCTCAACCGTCGGCTTTGCACCGTACTGGCTAGGGTGAACTTCCAAGCATTCGCCACCGATTTCGGGGTAAAACAACTCATCACAAAGCATTTCCGAGAGACTGGAGAATTCGTCAGGAAGAGCCGCGTCGCCATCAGCCAAACGGTCCTCCAGAAGACGAATGAAATCCCACGTTCGAAGTTCGGCGCAATGTGCATGGTGGCAGAACATGACGAACGGTTTCTCACCGTCAGTTGCGCAGCACCAGCCACCGGAATCTGTACCATCATCAGGTTCAGAGTGTTCGAGGTGGTTGGGACACATGATGGTCATGCCATCACCGGCAGCAGGGTTACGAATGTCCCATCCGATCATTTCGAGGAAGAGCTCCAGATCAAACGCACTGCCGCAGTCGTTAAACCACTCGCGCACGTCGAAGCCGTCTGCAAGTATCGCGCGCTGGCTGGTTGCTGCCGCTACGCGGCCAGACACTTGTTCGCGAAATCCACGATGCTTGAATTCCGGCAAGTCATGCGCGATCGGCATTTCCGGAATTGTAAGTGCTCGGCCCGCAACAACGTAGTGCTTGAACTGAGCGTTCTCTGTCGCACGGCGAGGAAGGTACATCATCTGAACGAACTTGGCCGCACTGAGGTCCAATTCTTCAATCCCCAAGTGCTTCGCAAAGCCCGCGTAGCGGGCAGTCCAGTTCTTGGAGGCTTGTTGCACAGTTCCGCCGAATTCGCTCACAAGGAACGGGCGATCCATCGGTACGATCACACGGAAGTAGTCGCCGTTAGGCGAAACCTTCTTTGCGTGGCTGTGAGTAGTGTAAAGGATGCCAAACAGCCCAAGTTCGATCAATCGATCGCGAACTCGATCGATGTGATCCGTCCCATCAATGTCGATGACGAATGCTGTAACTGACTTAGCCTTAGCCTTTGCCCGATGTGTGTAGAGCTGTTTTTCTCCGTTCACAGTGATGGCGCGACCGGTGAGCTCCGTTTCATTCGGAAAGAACGCAGAGCCTTCTTTCGTGCTTTGTACAGGATGCTGCGTCAGTGCTTCCAAGTAGGAGCCAAAGGGAAAGCGGCGCTGAAGCCACTTGTCGCCTGCAACTTTTGGTGCGCGCGGCGAGAACCCGGTGATGAGTTCGCTGGAAAGCACCGCTTGAGACTCAGGAGAGCTGAGGTCTCCGAAGACCGTTGCATCGTTCAGAATCTCAGTCGTATGTACGCTCTTGATCGGGAGGGACGGTTCAGAAGCCTCAGTGGTAGTAGGCGAGGCGATTTGGTTGGTATCCATGTTGATTTCCTTCGAGTTGAAATTGAACATGGACGCGGCATAACAACCTGAAAATGCTTGCGAAATTTTTTCTTAAGTACGGATTAATCAGTTCTTTCGATTTTGTACTGTGCCTCAAGTCAACGCGCGCGACGTCTTACGTTTTGTATTCGATCGCGCACTTTTTCGAGTAGATCTGGTTTGTGCTTCGCGAGGTACTTCTCCATCTTCTTATGTGGCTGCTCGCGCTTTTCATCTTCCTCGGGTCTCCGAAAGAGGTGACGAACGTCGTGCCAGACATCCATCCATGAGACCCACTCCACGCTGGTCTTCAAAAGTTCCTCGAGGTGAGCGATGATCGCGGCGTAGTTCTCCGTCGGTTTCATACCTGCACCCCTCTCATTCAGAGGTTTTAGGTAGTCGGCGTCTCGGCTTCTTACTCGCGCCCATCGCTTCAATTCAGACAAGCGAAACTTTACTTCTAAGAAACATAGGATCTGTTCGAAATCGTAGGGTCGATCGGGGGGCGATGGGACAGTCCTTTCAACCTTCAGATTTTTGCGTCGGTTCTCAAACTTGTCTTGCGTTCCAATCCAAAGCGCAGATTGTTCCCATATTGCACCCTCGTACCACCAAGCATCCGGCGGGATAATTGAGAACTCGGCCTCTTGCCCGCAGCCCAACCTGATGTCACCACGCGCTCTCCAAGCAGAGCAGGACTGAACGACGTCTTCTTGTTCGATGTCTCCTTCAAGCGCAGGCAGGTCTAGGCGGACGTCAGCGAAACATCCCCGGCACTCGATATCACCAGCCATTGCGGCGCGGATCAGCGCTTCGAATATTGGAGACTGGTTCGGGAAGCTGAACCTTTGATTTGGCTTTGCAAAATCTGGCTCAATGCTCTTGTTCTCCAATAAGCACTGAACTGCAAAGGCTATTGAGACGAAGTCTTCGTAGTCTTTTTCGTCAAAGTCGGTCATTCAGCCTCTCTTTGGGCGAGCCCAATTGCGCTATCTCTCCGTTTCTAACGCTGACTTCGAAGGGGTTCCAACGACTCCTCTGGTTACGCACCTCCGATGACGAGGCTTTCTCCATGTATTACGACGTGGGCTGCGGGGCACGGCCACGAGTCTTGCCATGGATTCTCCGGAACTAATGGATTCAATCTCTTCCGAAAATGAAGGCAGGGACCCAATGGGGTAGTAGTGGAGTGCCCCTAAGCCTCCTTCAGCAGCCGCTTGCCTGTGCAATGTTAACTCGAAAAAAGTTCACATTCTTAACATCGGGTGCTCGATATGCACCCTCAATACCCCCCACAACCGGTCGTTGCGCCTTGTAAAATAGGCACAAAATCGGGCATCATAGTCAGAAAATTCAGAGAGGACGGTGATTTGGCCGACACGAGCACCCGTGCGAGCGATTTGGAGTTCGCAGCAGACCTTTTCAAAGCCGCCGATAAGCTCCGAGGCAACCTCGAACCCTCAGAGTACAAGCATGTTGCGCTGGGCCTCATCTTCCTGAAGTACATCTCGGACGCCTTCGACACGCTCCACACCGCCTTGAGCGAGGAGGATGGTGCAGATCCCGAAGACCCCGACGAATATCTCGCGGAAAACGTGTTCTGGGTCCCGAAAGAGGCGCGTTGGTCGTATCTTCAAGCCAACGCCAAGCGTCCTGAAATCCAGTTGGAGGATGGGAAGAAGGTCGACATCGGCGGTCTGATCGACCGGGCGATGGAGGCTATCGAGAAAGTTCCAAGCAATGAGACGCTCAAGGGTGTTCTGCCCAAGAACTATGGTCGCCCGACGCTGAACAAAATCATGCTCGGCGAGTTGATCGATCTCTTCTCGAACATTCCCATGCACTATGGCGGGGCCAAAGACCTGCTAGGTCGGGTATATGAATACTTCCTGTCGGGCTTCGCTTCGACCGAAGGGAAGCGTGGTGGGGAGTTCTTTACACCGCGTTCCGTCGTCCGGACCTTGGTCGATATGCTCGAACCCTATGAGGGCCGCGTTTACGACCCTTGCTGTGGTTCTGGGGGAATGTTCGTGCAGTCTGAGAAGTTCATCGAAGACCACAACGGTCGGCGCGATGCGATCTCGGTCTACGGGCAGGAGATCAACCACACGACGTGGCGGCTGGCCAAGATGAACCTCGCGGTGCAAGGGATCGATGCCGACATCCGCTGGAACAACGAAGGCAGCTTCCACCGAGACGAACTACCCGATCTGCGCGCCGACTTCATCCTCGCCAACCCACCCTTTAACATTTCCGACTGGGGCGGCGAGCGTCTGCGCGGCGACGTGCGCTGGAAATTTGGCGTGCCGCCGGTGGGTAACGCCAACTTTGCGTGGCTGCAGCACATCTATCACCACCTCGCTCCGCGCGGGACGGCGGGCGTGGTGCTCGCTAACGGATCGATGTCGTCGCAGCAATCGGGTGAAGGGGACATTCGCAGAGCGATGCTCGAAGCCGACGTCGTCGATGCCATGGTCGCCCTGCCGGGGCAATTGTTCTACTCGACGCAGATTCCAGCCTGTCTGTGGATTCTCGCTAAGGACAAGAGCGCCAACGGACACCGTGATCGGCGACGCGAAATCCTATTCATCAATGCCAGAGAACTTGGCTACATGGTTGATCGCGTCCGGCGCGAGTTCCGCGAAGAAGACATCGAAAGCATCGCCGGGGCCTATCATCGCTGGCGCAACAAGGACCACGACGAGGCATATGAAGACATTCCCGGCTTTTGCCGTTCTGCTACCTTGGACGATGTAGCAGAGCATGGTTACGTGCTGACTCCGGGGCGATTTGTCGGCACAGCACACTCGGGCGACGACCAGACGCCATTTGAAGAGCGTTTTCAAGGCCTGAGCGACACGCTCAAAGAGCAATTCGAGGAGTCCCGCCGCCTTGAAGCCAGAATCCTCAGCGTGATCGGTTCTGTCTGATGAATCGACCGCTCGTAAGCACAGTCCACACGTTTCCCCCGGACACTGAGTTTCAATGGCCATTGGTGCGAATGGACACGGTTTGCACACTGCGCTACGGGAAGGCGCTCACCACATCAAATCGTGTGGATGGTGACGTTGTGGTCTACGGATCGAACGGTCCAACAGGTACCCACAAAGAGAGTCTCAGCGTCGGTCCTACTGCAATTCTTGGACGAAAGGGCCAAGGTAATCTGGGAGTTGAATGGGTCGATGGCCCGTTTTGGGTGATTGACACGGCGTATTATGTCGAGTTTCAAAAGGAGGTTCATCCTAAGTTCTTCTACTATTTCGTCGACTTCGTCGGCCTCAATCACCTAAAGGACGGGACGTCGAACCCTAGCCTCAGCCGTGATACTTTCGGAATTCAACCGTTTCCTCTTCCTCCATTTGAGATTCAGGATCAGGTTGCCAAAGCACTATCGGCCTTCGACGACAGGATCGAACTGAACCGGCGCATGAACGAGACGCTGGAATCGATTGCGCAGGCGATCTTCCGGGACTGGTTTGTCGACTTCGGCCCCACTCGGCGCAAGATGGACGGCGCAACCGACCCAACCGCCATCCTCGGCAGCCTGATCCCCAACCCCGAAAAAGCCGCCGCCTTCGCTGCGTTATTTCCCGGCACGCTGGGTGGCGATAGCCTGCCGGTAGGTTGGACGGAAAAGCCACTCGACGAGATCGCAACCTTCCTCAACGGTCTGGCTCTTCAGAAATATCCGGCCGAGGATCAGGAGAAAAGCCTTCCTGTGATTAAGATTGCCGAACTTCGGAATGGGGTTACGGCTAAGAGCAACCGCGCTTCTCGAGCCGTGCCGGACAAGTATGTCATCAAGGATGGGGACTTCCTATTTTCATGGTCAGGCAGCCTCATGGCCAAGTTCTGGACCGCAGGCGAAGGAGCGCTGAACCAACACCTATTTAAGGTTTCATCGGATGACTACCCGACGTGGTTCTACACGCAGTGGGTGCACAAGCACCTTGCCGAGTTTCAGCAAATCGCCGCGTCCAAGGCCACAACGATGGGCCACATACAACGCGGACATCTCAAGGCCGCAAAGACCGTGTGTCCGTCGGACGATTCTTGGGCATTGATGGGCGAGATTTTGGAACCCATCATGCAGAAGACCATCCAGAACGACCTCGAAAACCGAACCCTTGCTGCCACCCGCGACCTCCTTCTGCCAAAGCTGATGTCGGGAGAAATCCGTCTGCGAGATGTGGAGGCTCCGGCTTGAGGCAGGATTGGTACCCCGGCATCAAAGCTTTTTGCGATCATTGGAGCCACGCTCCGATGCTCTGCCAGACGTTGGAATCTCTGGAGCTTCAGTTCGATGAAGAGAACGACGGTTGCATCGATGCAGCAAAGGCGCTGGTTGAGTGCGCCTGTCAGGTCCTGATAGCGGAACTTGACGACCCCTCGAACCCGATCAAGGGCTGGAAGGATAGCCCGATCCAATCCGAACAGCCGAGTTTCAAGGATTGGATCAGTGCAGCGTTTCGATTGATGCGACTCGTTGAGAGCAAGGCCGATCCTTTTAGCAAAGTAATCTCCCAGCACTACAAGATGACGGACGCGTTGGGCGAGTTTCGCAACGCTGCGGGGCCGCTGAGCCACGGTAAAGACGGCTTCGCACAGCGGTTGAGCGCGCACCATCGTAGGTCTGCTTTGTTGGCTGCGGATGCTTTGGTGACGTTCCTGCACAACGCTTATCTTGAGAACACCCCCGATCCGGTTCGCACGCTCGAACCCTATGAAAGGTTTAGTGCTGCAAATGAGAAGATTGACTACGCGTCGGCCTTTCACGTGATTTCATACGAGAACGGATCGCTCGACCTCGAAATCTTGATTGGCGAGGATGAACGCATTCCCTTGTCTATCACGCCTTCGCAATTGCTGTTCGGTGTCGACCGCGAAGCCTATAAGCTGGCGCAAAACACGACCGCCTCAGTCGAGATAGTCCCCGAGGAGGTCGAAGAATGACGATCAACGAAGACTTGGTGGAACAGGTCGTCCTTTCGACGTTAGTGGAGCTCGGATACACCCAACTTGGGGCCGAGGAAGCTTCGCCAGACGGCAGTAATCCGGAACGTGACACCTATCATGAGGTGGTGCTTTTCGAGCGCCTGCTGGCTGCTGCCCAGAGCTTGAACCCAACAATCCCGGTAGATGCTATCCACGAGGCATTGCGCGCGCTCCAACGACGTGAGACGCCCAGCCTTGTCGAGGAGAACCGGCGTGTGCACCAGATGCTTGTCGACGGGATCGATGTCGAATTCCCGATTGAGGACGGCACTATTCGCGGCGACAAGGTCTGGCTGATCGACTTTTCCGAGCCAGACAACAACGACTGGGTCGTAACCAATCAATTTACGGTCGTTGAAGGAAAGCATAACCGCCGACCCGACGTGGTCGTTTTCGTGAACGGATTACCTCTCGCGGTTGTCGAGCTTAAGAATGCGGCAGGCGAAAACGCGACCGTCGAAGCCGCGTTTGACCAGCTTCAGACCTACAAGGCGCAGATCCCATCGCTTTTCCGAACTAACGGTGTGCTGGTCATCTCAGACGGCCTGACAGCGCGCGTGGGCTCACTGACGGCTGATCAGGAAAGGTTCATGCCTTGGCGCTCAATCACTGGCGAGGCGGGCGACTTCACAACAAGCGGACCTCACGAGCTCGACACTTTGCTGCGTGGGCTTCTTGATAGGGAGCATTTGCTTTCACTGGTCCGCGACTTCACTGTCTTTGCCGACAAAGGTGATGGCCCATTCAAAATCGTTGGCGGTTACCATCAATTCTTCGGTGCGCGAAAGGCGCTGAAGAGTGCAGTTCAGGCGTCGTCGCCCGATGGAGATCGGCGAATTGGGGTCATATGGCACACGCAGGGGTCCGGGAAGAGCTTGCTTATGGCGTTTTTCGGCGGGCTGTTGGTGCGTTCGGAGGAGTTGGAAAACCCTACCCTTTTAGTGCTCACCGACCGAAACGACCTAGACGACCAACTCTTCACCACCTTCGGGATGTGCAAAGATTTGATCCGCCAAACACCGGATCAAGCCGAGAGCAGGGAGGAATTACGGCGACTTCTCCAGCGTTCAAGTGGCGGCGTGATCTTTACGACCATGCAGAAATTCGCGCCTGAGCGAGGCGAGGAGCGTTTCCCCGAGCTGACGGACCGTAGCAACGTTGTTGTAATCGCAGACGAGGCGCACAGGAGCCAATACGGATTTGACGCCAAGCTCGACCAAGCGACTGGAGCTCGGCGCTATGGACACGCTCACTATGTCCGCCAAGCCCTACCCAACGCTTCGTTCATCGGCTTTACCGGGACCCCGATCGAGGGAGCAGACAAGAGCACGCGTTCAGTCTTTGGCGAGGACATTGACGTTTACGACATCACACGAGCGGTCGAAGACGGCGCCACAGTTCCTATCTATTACGAAAGCCGGTTGGCCCGCATTGAACTCGACGAAGATCAGAAACCGTTGATCGATACTGAGATCGAGCAAATCCTCGAAGACTCGACATTGTCGGAGCAGGAGAAGGCAAAAGCCAAGTGGGCGAGCGTTGAGGCGTTGGTCGGGTCTGAAAAACGGATGCGGCAAGTCGCGGAAGACTTGGTTCAACACTTAGAAGCGCGCCTTGAAGGATTGAGTGGCAAGGCGATGGCCGTGTGCATGAGCCGCCGAATTTGTGTTTCCTTGTATCAGCACCTCGTAGAGCTCAGGCCGGATTGGCATTCTGATGATGATACGAAGGGTGCTGTGAAAATTGTCATGACTGGGTCGGCTTCCGATCCACTCGACTGGCAGCCCCACATTCGCAACAAAAAGGGCCGCGATGACCTTGCCAAACGCGCTCGTGATCCCAACGATCCTCTGAAACTCGTTATCGTGCGTGATATGTGGTTAACCGGCTTCGATGCGCCATGCATGCACACTATGTACATCGATAAGCCTATGCGCGGGCATAATCTTATGCAGGCCATTGCCCGTGTAAACCGTGTGTTTCGAGACAAGCCCGGTGGATTGATTGTCGACTACATCGGCATTTTCCAGAACCTCAAGAACGCACTCGCCGAATACTCAGAATCCGATCAAGACCGCACCGGAATAGATGAAGAGCAAGCGGTCGCCGTGTTAGCGGAAAAGCTGGATGTGGTGCGAGGCATGTTCCATGGGCACGACTACTCGCTTGGCATAGATGGTGAACCCAGCGAACGGCTTGTTGCGCTCGCCGATGCAACAGACTGGGTGCTCAGGAAACAGAACGAAGCCGCCGCGCGGGCTGAAGGCGATGAGGCGAAAGGGAAAGAACGTCAGCGTTTTCAGTTGGCCGTGGCCGAAATCGGCAAAGCCTTTGCGCTGGCATCAGCAAGCGACTTTGCGCGCGATGTGAAGGAAGAGGTCGGATTTTTCCAAGCAGTTCGGTCGGCTATTGTGAAGTCTTCGCCAAGCGCGAAGCTGAACTCCAGATCGAAGCAGTTCGCGATTGAACAACTCATCGACGCTTCGGTCTCAAATGCCGAAATTGTCGACATCCTATCTGCAGCGGGGCTTCAATCACCGGATATATCGATCCTGTCGGAAGAGTTTCTGCTCGAAATGCAGAACATGGAGCGCAAGAACCTAGCGCTTGATGCGCTACAGAAGCTGCTAAATGGGGAAATCAATAGTCGTGCGAAACGCAACGTTGTCCAGTCCAAGGCTTTCTCGGAGCGGTTGGAAGAGGCCGTAGCTCGCTATCACTCGAATGCGATATCGACGGTCGAGATGATCCAAGAGCTGATCGATTTGGCGAAAGACATAAAGGCCGCAGCGGATCGGGGGGCCGAAGAAGGACTGTCAGACGACGAACTGGCGTTCTATGACGCTCTCGCTCAGAACGAGAGTGCCGTCGAAGTGATGGGCAACGAACAACTGCGTATAATCGCACATGAACTCTTGAAGAGCATGAAGTCGAACGTGACCGTCGATTGGCACAAGAAGGAAAGCGCCCGGGCCAAAATGCGCATCCTTGTGCGACGCATTCTGAAGAAGTTCGGTTACCCGCCTGATCTTGCGAAGGAAGCAGTGCGGACAGTCATCGCGCAAGCTGAGGCCGTTCTTTCTGAGTCGATTTGAGATCAGTCCAACGCCTGTCATTGCGAGTTGCTGGGCTGACTCTCTCTGTGGTGTCGAAGAATTCGGAATACAGACGCCCGACCAATCTCAAGTTGTTTGGCGATCTCGTCAGGACGAAATCCACGCTCACGCAATTTTAGGACCTCAGGAGCCTTGGCGCGAGCAGTTGGCGCACGTCCCTTATACTTGCCCTCTTTCTTAGCCTTGGCAATCCCATATGCTCGCCGTTCTGCAAGGCGGTCACGCTCAAATTGGGCAACAGCACCCATCATACGTACAAGCAGCATCTGCGTTGGGTCAGTCGGGTCCAAGGGGTTCTTCGAAAGATCCGGCAGAAGCCAGATGACGTTTGGGTTCTGCGGCGTGAAGATAGCCGCGTCCGCGGCGGCAAGATCGCGAAATGCTCGGTCCATCTTTGCAGCACAGATGCAAATCTTGCGTTGAGGTGTTGCCTCGTGGTTGGCTGAGGCAATCATTTTCTCAAACACCGGTCGTGCGGTGCGTGTGCTCGCCTCTTCCATCCTCATGTTTTCATCAGTGACGCCCAACTCTTTGAGAGTCGCGATCTGATCTTCCCAACCCGCCGCCTGCAATTTCCTATCTACCGATACGCGGACATAACCCCACTTTTCCATTGAGATGCTCCTAGTCTCATACGCCTCCAGTACAAATGATACTGTATCAATAGGTTGATTCGCTAGAGTTTTTGATACTTTTCCGAACTACTGCAGCGGGTATCTTTAGGGACGTCCCATGTGAGACTAGTAGGAATGCCTTATTCTACGGCCAAAACAACTGGTGCGTGAACAAAGTTGGCTGACTGAATCTATCGCAAATAATCAGTGAGCTCGTGTGGTTGCGCGTTGGTGAGGTCCAATACTAGATTGGGGTCGTGGCCGTGTTCCTCTAGATTTCGGCGGGCTGCAAGCAATGCAGCTTCCTTTGTGCCGTATAGCTGGTGGAGATCGGGCATGGAGCTGAACGCCATATGGTATGCATTGCCAGCCTTTAAGACAACGGCATGGATCTCAGTATCAGGCATTTGGTTCTTCACTTAAGTGTTCCCCTAGAAAACAAATTGGATACTCACTTCTTGCCAAGCCCCGACCCAATGCGAAATCTTTTCTTGAGAACGGATTAATTCGTTCTAGAGGAACCCCGTAAGACGGTTTTGTGCCACGAGGACGTGCTCAGTCTAAACCGATCAAGAAATCCGAGTCTCCAAGAAGACGAAATCTTCAATCGAACTGCCGAGATTCAGTTTGCTACTTCGACCAAGTCAACGCGCCCAGCGGGGTTGTTGGCCAAGCCCAAAGCCACCAGAAGATCCCGCCGGCAAAACTAGGTGTCGTGACGGCAATGCCCAAAAGGATGCATCCCGCGATTGAATAGGGAGTACAAGTTCTCTACATCCCCACCCAGCAACCAAAGGGTTGGAGTGCTGCATGTTGCGATGGGTTCTGAAACACTGGCGTGAGTTTTTTCGCTCGCTACTTTGGGCGCTCGGGGCCATTTTTCTTCCGCTGGAGGCATATGAAGTCCTCAAGAACGGCGACATTACCTTGTCGTTGCCCGGGTTTTTGGCGGTAGCACTCATTCCCGGTACCGTCCTCTTCTTTTTGGATGGCTACTTGTTCAGCGGCTTCCTCCGCCGCGAGGTTACAATCCCAAACCCCACCAACGACACAAAGATCAGATTGAAATTCGGTAACATCTTTGAGGAGCAGGGCTGGAAAGCCATAGGCGCCAATGACTTCTTCGACAGCATTGTAGACGAAGATTTGGTTTCGTCGAAGTCACTGCATGGCCACGTCCTTTCGACCTATTGGCAAGGCGACCGAGAGGATTGGAGGAACCAAGTAAATGCTTCGCTCAGAAACGTGCAAGGTACAAAAGAAAGCAGACCGAAGGGCAACCGGTTGAGATACCCGATTGGCACGACAGCTCGTGCTTGCACTGCTGATCAGAAATTCCTCTTTGTGGCGCTTGGCAAGACCGATGCGGCGAATAATGTTACATCGGCGAATGCCGAAATCCTCATTAAGGCGGTTCGCGGCATGGCCGCTGAAGCAAGGGCTGCGTGTTCTATGGAGCCGCTGTCGGTCCCATTGATGGGATCAGGGCTTTCGAGGGTTGGCATCAAAAACTCGGCCCTCGTCGATCTAATAATCACCGCAATCTTGGAAGAGGGTCGTGACGGCCAAATAACGGGTGAGGTCAACATTGTCCTGCCCGAAGCCAAGGCTCATGAGATAAATCTGAAAAATCACGTTAGGAATTGGACGAATGGCCAATAGAACCGGAACCTATTTCGCGTTCGATGGGCTTGGTCAAACCGACCCAACAAAATCAGATTTTGCGTATTATGCTACTGTTCAAGGATGGGATGCATCGCGAGGTATTGAGTTCAAATTTGTTAACAGCCATGAGAAAGCAAGTGCTGTACGCGACACGAGTAAGTTAGAGACACTTCAAGCAAGCATTCGCCAACGCCTTGCCGCTTCAAAGAACATGGTAGTGATTGTTTCGTCAAAAACCCGGAAGAGCGGTAGTATGCTGTCTTGGGAGATCAAGAAGGCGGTTGATTACTACCAGATCCCACTCATTATTGCATACACAGGCTACAAATCGATCTTGAACCCAAGCTCGCATCGGGACAATTGGCCCAATACTCTTGCGACACGAATTGACAATCGAAGCGCGCGGGTAATTCACATTCCCTTCAAAAAGGACGCGATGCTCAACGCAATCGAACGGTTCACCGTAAATGGTGAGAAACTTGGCGGTCCACTGGTCCACTATTCCAAGGCAGCCCAACAAGAATGGGGCTACATCTGAAAGGGTATGCGCAAGCACTACTTCCTTTGGCGGCCAGCAATCCTGAAGCTATCTGGTTCAGTCGGCTTGCTCACTCAGAAAGCTATTAATTCGTTTATACAAGGCGGCCTGATATGCGACGATTTCGTTAACCGCACCTCTTGTGGGATCCAGCTCCGCCCAGCCGCTACGATGCTGCGTGATCCACTCAAACAGGCTGTCAATTTTGCAGTCCATTAAATCTAGTGGCGGCACTGGTTCGTTGTAGTGACAGACAAAAAAATGCGGTAATGATCCATCTGCGCGCTTGGCCATGTACGCATCGTACTCTCTCTTGGTGTCCTCGCCGAACTTATACCAGAGAAGCAAGACAAAGATGTCGCACTCTTCCTTACCCCACAGCCTTGCCGCGTCTTGGAAAACCTGTTCCTGAAACTGTTCGCCTGCGTATCCCGGAGTTTTGTCCTCTCTCCAGTCAAAAACAGCAAACTTACGGTCGTTGCTAGGTGCGACGAAGTTGTGGTCCTCAAAGGCTCGCTTTGCGATCGATCGCAGCTCATCACAGTCGGATGCTCCCGCAATGAACACCGAGTAGGTTCGACCATCCTCTCGGCGCGACTGCGGCGCCGTGTTCATCGCTTCTCTCCATCTCTCATCAATTCGATGTGAGCAACAAGGAGTTCAAAATACATGATCATGCTACGATCTTCATATGTCCGGAACCGTAGATGATAGACCAAGCTCCTGTAGAGATCAGAAGGAACTTCATCAGGTTCAATACCCATAGCACGCAGTGAAATGTTGCACGCGACGATGAAAGGTATGTTCTGAATGTGCCTCCGCTCGTACAGCTCGACTTCAGCTTCAGGATTCTGCGTTACGACCAGCGGATGATACTTCAGCAGCCATTTTGCCGTGAACGCTCCGACTTTGCTGGAGTTGAGAAGCTTACCTTCGTGAACCTTCTTGTCGAATTCCTTTGTGGGGAGATCGCGGTCATTTTTTCCATCACGTCCGGCGTATAAACCGTTTGAGTAGAAATGGTACTCTTTGAACTTAATCACATCCAAGAAATACGAGGTTACGAACGCATCGATTGCTAGAAAGTCGATTTTGGCGTCGATCTTCTCACGAAAGGGCAACACCTCCGAAAACTCTGAAGCATACTTTGCTACAAAGTCGAACCTGTCAGCAGCCTTTCCGGAGTAGAATTCTTTGAAGATCCACGCATAGCGGTCAGAGATTGGTTTCACGGGACCCTTAGGCAGTGGCGCGAAACGAGAAGTTCACGTCATGCTTTACCTGACTTGTATGAATACGTTCGGCGTGGATTGGCGGTAACTTCCCGAAGTTGTCATGCCCCTCTGCAAAGAGCTTACCTTCTGGGTGAAACGCCCAGAAAAGACCCGTGAAGTCACTTTCGTAGCCTGTTTCCGACAAGACGACGCCCATCATTGAAATGCCTTTTCCATTTTTCTACCGCATGGATTGTTGGATTTGTTTTCTGGTTTCATGTTTTTTTGATTGTGCTTTAGATCGGTGCGAGCTGGGACAAGCGCCCACCTTCTCACCAACTGCCAGCACTTCCCCCCATCACGTACGTTGCACTTCCACATCGACATCGAACGAGGCCGCGCCGAGTGTTTCGAGCTCTCTTTTGATTTCGTTGGCTACTCTGAACGCGTTGTGACTACGTATCGCATAGCCGCGTTCCAGCCGTTGAACAGATGACCGAGCAGGCCGGCCGCCACAGCGATTGACGACATCATCCACGCTCAGTCCTGCCCTTTCTCGCAACTCCGAACATCGTACGAATGTTGCTGTTCCACCGCCTGCTACCAACTGCGCCGCCTCCACTCCTGACGAGCGGGCCGGGTAACAGCCTTGTAACTTGCGATCAAGCCAATAATGAAGGGATAACGCACAATTATGGTCCCAATTGGGCGATCTGACGCATATTGACCCGCATTGACCAAATTCCACCACGACGTCATGTGCTTTCCGCCGGTCCTTTGTTTCAAGGTGAGCTCATCGGAAGCAAGGCCCACTTGGAACACTTCGACATCTGCGCGTACCGCGAGGTTGCAACTGGCACACATCGACCTCGACAAAACTGAAGCCCAATAAGTTACTGCTCCGACCGCCAAGACGCCATCCGGAGGCAGCGATACTCGGTGGGGCCTACCTAAGTCCAATTGGACCTGCATAGTACAGCGGTTTTGCTGCAACTTGCTTTTACCCGCGCGCGCAGGCCCTAGATCAATTGAAATAGTTGGTCCGTCGGAACTCTGCGATGCGCGTCGAGTTGCATCATACCGCCAAACCTTGTAACGCACCAAGTTTCTGCTTCGTGTGTTCAACTTTCATGATTTCGCGCATCTTGCCCTTGATCAAATTCGATTAGCGCCTCCAAACTTCCTTGAGGAACTGCTCCTTTGCCTTGCTGAATCCAATCTCTGGCACGTTGATATATCTGAGTTCGCGTATCCTTGGCAGCATTCTTAGTGAACTTGATTCAAGCACAATCGGAATAATGCGAACGTTGTGCTGGTCGGCGAGCTCCATCTCTTTTGCAACCCACCCCGATTCCGCCGAATCCAGTGAACAAAAAACAGCAAGAAAGTCTGACTGTCTTACCCCCTGCTCAATTGCGTGTATCATCTCCTCACCAATCCTAATGTCCTCAACGTCCTCCCAGAAGCTGACGTCTGTATCCTCGAACTGATCAATGAATCTACGAAGTTCATGCTTGTCTTTGTGAGAGTGGCTAGCAAAGACTATAGGAGTCGCGCGAGCAAACTCGAAAAATCCCATTCGACCCGGCTGCGCCAACTTCTTTCTAATGACTGACCGAATAATACCCTTTCGGTTTTCAACAGAAAATCCTCGCAACTCGCCATAGATGTAGCCCGCATTGAATACATCGCCAGCACCGGTATCGTCGATGTCATCCGCCGAACCCATACTCTGTAATGAGGAATATTCAACATGAACCGGCTTGGAATTCTTCACATAAACGGAGTATCCGCTCAACATTCGCTCAACTACGACCGAAAGGTCATTCCCGCAGAGTCGAAACAAATGATCAACAGCAGCAATCCTTGCATTGCTTTCCGGTCCGAAGTCAGGAGTTTGCGCCAAGCTAAGCAACTCCTCTTGTTTTGTGAAAAGAAAGTCGCACTGCCGAAGTGCATCAATCGCGATCTTTTGCGAACTCCTTTCTGTCAAAAACCGCCCCGGATCGATGCTGATTTTGGCATTCTTGTATTTATTTCGCGCCAACTTCAGGAACTTCGCGAGCTCAATATTTGCAACCTCCGACGCAAAGGACGAAACGTGCAACCAATCCAAGTCAGATGGAAGATCATCAAAATAATCAACGGTGAATTGGTCGTTGCAGCCGGGTGACACGGCGATCTTCCGTCCGGCACCGCGCTCCACATAGGAAAATGCCTTGCCACTCCTTGCTTTGGAGACCCTCGGTGTGACTTTTGCCCCGTACCAGTGCTCCCGGTCCATTAGGTACTGACCTTCAACGTCTTCTCCGATTGTTCCAACCACATGCACGTTGAATTGTGGGTGAATTGCGCAAATTGCAGCGCCAGTATTTGCGGCCGATCCGCCCGGTGAAAGGGAGTGTTGGCGGTTGGGTAGATATCTATAAAAAAAAGACCACCAATCCTTGTCAGATACGGAACGCTCCTCATCACGATTGAAGGACCTTATGCCCTCCATGGCGTCGTCACCCTCGACACTGCGCGTGACAAAATCCAGATTAAGAGCGCCTACCACCCCAATATTCACCTTCCGATCCATCTTCAAATCCCTGCGAGAGCAACCGTAGTTCATTCTTGCACAATTACGAGCGAGGCAGAACTACAAGTGAGCTGCAGGTTCTGCTTGTTGGATATCCCGGCAACCGGTAACTCGTGGAACATCTTGTGGACTCGGCTCATGCGAGCGCGGATCGCCAAGTGATCCACACAAGTCCACGTGGCACAGTCTTACCGCAACGCTATCGCAACGTTTCAAATGATCTGTAGCGATCCAAACTGATCAGAAACCCAATAAAACAACGGCTTTTGATCTCAGAACCACCGCCTTTTCGCCTTCGGGAGGCAGGGGTCGTGAGTTCGAATCTCGCCACTCCGACCAATAAAACTAAGGCTTAGAGCATCCAAAAAATATCCTCATTTTACCCTCCCGGGTAGGGCGCGAAAGATCTGAGTAGAGTGGTTGTGTCTAACAGAATATGTCGGGGGAGCACTGTGCTCTTTGGGGGAAATAGAAGAGACTTGTGATCGGACTTCGCTCCAGCCTTTGGGAGAATGCACCGTTTGATTTCTGGCCTTAAGCGGCCTTGGTTTCAGTCTCGATTTCAATGCAAATTCGTTCGATGTGAGGTTACCGAAAGATGAATTGGTTCATTATGGGTTGTAGTCTTCCGTCCATGCGGTGATCTTCTCGCTGGCCTTAGCCAGTGACGGAACAGGGTTTTGTTCGAGAGTTCGTTTTGGAAGTTGGCATTGAAATTTTCCAAAAGGCGTTCTGCATCGGCTTTGCCAGAGCGATGAATTGCCATTTGATCTGCCATTCCTGACACCATCTGAGCACAGCCAACAGGTCAGTTCCGTCCTGTTGTCGCCGAAAATCGGTCTGTGCCTCCCGCGTCGGGCACTGATCGTCGTCAGTTCGCGGATGGCACGGAGCCCTGAGAGCGGCGTGTCTGCGATCAGAGGTAGGCCGCCGCTTTGCGTCAGCGACTCCCATGCCGCCGTACTTGCGATGCCAGTTGTAAAAGGTCGCATCGCTGATCCCATGCTTGCGGCACAGTTCCTTCCCGCCAAGCCCCGCCTGATGCTCCATCCTACTCATGAGTTGGAGCCACCGGCAAACCTGGCGCGGTTCAAATCCTCATATTCACGCTTCTTCCTCTCCGTGTATGACGTGTGGTTGCCATGCCAGGGCGTACATCCATTCATTTGAATAACTCCAACACCCACTTTGTAGAATCCATCGACAAACCAACTGTCCTTCGCCGTTAGAACTGGGCCATTGAACGAGTGGGTTGAGGGGATTGGACATGGCGAGGAAACGACATTGAGTGGAAGACATCTTGAAGCTTCTGCGTGAGATTGAGCTGAAACTGGCTTTGGGCGATGAAGTGGCATCCGCGTGCCGCAGCGTCGGGATCGGCGATGCGACCTATTACAACTGGCGGAAACGGATTGGCGGGATGGGTCGGTCGCAGTTGCCGGAGATGAAAGGCTGGCTTCGACGCTCCTCGCGGCAGATTGCTTTGCAATCGCCTGCCGGGCAGTGGTTGGCATCAAGCCGATCCGCATTTACCCGGGATCGCCTTGGGAGAACGGATACAACGGGCGCTTCAACGGGACCTTACGACGGGAGGTTCTCACTGCAGCGTGGTTCACAACAACCGAACAGGCTCAGATCGTCATCGACCACTGGCTCAGACAGTACAATCATACTCGGCCGCATCAGGCACTCAACATGCGTCCACCAGTTCCGGAAACCCTATTGGAGAAACCCCCCATGAGTGGCCAAGGCATACGGCGCTAGACACCACAGCCTGATTCTTGGGCTTTTGACTGTGCCCATTTTGGCGTTTTGCGGCGCGCTGGTGGAACCACTTGATCTATCCGCTCGTGATCCTCGTAACTTGCGGCATCGGGTTGTTTCATCGGGCTGCACATCTCAAAGCCATGACGGTCGGTGACGAAATCGCCGCAACCCTTGGCATTCCCGTCGCACGTTTCTGGCTGGCGGTCTTTGTCGCCCGCGCCCTGATCACCGGTGTCATGGTCGCTTTCTCGGGTATGATCGGCTTTGTCGGCCTCATGGTGCCGCATATCGCCCGCATGCTGGTCGGCTGTGACTATACACGTGTGCTGCCTGCCTCGGCGCTCATCGGGGCGATTTTCCTCCTCTGGGCAGACATCGCCGCCCGCACCATCATGGCGCCCGAAGACATGCCCATCGGTATCATCACTGGCCTAGTCGGCGGTATCTTCTTCGTGTGGTTGTTAGGGCGGCGGTAAAAGCAGGTGATTTGCTATAAGGCGAATTTTTCCAAACAAGCTGCCGGTCGGGCGCACCGACGCGACTTGATCGTTTGGGACGGCACAGGTTTAGCGCAGTTATCTCACTGACGGTGATACGGTGTGCCGGCCAAAATTGATGCCGCCCGATATAGCTGCTCCACAAGCATCACGCGGGCGAGCATGTGGGGCCAAACCATTTTACCCAAGCTCAGTTTTTCGTCTGCCAAACCATGCAAACTTGGTGAAAGTCCGTCAGCACCGCCGATCAGAAAACAGGCATGAGGGGCGCTATCGTCTCGCCAATGGGCCAGTTGGTTAGCAAACTCGGGAGAACTTAAGGTCTTGCCTCGCTCATCAAGTAAAATCACTGGGCGGCTGCCAACACAGGATTTCTCTAAGAGAGCGGCTTCTTCGTCCATGCCGCTTTTGCGGGCCTCGACTTCGACGATCTCCATTGGACCAAGGCCTATAGGGCGACCGATACGGTTAAACCGGGTTACGTAGTCGGCAACCAGTTCGCCCTCAGCGCTCGAGCGTAATCGCCCAACCGCTGCAATTCTAATTTTCATACCGAGCCGTCTCTAGGGACTGGTCGCGGCTTGTTCGCCCGGGTTCAGCCACATCTTCTCTAGTTGATAAAACTCACGAACTTCTGGGCGGAAGACATGGACGATTATGTCACCCGTATCGATGAGCACCCAATCGCCGGTATCCTTGCCTTCGATTTTGGAGAGAACATTGTGATCTCGCTTGAGCGCTTCCACGATATGTTCGGAAATCGCGGCGACCTGTCGAGTAGATCTACCGGACGCAATGACCATCCAATCTGCCATCTCGCTCTTGCCGTTGAGGGAGATTTTCACCACATCCTCGGCTTTGTCGTCGTCCAGTGATTTCAGGATGGAGGCGAGCACTTCGTCGCCGTTTAAGATCGACTTTCCGCTGGTCATAACCGCTCCAGCTTCGTCGTTTGCGGCCATGCCAGAAGCCGCATTTTGGGCATTAGACAGGACATTATCCTCCTTTGTTTGTGGTGTGTCGGCACGACACACGCCCGGCTATATGCCTCTAATGTAGCAAGTGTCGTTACCTATGAAAAGTTCGCGGTTCTCTTTTTGTGGGTGGTGAAGCGTCCCAGCAGAAAGACCAACAGAAGTCGCGGCTCAAAAAGAAGTCGCAGCAGCCCGAAACTGGTCTCAAATATGCCCAACTCTTTTTGCAGAAAATTTTCGTAAATTATTGAAATCCCTCTTAAACAAGGTTTGAGCAGACCATGAAAAGACTACAAATCACCAGCCTTCTCTTAGCATTGACAGGTATTTTAGCCGCGTGCGGTGGTGGCGGTGGCTCGCTCTCATCTGACGCTACGCTAAGCAGCTTTGGTACAGTCGTGGGCGGCCAGATTGACGCCACATTGACTGATGAAGAGAATAATTCGGTCTCAGACCCGGATGTCGGCTTGGTCGCATACGTTACCGGACTGGACGTCGATGAGGGCACTGCCGTGGCCCGCTCGGGCATTGCGGCCGGGCGCACCGTCGGTGCACCAGTCACGACGGGGACAGCAACCTATAACGGGACATATGCGGTAGGCATTATCGACCGCGTCAACCGAACGTCCACCAGTATTTTCGGGCTACAAGGTCAATCCGCGGGCAACGTTGCGCTAAATGCAGATTTCGATGCAGCAACTTTGACCGGGACTGGTGCGAGTGTCGTTGGCGTGACAACTGACATAATCGTTGATGGAACGATCTCCGGTCAGGCTTTGACCGGCAATGTGACGTTGAATCACGATTTGGGGGGAACGGCAGTGCCGAGCACTTTAAACACAAGCCTGACCGGTTCTATTGGCGCCACCGGTGTTATTGGCGCGTTTCAGGGCAACGACTTCAACACGGTCGCCGCAGGTGGATTTGTAGCGGAATAAGCGGAAACTGGGGCGTCCGGTACATTCAACTGGCAGGATGCTATGTGTTCTGTATTGTGGCAGTGGGCGGACTGCGTCAATCCCTTGGCGCAGCTTGAATTGGGACGTTAGTGAATATCATTTTTTGTGAATTTTGCGGGGAAATACCTTTGATGCGTAGAAAATTACCATACTTAACACTCGTTTTGCCTGTTCTCGGGTGCGGCGGCGGAGGCGGCGCGGCCAACTCAGATTTTGGTGATGTTGCTGGTTCGCAGGTTTCGGTGGTTCTGAACAATGAGGAAAATGGGGTGGTGTCCGACCCTGACATTGGCCTCGCAGCTTTTGTCATCGGGGCAAGCGACGGCGGTCGTGTAGTCGCGCAAGCTGGTATAGCACCAGGTGCTACTGTGGGTCCTGCGGCCACATCTGGAACTGCATCCTTCAGCGGCACCTACGGCATGTGGATCGCCGACGAAATTGTGCAGAACGATAACGGTGGTGTCACATGGCAAGAAGGCGAAGCGCGAGGTAACCTAAATCTCAGCGCGAATTTTGGCACGGGTAGCGTGACGGGCTCTGGAACAGGTTCCAGCGGGCCAAACTCCAGAATAGACGTGGCTGGATCAATCAGCGGACAAAACATGACCGGAACTGTGGATATAAGATACACTGACCCCAGCAACATCGGGCGTGATCTTTCGGCAGACATGATTGGTCGGATTGGAACCAACGGCGCCGTGGGTGCATTCCACGCGAGCGATGCCGATACCGCCATTGCAGGTGGCTTCGTCGTCGACTGATCAAGGCCCGGTACCAGTGATTTTTGGACGGCGTTTCTTCGAGACCCTTGTTGCTGGCGCTCTCTGTCTTATCTTCGCGTGTCACTCCGTCGGCGTTGCGCAGACGCCGGATGGGACACTGGATAGCTTGCGAGCCAGTCTTGCCATTCGTCCTGACGACGACAGACTACGCGCCCAGCTCGGTCAACGCCTGATCGAGGCGAAAAGATACACGGAGGCGCTGTATCACTTTGAGATCCTCGTTGATGAGGTGGAGGACCCAGGGCGGCGAAGGCTGTATCAGGCAGTGATTGCCCGTATTCTTGCGGAGCGGCCTGTAGGGTTCGGTGTGATCTTGCAGGTAAAGCCATCTACGAACCTCAACACCGGGTCGGACCAGACGCGATTGACCACGTCGTTCGGCACCCTTGTGATTGATGAGCCATCGCAAGCCCAACGGGGGATCGAGTACAGTTATGGCCTTAATGGGTTTCTACGCGCGCCGCTCGACACGGGCGACCGGGTCCGTCTATCTTGGTCCGCCTATCGCACCGACTATTCAACTGATCTGGTCGAAGCGAGGAGGACGGGTCAGGTGGCCCTGTCGTGGCAGCGGGTGCGGCCGCGCGGCAGCGTCGCCATATCCATCGGAGAACAGACCGAGTTCAGTGATAGCGAGCGAAAGAACACCTCCATCATTTCGTTGAATGGTGCCCTGCCGCTTGCGTCTACCCGTCGGCTGAATTGGCAACTGTCTCAATTCAACAATCGTTACCGTAGCGATCCCGAAAAGTCGGGTCTTGATCATTTGCTAAGCCTTCAACACGTATGGCTGTCCGGCGATCGTCGTCAGGAAACGGTCGGGCTATTATTGGAGTCAAGCCGGCCCGCCCGCGCTCATCAGCAGTTTCGTGGTCTCGGAATCTCGTTTGGTGCAAGGAGGTCTATCTCCGATGTCGTCTTTGTTGATGCGAGTTTGAACCTTGGGCATCGGGACTTTGAAGGGGTGTTTCCCGGGCAGTCCTTTGCGCGCAAGGATACTTACGGCGCGATTAGTCTGAGCGTTCAGCGCAGACGCCCGATCTACCGTGGATTTGCGCCGCGTATGACGTGCAGTGTCAAGCGAACAGAGTCAAATATCACGCTGTATGATGCCACGACCACGGAATGCGCGGTGAGTTTGGCACGTCAGTTTTGATTAGGGGAATTGGCAGGTCGGCGTCTTTGGAAGTCTGGTCAGTAATCTCGTTCGAAGAAAATTCCGAGACTTGAAGACCCATCATTCTTGACGCCGCCGCGTACCGTCAATGAGGGTGACACATCAAGGTTGAGGTTGAGTTGCGTTTCCCCAGAGCTGTCGACCGTCACGTCAGAGTAGATGTTTTCCCCGAGATAAGCACCGGCGCGTACTGCTGCATTACCATCCTCACTCGTCGTTACATCAAGGTCCGCAAGCCCGGCACCGCCACGAATATTGCCGACAATGCCTTCGCCACCTTGCCCGGCCAGCGTGCGAACGGCGAGAGCGAGGCGGGCCGCTTGAATTGGGCTTAGCGTCTCGAGGCCACGCCCGAAGATCAATCGCGCGAGTACCTCTTCCTCAGGGAGTTCGGGAGACGAAGTAAATTGTATTTCCGGGCTGTCGGCGCGTCCGAGCACTTCGACGGTAATCTCCGTGTCCTCAACATTGGTAGATGCTGCGATGTCAAGAAAAGGAAGTAGACCGCCTTGCAGCGTGATGCTCGCCTCCTGTAGAGAGAGCCGCTGGCCTAAGATGTCGAGCCGCCCCCGTATCAGATTGAAGGCACCGCTTGGCACGATATTGGCCGTCGTCCCGGTGACGCGAAGCGCGCCGCCGAATTCACTATCCAGGCCGCGTCCGCGAACGAAAACACGGTTTGGCGCTGAGATTTGCACATTCAGTGGGTAAACTGGCCCGCTTTGAGCACCATTCGCCGTAACTTGCTTTAGCAGTCCTGCTTTGCGCCTTGTACCGCGAACCGGCGGCGGCTCACGGATATGGGTGATCTCCGGTATCGCCCCGGTCCCTCCTAGGCCTGAGCTCGGGATCTGAATGTTGGTTTCGCCAAGGGCGATTTGGCCGGAGATTGAAGCGCCGCCTGCTAACGGGCCGTCTATGCTGATTTCACCATCTGCCGTTGTTTCATAGATCAAATTGTCGGTCGCGCGCACCTGCGACAACCCGATGCGCAAACCAGCCGCATTAGGAGCGGTAAGGCCGAGCGGACCAGACACGGAAAGCGCGCCGCCGCTTTCCACACGGCTGTTAATGTTGAGCACTGTCTGCCCTTGTGAAAGATCAATTGTTCCCGTGATGTCATCGAGGCCGGTGGGCAGCGTGGGTGCAGCCAGGCGTGCGTTCTCAATGCCAACCCGGCCCGAGACATTTTCGAGGCTGGGCGGGCCATTCAGCCTCAAGACGAAGTTCGAGATGCCAGTAAGGCTGCGCGGTGCGATCAACTGATTGGCCAGGGCCAAAGGCGCTGTCCCATCAATCGTCAGATTTGCGCTTGATGCGTCCTCTGCGACCTGGCCAGCGACTGATGCGCGTGTACCGCCGGGGCCATTCGCATCGATTTCAAGTACCAGGCCTTCCGCTTCCCTCCCGACTGTTCCATCAACGGAGAGAGCGCCGCTGAAGCCGGATACGAAGGGACTGACGTCGGCGAGGCGCGCTTCAATGCTGAGGCGGTCGCCAGGCGCGCCCAACTGGCCTGCGGTTTGTGCCGAGAGGCTGTCGGTTTTGAGCGAGAAAGCAGAAACGTTAACCTGTTCAGCATCGCGCGCGGCGTCGATTGACAAGTTTAGTGCGCCTTGCAGCAAAGCGTCGACCTGTGGGATGCCAATTGACAGTCCCTGACCGTCGGCTGTGGCTTTCAATCGGGCATGGCTCACGTCCGCGTTTGCCCCACCTTCGGCGTTGATGTTCAGTCGACCTGACAAGGGCCTGCCCGTGACTTCGGAGAAGACGGACAGGTCTGGACTGCTTGCGCTGAGCTTTCCGTCGAAAACCGGGGTGCTCAACAACTCAGTTATCGTTCCAGCGCCTTGCGCAATGAGGCTTTCGGCACCAAAGGCGAGATTTGCGATATCTATTCGGTCTTCCGTCTTTTGCCCTTCGATCTCAAGTGTGATTGGTCCGCTCAAGACGCGGTCGAGGCCGATACCCTCGATAGAAATGTCTCGCCCGCGTGCGGTGCCGTTAATGAGAGCGCGGGACAGATCGGCATTCGCCCCACCTTCTAAGGCTACTTGCAATTGACCAGAAAGCGCGCGGCCGGCAGCTTCCGAAAAGGTGGAAAGGTCAGAGCTTTCTGCATCCAGGCTTCCTTGGAATGCGGGCAGGTCGTAGATGTTGCTCAACACTCCGTTGATTTCAGCGCTTACCGCGGGGGCATCGACGGTTCCGGAAAGTGTCCAATCGCGCGCATCGTTTTCTAACCCGGCAAGCGAGATATCTGATGCGCCTGAGATACCCGGCAGCACGACCGACGTTTCGTTGAGACGACCTTCAAGTGTGAATGAAGACCCGCCAGAGCGAAGGCTTGCTTCCCCTGCGAGACGGGCGGCAGCACTTGCCAAGGTTGGCAGCGATATGCGCAAACCGTCGCTATCGCGGACCGCCGTAGCCGACATTTCAGCCTGTCCTGCCAAGACGGCATCGGCCTGGGGCATGTCCAACGACAGGTCGATTGTTTCGCCTTCAAACGCGACATCGAAAGCCTGCGTCAGGGGCGCGAACTGGCCGCTGACTTGCAGATTTGCCCGCCCGCCGAGGGCGCGACCGGCCAGTTCTGAAAAGTTCGCCAACTGCGCCGCTGCAATGCTTGCGTCAGCGCTGACTGTACCGTCTTCGAAGGATGCGTTGCCCGTCGCCGTCAAGTCCCGTGCTGCCAAACGCAAGTCGCGCACATTCAGCGGCCCGCCGGTGTACTCTACTGTCGCGCTTCCGGTGAGGTCTGATCCAATTGCATTTGAGAGCCCGTCATCTGTATTCAACCCCGTTGTTTCAAAAGTCAGGTCGCCGCCAAATGTCGTTGAAGCACCAGTTCCGAGGCGACCGGTGGCGCGCAGCGCGATTTCGTCAATGTCGAGCCCTTCGCGGGTCAAATTGACCAAACGGATACCGGTTCGCCACTCCTCTGACTGCGCTGCATCAAAGGCGATGGTCAGGTTTGCGCGATCAACCTCAATGGGTGCACCGCCAATTGGCAGTCGCACTGGATCATTGCTTTCAGGCGCTATGCGCCCCGTAATATCTATAACCTCTGGCAGCCGATCCGTGCCTAAAGCGACTTTGCCGAAAAGAGCTAGTTCCTGAGCAAATAGCGAGAATTCTGGCAACTCCACACGCCCGTCACTGTAGAGCAGTGCTTCGGCGTCCAAAGAAAGGTCATCTCCGAAGAAATCGCGATACTGCGGCGCGAAGACTGGTGCGATATCGCCGCTGATGGCCGCGACGATGCGTTGTGCGTTTTCCGTTTCGCTAAGTGCGATCTGGCCCGCCAAGCGTTCGGTTCCGTCGGTTGCCAAGTCGATATCTGCGGTGAAATCGGACAATGGAGCATTGCCGGCAATCGAAAAATCGACCGATGGCGCGCCCGGCAAACCAGCCAGCGTGACCAGAATGCCATCTGGTGCTTCACGCATAGAGAGGTCAATGCTTAGGCTTTGCGAGGTGTTTTCGTATTGAGCATCAAGCGAAATTTCACCCGGCTGGTCCGATCGTGTGATTGCGATGTTCGTAGCCCCGCTGCCGTTGACGAGCGAAAGGCTACCAACAAGCGACAACACCGCCGCGACGCCAAATACTTCTTCACCGACAACAACCCTTTCTACCGCAACACGGCCGATTTCCACGCTGACGGGAAGGTCGGGAAGCTGAAAGCCGCGTGCTTCGGGCGAAGGTGCCTCGCTCGCAGTGCTTGCTGGCAGGCGAGGTAGCAGGATTTCCTCCGCTGCAAGTTCAGTGATCTCAAGTCGACCACGAAACAGAGCGGCGCGGTTCCAATTGAGTGTTGCATCGGTAATTGTCAGCCATGTGCCGTCTTCGTCCTCGATTGTCAGACTTTCCAGGGTTGCTTCGCCTGAAAGCGCGCCGTTGAAACCCGACACGGTGACGATACGTCCGGCATCCGTAAGCGCATCTTCAATCAATCCTTCAAGAAGGGAGCCTTGTTGTACATCGCTCTCTGCGCTGTCTGTACTGAAAAGACGTTCAAAGAAGCCGGGTTCATCTTGGGCTGTGGCGGGGGTTGCCGCCAAGAAAAAGATCAAAATCCAATGGCGCATCAGAAAGCCTGACCAATGCCGACGTAGATATAGAGGCTCGATCCATCGGTATCGCCTGCGATGGGCGTGGCTAGGTCAAGTCGGATGGGGCCGATCCCCGTTTTGTATCGGACGCCTAGTCCGGCGCCAGCGTGACTGTCTCCAGTGAAATCGGGGAAAGCCTCGGCGCCGATATATCCCCAATCGACAAAACCCACGATTTGGAAGTCGTCGCCGATGTCGCGGCGAATTTCGCCTGATAAGCCAAGAAAACTGCGGCCGCCACTGGTGCTGCCGCCGATATCAACCGCGAGCGACTGATACCCCTGGCCGCGCACTGTTCCGCCCCCACCGGAAAAGAACCTGTAGAAAGGCGGGCTTTCGGAGAGTTCAGGGCCAATAAGCGAGCCGAGTTGCAGGCGACCGGCGAACGTCAGGCCGTTTGTGCCGCGATATGCCCGACCATCTAGAACAGTTCGCAGGCCATCGCTCGTGCCCGCAAGGCCTGCGAACGGTGTGGCCTGCAAATCTATGAAGTATCCACTCGTCGGGTCGAGGCTCTCGTCACGACGATCCAGTTCGCCGGCGAGCGGCAGGGTGAGCAACTGGTAGGTATCTTGCCCAAACACGTCAGTAGTGTCCGAGTAGAGGTATCCAACACCGAATTCCAGTGTGAGACTGTCGGTCGCATAGCGGGTGAAGCCAAGGGAGAACTCGGTCGTGTCGGAAGTGAAGTCTGGCTCGTCCAGCGCTTCAAAGGTGAGCTCGGCGAAGAGATCCACATCGGCGCGCGGCGTTGCCGGGCGCTCATAGCGAACGCCGAAACTATAGTCGACGCCGCCTGTTTCGCCTCCAATGCCGCTGATTTCGCCATCCACACGGAACCTTTCCGCACCTCCAAGGAAATTGCGATGGAGCCAGAATCCGGAAAAACCGGTGCCTTCAGTGGTGCTATATTCAGCGCCAAAACCAAATCGACGCGGGGTTGCCTCTGCCACCCGAATGACCAGGGGCTGCGTCGCGTCAGGGCCAATTTCCTCTGACTCCTCTATGGCCACAGACCGAAAACTACCTGTGCGCCGCAACCGATTAGCAGCCCGTTCCACTTCTTCCGGATCGAATATACGACCTGCGGCCAGCCCCTCAGTCACACCGGCTATTGTGCGAATGCGTCGGGTGCGCACATCTCTGTTGCCTCTCACGTCGATGTCGCCGAACCGTAGTTGCGGACCGGGTGCGAGGCGGATGCGCGCCGCGACAGTTCGTTTTGCATGTTGCGCGATGATGTCCTGTTCCGCGACTTCCGCCTTTGCATAGCCCTCGGCGCGCCATGCTGCGATACCAACCCTCACGGCCTCTTGAATGTCGGCTGTTCCGGCGGCGGCGCCCTGTTGAAAGTTCTCTGGAACCTCGGTTCCGCCGGGGACCGGTGCCACCCGAGCCGTGCTAAAGCGATAGAGCGGACCTGCACGCACCTGAATTTGCACAGTATCGATACGTTTGGGCGAAGACAGCGGTGGGATGGAGGCGGCCTCTTTTCCATCAATGCGGATAAAGATGACGCCGCCGTAACGCGCGTTGTCGTACAGCACCCCAAGGAGCCGCGCATAGTCGGCGCGCGCTGCCGCAAGCAGGTCTTGGGGAGATGCTTGAGCGCCCGCGGAAACAACGAGCGAACTATTACGCAGTGCGTCCCGCAATTCTTCGGGGGCACCGGGTGTCATAAATTGAATGCGCGTCTGTGCAGCTAATGGAGCGGAGAAAAGACACCAAAGCACGAAGATTGCGCACAAGCTACGCATTAAGAAGGAAGCCTCCAAGTAAACTAATACGCGTTGCTCGGTGATATAATTGGAGAGCACAGATGGACAGACTTCTTTGATTAATTTTTGGAAATTTGACGCTGGAGAAGCCATTTGTTCCCGAGAGAAGCAAGTGAACTTGGACACTCTCACGACTGATCTGCAAAGACGCAGTGGTTGCAATGTCCAAATCCAGAAAGTTGTTCCTTGCTTTGATCGTATCCTTTGCAATGCTCTTGTCTTAAACGGGCAACGGCCCATCGGCCTTCAATTGATCCATCACAATTTGGCTCTGAACGCGGGCAACTGCAGGGTTCGGCAAAAGTTGTTCCTGAATGAGTGCGTTGAGAGCGGAAAGGTCCTCACAATAGACACGAAGAAGGTAGTCTGCTTCCCCTGTCAGCGTCCAAACGCTCGTCACTTTCGGGCTCGCTGCCAGAATGCGCGTAAAGGTGGCGACCTTTTCAGGCGCATGGGTTGCCATCTGAACGGAAACAAAAGCTTGCACCGACAAGCCGACGCGCGAAGGATTCAGGCGGGCGCGGTAGCCCTCGATGTATCCATCATTCTCCAGACGTTGACGACGGCGACCCACTTGGCTTGCAGAGAGGTTGAGGAACTCGCCAAGTTTCTCCGATGTAAGCTGCGCGTTTTTCTGAAGTTCAGTGAGAAGCGAGATATCTGTGGCATCTAAAGGTTGCATGCGAGTTTTTTGCGGCATATTGAGAATTTTCGCAAGATGTCTGATTATTATACAGCTTTAGCTACATGTTTGCGCAAAACCTGTATGTGTTCTTCGTTATATTCTCTCCTATACGAGGAGAAGCACATGGGACCCTTCCCGCACAACGCCCCAAAATCAGTAATTACGCCGGATAATCCAGCGGGAACCGATGGGTTCGAATTTGTCGAGTTTGCCCATCCGGAGCCGCAGGTGTTGCGCGACCTGTTCAGCAAGATGGGCTATCGACATACGGCGAAGCACAAGACGAAGGAGGTCGAGCTTTGGCAGCAGGGCGATATTACCTATATCATCAATGCTGAGCCTATGACACACGCTGCGGCTTTTATCGAAGAGCACGGGCCGTGCGCACCGTCGATGGGTTGGCGTGTGGCCGATGCGGCGCACGCGCTTAAGCATGCGATTGCACAGGACGCCGAGCCTTTTGAGGGCCCCGGTAAGATGATGGATGTACCCGCGATCAAGGGTATTGGTGGGAGCCTGATCTATTTCATCGATCAGTACTATGAGACTTCGCCGTATAATGATGAATTTGACTGGATCGCTAACGCGCATCCCGAAGGCGTTGGTTTCCACTATCTAGATCATCTGACGCACAACGTTTTCAAAGGGAACATGGACCTGTGGTTCCGCTTTTATGGCGATCTCTTCAACTTCAAGGAAATCCGCTTCTTTGACATAGAAGGGAAATACACTGGCCTTTTCAGTCGTGCTTTGACCTCACCTTGCGGAAAGATTCGCATACCAATCAACGAGGACCGCGGAGAGACTGGCCAGATTGTCAATTACCTTAAGAAATACAATGGCGAAGGTATTCAGCATATAGCCGTGGGAGCTCGGGATATCTACGCCGCGACGGATGCCATTGCTGAAAACGGTATTCGGTTCATGCCCGGGCCGCCTGACAGCTACTACGAGCTTTCCAAAACCCGCGTTGCCGACCATTCCGAACCATTGGAGCGAATGAAAAAGCATGGCATCTTGATTGACGGCGAGGGTGTCGTCGATGGTGGGGAGACGAAGATACTGCTTCAGATTTTCTCAAAGACCGTGATCGGACCTATCTTCTTTGAGTTTATTCAGCGCAAGGGCGATGATGGTTTTGGGGAAGGCAACTTTAAGGCACTGTTCGAATCGATTGAGGCTGAAGAGATGGCCAATGGCGACTACGATAGGGCCGCTGCGAGTTAGCGGTTAACCCTGCGGAACTTGTAGCGACAGCGTTCGGCTCCCCTTGCGGTAGTAAAGTTCGCTGTCCGTAATCTGCGCAACGGTTCCGCCGTCAACGCGGTCGCCAACTTTGACCTTAATATACCGTCCAGACGACAACCTGACGAGCGCTCGTCTGTCGGAAGGAGCGCCGTAGACACCGACAAGGTTGATCCTATTCAATCGAATGGCATTTTCGATTGTTGCTTGCCGTGCAACCGACGCAGTGGTGGGAATGTTGAGGATACGCGGGCGGACCGCGCGGTTCTCTGGCTCTGTGTCTTGCTCGAGCGCGGCCTCAATCGCTCCAGACGTATCAGGCGCTGTTAGCGCCGCCGAAGCAGAAACACGGGCGGCCTCTGCCTGTACGCGCGCAGCATTGATAAGCGCCGCGATATTGCTGGGTCTCGTTTGAGGCGTGAGCGATGTCGAAACGGCTAACTCAGTCGGCGGTGCGCCCGCGAGGCTTGCAATGCTCTGAGCCGACTCTGGTCTTGCTGGCGGCCGTAGCGACGCTAATTCCGACAAAGAGCGCCCACCATACCGCTGACGTTCAATCTGTTGAGTGAACTGATTAGGTCGCGCGCGCGGTGAAAAACCCGCAACGCCGCGTGCAATGTCCGTTGGGATCAAGCCGCCGGGCCCAACCAATGCGTCGGTCAGTGCTTGTTCGACAGCCGAGGCCACCGGGTCATCTGCGGGCACGGTTTCCGATGGCAGGGCCGCGAGTGTTGCCCCTTCTAAAGTGGGAAGGGAGTCCGCGCTTAGATCTCGCAGACTGGGCAGGGCAATTGCATCTGTCGCTGGCTCCGGCACTTCGAAAGCGGAGAAAAATATATCGTCACTGGAGTCGCCAGTATCCGGTAACGGGCCCAGAAACGGGGAAGCACTTTGTAGGCTTGCCGTCATAGAAGGCAGTTTGAGTTCTGGTGTTGAACGCATCGCTTCCGGCAAGGTCTCGGGTTGAAGGGGCGTCAAAACTGCGAGAACAGGCCAAGATGGTGCTGGAATCTCACTGACGAAGGAGGCGGCAGCATCGGCTATTGGTACCCGAAAGTCTGCTGCAATTTCTTCTGTTAGCGGCGCAACATCGCTAGCACGGAGTGGCTCTGTAGCGACCACATCCGGCGTTTCTTCGAGCGCGTCAGATATCCCGAGTTGGTCCGTTGTCGAAGGTTGGCTTTCGCCGAGATCCACGTCTGAGACGGCGCCTGTTTCCAGTGGCGCGTTAGCTGTCGCACCGGGGCGCATCGGCAAAACATTCCAAACTAGAACTGCGACACCGATTGTCAACAAAAAGGCGACCGCGAAAACGGCGAGGGTTGTGATTGGCGCATTGCGCTTATGGACACGCACAGCGCCGCCGGGCGGCGTCAGGCTGGCGGCATGGCCCGAAACAGAAGCGGCACCGATATCGCTTCGAATACGGGGTGGCGCGTTGGGTGCCGATATCGGTATCCCGGGGTCCAGTGGTATTTGCGGCGCTTTCACCTGAACGACGGGTGTCGGGTCATTCACTTCTAAAACGGGTTTGGGTGTGTTTTGTTTCTTGACCTCTGACGGTGTTGCGACAGGTGTAAATCTTGCTTTGGCGGTTGCCACTGCAGATGCCGCGGCGAGGGTGGCTTCTGGCGGGCGCGATGGTACACGTGCCGTGGTGAACGCAACGGACGGTGCCGGAGGCTCCGCCTTCTGAATGTTGGGGCCGTCAAAGTCTGGTAGCCGGGGAAAATCGCCTTCGCTGAACAAGGTTGAATAGCCGGCGATTTTCAAATTTCGGACTTCAGCAAATGCAGCCGCTTCGTCAAGGGTATCACGCGCTATTGCAGCGACGAACACGCGATCGCCGCCCGTGGCTTCCCAGTCAATCGAGAGTTCTTCGAGACGATACGGGGTGCGTCCTTCCATCGCCCGTTCTATCTCAGTTTTTGGTTCGCCCCGCGCGTCGAGCTCGATCTGGGTGTAGAGTATCTGTTCGCGCGGCAAAAACAGCATTACTCCTTCACCATTCCCGATGGGTGAAATCAGTTTGCTGAGACGGTCTTCGATGTCGGGGCTGTCGATTTTCTCGACTGTTTGTGCGATCCAGGTGTCGCCGTCCCGGCGCATGAGCCGGACCGCGCTCATGTCCAAATCAAGGCCCCATCGCGTTGTCATAACAGATCAGTAGCACGCTGCGAATCAGCCGTCACGGGGAACCGCTCAGATATTTTCCTTCATTTCGAAGTTTTCAGTTAAGCTGCTACCGTCGAGGTCGATAGGATACCTGCCATGTGGCGCTTTGCCCTTCTTTTCATTGCTTTTTTGCCACTCACTGCAATTGCTGACACCGTACCGCGGCAGATCGTCGTGTCCGCGACTGGATCGGCGGAGGCCGCGCCAGACATGGCCACTCTCAGGCTTGGCATAACGCGAGAGGCAACAACGGCCGAGGAGGCTATGAGAGAGATGGCTGATGCGGCGGAAAAACTTCTGGAGGAGGTGGCTTCTGCCGGTATTGCAGCCAGCGACGTTCAAACAACATCGATCAATCTAAACCCCATCTGGGAACAGAGTGGCGCGCGGCCGCAGCAAATTCGAGGTTATGCGGCCGCGACCCAAGTAAATTTAAAGGTCCGCAATTTGGATGATCTTGGTGCGTTACTTGACATGGTTGTAGCGGGTGGCGTCAATCAGTTGAACGGATTGCGGTTTGGAATTGCCGATCTGAGCCCCTTGGAAGCTGAAGCTCGCGCAGATGGTGTTCTCCGCGCGAGAGCGATGGCCGAAACTCTAGCCATTGCAGCTGACGTGACCCTTGGTGATGTGGTCACCATTCTCGAAAGTAGTAATTTCGACCATCTTGCGCCGATGATGCGAGGCGCAGTCATGGAAGCGGCTGCGGTGCCGGTCGCGTCAGGGGAGCTTAGTGCACAGGTGACGGTCACCATGACTTTCGAGATTACCCAGTAGTCAGGCGGCAACCTCCAAATCATCAATACTCTCTAGCGCATTTGTTAGGCTGGCGTCGGCGTCAACCATCATTCGGTCGGCGTTTACGAAAACAACATCGGTGATGCCGATGAAGCCAAGTACATGCTTCACATAACCCGACGCAAAGTCGATGCTGGAACCGACCTCAGTACCACCGGAGGCTACGGTGACGATGGCCCGCTTGCCGCTCAAGAGCCCGACTGGTCCGTTTTCGCCATAGCGGAATGTTTCGCGGGCACGCGCAATGAGGTCGATCCAAGCTTTGAGCGCGCCAGGCACCCCGAAATTGTAGATCGGCAGTCCGATGACCAGAACATCCGCGGCCCTTAGCTCTGCAATCAGACTATCGGAAAGCCTAAGCGCTTCCTTCTGCATGTCGCTGCGGTTTGCTGCTTCGGTAAAGTTTGCCGCAATCCAGTCTTCGCTCAATAACGGAAGAGGGTCGGCTAGATCGCGATATGTGACGACTGTCTCGCCATGGCTTTTGAAGCGTTCCACAACCTTGTCGTTAAGGTCGCGTGTCACCGAGCCAGATCGGCGAGGGGATGAATCAATGCGAAGAATATGTGTCGACATTTGAGGCGCTCCTTTAACTTCAACGGGGCGCTACTTAGGTGCAAAGAACCGGTGAAAGAATTCCAGAAAAACTCACCAGCGCTGTGCAAATTTGCGTGAGATGTAAATTTTCTATTTGCTGTATGTAGATGAGCGCACGAAAGTCGATTGTACCGATTAGCAGGGAAAACACATGTCAATCAGCACTTGGGACGAAATCCGGACGGCCTATCATGTGGCGCGTGCTGGGACCGTGAGCGGAGCCGCCGATGCATTGGGCGTGCACCACGCAACCGTTATACGGCACATAGACTCCCTGGAAGATCGGCTCGGCGTAAAGTTGTTTCAGCGCCATCCGCGCGGGTACAGTTCGACCGAAGCCGGACAAGATCTATTACAAGTCGCCAAAGCGACAGATGACCAATTTTCGCAATTGGTCAGCCGCATCCGCGGACGCGGCGACGAAGTATCCGGCGATTTGGTCGTCACATCACTGGCGTTTGTCTCGCCGCGCCTCACGCCAACGTTGGCGCGGTTTCAAGCGCGTTATCCCGATGTCGTCGTCCGGTTCTTGACGGGTGAAGAAGTGTTACGGCTCGAATACGGCGAGGCACATGTTGCTTTACGCGCAGGGATGAAGCCGGACAATCCAGACAATGTTGTGCAGCCGTTTGTGCCCCTCACGGTCAGTTTTTATGCTTCGAAGGACTATATTGATCGCAACGGAAAGCCAGAGACCGTCGATCAACTTGCGAACCACCGCTTTGTCAGCTTGGACGATTTCAACTCTCGTGCCCCGGTCATGCGATGGCTTGTCGACCGTGTTCCGGCAAAGGACATTGTGTTCCGTGCTTCGGACAATCGTGTCATACGTGACGCTATTCTTGAAGGTGTTGGTATTGGCGCGCTAACTTGTTGGGAGGCAGAACGACATCCTAACCTAGTGCAGCTTTTTGAGCCGCAGCAGGAATGGTCTGCGCCGCTCTGGATCGTGACCCATGTGGACTTGCATCGAACGACGAAGGTGCAGGCGTTTTTGTCTTTCCTGAAGGAAGAAGCAAAATCCTGGTAGAGATGCCAAGTTGAGAATCGATAATTGCTTACTCTTTTACGTCTTAGTCCTCTTGCGTTTTTGGTGACAACTCATTGTTTAAAAACGTCTCGAACGCGTCGAGATCCACCGGTTCGAACTGACCGAAACTTTGCATCCAAATGCTTGCGCTTTTCATGGCGCCTGGTTCGAGTTTACACCAAATCACGCGTCCTCGGCGTTCCTGGCTAATTAGCCCGGCTCGGCCGAGAATACCCAAATGTTTGGAAATTGCGGCGAGCGATATGGAAAATGGCGCCGCTACGTCGGTCACGGCCATGTCGTCCTCGAGCAACATCGTCAAAATATGCCGCCGTGTGGGATCGGCGAGGGCGGAGAAGACTGCATCAAGTGGAATTTCGCGTTTCACGCCTTGTCGCGTAGTCGACCGTTGCCGCGAGCGTCAAGGGCGTTTGCCTTTTTCATCTGCAAACTTAAGTCCTCATATGGGAGCAGTTGCCCGCTCCCTAGGGAACAATAGGGATAGTCGTGGAGAAGGAAAAGTCAGAGAACGTCTTAGGCGAGCCCTTAGTGCCGTGCTCTTTTGATCCGGTGACAGGATTTTTTCGGGATGGTGCCTGTAATACCTGTACGGAAGATGAGGGTAGTCACACGGTTTGCGCCATTATGACGGCGGAGTTCCTCGCCTTTTCGAAATACTTGGGAAATGATTTGTCTACACCGCGCCCGGAGTACTTGTTTCAAGGGCTAAAGCCCGGTGATTGTTGGTGTCTTTGCGCTGGTCGGTTTCTGCAGGCCGCTGAAGAAGGCGCAGCGCCACGCATAAAACTAGCCTCAACGCATCGGCGCGCGTTAGACATCGTACCCCTTGAGGTACTTATGGAATACGCAGTGGAGGATGAGGACAGCTAACTTGTTCGCTGTTCCGTGGGCGAGCAATCACGTAAATCCTATGTGGTGAGCCAAACAAATACGCTTGGCTTTACAGACAATAACTGTTCGATTTTGCTTTTACTGAAGCTTGATTTGGACCGTCTTAATCGCGTCATCGATCATCAAGCTTGCGTTCGCCGCACTCATCTCTTTGGCGATCACCTCTGACGCCGCTGCAATCGCAATGGATGCTGCTTCGTCACGCACCTGTTTTACGGCGCGTTGTTCGGCCGATGTGATCTGATCTTCGGCCGCCTGAACGCGGCGATCGATTGAAGCCGCAAGGTCCAACTTAGCCTGTTCGGCCATTTCCGCGGCGCTTTCCCTGGCCTGCGAAACAATTCGCTCCGCCTGTTCTTGTACTTCCAGTTGCTTACGTTCGTAGCTTGCAAGGATTGCTTGCGCCTCATCGCGCAGCGCGCGCGCCTCGTTTAGCTCAGATTCAATGCCTTCGGCACGCTTATCCAGCATGCCAGCGAGCATTGAAGGCACCTTCATGTAGAGCAAGATGCCGATAAAGATCAGGAATGATATCGCAACGACGAAGTCGGTATTTTTCAGCGAGTAGAACTCAGCTAAAAAAGGGTTCTTCGTTGCCGCAGCGACCGGCGTGGCGGCAAGCATGGCGAGCAGAGAAATCGTCTGTTTCATGAGTTTCATGCCTTCGTTCGAGCGGCAATGGCTGCGTCAATCGATGCAGCATCCACATCAACGCCGAGCGCTGCCACAACGGCAGTTGCGGTGTCTTTGGCAACGGTTTTGATCGCTGCGGCCGCACCATCGCTGATTTCTGCAATGCGTGCTTCACTTTCAGCGGTGCGCGCTGCAATTTCGGCATCTGCCTTCGCCATCGCTTCGTCGATCTCGACCTGCATTTCGGCTTTCGTTTCTGCAGCTATGCGATTGGCTTCGGCCCGCGCCTCGGCGAGCGCTTTGTTGTAAGCCTCTTCCGCCTCGAGCGCTTTCGCTTTCAGGTCTTCCGCGGCAGCCAGGTCGTTGGTGATCGTACCCTGACGTTCAGCCAAAACGGATGCGATGCGCGGTAGCGCAACTTTTGAAAGGATAATGTAGATCGCCACGAGGGTTACCACGAGCCAGAAAATGTGGTTCGAAAAAGTCGTGACATCAAGTTGTGGTAGACCAGCTGCATCTGGCGATACGCCAACGGCATCCCCAATGCCTTCACCTACACTTTCAGTTTCTGTCGCCATAGCGACCTCCTTGAAACCTTTTGGATCATTTCCGGTGCCGTGGGGCACCGGAATGCGTAAGGATCGTTGGAGCTTAGACGGCGAACATCAGAAGCAGAGCGACGAGGAACGAGAAAATTCCGAGCGCTTCTGCGAATGCGATGCCGATGAATAGAGTTGCGGTCTGACCGGCGGCTGCCGATGGGTTCCGCAGGGCGCCTGCGAGGAAATTGCCGGCCACGTGGCCCACACCGATAGCTGCTGCGCCTGAACCGATAGCGGCGAGGCCTGCCCCGATGAATTGACCCATGTTTGCGATATCGCCTTCCATGATGTGTCTCCTTACGCTGGAAGTTGATGTTTGGAGGACATGTCCGCCAAAACTCTAGTGATGAGGGTGAAGCGCGTCCTTGAGATACACGCATGTTAGAATGGTGAAGACGTAGGCCTGAATGGCTGCAACCAGCAGCTCGAGGCCGTAGATCGCCGTAACACCGAGAATTGCCAGAGGGGCAGCGGCAGTGATCTGCGCAAAGCCCGCAAACACCTTAACGACTGCGTGGCCAGCCATGATCGCGCCGAAGAGGCGGACAGAGTGGCTCACTGGCCGCGCAAAGAACAAAATGAACTCAAGCACGGCGAGGATTGGCCGCATGACCGGCGGCGCGGATGTGAGCCAGAAAAGCTTCAGGAAGCCGACCCCATGCTTGATGAACCCAACAATGATCACGGTTAGGAAGACCGCCAGAGCCATGACTGCGGTCACGGCAATATGAGAGGTTGTCGAGAAGCTGGTCGGTATAAGCGCCAGCATATTTGCCACGAGGATAAACAGGAAAAGGGTGAATATGTAGGGGAAGAACTTCACAGCGTCTTTGCCCGAAACGTCCTCGACCATTTTATAGATGAACCCGTAGGCGAGCTCTGCAATCGACTGCATGCGCGAAGGAATTTGTGCCCGTCCGCTTGAACCGACAACAAAAAACAGCACAACCACAAGTACCGTTAGCGCCATCCACAGGGTCACGTTTGTGATCGTGAAGGTGCCAATTGGCCCATCGCCGAACAAGGGCTTCACGATGAACTGATCCATCGGGTGGAATACCAAGCCGCCGCCTTCGCTGTGTGCGTCGTCTGCCACGTGTCAGTCCCTTTCTTCCTCAACGTCTTTTGACGTCATGTCCTTCGCAGTGGCGATCATAGCGCGCACGCCCGCCGCAAAACCCAGAAGCAAGAATACCACCATCAGAAGCGGCGTCGTGCCCAGCACCAGGTCCAATCCGTACCCAATGGCAAAGCCAACCGCCATTCCAGCCACCAATTCAACCACCATGCGCCAGGCGTTTTGAGCTTGGCTATAGTGTTCTTCTTGGTGGCGCTTCGGCTTTTCTTGCGCGTGTTTTTCGGCCAGCTTGGCCTCAAGCGCATCCAGCCGGACCTGCCGATCATCATCGGTTTCGGTCATGGCACCTGCTCCCATGAGAACAACTGGTGTTTATCAGCAGGGCAAAAGGAGTCAATTAGCGCCGCAAGTTAAAAAAGTGTTTTAAAACAACGTCTAACGTATTGTCGCGCCTGCTTAGCGAGGCGTTGGGGGCATGGCGCGATATTCAACCAAAAGGTTGAGAAATAAGCGCCTCAGCACTCAGTTTCCCCAATCAACCCACAATCCATGAAAACTGGCCCGCCCCAAATGGTGCGTTCTACCTTCCGGCCATAGGGTAAGCGTTACGGCTGCGCCACGGCCCCCATCGCCTTCCATACCAATTTGTACAACCGGCGACGTGACCTGTTTCAGAGTATCCAAGATGTGTGCTTGCGTCGCTTTCGGGAAATACTGCCATGCCACCGTGTGAAACAGCACTGTCAGACGTTCTTTTGCAGTCTGAGTTAGTTGAGCAGCACACCACGTGGCCGCGTCGCCCTGGTCGACATGGGCGGAAACCCGGTTTGAAATGGATAGTGCAGCTTCAGTTGCTGCTAATCGGCCGGGTTGATCGGGCCAAAGATAGGCGAGCAATCTTAGTCGATCCCGGGGCTCTTTGCCGTCTAACGGGTTTAAATCAACGCCCTTTCGCATCACCACTTCTGGCAAGTCGGTTGACGTCACAGTTCCTTGCCACTCGGGTGTTATCTGGACCTTCGACGTGTGTGGTCCAATGCCATTTCCGGATGGCAGGTTCAGTCGGAAATGATCGAACCTTAGATTCAAACCGGCGCTTGTTCCAAGCTCCAGCAGATCGACCGGTCCGCCAAACATCTTGCCGACAACAGCGAGAGCAGGGAGTAGAACTGCAGCCCGTCGAACTTCATTGGTTTGCGGAGGGCTATCAAGCCAATGCATCAGTTGTGTTTCGTGGGACACAAATGCAGCCTCAATAGCGGCCCATAAGCTTTTATCTTCGACATCGTTAGGCGGATAGACGTCAACAAGCGCTTTCCCCTCGACCTTTAGTGCGTGCAGTGCACCCGCCAACCTTAGCGGCACGCTGTCGCCAGAAGCAGTCGTATCTCCCGGCCACGACAAAATGCGATCGGCAACTGCGGTCCCCGGTTCGAGCCGTTCTCCGATCAGTGGCATTAACCTTCCCATGAAAGGAGAGCCAAGGGCCTTGCAGATCGGGCCTTGGTTGGTGAATGCAAGGCGGACGTTCACGAGAACTTGTCGAGCAGTCTTTGGAGCGGTGAACGCGGATCCGGCGCGCTATCGGATGGATCTTCGTCTGATCGTTTCGATTTGCTCGTATCTGTATTAGACGACCGCGGTGGGTTCAGCCGTAATGCGACGGCGTTTTGAAACCGGCCGGTATCGCCCTCTGCCAATTGCGCGGCACCATCTGAAATGCCTTGCATCATGTTCTCCAGCCAGTCCTGATCGGCTTTGGAGAAGTCTTTAAGTACGTAAGTTGGCACAGCGTCTTTGTGGCCTGGATGTCCCACGCCCATGCGGACACGCTGATAGGCGTCTCCGATATGCGCATGGAGCGAACGCAATCCATTGTGCCCGGCATGTCCGCCGCCTTGTTTCACGCGCAGTTTGCCCGGTGCGAGATCAATCTCATCGTGAAAGACGGTTACTTCACTGGCTTCCAACTTATAAAAGCGCAAGGCATCGCCGACGGATTGACCGGACTTGTTCATGAAAGTTTCGGGTTTAAGAAGCAGGAACTTTTGTCCGCCCAGATTTCCGTCGGCCACCATTCCCTGAAACTTGTTTCGCCAGGCCCCAAAGCCATGATCGCCAGCAATCCGGTCAAGCGCCATGAAACCGATGTTGTGCCGGTTTCCAGCGTATTTGGCGCCAGGGTTCCCAAGCCCCACAAACAGTTTCATATGTGCCCTGCCTTTTCGTGGAGCCCGCGCCCACGCCTTGAAATTGCTACCTTTGGTCCAGTCCAACGCCAAGCAATAACGTTGCTAGCTGCACAATATGATCAACGATCCGAACGCGTCGGCCTTGTTGCTGAAGCTCGGCCAAAACGCCCGCGTCTCCGACAAAAGCCTGCAGATCAGCTTGAACAGTCTGCGACTTCGTTAAGGCCACCGTGGTGCGAGGGTCGAAAACCTGAACCTGATACGAATTGTTATGCAACGCACAAGGCGAGCAAGCAATGGCCGCCGCTGTCTGGCCAGTGATGTACTGCGTCCGCGTGGCGATCTTCGAAACGCCTGCCACCTAAGATTAGGAGAATTCTGCCTAATCGGTCCGCTTTAGAGCGAGTGCACGGGCCTTCATGGGCGCAATCATCTCAAATGTGGCGGTTTTTGAGTGGTCGATGGCGCGAACAGATGGCACGACTGGCTGAAAGAAGACCTTCGGAGCGATGAATTTGCGTCCAGTAAAGAGTGAGGGACAGCTGCTGTCGGATGCGGATATGCAGGCCGACTATGTTGTCGTGGGTGCCGGTTCGGGCGGTTGCGCCGTTGCATATCGGCTCGCTGAGGCAGGGCATTCGGTCATTGTGGTCGAGTTTGGTGGCAGCGATGCTGGGCCATTCATTCGTATGCCGGGTGCCTTGTCTTATCCGATGAACATGAACCGCTACGATTGGGGTTACGCAACTGAGCCTGAGCCGCACATGAATAATCGCGTAATGGCCGCGCCACGGGGAAAGGTTGTTGGTGGCTCATCATCAATAAACGGTATGGTTTTCGTGCGCGGGCACGCGCGAGACTTTGACACCTGGGCGCAAATGGGGGCTTCCGGTTGGAGCTACGAGGACGTATTGCCGTATTTCAAACGGATGGAACATTGGCACGGTCCAAATCCGTCCCCTTGGCGCGGTATTGACGGACCACTTCATGTAACGCGTGGCAAACGGGCAAATCCACTTTTCCACGCGTTCGTAGAAGCCGGGCGGCAAGCAGGGTACGAGGCGACCGCCGACTATAACGGTGAGAAGCAGGAGGGATTTGGCCCCTTTGAACAGACAGTTTTCAGAGGACGCCGTTGGTCTGCCGCAGATGCTTATCTTAAGCCTTCTTTAAGACGGTTTAACGTGAGGTTGGTGCGCGGTTTCGCCGAACGCGTCATTTTTGAAGGTCGGCGCGCCGTGGGCGTGACCCTCGCCTCTGAAAAGCGCAACGAACTGTCCAAAATCCGTGCCCGCCGCGAAGTAATTTTAGCGGCCTCTTCGTTCAACACGCCTAAGCTATTGATGTTATCCGGCATTGGACCGGGAAAGCATCTGACCGAACATGGCACTTCTGTTCTTGCCGATCGCCCAGGTGTTGGTGCGAACCTTCAGGACCATCTTGAAGTGTATTTTCAAATGCGTGCGGCAAAGCCCATAACGCTTTATCGCTACTGGAACCTACCCGGGAAAGCGTGGGTCGCCTTGCGGTGGCTCCTGACGCGAAGTGGGCCAGGTGCCACGAATAATTTCGAAAGCTGCGGTTTCATTCGCTCCAGGGCCGGAATTGAATACCCGGATATCCAGTTCCACTTCCTGCCGATTGCCGTTCGATATGACGGTAAGATGATCGCTGAAGGACATGGCTTCCAGGCGCATGTGGGACCCATGCGATCGCCTTCGCGCGGCATGGTGCGCCTCAAATCGGCTAATCCAACGACGCCACCAGAAATTCGCTTCAACTACATGTCGACCGAGCAAGATTGGACCGATTTTCGCCAAGCTATCCGGCTAACTCGCGAAATTTTTGAACAGGAAGCGTTTCAAGACTATGCGGCCGGTGAGTTGTTTCCTGGGTCCGATGTCGTTTCTGACGCTCAAATCGATGGCTTTATTCGTGACCATGCGGAAAGCGCCTATCATGCCTGCGGAACATGTCGCATGGGCGACACCGACGACCCGGGCGCCGTTGTCGATCCGCAGGGGCGCGTTATCGGTGTTGATGGGCTGCGGATCGCGGATAGTTCGATCTTTCCGCAGATCCCTAACGGTAATCTCAATGCACCTTCGATCATGGTCGGCGAAAAGGTCGCTGCACATATCCTCGGGAAGACGCTTCCGAAAGAAGACGTCACGCCCTGGGTTCATCCAAACTGGGAAAACAGCCAGCGTTAACCCGCAGTCTCCAGCCCGAAGGCGTCATGGAGTGCTTGCACTGCGAGCTCCAAGTATTTTCTTTCGATCAACACAGAGATCTTTATCTCCGATGTTGTGATGACCTTTATGTTTATGCCTTCGTCGCGCAGAGACTTAAACATCTGGGCGGCAACGCCAGCGTGACTGCGCATGCCAATGCCCACCACGGAGATTTTTGCGACCTCCTCATCGGTGACGAGTTCAGCGTAATTGACTTCGCCTTTATCTTTGACGGCTGTCATGGCCGCTTTTGCGCGCTCCACCTGGTTTGTCGGAAGTGAGCAGGTCATGTCCGTGCGTCCATCTTCGGAGATGTTCTGCACGATCATGTCCACGTTTACCCCGGCCTCTGCCAGCGGGCCAAAAATGGCCGCCGCAATGCCTGGTCGGTCCGCGACGGAGAGCAATGTCATCTTTGCTTCATCCCGACTATAGGCTACGCCTGCCACGACATTGCTTTCCATGATATCCTCCTCGGCGCAAACGAGCGTACCCGCGTTTTCACCATTTTCTTCAAAGCTCGATAACACGCGCAAACGCACATTATAGCGCATTGCAAGTTCGACAGACCGGGTTTGGAGCACCTTCGCACCTAGTGATGCCAACTCCAGCATTTCTTCGAATGCGATCTTTTCCAGCTTTCGAGCTTTCGACGTGATACGGGGGTCGGTGGTGTAGACCCCGTCGACATCGGTATAAATATCGCATCGCTCCGCGCCGAAGGCGGCTGCGAATGCCACAGCTGTTGTGTCTGATCCGCCGCGTCCCAGCGTCGTGACACGGTTTCCCGGACTGATGCCTTGGAAACCTGCGACCACAGCCACACGCATGCCTTCGGCGAACTTTGCGTTGATCGCGTTGGTGCCGATATCCTCTATTCGAGCGCTTGCATGGGTGCTGTTGGTGTTCAATGGTACTTGCCAGCCCTGCCAACTTCGCGCGGGCACATCCATTTCTTGGAGTGTGAGTGCCATGAGCCCAGCGGTCACTTGCTCGCCAGAAGAAACGACAGCGTCATATTCGCGTGCGTCATAAAGTTTGGATGTCTCTTCTACCCACCCAACCAATTCATTGGTTTTGCCTGCCATGGCGGATACAATGACAATGACGTCATAGCCATTGGACACCTCGCGGCCAACGCGTTTTGCAGCACGCCGGATGCGATCAAGAGTGGCGACGGACGTGCCGCCAAATTTCATAACCAGGACAGGCATAGGGCCTCGGCAAAAGACAGTTCGCGGTGGCTGTTAAGGGATCGACGGGACAGGGGCAAGCGCATGTGTAGTGCGCGCATCCTTCGCCAGCAGTTTCCGATCGTCTGCCCAGGCGCGGCGGCAATCTCAAGCTATGCACGCATGCGCAGTTCTACTCTCCGAGAACAGACTTCACCCACGCGGGCACGGTTTCGGTAGCAGGACCCAGGATCACCTCATCGAACTGACCCGCGACGTTTGACGGTTCCAGGTTTATTTCCACAGTTTGCCCTCCAGCTGCCTTTACTTCAGAGACAAAGCCAGCAGCTGGATACACAGTGCCGCTCGTGCCAATGGCAACAAAAAGATCTGCGCCCCTCAGGTGCTCCGCGATTTCCGGCAGGTAGAGCGGCATCTCGCCAAACCAAACAACGTCCGGTCGCGTTGTTTTACTTCCACAGCTCGGACAGGCGTCCTCCAGCGACATGATCAAAGGTGCCGTCCAACGCACATCACAGATTGTACAGCGTGCCGTGCCATGCGCGCCGTGCATATGGATTGCTGTCGACCCCGCTGCTTCGTGGAGCGAGTCGACATTCTGGGTAATCAGCGCAAATTCGTGCGGATATTTCGCTTGCAAATGAGCGAGGGCGAAATGTGCCGCGTTGGGTTGTGCGCCAGCCGCGTTTTTGCGGCGCATATTATAAAAGTCGATGACCTTTTGCGGATTGCGCGCAAAACCTTGGGGCGTTGCAACCTCTTGTAAGTCATATTTTGTCCAGACCCCGCTTTTGTCGCGAAATGTGCCCAGCCCACTTTCGGCAGATACACCCGCACCTGTCAAAATGACGATTTTCATCACGCTCGCTCCAGATCAACGTCGCTGATAAACCCTATGGCAAAGTGAAGGGGAGACCAGTCCATATGCGCGTAATATGTGTGTGCCTTGGCAATATCTGCAGATCACCCACGGCGGAAGCTGTGATCCGAGTGCTGTCAAACGGGCAAGTTGTTGTGGATAGCGTTGGCACGTCGGACTGGCACATTGGCGACCGTCCCTATGGTCCAGCGATTGAAGCAGCTGCCAAACGCGGCTACGACCTCACGCCCCTCCGCGCTCGACAATTGACGAGCGACGACTTTACATCCTTCGATCTGATGCTTGCCATGGATAAGGATAACCTTCGCGCAATTGAAGCCGTCCGACCTGCTGGCAACAACACGCCAGTGAAACTATTTCTCGATTTCGCTCCGCATGTAGAGCAATCTAACGTCCCCGATCCCTACTATACGCGCGACTTCGAAGGTGCGCTGGACCTTATCGAAGTTGCGGCGCGCGGTCTGCTTGCCAAGATTTAAATTTCAGATTGCGCCGACACGGGGAGTCCTATTTTTCCGTTTTACGCTTGCTTCCGCACGTGCTCTATTTGGTTTCAAGCGGATGACCGCTGCGGCGGGGAGAAAATGATCGAGCAGACAGAAAGTGAAAGCCGAAAGCTGCTCCAGCGGTTGAAAGGCACCTTGGCTGAGGACTCGGCCGGTCAGGAGCGTCTCGACAGCATTGTTGGTCTCATTGCTTCTTCTATGCAAACCGAGGTGTGTTCGATTTATCTCTTCCGGGATGCCGAAACGCTCGAACTCTGCGCAACTGAAGGGCTCAATCAGGAAGCAGTTCATAAAACGCGTTTGAAAATGGGTGAGGGCCTCGTAGGGCGCATCGCTCGAACCGGGAAACCGGTGAATGAGGCTGACGCCCCGAATGCCCGAGGCTTTCGCTTTATGCCGGAAACCGGCGAAGAAGTCTTTTCCTCTTTTTGCGGCGTACCGATTTCTAGGTTGGGCGATAAGCTTGGCGTGTTGGTCGTCCAATCACGTGAAGCGCGCGCTTTTTCCGAGGATGAGGTGTATGCCCTCGAAGTTGTCGCGATGGTCCTAGCAGAGATGTCGGAGCTTGGCGCATTTGTTGGAGAGGGTGAGGCGCTCAGGGCGCCACACACAAACCCGATCTTGTTTCGTGGAACCGTTGGGCAGGAGGGTGTCGCTGAAGGGAAAGTCTGGTTGCATGAGCCGCGCGTGGTCGTAACTAATCTCGTGGCGGACGATCCCGTTGCGGAGACGGAGCGTCTTCAGCAAGCCATTGATCAGCTTCGCGTTTCTGTAGACGAGATGCTGAAATCCGTGAGCCATGATCCGGTCGATAAAGATCAGCGAGAGGTCCTCGAAGCATACCGAATGTTCGCAAATTCGCGGTCGTGGCTACAGCGTATGAAAGAGGATATCTCAGCGGGTCTTTCGGCAGAGGCGGCAGTTGAAAAAGAACAGTCTTCCGCAAGGGCGCGCCTTGGTCAGGCTGCTGACGTCTACTTGCGGGAGCGATTGCAAGACCTAGACGATTTATCGAACCGCTTGCTCCGTATCCTGACAGGCCAAGGTAATGATACGGGTGCCGGCATTCCAGAGAATGCCATATTGATCGCGCGGAATATCGGTCCGGCGGAGTTATTGGATTATGGTCGCGGCGAGCTCAAAGGGATTGTGCTGGAGCAGGGTTCGGTTGGTAGCCATGCCGCTATTGTTGCACGCGCTTGGGCTATTCCACTCGTCGTTCATGCGGGGGACCGCCTTGCCACCGAGGCGTTGAATGGCGACCATATCATGGTCGACGGTGATCAAGGTATTGTACATCTGAGGCCCGACGACACGGTCGTGTCTGCCTTTCGCGATAAAATTGCGATGCAGGCGAAAGCGCAGGAACGCTATGCAGGGTTACGTGCGCTTCCGGCACAATCGCTAGATGGCTCTACCGTTGAACTGCAGATGAATGCAGGCCTCATCGCGGAATTGCCATCTCTGAAGAACTCGGGTGCTGAAGGGGTCGGTCTTTTTCGGACAGAGCTACAGTTCTTGGCGCGCAACACAGTGCCACGTCGCTCGGAGCTTGCTGGGATCTACGCGCGTGTTCTTGATGCCGCCGATGGCCGTCGGGTAGTTTTTCGAACCTTAGATATCGGGTCCGATAAGGTCCTGCCCTACATGAAGCGGGAAGACGAACCCAACCCGGCGCTCGGTTGGCGTGCGATCCGTGTGGGTTTGGACAAGGTTGGCGTGATGAGGATGCAGCTCCAAGCGCTGATCCGTGCCTCGCAAGGCCAACCTTTGACCATCATGTTTCCGTTTATCGCGCAATTCGACGAGTTTCGGGCGGCGCGCCAACATGCGCTGGACGAGATTGAGCGGGAACGCAAACTCGGTCACGCATTGCCTGCAAAGGTAGAAATTGGTGCGATGCTTGAAACCCCATCGCTCGCGTTTGCACCTCGCCAATTCTTTGAAATGGCAGACTTTATTTCGATTGGCGGAAACGATCTCAAACAGTTTTTCTTTGCAGCGGATCGGGAAAACGAGCGTGTGCGGCGGCGCTACGACACCTTGAACGTCAGCTTCCTGTCTTTCATTGAACAGATTGTCTCTCGCTGTAATGAAACCGGAACTCCCGTGAGTTTTTGCGGCGAGGATGCAGGCCGGCCGGTTGAAGCCATGTGCTTTGCAGCCATGGGGCTTCGTGCACTGTCCATGCGGCCAGCGTCCATCGGCCCAGTTAAACATCTGATCCGGCGCGTGGATCTTGGCGAGGCGCGACGTGTTATAGACACAGCGCGTGGTTCTGGCGTTCAGTCGGTGCGCGAAGATGTGATGAATTGGCTGAAAACGGAAGTGCAATAGCAAGCAGAGGCTTTTGCGCTTAGGCTGCGCCCATCATTGTTAGACCATACGACAGTATATCAGGCGCGAGCATATCGGCTCCAGAACCTAAACTGCATGCCGCCGCAGGCAAATGCGAGGCCAACTGACAGGCCAAGCCAGACGCCTGCACCTTCCAGGCCGAACACGAACCCGAGTATGTAAGCTGTCGGCAAACCAATGCCCCAGTAGCTGACAATCGCCATTATCATCGGCACGCGTGTATCTTGAACACCTCGCAACATGCCGAGCGCAACGACCTGACCTATATCGACCAATTGAAATAGTGCTGCCAACATCAATAGCGTGATGCCAACGACAAGGATTTCTGGCTGCGCAATGTCAGAAGGGTCTACGAAAAGACTGACCAAAGGGCCCGGTATGATCAAGAAAGTGGCCACAATGAAAGTCATTGTTATGCCCGCGAGGATCATCCCAGCGATAGCGGCATCCCGCAAAGCCAGAGGATCGTTCTGACCCCGAGCCTTGCCGATACGTACTGTGATCGCCTGGCTTAGGCCGAGCGGTACCATGAATGAGATGCTTGTGATCTGTAACGCAATACCGTGGGCCGCGAGCGGAATGGTCCCAAGCCAACCCATCATAACGCTCGAGGCGGCAAAAAGTCCTGTTTCCGCGAGTAGCGTAAAACCAATCGGTACCCCGAGCCGGAAAACCGCCCATAATGCTTCGGGGTCGGGCCGGTGGAGGTTTTGCAGCAAGGCGTGATTGGGCCGCTTTCTCAGGGCGTACACAATGAGGATAGCGAAGGTAACTGTGTGGCTCACAAGTGAGGCAATGCCCGCGCCCACAATGCCAAGCTCTGGCAGGCCGAAGTTCCCGAAGATCAATGCATAATTGACCAAGGCATTCATGAGCGCGGAGCCGAATACGGCGAACATTATCGCTCGGGTGAGTTCAAGCGCCGACAGGTAACTCTTCAGAACCTGAGTGAGGAGGGCAGGTATGAGGCCAAGACCGAGATACGGCATGTAGCGCCCGGCTTCGGCTGCAACCTCCGGCTCCTGTCCAATCGTCAGCATGATAGGTTCGAAGAAAAAGAACAGCGGGACGAACAAGAAGCCGACGCCGAGAGACAACCATAGTCCCATGCGGGTAACTCGGCGTACCTGTCTCTCGTCTCCCTGTCCGAGTGCGCTTGCCACCATGGGGGCAACTGCCCATGCAAAGCCTGACCCGAAGATGAAAATGATAAAGAAAACCGGCCCGGCGACGGAAAGTGCCGCCAGCCCCGTGATATCATACCAGCCCATCATGACCGTATCAGTGACCCCGATCAGCGCTTGCGCAATGTGACTGCCCACAAGCGGCAGACCGAGGACCCAAAGGGCACGGACCTGAGCGCCGACGCGTGCGCGTGGCGACATCTGGGCGGTTTCAGATTGCATGGGCGGCCTATAGACCTGCTCCTTGTCGATCGGCAATCTTTATCGTCGGGGTGCTGGAATAATTAGTCGTATTGCACCACCTCGACTTCAATTCCGTCAGCGTCATTGAAGTAAAATCGACGTCCTGGCTCGTAGTTCGCATGGCTTTTCGGCATAAAACCCTCCGCCTTTACGCGCTCTTCAACCAAGTTCAGATCGTCTACGACAACTGCCCAGTGGTTGAGGCCGCCCTTGGTGCGGTAGCTCTCGTCTTCAGAATTTTGCGCCTCTTGATAGGAGAAAAGCGCGAGGTAGGTGTCATTTCCGCCGACATGCACGGTGTAGCCTGTCTGCATGCCAGGTCCTTCCCAACGTATTTCCCAATCGAAGACGCGCGCAATCCAGGCGGCGGTTGCCTTCGGATCGCTGACGGTCATGTTTAAATGTTCGAGCTGTGCAGTCATTTGAGCACCTCCAAATTAAAGATGCTTACGGGTCTAATTCCTCAAGCTCACTTGAGGTCAATCCCTAATTTCTTCAGGCTTGACGCCCCAGAGGCCGCCTTTAGAGACCCATCCGCGCTTGCCATCGGCAGTGACTCGACACCAATCAAGGTCGCAGGAGCCTAGCCGTGCGACGACCCCCGCTTCGGCGTAGGCATTCACTTCCGCATCGGCATTCGGTTTTGTGCGGAGAGGCGTGAGGTCCTGTTCAACAATCACGTGACGGGCGCCCGAGAGAAGGGAGTAGTGAACCCAACCCCCTTGTCCGTCGCGGTCCTGAACGCGCCGCCAGTGGCCATGTTCACCGGTGACGCGCAAAGGCATGTTTCGGTGTTTAAACACCCAATCGATTCTATGGCTTAGCGATGGGCCGCGTCGCACGTTACCTTCTTCGGCCTTCAGGGAAACAAAGCGCGGCACCGGAAGGTTTGTAACCTTGCCGCGTTGGTCGGCAGAAGTAAGGGACCCAATCGATGCCACCGCAGCTGCAACTAGGACAACGCAAACGTTCTTTTTCACTGCTCTATCTCCTCTCACCGGTGCGCCATTCTTATGACGGCGCTTGTGCCAGCGGCGGTTCCTTGCCACTTTGGCACGAACCGGCGTGCGATGAAAGATGGAGGTCGGGCATAACATGCCTCAGAAGCGCTTGAAGGTCGTGGTCACCCGGCGTTTGCCGGATGCTGTTGAAGCCCGTCTCTTGGAACTGTTCGATGTCACGCTGAATTCAGATGACATACCCTTGGGGCGCGAAAAGTTGAGCGCCGCCATGAAAGATGCGGATATACTCGTACCGACGATCACTGATCAAATTGACGCCGGCCTTCTAGGACAAGCGGGTGAGAATTTAAAGCTCATCGCCAGTTATGGCGCAGGTGTTGACCATATTGACGTCACTACAGCGCGCCAGCGCGGCATTCTTGTATCCAACACCCCTGGCGTCGTGACCGAAGATACCGCGGATATGACGATGGCGCTCATATTGTCTGTGACCCGACGCATTCCAGAGGGCCTTGGCGTGATGCAAAAAGGCGAGTGGAATGGATGGTCGCCGACTGCGTATCTTGGGGGGCGCCTTGGGGGTCGGCGGCTTGGTATCCTTGGTATGGGCCGCATCGGCCAGGCCGTTGCTCGGCGCGCCGCTGTCTTTGGATGCCAAGTCCATTACCACAATCGCCGACGCTTGCGTGCCGAAGTCGAGGGAAATCTCAAAGCAAAGTATTGGGAAAGCCTCGATCAAATGGTCAGCCGTGTAGATGTTCTCTCGATTAATTGCCCACATACACCATCGACGTTTCACCTGATGAACGCGCGCAGGCTGAAGCTGATGAAACCGACGGCCGTGATCGTAAACACCTCTCGCGGGGAAGTGATTGACGAGAACGCGCTCACGCGCATGCTGCGGGCACGAGAGATTGCGGGTGCAGCGCTCGATGTTTTCGAACATGGGTCGGAAATCAATCCGCGCCTTCGAGAACTGCCGAATGTCGTGCTACTTCCTCACATGGGCTCAGCGACGTTGGAAGGACGTGTAGAACAAGGTGAGCGGGTTATTATCAACATCAAAACCTTTGAGGATGGCCACAGGCCGCCGGACCTCGTTGTTCCAGCGATGCTGTGACAATGTCTGAAGGTCTCCCAATTAAGATCCCGAAGCGCTTTGGCTTGTATTGGTTCCTACTTTTCCTCGCTGCGTGCTCACGCCCACTGACAACTGCTGAGACTGCCTTTGCTAACGACCTTTTCGGAGCGGAGTTGGATACGTCCAAAATACGCGTCACACAAGGTTTGGGTCTTACTCCGCCGTATCGGACGGTCGCCAAAAGCGTACGACTCGTTGAAGGCACCGATCAGGCATGTTTGCGGACGCAACAGCCACGCGGCGCGCAACCGCCACAGGCATTCGCCCTTGGCAATCGATTGCATTTTGAAACCGGGCTTTATGCCTCAGACATGGCGCTCCGTTGGCCGGAAGCTCTGCGTTTTCCGCAAGCAATAGTATTCGCCCACGAACTGACGCATGCGTGGCAATGGCAAAACCGGGAAACAACGGGGTACAGCCCGTTCCGCGCGGTGATGGAAAGTGTCCGGCTTGCAGACCCCTACTTTTCCGAGGGTCAGGCAGCTTTCTTCAGTTTTGGATACGAGCAACAGGCGGCGATCATTGAAGACTATGTCTGTTTTGCTGTGGCCAACCCCGACCATCCCAGACGCATGGAGCTTCGCGCCATTTTAGCGCCCGTACTTCCGGTCGATCAGTTCGACGCGGCACTTTCCAAATGAGCCCGGCGGCACGTAACATTGCGCTCTACCCATGGTTCAAATTTTTTCAGAACCTCATGTTTTGGCAAGCCATTTGGTTTTTGTTCTTTCAATCTGAACTCTCCGCATCCGAAGCTGTCCTGATCTATGTTGCCTCTGAGATTTCTACGACAGCGTTCGAGGTGCCTTCTGGCTATCTTTCCGACCGTACAGGGCGTCGCTTGACGCTCTTGCTTTCGGCCTTGGCAGGTTTGTTCGCAGCACTATTGCACGTGGTTGGCGACGGCTTTTTGGCCTTTCTAGTCGCACAAATAGCGTTCGGCATTCATTTCGCTTTCGCCTCTGGCACCGATACTTCCCTGCTCTACGAGTCCTTGACGGAGGAGGGGCGCGAGGATGAAGTCGAGCAACAAGAATTAAAGGCCTGGCGCTATTCCTTCGTAGCTATGGCTGTGTCGGGAGTAGTAGGTGGCGCTCTGGCGCTTTGGGGTTTGCGTATCCCCTATATCGCGACCGCCGCTGCCTTCGCTGTCTTGTTGATAGTGACGCTTACCTTCCGCGAACCAGCATTGAGAAACCGAGCCACATCAGAATGGGCACGGGCGACGCGCCTTTGGGCCGCTATGCGTGCACCCGTCCTCCGCTGGCTTTTTGCCATGTGGATCCTCATGTACGCCTTTGGACACTTACCATTTGTTTTCGGTCAGCCGATCATCCAATCCATCCTTGAAGGCATTGAAGAAGGTGCCAACGCACCTCTGGTAAGCGGTATTGTAAGTTCGTTAATGATCATCGCATCGATCATCGCTTCATGGGTAGCCGTCTATGTTCGTGCGCGCGTCGGATTGGTTGCGATACTTTTGTTGGCTTTGATACTGCAAATCGGTCTTGCCGCAGCATTGGCCTACGGCAGCGGCCTATTCGTGATTGCTCTCCTTTTGCTCCGGAAAGTTCCCGAAGGCTTCTCACGACCCTTCATGCTTGCTCGTATGCAACAAGAGCTATCCGACGATGTTCGCGCGACGTACCTGTCGGTTCAAAGCCTAGTAGCCAAGCTCGCTTACTCAGGCAGTCTATTTTTTGCCGCGGGCGCCGCTTCAAATGTTGGTGCGATGACCTATGCAGAAATTCGCGTGATCCTTACCGGATATACCGTCGCAGGAGCAATTGCCTTCATTGCGCTTGCTCTCACCGCAGGTCGAAGTTGGGCAAACGTTGCGCGCGTTTGAGCGCGGTTTGGTCTGCTCTTTATCTTGGCAACGGACAGAACCTTGGTGTAAACGGCTCTATCGCGTCTTTGGAAGTCATGCCCATGTCAGCGCCGAGAAAGTTGTTTATCAAGACCTACGGCTGTCAGATGAATGTCTATGACAGTGAACGTATGACCGAAGCCCTCGGCAGCGAAGGCTATGTTGCGACGGATCGGCCAGAAGATGCGGACATGATCCTGCTAAATACCTGCCACATCCGGGAGAAGGCGGCAGAAAAAGTCTACTCCGAGCTAGGACGTTTTCGCTCGCTGAAAGCTGGCAAACCCGACCTCAAAATAGGGGTGGCGGGATGCGTGGCACAGGCGGAAGGCGCAGAGATCATGGCGCGTCAACCCTTGGTGGACCTTGTGGTTGGACCGCAGAGTTACCATAGGTTGCCGGAGTTAGAACGAAAGACCCGCTCAGGTGAAAAGGCGCTCGACACAGATTTTCCTGAAGAAGACAAATTTGAGCATCTTGTACACCGCCCTAAAGCAAGACGTGCGCCGAGCGCGTTTCTTACCGTGCAGGAAGGATGCGACAAGTTCTGCGCCTTTTGTGTCGTGCCGTATACCCGTGGCGCGGAGGTTTCGCGCGCGGCCGAACAGGTGCTGGGCGAGGCGCGCGACCTCGTCGAACGCGGTGTGCGCGAGATCACGCTACTCGGACAGAATGTCAATGCGTATCACGGTCACTCCGGTGGCTTGGCCGGACTTATTTGGGACTTGGACAAAATTGACGGTTTGGAGCGTATCCGCTTTACTACAAGCCACCCGAATGACATGGACGATGCGCTGATTGAGGCGCACGGCGCCTGTGAAAAGCTCATGCCATATCTGCACTTGCCCGTGCAGTCCGGGTCAGATCGAATTCTCAAACGCATGAACCGAAAACACACCGCTGAGCAATATGTGAGGCTGATCGAGCGCATTCGTGCTGCACGTCCCGACTTGATGCTCTCGGGCGATTTCATCGTCGGGTTTCCGGAAGAGACCGAGGCCGATTTTGACGACACACTCGCTTTGATTGAGACGGTTGGGTATGGTCAGGCCTATAGCTTCAAGTATTCTACGAGGCCGGGTACACCGGCCTCCGAGCGCGCCCAAGTGGCGGAAGATGTAAAGGATCACAGGTTGCAGCGCCTACAGGCTCTGTTGAAATTCCAACAGCGTGCCGCGCAGGAGGCCATGGTGGGCAAGACTGTAAAAGTGCTTTTCGAGAAGCCGGGTCGTGAGCCGGGGCAAATGGTTGGAAAGTCTGAGCATCTTCACGCCGTTTATGTAGAAGATACGTCCGTTGAAGCGGGTGATGTTCGGTCGGTTCAAATTTCATCGTCCAACGCTAACTCTTTGGCTGGGGAGTTATGACATTTCTGGAGGCGCAGCGGCCAAATCTCGGGTTTTTTTCACCTTGCCACACCAGATTTGCTTGCGAAAAGGCGCATTGCTTGGCAGCCTCTTGATTGACACTAACCCTATCTCCGGAGTGTTCCTGTTTGCCTACACGCGCGCTGAGCCCGACAGCCCCGTCAAAAGATCAGACCACAGGAATGCTTGAGAAGCGTCTTGAATTTCCGGACAACCGCCTGTTGGTCGATCTATTTGGAGAATTCAATCGGAACCTTGCGCATGTTGAACAAGCGCTTGGCGTTCAAATAATGCACCAAGGTAATCAGCTCGCGTTTTTTGGTGAAGAGGATGCGATCACAAAAGCTGCCGAGGTGTTTCAAGCACTTTATACTCGCTTGGAGGGCGGGCGCGAAATCAATTCAGGCGATATCGATGCCGAGATCCGGATGGGTGGTGAAGAAAAAAGATCTCGCCCTGCCGACCAGATGGAACTGTTTCAGGGGGGAAGGGTCGAGGTAAAAACACGAAAGAAGACGGTGGAACCTCGTACCGAGGCGCAGAAAGCGTATGTGAAGGCGCTTTTTGAGAACGAACTTGCCTTTGGTATCGGGCCGGCTGGAACCGGTAAAACGTATCTTGCGGTTGCCGTTGGCGTAAACATGTTCATCGGTGGGCATGTCGATAAGATCATCCTGTCGCGGCCGGCAGTGGAAGCAGGCGAGCGGCTCGGGTTTCTTCCAGGCGATATGAAGGACAAAGTCGATCCATACATGCAGCCACTTTACGATGCTCTGAACGATTTTCTGCCCGGAAAACAACTTGGTAAGCTGATAGAAGAGAAACGGATTGAAATTGCGCCGCTGGCTTTCATGCGTGGTCGCACACTCGCAAATGCGTTTGTGGTCCTCGACGAAGCGCAAAATGCGACGCAGATGCAGATGAAGATGTTCCTTACCCGCCTGGGGCAGGGCAGCCGCATGGTCATTACGGGCGACCGTAGCCAAGTGGATTTGCCGCGCGGCGTGGTCTCTGGCTTGCGTGATGCAGAACGTTTGCTCAAGGGCGTCGAGAGTATCGCGTTCAACTACTTCACGGCAAAGGATGTGGTACGCCATCCTCTCGTTGCAAAGATCATTGAAGCGTATGACAAGGACGATCCTGCAAAGGGTCAGTAGGTTGAAGGTCTTGAAAAAACTGAACTGAACGGTTTATATCGCGTAGGCCTGCTTGTTTCGAGGAAAACATGAACGCTCCGCAAGCTATCTTGAAACAAGGTCGAAAATTCGATCAAGTTTTGGATGGCGCGAAAACCGTTTTCATGCGTGACGGTTTTGAAGGTGCCAGCGTTGACGATATTGCCCGTGAGGCGGGCGTTTCCAAGGCGACGCTGTATTCTTACTTCCCCGATAAGCGCCTTCTGTTCATCGAGGTGGCAAAGCTCGAATGCCAAGCCCAATCGGATGAGGCCGTAGCGCAAGTCGAAGCAATGCAGGACGCGCGGCGAGCTTTGACAGAAGCAGCCAAGCGCATGACACGCTTTTTTATGTCCGACGTCGGACTACAGGTGCATCGGATAATTGTAGGTGAAAGCCAGCGTTTTCCCGAACTCGGTCGTGAGTTTTATGAGTGTGGACCGGCACGCGTCCATGAGACGCTTCGGCACTTTCTTCAACGGGCTGTCGAAGAAGGGCAGCTTTGTATAGACGATATTGATCTGGCAGCAGATCAATTTCCGGAGTTATGCAAGGCTGGCCTCCACCTGAAGCTCTTACTTGGTCTTCGGGAACCACCTACGGAAGAAGAAATTGACCGTGTTATTGACGGTGCTGTCGATGTGTTCTTTGCGAAATATGGAACTGCGAGCTAGGTGCGCTTCGCACGCATGGCTTTTGAAACGCTCTTCAATGACAGTCGCGGTTTCCCGGCGCGCTACCAAGCCCCCTTCAAGAACATCAGGGGAGGATATGCGCAGCCATTGAGATAACCAGCCACATCGATACGAGCGTCGCGTGGCTGATCGCGCTTTGCCCTTAGGTCAGCTCTTCAGCGCTGTTAATCACTTTGCCAAGAAGCCCGTATTCAAGCGCTTCGTCCGTGTTCAGCCAAAAGTCACGTTCGGTGTCTTGGGCGACTTTCTTTTCCGTTTGTCCGGTCGCTTCCGCGAAGATCCGATGGAAGCGTTCACGCATGATAGAGATTTGTTCCGCCTGAATTTGGATATCCGAGACAGACCCGCCGACGCCGCCGCGAGGTTCGTGCAGCAAGAACCTCGTGTTGGGCAAACAAAGCCGGTTCTCTTTTTTTGCGCCGACGAAGATCAAGGCACCCGCACTTGCAACCCACCCCGAACCGACACAACGGACGGTTGGTCGAATGAACTTAATCATGTCATGGACCATATCGCCCGATTCCACGTGTCCACCGGGTGAGGAGATGAATACGTTGATAGGATCGTCGCTGTCTTCTGACAGGGCGATCAACTGTGTTGTTACACGGTTTGCGAGCTTATCGTTGATCTCGCCCGTCACGAGCACGGTGCGGGACTTAAAGAACAGTTCGCCCGCCTTGCCGCCAGCGCCTTCTTTTTTGTCGTCTTCTTTTTTGTCTTCTTCGGCCATTTGGCTGCTCCTAAAATCGCTTGGTCGGAATGTCGGTGCTTGAACGGGGAATGACAAGGGTCGTTTAACAAAGCGTTGCTCAAAGAAACCGGTGAAGAATGAGTGCGTCCGTATATTCTTCGTTCGGCAGGAGAAAGGCTTCCGGAATGCGACCTATTTCTGCAAATCCTGCGCGCAGCCAAGTGTGGATTGCTCGCTTATTTGTTGCGAGCACGAAATTATACTGCATAGCCTTGAAGCCAAGAAGCCGTGCATCCTCCAACGAATGGGCAAGCATAGCGCGCGCAACACCTTTGCCTTCGGAACCGCGCGCCGTGATGTAGCCACAGTTACAGATATGCGCGCCGCCACCTTGTTGATTGGGCCGAATGTAAAACGTGCCCACACATTGCCCATGGATTTCTGCAACGTAGCTCTCATGCGCAGTCCAATAGCGTAGAGCATCCTGACGTGTTATGCGTGGGTCGATTGCATAGGTGTCGCCGGCGCGAAAAACCGGCTCAAGCATTGACCATACGGCGTCAGCGTCAGACTTCTCGAAAGCGCGTAGTTCAACCATCTACTAAACCGAAATGATCGTGGGAGGCTTCCGGGGAGCCGCGCTCCCCTTTCAATCCCCCGTCTCCAAGACAACGCTTGCCCATTCATGGCAACGAATGATCGTGATTCGGTTTTCACGCTCGGCCCCGGATAAAGGGAACTCGTCGCCACGACATATTCCTGTCGCCCTCTTCTTGACCAGAAATTCACCCTTTTTCGGGGCGGACAAGTTCACGTTATGGATTGCCAATATCGGCCCGACAGTGTTCGCAGCACCGGCACGTGCGCGCATCAGGTAACCTTCCCTTTGGTTTTCTTGTCTTGACCCTGCGGGATGGCTGCTGCGAAATCAATGCAAAGAAGGACGAGACCTAATGCGACTTAACTCTACTGTGGCAGCATCCCTGTTTATTTTGTCGGCCTGCGGCTCTGAGGCTCCAGATGATCGCCAAGAAGTTTCGACGGCAAGCACTGTCGAGCAAGCTTTGCCTGGCCCGAGCGAGGCCGGAGGCAGCGGAGCGTTGGCGGAGGTTGAGTTATGTGATGCGAAAGACTACCGCGTTTTAGTGGGGAGCGATGTAGACGATACATCCTTCCCACTTGGTCCGCGTCTCCGGGTATTCGGGATCAACGATATCGTGACGCAAGACTACATTCCGCAACGCACGAACGTGGTTTACAGCGACAAACGCCGTATTTTGCGCATATACTGCGGTTAATTCGGATAAATTTGCCGAAGTCGGTGGAAAAATTCCGGGTTCTGTGCATGCACGCTCACGGGCTGTTGAGCAACTTCGGCTTGCCAAATGGTCGCTGTGAGGCAGTTTACAGGCATATTTCCAACTCGGAGTGATCAGATATGAAACCCCTACTAGTCGCGTCAACATTTCTTGCTGGTTTAGCCGTTTCTACGGCTTTTGCCGCGGATAAGTACACGCTGGATTCGAGCCACAGCCAGGTGGTCTTCAGCTATAATCACCTTGGTTATTCGACGACTTTTGGCATGTTCTCCGGTTTTGAAGGCGAGATCATGTTCGATCAGGAGAGCCCTGCGAACTCAAGCGTCACGGTATCGATGCCAGTTATGTCCATGTTTACCGGCTGGGAACAGCGTGACGGCCATTTCATGTCGGGTGATTTTTTCGGCGCTTCGGAAGGCGACTTGGTGACCTTTACGTCGACCGCTATCGATGTGACAGGTGACGACACGGCCATGATAACGGGTGACCTCTCCATGAACGGCATGACAAAATCCGTGACTTTGGATGCTAAACTGAACCAGACCGGGACACACCCGATGGCGCAAAAGGAGTGGGCCGGCTTTGATGCAACCACCACACTTTTGCGGTCCGATTTCGGCCTTGGCGCCTTCGCTCCGGCGGTAAGTGACGAAGTTGAAGTGACGATCTCAATCGAGGCCCAAAAGGCCGGCTAACTTGTCTTCCAGCTGCAAAACGAGGCCCGCGTTACCCGCGCGGGCCTAATTTCTTTCTTACAGTATCCCCGCAAATGCTCGCTAACGATTAAACGGCTCCATCGCCTCTGACCGCTATTAGCGTCACGTCAACTAATACACCGAAGCCCAGTGAACCTTCGTCTGTTCCGCCTCCAATTGCGAAGTCCAGCCGATCAAGGGTGAGTTGGCCTGTCATCTCTGCCCGATCGCCGTCGAGTTTCAATGTAAACGGCAACTCGACAGGAACAGCCGCGCCTTTCATCGTCAAGGTGCCAGAAGCAGCGTATCCGTCTTCGGTCCGAGTGATGTCTGCGATGAATGATGCCGTCGGGTATTCGGCGGCATTGAAGAATTCGGCACCCATTGCTTGTTCGGTTACGGAACCCAATGTTAATGACGGAATGGCAATAGTCACCTCAACATTGCCCAACGATTCATCGGCGGTTTCATCAAAAGTGATCGCAGCCGTCCAATCATCGAAACTACCTTGCACATCCGATCCGAGCTGCTTGACCGTGATCGCAAGTGTTCCGCTTTCAACTGTCCAATCGCTTTCCACTTCCGCGAGTGCGACAGCCACTGCTGTGGTTTCGTGCGACTCAAAAAGTCCTTGCGAAGCACCAATTCCAATGGCGACAACCCAAGCTGAGATAGCTGCGAATACGGGCGCAAGCTTTCCGGCTTGTTTCTCGTCTGCACCGCCTTCAGCTCTCCCAAACCACATACGTTTTAGCGTGACATCGCGGTCGATGAAGTGGTGCTTTAACGCCCCGGCGACATGAAGGAATAAGGCTACCACAAGCACACGCTCGAAAATGATGTGAAGACTGGCGGAGATGTCGGCAACCAACGTCGATTTTGGTACGAACGGCAAACCTTGACCAATGGGCAACAGGATCGGAGCGAAGCCTTCTGTCGCTGCGTGATGCATCCAGCCTGAGAGTGGTACCAGAACGAGTGATCCGTACAGAACCCAATGCGCGGTCGCAGCGAGAAAATGTTCGGCCTTTCGATCAGGTTGAAGTGATTTTGGCTTTGGTTGGCTTAAAGCCCAAAGAATTCTCAGGAGCGCGACCGCAAAAAGTACGACACCCATTGTTTTGTGGATCGAGAATAGTTGTGCCTTCTGAGCTAACGCTTCGGGCGTGTCATAGGGCAAGCCGTTCGCGATAATGCCGCTTGGTATCAAGGCCAAGATCAATAAAGCCGTAAGCCAGTGAAAGGTTTTGGTGACTGATCCATAGCGGGTGGCTGTGTTAGTCAGGGACATGGGGCGATGTGCCTTTTCTGCTGTTTGCAAGAATGTGCTTTTACTACGCATCAGGGCAAGTCTTTATTCCCGCAGTACGATGCGCGCGAGACTCGACAGAATGTGGTTGTCAGATTATATTAGAACGTAAAGTGAACATTAGCATGCTGTCTGCCCATGCCCCAGCGACGTATCCTCTCGCTCTGGTTCCCGCGTCTTGCGGCCGAGCGTTGTCTTCGTGACAGCCGCGGCTTACTGCCAAGTCCATTTGCGGTCGTGGGAAATGTAAAGAATGCGCAGGTTTTGGTCTCACTTTCAGCGGAGGCAGAAGCGGCGGGTCTTACACGTGGTCAGCCTTTGAGCGATGCACATGCCATGTGTCCCGAACTCCAAACGCAGTTGCAGAATGTCGAGATGGATCGCGGGTTTCTGGCAGTGCTTCGCCGCTGGGCGGGTAAATTCAGCCCGTGGGTTTCGGAAGAAGCTCCGGATAGCCTCGTGGTCGATTTGACCGGTTGCGCTCACCTCTTTGGTGGTGAAGTGGCGCTTATGGAAGCCGTTGAAGCCGATTGTATTGATCTTGGACTGACCGTGCAGATGGGGCTCGCGGATACGGTAGGCGCGGCTTGGGCGCTGGCGAGGTTTGCAGGTACCCGGCAGGCGCGCGCGCGTTCCGGCGATGATATAGCGCAAGAGGCGCGAGCCACGCGGTCACGTGCCGCCAGACGACGCCATTGGGAACGCGGTGGTCCCGCGCCTCGCACGCAATCGCTACAGAACCATAGCTCGAGAATAGCTGCCAGCGGGCAAACCCGAACATCCATCTCCATGCTCCCAGTAGCTGCATTACGATTGGAAGAAGACACCATAGCCACGCTCAACCGCCTTGGTCTCCGTCAAATTGGAGATCTGGCGGGCCAGCCTCGTGCGGGTCTTGCCCGACGGTTTGGTCGACATCTGGTGCGTCGTCTCGATCAGGCACTGGGTGTGGAGCCTGAACCAGTCAATCCGGCGCGCGCGCCAGATTACTTTGCAGTGCGTCTGACCTTGCCTGAGCCTGTAGGCCTTGCCTCAGACATTATGGCCGCGCTCGACCGGCTTTTGCCGCCTCTTTCAGAGAAGTTGCAGAACGCAGGTCGCGGGGTGCGACGCATTCGTATGGAATGTCACCGGAGCGATCATACAATGGACACTGTCGAAGTGGGGCTCGCACGACCTTCCTTCGAACCGGACCGCATTCGCCCTTTGCTGGCGATGAAAGCAGACGATATCGATGCTGGCTTTGGGATCGATATGATCCGCCTTGATGCAACTGTGACGGAGCCTGTCAATATACATCAGCATCGAGGCCATGTGGACGCAGCGACCGATGGGGCAATGCGGCTTTCCGGTTCTGATGAGATGGCGGACTTGCTTGGTCGGATTGGGGGGCGGATCGGGTTGGAGGCGATCACGCGTTTGCACCCTGCCGATAGTAATGTTCCGGAAAAGACATCTAAAGTGCTGGCTGCCGCCTGGTCAGAGCCCGCTGCGCGATGGCCAAGCCCCCGAGCGCCGCGGCCAATGGAGCTTTGGCGGCCCGAGATTGTGACCGCCGACGAGACGCCCCATCTCCCTGCGACGTTTCGATGGCGTAATCGTATGTTTCAAACCTACACGGCGCTTGGGCCGGAACGTATTTCACCGGAATGGTGGCTTGACGACGCAGATTGGCGAACTGGTGTGCGGGATTATTGGCGCGTTACGACCCGATCCGGAGATCGACTTTGGTTGTACTATGCTCACGGGGACACTCTGTCGCCCGGGTGGTTTTGTCATGGAAGTTTTTGCTGAAAACTCTGAGCGTGACTTTTGGCTGCCACAGGCGGTAGCCACGTCAAAGACATGTGACTGAACTCAAGAAGAATAGTCTACTCGGACAAAAAAAGAGCGGCCCTAGGGACCGCTCTTTAGGTTCATTTACAGAACTCAGCTTTCCGGCAGGATCACAGCGTCAATGACGTGGATAACACCGTTAGATGTTTCGATATCGGCCGTTACAACAGTGGCCTCTTCGACCATTACGCCGTTGTCGAGGTCGATCATGATGTCGGACCCTTGGACCGTTGTGGCGGCCATATCGTCAGACAGATCGCCAGACATGACTTTGCCTGGCACCACGTGATAGGTCAGGATAGAAACAAGCTGCTCTTTATTTTCGGGCTTTAGCAATTCCTCAACGGTGCCTTCGGGCAGCGCTGCGAAAGCGTCATCGGTTGGAGCGAAGACGGTGAACGGGCCATCGCCCTTCAGGGTGTCAACGAGCCCTGCAGCTTCGGCAGCGGCCAGAAGTGTCGAGAATGAGCCGGCTTCTGCTGCTGTATCGACGATGTCTTTCTTCATGCTGCCTGCATAGGCAGGCAGGGCGATCAGTGCTGCGGCTGCAATTGCTAATGTCGAGCGGATCATCTTAGTCTCCCATAAGGTAAAAATTAGCGATGCGTTACTTGGCATCACGGTTCCTACGCGACAGTTTTCGGGGTGGATCATGAGCGACATGCCGCAATTGCAATTTGACGACAATGCGTTGCGCCCTAAGCGTCTGCCGCTGGACGGGTCCAGTCACGGTTCTGTGAATGCCTGTGAGAACGCGAGAATAAATTTAACGCGAATTGCCTGCTAGCTTTTCAATTTCGTTAGTGGCGTTCTGAACTTTGGAGGCCATGTTTTTGATCTCCGACGCAACCACCGCGAAGCCTTTCCCGGCTTCACCTGCTCTCGCAGCTTCGACCGCGGCATTGATAGACAACATCTTGGTCTGTGTGGAGAAGCGCCCGATCGAGTTCGAGATATCCATTATCTTGGCGTTGTTTTCTTCAGTCATTTCTTTCGTTTTTGCCGCGTTTGCTTCCTCCATGACGACGAAGTAGCAACTCATCGAGACGCTGGCATCGCATTGGAGTGCAAGATGCAGGGCCATAAACAACTCATCCTGAACGCGACCGTTATCGAGGCAATGGCGCGCCAAGCAGAGTGCGCATTCGCGATGGTAAATTGCGTAGCACTGAAGATACTGGATAAAATCGACGTTTTTCTCAATCAGAAGGCGGGAGGTCTTTTGTTGGGTCGCGAAGAACTCGTCGGAGAACTTTCCGCACAAAATGTTCTGAAACTTTATGAAGCCGCGTTCGATTTGATCTTTGGTTACGTCGCTACGTTTGATGCCAAGGAGAAACACGTAGATATCGTGCATTATCCTATCGAGTTCAGGTTCGATGATTTGGAATACTAACTTTCCGCCAGCACGGAGTTCGTCCGTCCAGTATTGATCGAGTCTGTTGGAGTCTAACACAGCGGGTCTTCTTCTTTGTTCAGATGCGCGTGTCTACGACGTCGGCCTTAATGGAAGGTTAGAGTTTTCCCGCGCGTATACGTTTCCGTCTCTCGCAAATCGAAGCCGAATTGTGACATCTTTTTGGGACACATGACGATGCCGTGAAGGGAATTGCGAAGGGCGCCCAAGCCCTACATTTTAGGGGTGTCATCTATTGAAGGAGGCCGCGATGGCTGGACGATACAAAAGTGATCTCGGTCGGGAAGACGTGACACCCAAAAGCGTATGGTTAAACCGGCGTGCACTCATAGCTGGCGGTGCGAGTGCTTTGGCGCTCGGTTCCGTTGCCGGACCAGCCGCAGCCTCACTTGGCGCGTTGAAGACGGATTTTGGAAAAGACCTTGAGCCGAACACTTTTGAGGAAATTACGTCCTATAACAATTTTTACGAGTTCGGCACTGATAAGGGGGATCCGGCGCGCTATGCTCATATGCTGACGACGGAGCCGTGGTCAGTTGAGATAGACGGCTTGGTTGATGCTCCTGGCACATACACCATGGACGAAATCCTAGCCGATATGGCCCTAGAAGAACGTATCTATCGCTTCCGATGCGTCGAGCGGTGGTCAATGGTCATTCCATGGGTTGGTTTCGAGCTTGCGGATTTGCTGGCGAAGGTCGGTGTTCAGTCGGGCGCAAAGTACGTGGCCTTTGAGACAGCATACCGTCCGGAGGAAATGCCGGGTGTCAGTCGTCCCGTCATTGATTGGCCCTACCGCGAAGGGTTGCGCTTAGATGAGGCGATGCACCCTTTAACAATCATGGCCACAGGTCTCTATGATGAGCCAATGCCTAACCAAAACGGCGCTCCAATCCGCTTGGTCGTGCCGTGGAAGTACGGGTATAAGTCAATCAAATCGATTGTCCGTATCTCACTTGTTGAAGATCAACCGCCGACAGCGTGGAACCAATATGCGCCACGAGAGTACGGCTTTTACTCGAACGTGAACCCCGGGCGCGATCATCCGCGCTGGAGCCAGCGGTACGAGCGTCGTGTGGGCGGTGGCCTGTTTGCCAAGCAAACAGAGACGCTCATGTTCAACGGGTATGAAGATGAAGTCGCCGCGCTATACGAAGGCATGGACTTGATAGAGTTCCATTAACGACATGCCCATCACCCAGAACATCAACTTGTTTTTGGCACGTATCCCGCCGTGGTTGCTCTATCTGGCCTCGGTGGTGCCGCCGCTGTGGTTGTTTTACTTGGGTTTGACGGGTGGTTTGGGTTTTGAACCCATCAAAGAGCTCGAGCATTCACTCGGTGAATTGGCCTTGCAACTCTTCATCGTTACTCTCGCCGTGCGTCCCTTGCGGGAGTGGACAGGTGTGAATTTGATGAAGCACCGGCGTGCATTGGGCCTGATCACCTTCTTCTATGTTGCACTGCATCTTATAGTCTGGCTGTTCTTGGATGTGGGCATCTTGTCCGAGATTTGGGCAGACATCGTGAAGCGGCCCTACATTACAGTGGGCATGGCGTCGTTTGTGCTGATGATCCCGCTGGCGATCACCTCAAATAACCTGTCACTGCGAAAGCTAGGTCCGAAGCGATGGCGCGGATGGCATAAGTTAACCTATCCAGCGGCAGTTCTGGCGGCACTACACTATGTGATGTTGGCCAAGGGATTTCAGATAGAGCCGCTCGTCTACCTCGCGATTACGCTTCTACTCCTCGCGGCACGTTTCCGGTTCCCGCGTAAAACTGTGGCCGCCTGACCAAAACAGATTTTTTGCGGCTTTCTCTTGCGTCGAAGCGCTGTAGTCTTTTCCTATGGATGCACCGTCTGCTTTTCGCGCAACGCTTCTCATCATGACCGTTTTTTTCCTCCAGCCTTTGGCGTTTGGGGGCTGGTTGGCGTTGATTCCAGAAGTCAAAGAAGCACTCAGTTTGTCAAAGGGGCAACTGGCTCTTGCGCTGATGGGTGTGCCGATAGCTCTTGTGCCGGGCCTTCAAATCGCAGGTTACGTGATTGGAGAATTCGGCCCTCGCCGGGTGGCGATGATATTTTTCCCGTTGCAAGCCTTTGCGTTTCTTTTGCCTTTCGCGGCTTGGAATACGTGGACACTCTTTGCGGCCCTGTTTGTGGTGGGATTGATGATGGCCTTCGTTGAGGTCGCGATGAATGTCTATGCCGGGCGACTAGAGAAGCGAGAAGGTGTTCTGATCATGAACCGGTGTCACGGCTTTTGGGCTTTAGGCCTTATGGTCGGCTCTGGCGTGATTGTGCTGGCGAGTGCGGGGTACACACCTCAGGTCTATCTTGCGCTTGTTTCCGCGGTGGCAGGGGCTCTGTCGGCCTATGCGCTTCGTCCGATGCGGGGGGAAGGGGAAGAGCGGGCACCACCGCGTCGTAAGCCGTCACAATTGCCGACCGCGCTCGTATTGATCGCTGTGTTCATGTTTTTGGTCACGTTGACGGAAGGCGTTATGGCGGATTGGGCCGCTGTGCATATGGCGGAAAGACTTGGGGAAAGCGGATCGCGCGCTGCTTTAGCCGTGACCATCTTCTCGGCGCTCATGGCAACCGGTCGCTTCCTGGGCGATATACTGAAACGCCGACTGGGCGCAGTTCTCCATGCGAGGGCGACCGTTGCATGTGCGATTGTTGGGCTCGTGGTCATAGTCGCGCCGCTTCCGACAGACATTACCTATTTTGGTTTCGCTTTAGTTGGGTTTGGGGTGTCGGCGGCTTACCCGCTTGGCGTTTCGGCGATCGCCGCGCTGGATGATCGATACGAGGCCCCAAACATCGCCTTTGCCGCGACGGTGGCAATGGGCGGATTTTTGATTGGTCCGCCACTCATCGGTTTTCTGTCTGAGAGCTATTCACTGGCTGTAGCCGTTGCTGCGTTGATTCCCGGCATGGGTCTGGCGTTCTTTCTGAGTCGCTGGTTGGCGACGGAATCGGGACGCTGAGACGATGATAGTTGTCTAATCTACAGCAGCACGGTGGGAATGTTACTTTATCCACAGGAGGAGTAGCCTCCGCTTATGCGCAAAGCCCCATATTTTGTTGGCTGCAAAAAAAATGTTCTTTTTCTCCAAAAAAGCACTTGCAGGTTTTGGTAAGGGTACGTAGATAGCCCCTCACCGGCGACGCAGACATGCGCTAACGGGGCGCCAGACGGGCCAGCGGTTACGACCAAGGCAACGAGACGCAGAATAAAAATAGATATAGATGAGGCGGGGCGCGCCGAACAAGTTAGGGCGCATCCAGTTTCGTTTGTGTCTTGCTCTTTGAAATCGATGGTAAATGAAGAGATATGTGGGCGGTTTGGTCCTTTCGATGGACAAACACCTGCGTATCGACTTCCTAGTCTTCGGACGATGATGGAAGGTCAGCTTCACTGTTTGTACGGCTTCTGGTTTCTGATGAAACCTGGAGCACATCAAACAGATGACTGAACCGGGAGCCATCCCGGTTCGATGTGCAGAG